>CAWIDI010000005.1:0-737500 GCA_963834915.1 uncultured Chloroflexia bacterium
CGAGCTGGCCGCCCGCGGCTGGACGCTCAAGCTGATCGTCTCGACCCACGGCCACTGGGACCACATCGGCGACAACACGCCGGTCGCGGAGCACACCGGCGCCGAGATCGCCGTCCATCCGCTCGACCGGGACCGGCTCACCGACCCGCAGCCCTTGTTCGCGCCGTTCGACATCGTGCCGTCCGTCCCGGCGGTCGAGCTGGCGGAGGGCGGCTTGATCCGGTTCGGCGAGCTGCGCCTGCGCGTGCTCCATACGCCAGGTCACACGGAGGGCTCGGTCTGCCTCTTCGCGGAGGACGACGGGATCCTCTTCAGCGGCGACACGCTCTTCGCCGGCGGGTGGGGGAGGGTGGACCTCCCGGGCGGCGACGCGGGCGCGATGGCTGCGTCGATCGCCCGCCTCGGCGGGCTGGAGGACCACCTCGCGGTCGAGCCGGGGCACGGCCCGTCCACGACCATCGGCCGGGAGCGGGCCTGGATGGAGCTCGTGGCCCGCGAGGGACGGCTCTTCGCCTGACGGGGTGACCGCGGGCGCCGGGTTCGATGCCGGCGTCGGCGCCGGCGCCCGATCAGTCCGCCGTCGCCGCCCGCGGCTCGTCCGTGCGCCGGTACGCGACCTCGCGACGCTCGATCTCGAAGCCGACCCCCTCGTACAGCGGCAGGGCGCCGAGCGGGTTCGTGGCATCCACCCCGAGCATCCCGTCGGTCATCCCCGCGTCGCGGAACCGGCGGAGCAATTCGGCGACCAACGCACGGGCGAGGCCCTTCCGCCGGAACGGCCGACGGACGCTGACCTTCTCGAGCCAGCCGCGCTCGACGCCGAGCTGGGCGTTCTCGTCGGCCCAGATCCAGTTCTCGACCACGCCCGCGACCTCATCGCCGGACCACGCGACGGCCCAGAGCGCGGTGTCGAGCTCCTTGCGGGCATACGTCGCCTGGAACCCGTGCTCGCTCCCTTCGCGGCGGCCCCAGTGGTCGCGGAACGCCTCGATCTGCGCGTCGTAGATCGTGCGGTGCTGGTCCGGGGTGACCGGACGAAGTTCCATGCCGTCGGGCAGCGGGACCTCCGGGATCGGAGCGCTCAAGTCGCGGCGCATCAGGAAGAAGTGGCGGACCGGCTCGAAGCCATTGGTCTCGGCAAGGATCCGGTCCCCCTCCTGGCCGTCCTCCGCGTGGCTGCCGATGACCACCGGCAGACCCGGATCGACGGCGGCCGCGCGCGCGTGGACGCGCGCGAGGTTGCGCGCGAACAGCGCGGTGCCGATCCCGCGCCGGCGGGCAGCCGGGTTCGACGAAGCCCCAGATCTCGTAGGTCGGCACCCCGTCGCGGATCACCCGGTCGCTGCCGGCCACCGCGACGACCGCGCCGTCGATCTCGGCGAAGACGATGTCGTCGCGCGGGGTGATGCCGTCGTCGCCCTCGTTCTCGATCCGCAGGTGGTCGGCGGTCGGCAGCCACGGGATGTCATCGGCTTGCGCGGCCGCGCACATGACCCGGGACATCGGCTCGTAGTCGGCCACGTCGCGGAACGCGCGGAAGCGCAGCCCGGCGACGGGTGGCGCGCCCGGCAGCTCGAGCCAGACGGTGTCGTTGCTGGTCTCCGCGATCTCGGTCATCGGCCTCCTCCGTATTTGTCGCGCATGTGCTGGTCGACTTCCTTGTGGATGATCCGCCACTTGCGCTTGTGCTCGGCCCGCGCGCGCGGGTCGACCTTGCGGATCGCGTGGTCCAGCTCGCGCTCGAGCTTCTGGTGGCTGGCGACCCGGTCGGCGCTCAGGCGCCCGTCGGCGACGGCGGTCTCGATCGCGCAGCCCGGGCTCGCCGTCATGGCCGCAATCGGTGAACCGGCAGGTCGTGGCCAGCTCGAGGATGTCGTCGAAGGCGGCCTCGACGCCTTCGTCCGCGCCGGCGACCTCGAGCGAGCGGATGCCGGGCGTGTCGATCAGCAGCGCGCCGCCGGGCAGCTCGAACAGCTCGCGGTGGGTCGTCGTGTGGCGGCCCCGCGAATCGCTCTCGCGGACGGCGGCGGTCGACTGCCGCTCCTCGCCGAGGAGCGCGTTCACGAGCGTGGACTTGCCGACGCCGGACGACCCGAGCACGACGGCGGTCCGGCCGCTCGCGAGGTGCGGCAGCAGGTCGGCGAGATGGTCGCCGGTGAGCGCCGAGAGGACCACGACGGGCACGCCCGGGGCGACCGCGTCGACCGCGACGAGACGGCCGTCGAGGTCCTCGGCGATGTCCGCCTTGTTCAGGACCACGACCGGCACGACGCTGCTGGACCAGGCGACCGCGAGGTAGCGCTCCAGGCGGCGCAGGTTGAAGTCGTTGTCGAGCCCGGCGACGATGAACGCGATATCGACGTTCGCGGCGATGACCTGCTCGTCGGCGAGCCGGCCGCTGGTGCGCCGCGTGGCGTCGGCCACGCTCCGCGTGAAGGCCGAGCGACGGGGCAGGACGCGGCGATGGTCGCGCGCTCGTCGCTGCCGGCCTCGGGGCCGGACGGCTCCAGGGCCACCCAGTCGCCGACGGCCGGGTAGTCGGAGCCGGCAAGGGCCTCGAAGCGGAACCGGCCCGACACGGCCGCGGACCGGTCCAGACCGTCGGCGCCGCGCACGATCGAGGTCTCCTTGTGGACCGCGATGACGCGCGCGGCGACGCGCCCGGTGCCCGCGAGGGGCGCCAGGTGCGTCTCCCAGCCCGCATCCCAGCCGAGCATCAGCCCACCCGCTTCAGCTTGCCGGTGCGCTTCGCGTAGCGCTCGGCGCGGCCGAACGCCCACAGCCCGAACGGGATGAACACGAAGCCCATCACGATCAGCGGCCAGACGTCGTGGAGGAGCTCGGTGACCGGCGTCCCGTGGACCAGCCCGGCGCGAACGCCGTCGAGGACGTAGGTCGCCGGCGACAGGCGCGAGAGGACCTGCATCCACTCCGGCAGGACGTCGACCGAGTAGTAGACGCCGCTGACGAGCAGGATGCAGGACTGGAGCACGAAGGTCATCTGCGCGCCGCGCTCGACGTAGAGCAGCGGCAGGATGGCCGCGATCATGCCGATCCCGACGAAGCTGAACGAGCCGAGCAGCATGAACGGCAGGGCGGTGGCCGGGTTCGCTTCGCTCAGGTCCAGCTGCTTGAAGAACAGGACCATCACGAGGAGGATCACGGCGGTGTGGATCAGGCCGTACACCATCGCGTAGGAGACCTGCCCGACCAGCTGCGACCAGCGGCGGACGGGCGCCATGAACGTGTATTCGAGGGTGCCCTCCCAGCGCTCGACCGAGACGGTCTCGGCGATCCAGCTGAAGACGACCGACAGGTAGTTCCAGAAGATCGCTCCGACCACCAGGGTCAGCAGCAGCTCGGGGTCCTGCGGTCGGCACCGATGAACGAGATCGAGAGCGCGCCCGCGACCGAGTAGACCAGGAACGCGAGTTCCCAGCCCCAGTAGCGGCGAGTGAGGAAGAAGTTGCGCTCGATGAAGGCGTAGGAGGCCTTCAGCTCATGGGCGACGATGGTCATCGGAGGATCTCCAGGTTGGGGGAGTCGGCCCGGTCCTCAACGGGACCGGACCGACTCGAGCGAGGGCTCCGCCGCGATCCGCGGACCGATCGGGATGAATCGGTGCCCGATGGCGCGTCGGAGGGACGACGGAGGGTCCGCGACGTTTCGGCGTCGTGCGGTGGCGAGCGCGAGTATCGCGCTCGATCCGCTCGCGCGCGAGCCGGCCGTGGACTTCGATGGCGTAGAACATGCTGATCACCTCCTTTCAGTCGGTCTCGGCTTCGTCCTCCTCGACGTCGTCGTCGAGGGAACGGCCGGTGTAGGTCATGAAGACGTCTTCGAGGGTCGCGGTCCGACCCGATGGCTCGCTGATGAGGGCCTTGAGGCCTTCCGGTGTGTCCTCGGCGACGACCTTGCCGTCGTTGAGGACGGTGATCCGGCCGCAGAGGCGTTCGGCCTCGGCCAGGTCGTGCGTCGTCAGGACGATCGTCGCGTCGGCGGTCTGGTTGATCTCCTCGATGAAGGTCTGGACCTCGAGCTTCGAGCGCGGATCCAGGCCGGTGGTCGGTTCGTCCAGGAGCAGCAGAGACGGGCTCGTCAGCAGGGCTCGCGCGATGGCGACCTTCTGCTGCATCCCCCGGCTCATCTGCTCGATGGGGCGGTTGAGTCGTTTCTCGCTGATGCCGAGCCGTTCCAGGATCGCGATGCGCATCGTGCTTGGCCGTCGAGCCGTCGAGCCCGTACAGCCGCGCCGCGAAGACCAGGTTCTCCATCGGGCTGAGCTTCTTGAAGAACGCGGCGTCGACGCTGACCCGGTTGATCAGGCGCTTGACCGCGATCTCGTCGCGTTCGATGTCGTGGCCGAAGACCTCGACCCGGCCCTCGTCGAGGGTCAGCAGACCCGAGATGAGGCGGATGAGCGTCGACTTCCCCGAGCCGTTGGCGCCGAGGATCCCGTGGATGTCGCCCCGCTCGAGGCGCAGCGACACGTCGGTGATGGCGTCGACCGACTTCTTGTTCCGGCCCACCACGAAGCGCTTGCTGACGCGCTCGATGAGCAGGGCCGGCACGCCGGCGGCCACCGGCCAGACGGCCGGCCGGAGCGCCGGGGCGTCGATCTTCGGTTGTTCGATGGTGGTGGCGGTCACGGTGGACTCCAGGCTGGACGGGGTAGGGGCTGGAAACGGACGAGCCGCGGGCTCGCCTCCGACGCCGGTCGGGGTGGGCCTCGCGGCTCGTGGTGTCCAGCTGGTCCGCCTGGGGCGGGGAAGGGCATCAAAAAAGCCGGGGGCCCGATCTGGCCCACGGCTCGTGGTCTGTCCGGAAGGCGGTCCTGCCGCCTGCGGCTAGCTCGAGATGGGCACAGATCTCCCGCGCGCGTCGACGCCGATGGGCGCCGGCGTGTGCCGGAAGCTGAGGAGCATCGTCATATGGAGGGACCCTCCAAGAGAGCTAGACGAGGGCGAGCGACCTGCGCGCCGGTCGGCAGTCTAGGCGCCACGCGCGACCCGTGTCAACCCGGACGGACGACGGTCGCGGCGACGCGACGGATGACGTATCCGGGGCTCACAACGCGAGGCGGACGATGGGCCGTTCCGGTGACTTGGGACCGGCACGGCGCCTCGCCACGACCGAGAATCCGGCAGCCTCGAACATCCCGAGCGTGCCTCGGTAGGCGTTCGCGGACGGGATCCGGCCGCCCTCGGTATCGACCGGGTAGGCCTCGAGCAGGGTCGCGCCGTGATCCCTAGCGTGGCGGATCGCGGCGCCCAGCAGCGCGGTGGCCACCCCGCGTCCGCGCGCATGCCGCGACACGACGAAGCAGACGATCGACCACGCCGGGCGCTCGTCGACCGGGGCGAGGGTCCGCGAGGCCACCAGCCGCTGATAGGTCTCCCGCGGACCCAGGCTGACCCAGCCGGCGGCGCGCCCGCCCTCGTAGGCGATCAAGCCGGCGGGCGGCTCGTCAGCGGCTCGCGCCGTGAGCTCCGCCCGGTTCGTGGTCGCGGTCGAGTCGGTCCAGTCGCGGCCGCGGACGCGGAAGTAGGTACACCAGCACCACTTCGGGTCGCCGCCCTCTTCGAAGAGGGCGGCGAGGTCCGGGAAGCGCTCCGGGGTGAGCGGGAGGATCTCGAGATCGGTCGTGGCCGCCATCGGCCGATGGTAGCCGTGGATCCTGCCAGCCGATGACGTGTTCAAGCCACCAGGCGACGGCGCCGTCCCGCCGACGCCGGCAGCGTTTGACGCTCCCCGGGGCTCGCCGTACGCTGGCCGCCCCGAGCCGGGCCCCCGTATCGAACGTCCGGAGTCACCGATGGCCGACGCCTCCCCGTCGCCGGGTCGGTGGGCCTTCCGCCCGCTGACGCCCGAGCCGCGCTCCATCGTGGAGCTGATCCGGGCCGGCACGCTCGACGCCCAGCTGGCCGCGACGCTCTGGCTGCTCATCGAGGCCCGGGTCCCGATCGTCGTCGCCGCCGAAGGCCCCGGAACCGGCAAGTCGACGCTGCTGGGCGCCCTTCTCGATTTCCTGCCGCCCGGCATCCGGACGGTCGAGCTGTCCGGAGCGGGCGAGACCTTCGAGTGGCTGCCCCAGGCGACGGAGCTGGGCTGGTCCCGGACCGCCGCTGACCGCCCCGCGGCCCCGGCGACCGACCAGACGCCGGTCCAGCCGTCGACGACCGTGCTGGTCGCGGCTGAGCTCTCCGACCATCTGCCGTCATACACGTGGGGCGCCGAGGCGAGGCTGGCGGTCCGCGCCGTCTCCGTCGGCTACGGCCTGGCGGCCACGATCCACGGCGATTCCCTCGAGGACGTGTTCGATGGACTCCGTCGCCCGCCGGTCCTGCTCGCCGATGACGAGCTGTCGCGGCTCGGCGTGGTCGTGCTCCTGCGCGCCCTCGGGGACGGGCGCCGGCGCGTGGCCGCGGCCCACTACGTCCGCCCCACCGCCCGGGACATGCACGGTCACGTGCAGCGGCTCGGACCGGCGGTGCTCGCCACCTGGGACCCGGTGCGCGACGCCTTCGAGCACTTCGGCTGGGGGATCACGCCAGAGCTCGCCGATCGCGTCGGGCGGCGACCCGGCGACTTCGAGGTCGAGGAAGGCCGTCGTCGCGACCTCCTCGAGGCCCTGGCGGCCGCCGGGGTCACCGAGGTGGAGGCCGTCCGGACCGCCCTGGCCGCCCACCGACAGACCGACCTGCCACCCACCGCTCCGACCCACGCCACGCACTGAGGACATCCCATGCCAGCTCGCCGGCCGTCGCTCCCCGCCACCATCGCCGAGCTGCGCGCCTCCGGCTGGCGGTCGCGCACGGTCAAGGACGAGCTGCGGGCGAACCTGCTGACCCGCCTCGCGGCGGCGGACGCCGGTGCTGCCGGGCGTGGTCGGCTTCGACGACAGCGTGGTCCCGGCGATCGAGAACGCCATCCTCGCCGGCCAGGACCTCGTCTTCCTGGGCGAACGCGGCCAGGCCAAGACCCGCATGGCGCGGGCGCTGGTCGGGCTGCTGGACGACGGGCTCCCGGTCGTCGTCGGCGGCGAGCTCAACGACGACCCGTTCGAGCCGATCAGCCCCGCAGCGAAGGCCATCGTGGAGCGCGATGGCGACACGACCGCGATCGGCTGGATCGGCGCGCGACCGGCGCTACGCGGAGAAGCTCGCGACGCCGGACATCACGATCGCCGACCTCATCGGCGAGATCGACCCGATCAAGGTGGCCGAGGGCCGCTACCTGTCCGACGAGCTGACCATCCACTACGGGCTGATCCCGCGCGCGAACCGCGGGATCGTCGCGATCAACGAGCTGCCGGACCTCGCCGAGCGGATCCAGGTGGGCCTGCTCAACATCCTCGAGGAGCGCGACGTCCAGATCCGCGGCTTCGTCGTCCGCCTGCCGCTCGACCTCTTCGTCGTCGCGTCCGCGAACCCCGAGGACTACACGTCGCGCGGCCGGATCATCACGCCGCTCAAGGACCGCCTTGGGTCGCAGATCCGGACGCACTACCCGCGCACCCTCGAGGACGAGATGGCGATCGTCCGCCAGGAGAAGCGGCGCTTCGGGGTGGAGGACGGGGTGCCCGGCGTCGTGACCCCGCCGTTCATGGAGGAGCTCGCTCGCGGAGCTGACCCACCTCGCCCGCCGCTCCCCGGAGATCAGCCAGCGATCCGGCGTCAGCGTCCGCGTCTCGGTGGCCAACCTCGAGGTGCTGGAGGCCGCCGCCCTCAAGCGGGCCGTCCGCCTCGGCGAGCCGCTGGGGTCCCCGCGCGTCTCGGACCTTGGGGCGGTCGTGGCGTCGACGGTCGGCAAGATCGAGCTGGAGTCCGTCGGCGATGATGCCCCGGAGGACCGCATCGTCGAGCGGCTCATCACCAAGGCGCTCTATGCGACCTTCAGCCGTCACGTCGACATCGAGTCGCTCGAGCCGGTCGTCGAGGCCTTCGAGGACGGCTTCATCGTCGAGACCGGCGAGCGGACGCCGTCGCGCGAGTACGTCGCCTGGATGCGCGAGGTGCCCGGGCATGAACCAGGCGGTCGACCGCCTCGGCGCCTTCGACGTCACCGACGGCGCCGAGGAGCCCGCGGTCGTGGCCTCGGCGGTCGAGTTCCTGCTCGAGGGGCTCCACCTCGCCCGCCGGATCAACAAGGAGCGGATCGCCGGGGGCGTGGTCTACCACCGATGATGCCGGCCGTGTCGCGATGACCGCCTTCTCGCCTGACCCCGCCGACCTCGGACCGGAGGCCGGGGCCGTCCCGTCCGCCGCGGCGGCGGAGCGGCTGGCCGCGGAGGTCGCGCTGGCACGGCAGGCACGGTTCTCGCGCTGGGACGGGACGCCAGCAGGTCGCCGACCTCGACGCCGACGAGATCCTCGAGGCGCTCGCCGACGACGTGATGGCCGAGGGCGACCTGGCCGAGGCGCTCCGCCGGCTCATGGAGCGCGGCTGGCGGACCGACGACCCGACCCGTGGCGACCTGGCCGGCCTGCGCGACCTCATGGACCGCCTCGAGCGGCGCCGCGAGGCGATGCTCGAGCGCTATGGCCTGGGCGATGTGCTGGGCGACATCCGCCGCGAGCTGGACGAGATCGTGGCGCAGGAGCGGGCGGGCGTGGAACGGCGGCTCGATGCTGCGGAGGGACCGGCCGAAGACGGCGAGGCCGCGGCCCGGCGGGGAGGTGGCCGGCGGGGACGAGGCGACGGGGGACGTCGCGGCCGGCGGGGACGCCGCGGCCGATCCCGACCTGCGCCGGATGCTGCGCGACATCGCCGCCAAACGACTCGACCAGCTCGACGCCCTGCCGTCGGACATCGGGGAGCGCATCGGCGGCCTGCGCGAATACGACTTCCTGGAGCCCGACGCCCGCCAGCGCTTCGACGACCTCGTCGAGCGGCTCGGAGCGCAGATGCTGGACCAGTACGTGAGCGGGATGTCCGATGCGATCCGCTCGATGAGCCCGGAGGACCTCGCCGCCAACCGCGAGATGGTCCGCGACCTCAACGACCTGATCCGGCAGCGGATCGGCGGCGCGGACCCGGACGTCTCCGAGTTCCTCGCCAAGCACGGCGGCTTCTTCCCGGGCGCCCGCACGTTCGACGACATCATCGACCAGCTCGCCGCGCGGATGGCCGCCATGCAGTCGCTGATGCGCTCGATGAGCCCCGAGCAGCGGGCCGAGCTCCAGTCGATGATGGAGGCGCTCCTGCAGGACGATCGCCTCCTGGTCGATCTCGCCGAGCTGGCCTCGAACCTCGACCTCCTCCTGCCCGGCGGGCTGGGGGAGCGGGTCCCGTTCAGCGGCGACGAGCCGCTCGGTCTCGCGGGCGCCCTGGCCCGCATCGACCAGCTCGCCGCGATGGACCGCCTCGGTGACGCCATCTCCGACGTCGAAGGCCCGGATGACCTCGGTGCTCTCGACCGCGACGAGGTCCGCGACCTCCTCGGCGACGATGCCGTTCGCGACCTCGACGCGCTCGACGCGCTCGCCAGGCGCCTCGAGGCGGCCGGCTACCTGACCCGCGATGGCGACCACCTCGAGCTGACGCCGCGCGGGAGCCGGCGGATCGGCCAGAAGGTCCTCGACGACCTCTTCTCACGGCTCCGGCGGGACGCGTTCGGGGGCCACCGGATCGACCGCTCGGGTCGCGGCGGAGAGCGCGAGGAGACGACCAAGCCATACGAGTTCGGCGACCCATTCCATCTGGACCTGCGATCGACGCTGACGAACGCGCTGGCGCGCGAGGAGAACGCGCCGCCCGCACGCCGTGGCCGTGATGGGGTCGCGGCGCGCGGGGTTCGCCTTCGCCCGTCGGACTTCGAGGTCTACCGCACCGAGGAGCTGACCCGGACGGCGACCGTGCTGCTGGTCGACATGAGCCGCTCGATGCTGTTGCGCGGCTGCTTCCTGGCCGCCAAGAAGGTCGCGGTCGCCCTCGACACGCTCATCCGCACGCAGTACCCGCACGACCACCTCTCCGTCATCGGCTTCGCCTACTACGCCCGCGAGATCCGCCCGGGCGCCCTCGCCGAGCTGACGTGGCACGGCTACGAATACGGCACGAACCTGCAGCACGGGCTGCTCCTCGCCCGGCGGATCCTGGCCCGCGAGTCGGCAGCCAACAAGGAGATCGTGGTGATCACCGACGGCGAGCCGACGGCGCACTTCGAGGGCGGCCAGGTGGAGTTCAGCTATCCGCCGACCCGGCGGACGATCAGCGAGACGCTCCGCGAGGTCCAGCGCTGCACCAAGGACGGCATCACGATCAACACCTTCATGCTGGAGCGCTCGCGGGCGCTCGCGGAGTTCGTCGCCCACATGACCCGGATGAACCGCGGCCGCGCGTTCTATGCGTCGCCGGAGCACCTCGGCGAGTACGTGCTCGTCGATTTCGTGGGGCGCCGGACCCGGCGGGCGTCCTAGCCGGGCGGACCTGGCCTCGCGGACTTCCTGGCCGCCGCACCCGGCGCGCCGCCTGGCGGGCATCGTCATCTGCCGGGTCGAGGACGCGACCGCGGTCGATGGGCCGGGACGCGCCCATCCCCGAGCATCACGGACATCAACCCGCAGTCAGGGAAGAGTCCCATGCTCGCCATCGCCCCGATCTCCAGCCCGTCGCATCACGCCGGTCTGCGCCCCGCCTCCGCGGCGGCCGAGTCGATCTCGAAGTTCGACGTGGCCCTCGTCGTCGGCGCCGTGGTCGCCATCGGCGCGGTCGTCGCACCATCGTTCATGGTGCCGGCCGTCGTCATCGTCGCCGTCCTCGCGATCGCCTACAACGGCCTCCGCGGCGCGGTCCAGGCGCTCGAGCCGATCGCCGAAGGTCGCCGTGACGCGAACGCGGCCGCGGCCATCGTCAACCTGAACTTCACCCGCTGATCCGCGGCCCCATCGACCGCCGGCTCCCACTCCCTGGGGCCGGCGGTCGACCCATGTCCGCGACGCACGCCGTACCATTGAGGGACCCAGCCGCCGATCGAGGAGTCCCCAGCCGATGCCCCACGTCGCGACCTCGCCAGCCGACCTGCTCGCCACGTTGCGCGGCGCGGCCCATCTCGATGGCGACCTGCTCCTGATCGATGACGAGGCGGCGTTCCGCGACACCGCCATCCGCGACCTCGCATGGACCGCGGCCTTCAGCACGGACGAAGCGACGACGGCCGCCGCGCAGTGGCTGGTCTGGGAGGCGAGCCAGGGGCTAGGCGCCCGGTCGGCGAGCATCCAGGGGCTCTACGACGCCCGTGCCCGCGGCGAGGTGTCGGGCTTCACGGTCCCGGCCATCAACCTGCGCGCGCAGACCTTCGACATGGCGCGCACGGTCTACGAGGCGGCTGCGGCCGCCGACGTGGGCGCCGTGATCCTCGAGCTCGCCCGCAGCGAGCAGACCTACACGTTCCAGCGGCCGATCGACTACGCCACGGCCGTGCTGGCCGGCGCGATCGCCGCGGGCTGGCGCGGACCGGTCTTCATCCAGGGCGACCACTACCAGTTCAACGCCAAGAAGTACGCCGCCGATCCCGAGGCGATGACCGAGGAGATCCGGCGCGCCTGCCGGCTCGCGGTCGATGCCGGCTACCGGAACATCGACATCGACTCGTCGACGCTGGTGGACCTCTCGAAGCCGAACACGGACGAGGAGCAGCACGAGAACTACGTGCGCGCCGCGGAGCTCACGGCGCTCATCCGGACCCTCGAGGCCGACGGCACCACGATCAGCGTGGGCGGCGAGATCGGCGAGGTCGGGACGCAGAACTCGACGGTCGACGAGCTGCTGGCCTATCTCGACGGCTACCGGCGCGAGCTGGACGCCCGGGCGCCCGGTGCGGTCGGCATCAGCAAGGTGAGCGTGCAGACCGGCACCTCGCACGGTGGCGTCCCGCTGCCCGGCGGTGGCGTGGCGGAGGTCAAGCTCGACTTCGAGGTCCTGCGCGAGCTCGGCGAGATCGCCCGCGCCCATGGGCTGGCCGGGGCCGTCCAGCACGGCGCATCCACGCTGCCCGACGAGCTCTTCCACCGCTTCCCGGCGGTGGAGACCGCGGAGATCCACCTCGCGACCGGCTTCCAGAACGCCCTCTACGAGCACCCGGCGTTCCCGGAGTCCCTCCATCGCGAGATCGAGGCGTGGTGCTACGCCGAGGCCATCGACGAGCGCAAGCCGGACCAGACGGACCAGCAGTTCGTGTACACGACCCGCAAGAAGGCGATCGGGCCGTTCAAGCGCCAGCTCTGGGAGCTGCCGACGAAGGACGAGATCCTCGCCTCGCAGCGGCGCAAGATCTCGTTCCTCTTCACCGAGCTCGGGGTGAACGGCTCGCGCGACATGGTCGACCGCTACGTGACCCCGGTCGAGCTGCACCGCCCGATGCCGGACGTGCTGCGCGAGGCCGTCAGCGCGGGCTGACCTCCGCGGGCCTGGCCCGTTGTCATCGCCACGTTCGAATCACCGTCGATCC
The DNA here is from genome assembly GCA_963834915.1 of uncultured Chloroflexia bacterium. Lineage (GTDB taxonomy): Bacteria > Chloroflexota > Limnocylindria > Limnocylindrales > CSP1-4 > SPCO01. The sequence continues at coordinate 12,452 of CAWIDI010000005.1, forward strand.
GGCTCGTCCTGCCCACGAAAACCGTCGTTGACGGCCGCGATGGCGGTGCTATCCTCGCGCGCAGGTTGCGACTCGGGACCGGAGGGATCCCGTCGCCGACCGGTCCCCGGCGTTCCTCGCATCAGCGTCCAGTGTCGCTCCAGAGGACAGTCTCGCGCCCGCGTGGCGCGGCGGTAGGAGGGCTTGCTCGTGGCGGGACCCGTTTCGGCCCAGGACGTCGCCGCAAGGGACGACGCCCATCTCCAGTCGCTGGGCATCAAACCCGAGCTCAAGCGCAGCCTCGGGTTCATGTCGAACTTCGCGGTGGCGTTCAGCTACATCAGCGTGTCGACGGGCACGTTCACCCTGATCGCCGTCGGGTTGGCGGTGTCCGGCCCGTCGTTCTTCTGGTCGTGGCCGCTGGTCATCCTGGGCCAGACCTTCGTGGCGCTCAACTTCGCCGAGCTCGCGAGCCACTTCCCGGTCGCGGGTTCGATCTACCAATGGTCCAAGCGCCTGTCGAACAAGACCCTGGGCTGGTTCACCGGATGGATCTACTTCTGGGCGGGTGTCCTCACCACGACGGCCGTGGCGATCACCGTGCCGCTCGTGCTGTCGAGCATCTTCGGCACCGACCTGGCCTCTGACTCGCCGATCGCAGTCTTCAACATGGGCGTCTTCCTCGCGCTGATCACGCTGATCACGACGACGCTCATCAACGCGTTCGGTGTGCGGGCGCTGTCGATCATCAACAACCTGGGCGTCGGTGCCGAGATCCTCGGCCTGGTCGTCTTCGCCCTGATCCTGCTGGTGTTCTTCAACCACCAGCCGCTCTCGGTCATCACGCGAGACGGCCCCGAACGTGACCTCGAGCGGCGGCTTCCCGTCCATCTTCCTCGTCGGCATGTTCATGAGCCTCTTCGTCGTGTACGGGTTCGACACGGCGGGCACGTTCGGCGAAGAGACGCTCGATGCCAGTCGACAGGCGCCCCGGGGGATCCTGTCCGCCATCTGGCTCGCCGGCGCGACCGGCGCGCTCTTCCTCCTGGCGATCATCCTGTCGTTCAAGGACGTGCCGGCCCAGATCCTGAGTGCGCAGGAGTTCGCCTGGGGCGTCGGCGGGGCGAACCCCATCGGCGACACCATCAACGCGAACATGGGCGACTTCGGCAAGCTGTACCTGTTCGTCATCCTGGCCGCCGTCTACGTCTGCACCCTGGCGATCCAGGGCGCCACGACGCGCCTCATGTTCTCGATGGGCCGCGATCGACGGCTGCCGTTCGGCGGCGTGTGGGGCCACGTGAGCCATCGATTCCAGACGCCCGCCAACGCCGCGGTCGCCGTCGGCGTCCTGGCGGCGATCCCGTTCCTGCTGACGAGCTCGCCCGGTGTCCTGGCCATCGCCGCGACCGGCATGATCTACAGCAGCTATTTCCTGTGCAACCTGGGCGTGCTCATGGCGCGCCGGCGTGGCTGGCCGCACCAGGGAGCGTGGTTCAAGCTCGGTAGCTGGGGCACGATCCTCAACATCCTGGCCCTGGTCTGGGGCGGGCTGATGATCATCAACTTCGCCCTGTGGCAGACCGACACGTTCGGCGCGCTCGGGACCGCGTCCTATCCGCTGCCGGACGGCACGGCCGTCGGGCTCCGCGACCTGTCGAACCCGATCCTGGCGTCGACGAAGGTCCTCGGTATCGAGGTCGGCCTGCCGCCGATCCCGGTCTTCGAGCTGATCATGGGTGTCGTCGTCATCATCGGCTTCCTCTACTACCTCTTCGCCGAGCGCGGACGGATCGCTCGCGAGAAGGTCGAGGCCGACACGGTCACCGGCGAGGCGGTCATCGGCTAGCGAGACGTGAGTGATGGACCGTTCCCGGACGAGGAGCTCCGCGGGGAACTGCGGGACGACCTCGTCCGGGCGATGGGCCGCGTGCCGGAGCTGTCAGGGCACGAGCTTCGCCTGACGCCCCTCTCCGGGGGGATCACCAACCGCAATTTCCTGGTGACTTCGACCGGGACGACCCAGCGCTGGGTCATCCGGCTCGCTGGCAACGACACCCATCTACTGGGGATCAGCCGCGAGGTCGAGCATGCCGCGACGGTCGCGGCGGCCGGCGTCGGGGTCGGCCCGGAGGTGACCGCGTTCATCCGCCCGGAGGGCTACCTCGTCACGCGCTTCATCGAGGGCTCGGCCGTCAGCGACGAGGCCGTGCACCGGCCCGAGACGCTCCGACGCGTCGCCGATTCGCTGCGCCGGATCCACGACGGCCCGGCGATCCCCGGGCTCTTCGTCCCGCTGCGCATCGCCGAGGCGTACCGGGCGCTCGCGATGGCCCGCGGGCGTGCCGATCCCCGCCGCCTACGACCTCGCCGCTGCCATCGGGCGGCGCATCGATCTGGCGTGCCTGGAGGCGCCCCTGGAGCTGCGGCCCTGCCACAACGACCTGCTCAACGCCAACTTCATCGACGACGGGTCGCGCATCCGGATCGTCGATTGGGAGTACGCGGGCATGGGCGACCCGTTCTTCGACCTGGGCAATTTCAGCATCAACCACGAGCTGACACCGGACGAGGACGCGCTGCTGCTCGCCGCCTACGACGGGGAGGTGCGGCCGTCCCGCCTGGCCCGCCTGACGCTCATGCGCGTCGTGTCGGACTTCCGCGAGGCGATGTGGGGCGTGCTCCAGCAAGGGGTCAGCACCCTCGACGTCGACTTCGTGGCGTACGCGGACGAGCACTTCGATCGGTTGCTCGCGAACGCCAACGCGCCGTCCTTCGAACGGGCTCTGCGCGATGCCGTCGCGTGAGGCCGGCGCCTGGACGGAGCCTAGTGGCAGGCGGCCTGGCCGCTGTCGGTGGCGGTCCCGTCGCTCGGGATGAAGGTCCAGGCGTAGTCCTTCTCGCGGAGCACCAGGCGCAGCACCCCGTGGGCGCCGGTCAGCCGGAACTCGCTGTTCGCGGCTGACGGCCCGAACCCGGTCGAGCGGCGCGCCGCCGGTCCGACCACGAACTGGCGGATGCCGTCGGCGCGGTCCTGCCGGCCGCCCGGGTCCTGCGGCGCGAACCGCTCGTAGTCGCGGTCGTGGGCGTTCACGATCACCTCGGCGTGCACGGCGTGGAGCGCGTCCCAGAACGGCGCCACGGCCGCGTCGCCGCCCGACGTCCCGGAGCTGAACCGCGGGGAGTGCCAGATGGCGAGCGTGCAGGTCGCCTTGGCCGTGGCGAGGTCCTTGGCCAGCCAGCGGCCCTGGTCGCTGTCGGCGCCACAGCCGCCGACGTGGCCGCAGTCGGAATCGAGCACCACGATGTGCCACGTCCCGAGGTCGTACGAGTACCAGCTCACGCCGTCCGGTGCCGCGGCGGCTCCGAAGTAGCCGAGGTAGCCGGCGAGGTCCTTCGTCGCCCAGTCCTGCTCGCCGGCGGCGGGCCGCGTGCGTGCCAGGTGGCGCCCCCAGGTGGGCGCGTAGCAGTCGCTGAACCGTGCGGGACTGCCGTCCGGGCCGGCATTGTCGCCGGCGGTGAAGACCGTGCCCGGCAGCTGGTCGAGGAGCCGCGCGGTGGCCTCGTCGTCATCGGTGGCGCAGTCGGCGATGTCGCCTGCGCCGATCAGGATCTGGTCGCCGCGCGGGACGGGCGTCGGGCTCGGCGACGGCCCGGGCGAGCCGGACGGGATCGCGGCGGCGCTGGCCGACGGCGGAGGCCCCGCCGCTGCCGGCGGAGCCGCGCCGCTCGCCGTCGCCGACGGGCTGGCCACCGCCGAGGCGCTGGCTGCGGCCGAGCGGCTGGCGGCGGCTGATCCGGACGGGGCCGGGGCGGTCGTCAGGAGCGTGGTGGCACCGAGCAGCAGGATCAGCGTCGCGACGAAGATGACGGCCCCGACGGCAACCTGGCGCGGCAGCGCCCCCGATCCATCGGCTGGCTGCGGGACCGGTGGCGTCGGTTCGGGACCCATGCGCCGGTCAGCGTAGCGTGACGGTACGCTGTACGTCGTCAGGCGGGTCGGAGGAGGAGACGCGGCGCGATGGTCGAACATGCCCGGGCGGTCGTCATCGGTGGCGGCGTGGGCGGCACCTCCATCGCCTACCACCTGACCGAGCTCGGCTGGACCGACGTCGTGCTCGTCGACCGGGCCGAGCTGACCTCGGGCTCGACCTTCCACTCGGCCGGCCTGGTCGGCCAGCTCCGGAGCTCGGTGACGCTGACCCGGATGATGATGTACGGGGCCGAGCTCTACCGCCGGCTGGCCGCCGAGACCGGCACCGACCCGTCATGGCACGAGGTCGGCTCGCTCCGACTCGCATCCACGCCCGAGCGCTTCGAGGAGCTGCGCCGGCAGGCGGGCTGGGCGCGGACGTTCGGGCTGCCGCTCGAGCTGATCACGACGTCCGAGGCGCGCGACCTCTTCCCGCTGATGTCGACCGACGGCGTCCTCGGCGCCGTCTACCTGCCGACCGACGGCTGGCTCGACCCGTCCGGGCTCGCCCAGGCGCTCGCCGCCGGCGCCCGCTCGCGTGGCGCGTCGATCCGGCCGCACACGCGGGTCCTGGCCGATCGGCGTCGAGCGCGGCCGGGTCACCGGCGTCACCGTCGAGCACCGCGGCGAGCGCCAGGAGATCCGCGCCGACGTCGTCGTCAACGCCGGCGGGATGTTCGCACCCGAGATCGGCCGGATGGCCGGCGTCACCGTGCCGATCATCCCGATGGCCCACCAGTACCTGTTCACCGAGCGCGATCGAGGGCGTCCACCCCGGCCTGCCCGCAGCTCCGCGACCCGGACAACCTCGTCTACTTCCGCGAGGAGGTCGGCGGCCTGTGCATGGGCGGCTACGAGCGCGACCCCGCGCCGTGGGCGCTCGACGGCGTCCCGCCCGACTTCAACGGCAAGCTGCTGCCACCCGACATGGACCGCTTCGGGCCGATCATGGAGGGCGCCATCCGCCGCGTCCCGGCGATGGCCGACGCGGGCGTCAGCCGGGTCATCAACGGGCCGGAGGCGTTCACCCCGGACAACGAGTTCATCCTGGGCGAGTCCGAGGTCCGCGGCTTCTTCGTCGCGGCCGGCTTCTCGGCCCACGGGATCGCGGGCGCCGGCGGGATCGGGCGCCAGATGGCCGACCTGGATCGTCGAGGGCCAGCCGGAGCTCGACCTCTGGAAGATGGACATCCGGCGGTTCGGGCCGGCCTATCGCTCGCAGGGCTACACGCTGGCGCGGTCCATCGAGAACTACGCGACCTACTACGACATCCACTACCCGAACGAGGAGCGCCAGTCCGGCGCGTCCGCTGCGGACCTCGCCGACCTACGAGCTGCTTGCCGGCCTCGGCGCGTCCTTCGGCGAGAAGTCCGGCTGGGAGCGCCCCAACTGGTTCGAGTCGAACGCGCGCCGCAGGCGACGAGTCGCTCCGACCGCGCGGCTGGGCGGGCCATCACTGGTCGCCGGCGATCGGCGCCGAGGCGCTCGCGACCCGGCAGGCGGCCGGCGCTCTTCGACGAGACATCGTTCGCCAAGCTCGAGGTCGCGGGGCCGGGCGCGGTCGCGTTCCTCGGGCAGATGTGCGCCAACGACATCGACCGGCCGGTCGGCTCGATCGTCTACACGCAGCTCCTCGACCGCCGCGGCGGGATCCAGGCCGACCTCAGCGTGACCCGGCTGGCGCCCGATGCGCTTCCTGCTCGTGACCGGGACCGCGTTCGGCAATCACGACGCCGCCTGGCTGCGCCAGCACCTGCCCGAGGACGGCTCCGCGGTCGTCCGCGACCTCACGTCCTCGCGGGTCTGCTTCGGGCTGTGGGGGCCGAAGGCGCGCGAGATCCTCGCGCCGCTCACTGCCGCGCGACCTCTCGAACGAGGCGTTCCCGTACCTCACCGCCCGCGAGATCAGCGTCGGGTCCGTGCCGGTCCTGGCGCTGCGCGTCACCTTCGTCGGGGAGCTCGGCTGGGAGCTGTACGCCCCCACCGAGTACGGGCGCACCCTCTGGTCGACGCTGTGGGCGGCGGGCGTCCCCCACGGGATCGTCGCCGGCGGCTACCGCGCGATCGAGGCGCTCCGTCTCGAGAAGGGCTACCGCGTCTGGTCGAGCGACATCACGCCGGACGAGACGCCGTTCGAGGCCGGGCTCGGGTTCGCGGTCGCGCTCGACAAGCCCGGCGGGTTCCTCGGACGCGAGGCGCTGCTCGCCGCGAAGGCCGTCGGCCCGCGCAAGCGGCTGCGCTGCCTGGTCCTCGACGATCCGCGCGCGGTCCCGCTCGGCAACGAGCCGGTCCGCCTTGGCGGCGAGGTCGTCGGCCGCGTCACCTCGGGCGGATACGGGTTCGCCGTCGAGCGCTCGATCGCGTACGCGTACCTGCCGCCGGACGCGTCGATCGGGACGCGCGGCGAGGTGGAGGTCTTCGGCGACTGGATCGGCTTCGAGGTGATGCGCGAGCCGCTCTGGGACCCGGCCGGCGATCGGATCCGCGCATGAGCGGCCCGGCGTTCGGCGGGGAATGGTCGGCGAGCCTCCGGCGGGGGAGCGATGCCGAGCTGCGCGGCTGGCTCGAGGTCGCCCAGGCCGCCTGCGACGAGGCCGACGTGATCGCCCGCTCCCATTTCCGGCGCGACCTGACCATCGAGGCCAAGCCCGATCGCACGTTCGTGACCCAGGCGGACAAGGCGATCGAGGCGAGGATCCGCGAGCGGCTGCAGGCGGCCTTCCCGGACCACGGACTGGTCGGCGAGGAATACGGCACCGAGGACGGCGACGCGTCGGTCCGCTGGTACATCGACCCGATCGACGGCACGCACAACTACATCCGCGGCGTGCCGCTGTTCGGGACCCTGCTCGCGGTCGAGCGCGACGGCGAGCTGCAGGCCGGCGTCATGTCCGCGCCCGCGCTCGACGAGCGCTGGTGGGCGTGGCGCGCCGGCGGCGCGTGGGCGCGCAACCGCGGCGAGGCGGTGCGTCGGGTGTCGGTCTCGCGCGTCGTCCCGGCTCGAGGACGCCCAGGTGCTGTACGGCTCCGGCCGGGATATCGCGCGGTCCGGGAAGGCGCCCGGCCTGGGCGCGCTCCTCGACGACGTCTGGCGCGAGCGCGGGTTCGGTGACTTCTGGGGCTACGCGCTCATCGCCGAGGGCGCGGCCGAGGCGATGGTCGAGGTCGGCCTGTCGTCGTGGGACGCGGCGGCGCCGTCGGTCATCGTCGAGGAGGCCGGCGGCCTCGCGACCGACCTGGAGGGACGGCGCGCCATCAATTCCGGTACGTTCCTCGCGTCGAACGGCCACCTCCACGAGACCGTCCGGCGCCGGCTGGTGGAACGCTGAAGGAGGATCCACGCTGATGCAGGAATCGATGGCGTCGATGCCAGCCGAAACGCCGCCGCACGTGGGACCGCCGACGCCGTCCGGCGGGCGGACCGGCCTCGACGATCCGCGTGCGCTCCAGATCCTCTCGACCGAGCATTGGAGCCTGCTCGACGACGCGCTCGCTGGCGTACAACGAGGCATTCAGCCGGGCCGGGATGTTCCTCACGTTCCTGTCGGCGACGCTCGATCGTCATCGGCTTCCTGATCGGCGCGCAGGGCCTGTCGACGACGGTCGTGCCGATCGCCGCGGTGTCTGCTGCTGGCCGACCTGTATATCGGCATCGCGACGGTCGGCCGGCTCATCGACGCGAGCGGCGAGGAGCTGCCAGTGCGTGCGTGGCATGAACCGGATCCGCCACGCCTACCGCGAGATGGTGCCTGGCCTGGAGCCGTACTTCGTCAGCGGCTTCCACGACGATGCCCGTGGCGTGCTCGCCACCTATGGCGAGATCACCCAGTCGGCGAGCGTGGTCCGCAACGTCCTCCACGGCCTGACGACCACGATCGCCATGGTCGCGATCATCGATCTGATCCTCCTGGGCGCGGTCCTCGCCATCATCGCGATCGGTCTTGGCGCCGGGCTCGAGGTCGCGTTGCCGCTGGCCGCGCTGGGGTTCCTGCTCGGCTTCATCCTCTTCGCGGTCATCGGGATGCGGACCACGGTCGGACAGCAGGCGCGTGCGGAATCGCGGTTCCCCTCGCCGCCCGAGCATTGACCAGCGTCAGCGCGGCTCGGCATTCCCGCCGCCCGCGATGGCCAGTCCCGCGATCAGCAGCGCGACCGCCAGAAACCCAAGGCCGAGCGCGGTGACGCCGGTGCTGAGGGCGACCACGATGGCGATGGCGATGAGCCCGAGGACCGTCGCCCCCCGGATCCCGCGCAAGGACGCCATCGAACGGCCGAAGTTGGACAGCGACCCGGGTTGGGGCATCGTCCGGAGTGACGTCAGTTCGGCCCATGACGCGTTGAGCACCCCGATCGTCTCGGGGTCCACGATGTCCTCGGTGACCGCGGCCGTCACGGCTTCCTCGAGCGCCGCTGCCGCGGCCGCGCGATCGGGGCCGCGGACGGCGGAGACCGCCATGTCAGTCGCCGCCCACGTACCGGAGTAGCCGCCCGCCGCGAAGGCACGCGTCACCCGCTCGCGCGCCGCCACGAGGGCATCGTCGAGCAGTCTGCCGCGCCCCGCGGCGTTCGCCGCGACTCGTGCCCGCTCACGCGCAGCAGTGCGCGCGGCGTCCGGAGGCGCGATCACGACCACGTCGAGCTGGACGTGTGCCGCGGCATCGAGGAGGGCGCCGGCCCTGGCTCGCGCCGCAACTGCGCCGGCATCCGCCGCCGGCGATCCTGGCGATCCCTCTCGATCGCTCATGCCCGTCGCGCCGTCAGGCGCCCGCAGCCGCGAGGCTCTCGTCCAGGATCGCGAGCGCCTGGTCGATCTCTCCGCGGTCGTCACGAGCGGCGGGATGATCCGGACGACGTTCACGTAGGTTCCGGCGGTCAGCACGATCAGCTTGCGCGCCAGCGCCTCGGCCTGGATCCGCTTGGTGAGCTCCGGATCCGGCGTCCGGCCATCGCCGACGCCCGGCTTGACCAGCTCGATCGCGACCATCAGCCCGAGCCCGCGGGTGTCGCCGATCGACGGATAGCGGGTCGCGAGCCGGCGGAGGCCGGAGAGGAACTGGTCGCCACGCTCCCGGGCGTTGGCGACCAGCCCTTCCTCCTCGATGACATCAAGGGTGGCATTGGCGGCGGCGCACGAGACGACGTTGCCGCCGTACGTGCCGCCATGCGTGCCTGGCTTCCAGGTGGCCATCAGCTCGGCCCGTGCCAGGATCCCGGAGAGTGGCAGGCCGGAGGCGATCCCCTTGGCCATGACCAGGATGTCGGGCTCCACGTCCCAGTGGCAGACCGCGAACATCTCGCCGGTCCGCCCGAACCCGGTCTGCACCTCGTCGGCGATGAGCAGGATCCCGTGTTCCCGGGTGATCTCGCGCAGGCGCGGCAGGAAGCCGGGCGGCGGCACGATGTAGCCGCCCTCGCCGAGCACCGGCTCGAGGATGATCGCCGCGACCCGGTCCGGGTAGATGAACTGGTGGAAGGTCAGGTCGAGCTGGGCCTCCCAGTCGCAGGTGCAGGCGTCCGGCGAGTGCGCGCCGCCCGGGGCTCGATAGCAGTACGGGTAGGCGGTGTGGTAGACGGAGCCCGGGAGCGGCTCGAACGCCGCTCGATAGACGTCCTTGGCGGTCGTGAGCGCCATCGTCTGGGCGGTCCGCCCGTGGTAGCCGTAGCGGAACGCCAGCACGGCCGGGCGGCCGGTCGCGACCCGGGCGAGCTTCACCGAGGCCTCGACCGCCTCCGCGCCCGAGTTCGACAGGAACGCCTGCCACGGGCCGCCGGGGAGCAGGCCGCGCAGCCGGTCGTAGAGCCGCAGGCCGGGCTCGTGGTACAGGATGTTCTGCTGGCCGTGGAGCAGCTTGGCGGCCTGCGCCTGGACGGCGGCGACCACCCGCGGATGGGCGTGGCCGGTGTTGGTGACGCCGATCCCCGACGAGTAGTCGAGGTAGCGCTCCCCGTCGCGGGTGATCAGCCATGAGCCCTCGCCGCGGTCGATATCGAGGTTCGTGATCCGGCTCCAGACCGCGGGCACGACGGCGTGATCGGGGAGGGGCGAGGTGGGGGCGTTGCGCGGCGCGGTGTCGACCATGGGGACGGCCCCGGCTAGCGGATGCGGGCGGCGCGACCGGAGCGGAGCGTGCTCAATCCGACCAGGCCGACCGCGCCGAGGAAGATGATCGAACCGATGACGTTGATCTGGACCGGTAGGGCGTTGCGCTGGATGGAGTAGATCCAGATCGGGAACGTGTTGGTCGTGCCGGACACGAAGTTGGTGATGACGAAGTCGTCGATCGAGAGGCTGAACGCCAGCAGCGCCGCGGCCATGACGCCCGGCAGGATCAGCGGGAACGTGACCTTCCAGAAGGTCGTGATCTCATTCGCACCAAGGTCCATCGCCGCCTCCTCGAGGCGGCGGTCGAACCCCTGCAGGCGGGCCTTCACGGTCACGACCACGAAGCTGATGTTGAACATGATGTGGGCGATCAGGATGGTCACGAAGCCGGTCGGGTAGAGGGCCGGGACCTTGCCCGCCAGCGGCGCTAGCGCCGTCGCTACGAATAGGGTCAGCAAGCTCGCCCCGAGGACGATCTCGGGGGTGGCCATCGGCAGGAAGATGATCCCGTTGAGGGCGCCGCGGCCACGGAACTGGTAGCGCGTCAGGGCCAGCCCGATCATCGTCCCGAGGATCGTCGCGAAGACCGTCGAGATGAGCGCGACGACGAGGCTCGTGCGCACCGCGTCGCCGAGGCCCGGCCAGTCGAAGGGGTGGAGCCAGCCCTGCAGCGAGAAGTGGTTCCAGATGTAGTTGAACTTCCCCTCCGGCTCGTTGAACGAGAAGACGATCATCACCGCGATCGGGATCATCAGGTAGATGATCGCGAACACCGTGAAGGCCGGCAGGAGCTTCGGCTGGGTGCGCTGCCAGAGCGACCCCCGTGGCGGGGCTGCCGGGATCGCGCCGCTGGTCGCGTCCGCCGTCATCAGCCGGTCAGCTGTTCGGTGCCCAGGGCGCGGGCGTAGACCGCCACCGCGATCAGGATCCCGGCCATCAGGATGAACGACAGCGCCGACCCCACGGGATAGTCGTTCTGGACAAGCAGCCGGTTCTGGATGACGTTGCCGATCATCCGCGTGCTCGGGTTGCCCAGCAGCTCGGCGTTGATGTAGTCGCCCATCGCCGGGATGAATGTCAGCAGCGAGCCGGCGAAGACGCCCGGCAGGGCCAGGGGCAGGGTGACGCGCCGGAAGGCCGCGCCGCGGTTCGCATACAGGTCCTCGGCCGCCTCGATCAGGCGGAAGTCGATCTTCTCGAGGGCCACGTAGAGCGGCAGGATCATGAACGGCAGGAAGTTGTAGGTGATTCCGAAGACCTGGGCGACCGGCGTTCCCAGGATGCTGAACGTGCCCGGGAGGATGCTCAGGGTGTGCTTGAGCGGCCCGAGGATCGGGCCCTCGTCGCCGAGCAGGATCTTCCAGCTGATCGTCCGGATCAGGAAGCTCGTGAAGAACGGCGCGATGACCAGGAACAGGATCAGGTTCTTGTACTTGCCGCCCCGGAACGCGATCGTGTAGGCGACCGGGAAGCCGATGAGCAGGCACAGGATCGTGGCGATCCCGCCGTAGAGGATCGAGTTCAGGAACTGCTTCCCGAAGGTCTCCAGTCCCTCGCGATAGGCGTCGAGCGTCCAGGTGATCTTGAAGCCTTCCTCGACCGAGCCGGTCGAGATGGAGTACGTGAACATCTGGACGGCCGGGATGACGAAGAAGACGAACAGGAACAGGAGGCCCGGCGCCAGCAGGATGTAGGGCAGCGCGGCGCCCAGCCGGCCGCGCCAGCCCGGGCCGGTGGGAGCTTTCGAGGTGGTGGCGGCGGTCATGCGGTCAGCGGGCCTCGATCAGGTGCCGGCAAGGTTCGCGTAGAGCGCGTTGAGCACTTCCTCGAGGTCCGGCGACAGGAACTGGAAGTTCTGCTGCTTGGCGACCACCTCCGGCGGCGGGAACAGCAGTGGGTTCTTCGATGCCCCCTCATCGAGCGCCTCGATGGCCGCCTCGATGCCGGCTACCGGCGAGACGTAGTAGACGTAGTCGGCGATCTGGGCGGCGACCGGGATGTCGTAGACGAAGTCCATCATCAGCTCGGCCGTGTACTTGTTGGGCGCGCCCTTCGGGATGAGCATGTTGTCGGTCCACAGCATCGTGCCTTCGTCCGGGAACGCGAAGCGGTCGTCGTCGCCACCCGACGACGCGAGGTCGCCGGACCAGACGAACGCCGCCCAGGCCTTCTTCTGCGCGAAGTCCTGCAGGTATTCGTTGCCCTGGAAGCGCAGGCCGCCATCGACCAGCGGCTGCATGTCGTCGTGCACCGCCTGGAGGTCGGCCGCCGTGACGGTCGTGGGGTCCGCCTTGATCCCGAGCTTGAGCAGGCCGAGCCCGAACGTATCCCGCGCCTCGCTGAGGAAGCTCAGCTTGTCCGCGGGGATGTTCCACAGGTCCGCGATCTTGGTCGGTTCGGCGACCCCGTTGTCGGTCAGCGTCTTGACGTTGTAGCCGATGCCGGTCATCCCCGACTGCCACGGATAGTGGAAGTCGTTGCCCGGGTCCCACTCGACGCCCTTCAAGGGCTCGCGCAGGTTCGCCACGCAGTTGGGCACGTTGGCCTTGACGATCTGCTCGCACCAGCTCTTGGCGATCAGCTTGCCCGCCATCCAGTCGGTCAGGACGATGAGGTCCCAACCGGTCGGCAGACCACCCACGAGGGCTGGTGTGATGGTCTGGACGAAGCTGGCGTTGTCGCCGATCTTCTCCTCGTAGTCGACCTCCACACCGTGCTTCTTGGTGAAGTCGGCGAGCGTCTGCGAGGAGCCTGGGGGCAGGACGCCGGAATCCGCGTCGGCGGGCTTGACCTGGTCGATGTAGGCGGGCCAGTTGGCGAACTTGAGCGGGCCGGTCGCGACCTGGTTCGGCGGCGGCGTCACGACCTCGGCACTGGCGGACGGCCCGACGGACGGCGGCGGCGACCCAGCGGGGGCGCTGCTGCTCGGCGAGGCCGAGGCGACCGCGGTGCCGCCGCTGTTCGAGTTGACGAGGAAGGCCGCGAGCCCGACCGCGCCGAGGGCGATCGCGCCGCCCGCGATGAAGCGTCGTCGCGAGAGGACCGCGGGCGGTGGCGGGACCGCGGCGCCCTCGAGGGCCACATCCTCGGCGTTCGTCGTCGGCGGCGGCGCCGCCCCTTCGACCGCGAATGTGTGGTCGGGCAGCCAGGTCATGCGGACGTCCTCGCCGGGCCGCCACAGCTCCGCACGCGTGGCGCGCTCGACATTCTGCTCGTAGACCGTGACGGAGCCTCCGCCCTTGGTGTCGACGATGTAGCTGGTCGAAACGCCGAGATACGAGACGTCACGGACCACGCCCTGGAGCTGGTTGACGCCGTCGGGGACCGGATCGGTGAGCTCGTTCAGCTTGATCTTCTCGGGGCGGACCCCCACCTCGAAGCCATCGAACCCCTCGACCAGGGCGCTCGGGACGCGGATCGCCGTGTCGTCGGCCATCCGGGCGATCGTGTAGGTCCCATCGGTCCCGGCCGCCTTGGCGGCGAGCAGGTTGCTGACCCCGAGGAAGCTGGCCACGAAGCGCGTGCGCGGCCGCTCGTACAGGCTCGCCGGGTCGGCGAGCTGCTCGTACTTGCCGTGGTTCATGACGGCGATGCGATCGGACATCGTCATCGCTTCTTCCTGGTCGTGGGTCACGAAGATGAACGTGATCCCGACTTCCTGCTGGATCCGCTTCAGCTCGACCTGCATCTGCTTGCGCAGCTTCAGGTCCAGGGCGCCCAGCGGCTCGTCGAGGAGCAGCACCGACGGACGGTTGATCAGCGCTCGGGCGAGCGCGACGCGCTGGGCCTGTCCGCCCGAGACCTGGTTCGGCTTGCGGTGCTCGAAGCCGGGCAGCTCGACGAGCTTGAGCATCTCGGTGACGCGGCTGCGCACCTCGTCGTCCTTGGCGCCGCTGCGCCGCAGCCCGAAGGCGACGTTCTCGAAGATCGTGAGGTGCGGGAACAGCGCGTAGTTCTGGAAGACCGTGTTGACGTGCCGCTTGTAGGGGGGCAGCCACGTGACGTCCTGGCCCTTGAGCTCGATGAGCCCGGACGTCGGTGCCTCGAAGCCGCCGATCATCCGAAGGGTGGTGGTCTTTCCACAGCCGGACGGCCCGAGCAGGCTGAAGAACTCGCCGGTCTGGACCTCCAGGTTGATGTGGTCCACGGCCAGGGCATCGCCATAGCGCTTGACCACGTCCACGAGCCTGACGTCGACGGCGGGCACGTTCGTTGGTACTCCTGCGGTCGGGTTCGTAAGATGCCGCGGACGGGGGGCCCGGGGTCGACGCACTCCTCCTGCGCGACCTCGGTCGGCCTGCCGGCACGGCCCGGATGCGGCCGAGGATATGGGCCGCGTGTTCGGCGTGTCAAGAAGCCGGGACTCGTGCCGTCCGCCGATGCGACGTGCGAGATTCGCACCGTCGCACGCATGCGGGCCTGCTGGGTTCGAACCGGCCGCGGCGTCCTGCGAGCGCTGGTCACCGTGGCGCCGTCACAGCCGCGGCCCCAGACGCGAGCGCGCGGTACGATACTGACGCACTGACCGTCAGAACCTCGCCCCGAAGGGATCCAGATCGCCCATGCCGGACCTGACCGAGAACGTCGTCATCGATGCCCTGCGCGCCGTCCAGGAACCCGAGCTCGGCCGCGACATCATCACCCTCGACATGGTCAAGGGCGTCGTCATCGACGGCTCGGCCGTCGCCTTCACGATCGAGCTGACCACGCCGGCCTGCCCGCTCAAGGACGAGATCGAGGGGAACGTGCGCTCGGTCCTCGGGGCCATCGGCGCGGAACGCGTCGACATCACCTGGGGGGCGATGGTCCGCCGAGCCCAGCCGCGCCAGGCGGAGCAGCTGCTTCCCGGCGTCAAGAACGTGATCGCGGTCGCGTCCGGCAAGGGCGGCGTCGGCAAGAGCACCGTCAGCGTCAACCTCGCCGTCGCCCTTGCCCAGGCCGGCGCGAGCGTGGGCCTCCTCGACGCCGACATCACCGGCCCGAACATCCCGATGATGATGGGTGTCTCGGGCCAGCCCAAGGCCACCGCCGAGAACAAGATCGAGCCGATGGAGCGCCACGGCGTCAAGGTCATCTCGATCCAGTTCTTCGTCCCGGAGGGCCAGCCGATCGTGTGGCGCGGTCCATTGGTCGGCGGCGCGATCCAGCAGTTCCTCCGCGACGTCGACTGGGGCGAGCTGGACTACCTCGTCATCGACCTGCCGCCCGGCACCTCGGACGCGCAGCTGACTCTCGCCCAGGCCGTGCCGATCTCCGGCGCCGTCCTCGTCACGACCCCCCAGGAGGTCGCGCTCTCCGACGTTGCGAAGGCCCTCGCGATGTTCAAGCGCATGAGTGTCCCGATCCTGGGGCTGGTCGAGAACATGACCGCCTTCGTCTGCCCGCACTGCGGCGAGCTCACCGAGATCTTCGGACGTGGTGGCGGGGAACGCTTTGCCGCCGAGCACGGACTCGACTTCCTCGGCGCGATCCCGCTCGACGTGACCGTCCGCCAGGGCGGGGACGTGGGTGTCCCGGCCGTCGCGCAGCGCGAACCCGGGCCGGCCGCGCGAGCGCTCACAGCCGTCGCCGGCGCCGTCGCCGCGCGGCTGAGCGTCCGCACGGCGCAGGCCGCCGCGCAACCGGTCCTGACCGTCTCCTGACCTCGCGCCCGGACGGGCGTGCGCGACCGCGCCCGCGGCTAGACTTCGGTCGAGCGCGCGGAAGGGAATACCGAACGGTGCGGTGTGGCACGTGCGGCGCCGATATGGCGTCGGATGCACGAACCTGCGCCCAGTGCGGCGCGTCCTTCGTGGCCGCGCGGACACCACCGAGCGCGCCTGACATCGGTGAGGCCGGTGACCGGCGGATCGTCTCCGCGCTCTTCGCCGATCTCGTCGACTACGTCCGGATGGTCGCCGAGCATGACCCCGAGGTCGTCCGCCAGCGGGTCCGTACCGCGCTGACGGCCATGGCCGATGTGATCGAGTCCTACGACGGGACGCGCGAGAAGTTCATCGGCGATGCCGTCTTCGCGGTCTTCGGCTGGCCCCGCGCCCACGACGACGACGCGGTCCGCGCGACCCTGGCGGCCCTCGCCATCCGCGACGTCCTGCGCCATGCGGAAGGGGACGGCGAGCCGCTCGAGGTCCGCATCGGCATCGCGACCGGCGAGGTCGTCACGACCGCGCGGGACGGCAGCGGACCTGACGACCTCGCACTGACGGGCTCGGCCATCACGACCGCCGCACGGATCCAGTCGCTCGCCCGGCGCGGTGAGATCCTGCTGGATACGGCCACGCTGGAGGCCGCCCGGGGTCGCCTGCGCGTGGTCGACCGTGGATCGGTGGTCCTGCGCGGCCAGTCCGAGCCGGTCGGGATCCATGCCCTCGAGGGCGGTCCGACCTTCGGCGGGCAGGGTCCGCATGGGACCCCCGCGATCGGCCCGCTGATCGGGCGAGAGGCCGAACTCGCCAGGTTCCGGGCGCTGCTCGATCGCTGCCGCGACACGGGCATCGGGGGCGCGATGCTCGTGGTCGGAGATGCGGGGATCGGCAAGACCAGGCTCCTCGCCGAGATCGAGGACGACGCCCGGACGCGGGGGATGGCCTGGACCTGGGCCGAGAACACCTCGTACGGCCAGGCCGAGCCCTACCGGTTCACGCGGGTGTTCGCCCAGGCGGTCGCGGACGAGCACGAGGTCGATTTCGGGGACGTTCGCGCGGACCATGCTCTTCACCCCCGACCTGGCGCCGGACGTGGGCAGGCGCTACGGCGGAGCGATCGCGGCGATCGCGCGCGATGCGGCGTTCTCTGGCTGGGAGGCCGAGGCGCCGCTCGCGCCGACCGACCAGGCGGCGCTCGCCGCGACCCTGATCGAGGTGGCGGGCCGGTACATCGACCGGATCATCGAGACGTCCGGCGCGCGGGTGATCGTCATCGACGACCTCCACTGGATGGATCCCTCGAGCGCCGGGCTCGTCGAGGTCCTCATCGAGCGGACGGCGCGAGCGCCGGTCGTGATCCTGGCCGGGATGCGACCCGGGCAGCCGCCGCCGTGGGCCGCCTGGCCCGGCGTCGAGCGGCTGGACCTCGGCGGGCTCGCGATACCAGAGACCGCGCAGCTCGCCACGCAGGTCGCGCGAGCGGCCCTCGATGCCGCCGACGCCCGGCGGATCCATGACCGGACCGCGGGCAACCCGCTGTTCGTGACCGAGACGGTCCGGGCGTTCCTCCAGGACGGGACGCTGGCATGGGACGGCGGCCGGGTGACGCTGGCCGACGCACCACTCGCCGGGCTGCCGGTCACGCTCCGGGCCGTGCTCGGCGCGCGCATCGATGCGCTCCCCGACGACGCCCGCGAGATCCTCGGCGTGGCCGCCGTCATCGGATCCAGGTTCAGTGCCGATCGGCTCACCGACCTGCTGGGCACGCCGCCCGCCGACGCGGCGCTCGCCCAGCTGGTGGACGCGGGCCTCATCGTGCCGGCGGAGGATGGCGCGTGGCGGTTCACCCATCCGCTGATCCACGACGCCGCCTACGCAGGGCTGCTCACGAGCCGCCGGCGGGTGCTCCATGCTGCCCTCGCCGACCGTCTCGAGGAGGCGGACGACCCGATGCTGGTCAGCCTCATCGCCGTCCATCGCGCGGCGTCGGGCGATGCCGCGCGGGCGATCCCACTGCTCGAGGCGGCGGCCACGGCGGCGCTGGGACTCGGGGCCGCGGCCGAGGCGGCCGCGTTCTGGCAGACGGCGGCCGGCCTGGCCACGGGAGACGCCGCGCTCGAGTACCGGTCGCGGGCCGATGCCGCGCTCGAGGCCGCGAGAGGCTCCTAGGCGACGGCCTCGCGGGGCCGGGCGCGGTCGGGGACGGGCGGCGGGCTGATCGTGAGCGTGAGACCGGCCACGGCCGGTCGGATCCACGGACCCGCAGCGTCGCACAGCGTCTGGAGCTCGCCACGTCGGGAGGGCGGGTAGTGGACGAGCAGCGTCGAGCGGGCCTGGCTTCGGCCGGCCATGTCGATCGCCTCCTCGGCGGTCAGGTGACCGCGCTCCAGGTCGTCGTGGCTGGGCAGCCGCAGGCCCGCCTCGATCAGCAGGAGGTCGACACCGCGCAGCCCGTCCACCACGGCATCGCTCGGGCCGGTGTCGCCGGTGTAGCCGAGACGGCTCCCGTCCGGGGCTTCGACGACCACGCCCCAGGCCGGGACGTAGTGACGACCGCGGACGAAGCGGACCAGGAACGGGCCGATGCGGAGGGGCTCGTCCGGCTGGAATTCGCGGGCGTCGAACGCGGCATCGAAGAAGCCGGGTCGCTCCGAGATCGCAGTCGCGAGGGCGTCGAGCCGGTCCCGGCCGCCGGGCGGCAGGTGGACCGCCAACGGGTCCTGCGCGGCTTCGCCCCACGGGAACAGGTAGCGCAGGCCGACCAGGTCCAGGAAGTGGTCCGCGTGCATGTGCCCGATGACGACGGCGGAGAGGTGGGTGGGATCGACCAGTCGCTGGAGGCGGCGGATGACGCCCTGTCCGGCATCGAGCAGCACCGCGGTCTCCTCCCATTCGAGGAGGAAGCCCGCGGCCGGCCACGCCTCGTGCGGCGGCGCGGAGCTGCAGCCAAGCACGGTCAGGCGGAAGCCGCCGGTCAGGTTCGGGCTCATCGTCGCCATCCTACGGTCGCCGCCGCGGACGGGCGCGACGGCGGCGCGACGGTCGCCCTGTCGGCGGGCGGACAGAGATGCGCTTGCTAGGATGGGCGCGATGCTCCCCCCGGCCCCCATCGTCGACTCGCTCTCGACGATCCCGTTCTTCGCCGGCCTCGACCCCGATGCGCTCGGGCGGGTCGCGGCCGGCACGCGCGCCCGCCGCTTCCGCCGCGGCGAGGTCATCTTCCACGTCGGGGATCCGGGCGACGCCCTGTTCATCATCGTCAGCGGCGAGGTCAAGATCTCGCTCCCGTCCGAGGCCGGCGACGAGGCCATCCTCGTCCGGCTGTCCAAGGGCGACGTCTTCGGGGAGCTGGCATTGCTCGACGGCGCGGCACGGTCCGCGACGGCCACCGCGCTGACCGCGGTCGAGACCGTGGTGCTGCCGCGGGACCGGTTCCGCGACCTCATCGCGAACGAGCCGATCGTCCGCGACGCCCTGCTGGCGTCGCTCGCCGCGGAGCTCCGCCGGCTCACGACCCACGTGGAGGAGCTGCACTTCCTTGACATCACCGGGCGGCTGGCGGCATGCCTGGTCCGGCTGGCCGCCGATGGCGGCACGCCACTGCCGGACGACGCGATCCAGCTCAAGACCTCGCTCACCCAGGGTGACCTCGCCTCGATGGTCGGCAGCACCCGCCAGAGCGTGAACAAGCTGCTCCGCCAGTTCACGGACGACGGCTACCTGCGGCTCGAGCGTGACGCGATCGTGGTCATCGACCTCGAGGGCCTGGCCCGGGCGTCGCGCCGCTGATCAGACCTCCGGAGCGCGCAGCGTCTCGAGGAGGATCGCCGCCGCCGCCAGCGCCGCCCGGCTTCGACCGCCAGCCCCGTCGAGGAAGACCAGCCGGTGTCGGCGATGGACGCCGGCCGGCGTCACGACGGTCACCGAGACCGCGGTGTCCCCCCGGCGTGGTGTGACCCGCAGCGCCAGGCCGACCTCCGCACCGGCCAGCTCCATCGCCCGGCGGGCGTACGGCTCGAGGCCGTCCCGAGCGGTGTCGTCGCCGGTGGCCGGCTCGCCCGGGTCCGGCCCCCCGTGGGCGAGGGCGCCCGGCGTGTCCGGCGCGAGCGCCTCGCTGAAGCGGAGCCAGGGGACGTCCCCGAGGAGCGTCGCGAACTGTCCGGCCGAGCCGATCTCCACGATCGCGAGGCGCCAGCCGAGCGCCTCCAGGCGCTCGCCGATGGCACCCGACCAGGTCGTCTCGCCCGTCGCCCACACGAACTCGCCGGCGGCCGCCAGCACCTCCTGCGCGGCCGCCTCGACCATCGACATCGCGCTCGCGGCCCCGTCGCCCACGGCGGAGATCCGGACGTCGACCGCATCGACCCGGGCGTAGGTCGCGACCTCGGGGTTGGTGCGCCGGAGCAGAGGCGTCCCCGAGCAGATCGGCGACCTGCGACTCGCCGATCCCGGTCAGGCGGTAGGTCCGCGCGGCGACGTCGGTCCCCAGCCCGATCGCGCTCGAGGCGGGGGAGGGCCTCGGTCGCGCCAGCATCGGGCGCATCTCGCGCGGCGGTCCGGGCAGCGCGATCACGACCGGGCCGTCGCCGCGGCGGACGAACCAGCCGGGCGCGGTGCCGTTCGGGATTGGGCAGCGCGATCGGCCGACGGGATCAGCCACGCCTGCTTGAGGTTGAGCTCCGGGAAGGGCATGCTCGCGGCGGCGCCACAGCTCGCGCAGCCAGCGCTCGATGGACGGGTCCACGACCGTCGTCTCGCCGAACGCGGCCGCGATCGACTCGCGGGTCAGGTCGTCGGGCGTCGGCCCCAGGCCGCCGGTCGAGATGACGAGGTCGGCCCGCGCCATCGCGGTCGCGAACGCGTCGGTCACCGCGTCGAGGTCGATCCGGGAGGGCCGTGATGCGGCCGACGCGGACCCCTCGCTGGGTCAGCGCCCGGGCGAGCTCGCCGGCATTCGTGTCGCGGGTCTCGCCGACGGTCAGCTCGGAGCCGATGCTCAGGAGCTCGGCGGTGCGCAGCCGGCGGCCGGTATCCGCGGTCGCGGGCGCGGTCACGTCAGCGGTCCTCCATCGGGCGAGCGTACCGCGGCGCCGGTCCGTCCGTTCGTTCGGGCACGACGCGCGGCCGCTGGTATCATGGTGCTAACCGCCCGCGACCCAGCGCGCCCCAGCCGCCCTGCCCGGAGCCACGACCCTGGACGACCCGACGACACCACCACCGCCAGCGGGCGACGCCGCCAGCGAGGCCCGCCGCCGGCCGGCACGCCGCCGGCGGGGACCCCGCCACCCCCGGGCGCGCCCAAGCCGCCGAAGCCACCGAAACCGCCGGGGCTGCGGGCCCAGTTCGGCTCGACCGCGCGAGGCCGCCATGCGCCTCGCCATGGCCCATGTCGAGCTGGCCAAGGCCGAGGCGATGGTCATCGGTGGCCGGATCGCCCAGGTCGCCGCCCTCGTCGGCGTCGCGATCGCCCTCGTCATCGTGGCGGTCAGCCTGGTCGATCATCGGCATCGGCGCTGTTCCTCGGGGAGTGGATGCTCGGTTCGATGGGCTGGGGCGTCCTCCACGGCTTCCTGCCTTCGTCGCGATCGCCATGGCGCTGCGTCCTGCTCGCGGTCGGCGATGTCGGCCGGCACGGATCGTCCGCGCCCTCGCGCTGGCCGTGGCCGTCGGGCTCGTCATCGGCGCGGCCCTCGCGCCTGGACATCCCCAACTGGGCCTACACGGCCATCGGCGAACGCGCTGACAGGCGGTCGAGGCGGGCGTCCGCCCGCTGGTCGTGGGCATGGTCGTGGTCGGTCTGCTCGGGCTCCTCGTCGGGATCATCGTCGCGTGGCGTGCGAAGGCGTCCGTACCCGGCGACCGCGATCGGCGCCCTCGTCATCGGCGTCGCGCGTCGGGCGCCTTCACCGCCATCACCTTCGGCGCGCAGGTCGGCGCCGGCATCGGCATCGCCGTCGGCTACGTCGCATGGGTGGCCTTCCTGGCCGCGGACATCTGCGAGCACTGGCATCGACGTCGAGGCCCTCAAGGCCCGCTTCTATCCGACCCAGACCATCGAGACCAGCAAGGAGACCCTCGAGTGGCTACAGAAACGGATGCCGCCCGGGATCGGGTGATCGAGGCGCCGGGCCGAGCTGGGCGACCAGGTCGACCTCCTGGAGGCCTCGTTCCGTGCGCGCGGTCGACATCCCAGCCAAGGTCAAGGCGCAGCCCGGCGAAGGCGGCCGCCGTCGCGGGCGGTGTGGGCTTCCTCGCGCTCAAAGGCCCGCAGCGCCTCTTCGGCGCGGCGAAGCGCGTCGATCCGCGGGCGGCCGAAGCCGCCATGCCCAAGTCGATGCTGCCCGACGAGATCGAGAAGACGCTCCGCACCTCGGCAGCGACGGCGACGAGGTCCGCGGCGCGCTCGAGCGGGACTTCGCGGACTACGCCAAGCAGGCGGTCAAGGCCAACGCGAGCCAGCGCCGGGCGGTGCTGCTGTCGGTGGCCACGCCGTTCGCGGCTCGCGCCGCGAAGACCGCGGCAGAGGCCCTGTTCAAGCCGGACGCCGGGACCATCGCCGAACGGGTGGCCGGGATCCGCGAGCGGGCCGACCAGGAGGTCGCCAAGGCGCGCGAGACGGCCGCCAAGGCGAAGGCCGCCAAGGACGACGACTCGGCGAGCGGCGGCGCCTAGGGCGGTACACTCTGCCCGGGCGAGTGGCGGAATGGCAGACGCGCCGGCCTTAGGAGCCGGTGCCGCGTGAGCGGCGTGGAGGTTCGACCCCTCTCTCGCCTACCAGCGCCGGGTCGACGCGGAGCGGTGGCCGCCGGCCGTGCGGCGCGCCCACCGGCCCTGCGGGGACTCGCCGCCTATACTTCGCCGGCGATGCAGATCACCACGACGCCCGCACCCAAGAGCACCATCGTGCTCGAGATCGAGCTGCCCCCCGAGCGCCTGGACAAGGCGATCCGAGACGCGGTGCGGCACCTCTCGCGCCGGACCCGCGTCCCCGGCTTCCGTCCCGGCAAGGCGCCGCGGCCGGTCCTCGAGCGCGCCCTCGGGCCGGGCGCCGTCCTCGATGACGCGGTCGAGCACCTGTCCAGGCCGCCTACCGCGAGGCGCTCATCGAGAAGGACATCCTCCCGCTCACCAACGCCGACGTCGAGATCGTCCAGGCCGAGGAGGGCAAGCCGCTCATCTTCAAGGCGACGCGTCCAGGTCCGGCCCGAGGTCGAGCTCGGCGACTACCGCAACTTCAATTTCGGCCCGGAGATCGAGACCGACCGACGACGCGCGGGTCGACAAGGTCATCGACGAGCTGCGCGACCAGAACGCGACGCTGGCCGCCGGTCGAGGACCGCGGCGGCGAAGGACGGCGACTACGCGGTCATCGGGTTCGTCGGGACCCGCGACGGCGAGCCGTTCGAGGGCGGCACCACGGAGCGGATGCCGCTGATCCTGGGCCAGGAGCGCCTGATCCCGGGGTTCGAGGCCAACCTCATCGGCCTCGACGTCGGGCGGCTCGACCGACTTCGACATCACCTTCCCGGACGACTACGGCGAGCCCGACCCTGGCCGGCCAGACCGCCCACTTCGCGGTGGACCTCAAGGAGCTGCGCGAGAAGATCCTGCCGGACCTGGACGACGACTTCGTCCACCAGATGGGCGACTTCGCCGACCTCGCCGCGCTGCGGGCGGACATCACGAGCGGCTCGAGCGGCAACGCGCTGGACCGGGCGCGCCACGAGTTCGCCGACCAGATCATCGAGTACGCCGTCGCCAACGCGACGGTCGAGCTGCCCGACGATCCTGGTCGACCAGGAGGTCGAGGTGATGCACGACGAGTTCCGCGGCACGCTCGCCCGGCAGGGCATCAACGAGGAGGCGTACCTCGAGGTGTCGAGAAGACCGAGGCGGACCTCCACGCCGAATTCCGACCCGGCGCCGAGAAGCGGGTCAAGATGCTGCTCGTCCTGTCGCAAGGTCGCCGAGGTCGAGGGCGTCGAGGTCCCCGAGGCGGACATCGAGGCCGAGGTCGCGCGCGGCCGCGAGCGCTACGCGAGCGGATCCCAAGCTCGTCGGCCTACTTCGACTCCGAGCGCGGCCGCAGGACTTCATCCGCAGCAGCCTGCGCCGCAGCCGCGTCGTCGAGACAGCTCATCGACCGCTGGCTCGCCGCCCATCCCGGAGCACCCGCCGCTGCCGCACCTCGAGGACGGCCCGGCTCGGCCATCGAGGACGCGCAGGCCGAGGCCAACGCCAGCGATCGGGGCGACCGACCCCGGATCCATCCTGCACCGACGAGCCGGCGCCGCGCCGGCTGACCACCACGACTACCGTCCATCCCGGATCCAGCGCACGGAGAGACCACAGATGCTCGTCCCGATGGTCATCGAATCCTCCAGCCGAGGGGAACGCGCCTACGACATCTACTCGCGCCTGCTCCGCGAGCGGATCATCTTCCTGGGCGACGCGATCGAGGACCACCTCGCCAACCTGGTCATCGCCCAGCTGCTGTTCCTCGAGTCCGAGGACCCGGAGAAGGACATCAGCCTGTACATCAACTCGCCCGGCGGCATGGTGACGTCCGGGCCTCGCGATCTACGACACGATGCAGTACCTGCGGGCCCCGGTCAGCACCATCTGCATCGGCATGGCCGCCTCGATGGCGGCGGTCCTGCTCGCCGCCGGCGCCAAGGGCAAGCGCTACGCGCCTGCCGAACAGCCGGATCATGATCCACCAGGGGTCCGGCGGCTTCCGCGGCAACGCCCCGGACGCGGTCATCCAGATGCAGGAATGGGAGCACCTGGTGCAGGCGCAACCACGAGATCCTGGCCCGCCACACGGGCCAGCCGCTCGAGAAGGTCGATCAAGGACACCGACCGGGACTACTTCATGTCTCCCGAGTGACGCCAAGGACTATGGCATCATCGACGCGGTCTACTGCGGCCGAGGGCACTCTCTGATCGCACAGGCCCACGACGCCGGCCTGACCGGCGGCGAGGGATCGGCCGTGACGGACGAGGCGGCGGCAAGCGAGCCGACGCCGAAGAAGTCGAAGGAATAGGGGCGGTACCGGGCACGTGACGACGAGCAGCAGCACCAAGGGACCCAAGGTCCCGTATCGGTGCTCCTTCTGCGGCAAGAGCCAGGAGCAGGTCCGCAAGCTCATCGCCGGGCAGGGCGTCTACATCTGCGATGAGTGCATCAACCTGTGCCAGGAGATCATCGAGGAGGAGCTCCTCGAGACGCCGCGCCCGAAGTCCGCGGCCTCCAAGCTCCCGAACCCGCACCAGATCAAGGACGCGCTCGACCAGTACGTGATCAGCCAGGAGCGGGCCAAGAAGGTCCTCTCGGTCGCGGTCTACAACCACTACAAGCGGGTCAACGCCGGCCACCAGGTCGACGAGGTCGAGCTCCAGAAGTCGAACGTCCTGCTGGTCGGGCCGACCGGCAGCGGGCAAGACGCTCCTCGCCCAGACCCTCGCCCGCGTCCTGGACGTGCCGTTCTGCATCGCCGACGCCACGTCGCTGACCGAGGCCGGCTACGTCGGCGAGGACGTCGAGAACATCCTGCTGCGACTCATCCAGGCCGCCGACTTCGACGTCGCCCGCGCCCAGCGCGGGATCATCTACATCGACGAGATCGACAAGATCGCGCGCAAGGCGGACAACCCCTCGATCACCCGCGACGTCTCGGGCGAGGGCGTCCAGCAGGCGCTGCTGAAGATCCTCGAGGGGACCGTCGCCAACGTGCCGCCGCAGGGCGGCCGCAAGCACCCCCACCAGGACTTCATCCAGATCGACACCACCAACGTCCTGTTCATCTGCGGCGGCGCCTTCGACGGGCTCGAGAAGATCGTCGAGGAGCGGGTCGGCCGGCGGTCCATCGGGTTCGGGTCGGAGGGCGGCATCGCCAAGGGCGAGCGTGGCCGGATCCTCGACAAGCTGATGCCCGAGGACCTCCTCAAGTTCGGCCTGATCCCCGAGTTCATCGGCCGCCTGCCGGTGATGGTCACCCTCTCGGCGCTCACCGCCGACGACCTCGTCCGCGTCCTGACCGAGCCGAAGAACGCGGTCACCCGCCAGTTCGAGAAGTTCCTCGCGCTCGACAAGGTGGACCTGGTCTTCACGGAGGGCGCGCTGCGCGCGGCCGCCGAGGTGGCGCTCGACCGCAAGACCGGCGCCCGGGCGCTGCGCTCGATCGTCGAGGAGTCGCTCCTCGAGGTGATGTACGACATCCCGGAGCGGACCGACGTCCGCAAATGCATCATCACCGAGGAGACCATCCGCGACGGGCGGCTGCCGCTGCTCCTCACCAAGAACGATGTCGACGGCGGCGTGGACGAGACGAACTACGAGGGCTGGCTCGCCGAGCGGGGCGAGACCGCCTGACGCGCGGCGACTCGGCGCGGCGGCCGGGCCGCCACGGGGCCCGTGCTATACTCCCGGCCTCACGGCGAGGACCGAGAGGAGTAGCCCGGAACGGCGTCCGGAGCGAGCGCGGGATGGTGCGAGCCGCGCGAACGCCCCCGGTGTGAAGGTCGCTCGCGAGCCGTGCGGGAGACGCCCGATAGCGCGTCACGAGGGTGCCGGAGACCGTCGGTCGCGATGAGCGATCCGCCGCCGACACCGAACCAGCAGGTGGTACCACGACCCGTTCGTCCGCTGGACGAGCGGGCTTTTGTTATCCGTTGAGGCCGACGATGACCGAGCTGTCGAAGACATACGACCCCTCCGCGGTCGAAGGCGCGATCTACGAGCGCTGGCTGGCGGCGGACGTCTTCGCGCCCGACGGCCGCGGTTCGACGGCCGATCCGGCCCTGCCGCCGTTCACGATCATCCAGCCGCCGCCGAACGTCACCGGTTCGCTCCACATCGGCCATGCACAGCGGACCACGGTCGAGGACCTGATGGCCCGCCACGCGCGGATGCGCGGCCACGCGACGCTGCTGCTGCCGGGGCTGGACCATGCGAGCATCGCCGCGCAGTTCGTCATGGACGGCATCCTCGCCAAGGAAGGGGAGGACCGCCGGTCGCTCGGCCGCGAGCGCTACCTCGAGCGGATCCGCGCGTTCTCCGATTCGACCAAGCCGGTCATGCTCGGCCAGCAGCGCCGCGTCGGCGGGTCGTTCGACTGGGGCCGACTGCGCTACACGATGGACGACGGCTCGGCCAAGGCCGTGCGCGTCGCGTTCGAGCGGCTGTACCGCGACGACCTGGCGTACCGGACCGAGGCGCTGGTCAACTGGTGCCCGGGCTGCCGCACCTCGGTCAGCGACCTCGAGGTCGTGGCGACGCCGGAAATCGGGACGATCTGGACCATCCGTTACCACCTCATCGACGAGGCGACCGGCGCCCCCGACCCGGGCGCGACCATCGCGATCGCCACCACCCGGCCGGAGACGCTCCTCGGCGATACGGCGGTTGCGGTCCGCGGCGACGACCCGCGCTACGCCGGCCTGGTCGGGCGGCGCGTCCGCGTCCCGTTCGTCGAGCGGGACGTGCCGATCATCGCCGACGAGATGGTCGACCCGGCATTCGGCACCGGCGCCGTGAAGATCACGCCGGCGCACGACCACGACGACCATGCCACCGGCCTGCGCCACGGCCTGCCGGCGATCACGATCCTCGCGGACGACGCGACGATCGCGGGGACCGGCACGCCGTACGACGGCCTGGACCGCTTCGACGCGCGGCGGCGGATCGTCGAGGACCTCGAGGCGCGCGGCGACCTGGTGGGCAGCGCTCCGCACGAGATGGTGGTCGGCCGCTGCCAGCGCAGCACGGACATCGTCGAGCCGCGCCTCAAGACCCAATGGTTCATCCGGACCGCGCCGCTGGCGGCCCGCGCGCTCGATGCGACCCGGTCCGGGCGGACGCGCATCCTGCCGGCCCGCTTCGAGAAGACCTGGGAGCACTGGCTGACCACGATCCGCGACTGGAACGTCAGCCGCCAGCTGTGGTGGGGCCACCGGATCCCCGCGTGGTACTGCCCCGACGGGCACGTGACGGTGTCGTCCCTGGAGGCCGGGCCCGACGCCTGCGAGGTCTGCGGCCGGCCGGCGGCCCAGCTGACCCAGGACCCGGACATCTTCGATACCTGGTTCAGCTCGGGACTGTGGCCGTTCTCGACCCTCGGCTGGCCCGACGACACCCCCGACTACCAGCGTTTCTACCCGACCTCGGTGATGGAGACCGGCTACGACATCATCTTCTTCTGGGTCGCCCGGATGATGATGCTCGGCCTCCACCTGACCGGCACGCGAGCCCTTCCACACGGTCTACCTCTCGGGCCTCATCCGCGACCCCGAGGGTCAGAAGATGTCGAAGACCAAGGGCAACGTCGTGGATCCGCTGGGCGTCATCGACACCGCCGGCGCCGACGCCCTGCGATTCGCGGTGATCCACGGCGCGGCTCCCGGCCAGGACCAGCGGATGAGCCCGGCCAAGCTCGACAACGCCCGCAACTTCGCCAACAAGCTGTGGAACGCGGCCCGCTTCGTCGTGGGCGCCCGCCCGGCGTCGATCCCCGACAGCGCCGAGCGCCGGCTGCCGGACGCGCGCGACCTCGGGCCGGCGGAGCGCTGGCTCCTGTCGCGGGCCGCCGCGGCCACGGCGGCCGTCGACGACGCCGTGACGGACTTCGCCTTCGGCGAGATGACCCGCGTCCTGTACGACGCGATCTGGAACGAGTACTGCGACTGGGGGCTCGAGTTCGCCAAGGTCCGCCTGGCGGACGAGACGCTCGACCCGGCTGTGCGCGAGGCCACCTGGTGGACGCTGGTCGAGGTCCTCGACACGTACCTGCGGCTGCTCCATCCGGTCATGCCGTTCGTGACGGAGGCCCTGTGGGCGGGCCTGCCGCACCGGGCGTCCGACCCGGAGCTACTGATCGTGGCGCGCTGGCCGGCAGCGCTGGAGCGCGACCACGAGGCCGAGGCACAGGTCGGGACGATCGTGTCGCTGATCACCGAGGTCCGCAACGCCCGCGCGACCGCGGCCGTGCCCGCGGGGGCGGTCCTGGAGGCCCGGGTCCACGTGCCACTGGGTCTCGGCGGCACCTTCGAGGCGCTCCGTCCCGCGGTCGAGCGGCTCGCCCGCGTCCACCCGCTCCATCGCGAGCTCACCCCGGAGGCGCTCCACGCGGCCACGGCCCCGGACGACCTCGTGGTGGTCGTGGCGGGTGGCGAGGTCGAGGCCTCGATCCGACCGGCCGTGGCGGATGAGGCCGCCGCCGCGCTCGACCGCGCCCGTCTGGAACGCGAGCTGGCGGACGCTGAGGGCTGGCTGGCCGCCGCGCGCGACCGGCTCGCGAACGACGCGTTCATGGCCAAGGCCCCGCCGGCCGTGGTCGACGGGGCGCGCGCCCGCGAGGCGGAGCTGGCCGAGCAGGTCGACCGGCTCTCGAGACCGGCTGGGCCGCTAGCGAAGCGGGATCAGCAGGCGGCGTCCCCCGGTCGCGCCGCGACCAGGGGACGGACCCGGGACGCCCGCCGAGGCGGGAGGAGCGCCCCCCGACGGAACGTCCCGGGTACCCGGATCAGCCCTTCACCGCGCCACCGGTGATGCCGCGGACGAAGTACCGCTGCAGCGCGAAGAACACGACGAGGGGCAGCGCCATCGAGATGAACGCGGCCGCCATCAGGAGCTGCCAGTCCCCGCCGAGCGACGTCGACAGGTTGGCGATCGCGATCGTGAGCGGCAGGTTCGCCGCGTTCTGGGCACCGATGAACATCAGGGCGACCAGGAGGTCGTTCCACACGAACAGGAACTGGAAGATGGCCAGGGCGGCGATCACCGGGATGCTCATCGGGATGGCGAGCCGGAAGAACATCGACGCGTGGCCGGCGCCGTCGATCTCGGCCGACTCGAAGACCTCCTTCGGCAGGCCGCGCATGTAGCCCGTCAGCAGGAAGATCGCGAACGGCAGCCCGTAGCCCGTGTGCGCCAGCCAGACCGCGACGAACGCGCCCGGACCGGCGCCGAGGAGGTGGATGCCCTTCGGTCCGAGGATCGTGAGCAGCGGGACGAAGGTCGTCTGGAGCGGGATGACCAGCAGGGCCACGAGGATGACGAACACCCAGTCCCGTCCGCGGAACTCCATCCAGGAGAAGGCATACGCGGCGAAGCACCCGACGGCGATCGGGATGATCGTCGCGGGGATGGTGATCAGCAGACTGTTCACGAACGCCTGCGCGATCCCGTTCTTGGCGAGGACCTGGGCGTAGTTGTCGACCGTGAAGTTCCAGGGCGGGAGGAACGCATTCCACCAGCCGGTGCGGGCGACGTCGATCGGGGTGCGGATCGAGTTGACGAACAGCCCGATCGTCGGGAGCAGCCAGATGACGATGAGCACGAGGATCGTGCCGTGGAGCAGCAGGCGCTTCCACTGGAACGGGCGGCGTCGACGCGCCGCGACGGCCACGTCGCGGTCGGTGGCGGCTGCGACGGTCATCGGATCGCCTCCTGCTCTCGGAACCGCCGGATGTTGATGAACATCACGGGCACGATGAGGACGAGCAGGACCACGGCGATCGCGCTGGCCCGTCCGGGCTGTCCGTTCGTGAACAGCTCCTTGTACATCTGGTTGGCGACGACGTTGGTGTCGAAGTTCCCGCTCGTCATGACGTAGACGATGTCGAACGCCTTGAGTGCGGTGATCACCATCGTCGTGGCGACGACCGCGACCGCGGGCAGGAGCAGGGGGAACGTGATCCGCCGGAAGACCTGCAGCTCGTTGGCGCCGTCGACGCGCGCCGCCTCCATCAGCTCCGGGCTGATGCTCTTGAGTGCCGCCGAGAGGATGACCATGCAGAAGCCGGTCCAGATCCAGACGGCCACGATGATCAGCGCGATGGTGTTCGTCGGCGCGTCCTGCAGCCAGGTCTGTGGCGGGAGCCCGGTCGCGGTCACCGCCGCGTTGAGGAGGCCGGTCTGCGGCTCACCCGCAGGGGGCGTAGTCGTAGACGAACCGCCAGATGATGCCGGCCCCGACGAAGCTGATCGCCAGCGGCAGGAAGATGACCGACTTGGCCGCCGGCTCGTAGCGCACCCGGTCGACGAGCACCGCGATGATCAGGCCCAGGCCCACCGCCAGGGCCGTGAGCAGGACGATCCAGATGACGTT
The DNA here is from genome assembly GCA_963834915.1 of uncultured Chloroflexia bacterium. GTDB lineage: Bacteria > Chloroflexota > Limnocylindria > Limnocylindrales > CSP1-4 > SPCO01. The sequence continues at coordinate 43,263 of CAWIDI010000005.1, forward strand.
GTTGCGCAGCGACACGAGCGTGTCGGGGTTGCTGAAGAAGTACTGGTAGTTGGCGAGGCCGACGAAGGCCTTCGAGAACTTGTCCTGCAGGCTGAGCAGGACCGTGTTGATGGTCGGGTAGACGAGGAAGAAACCGAGGAACGAGAGCGCCGGCGTGATCCAGAGCCATGGGCGGATCCGGTTCTGCCACCGTCCGGGCAGCAGCCGGAGCACGCGCCTCGATGAGCAGGATGTAGCCGATCAGAAGCGCCGGTAGACCGACGACGATGAGGATCGCTACGACGAGCCTGGTGTCCATCACGTCCTCCGAGTGGTGGCGGCAGGACGGGGGAGCCGTCCTGCCGCCGGGCGCTACCTCACTGGGTATAGGAGCTCGCCTGGACGCTGTCGAGGTTGCTCAGGATCGAGTCCAGCTTGGACGGGTCCTGGGCGTACGACGACGATGGCCTTGAAGAACGCGTCGTTCATGGCCTGCGGCATGTTGTCGCCGCCGTCGAAGCGGAAGGTCTTGGCGTTGACGAGGGCCTCGGCGGCCTTCTTCAGGATGTCGTTCGGGTAGGCCGTGACCTGCTTGTTGGCCGAGAGGGCCCCACCACGGCCAACCCAGATCGGCCTGGGCTTCAGGGGTGGTCAGGTAGGCGATGAGCGACTTGGCCTGCGGCGTGTCGTTGAACATGCCGAACAGGTCGCCCGAGCCTTCGACCGCACCGGCATAGGCCGGGTTCATGGTCGGGAACGGGACGAAGTCGAACTGGCCGTCCGTCGCGCCGCCCGTCTTCTTGAACGCGTCCGTGATGAACGTGCCGTGGTTGACGAAGACGCAGCCGGGCGGGGTCGAGAAGAGCTTGTCGCCGGAGGCGACGAAGTTCGTGGCATTGGCGTTCTTGCCGCCGCCGAACGTGTTGGCGATGACGTTGCCGAAGGCCTCGAACGCCGACTTGATCTCGGGCGAGGTCCACTTCTGCTGGCCGGCGACCCACTTGTCGTAGACGTCCGGGCCGCTGCCGTTGAGGACGAACTGCTCGACCCAGTCGGAGCCCGGCCAGCCGCTGGCCGCGCCGGACTCGAGGCCGACGCAGAAGGTCTTGGCGTCGCCGCCGATCCCGTCAGCGGTGGTCTTGCCCTTGGCGAGCAGGTCGTCGTAGGTGGCCGGCGCGCCGTCCTTGTAGACCCCGGTGTTGTACCAGAACAGCCCCTTGACGTCGGCCTTGATGAAGATGCCGTAGAGCTGGTCGTTCACCGTGCCGAGGGTCACGAGGCCCGGTGCCGTGTCGGCGGTGTAGGCCGACATGTCGATGACGTCGTTCAGGGGCTTGAGGGCGCCGGCCTTGGACGTACTCGGCCATCTGGCCCGGGCCGGGCAGGCCGGCGAGGTCGGGCAGCAGGCCGGACTGGATGCCGGTCGACAGGATGTTGTTGATGTCGCGGGTGCCGGTGTACTGGACCTTGGCGCCGGTCTGGTCCTCCCACGGCTGCACCATCGCCATGAACGACTCCTGCTCGGTGCCGGTCCACGTCCCGATGACGGAGACCGAGCCCCCGAGCTGGCCGCCGGCCGAGGCCGATGGGCTCTCACCCGCGCCGGCGCTGGCCGGCGGGGCGCTGGCCGGCGTGGATGCCGCCGGACTGGCACTCGAGCCTCCGCTCGAGCAGGCGACCGCCACGATCGCGGTGATCGCCAAGAGGCCGACGCCTCGAGAGCGTCGGAAGATCCGCTCCTCCATGCCGTTTACTCCTTTCCCGTCGACCCGTCTGTCCCGGGGTCGCTCACAGGGCGGTGTCAGACGCCGGTCACAGGCCTGTGCCGGTCGCCGATGCGTTCGACGACGGAGCCGTCGAGGCGCGGATGATGAGCTCGGTCGGCAGCAGCGTCCTCGCCGGGATCTCGCGATCTGCGATCCGTTCCAGGAGGGCGCGTCCGGCGGCATGCCCGAGCTCGTAGGCCGGCAGCCGGACGGTGGTCAGTGGTGGGTCGAAGTAGGCAGCGAGAGGGATGTCGTCGAAGCCGACGATCGAGACGTCGTCGGGCACCCGCTTCCCGGCCTCGCGCAGCGCGCCGATGGCGCCCAGCGCGACGACGTCGCTTGCCACGAAGGCGGCATCGAAGCGGGTCCTGGCGAGAAGCGCCGCCATCGCGGCATGACCGCTCGGGGCGTCGAATGCCGCCTCGGCGATGAGCGCCGGGTCCATCTCGAGGCCCGCCGCGGTCATCGCCTCGCGGTAGCCGTCGAGCCGCTCCTGGGCGGCGGTGTAGACGAGGGGCGCGTTGGTGATGCAGGCGATCCGCCGATGTCCCAGCGAGATCAGGTGCTCGACCGCCCCGCGCGCCCCAGCGACGTTGTCGACGTCGACGCTCGGGGTCGACGGCGTCGGGAAGCGCGCCCTGGAGGACGATCGGGAACCCGTCCCGGACGAGCTCCATGAGCGACGGGTCGTCGGTGCGCGGGCCGGAGACGACCAGCCCGTCGGCATGCTGGGCGCGGAGGAGGGCCGTGTACGTGGCGGCAGGATCGTCGAGGGCGAACGGCTCGACCATGACCCGGAACCCGCCGGTGCGGGCCGCTGCGGCGAGACCGCGCAGCGTCTCGGCGAGGACCGCGTCGCCGGCGACCTGCTCGGGCGACTGGCGGAGGACGAGGGCGATGACATGGCTGCGACCGCCGGCGAGCTGCCGAGCGGACGCATGGGGGTGGTAGCCGAGTTCCTTGGCGGCGTCGAGCACGCGCCGGCGCGTCTCCTCGGGGATCTTCACGTCCGTACGGTCATTCAGGACGAATGACACCGTGGTGCGCGAGACCCCCGCGAGCGTTGCGACATCGTTGCTCGTGGGTCGCTGCGGCATCGGCCGACCGCTCCTCCTCCACTTGACGGCGCCGCGTCGACATGGTCGACTAACGCGTGTCAGTAACGCGTATCAATGACGCCTTCGTGCGACCTTGTCAAGTCCGCATCGATACCATCACCCGATCCGTGACGCCGTCCGGCGCGGTGACGACCAGGGAGGCAGCCGGTGACTGATCGAGCTCGGGCTGGTGCTCGCTCGGCGTTCCGGTTCGGCGATGACTGGTGGCGTCGGTCGGTCGTCTACCAGGTCTATCCGCGCAGCTTCGCGGACACCGACGGGGACGGGGTGGGGGACCTGCCCGGGATCATCGACCACCTCGACCACGTCGGCCCGGACGGCCTCGGCATCGATGCCATCTGGCTGTCGCCGATCTATCGATCGCCCGGCGTCGACGGCGGGTACGACGTCACCGATCACGCCGCCATCGACCCGTTGTTCGGGACCGAGGCGGACTTCGACCGGCTCGTCGATGAGGCGCACCGGCGCGGGATCCGGGTGATCTTGGACCTCGTGCTGAACCACACCAGCTCGCAGCACCCGTGGTTCGTGGAGTCGGCGGCCTCGGGGGCAGGGCCGCGCGCGGACTGGTACCTGTGGCGCGACCCGGCAGGCACGGACCGTGGCGGCCGGCCGCTCCCCCCGAACGACTGGGTGTCGTGGTTCGGCGGGCCGGCCTGGACCTACGACCCGCGACGGGGGCAGTTCTTCCACCACACGTTCCTCGCCGAGCAGCCCGAAGTGGACTGGCGGCAGCCGGCCGTCGAGGAGGCCCAGGAGGACGTCATCCGGGCATGGATCGGGCGCGGCGTCGACGGGTTCCGCCTCGACACCTTCAACGTCTTCCTGAAGGACGAGGCGATGCGGTCGAATCCGGTCCGCCGCGGGAGGACCGCCTGGGACCGCCAGGTGCACTGCTATGACATCGACCAGCCCGATCTGCCGGCGCTGATGGCCCGGATCCGTGCGGTCTTCGACGCCGCGCCGGGGCGGATGAGCGTCGGGGAGATGTTCGTCGGGACGACGGAGGGGGCCGCCGCGCTTACCGCGGATCGCCACCTCGTCTTCGACTGGGAGCTGCTGACCCGGCCGTGGTCCGCGTCGGCATTCGCGGCCGCGATCCGGCGGCGCGAGCGGGCGTTCGGCCCGGACCGCTGGCCGACGGTCGTCCTCTCGAACCACGACCAGCCGCGCCAGGCCTCACGCCTGGCCGCCACGGTCGACGGCGGCGAGGTCGACCGGGACGCGATCGCGAAGGCGGCCGCGGTGCTGACCCTGACGATGCGCGGCACGCCCTTCCTCTACTACGGCGAAGAGATCGGCATGGGCGACGTGGCGGTGCCGCCCGAGGAGAGCGTCGACCCGGCCGCCCGCCATGTCGGCCCCGACTTCCGCTGGTGGGACCGCTCGCAGTCGCGCACCCCGATGCCGTGGTCAGGGGACCCCGGGGCTGGGTTCACGGCGGGCCGGCCGTGGCTCCGGCTGGGGAACGACGTCCGGACCCGGAATGTCGCGACGCAGGCCGCGGATCCGGATTCGGTGCTGGCGTGCTACCGCCGACTCATCACGGCACGGTCCAGGACGCCATCCCTCCAGGACGGGACCATCGCGCTCGTCCGCACCGGCCGGCCGGACGTCCTGGCCTATCGCCGCCGTGGCTCGGGCGCCGAGGCGCTGGTGATCGTGGCTTTCGCCCGATCCGGGGCCACGGTCACGATGCCCCCGGCGGCGGCCGGCCACACATGGCGGCCGCTGGTCGGGACGCACATCGACCTGCCCTCCTCGGTCGCGCCGGGCCGGGCGCTCGCCCTGCGCGGCTACGAGGGTCTGGTGTTCGAGGCAGCGCCGCGTTGACGGTCTCGGCGGCCAGGCGGGCGATGGGCCGGTCGCCTGACGCCCCTGCTACCATGGCGAACGAGCCAGTCGTCCAACGGGGAGCCAGTACGTGCCGCTCGAATTCCTGAAGCGTCGAGGGAATGCCGACGATCCGACGGCCGGGTCCACGGGTCCCAGCGCCGCCGACATCATGGCCGAGGAGGTCGCCGCCCAGGATCACCAGCTGCGGCTGTACTACGCCGGCAAGAGCAGCGAGGGGGTCCGGATGGCCGCAGGGCCGAAGGCCCTAGCCGAACTTCCCCGGATGCTCCACGGGCTGGCCAAGTCGGACATCGAGATCGTCGACCCGTTGCCGATCGAGTTCAGCCAGGCGACGCCGACGATCACCCGCCCGGCCGAGGCCATGCAGTGGCTGAACGCCCATCACCTCCACTCCCCGATCACCCGCCACGCGCTCGTGGTCCTCGAGTCCATCGACGCGGTCGATCTGGCGTTCGACACCTTCGCCTGCGCGCTGCTCGACGGCGAGATCGACACGGCCGGCTACCCGGAATACAACGCAGTGATCGGTGGCGTGGCTTCCCACTGGGACGAGGCGACCGGCGACATGATCTGCCGGGCCGTCGTCGGGTGGGGCGGACGCGGTGTCCGCGGCGACACGGACCGCGTCGGTCAGCGGCTGCTCGCAGGCCTGCTCACGAACATCCTCGCGAGCCAGTACGCCCAGGGGATGACGAGCATCGAGCGCCCGGTCCCGGCGGCCGGGCGGGGTGGACTGGTCTGCGCACACTGCGGTTTCGCCTCCGCGCACGAGCGGGCCTTCTACTGCCCCAAGTGCGGCATGCGGCTGCTTCGCGGCTGACCCGGAGCGAGGCTCGCGATGCCGACCTATGACTACGACTGCGCCTCCTGTGGGCGCCGGTTCGAGGTCGTCCACGGGGTCCATGCCGAGCGGCCGACGACCTGCCCGCTCTGCGGCGGCGGCCCGATCCGCAAGGCCGTGAGCGCGCCGGCCGTCCATTTCAAGGGCAGCGGCTGGGCCAAGAAGGAACGCCGAGCTGCCCCGACGAAAACCCCTGTGGCGAGCGGCTCCGATGGCGACTCGACGTCGTCCGAGTCGAAGGGCGAGGGCGATCCGAACGGCAAGGGCGACGCGGGCGAGTCGAAGGACCGTGCCGCAGTCTCGACGGGATCGCACGAGGGAGCCAAGCCCGCCTCGAAGCACGCCGAGCGCGCCTCGTCAGACGCGGGTGTCCCTTCCGCCAAGCCAGCCGCGGACTGACGATGCCAGCCGCCGCAGACTGGATCACCCTGGCAGAGGCTTCGGCGCTGCTGGCCGCCGCGAATGTCCACTTCACGCCTTCGACGATCGGCGGCTGGGCGCGCGCCGGGCGCCTGCAGAGCATCAAGCTCGGCGGCCGCCGGTACGTCCGGCGCGGCGAGGTCCGTGCACTGATCGCCGCCCCGCGTCGGGTCCGCGCCGACGCCCTGCAACCGGGCCTGTTCCGCGATCTCGGGAGCTGACCCGCGACCCATGGACCCGGGAGCGGCCATCCAGCGTTTTCTCGACCGGCCGCGGATCGCGTACATCCGGGCGGTCCTCGATACCTACGGACGGGCCGCCGGTGGCCTCCTGGCGAATGGCCTCGCCTTCGCGGCGCTGTTCACGGCCGTCCCGATCATGCTGCTCACCCTCGGGCTGACAGGCTGGCTGGCGAAGGACCCTGCGATCCAGCAGGCGGTGGCGAACGCTCTGGAGGCGATCGTGCCCCCGCTGGCCGAGCTCATCCAGGACACGCTCCATACCCTGGTCTCCGGAGCGGCGCTGACCTCGGTCATCGGCCTCGTCGGCACTGTCTGGGGCGTCAGCCAGCTGTACGTGGCGCTGGATGTGGCGTTCTCACGGATCTGGGGCAACGAACCCGAGCGCGACGTCATCCGGCGCACCCTCCGCGGGTTCCTGTGGGTGGCGATCCTCATCGTGGCGGTGATCGCGCTGATCGTGGCGATCACGGTGTCGGCCGCGCTCTCCGAGCTCATGCCGGATGGGGTCCCCGTCGGCCGCAGCGTGCGCGGCATCCTGTCCGCCTGGCCGGTGATGATCCTCGCCGCGATCGGGATCGTCGCGGTCGTCTACCGGACGGTGCCGCCGCGGCCGCCACGCTGGAAGGCGGTCTGGCTCCCGGCCGTGGTCGCGGGTGTCGCGATCGTGTCGCTGAGCCAGGTGTTCGTGTTCCTGGTGCCGGTGCTCGTGGGCGCGGCCGCCGTCGTCGGCTCGCTGGCGACGGCGTTCATCGCGCTCGCCTGGCTGTCGTTCTCCTTCCAGGCGCTGCTCTACGGCGCCGCCTGGGTCAGGGTCCGGGACGAGGGACCGACCGTCGCGGCAGAGGCAGCGGTCGCCGAGGTCGCCGAAGCGTCAGAGGAGGCAGGCAGCTCAGGTGTGCTGGGGGCTGCCGCAGCGCCGGCAGAACCGGGCGGTCGCGGAGAGTGACAGGCCGCAGCTCACACATTCCTGGACGCCGCTGACCGGGCCGCGCGTGGCCGGTGCGCCGACTTCCTGGTTGGAGGCGGCCCACAACGCATCGACGCCGCCGGTCGGGACCGCATGTCGGCCGAAGAACGGCAGGCCAAGGGAGGGCTTCGGGTCCGGCCATTGCGGGTCCGCGGGCGTCGGATCCGGGGCGATCACCGACCAGGTCGGCTGCGCGACGACATCGACCGGCGTCGCGCTCGCGGCGATCGCGGGTGTTGCGACCGGAGGTGGCTCGACCACCGGCGCCGGCGGGACGGACGCGGGCTGCGCGGCGACCGGCTCGGGTGCGACCGGCTCGGGCTGGGGCTCCGCCGCGACCGGCTGGGGCGACCGGCTCGCGCTGGGGCTCCGCCGCGACGGCAGGTTCCGCCGCCACCGGCTCGGGCTCCGCGGCAGCGATGGGCTCTGGCTCTGGCTCGGCCGCGGGTTCGGGGTCGGGCTCGATCGGCGGCGCGGATGCGGCGGTCACGAAGGCCAGGCGCGCGATCGCATCGAAATCGGGTTCCGGCTCCGCTTCTGCGGCGACCTCGGGCTCGCTCGCGGCGACCGGCTCGGCCTCGGCGGCGACCTCTGGCTCGCTCGTCGGTGAGGATGCGGCGGTGACGAAGGCCAGACGCGCGAAGGGATCCCGCTTGGCCTCTGCGTCCGCTTCGGGCTCTGCCGCGACCTCGGGTTCCGCAGCGACTCGGGCTCGCTCGCGACGACCGGCTCGGCTTCGGCAGCGACCTCGGGCTCGCTCGTCGGTGAGGATGCGGCGGTGACGAAGGCCAGACGCGCGAAGGGATCGAGCTTGGCCTCGGCGTCCGCGTTGGCCTCGGCAGCGACCTCGGGCTCCGCAGGGGCGACCGGCTCGGCCTCGGCAGCGACCTCGGGCTCCGGCTCGGCTTCGAGGAGGGCTTCTGCCTCCACCTCGGCCGCGAGGACGCCTTCAGGCTCCGGCTCGGCGGCGACAGTTTCCGGCTCGGCCGCGGCTTCCGGCTCGGCGGCAACGGTTTCGGCGGCAACGGCTTCGGGCTCAGGCTCGGCGGTTACCGTCTCGGACTCGACGGCTGGCGCGGACGCGGCGGTCAGGAAGCTCAGGCGCGCGAACGGATCGAACTCCGCCTCGGTCTCGGCCGGGGCATGACCGTTGGTCGCCGCAGCGCTGTTCGTGCCCGAGGCGAACGGACTGGCGACCGGCGCCGCGAAAGGCGTCGCAGCCGCCGCTGGTACGACGTCGCCGAGCAGCGGTGCGCAGCCGAGGCAACGGCCCTCGGCCTCGTTCCAGCAGTTCGGGCAGGTGTACTGCCGGCACTCCATGCAGAAGTTGAAGGTCTTGTGGAAGGCGTCCAGCTGGGCGTTGGTGGACTCCCGATCGGTGTCCATCCGGGCAGCGGCCATCGCCTCGTCGAACGAGGACTTGTCGTCAAGGACGAAGTTCTTGACCCCACGCGAGAGCACGCGCATGCCGCGCATCCGCTGCTTGGGCGCGGCAGATTCGAAGGTGTATCGAGAGCCGCATCGTTCGCAGAACGACTCGGTCAAGGTCTCGGGCATCAGGCCCCCGGTTCGCATGGTGAACGCCGGGGACGGCAGCCCCGAACGGACGCGAGCGTACATGCCCGCGGTTCGGAGCGTTCCTCCAACGGGGGTACCGGGTCCGGCGGCGATGGTCCCGCCGACGTCAGGGGCCAAGCGTGAGCCTCTGATAGACTCCGCGACCACCCATGCCGCCGCTGACCGCCATCGAGCGGTTCTTCGAACGCCTCTTCGAGCGCCCGTCGGCTCGCCTGTTCCGCACCCGGATGCAGCCCGTGCAACTGCAGCGCCGGATCGAGCGGGCCATGGAAGCCGAACGACTGGCCGCGTCCGACCGCACGCTCGTCCCGAACCGGTTCATCGTGCGTCTCAACGCGGACGATCTCGAAGGGTTCGCCGACATGGAGCACTCCCTGGCCGCTGAGCTCGCGGACGCGGCCCTCGTCTTCGCCCGGGCGCACCACTACACGCTCGTGGACCGGCCGCAAGTCGACCTCATGGCCGATCCGACGGTCCTCCGCTCCGACATCCGCGTGGATGCCCGTTTCGCGGATCCCATCGCCGGGCGATCCAGTCCGCCGGCCGACGCCGAGCACCCCGGATCGACCGGAGAGTCCGTGGGCGACCCGACGCACACCCTCGTCTTCCAGGTGCCGCGGCCGTCCATGCCCGCGGCCCGTCTACGGGTGCACGATCCCTCCGGCGGGATCCGGCAGATCGACATCTGGACCGGCCTGACCATCGGCCGCGCCACCGACAACGACCTCGTGCTGCGTGACGAGCGGGTCTCGCGGCACCACGGACGCATCGGCGGACGGCGGGGAACGCTCACCTACACGGATCTTGGGAGCACGAATGGCAGCGACGTCAACGGGACGCGCGTCACGGAGGTCGTCCTCGGCGCCGGCGACCGCATCCGTATCGGCGGGTGCCTCCTCGAGGTCGAGGTGGACGAGGTCCGGGCCTGATGGACGGCTCGCTCCTCGTCCTGTGGGCGATCCGGTTCCTGTTCCTCGGGCTCCTGTACCTGTTCCTCGCCCGGGTCGTGCTCGTGCTGCTGCGCGACCTGCGGGCGGCCACACGGGAAGGCGCCAGCGTCTCCGGCCGCCTGGTGATCGTCGCCTCGCCCGCGGGGGAGCCGCCCGCCGGCTCGTCGTTCGGGCTGGATGCCATCACGACGATGGGCCGCGACGTCAACAACGCCATCGTCATCGAGGACCCGTTCGCCTCAGCCGAACACGCGGTCCTGACCTACCGCGGCCGCGCCTGGTACATCGAGGACCTCACGAGCACCAACGGCACCTACGTCAACGGGCACCGTGTCGAGGGCGTCGCCGCCCTGGGGTTCGGGGACGAGATCCAGGTCGGGCAGGTGCGGATGCGCCTCGAACGGCCCCGCCGCTGATGGGTCGTCCGTCGTGACGGCAAGCCCGTCGCCCGTCGCCCGACCGGCCCCGGCCCTCCCGCGGATCCTCGGCCCGATCCGGCCACGACCGCGCTGGCAGGAGGCGCGCCTCCTGGCCCTGGTGGCGATCGCCCTGGTCGTCGGGAGCCTGTCGTTGGGCACGACCCTGGACGGTTCGCTCAGCCTGGCCGATCCGCGCGGGCTGCTGATCTACCTGCTGTCGCTGCTCGGCGCGCATGTCGCCCAGGTACTGGCCGGTCGGCGGACGGACCAGATCCTGCTCCCGGTGGTCGCCCTGCTCGGCGGCATCTCGCTGCTCCTGATGCAGCGACTGCCGCAGGACCTGGTGACCCAGGAGGCCTTCGGGACGACGCTCGGGCTGGCGCAGGTCCAGCTGGTCTGGCTCGTCCTCGCGGTCTCGATCCTGACGACCCTCGCGATCGTCGTCCGCTCCGACGCGTGGCTGCGCCGCTACAAGTACACGTGGGCGGCCGTCGGGGTCGGGCTGCTGCTGCTGACCTTCGTGTTCGGGTCGGAGATCAACGGCTCACGGCTGACCCTCTCCATCGGACCGTTCAGCGGCCAGCCGTCCGAGCTCCTCAAGGTCATCCTGGTCATCTTCCTCGCCGGCTACCTGTCCGAGAACCGCGCGCTCCTCGTCGAGCAGGACACCCGCATCGGGCCGCTGCGGCTCCCGCCGGTGCCGTATCTCGCCCCGATGGTCGCGATGTGGGCGATCGCCCTTGGGATCGTCGTGGTCCAGAGGGACCTCGGCGCGGCCCTGCTCTTCTTCGGGGTGTTCCTCGCCCTGGTCTACGTCGCCACGGGCCGCGTCAGCCTCGTGGTCATCGGCCTCATCCTCTTCATCCTTGGCAGCCTGCTCATGGCGCTCCTGTTCGACCACGTGCGGATCCGGATCGCGGTCTGGGTCGATCCGTTCGCGGACCCGCTCGGTGCCGGCTACCAGGTGGTCCAGGCGCTGCACGCATTCGCGCGCGGCGGCCTGGTCGGCGTCGGCCTCGGCGCCGGACTGCCGCAGATCGACGGCCGCCCGCCGATCCCGGAGATCCACACGGACTTCCCGCTCGCCGCCCTGGGTGAGGAGCTGGGCGTCGTGGGCCTGATCGCGATCCTCGGTCTGTACCTGGTCGTCGTGGAGCGGGGCTTGCGGATCGGTGCGGCGGCGGCCGACGACTTCCGCTCGCTCCTCGCCATCGGGCTCTCGCTGGTCATCGGGATCCAGGCCTTCATCATCGCCGCCGGCAACCTCAAGGTCCTGCCGCTGACCGGGGTCACCCTCCCGTTCATCAGCTACGGGGGCTCGTCGCTGGTCGCGAACGCGGTGGTCATCGGCCTCCTGCTGGCGCTGTCGGACAAGGGCGTGGAGCCGCCGCCACCGCCCACGGCCGTCCACGGCTGGCGCCGCCTGGTCCGGCGGCGAGGCACGTGATGCGGACCTCCGGCGGATCCCGGCACCCACTCGGGCGGACGATCGTCCACGTGGCCATCGTGCTGTCGCTCGCGTTCGGGTCGCTGGCCGGCGCCGCCGGCTACTGGGGCGTGGTCCGCGGGCCGGAGCTGGCGCGCTCGCCATCGGACGCTGCCGTGATCAACGCATCGCGGACCGTGCCGCGGGGACGGATCCTGGACCGTGACGGCAAGGTGCTGGCCAAGAACGCCACGGACGCGAACGGCGAGCTGTACCGGGTCTACACGACCGACGCGATCAGTCCGGTCGTCGGCTACGCATCGCGCCGCTACGGTCGCGCCGGGCTGGAGCGCAGCTACGACGCGGAGCTCGCCGGCCTGTCGACCGACGCGGTGACCGACGTCTTCCGCAAGTTCATGACCGACCCCTATGACCCGCAGGACCTGACGCTCTCGATCTCGCTCGACCTCCAGCGCGCGGCGGTCCGGGCGCTCGGGGCGAACAAGGGCGCGATCGTGATGCTCGATCCGAGCACCGGCGAGGTCCTCGCGCTGGCGTCGACCCCCACGTTCGACGCGTCCGCGATCGCCGATCCGAAGACGGCCGAGGCGACGTTCGAGGGGATCCTCGACGACCCCGCGCAGCCGCTGCTGCCGCGGGCGACCCAGGGCCGCTATGTGCCCGGCTCGGTGTTCAAGATCGTGACCGCGGTCGCCGGCCTCGGGTCGGGGGCCGTGAACCCCTCGACGACCTACAAGCAGCAGCCGGCGGCCGAGAAGACCGGGCTGCTCGTCGACGGCTTCCGCATCAAGGACGGTCATCATCCCGAGACCGGCTCGACCGCCCTCGACCTGGTCGGCGCGACCGAGGTCTCGTGCAACATCTGGTACGCGCTGACCGGTCTGGAGACCGGCGGCGCCGATCTCGTCAAGTACGCCGACCGCATGGGCTTCGACCATCCGATCCCGTTCGACCTGCCGACCGCGGTGTCGCAGCTCAACGACGGCAGCGGCCGCGAGCCGGGCGGATTCTCCGACGACGTGGAACTGGCCAACGCGTCGTACGGCCAGGCCGAGACCTTCGTGACGCCGCTCCAGATGGCCCTCGTCGCGGCCACGGTGGCGAACGGTGGTGCGCTCATGCAGCCGCGGCTCGTGACCGCGATGACCGGCCAGCACAGCGGGACCCACCAGATCGGTCCGAGCCGGATGGCGACCGTCATCGACCAGTCGGACGCCGACGCGATCACCCAGGCGATGGTCGCAGCCGTCGAGGGGGATCTCGGCCAGCAGTTCACGACGGGCGCCAAGGTGCCCGGCGTGACGACGGCCGGGAAGTCCGGCACGGCCGAGCTGGGCGGGACCGGGGAGCCGCACTCGTGGTTCATCGGGTTCGCACCGGCGGACCACCCGACGGTTGCCATCGCGGTACTGGTCGAGCAGGGCGGCCGCGGCGGCGAGGCGGCGGCGCCCATCGCCGGGAGCCTCATGGCCCGCTACCTGCGCGGGACGCCGTGAGCGACGCGCCCGGGCCGGAGACGCGCCGGCGCCCGCTCATCGAGCGGCTCGGTCTCGGCATCATCGCGGCCGCGATGGCGGTCATGTTCGGTGCGGTCGCCGCCCTGTCGTGGGTCGGCGGCGAGCCGTTCCTGGCCGTCATGGGCGCGATCGGCTGCCTCATGACGGTATGGGTCGGCGTGATCACCGTCTTCCGCGGCTAGGCCGGGAGAGGGGACGCGGAACCAGAAAGCCATAACCGACGTACTATCCTGCGACACCACATGGCTCAGCCGTGGCCCGTCGCACCCCAGACGTCCCCCGTTCCGTGGCTCCGTCCCCGCCACCGCACTCGTGAGAGAGGCTGATGACGAAGATCCAGGAGACCGGCGACAAGGTCCTCGCCAATGTCGAGCGCGTGATCGTCGGCAAACACCACGAAGTCCGATTGGCCCTCGTCGCCCTGCTCTGTCGGGGTCACCTCCTGATCGAGGACGTGCCCGGGACCGGCAAGACGGTCCTCGCCAAGGCGATCGCGCGGAGCCTCGGCTGCTCCTTCCGCCGGATCCAGTTCACGCCGGACCTCCTGCCCTCCGACGTGTCCGGCCTGTCCATCTACAACCAGAAGACCCAGGAGTTCGAGTTCCGGCCGGGGCCGATCATGAGCCAGGTGGTGCTCGCGGACGAGATCAACCGCGCCACGCCGAAGACCCAGTCCGCCCTGCTCGAGTGCATGGAGGAGCGCCAGGCGACCATCGACGGCATCACCTACCCGATGCCCGATCCGTTCCTGGTCATCGCGACGCAGAACCCGATCGAATACGAGGGGACGTTCGCCCTCCCGGAGGCCCAGCTCGACCGCTTCATGATCCGCCTGCGCCTGGGCTATCCCCAGCCGATCGAGGAGATCGTGATCCTCGACGAGCAAAAGCGGACGCACCCGCTCGAATCGCTCGATGAGGTCCTCACCGTGGACGAGCTGCGTGAGATGCAGGCCGCGGCCCGCGAGATCTACGTCGACCCGAGCGTCTCCGACTACATCGTCCGCCTCGTCAACGCCACGCGGAACCATCCCGATGTCTACCTCGGGGCGTCGCCGCGCGGGTCGATCGCGCTCTACCGGGCGGGCCAGGCGATGGCCGGGCTGCTCGGCCGCGACTACGTCATCCCCGACGACATCAAGGCGCTCGCCGAGCCCGCGCTGGCGCACCGCCTGATCATCAAGACGAGCTCATCGATCCACGACGTCCAGGCCGGCCAGATCGTCCGCGAGCTGCTCGACTCGACCTCGATCGAGGGGATCCGCCCGACCGGGACCGGCGGCCCGACGGGCCTTCGCAACGCCAGCGGCTCGCCCGCCGTCCCCGGCGCATAGGTCGGCCCCGGCCGAGCGCATGGACCGCGCGGGACTTGTCGCATGATCCGCCGCATCGAGGCGATCGTCGTCGTCGCGGTCCTCGTGATCGCGGCGTTCTCGACCGGCCTGCCGTTCCTCTTCTACCTGCTCTATCTCGGCATCCTCGTCATCGGCGGCTCGTATGTGCTGGTCCGCATGGGCCTGACCGACCTCGAGGCCGGCTACGCCGTCAGCCAGCTCCATGGCCACGTCGGCGACCGGCTGCGCGTGACGTACACGCTGCGCAACGGCAGCCGGCTCCCCAAGCCCTGGCTGGAGGTCCACAACCCGACGACGCTGCCGGGAGCGCTCCCGGGCCGGGCGATCACCCTGCCGGGCCGGAGCGAGCGATCCTGGCTGATCCGCGCGCCGCTCACCCGGCGCGGCCACTTCCGCATCGAGCCGCTGCACATCCGGACCGGTGACCCGTTCGGGTTCTTCGAGGCGGCGGCGACCGTGGGCCAGGGCGTCTCGGTGGTGATCTACCCGCGTCTGGAGCCGATCCCGGAGTGGCGACTGCCGGCGGCCAGCCTGGAAGGCAGCCACGCCTCGCCCGAGCGCACGCTCCAGACGACGCCGCTGGCGACGTCGGTCCGGCCGTACGCGCCCGGCGACAGCATGAACCGCATCTCCTGGAAGGCGACGGCCCGCCACGGCGAGATCCAGGTCAAGGAATTCGACCTGGAGCAGACCGCCGACGCGTGGATCGTCCTCGACCTCCAGCGCGGCATCGGCGGCGGACGCGGCGACGAGTCGACCACCGAGGCCGCGGTCCGGGTCGCCGCCGCGGTCGCGGACAAGGCGATCGCCGAGAACCGGGCGGTCGGGATCAGCGTCAACGCGGCGCGCACCGCGGTCGTCCCGGCGGACCGCGGTGGCCGCCAGCACCAGAAGATCATGCAGCTCCTCGCCGCCGTCGACGCCGACGGGAGCACCCCGCTCGTCGAGACGCTCATCAACACCGTCGGGCGACTCCGGCGGGGGATGACCGCGGTCGTCGTGACCCCGTCGCTCGACCCGTCGTGGGTCCGCCCGCTCGCGAGCCTGCGGGTCCGCGGCGTGGCGTGCGTCGTCGTGGCCGTGGACGCCGAGGCGTTCGACCGCGCAGCGCAGGACGCCGACACGGCCCGCGGCGTCCGCACCACGACGGACCCTGCCGAGAGCGAGGCCCGGTCCAAGCGCTCGCGAGCCCTCCGCCACGCCCTCGCCGAGTACGAGATCCCGTTCTACGTCGTGACGCCGGGCCGTCCGCTCGGGGAGATCCTGACCCGATGAAACGACGGATGCCGCTTGCCCCGGCCGAGGGCTGGATCACGGTCGCCCTCGTGGCGTTGCTGTGCGTGACGGTGACCTGGGCCATCGACGACGTCCGCCTGGTCCTGGGCCAGGGCAGCATGACCGACTTCCTGATGCCGATGGCCCTGGCCGGGATGGCCATCGGCTTCCTCGGCCCCAAGGTCGGCTGGGGCCGCTGGCTCACCTACGGCATCGGCGCCGTCCTTGCGGCCCTGGTCGTGCCGTTCGTGGCCGGCTCGATGCTGCGCACCACGCAGGGCGACGCCATCCCGATGGTCCAGTGGTTCCACGCGACGGCCGAGTCCGCGGCCTTCGCCTTCATCGACCTCGTCGTCAAGGACCTCCCGTACACGACCCAGTACGGGCACTACCTGCTGGTGCTCGGGCTCGTGGTGTGGGGCACCTCGATGTTCGCGTCCTACGCGGTCTTCGGCCACCACCACCCGCTGAACGCCATCGTCGCCCTCGGGCTCGTGCTCCTCGTGAACATGTCGATCACGGTGGAGGACCAGCTCCGCTACCTCGTCGTCTTCAGCGTCGCGGCCCTCTTCCTGCTCATCCGCTCACACGTGCTCGAGGAGCAGACCGAGTGGCTCCGCCGCCGCATCGGCGACCCCGGGTCGATCTCGGGCGTCTACCTCCGCGGCGGGACGGTCTTCATCGTCGGTGCCGTCGCCGGCTCGCTGCTGCTCACCGGCAGCGCGTCGTCGGCGCCCCTGCAGGACGCGTGGACGGGGGTCGGAGCGTCGCTCCTCGAGTTCGGCCGCTCCTGGCAGAAGTTCCTGCCGACCGGCGGCAACACGGTCTCGTTCGGCGCCGACTTCGATCCGTCGGGGACCAGCATCGGCGGCCAGTGGAACCCGACCAACGCCGAGGAGATGACCGATCACGCTCCCGCCGGATGCCCCGAAGGACCTGTACTGGGGCGCGGTCGTGTTCGACGAGTTCACCGGCAACACGTGGCGGAGCAATGCCGGCCAGACGGTGGTCCGCGCCGCGGGCGATCCGGTCCTCGCGGGCTCGACGGACGACGTCCTCGCCAATTCGCGGCAGCAGGTGCAGTACACGGTCTCGCCGGCAGCCGGACGGACCGGCCGCCTGGTCTTCGCTCCGTTGACGCCGTCGCGGGTCTCGCAGGAGACCTCGGTCAGCCTGGTCGGCCAGGGCGCCTACCTCAACGCGATCCAGCGACAGGGGAGCGGTGCCTACTCCGTCACCGCGCTGGTCCCGGTCAGGGGCGACGGGCCCGGCCAGCTCAACCAGTCCGCCCTGCGCGCGGCCGGCACCGACTACCCGGCGGACATCCTGGCCATCTACACCCAGGTGCCGGACGGGGCGATCCCGGCTGGCGGCGACGCCGACGTCCTCCTGAAGAGCCTGAAGCTGTCCGCGCCGTCGCTGAACCCGTTCGACTTCGCCGAGTACCTGGTCGAGCGCTTCCGCACGCCGCACGACATCTTCACGTACCAGTCGAACATCCAGGACCTGTTCACGGGCAAGTGCAACGACATCTCGACCGTCGAGTGCTTCGCCCGCTACCGCAAGGGGTTCTGCCAGTACTACGCGACGACGATGGCGATCTTCCTGCGCGCCGAGGGGATCCCCGCCCGGGTGGTCAACGGGTTCCTGCCTGGCGCCCGCACAGCGGAAGGCGTCGAGGTCATCACGAACAACCAGAGCCACGAGTGGGTCGAGGTCTACTTCCCGGGCTACGGCTGGGTGATGTTCGACCCGACGGGTGGCGACCTCGCGCGGGCCGCGCCGCTGCCGACCGGCAAGCCGGGCCCGTCCGCCTCGCCGCGGGCGT
Organism: uncultured Chloroflexia bacterium; assembly: GCA_963834915.1. Lineage (GTDB taxonomy): Bacteria > Chloroflexota > Limnocylindria > Limnocylindrales > CSP1-4 > SPCO01. Next base: position 60,821 of record CAWIDI010000005.1, read on the forward strand.
CCTCGGCGGTCATCCCCATCCCGTCGTTCGGTGACGGCACGGACCTGACGCCCAACCGCGGTGGCGGCGGGGCGCAGGGGACCGTGGCCACCGTCGGACCGTTCATCGCGATCGCGCTGCTCCTCGCCGTCGTCGTGGCCGCGCTGGCGTTCGTCGCCTGGCAGCGCGGTCCGCGCCGCGGGACGACCGCGGACCAGGCGTATCGGACCGTGACCCGCCTCGCGTCGCGCTTCGGGTTCGCGCCGCGGCCGACGCAGACCGTCTACGAGTTCGCCGGGACGCTCGGGGAGGTCCTGCCTGCCGCGAGACCGGAGCTCGAGACCGTGGCACGGGCCAAGGTCGAGACCGTCTACGGGCGGGCGACCCTCGAGACCGACCGCCTCGCGTCGCTGCGACTGGCGGAGCGGCGGCTGCGGGTCAGCCTGCTCAGGCTGGCCTTCCGTCGCGGGGATCGCCGCCGCCGCTGATTCGTCCCTGCTTCGGGCTCGATCTCACGTCCGGGCCGGAGCGACCGGTCAGAGGGCTCCGCTGGCCGCCCGTTCCGCCGCCGCTTTCCGATCGGCCGCATCGTCGCGACCGCCGGAGCCGAGGTTGTGCGCCCGCAGGATGGTCCGTCCGGCGCGAAGCTCCACGACCGTGATCCCGCACAGCTCGAACGACCACATCCAGAAGCGCTCCAGCGGGAGGTCGAAGAGGGTCAGCATCAGGACCTTGAAGACGCCGTCGTGGCCGACGATGACCGACCACGGACCGGTCTGGGCCTCGCCGTAGCCGACGACCTGCGACCGGTCGAGCGTGCCGGCCGGCTGGCCATCGGCGAGCCGGGCGAGCACGTCGGTGAGGCCGTCGCGGACCCGGGCGGCCACCTCGGGGAGTGCCTCGCCGCCTGGCGCCCAGGCCTCGGTGGGTCGGCGTCGCCAGGCGGCGAGCTCGGATCCGAAGCGTGCCTGGACCTCATCGCGATGCAGTCCCTCCCACGCCCCCTGCCCGATCTCGGTGAACGCGGCACCGGGCCGGCGCGGCACCTGGCCCGGCTGGGCGTCGGCGATCGCCGACGCGGTCTCGGCCGCACGCCCGAGCGGGGAGTGGACGACTTCCAGCGGCAGCCCCGCGGGCACTGGTAGGGCAGGGGGCCGGGCGGGATCGGCGAGCCGGGCGGCGACGATGGCCGCCTGCTCGCGCCCCCGGGCTGACAACGGGGTGTCTGCCTGGCCCTGGAAGCGGCCCTCGACGATGAACTCGCTCTCGCCGTGGCGGACGAGGACGAGCGTCGCGTCGAGGCCGTCGGGGATCATCCCGTCGCTCAGCGCTCGCCTCCCAGCCGGATCGTCCAGACGTCGGTGACGCTCTCGTGGGTGCGGATGGCGTCGGCCACGGCGTCCGGGACGGCGTCGTCGAGGGCCAGGATCATCAGGGCGTCTTCGCGCGGCCGCGTGCGAGCCAGGTGCATCGCCGAGATGTTCACGTCGGCCTCGCCGAGCATCGCTCCGATCCGCCCGACCATCCCGGGGCGGTCCATGTGTCGGGTGATGAGCATGACCTCGGCCGGCGCCATGTCGAGCCGGTAGTCGTCGAGCCGGGTGATCCGCGGCTCGCCGCCTTCGACCGTGCCCGAGACCGTGGTCGCCCGGCCGCGCGTCTCGGTGGAGAGCGTCAGCTGCGCGGAGAAGGCCCCTGCGTCGGGCGTCTTGCGCTCGACGACGGTGATCCCCCGCGCCTTCGCCAGCGCGCCGGCGTTGACGAGGTTGACCCGCTCGGTGGTGACGGCCTCGAGCAGCCCGCGCAGGACAGCAGCGGTCAGCGGCGTGCCGTCGAATGCGGCGAGGTCGCCGGCGATCTCGAGGGTCAGCGTCTTGATCCCGCCGCGCGAGAATTGGGCGAAGAACCGCCCGAGCACCTCCGCAAGCGGCAGGTACGGGGCGATCGCCTGGGCTGTCTCGGGCGTCAGCAGCGGGGCATTGACGGCGTACCGCGCGCTCCTCCCGTCGAGGACATCGAGGACCTGCGACGCGACCTCCTCGGCGACCAGGATCTGGGCCTCGGCCGTGGACGCCCCGAGGTGCGGGGTCAGGAGGGTGTTCGGCGCGTCGAGCAGCGGCGAGTCGGTCGGCGGCTCGTGCTCGAAGACGTCGATCCCGGCGCCGCCGAGATGGCCCGAGCGGAGCGCCTCGGCGACGGCGGCCTCGTCGACCACGCCGCCGCGGGCGACGTTGAGGACGATCGAGCCGGGCTTGAGCTTGGCGATCGCGTCCTTGCCGATCAGCCCGCGCGTCGAGCGCGTCAGCGGGACGTGCACGGTCACCACATCGGAGCGTGCCAGGAGCTCGTCCATCTCGACCAGCTCCACGCCGTGGTTGGCGGCCTGCTCGGCGGTGACGTACGGGTCCACCCCGAGGACGGTCATCTCCATGGCCCGCGCGCGCAGCGCGATGGCCTGGCCGATCTTGCCCAGCCCGACGATCCCGAGCGTCCGCCCGCGGAGCTCGAGGCCGGTGAACTGCGAGCGCTTCCATTCGCCGCGGCGCATCGAGGCGTCGGCCGCGGCGGTGCGGCGCGCGACGCCGTACATCAGGGCGAGCGTGTGCTCCGCGGCCGCGATGGTGTTGCCGGTCGGGGCGTTGACGACGGTGATCCCGGCACGGGTGGCGGCATCGAGGTCCACGTTGTCGACCCCGACCCCGGCCCGCCCGATGACCACGAGCCGCGTCCCGGCGGCGATGAGCGCGGCATCGACCTGCACCTGGCTGCGCACGATCAGCGCGTCGTACTCGGGCACGATCGCGCACAGCTCGTCGCGCGACAGCCCGATCCGCTCATCGACCTCGTGATGGTCGCGGAGCAGCTCGACGCCTTCCGCGGCCAGGGGTTCGGCGACGAGGACCTTCACGCGCCGGCCGCCGCCGGGACGGCGACCCCGTACGACTCGAGGGCCGCGACCTGGGCGGCCGCGACGGCCGCGCCCGGCGTCACCGCCCGGCCGGTCCCGAGGGAGACGAACTCGAGCGTGCTGATCGCGCCGAGGATCTCCTCGATCGTGACCGAGCCGAGGTGGCCGAGCCGGAAGATCTTGCCGGTGAGCTTGCCCTGGCCGCCGGCGAGGACGACGCCGCGGGCCTTGACCTCGCCGTTGAAGGCCTTCCAGTCGAGGTCGTCGGGGACCCACGCCGCGGTCACGGTCTTCGAGGCGAACGCCGGGTCGGCGAAGAGCTGGAAGCCGAGGGCGCTGAGGCCGGCCCGGGCGGCCGCCGCGCACGCCTCGTGCCGGGCGAAGATCGCCTCCTTGCCCTCCTCGGCCATCAGCCGCAGGCCCTCGTCCACCTGGAAGACGACCGCGATGGCCGGGGTGAACGGGGTCTGGCCGTTGGCGGCCGCATCGCGATGGGCGCGGAGGTCCAGGTAGAAGCGCGGCATCGTCGCGCGCTCCATCGCCGCCCACGCCCGCGGCGAGGCCGCGATCATGGCGAGCCCAGGTGCCGACATCCAGGCCTTCTGCGACCCGGTGACGACCAGGTCGACGCCCCAGGCGTCCATCTCGAACGGCACCGCGCCCAGCCCGCTGACGCTGTCGACGAGGATCAGGGCGTCGGGCGCCTCCGCGCGGACGGCGGCGGCCAGCTCGGCGATCGGGTTCATCACCCCCGTCGACGTCTCGTTGTGGGTCAGGAGCACGACCTTCACGTCGGGCATCGTCCGGAGCGTCTCGCGGATCTCGTCGGCCGCGGCCGCGTAGCCCCATTCCGCATCGAGCTTGGTCACGTCCGCGCCGTAGATGCCGGCGATCTTGGCGAACCGGTCGCCGAACGATCCGATCGACACGGCCAGGACCCGGTCGCCGGGCGACATCGTGTTGACGACCGCCGCCTCGAGGCCGCCCGACCCGGCCGTGGTGATCATCGCGACATCGGAGGTGGTGCCGAAGAACGGCTGCATGCCGCCCAGGATCCGTCCGAGCATCGCCGCGAACTCGGGGCCGCGGTGGTTGATCATCTGGCGGCCGCCGGCGGTGCGCACGCTCGGGGGGAGGGCCGTCGGCCCGGGGATCCGAAGGTTGGGTTCGAAGCGGTCCACGGCGGCGCCTCCGGCTATGTTCGAGCGGGGGGTGGGGGGACGGGTCAGGGCGGATGGTCGCATGGGTTGACGTTCCGGTGCCACCGTGGCATATATGCTGGCATATGACGACCACCCGCACCACGATCCTGGCCGACCCGGACCTGCTGGACCGGGTGGCGCGTCTCGCTGACCGTCAGCGGACCACCCGCACCGCGATCATCACCGCGGCGATCGAGGCGTATCTCGCGGTGCACGAGGCGGCCCCTGACCTTCCCTTCCTCGCGGTCGGGCGGAGCGGGCACGGCCGGCTGTCGCTCGACGGCCGTTCGATCGCCCGGCGCGAGGCGAGCCGCCGCCCGTCGGGCCCTCGCTGACGCGCACGGCAGCGGTGTGGCGATCCTCCTCGACGCGTCGGCCGTCCTTGCCGCGTCCGACACGGCCGATCTCAACCATGGCGCGGCCATGGCCTGGTTCGCCCGGGCCGACGAGCCGCTGCTGCTCGGGGCATTGACGCTCGCCGAGCTCGACGTCCTCCTCCAGCGCGAACTCGGCCTGCCCGCCACGCTGGCGCTCGTCCGCTCGATCTCCGGTGGCGGCGTCCGGCTGGTCTCGCCGACTGCCGCCGATCTCGTCCGCGCCACGGAGCACCTGGAGGCAGCCGCGGAGCACCGGCCGCGCCTCGCCGACGCGCTGCTGGTCGCTGCCGCGGAACGGCTCGGAGTGCGTCGCATCGCGACCTTCGACCGCCGGCCGATCGCCGTCTTCCGTCCTCGTCACGTGCGGGCGTTCGACCTGGAACCCTGAGCGGCCGTCGCACGTCGGAGGGCTCCGTCGTCGTTCCGCCGTACAGTGCGCACCGGGAGGAACGCCACTCGCATGTTCAGTCGACCCCCTCGCCGTACCCAGGCGATCACCGGCGCGGCGATCGTGGTCCTGCTCGCGATGGCCGTCGGGGCCAGCGCCGTGGCGGTCAACGCCTTCGGCGCGGGCGACAAGTTCGACCGCCTGCTGGCCAAGATCGACCGTTTCGTGGCAGGCCCGCCGCCGGACCGCGGCGGCGTCACCGTCCTGGTGACCGACCCGCCCGAGACCGACGAGCCGACCGACCAGCCGAGCGCGACGCCGGTCCCGTCGCCCAGCGGCCCGGTCGACCCGGGCGCCTCGCCGACCCCGACTCCGGCGCCCACCCCGACCCCGACGCCGAAGCCCGTGCGCAAGCCCGTGGACTTCGATATCGAAGACCATCCGAAGGCCGTCTTCGCCTCCGAGGTCGAGAACACGTGGTGCTCGCCCGCCGGCGTCCAGATGACCCTCGCGGTGCTCGGCCTCGCGGACACCTCCGACAAGTTCCAGACCAAGCTCCAGAGCCGGGTCCGCGAATGGGAGAGCCGGCCGGACAGCCACAATGGCGACTGGGGTCCATCGGCCATGGCCCTCGCCCTCGCGGAGTACGGCGCACCGGGTTACGAGGTCCGCGCCTACAAGTCGCGCGCCCAGGCCCTCCGCGATGCGGCGCGGGCCATCAAGACGACGCGCTCGCCGGTGGTCCTGCTCGCATGGCGCGGCGCGCACACCTGGGTGATGACGGGCTACCGGGCGGACGCCGACCCGGTCCTCTTCAACAACGCCAAGGTCTCGGGCGCCTACATCCTCGACCCGTGGTATCCGCGCGTCTCGAGCATCTGGGGGCGGTCCGACCCGCCGGGCACGTTCCAGAACCAGAGCGAGATGGAGCGCAACTACCTGCCCTGGAAGCGCCCCGAGGGCCGTTATCCCGATCGCGACGGCCTGTTCATCGCGGTCGTGCCGACGAAGCCGGCGCCGTAGGGCACGGGCGAGCTGTCGGCCTTACGCGGGCGCGATGACCTCGGTCGATGCCAGCGCCGAACCCGCCCGTCCGATCCCGCGGATCCGGCCGATCAGGAAGAACGCCAGCAGCACGTCCTTGACGGCCATTCCGGTCGCATACCCCAAGGGGATCGCGATGATGTCGAGCGGTCCGACCAGCAGGGTGGTCGCCACCACGACCGTCACCAGACCGATGAAGGACGCAACGACCTGGCGGGCGGTGTCGTGGGTCGCGTACAGGCCGCGCGACAGGGGATAGGCCAGGGCGTCGAAGGGGATCGAGATCGCGAACGCGGAGACCACCGCGGCTGTCCGCGTGACGTCGTCGGCGCCGAACTTGCCGCCACTCAGCATCACGTGGACCAGGATCCCGGAGCCGACGAAGAGCGCGATCGCTGCGAGCGTCGTGAGGACACCGATGACCAGGAGGTTCCGGCCGACCAGCATCGCGAAGCCCGCCCGGTCGTCCCGCGCATAGACCGCCGAGAGCGTCGGGAACACCGCGAGCGAGAACGACACCCCGATGAGGCTCACGGGCACGACCTGGTAGTCGAGGGCGAAGTTCAACGTCGAGATGCTCCCGACCGCGAGCGCCGATGCGACGCTGGTGAGGAACGTGAAGATCAGCGGCTCGATGGGCTGGCTGATCATCCGCGGGATCATCAGGCGGACGAACTCACCGAAGGCCGCCGTCCGGATCGCGAAGGCGGGCCGGACCCGGAAGGAGGTGCGCAGGACCCCGATGGCCCGGATGCCCAGGTGGGCGACCGCACCGGCGACGGCACCCCAGGCGGTCGCGACGATCCCGTAGCGGTCCGCGAACAGCACGGTGAAGACGACGATCCCGCTCGTGTAGAGGATCGGCGCGAGGGCGTACGCGAGGAAACGGCGATCGGCGATGAGGATCTCGCCGAGGCAGATCGAGGCCGCGAACATGATCTGGGCGAAGCAGTTGATCCGGGTCAGGGTCACGTACAGCTCCTGCGTCGCCGGGTCCGCCTTCGGGAGCACGACGGTCGCCAACCAGGGGGCACCCACGAACAGGAGGACGAGTCCGATCGCCGCGGCGCCCACGGCGGCCGTGATCACCGTGCGGCCGAACTCGGTCGCAGCATCGCCGTCCCGGTCTCGGAGCGCCGTGAAGATCGGCACGAACGGTGCCGCCAGCCCGGCGGAAACCAGCACATCGAGAGCGATCTCGGGGATCCGGAATGCCGCGTTGTACGCATCGAGCTCGGCACTCGCCCCGAAGGTGTTGGCGAAGACCCGGTTGCGCACGATGCCGATCGCGAAGTAGCCGAGGCTCAGGACCGACAGGAGGATCGCGCCGCGGGGCACGAACCGCTCGAACGTCCGTCGCCCCAGGGCGACGAGTCCGGTGTCGGGCGAACCGGGGGCGCTCATCAGCCGATGATGACGGACGGCGGACGTGCCGCGCGACGGTCGGCCAAGACGATCAGGAGGCGGCGACCCTCGCCATCTCGATGGAGCCACGGGTCAGGATCGGTTCGCCGTGGCCGACCAGTACCGTCTCGAACGTGAGGCCGGCGAGCTTCTTGACCGAGGCCATCGCGCCGACCATGTCCATGCTGTTGTCGGGGTCCGGACCGCTCAGCACGCCGTCCTTGACCACGACGGCATCGCCGGCGACCAGGAGACCGCCGGCCTCGTCGAGGACGCAGATGTGGCCGGGCGTATGGCCCGGTGTCGAGACGATCCGGAGGCCGAAGACCAGGTCGCCGTCAGCAACGGTCTTGAACGGCCGCGGGGTCTCGAAGGCGCCGATGTCGGGCGTGGCCGCGTAGCCGGTCGCCGCGGCCGCGTTGGTCATGACGGCGTCGGCGCTGCCGGAATGGTCGGGATGCATGTGGGTCACGATCACGTGGCCGACCGCCGGCCAGTCGAGGCCGACCGCCTTCAGCGACTCGCCGATCGCCCCGTCGCTCCCGGCGACACCGGTGTCGACGATCGCCGCCTCGCCGCCGCGGGTCAGGACGTAGGCCGACACGAAGCCGAGGTTGACGCGCTCCCAGGCGACCTTGCCGCCGGCCGCCGACGCGGCGGGCGATCCGGCGGCGCTCGGCGGGGCCGCGGAGGCTGCCGACGGAGCCGCACTCGCGGCTGGCGAGCAGCCCGCGACGACGACCACGGCCGCGATCACCGCACCGTGCCCGAGGTCGGCGAGGAAGACGCGGCGGGAGATGGCGGCTGGGATCCATCAGGTCGGCATTCTAGGCGGGCGCTGCGACCTGGGGCACTCGCGGCAGGTCCCGGGCCATCGCGCCGCCCGTGCGGATCAGGACGGCCCCGAGCGCGACGAAGGCCACGCCCAGCAGCCAGCCGCCAAGCACGTCTGACGGGTAGTGCACACCGAGCCCGATCCGCGAGAGGCCGACCAGGATGGGGATGACCAGGCCGATCACGACCGCGATGCGCCGGAGCGCGAGGGGCAGCGCGCTCCGCCACGCGACCAGGGCGATCAGCCCATACGTGGTGGTGCTGTTCGTGGTGTGGCCCGACGGGAAGCTGAAGCCGAGCACCTCGAGGGAGGCTCCGGGCGGTCGGGGGCGCGCAAGCGCGTCCTTCACGAGATCGGTCGTCCATGCTGACGCGATGAGCAGTCCCACGAGGATCAGCGCGAGGCGGAGACGGCCCGTGGCAAGTGCCACGAGGCATGCCCCGGCACCGATCGGAAGCAGGACCGGCCCGCCGAGGTCGGTGCAGGCCTGCCACCAGGACGCCGGCACGGGCAGGCCCTGGACCAGCGACGTGATGGTCGTATCGAACGAGCCGACCAGGGACGCCTGGACGAGCAAGGCCAGGATGACGAAGGCCGAGAGCGCCACGAGGCCGACAAGCGGCCAACGGTCACGAGTGACTGTCGCCCCGCCGATCATCCCGATGCGTCCCGTTTCTCCGTGTCGGCGAGCTTCTTCCAATTCGTTTCGCGGGTCTTCATGATCCCGTCACCGGCATGCGGGGATGACTCGGGTCCGGGGATCGTCGAACGGCGGGGCTTGCCCGACGCCTTGGCAGCCGCCCGGGCATCGGCCCGCGCGGCCATCCGCGCCGCCAGTGTCGCCTCGTAGCCCTGGTCGGTAGGCAGGTAGTAGCGGCGGTCCGCCAGCTCGTCCGGCAGGTAGCGCTGCTCGACATCGGCGCCGTCGAAGTCGTGCGGATAGCGATACCCGACGCCGATCCCGTGCTGCTTCATGCCGCGATGGGCGGCGTTGCGGAGGTGGAGCGGGACCGGGAGCGCGCCGCGGCCCTCGATGTCGCCGACGGCCGCCCAATAGGCCGCGCCGGACCGGTTCGACTTGGGCGCGGTCGCGATGTAGGTCGTCGCCTGGGCGAGCGCGTACTGCGCCTCGGGCAGGCCGATCCAATCGAGCGCCTGGCCGGCCGCGACCGCGACCTGGAGGGCGCGCGGGTCGGCGTTGCCGACGTCCTCGGACGCGCTGATGATCAGCCGCCGTGCGATGAACTTGGGGTCCTCGCCGGCCGCGATCATCGTCGCCAGCCAGTACAGCGCAGCGTCGGGGTCGTTGCCGCGGAGGCTCTTGATGAATGCCGACGCCGTGTCGAAATGGCCGTCGCCGGCCCGGTCGTAGCCGAGGATCCGCTGCTGCGCGGCGGCTTCGATGTCCTCGAGCCGCGGCGTGACGTGCCCGGCCTTGTCGCGGACGTCCTCGCCCTCGGCGAGCGCCGTCGCGCCTTCCAGCACGTTGAGTGCGGACCGCGCGTCGCCGCCGGCCAGCGAGACCAGGTGGGCGAACGCGTCGTCGGCCAGCGCCACGCCACCGGGCGGGCCGAGACCACCCGCGAGCCCGCGCTCCTCGTCCGCGAGGGCCCGCCGGACGACGGTGGCCACCTCGTCGTCGGTGAGCGCCTCCAGGCGCCAGACCCGCATCCGCGAGAGCAGGGCGGCGTTCACCTCGAAGTAGGGGTTCTCCGTGGTCGCGCCGATGAGCGTCACGGTCCCGTCCTCGACGTGCGGCAGGAGGGCGTCCTGCTGCGCCTTGTTGAAGCGGTGGATCTCGTCGAGGAAGAGGACGGTCCGGGTGCCGTTGAGGGCCAGCCGGTCCTGGGCCTCGGCGATCGTCGCCCGCACCTCGACGACGCCCGACATCACGGCCGACAGCGAGACGAAATGGGCGCCGATGGCGTTCGACAGCAGGCGCGCCAGGCTGGTCTTGCCGGTCCCGGGAGGTCCCCACAGGAGGATCGACGAGAGGTGCCCGCGGGCGACGCTCCGGCGCAGCGGTCCGCGCTCGCCGACGAGATGGCCCTGCCCGACGAATTCCTCGAGGTCGCGCGGGCGCATGCGCGCGGCGAGCGGCTGCCGCTCAGGCGGCGGCTGGAAGAGCGCCTCGGGCCTGGCTCCGACGGGGCGGCGGGTTGGCATGGACCCGATGGTACGACGACCGACCGGGGGGACCGGATCAGACCGGGGCGTTGCCGCTCAGGTGGGTGAGGATCCAGAGCGCGATCATGATCAGGATCAGCGACCCGCCGATCAGGACGATGCGCTTCACGTCCCGGCCGACATAGGCGTACTCCTCGGCGGCACGGACCGCGAGGCTCGCCGCCTGTCGGGTGCCGGTATCGACGGTCGCCGGGCGCTTCCCGCGGTCGGTCCCGCGCCGCCGGGCATCGTCGGCGGCCCGCTCCTCGGCGACGATGGCCGCCTCGAGCTCGGCGGCGCGGCGCTCCTCGTCGGCGGTCAGCGTCGCGGGACGCGGGGTCGGATTCGCGACGGGGGCCGACGAGCTCGCCGGTCGGCGCTGGATGGGCGCGCGCTGACCCGGACGGGTGCTGCCGCGGACGCGTTTGGCCATCTTCGGACGGGTTCCTCGAGCGTGATCCGGTCGGGCGGGCCGTTGGTGAGGGCATCGGGACGGCCGCCGCGGGGCAGAGGATAGCATCACCTTGGCACAGGCCCGACTGCTAGACTCCGGGGCCACCCACGGAGGAACCGCGATCGACCTCAACGCGCTCGTGACCCCGAGCATCGGGCTCATCGTCGCCATCCTCATCGTGGCCGTCGTCGTGCTCGCGGTCCTGGTCATCGTGCTCCTGCGACGCTCGAGCCGCCTCGACGCGCGACTGACCGGGATGACCCGCGGATCGGAGGGGCGCAGCCTCGAGGCCGTCCTCGACGCGCACCTCGACAAGGTCTTCGCCGTCGGCAAGGGCCTCGACGACGTCGCCGCGCGGACCGCGATCCTGGAAGCGACGCTCCCGCGAGCGTTCCAGCGCGTCGGTCTCGTCCGCTACAACCCGTTCGAGGAGACCGGGGGGAACCAGAGCTTCGCGCTCGCGCTGCTGGACGCGAAGGGCGATGGCTGGGTGCTCTCGAGTCTGCACGCGCGGACGGGGACGCGGATCTACGCGAAGACCATCACCGCGGGCCGCTCGGACACCGGGCTGTCCGACGAGGAGACCGCGGCGATCCGGCAGGCGACCGCCTGACAGGCTAGCTGTCACGGCGGCCGGCGATGGTCTGCGCATGGCCCCCACCGCGATCACCCCGGCACCCGTCCAACCATCGACCGTGAAGCCGGCCGTCCGCGCCCCTCGCCGCCGTCGGCGAGAACCAGGCCCGCTCGACCAGCTGCCCGCGTGGCGCGACCTGGTCCCGGTCATGGATCCGGCGCTCACGACGAGCGTCGAACCGGGCCTCGCCGCACTCCTCGGGGGCCTCAACGCCGACCAGCGACGCGCGGTCACGCACGAGGAGGGGCCGCTGCTGGTCGTCGCCGGCGCGGGGACCGGCAAGACCGAGGTCATCACCCGCCGCATCGCCTGGCTGGTCGCCACGCGCCGTGCGCGGCCGTCCGAGGTCCTGGCCCTGACCTTCACCGACAAGGCGGCCGAGGAGATGGCGCTTCGCGTCGACCAGCTGGTGCCGTACGGCTACACGGACACGGCGATCTCCACGTTCCACGCCTTCGGCGACTCGCTGATCCGCGAGTACGCCCTGGAGCTCGGACTGCCGACCGATGTCCGGGTGCTCTCGCGCCCCGAGGTCGTGATCTTCCTGCGCGAGCACCTCTTCGAGTTCGACCTCGACCTCTATCGTCCGCTCGGCGACCCGACGCGCTTCCTCGCGGCGCTGGCGACCCTGTTCAGCCGCTGCAAGGACGAGGACATCAGCCCGGGCACGTACCTGGAGTTCGCGGCGCGGGTGTCGGACGAAGCGTCGGCGGTGGCTGCGGCCGTCGACGTGGACCCGGACGCCGCCGCGGCCGGGATCGAGGCCGCTCGCCGCCAGGTCGAGCTGGCGCGGGCGTACGAGACCTACCAGTGTCTGCTGGCGGCCGGGGGGTACATCGACTTCGGCGACCAGGTCGCCCTCGCGCTCCGGCTCCTCCGCGAGTCGCCGGCGGCCCGGGCCGCGGTGGCCGGCCGGTTCCGCTACATCGTGGTAGACGAGTTCCAGGACACGAACCGGGCCCAGGCGGAGCTGGTGGGGCTGCTCGCCGAGGCGCATCGGAACGTGGCGGTCGTCGGTGACGACGACCAGGCCATCTACGCCTTCCGCGGCGCCGCGATCGACAACATCCTCGGGTTCCGCGACCGGTACAGCGCGGCCCGGACCGTGGTCCTGCGACGGAACTACCGCTCGCTGGCGCCGATCCTCGATGCGGCGTACCGGCTGGTCCGTTTCAACGATCCGGACCGGCTGGAGGTCCGTGCCGGTGTCAGCAAGCGCCTCCGTGCCGAGCGGACGACGCCTGCGCCGACCCCGGTCCGACTCGAGGCGTTCGCGACGTCCGGCGATGAGGCGGACTGGATCGCGGCCGAGATCGGCCGTCGCATCGAGGCCGGGGCCGCGCCGCGCGACCACGCGATCCTGGTCCGCGCCAACGGCCACGCGGACGCTTACCTGCGCGCCCTCAACGTCGCCGGGATCCCGTGGCGGTTCTCCGGGACGTCAGGCCTGTACGCCCGGCCCGAGGTCCGCCTCCTGCTCGCGTTCCTGCGCACGGTCGCGAACCCCAATTCGAGCGTCGACCTCTACGCGCTGGCGGCGTCGGAGGTCTACGACGTCGACGGGGAGGACCTGACCGACATCGTCAACGCCGCCCGGCGCCGGAACCGCTCGGTCCACGCCGTCCTCGAGGAGCTCGTCGCGCAGCCCGGGATCCTCCGGGCGTCACCCGGCACGCGAGCGACCGTCGCGAAGCTCGTCGCGGACCTGCGGACCTACATCGAGCTGTCACACGACCGCCCGACCGGGGAGTTGCTCTACACGTTCCTGCGGGGCAGCGGCGTGCTGTCGCGGCTGACCGCGACGGACACGACGGCCGCGGAAGAGGCGCTCGGGAACATCGCCCGCTTCTTCGAGATCGTGCGCCACCAGTCGGCCCTCCTCGACGACGACCGGGTCGCCTTCCTCGTGCCGCACCTGGCGACCCTCATCGAGGCGGGCGACGACCCGGCGACGGCCGACCTGGACCCCGACCTCGATGCCGTTGCGGTCCTCACGGTCCACAAGGCGAAGGGCCTTGAGTTCCCGGTGGTCTTCCTGCCCGGCCTCGTGGCCGGCCGGTTCCCGAACTCCGGACGGGGCGACCCGCTCGCCCTGCCGGCCGGGCTGGGCCGGGGCCTGCCGCCGACGCCGGAGCTGGCGCTCGCCGAGGAGCGGCGCCTGTTCTACGTGGCGATGACCCGGGCGCGCGACGAGCTGATCCTGTCCCACGCCGCCGACTACGGCGGGGCGCGCGCACGACGGATCTCGCCGTTCGTGCTGGAGGCCCTGGATCTGCCCTCGACCGCCGGCACGCCCGGGGCGGGTGCCGTGGCGCCCACGCCGGCCCAGCGACTCGCCAGCTTCGAAGCTGCCGCGACCCGTCCCGAGCCGCCGCGGGGCCGGATCGACGAGCCGCTGTCGCTGAGCTTCTACCAGATCGACGACTACCTGACGTGCCCCCTCAAGTACAAATACGCGCACGTCCTGCGGGTGCCGCTGGCCCCCCATCACGCGATCGTCTACGGGGCGGCGCTGCATCGCGCGGTCCAGGTCTTCCACCAGCGGCATGCGCGCGGGCAGGTGATGAGCGAGGCGGAGCTCCACGAGATCTTCGAGGCCGCCTGGTCGAACGAGGGTTTCGTCAGCCGCGAGCACGAGGAGGCACGCCTGGAGGCCGGGCGGCAGGCCCTGCGCCGGTTCCGCGAGGCGCAGCTCCAGCCCGACGCGGTGATCCCCACGTACGTCGAGCGGGAGTTCAGCTTCAGCCTGGGTGGTGACCGGGTCCGCGGCCGCTGGGACCGCGTCGACGTGGTGTCCGCGGAGGAGGCGTCCGGCGCGGCGATCCCGGACGACACCCCCGCCACGGCCTTCTCCGCGGACGTGGTCTCGCCGACGCTCGGGATCATGGGCCGCGAACGGGTGACGATCACGGACTACAAGTCGTCCGACGTCCGCGACCCGGCCAAGGCGCGCCAGCGCGCCCGCGACTCGCTGCAGCTGCAGATCTATGCGATGGGCTACGAGGCGATGACCGGCCGACTGCCGGACGCGGTCGCGCTCCACTTCCTCGAGTCCGGCCTGGTCGGCCGGGTCGCGGTCGACCCCAAGCGGCTCGCGAAGGCCCGCGAGAAGATCGCGATCGCAGCCGAAGGGATGCGCGCCCGCGACTACACGCCGCGGCCTGACTACCTGGCGTGCACCTACTGTGCTTTCCGCGACATCTGCCCGGCGAGCGTCGCCCGCTGACGGACCCTAGACTCGGGGGCGATGGAGGCACGCGACCGGCTCACCAATCTGGCGTTCCTCGCCTCCGCCGCCGTCGTGTGGCTGCTCGTGTGGCTGGTGCTCACGACCCGTGACCCGGTGGTCGACCCGGGCGCCGGGTTCGTCGGGGCGGTCCTGATCGGCCTCGCGATCGGGCTGACCGTGATCCCGATCCTCTGGCTGGCGGTCTTCGCGCGACATCGCCGCATCGCCTACCAGGGTTCGTGGACACGGGCGATCCGCCGTGGGGCATGGGTCGGCCTGATCGTGGCGGTGCTGGTCGTCCTCCGGCTGCAGGGCGTGCTCGAGTGGCCCATCGCCCTGTTCATGATCGTGCTGGCGCTCGTCGCCGAGGCGACGCTCTCCGCGGAACGCTGACCAAGACCTCCCCGCCAGGGCGCTACGCTCGCGGCGCTCCCGCTCCATCGCCGAGATCCCGCACGGAGACCGCCCCTTGTCGTCGATCACCGCCGCCACGCCCGCCGAGCCGTTCGCCGAGCAGAAGGCTCGCCTCGCGTCCTCCGTCGAGGCCGCCAGGGGTGAGATCCTCGACCTGTCGCACCGGATCCACGCGGACCCGGAGCCCGCGTTCGAGGAGCACCACGCCGCGGCGATGGTCGCCGAGGCCCTCGCGCGGCACGGGTTCGACGTCGAATTCCCGGCCGGCCGGCTGGCGACCGCCATCCGGGCCGTGCGGCGGGGCGGACGGGGCGGCGACGGGCCGCGCATCGGGATCCTCGCCGAGTACGACGCGCTGCCGGGCCTCGGCCACGGCTGTGGCCACAACACGATGGCGGCCTCGGGGGTCGGCGCCGCGATCGCCCTGGCCTCGATCGCCGACGAGCTCCCGGGTGAGATCGTCTTCCTCGGCACGCCCGCGGAGGAGCGGGGGAGCGGCAAGCAGTTCATGATCGACGACGGCCTGATGGCCGGCCTCGACGCCGCCCTCCTGTACCACCCGTGCGACCGGAACCACGTCGAGAGCTGGCCGCTCGCGTCGGAGGACGTCGACGTCGTCTTCCACGGCCTCCAGGCGCACGCGTCATCGGACCCGTGGATGGGCCGCAACGCGCTCGACGCGATGATCCTGCTGTTCAGCTCGGTCGGGCTGTGGCGCCAGCAGCTCCGGCCGACCGCCCGGGTCCACGGGATCATCCGCGAGGGCGGCACGGCCGCGAACATCATCCCGGAGCGGACCGCGGCGTGGTTCATGATCCGCAGCGACGACGAGGCCTACTACGACACGATGCGCGACCGCTTCCACGCGCTGTGCGACGCGGCGGCCACCGCGACGGGCACGACCGTCGAGGTCACCTTCTCGGGCCGCGCCTCGACGATGAACAACAATCGGGTCCTCGCCGAGCGCTTCCGGGCGAACATGGCGGCCTACGGGATCGCCGACCAGGGCGACGACGAGAACGCCGGCAGCACCGACATGGCCAACGTCAGCTGGGTCTGCCCGACCATCCACCCGGACCTCGCGATCGCGCCCGAGGGCACCCCCGGCCACTCGATCCTGTTCCGCGACGCCGCGGTCAGCCCCCGGGCCGACGAGGTCACGCTGCTGGCCGCGACGCTCGTCGCCCAGACGGCGTATGAGTTCTTCGCGGACCCCGAGCTGGTCGCCGCCGCATGGCGCGCCTTCGCGGAGTCGCGCCGATAGCCGGTGCTACCATCGCGCCGCGCGCCCCGCTGGACGATCGGTTCGAACCGGCGGCGCCCCCAGCGAGACGGTCGACCACGACGCGGCCCCGGCCGTGCCCGTCTCCGGGAGGTTCCCCGTGACCGAGCGCTCACCCCAACCGGCTCCACGGCCCGACTTCGCGTCCCGCAACGGGTGGGCGGGCGAGTTCGAGACGTACTCCGACTTCGACCTCCCGACGTATGTCGGCCCGGTCTCGTTCATGAAGCTGCCATGGGTCACGGACCCGGCCGAGATCCGCGCCCGCGGCACGGACGTGGCGATCATCGGCGCGCCGTTCGACGATGCGGTGAGCCACCGGCCGGGCGCCCGCTTCGGGCCTCGGGCGATCCGCGAGGCGCAGTACACGTCCGGAGGGATCCACTCGCTCCAGCTGTGGAACGACCCGTTCGACATCCTGACCGTCATCGACGCCGGCGACGCGAACATCGTGCCGGCCTGGATCGAACGCGCCCACGCGATGATCCACCGGAAGGTCCGTGAGGTCGCGGAGACCGGGGCGATCCCGATCGTCCTCGGCGGCGACCACTCGATCACCTGGCCGTCGGCGACGGCGGTCGCCGAAGTGCGCTCGCCAAAGCGGGTCGGCATCGTCCATTTCGACGCCCACGCGGATACCGCCAACGACACGTTCGGGGTCCTGGCCAGCCATGGAGCCCCGATGCGGCGCCTGATCGAGTCGGGTGCGATCGACGGCAGGAACTTCGTGCAGGTCGGCCTGCGCGGCTACTGGCCGCCGAAGGAGACCTTCGACTGGATGCAGGAACATGGCCTGCGCTGGCACCTCATGCGCGAGATCGAGGAGCGCGGCTCGGAGGCGGTCATCGCCGACGCCATCGCCGAGGCGCTCGACGGCCCCGACCTCATCTACCTCTCGATCGACATCGATGTCGTCGACCCGGGCATGGCGCCTGGCACCGGCACCCCCGAGCCCGGCGGGATGCTCACGCGCGAGCTGTTGCGCGCGGTCCGCCAGATCGTGAGCGCGGTGGACCTCGCCGGGATGGACGTCGTCGAGGTCTCGCCGCCGTACGACCAGGCCGAGACGACCTCGATGACGGCGAACCGGGTCGTGCTCGAGGCCATCAGCGCGCTGGCGCTCCGCCGCTCGAACGGCCAGTCCGTCCGCTGGGAGGGCTGACCGATCGACGCTGGCGGCCGCTGGCCACAGGACCGCGCGACGTCGGACGCGCTCGCCCGTTACTACGACCTGGACCTGGTCGACGACCCGGGCGACCTCGACCTCTACATCGCGCTCGCGGAGCGGACCGGCGGCCCGGTCCTCGAGCTCGCGGCGGGGACGGGGCGGCTCGCCGTCCCGCTGGCCGAGCGGGGCGACCGCGTCACCGCGGTCGACCTCGACCCCGCGATGCTCGACCGCGCGCGGCGCCGCGCGTCCGAGGCCGGGCTGGACGGCTCGGACCGGATCGAGTTCGTGGAGGCCGACCTCGTCGGCCTGCGCCTTCCCGACGCGGGCCGCTACGGTCTCGCGTTCATCGCCCTCAACTCGCTGCTGGTCCTGCCGTCCCGCCGCGCCCAGCGCGTCGCCCTGCAGACCCTCGCCGACCACCTGGCCCCCGGCGGCGTGGCGGCCGTCGACGTGTGGCTCCCCGACGCGGAGGACCTCGCCCGCTACGACGGGCGGATCATCCTCGAGTGGCCCCGGCTGGACCCGGAGACCGGCGAGGTCGTGACGAAGGTCGGCTCGGCCCAGCACGACGCGGCGACCGGCACGATCGTGTCCACGAGCATCTTCGAGGCGGCCACCCCGGGCGGGCCAGTCCGGCGCTGGGTCCGCCGCGACGAGATGCGCCTGGTCTCGGCCGCGGAGCTCGCTTCGTTCGCCGAGGACGCCGGCCTCATGGTCGAGCTGCTCGCCGGTGACTACGGGCTCGGCGAGCTCGGTCCGGGCAGCGAGCGGGCCGTCCTGATCGCCGTCAAGGAGTAGCCAGTCTGGCGCGGTGGGGATGACTTCGGAGTGGGAGGCCCGCCGCGACGGGCGCATGGTATCGTCGGCCGGATGGCATCGAGCGATCAGACACGCCTGCTCATCGTCGAAGACGTCCCGCAGGTCGCGCAGTACATCCGCGGCCTGCTGAACGCACAGGCCAAGGTCAAGCTGCTTGACGTCCTGTCCGATGGGGCGAAGGCGCTCCCGCACATCCAGGAGCTCCGCCCGGACGTCGTCCTGGTCGACGCGTTGCTCCAGGGGCGGATCAAGGGTCCGGCCCTCGTGGACCAGATCCGCCAGGCCGAGCTCGGCGTCCCGGTCATCGTCCTCACCGTGCCACAGAGCCCGGTGATCGCCGACCCGGAGCACGGCGTCCACGGCGTGCTCACGATGCCGTTCTCCGGCTACGAGCTGATCAACGTCATCCACGACGTGCGCAAGGCCTTCGAGGCGACCAGCCAGGGCGGGGCGACGCGGATCATCTCGGTCTTCGCGCCGAAGGGTGGCGTCGGCAAGACCACGATCGCCTTCAACCTGGCGGTCGCGATGGGCCAGCTCGAGCAGCGGACCGTGCTGATCGACGGCAGCCTCCAGTTCGGCGACCTGCGCGCCCTCCTCAAGGTGCCGACCGACGCCCCGAGCATCACCGACCTGCCGACCGACCGGATCGCCGAATCCGACCTGGGCGACGTCCTGTGGCGGGACCCGTCCGGCATCGACATCCTGCTGGCGCCGCCGCGGATCGAGATGGCCGAGATGATCACGGCCCGCGACGTCGAGAAGGTCCTGTCGCTGCTCCGCCGCGTGTACGCCGTCATCGTCATCGACATGTCGAGCGTGCTCAACGACCTGAACCTGGCGTTCCTCGACACGAGCGACACGATCGTCGAGATCGTGACCTACGACTCGACCACCATCCACAACACCGTGGCCGTGGCCGATACGTTCCGGGCCATCGGCTACCCGGCGTCCAAGGTCCGCTACCTGATCAACCGCGCCAATTCGTCGGGCGGCATCGACCCGTCCGCGCTCGAGCGGGCGCTCGGCCGCAAGCCCGAGCACAGCGTGGTCTCCGACGGACGCCTCGTCGTCCAGTCCAACAACGAAGGCGTCCCGTTCGTCCTCGCCAACCCGGACGCCGAGGCGAGTCTCGACATCATGCGGGTCGCGTCCGAGATCATCGGGTCGGCACGTCCCGCCGCCGTCGCCGGGCGCGGCTAGGCAGGCCCGATGTCCGATCCCCGGCCGATCGGGGTATTCGACTCCGGCGTGGGCGGCCTGACCGTCCTGCGCGAGATCATGCGCCGGTCACCGGCCGAGTCGACGGTCTACCTCGGCGACAACGCCCGCGCGCCGTATGGCGTCCGGTCCGACGACGAGGTCTCGGCCTTCTCCGCGCAGTGCCTGGACGTGCTGGTCGACCGCGACGTCAAGGCGCTCGTGGTCGCCTGCAACACCTCGACCGCCGTGGCCCTCACCGCGCTCCGTCGCCGGTACGACCTGCCGGTCCTCGGCGTGATCCGCCCTGGGGCGTCCGCCGCCGCTCTCGCGACCCGCGTCCGCCGCGTCGGCGTGATCGCGACGCCCGCGACGATCCGCTCGCACGCCTACTTCGAGGCGATCAAGGACGAGAACCCCGCGGTCGAGGTCGACGAGCACGCGACGCCGGCGCTGGTGCCGCTCGTGGAGGCCGGCGAGCTGCGCGGCCCGCTGGCGGAGGCGACGGTCCGCGACGCGCTCGCGCCGCTGCTCGGCGGACGAGGCGGTGACGGCGAGTCCATCTTCCCGCGGCCGCCCGGCGCCGAGATCGACACGCTCCTGCTGGGCTGCACCCACTACCCGCTGCTCCGGCCGCTGATCGAGGCGGTCGTCGGACCGCGCGTGGCGATCGTGGATTCGGCGGCCTCGACCGCCTCGGCCCTCGCCGAGCTGCTCGGAATCAACGGGCTGGAAGCCCCGGGCGGCGCGACATCGACCCACCTGCAGCTGACGACCGGCGACCCGGCCCGCTTCGCCGAGCTGGCCGGCCGGCTCTTCGGCGCCGACTTCCCCGACGTGTCCGGCATCGACCTCGCGGTCGCGGCCCGATGAGCGGCGGCTCGGATCGCCGGCCGTCGTGGCGCGACGACCGCGTCTGGCAGGCCGGGTTCCTGATCGGATCGGCGGTCGCCGCCTCGGCCGTGGTCGTCGGCCGCCGCGCCGAGAAGTCCGCCCGGCGCGGGCTGGTCGACTGGTCCACGGTCGAGCGCATCGCGACCGGCCGCTCCTCGCGCGCGGCGGGCGCCTTGACCGCCGCCGAGATCGAGGCATCCGCCCCGGCCTACGAGGCCGCGATGGCCCGCATCGTGCCGGCCCTCTCCGCGGCGCTCGGCACGGAGCTCCCCGGCGTGGTCGAGCGGTCCGGCGTCGTCGACCGGGCCGGCTGGGTGCGGGCCAACACGGCCACCTTCGCCTCGCTCATCGGGAAGCTCGAGGCCGATCTCCTCGACCAGATCGTGCCCGAGGGCGGCAACGTCGTGACCGCCACGATGGCGCTGGCCAACCGCTGGGTCACGAGCCGCCAGCTCGGCTACCTCCTCGGCTTCCTGGGCCAGCGCGTCCTGGGGCAGTACGACGTCGCGCTGCTCTCGGCGGAGCAGGCGCCCGGCCGGCTCCTCTTCGTCGAGGAGAACATCCGGGCGACCGCGAAGGCCCTCGGCGTGCCGCTCGACCCGTTCCGCACCTGGATCGCCCTCCACGAGACGACCCACGCCTTCGAGTTCGAGGCGCACCCCTGGCTCCGGCCGTACCTCGCGGAGCGCCTCGAGCGCCAGCTCGCGCTCGTGGGCGGGGAC
Organism: uncultured Chloroflexia bacterium; assembly: GCA_963834915.1. Classification (GTDB taxonomy): domain Bacteria; phylum Chloroflexota; class Limnocylindria; order Limnocylindrales; family CSP1-4; genus SPCO01. Next base: position 81,946 of record CAWIDI010000005.1, read on the forward strand.
GCGCGCGGCATCGGGCGGGACGCCCTCCGCGGCCTGCGCCGCGCGATCCGCGGCGAGTCGGACGGCGGCCACTGGCTCGAGCGGCTCATGGGCGACGAGCAGCGGACCCTGTTCCGCGAGACGCAGGCCGTGATGAGCCTGCTCGAGGGGTTCAGCGACTACGTCATGGACGAGGTCGGCCGCACCCTCGTGCCCGATGTCGAGCGGATCAGCCTGCGCTTCCACGAGCGGCGCGCCCGCCGGACGGCCTTCGAGCGCTCCGTGCTCAGGATCACCGGGATGGATCTGAAGCTCGAGCAGTACAAGAAGGGCGAGCGGTTCGTGCGGGCCATCGCCGACGCCCGCGGGCACGAGGCGCTGGCGCGCCTCTGGGACGGCCCCGAGTCCCTGCCCCGCGACGGGGAGATCGACGCCCCGGAACGCTGGATCGAGCGGGTCCTGGGCGCCGCATGAGCGCCGGCCATCCCATCAACGACCGCGCCGGCCCGGGGACCGGACCAGGCGGGGCGCCGACGGCCATCGCGCTGAGCCCGATCCTCTCCGCCCGCTACCGGCAGCGCGACCTGGAGCGGATCCGTGCCGCGGCCCCCGGCGCGCGGATCGTGACCGTCTCGATCGAGGGGCTCGCGGACGGCCCGCTCGACGACGTCGAGGTGATGCTCCGCGGCTGGCTGCTCCCTGACGCCTTCGATCGGATCCTGAGCCGGGCGCCGCGGCTGGCCTGGGTCCATTCGGCCACGTCGGGTGTCGAGCGGGCGCTGACCCCGGCGGCGCGCCAGCGCGGCTTGGTCGTGACCAACGCCCGCGGCGTCTTCAGCCGGCCCATCGCCGAGTACGTGATGATGATGATCCTGGCCGTGAGCCGGAAGCTGCCGCAGCTCCTCGAGCTGCAGCGCGAGCGGACCTGGCAGCCGCTCGAGGGCGCCGAGCTGCGCGACGTGACGGTCGGGATCGTCGGGCTCGGCTCGATCGGCCGGGCCGTGGCGTCCCTCGCGACCGGCTTCGGCTGTCGTGTCGTGGCCGTCCGCCGCCGGACCGATGTCACGGTCGCGTCGGCCCCGCGTGCGCCCGCCGCGGTCCCGCTGGGCGACGCCGACGCCCGTCCGTTCGGCGAGCTGCCGCTGGACCGCGTCGGCGGGCCGGAGACGCTGCCCGAGCTCCTCGCCGAATCCGACTTCGTGGTCCTCGCCGCGCCACTCACCCCGGAGACCGAGGAGTTGATCAACGACGAGACCCTCGCCCTGATCAAGCCGGGCGCGTGGCTCATCAACGTCGCCCGCGGCCGCCTCATCGATGAGCGGGCCCTGCTCCGGGCGCTGCGCGAAGGACCGATCGGCGGCGCGGTCCTCGACACGTTCCACGACGAGCCCCTGCCGCCGATGTCGTCGTTCTACGACCTGCCGAACGTGATCGTCACGCCCCACACGGCGTGGTCGAGCGGGCGCGTCCTCGACCGCAGCGTCGACCTCTTCTGCGACAATCTGGCGCGGTTCGCGGCCGGCGAGCCGCTGGTCAATGTTGTGGACCCGACCGCCGGGTACTGACCCGCCCGACGGCGTCGGACGCCCGGCGACCGCCGCGGTTACGATCGGCCGCATGCAGACCGCCATCATCGGGCTTGCCGGATCGGGCAAGACGACCGTCTTCAACACGCTCACCCGCGGCCACGCCGAGACCGGGGGCTACGGCGGGGTCACCCTCAATGTCGGGGTCGTCAAGGTGCCCGACGACCGGCTCGAGCACCTCGCCGCGATCTTCAAGCCCAAGAAGATCGTCCAGGCCGACGTCACCTACGTCGACCTCCCGGCGCCGCCCCCGTCGACGGAGGGGCACGTCGGGACCGAGGAGCTGCCCGCCGACCACCTGGCCCGGCTGCGCGATTCCGACGCACTGCTCCACGTCGTGCGCGCGTTCGAGGATCCGGCCCACCCGCATCCCGATGGCAGCGTCGATCCGGCCCGCGACCTCGAGCATCTCGACCTGGAGTTCGTCCTCGCGGACCTGGCCATGACCGAGCGGCGTCTCGAACGCCTGCAGGGGACCGGGCGCCATGGCACGCCCGCCGAGCGCGAGTCCAACGAGCGCGAGGAGGTCATCCTCCGCCGCCTGCACGAGGCGCTGGAGGCCGGGAAACCGATCCGCGACGTCGAGCTCGACGTCGACGAGGAGAAGGCCATCCGCGGATTCCGGTTCCTCACCCAGAAGCCCGTGCTGGTGCTGCTCAACGTGGGCGAAGGGGACCTCGTCGGTGCCGCCGGGCGGGTCGCCGCGATCGCCGCGGACTACCGGCACCGCCACGCGCTGGTCGATTCGCTCGTCGGCGCGGATCGAGATGGAGCTCGGCGAGCTCGAGCCGGACGAGGCCGCCGCGTTCATGGAGGAGCTCGGTATCCCGGCGTCGGGTCTCGACCGCGTCATCGCATTGACCTACAAGCTGCTCGGGCTCATCTCGTTCCTTACCGCGGGGCCGGACGAGGTCCGCGCCTGGCCGATCCCGGACGGGTCCGATGCCGTGGACGCGGCGGCCGCGATCCACACGGACCTGGCGAAAGGGTTCATCCGCGCGGAGACGGTCTCGTACGAGGACCTGCTGACGCTCGGGTCGATGGCGGAGGCGCGCAAGGCGGGCAAGCTGCGCTCCGAGGGCAAGACCTACCGGATGCGCGACGGGGACGTCGTCGAGATCCTGTTCAGCAAGTAAGGGATCGGCACGGCGCTGGTTCGGGCGCTCGCCGACCCGCGGCCGCCGTTGGCCGTTAGTTCAGGCGCCCGCCGCCCGGATCGAAGTCGACGAGGACCGAGCGGAAGCCGATGGCGTCGGGGTCGTCCTCGATCTCGTCCTCGTCGAGCTCGGCCTGCGCATCGGCGAGATCGACCTCGAGGTCGACGAGGAAGTTGTCCTCGTCCACCGTCGACACGTTGACCGCGGCAGACAGCGAGTCGTCGCTCACGTAGATGAAGCCGTGCTCGCGCTCGAGCTCGATCGCGATGGCCTCGCTGAGCGTATCGTGCGGATTGGTGTCCTGGACCCGCCGGCGGATCTGTTGCACGAGCTCGAAGAACTCCTGGGGCTCCCATTCCGATTCGCTGACCACGAGGACATCGGTGTAGACCTCGTCGTCACCCTCATGCAGTTCGAAGAAGAACACGTGGCAGCTCCGGTCCGGGTTGCTGGGGCCGGCAGTATACGCCCGGAGGTGCGATGGCCCGCCCGCGGATCGAGATCGTCCATGTCGGCTCGGCGAGCCGTGACGTCGACCCGACGGACCCGCGCGGATGGCGGCTGGGCGGGGGCGTGACGTATGCCGCGCTGACCACCGCGCGACTCGGCTTGCGCACCGCGGCGATCGTCGGGGTGGACGGCGAGGCCGCCATCTCGACCGAGCTGGAGACGCTCCGCCGGGCCGGCGTGGAGATCCTGCCCGTGCCCCTCGAGGAAGGGCCGGTCTTCCATAACGTGGAGACGACCGCCGGCCGGGAGCAGACGTGCATCCTGACGGGCGTGCCCCTGCCGATCCCGGACATCCCGGACGGATGGATCGCCGCGCCGGGCTGGTCGATCGTCCCGGTCGCCGATGAGATCCGCGATGCCTGGGCGGCGGTCATCCCGGCGGCCTGCTACCTCTCGGTCGCGTGGCAGGGCTTCCTGCGCGACCTCGTCGCCGGGCAGCGCGTGACCCGGCGGGCGCCGCGTCCGTCGCCGATCCTCCGCCGGGCCGACCTGATCGGCGTCAGCCACCACGACGTCCCGGCCGAGACGCCGGTCGCGGCACTCTGCACGCTGCTCCATCCCGGCGCCGACCTGCTGATCACGCGCGGTGCGTCGGGCGGCCTGCTGGTCGCGGTCGGGCCGGACGGGCCGGGTGAGACGCTGCGCTACCTGCCCACCGCGACGTCCCGCGAGATCGATGCCACCGGCGCCGGTGACACCTTCCTCGCCGCGCTCCAGGCCTCCGCGCTGCGCCCGGCGGTCGTCGGCCGCCGCGGCACGCGCCGGCGGGTGGACCTGCGGTTCGCCGCGGCCGCCGGCTCGCTCGTCGTGGAGGGGCACGGCCTCGACGGTGTCCCGGACCGGGCGGCGGTGCTGGTCCGGCGGGCGCGCGAACGGATCCGACGAGCGGTCGTGCCGGCCGAGGTGGACCAGGTCGGCCAGATCGAACGGCCGGCCTAGGTCCAGGCGCCGTCGCGGCCGGCCGGGCCGATCGGACGTCCCGACCCGCCGATCAGCCCATCGCGTCGAGCCGCCGGTGCAGCCGTCGCATCCGGACCCGCAGGTCCGCCTCGAGCCGGGGCTCCGGGCGTCCGAGCCGCGCACGCCGGTCCGTGGCGGCCAGCCCGGCCGCGGCGGCCTGGAGTGCGCCCCGGGTGTCGCGCAGGCGATGCTCGCGGAGCTTGGCGAGCTCGATCGCGGCGACCACCGCGGTCCGCCCCGGTCCGGCGGCGAGCGCCGACCACGCCTCGGCGGCCTCGTCCCAGCGTCCGAGCCGGCGCAGCAGATGGGCGCGCTCACAGGCGATCCGCTCGGTCGACCACGGCGCCGCGAAGGCCGCCGTGCGGTCCGGCCGTACCTCGGGGGATGCCCCGGTCGAGCGCCGCCCGCCGAAGTCCGCCGACACCCGCGGCGACCACCACGGTTCCTCGCGGACGAGCGGCAGCCCCGAGACCCGGAGGGGGACGAACGTGGCCGCGGTCGAGCGGACGGGCAAAGGGCTCCGGGTCGACCGTCGGCCAGCGCGTCCGATCGGCCGGATCGGCCTCGAGCGCCGCGTCGAGGCAGCCGAGCGACTCGTCGAGCCGCCCGGCCTTCGCGAAGGCGCGGGCGAGTCCCGCGAGATCGCCGGCCGGGGCGGTCCGGCGCGCCGCCTCGGTGGCGTAGCCGGTCTCGAGGACCACGAGGAGCCGGGCGAGCGAGCGGACGTCCTGGTCGTTGTGGCGGACGACGGGTGCCAGCGGCTCGGCCGGACCGCCGCGGAGGAACCCGAGGTAGCGGCCCGGGATCTCCGACCCCTCCACGTCTCCGTGGCGGTGCATCCCGAGCAGCCCTTCCTCGGCGGATCGAAGTCGTGCGTCGCCCAGCCGGTGGCGGAAGAGTCGCCGCACGATCGGCAGCAGGTCGAGGTGGCCGGCATGGGACGGAGCGGGGCGGCCGTGCATGCGATAGCGGGTCACGAGCAACGGCCAATCGAAGCCCCGGCCGTTGTAGGTCACCAGCCAGCCGTCGTGCGGCAGGTGCGAGCTGAGCGCCTCCAGCAGCGCCGGCTCGTCGCCGTGGTCCGGCAGCAGCAGCTGGACCTGGCGAAAGGTGTCGCCGACCCACCAGCCCAGCCCGATGAGGAATGCCACGGTCCCAGCGGCCGTCGCCAGCCCGGTGGTCTCGGTGTCGAGGCAGACCAGCGGGGTCTCCGGCGGTGGCTGCCCGGGCAGCGTCGCCAGTCGCGCTCGGTCGATGGGGATCGTCCGCGCCGGGACCTCGCAGCGGACGACCGAGCCAAGCGTGGTCTGCACGACCTCGCCGTCGACGGCATCGGCGAGACGCTCGGCGAGGATGTGGCCGTCGATCCGTGGGATGGGGGAGGGGCCGGCGCTCGTCCAGGTCGAGCTCGGCGGCCGTTCCCCGCGTCGCTGCCCGGTAGCGGTCGAGCCGCCGGACGAGCCGCTCATCGCCCGTCGGTACCCGGAGCGTCATCCGGCGGCAGCCGCGGCGCCCGAACGGGATCCGATGGCGACGGTCGCGCCCAGGTCGCCAAGGAGCCGGAGCGCCAGCCCCCGCGCGTCGATCCCCGGCTCGAGACGTGGACCGGTGCAGGCCGGGCAGCCGGCGTCGCAGCCGCAGCCGGCGATGAGGCCTGCCGCCAGGTCGAGCAGCTCCTCGTGCCGGTCCCAGAGGCGCTCGGAGAGCCCGATGCCGCCGGGGACCGCCTCGTACAGGTAGATCGTCGGGGCCTCGGCGTGCGGGGAGCGGACCTGGGTCACCAGCCCGAGGTCGCGCGGGTCGACCATCAGCAGGATCGCCGCCACGGTCTGGATGGCCCGTCCGGCCCCGAGCATCGCGATGTCGAGCTCGTCGTGCCGCCAGCGGCCGCGCGCGTCGTCCGCGGTGAGCCAGTAGGCCGTGGTCTGGAGCTCGAGCTCGGGGAGGTCGATCGGACCCCAGCCCACGTTCTCGTCGGTGACGAACTTCAGCTTCTTGAAGAGGGTCACCAGGCTCGCGACCATCACCTCGCCGTGGATGCGCCGGCCGCCGACCGCCGGAGCGGACGCGAACTCCTCCAGCGGCTTGAGCGTCACGGCACGATTCGCGTACGTGTAGTGGTCGACATCCACGCGGTGGACGTAGGCCTTGCGCTCGTGCCATTCGAGCCGGTCGACGTAGTACTGGATCGACTCGTGGATGTAGATGGCCCGCTCGTGGACCAGGACCTGGGCACTGAAGAGGTCCACCTCGCCGAGGACCCGCGGGCGGTCTGGCGTGGTATCGATGATCACGACGTTCTCCGGGGCGGCGGTCCGGAGCGAGATCTCCGAGGCGGGGAAGTTCTCGCTCGCCCAGTACCAGCGGCCGTCGCTCGCCTGCCGGACGTGCGCCTCCTCGGCGAGGAAGGCCAGCAGGTCGTCGACCGGACCCGGGCCGAAGACCTCGCCCGGCTCGAACGGGAGCTCGAAGGTGGCGGCCCGGAGGTGGGCGAGGAGGACGTGGAGGTTGTCCGGGTCGAGCCTGGCCTCTTCCGGCGCCCCGTCGAGGAGGAACGCCGGGTGGTGGATGACGTACTGGTCGACGGGCGCGCCCGATGCGACCAGGACCGCGACACTCGTGCCCAGACGACGGCCCGACCGCCCGATCTGCTGCCACGTCGCCGCGACCGAGCCCGGGTAGCCGGCGAGCACGGAGACATCGAGCCGCCCGATGTCCACACCGAGCTCGAGGGCGTTGGTCGCGACGACCCCGAGGATCTCCCCGTCGCGCAGGCCGCGCTCGATGGCGCGCCGTTCCGTGGGCAAGTAGCCGCCGCGATAGCCGCGGATGCGGCTGCGCGGTCCGTAGTGCTCGCGCAGCGACTCGCGCATGCCGGTGAGCAGGATCTCGACAGCGACCCGGGAGCGGCCGAACACGATGGTCTGCCGCCCCGCCCGGACGAAGGGGAGGGCCCAGCGCTGGGCGAGCGTCTCCGCGGAGCCACGGGCGCCGCTCTCGGGGTGGAGGACCGGCGGGTCCACGAGCAGGACGTGCCGTTCCCCCGATGGTGCCCCGTTGCGGTCGATGAGCCGGGACGGGCGCCCGGTCAGCGCGGCGGCCAGCTCGCCCGGGTTGCCGATGGTGGCCGAGCAGCACACGATCACCGGCCGGCTGCCGTAGTGGGCGCAGATGCGCAGGAGGCGGCGCAGGACGTTGGCGACGTGGCTGCCGAAGACGCCCCGGTAGGTGTGCAGCTCGTCGATGACGATCACCTGGAGCTGCTCGAACAGCTGGAACCACTTGGTGTGGTGCGGGAGGATCGCCGAGTGGAGCATGTCCGGGTTCGTGACCACGACCTGCCCGGCTGCCCGGATCGCCGAGCGGATCGGCGCCGGCGTGTCCCCGTCATAGGTCGAGGTCGAGATCGCCATCCCGACCGCGGCCGCGAGCTCGCCGAACTCGGTCACCTGGTCCTGGCCCAGCGCCTTGGTCGGGAACAGGAACAGGGCCCGGGCCGACGGGTCGTCGGCGATGGCCTGCAGGACCGGGATCGTGTAGCACAGCGTCTTGCCCGAGGCGGTCGGCGTGACGACCACGACGTCCTCGCCGGCATGGACCGCCTCGATCGCGTCGGCCTGGTGGCGGTACGGCCGGTCGACCCCGCGCGTTCCCAGCCCGGCGATGATCCGGGGGTCGAGCCAGCCGGGGAAGTCGCCGTACTCGGCGGCCCGGGCAGCGATGACCTCGTGGTGGACGACCCCGCGCGCCATCGACGGTTCGGTGAGCAGATCGGCCAGGACGTCGTCCGCTGCGGCTGGCGCGTAGGTTCGCATGGCCATCCTCATATCGCACGGATGTTCGATTTGCCGGGCAGTCTAGCAGGACGGTCCCACGAGGCTGTGCCACCTCGCCTGTCACACTCGCTCGGTTGACACCACCGTTGCGGTTAGCTACCTTCGCTCGGATGCTCCGCCGACCGAACGCCCCCCTGATCGATGACGACGAGGTCGAACGCGTCGCTTCCAGGCCCGATGACGCCCAGGTGGACCGGTCGACCCGGGCCGCCGCCGACCTCTCGTCGCTGGCGATCGCCGGGCTGACGCGACGCCGGACGGCGGCCATGATCGGCGCCCTCATCGCGGTCTGGGTGGTCATCGTCTTCGCCCGCCAGGTCGGCGCGGCTTCCGCGGCCACGGCCCGCGCCGAGCAGATGGCGACCGACAACGCCGCATTGACGACCCAGGTCGACGCGATGGCGCGGGAGCTCGACCAGATCCAGCGGCCGGGCTTCATCCAGCAGGAGGCCCGCGCCTACGGCCTCGGCAACCGCAAGGAGATCGCCTTCGCCCTCGCCCCGGATGCGCCGCCGCTGGCCGACGACGCGCCGGGATCGGCCAGCGTCCGCCTCGGGTCCGAGGAGGCGCGGAGTCCGCCCGCTCGATCGCTGGCTGACGCTCCTGTTCGGCCCCGGCGACTAGGCCGAAGTTTCGGGCCGCTCGACTTGCGAGGGGCGCACAATGAGCGCCCCGTCGGCCGAATGGATGTCGCCGCCGGCCACTTCGGTGCCATGCTGACCGTCCATCGCCCCGAACCCCGCACGTTCCCTTGACCCAGACGCTGCCAGGAGGCCGGTCCTCGGCCTTCCCCCCGCCCACGGATCCGCCCCAACCGGACATGGCCTGGGTACCTGGCGGCACGTTCCGGATGGGCTCGGACCGCCATTACCAGGAAGAGCGCCCCGCGCACGACGTCGCCGTCGACGGCGTGTGGATGGATGTCCAGCAGGTCACGGTGACCGCCTTCCGGCGATTCGTGAAGGCGACCGGCTACGTGACCGTCGCCGAGCGCCCGCTCGACCCCGCGGACTATCCCGATGCCGATCCGGCGCTGCTCGTGCCCGGCTCACTCGTCTTCCGCAAGACTGCCGGCCCGGTCGATCTCAGCGACTACACCAACTGGTGGCATTGGGTGCCCGGTGCCCACTGGCGGCATCCGGAGGGTCCCGGCAGCGACCTCTCGGGGCGCGACCGCCACCCGGTGACCCATGTGGCCTACGAGGACGCCGCCGCGTTCGCGGTTTGGGCGGGCAAGGAGCTCCCGACGGAAGCCGAGTGGGAGCACGCGGCCCGCGGCGGCCTCGATGGGGCCGAATACACCTGGGGTGACGAGTTCGCCCCGAAGGGCCGGATGATGGCCAACACCTGGCAGGGCGAGTTCCCATGGGAGAACCTGCGGACCGACCGCTACGAGGGGACCTCGCCCGTCAAGTCGTTCCCGCCCAACGGCTACGGCCTGTTCGACATGGCCGGCAACGTCTGGGAATGGACGACCGACTATTACGCACCGACCCACCCCCAGGCCGAGATCCACGCCTGTTGCGGTCCGAGTGGTCCGCGCCTCAATCCGCGGGTGAGCTCGCCGGAGCAGTCGTTCAACATCGGCGGGCCGGGCGAGAAATTCCCGCGGATGGTGGTCAAGGGCGGCTCCCACCTGTGCGCCCCGAACTACTGCCTGCGCTATCGCCCGGCGGCGCGGCAGCCCCAGACGATCGAGACCTCGATGGCCCACCTCGGCTTCCGCTGCATCGTGCGAGCGCCCTCCCCGGGCTGAGGCGCCGACCGGCCCGATGGCCGTTCCGGACCTCGTTTGCTAGAATCGGTGATCTTGGCGGAGTAGCTCAGTGGTAGAGCAGGGGACTCATAAGCCCTTGGTCGGTGGTTCAAATCCGCCCTCCGCTACCAAGACCCTGAACCTAGAACGATCCCCGGTGTAGCCGGAGGGTCGTTTGTCTACGACCGTGAAAGCCAAACGACAGCCGCAGGATCGGCCGCCGGGGCTCGCCTCCGAGTGGTCGGAGGGGTCGCGCCGGAGCTCTGGCAGCACGTGCGAGTCGCTACCGAGGATGAGCAAGACCTGACTAAGGCCGAGCAGGGCGGCGACGACCCGGGCCGGGACCCATGACAAGAGCCCGCCGACCCGCGGGGTCGATCGATCGGTCAGCCATGACACCTCGCTTGGCCTCCGGGCCTCGATCCACATCTTGGACCGTCGCCCCGCAGACGCCCACCAAGGCTGGATGCCCGCCAGAGGTGGACGTTGCCACCAGGCCATCAGGGGATGTCCTGTAGATGGGACCACCGCAGCGGCACCGGCAAGTCGCGATATGCCCGCACAAGAGGCGTCCGCACGACCTATGCTCCGTCCCTGGTCGGTTCGTGTGCCCCCGGTGCTCGGTCTGCCAGGGTTAGGCGAGCCGGGCAGCGAGGAAGAACAGGGAGGAGCCGGGACCATGGCAAGCGTTCCAGATACCCACGCTCGGACGGTCCTGCCGATCCCAGACCGCCGGTACGCGGGTGTCGTGCTGTACGACGCGAAGAACCCTGACGCCAAGTTCCCGCCGATCCAGCCGATCCGCCCGCCGGCGGGTGCCCCGAACGTCCTGATCGTCCTGATCGATGATGTCGGTTTCGGCGCGACATCGACATTCGGCGGGCCGTGCAATACGCCCAACTTCGACTCGGTTGCCAACGACGCGGTCAAGTACACCCGCTTCCACACGACGGCACTCTGCTCTCCGACTCGGGCCGCGTTGCTGTCCGGCCGGAACCACCACTCCGTCGGGATGGGCGGCATCACCGAGATCGCGACGTCCGCACCCGGCTATTCCTCTGTGCGGCCGAACACCATGGCGCCACTGGCCGAGACGCTCAAGCTCAACGGGTATTCGACCGCGCAACTCGGCAAGTGCCATGAGGTTCCGGTCTGGCAGACCAGCCCGATGGGTCCGTTCGACAACTGGCCGGCCGGTGGCGGCGGATTCGAGTACTTCTACGGTTTCATCGGCGGCGAGAACAACCAGTGGGATCCGGCGCTCTATGAGGGCCTCACCCCGATAGAGCCAACGAAGACCGCCGAGGAGGGCTACCACCTCACCGAGGACCTGGCTGACCACGCCGTCACCTGGATCCGCCAGCAGAAGGCGCTCATGCCGGACAAGCCCTTCTTCATGTACTTCGCGCCTGGCGCGACCCACGCCCCGCATCACGTCGCCCCCGAGTGGATCGAGAAGTACAAGGGCAAGTTCGCCCACGGCTGGGATGCACAGCGCGAGATCACCTTCGCTCGGCAGAAGGAACTCGGCGTCATCGGCCCGGACGCGGAGCTGACTGCGCGCCACGCCGAGATCCCTGCCTGGGACGACATGGACCCGGCGCTCAAACCCGTGCTCGAGCGCGAGATGGAGGTCTATGCCGGGTTCATGGAGCACACCGACCACCACGTCGGCCGGATCTTCGACACGCTCAAGGACCTCGGCGTGTACGACGACACGCTCATCTACATCATCGTCGGAGATAACGGAGCCTCGGCGGAGGGAACGCTCCAGGGCGCCTTCAACGAGATGGCCAACTTCAACGGCATGGGCGCGCTCGAGACTCCCGAATTCATGGCGTCGAAGATCGACGACTTCGGTTCGCCAGCGTCGTATGGCCACTATGCCGTCGGCTGGGCCTGGGCGATGGACACGCCCTACCAGTGGACGAAGCAGGTCGCGTCGCACTGGGGCGGCACCCGCAACGGGACCATCGTCCGCTACCCCAAGCTGATCAAGGACAAGGGCGGCGTCCGCAACCAGTTCAGCCACGTCATCGATGTTGCGCCGACGGTGCTCGAGGTTGCTGGGCTGCCCGAGCCGACGTTCGTGCACGGGGTTCAGCAGAGCCCGTACGAAGGGGTGAGCATGGCCTACAGCTTCGCCGACGCGAAAGCGCCTGAGCGACACGATCTCCAGTACTTCGAGATGTTCGGCAACCGCGGCATCTACTACCAGGGCTGGAGCGCGGTCACGAAGCACAAGACGCCGTGGATCATGGTTGGGCAGGTCAGCCCCGCGTTCGACGACGACGTCTGGGAGCTCTACGACGGCAACACGGACTGGACACAGGCCCATGACCTCGCGAAGGAGGACCCCGGCAAGCTCCACGATCTGCAGCGTCAGTGGATCATCGAGGCGACCCGCTACAACGCCCTGCCGCTCGACGACCGGGCGATCGAGCGTGCCGTCCCTGAGGTCGCTGGTCGGCCCACGCTGATCCAGGGCACCTCGCAGCTTCTATTCGCGGGGATGGGCCGATTGTCCGAGAACAGCGTCGTCTCGATCAAGAACAAGTCGTTCTCGGTGACGGCGAATATCCAGGTCCCGGACGCCAGGGCCGAGGGCACGATCCTGGCGCAAGGTGGGCGCTTCGGCGGTTGGGCTGTGTATTTCCGCGGGGGCAAGGCCACCTTCGTCTACAACGTCCTGGGGATCACCGAGTTCAAGATCGTGGCCGCTGCTCCGATCGCATCGGGCGAGCATCAGGTTCGAGCGGAGTTCGCGTACGACGGTGGCGGGCTCGGGAAGGGCGGGACCGTCACCCTCTACTACGACGGCCAGCCAGCGGGCTCAGGCCGCGTTGAGTACACCCAGGCGATGATCTTCTCTGCCGATGAGACCACGGACGTCGGGTACGAGAGCGGCACTGCCGTCGGCTCCGAGGTGACGCCGCAGACCAGCCAATTCAACGGCAAGATCGAGTGGGTCCAGATCGACCTGGGCGACGACACGAGCGACCATCTCATCGACCCAGACGAGCGGCTGCAGATCGTCATGGCACGCCAGTAGGTCGACCTCTGTCGAGGACATCCAACCTCGCATCCCTCAAGACAACACGGTCTCCACGCCCGACTCCCTCGACCGGCGATCCTGGTACTTGATCACCCCTCCGCTACCAAGACCTGATCCAGACGGCCCTCCCGACCGGACCGCCGTTGCGATTCCTTCATCCGCGACCGCGCCACCATCCAGCGCGGCCGCCCGTCCGTACCCATGGCCGGGCCAGGACCTCCGTCCCAGGGTGGTCCCGTGGTCCGGCGCTATACTCGGCCGAGCGGCGGCGCACCGGCGTCGTCCGTACCCCCGGAGGCTCCCTCGTTGAACCCCAAGTTCTTCCGAAACGGCATCGTCATGATCGTGCTGGTGCTGGGCACGGCCGCGCTGCTGTTCACCTGGATCACGACCAGCACACCGGCGCCGTCCGTCGGCTACTCCCAGTTCCTGAGCAACGTCGCGGCGGGCTCGGTCGACAAGGTGGTCCAGGAGAGTGACACCCTGACCGTGACCGGCACGGACGGCAAGATCGTGACCGTCGTCATCCCGGGCGTCGCAGGCCTGACCAACGTGTGGTCGGACATGGTCGCCGCGGCCGCTCCCAAGACGCTCCCGGCCACCATCTACGAAGCGAAGCCCGTCCCCGACACCTCGTGGCTCGGTCTGCTCCTGACGGGGCTCCTGCCGCTGCTCGTGATCGGCGGCTTCATCTTCTTCATGATGCGCCAGGCCCAGGGCACCAATAACCAGGCCCTCAGCTTCGGCAAGAGCCGCGCCCGGATGTTCCTCGGCAACAAGACCGTGGTGACGTTCAACGACGTCGCGGGCGTGGACGAGGCCAAGACCGAGCTCCAGGAAGTCGTCGAGTTCCTGAAGTACCCCGAGAAGTTCAACTCGCTCGGCGCGCGGATCCCGCGCGGCGTGCTCCTCGTGGGACCTCCCGGCACCGGCAAGACCCTGATGGCCCGCGCGGTCGCGGGTGAAGCCGGCGTCCCGTTCTTCAGCATCTCCGGCTCCGAATTCGTCGAGATGTTCGTGGGCGTCGGCGCCAGCCGTGTCCGCGACCTGTTCGACCAGGCCAAGCGCAACTCGCCGTGCATCGTCTTCGTCGACGAGATCGACGCGGTCGGGCGCCAGCGCGGCGCCGGCCTCGGCGGCAGCCACGACGAGCGCGAGCAGACCCTCAACCAGATCCTGGTCGAGATGGACGGCTTCGACACGAACACCAACGTGATCGTCGTCGCCGCCACCAACCGGCCGGACGTCCTCGACCCGGCGCTCCTGCGCCCCGGACGCTTCGACCGCCAGGTCATCCTGGACCGGCCCGACATGCGCGGCCGGACCGAGATCCTCCGCGTCCACACCAAGGGCAAGCCGCTCGACAAGGGCGTCGATGTCGAAGGCGTGGCGCGCCAGTCGCCCGGGTTCTCCGGCGCGGACCTGGCCAACCTCGTCAACGAGGCGGCGATCCTGTCGGCCCGCCGCAACAAGAAGGTCATCGGCATGTCCGAGTTCCAGGAGGCCCTGGAGCGGATCGTGGCCGGACCCGAGCGCAAGTCGCGCCTCATCTCCGACGCGGAGAAGGCGATCATCGCCTATCACGAGGGCGGCCACGCGGTCGTCCAGCGGATCCTGCCGAAGTGCGACCCGGTGGCCAAGGTCACGATCATCAGTCGTGGCATGGCCCTTGGCTACACGATGGCGCTCCCGCAGGAGGATCGGTACCTCCAGTCGAAGTCCGAGTTCGAGGACAAGATCGCCGGCCTGCTCGGTGGCAACGTCGCCGAGCGGATGATCTTCGGCGACACGACCACGGGCGCCAGCAACGACATCGAGAAGGCGACCGACCTGGCCCGCCGCATGGTCACCGAGTTCGGGATGAGCGACAAGCTCGGCCCGCTCTCGTTCGGGAAGCGCGACGAGCTTGTCTTCCTGGGCCGCGAGATCGGTGAGCAGCGCAACTACTCGGACGAGGTCGCCAAGACCATCGACGAGGAGGTCCGCGCGATCATCGACAAGGCCTATGAGCGGGCGACCGAGGTCCTCACCACGCACAAGGACAAGCTCATCGCCCTCGCCGAGAAGCTGGTTGCCGAGGAGACCGTCGATCAGGAGGGCTTCGAGGCCCTCTTCAGCGATCTTCCCCCGAAGGAGCTGCTGCGCGGCGCCCCGACGATCATCGGACCCGGACAGCCGATCGCCGAGCCGAACCCACAGCCGGCGTGAGCCGCTAGCGGATCCAACTTACCGCACGACGAGCGGGCTGGAGACGGCCCGCTCGTTTCATGTCTGGGGAGCGGGATCCACGAGCGGTGGGACCTGGACCTCGGCGCCGGCGGCTGGGCCATCGAGATCGGCCGGGGCCAACTTGGTCGCGGGGTCCTCGGATCCCATGGCGTTCAGGATGTGGCGCCACACGCCGGCCGCGATGCCGATGATCGGGACGGCGAGGAACATCCCCAGGATCCCGGCGAGCGAGCCGCCGGCAGGGATGGCGATGAGCACGACCGCCGGGTGGAGGCTGACGGCCCGGCCGTAGACGAGCGGCGCGATGACGCTGCCCTGCACGATGTTCATGACCGCCGTGTAGATGCCCATGATGATGATGTCCTGGGTCGAGCCGAACGCGAACGCGATCAGGAACCCGATGAGGCTGGTGATAGCCTGGCCGATGTACGGGATGAACCCGCCGAAGAACGACAGGACGGCGACGGGCAGGGCGAGCGGCAGGCCGAGCAGACTGCATGATCACGAACCCGGTGACCGCGTTGAACAGGCCGAGGGATCCGGTCGCGATCATGTAGCCGCCGAGCTTGGTGACCGACTCGTGCGCGGCGATGTCCACCTCGCGTCGACGCCAGCCCGTGACCCGTGACATAGCGGCCGCCCAGATGCGGTCACCGTCCTTGAGCATGTAGAACGCGAGCAACGCCGACAGGATCAGGAAGATCGAGGCGCCCATCACGGACCCGACGATGGCGCCGATCGCATCGCCGATCGATCCCGCCGTCTCGGCGACCGCGTCGCTCGGCACCTGGGACGCCTCGGGTGGCAGGGCGCCGCCGATCACGCCGCTGCCTGCGACCGCACCCGACAGGGCGGCACCGATCGGCCCAGCCAGGGCGGCGATCGACTGGAAGGTGACGACCGCAACGATCGTCCAGAGCAGCACGCTGACGAGGACCGCTGCTCGTGTCCGGCTGTAGCCTCGTCGCTCGAGGGCGCGGACAGCCGGCAGGAACGTCGCCGCGAGCGTCAGCGCGACAAGGATCGGCGCGATGATGCTCGGCACCATCGACGCGAGCGCCACGACGATCGCGAGCAGGCCGGCGCCGACCAACAGCCGCCAGCTCCACTGGGCTGCCCGATCCAGCCAGAGCGGCACCTCGCCGTCGACCAGGGGTCTGGGCGCGCCCCGCGGCATCCCGCTGAGGACCTCGATGACGGTGCCGGTGAGGGCGACCGCCACGGCCAGGGTCGGGACGGCCAGGATCATCCCCGGGATGCCCGCCAGCGCTGCGCCGGCGGGCAGGGCGATGATCACCAGGCCAGGGTGCAGGCGGACGCCCTTCGGATCCACCCGCAGCGCCGGGATCCGCCCATCGAAGAGGACCATGAGCACGATCAGGACGGCCAGGGCGAGGGCGGTCCCCGGCCCGCCGGCGACGAGTGCCGCGAGCAGCACGACGATGCTCGTGAAGATCGCGCCGAGATAGGGCACGAAACCGCCGAAGAACACGATGACCCCGAGCGCACCGGCTTGCGGCACGCCCAGCACGAACAGGAAGGCGGCCATCGCCACACCGCGCAACGTCGCCCGGAGGGCCGTGCGTCGCAGGTAGCCACCCGCGGACCACATCGCGACGCGGCCGGCTTCGAGCGCCCGGGCACGGCGGCCGTCCGGGAGGCTCTGCGTGGCCACGCGCGCCGCACTGTCGCCGTCCTGCAGGAAATAGAAGGTCAGGAACCCGGCGAGCATCACCACCGTGACGATCGACGCGGCCGACCCGAGGACGCCCAGCGCGCTCGTGCTCAACCACGACTCGAACTGGCTGACGAGGCGCTCGACGGTCGCCGCGAGGTCCGCCGACAGACCGATCGAGACCATCCATTCCGCGACCTGGGTGATCCCCCGGTCGACCGCCGCGAGGACGTCCGAGACCGCCGGGAGCACGGCCAGGACGATCAGGCTGATCGCTCCCACGAACAAGGCGATCACCGCCAGGGTCACGACGCCGGCGGTCTTCGTCTCCGACCATCCGCGACGGCGCAGCGCGTCGGCCGCCGGGCCGAACGTGGCACAGATCAGCAGGGCGACGAGGATCGAGGCCGTGACCGATGACAGCTTGATCGCAAGGGTGATGACGATGACGAGCAGGCCGGCGATCGCGAGCACGCGCCACCCGATGGACGCCAGACGATGCAGCCAGCTGGGGACGATCTCCGGTGCCGGTGCCGGTGCCGGTGCCGGGGCGGGCGAGGTGACAGCCACGTTCGGGTCGGACCTCCGCTGCGGATCGGGCGTTCGATGTTGCCGCCCATCCTAGCCGCCCGCGTGGCCCCTACAATGCCGCGGACGACAACCCCGACGGAGTGCTGACCACCCGATGACCGCCCTCGACGACGCCCTCGAAGCGCACCTCGATGCGACCCACGAGGCGCGCCTCGCCTCGTACCAGGCGTTCCTGCGGATCCCCAGCATCTCCGGGATCCCGGCCCACGCGGAGGACTGCCGGCGGGCCGCCGGCTGGCTGGCGGACGCGATGCGAAGCGCGGGCATCGAGCACGTCGAGGTCGCCGAGACCAGCGGCCATCCCGTCGTCTACGGCGACTGGCTCCACGCCGATGGCGCGCCGACGATCCTGGTCTACGGGCACTACGACGTGCAGCCGGTGGATCCGCTGGACCTGTGGACCTCGCCGCCGTTCGAGCCGGTCGTCGTCGACGGCCGGATGCTGGCCCGCGGGGCCGCGGACGACAAGGGCCAGATCCACCTGCACGTGATGGCGGCGGCGGCGCTGCTGGCGACGCGGGGCAGCTTCCCGGTCAACGTCCGCTACGTCTTCGAGGGCGAGGAGGAGTCGTCCTCGGTCCACCTCGAGCGCTGGCTCGAGGCCAATCGCGATCGCCTGACCGCCGACGTCGCGATCATCAGCGACAGCGGGTTCTTCGAGGGCAACATCCCGTCGATCACCGCGAGCCTGCGCGGGATCATGTACGCCCAGCTCGATGTCGTCGGCGGGCCCATCGACCTCCACTCGGGGAGCTTCGGCGGCGCGGTCGAGAACCCCGCCAACGCCCTCGCCACGATCGTCGCCGCGCTCAAGGGCCCCGACGGACGCGTCCTGGTCCCGGGCTTCTACGACGATGTCGTCCCCCTGACCGAGGCGGACCGCGCCGCCCTCGCGGCATTGCCCTTCGACGAGGCTGCCTACCAGGCATCCATCGGCGTCCCCGCGCTCGTCGGGGAGACCGGGTACACGGTGCTCGAGCGCAAGGGCGCGCGTCCGACGCTCGACGTCAACGGGATCTGGGGCGGCTTCATGGGTGATGGCACCAAGACCATCATCCCGGCCCACGCCCACGCCAAGATCAGCTGCCGGCTGGTCGCCGACCAGGACCCCGAGCGCATCTTCGAGCGCTTCCGCGCATACGTCGAGGCGATCGCCCCGCCCGGCGTCACGACGACGGCGACGTACCTCGGCGGCGGCCGGCCGAGCCTCACGCCGATCGACCATCCCGCGGCCCAGGCCTGCGCCCGGGCGCTCGAAGCGACCTTCGGGAGCGCCCCGGTCTTCATCCGGGAGGGCGGCAGCATCCCGGTCTGCGCCAGCTTCGAGACGGTCCTCGGGCTGCCGGTCGTGCTGCTGGGCTTCACCCAGCCCGACGATCATGCCCACGCGCCGAACGAATGGATGGACCTGGCGAACTACGAGACCGCCATCCGGACCGTCGTCCGGGCCTTCGACGAGCTCTCCACGACGACCCTCTGAGGCGGGTCGGTTCGCCCCGGCCTGTGCGGACATTGGGGGTCCGGGTGAGTGAATTGGGGGGTCTCGGGTGCTACCCTGTGCGCCACTGCACCATCCGGGAGGTACGCACCGCGTGAGCACCGAAGCCGCCGATCCGAAGCTCGCAGCAGCGCAGGCGGCAACGCCCTGGACCCTTGAGACCGACAACGGCAAGCTGGCGCCCCGCTCCGCGCTCGACGTGCTCGTCGACCTCAACGAGAAGGTCACCGCCGGCGCAGTCTCCGAGTACCAGCCGGTCCCCCTCGGGTTCACCCCGCTCGACAAGACCATCGGCGGCGGTCTCCGCGCCGGCGAGCTGCTCCTGATCGGCGGCGCGCAGGGCACGGGCAAGACCACGATGGCGCTCCAGATGGCGCGCAACATCGCCTCGGGCGGGCAGGCGAACGTGCTCTACATCTGCTTCGAGCACGATGAGCCGTACCTGCTCAACCGGCTGATCGCGATGGAGTCCGCGCTGGCGCACCTCCCGCACAAGACCGGCGCCATCAAGATCGTCGACGTCCGCAAGGAGATCCTTGGGACCTGGATGGCCGAGGGCGGCGGTGGCACCCAGCTGGCGAACAACCCGCGGCTGCGCCCGTCGCTCGACCGGATCGCCCGCTACGGGCAGAACCTGTTCCTGATGCGCGGCTCGCAGACCGCGGGCACGATCGACAACATGCGCAAGCTCGTCCAGCAGCACCGCGAGCTGTCGGGCGACCGCCGCCTGGTGGTCTTCGTCGATTACCTCCAGAAGGTCCCGCAGATCCCCGAGCCCGAGAACGAGACCGAGAAGGTCACCTACATCGTCAACGGCCTCAAGGACATCGCGCTGGCCGAGGACGTGCCGATGGTGAGCATCGTGGCCGCCGACAAGGAGGGCCTGAAGGCCTCCCGCCTGCGCAACTTCCACCTGCGCGGCAGCTCGGCGATCAACTACGAGGCGGACATCATCGTCATCCTCAACGAGAAGTACCACATCGTCGCCAAGGTCAACATCGAGTTCAACCCGTACCAGGCGCAGCGCTTCCGCGACTGGGTCGTGATCTCGGTCGAGAAGAACCGTGGCGGCCAGGACAACGTGGACCTCGAGTACGAAAAGCACTTCGAGTATTCCTGCTTCGACCCGAATGGTCGAACGGTCCAGGAGAAGCTCATCGAGGAGCGTCTTTACAACGACTAGGGGCGGCTGCGCCCTCTCGGGCTAGACTGCGCGGGTGAAGAGCCCCGGCACGTTCCCGGACGTCATCGAGATCGTCGTCGAGATCCCGCGCGGCTCGCGCAACAAGTACGAGTTCGACGAGGAGGCGGGGGTCTTCCGGCTCGATCGCGTCCTCTCGAGCGCGGTCTACTACAACTTCGACTACGGGTTCATCGAGGGGACCCGGGCCGGTGACGGCGACCACACCGACGCCCTGCTGATCATCGACGAGCCGACCTTCACGGGCTGCCATGTCTGGGCGCGGCCGGTGGGCGGCCTCGAGATGCGCGACGAGAAGGGCTTCGACTTCAAGGTCCTCTGCGTGGCGATCGGCGACGCCCACCAGCAACACATCGAGGGTCTCGACCAGATCCGACCGCACCGCCTGGTCGAGATCGAGCACTTCTTCCAGACGTACAAGGCGCTCGAGGACAAGACCGTCGAGATGCTCGGCTGGCGCGACCGCGACCGCGCGCTCGAGGTCCTCCGCCACGACCGCGACATGTGGCAGCGGGAGAACGCTCCGACCCTAGCGACGTGACGGAGGGCCTCCCGACCGCGCCGCGCCGTCCACGGTATCCCGGCGAGGGCGAGCCGGGCCGGCGGCTGTTCATCGCGGTCCCGTTCCCCGATGGCGCGGCCGCACCCATCGTCGCCCTGGTCGACGCGGTCCGGGCGCTTGGCGTGCCAGGCGGCGGTCGCGACGTCCGCTGGGTCCGGCTCGACGGGCTGCACCTGACCCTCCGGTTCATCGGCCCCACGCTGCCCGACCGTGTTTCGGCCGCGGAGGACGCCGTGCGGTCCGTCGCGACCGCCATCGAGCCGTTCGACGTGGCGATCTCCGGCGCGGGCGCGTTCCCGACCCCCGAGCGGCCGCGGGCGCTGTGGCTCGGCGTCGTCGACGGGGTCGCGGCCATGGAGGCGGCCTCGCGGGCCGTCGACGCCGCCATGGTCGAGCGCGGATGGGTCGCCGACACCCGGCCGTTCCGGCCGCACCTCACGCTCGCCAGGTCCGATGGCGTCCCGGCCGGTGCCGCGATCGCGGGCCGGCTCATGGAGCGGGCGGCAGCGCTCGACCTCCGGTTCCGCGTCGACCGGATCGGCCTGTTCGAGAGCCTGACCGGCGGCGGTCCGGCGCGCTACGAACCGCTGGCGATGGTCCCGCTCGGAGGATGATGGGGCGTGTCCGCGACGGAGACTGCACCGACCGGTTGCCCCCGGCCATCGCGCACGCTAGGCTCAGGCCCCCGGTCCCTGCGCGACTCCCTGCCGCCGCGGATCGAGAGTAGGAGGTCGAGATGGCGCCAGCGGACCCGCGGCAGACCAAGTTCGTGCTCGATGAGTCACGGATCCCGCGCGCCTGGTACAACATCGCCGCCGACCTGCCGGTCCCGATGTCGCCGCCGCTCCACCCGGGCACGTTCCAGCCGCTCGGACCGGCCGACCTGGCCCCGCTCTTCCCGATGGCCCTCATCGGCCAGGAGGTCTCGGCGGAGCGGTACATCGAGATCCCCGACGAGGTCCGTGACGCGTATCGCCTCTACCGGCCGAGCCCGCTGTACCGGGCGCACCGGCTGGAGAAGGCCCTCGATACCCCTGCGCACATCTATTACAA
This sequence comes from uncultured Chloroflexia bacterium, assembly GCA_963834915.1. GTDB lineage: Bacteria > Chloroflexota > Limnocylindria > Limnocylindrales > CSP1-4 > SPCO01. Next base: position 103,594 of record CAWIDI010000005.1, read on the forward strand.
GTACGAGGGGGTCAGCCCGGCCGGGAGCCACAAGCCGAACACGGCCATCCCGCAGGCCTTCTACAACCGCGAGGAGGGGGTCAAGAGGCTGGCGACCGAGACCGGCGCCGGGCAGTGGGGGACCGCACTCGCGTTCGCCGGGGCCCTCTTCGGCCTCGAGGTCAAGGTCTACATGGTGCGCGCCAGCTACGACCAGAAGCCATACCGCCGGGTCCTCATGGAGACCTACGGCGCCGAGGTCGTCGCCAGCCCGTCGCTCAGCACGAACTACGGCCGCAAGGTGCTCAACGAGACGCCGGACAGCCCGGGCTCGCTCGGCATGGCCATCAGCGAGGCGGTCGAGGACGCGGCCACCCGCGACGACACGAAGTACGCCCTCGGCTCCGTGCTCAACCACGTGCTCCTGCACCAGACCGTCGTCGGCCAGGAAGCCATCGAGCAGATGGGGATGGCCGGCGAGTCGCCGGACGTCGTGATCGCCTGCACCGGCGGCGGCTCGAACTTCGGCGGGATGGCCTTCCCGTTCCTCGGCCTGAACTTCCGGGAAGGCGCCAAGCACCGGGTCATCGCCGCCGAACCCGAGGCGGCACCGAGCCTGACCCGCGGCGTCTACGCCTACGACTTCGGGGACACCGGCAAGATGGCGCCCATCGTCAAGATGCACACGCTCGGCTCGGATTTCATTCCCGAGCCCATCCACGCCGGTGGCCTGCGCTACCACGGGATGTCGCCGCTGGTCAGCCTGCTCAAGGAGCACGACCTGATCGAGGCGCGCAGCATCCACCAACGAGCCAGCTTCGAATCGGGCGTGCAGTTCGCCCGGGCCGAGGGGATCCTCCCCGCGCCGGAGCCGACCCATGCGATCCGCGTCGCCGTGGACGAGGCGCTCGCCGCCAAGGAAGCCGGGGAGGCACGGGTGATCCTGTTCAATCTCTGCGGGCACGGCCATTTCGACCTGTCCGCCTACGCCCGCTACCTCGACGGCACGCTCGAGGACTACGAGTACCCCATGGAGAAGGTCCAGGCCGCGCTGGCTGGCCTGCCGAAGGTCTAGATGCCACGACTCGCGTGCTGGTCCTGCGGCCGGCAGATCTACACCACGGCGCCGCTCGAGGCGCTCTTCGCCGAAGAGCGGCGCTGCCCGCGCTGTGGCGCCAATCTCCGCGACGAGCGGCGCGACAACGAGCAGCGGAAGGTGATCCGCCGGCAGAACCCGCCGGACGATCCCGGCCCGCCCGAAGGCGAGCCCGAACGGCGCGAGGCCGATCGTCGCACGCGTCGTCGTCGTGGCGGGCCCCCGACCACGCCGCCCGCCTCCGGCAACGCCGGCTGGAAAGACTGACCCGGCCGCGGTCGGCCAGGTGCGGATCGCCTTCCTGGGCTTCGGGCTGATCGCGGGGTCGGTCGCCCGCGCCCTGCGCGCCTCGCCCGCTGCTGGCGGGTGGCCGCTCGCCGCCTGGAGTCCCTCGGGATCCGGTCCGGCCCGAGCCGTGGCCGAGGGAGTCATCGATCTCGCCGCCGCGGACGTGCCGGCCGCGCTCGACGGCGCCGACCTCGTGGTCCTCGCCGGCCCCGCCACGGCCTGCCTCGACCTCCTCGACGGCCTGGCCGGGCCGTGGGCGGGCGCGATGGCACCGGATGCCGTGATCACCGACGTGGCCAGCACCAAGGTCGCCCTCGTCGCCCGCGCCGACGCCCTCGGATCGCGGTTCGTCGGCGGCCATCCGATGGCCGGGCTGGACGCGGCTGGCTATGACGCCGGGAACGCCGAGCTGTTCGTCGACCGCCCGTGGGTCATCGTGCCTGGCGCCGCGGCGCACGCCGGGGATGCCGACACGGTCGCGGCCCTGGCCCGCGCCTGTGGTGCGCGCCCCTTGGTGATGGACGCCGCCGCGCACGACGCTGCGGTCGCCGCGATCAGTCATCTGCCGCTCGTACTGGCCGCCGCCCTCGTCGAGGCGATGGCGGGTCCCGCCGACGCGCCGCGCGCGGACTGGCCGGCGGCGGCAGCGCTCGCCGCCGGTGGCTGGCGGGACAGCACCCGGCTTGCTCGCGGCGACGTGGCGATGGGAGCCGGGATCCTCGCGACCAACGCCCCGGCCGTGGCGGAGCGGCTGCGAGCGCTCCAGGCGGTCATCGATGCCTGGCTCGCCGAGCTGGAGCGGCCCGGTGACCCGGACGAGACGGCGATCGCGGTGCGGCTGCGTGCGGCGCGGGACCGGCTGGAGCCGTCGCCCGGTGGATGAGCTGGTCCTCGTCGTGCCGCGCTCGGTGCTGCCCGGGCAGGCGGCGTGGCACGGCCTCACGACCGACGGGCTCGAGGGGTTCGAGGCGCTGGTGGAGCGCGACGGCCGCTACCAGCCCCGTGCGGCGATGGAGATCGACCCGGCCTGGAAGCAGGTCATCCCGTACCTGATCCTGCGCGACGGGGAGGAGTGGTTCCTGATGCGGCGGACCCGTGCCGGGGCGGATGCGCGGCTCCACGACCGTTACAGCATCGGTGTCGGCGGGCACCTGAACCCCGGCGACGGCGGACTGCTCGGCGGGCTGCGGCGGGAGTGGGGCGAGGAGGTCGTGGCCGATTTCGAGCCCGAGTTCCGCATGGTCGCCTTGCTCAACGACGACACGACCGAGGTCGGCGCCGTCCACGTCGGGGCGGTCTTCGTCGGGGATGCGGCCGGTCGTCCGGTCGCGATCCGCGAGACCGAGAAGCTCGAGGGCCGGTTCGTGCCCGGGAGCGACGTCGGCGCGGTCGCGGACCGCCTCGAGACTTGGAGCCGAATGGCCTTCGAATACCTGACGGATGGGGCATCGGCGACCGCACGGAGCGGCGCCCTATAATCGCCGCGCCGGGTCCCAGGCCGGCGGATCCGCGACGGACCACACTCCCGGAGGACTGATGGCGGCCAAGATCCTGATCGTCGATGACGATCCGAACGTCCAGCGACTCCTGCAGTACACGCTGAAGCAGGAGGGCTACGACGTCGTCGTGGCGGCGGATGGCGCCGAGGGATTCCGGCTCTGGGGCGCTGAGGCTCCCGACCTGATCCTCCTCGACGTGATGCTGCCCAAACTGGACGGCTACCAGGTCGCGACCAAGATCCGGACCGAGGAAGGCGAATCGGGCCACGTCCCGATCATCATGTTGACCGCCGAGAAGGAGGTCGAGCAGAAGGTCAAGGGCCTGCGCGCGGGTGCCGACGACTACCTGATCAAGCCGTTCCACCCGGCCGAGCTGCTGGCACGCATCAAGAGCCTGCTCGCCCGCTTCGCGCCACGCGACGTCCTGCTGGCACGCCCGCCGCTCGGACGGATCCTCGCGTTCTACGGCGCCAAGGGCGGCGTCGGCACGACGACCATCGCGATCAACGCGGCCATCGCGCTGCACCGCGAGCTCGGGCGGAAGGTCTGCCTCATCGACGGCAACCTCCAGTTCGGCGACCACCGCGTCTTCCTGGACCTGGGCCTCGACCGCAAGAGCATCGTCGATGTCGTGAGCGCGCCCTCGATCGACGGCGACCTCATCCGCCAGATCCTCGTCAAGCACGAATCGGGGATCGACCTCCTGCTGGCGCCGCCGAACCCGGAGACCGCCGAGCTCGTGCGGCCCGAGCACATGCCCTATATCGCCGAGCAGCTCCAGATGTCGTACGACTACATCCTCATCGACATCGACAAGCGCCTCGACGACATCAATCTGGGCGTCCTGGAGGTCACGGACACGATCTTCGTGGTCATGACCGCGGACCTGTCGTGCCTCAAGAACGTGCGGCTCATCCTCGAGACCGTCGACCACCTCGGCTACCCGGCGTCGAAGGTGCAGCTGGTGCTCAACCGCTCGAACGCGTTCACCGGCATCGCCGTGAAGAACGCCGAGGGCGCCCTGAAGCGGACCATCGACCACCAGATCGTCAACGAGTACCGCGGCGCGATCAGCGCCCTGAACTCCGGCTCGCCGTTCATGTTCACGAAGGCGGACTCGCCACTTGGGTCCTCGCTGCTCCAGTTCGCGCGGGCCGTCGACAAGCCCGCCGGCGTCCCGGCTGGGGCGGCGGCGCCCGCCCGCGCCTAGCGTCCGACGCGGGCCGACCCGCGCACGGCGGTGGTTGAGCCGCCGATGAGCGGCGGGTGAGTGCACGGTGAGCGGCCCTCCGTAGGGTTGGCGCGTGCTTGCCACCGTCCCGTCCGCCACGCTGCTCGGCCTCGACGGCCGCTATATCCGGGTCGAGGTCGACGTCGCCTCCGGATTACCCGGCTTCACGATCGTCGGACTCGCGGACGCGGCGCTCCAGGAGGCTCGGGAGCGGATCCGCGGGGCGCTTCGCAACGCCGGTTTCGCGTACCCGCCGCGCCGGATCACGGTCAACCTGGCGCCGGCCGACCTCCGCAAGGCCGGCGCGTCGCTGGACTTGGCGATGGCGGTCGGGATCCTGCTCGGATCCGAGCAGGTCCGCCCCGGCAGAGGGCGGATCGGGATGCTGGGCGAGCTGTCCCTCGGCGGCGAGGTCCAGCCGGTGCCCGGCATCCTCCCGATGGTCGCGGCGATGGCCCGCCGCGGCGTCCGGCGGGTGGTGGTGGCCCGCGCCGCCGCCGTCGAGGCAGGGCTGGTCGACGGGGTCGAGATCCTGCCTGTCGAGACGCTGACCGAGGTCGTCGAGCGCATCCGCTCCCCACGGTCTCGGTCCAGCCCGATCGGATCGCCGAGGGTCGGGCTCGACGACGGCGGCGCCGTCGGCCCCGGCAGACTCCCGACGGCGTCGCGGGCTGGCCCGGGCCGGCCGGCCGCCGACCTGGCCGACGTGCGCGGCCAGCCCGAGGCGAGGCGGGCACTCGAGATCGCGCTCGCGGGTGGCCACGGCCTGCTGCTCATGGGTCCACCCGGTTCGGGCAAGACCCTGCTCGCCAGCACCGTGCCGACCCTTCTGCCGCCCCTCGACGACGACGCCGCCCTGTCGGTCACGATCGTCGCGTCGGCGGCCGGTGAGGGGCCGATGACGGGCCTCGTCCGTCGTTCCCCGTTCCGGAGCCCGCACCACACGATCTCGTACGCGGCGATGGTCGGGGGCGGCCCGCGGATGTCACCTGGCGAGATCACCCTCGCGGACCACGGCGTCCTCTTCCTCGACGAGCTGCCAGAGTTCGACCGCGACGTCCTGGAGGCGCTCCGGCAGCCGATGGAGGAGGGTCGCGTTTCGATCGCCCGGGCCGGCCGTGCGAGCACGTTCCCGGCGCGGTTCCAGCTCATCGCGGCGATGAACCCGTGTCCGTGCGGGTACGCCGGGTTCGGACCGGGGTTGCGCGTGCCCGACCGGAGTCGTCGAGCGCTACGAGCGGAAGGTCTCCGGGCCGCTCCGCGACCGGATCGACCTGTGGGTGACGATGCCGCGCGTCGCGCCGGCGGCGATCGTGGGCCGGGCGGAGCCGGAGGCGTCGGCGGTCGTGGCAGCGCGGATCGCGCGTGCCCGGGTCATCGCGGCCGGACGGGTCGCGCCCGCGGGGTCGATCCGCGTCAACGGGCGGCTGACGGGCCGCGCGCTGCGGGCGGCGTGCGGCCTGGACGCGGCCGCCGAGCGTCACGTCGTCCGTCTGGCGGAGCTGGAGGCGGCGAGCGGTCGTGGGACCGAGCGACTGCTGCGGGTCGCGCGGACGATCGCGGACCTCGCGGGCGAGGAGCGCGTGCTCGAGACCCATCTCGACGAGGCGGTCTGGTTCCGTTCGTCTGGCGCGCGGCTCGCGGCGACCCGGGCGCGCTGACGTGCTCGGGGTCGGCGCCGAGGGCGCGCTCACGCCGGTCCCGGGGCGGGCTGATGACCGACGCGCTCGGGGGAACCCGTGATCCATCGCCTCGCGACGTCGAACGCGAGGCCTGGGCAGTCCTGGCCGCCGCGCACGGGCTCGGGCCGGTCGGGTTCGCGAGCCTGCTGCGGCGATTGGGGTCGGCCCGCGAGATCCTCCACGTGGCGGGGTCCGACGGCGGATGCCGCCGCCCTCGTCGCGGCATCGGAGGACGCGGAGCCGGACGGCGGCCGCGGGCGACGCGCCCTGGCCCCCGAGGTCGCCGAGGAGATCGTGCGGGCCGCGCAGGACGCGGAGCGGACCCTCGAGCGGATCCGCTCGCTCGGCCTGCGGATCGTCACCGTCGAGGACCCGGCGTACCCATCGCGTCTCGGCGCGATCGACCTGCCGCCGCACCTGCTGTTCGTGCTCGGCGACCCGGGCGCCCTCGAGCCGGAGCACGCGGTCGCCGTGGTGGGGACGCGGCGGGCGACCGATGCGGGCCGGGCCCTGGCGGCCCGCGTGGCGGCGGCCCTCACCGCGGCGGGCTCGAGCGTCGTGTCCGGGCTGGCGATCGGCATCGATGGCGCGGCGCACGCGGCGACCCTCGACGCGGGCGGGCGGACCGTCGCGGTGATCGGCGGCGGCCACGGGCATCTCTATCCGCGAGCGCACGCCCGGCTGGCGGATGCGATCGTCGACGGGGGCGGGGCGGTGGTCTCGGAGCTGGCGCCGGATCTCGCGCCGACCACCGGCACGTTCCCGCGACGGAACCGGATCATCAGCGGGCTGGCCGACGCGACGGTCGTGATCGAGGCACCGGCACGGAGCGGCGCGCTGATCACGGCGTCGTGGGCGCTCGAGCAGGGGCGCGAGTGCTTCCTGGCACCAGGCGCGGTCGACGAGCCGTCCAGCGCCGGCTGCCTGGCATTCCTGCGGGAGTTCCCGGGCGGCGCCAGGATCGTCGCCGGCGTCCCGCAGCTCATCGAGGACCTCGGACTCGCCCCGCGGCCGGCGGTTGCCGGGGCGACGCGGCTGGCGGGCGCCACGCTGCTCGAGCTGGGCGGGCCCGCAGCACGGATCGGCGAGGAGCTGCTCGCCGGCAGGGCGACCGTCGACGAGCTCGTCGCCGTGACCGGCTGGCCCGTCGCGACGGTGCTTGGCGACCCTGACGTTGCTCGAGCGCAACGGTCTCGCGGTCGGGATCCTCGGGCGGTTCCGGCCGGCAGGAACGCTCGCGCTGGAACGTCCGGGACGGCGACGATGATCTCGCCGGCGCCGGCCGTCGACACCCTCCGCGACCGTGGACGGTTGCCGGTCTCGCACGACCGGTGCTACGCTCCTCTTGGTCGCGACCCCCATGCGACCGGCACGCGCCCCCACGGTGCCCCGCCCCACGCCCCAGCCTGGAGCGTCGTCTATTGCGCAAGCTCGCCATCGCGCTGTTGGCCGTCCCGATCCTGTCCGTCCTCTATGCGAGCACCGCCCTGCGCCGGTCGCTGCTCGCCCGGACCGGGTTTGCGGTGGGCCTTGGCGTGGTGGTCGCGCTCAGCGTCATCGTCGTCGGCCGGCCCGCACCGGCCGCCGCGACCGCCCCCGTCGTCGACGTGCCCTTGCCCGCGGCCGAGTTCAAGACGGTCGTTGCCACGAATCGCGACCTCGCCGCGCCGGTCACCATCACCTTCAGCGTCCCGATGGACGAGGCGTCCGTCAGCTCGGCCGTCTCGATCGAGCCATCCACCCCGGTCCGCCTCGCCTGGGACCCGACCGCGACGGTCCTGACGGTCACGCCGGCGGGCCACTGGTCCCCGGGCACCTACCACACGGTCACGGTCGACGCCGGCGCGCTCGCCGCGAGCGGCGCCCCGATGGCCAGCCCGGCCCGGGCCGCCTTCCTGACCCGCGATGCCGCGGCCGCGGAGATCGCGGCGACCGTGCCGTTGGGCAAGCGCATCGGGATCAGCAGCGCGTTCACCATCGCATTCGACCAGGCGGTCGACCCGGCCACGGTGGCCGCCGCCTTCTCGATCGACCCCGCGACAGCGGGCACGCTGCTGCCGGCCACGACGGTCCCGACCATCGTGAGCACCGCGGCCACGTCCCCCGCGAAGACGTGGACCTTCACGCCGACCAAGCCGCTGACCCCGAACACGAAGTACACGCTGACCCTCGATGGGGTCCTCGATCGCGATGGCGTCGCCGTGCCGGCGATCGCGCTGACGGTGCGGACCGGCGTGGCCCCTGCGGTCGTCCGCTTCCGGCCGCGCGCCGACACGCGCAAGGTGGCCCGGGACGCGGTCGTCTCGGTGCGCTTCACGCAACCGATGGACGAGGCCTCCACCAAGGCGGCGTTCAAGCTCTTGGCCGGCACCAAGCCGGTCGCGGGCAAGGTCACGTTCGCCGAGGACGACACGGTCCTGGTGTTCACCCCGACCAAGGCCCTGCCCTTCGCGACCAAGGTAGCGATGAGCGTGGCGCGCACGGCGCAGAGCCGCGACGGCGCGCCGCTCGGGAAGGCGGCGACCGGCGCGTTCGTCACCGTTCCCAAGCCGACGGTGGCACGTGCGAGCAGCGGGAAGACGGGCGGCTCGACGGGTGGCGGTGGCGGTGGCGGTGCCGTCGGCGGCGGTTCGTGGGCCTCGGTCGAGACCTACTACCTGGGCCTCATGAACTGCACGCGGACCGGCGGGTGGGTGACCTCGAGCGGCTCGTGCAGCAGCCCCGGCGGGCGCAACGTGGCGCCGCTCAAGCTCGACAGCGGCATCAGCACGAAGGTCTCGCGGCCGTACGCGAAGAAGCTGGCCGTCGGCAACGACTGCAGCCACTTCATCGGCGGCAACCCGGGCAACCGCCTGTCGGCCGCCGGGTACCACAGCTACCGGTGGGCCGAGAACCTCGGCTGCCGGTCGGGGAACCCGCGCTCCGCGGTGCTCGGGTCACACCTGTTCTTCCAGGCCGAGAAGCCGACCAATGGCGGCCACTACGTGAACCTGATGAATAGCCAATACGATCGTGTCGGGATCGGTGTATGGGTCTCCGGCGGCCGAGTCCGCCTGGTCATCGACTTCTACCACCCCTGACCGGACCAAAGTCCGGCTGACGGGAGCGGGTCGCCCCGGTCAGGATGGGCCGGTGATCCGCAACGTCGTGCTCCACATCAATGGCGAACAGCCGCTGCTCGTCGACCTCTTCGAGATGCCGAACCCGCAGGATTCGACCATCCGCTGCACCAACATGCGGCAGATGAACGGCAAGCGCCCGGTCTTCGTCGATGACATGAACTCGGTCTTCTTCTTCCCGTACCTCAACGTGCGTTTCCTCGAGATCCTGCCAGCCTCGCTGGCCGTCGGCGACCGCCCGATGCCGGTCGCCACCGGCCTCCACGGCGAGCTCGCTGTCCCGGCCTCGCTCGGCGGTCCCGACGACGGCGCCGACCTCGAGATCGACGAGGACTTCCTCCGGCGCATCCGCGAGGTCTGACCGGGTCCGGCCCGGGCAGTCGGGCCAAGGCGCGCGCGTGCGTGCGGCGGCTACGCCGTCACAGGCGCGTGCAGGACCCAGTGCTACACTCCCGGCCGTGCCAAAGAACCTCGTGATCGTCGAATCGCCAGCCAAGGCGAGGACGATCGAACGCTATCTGGGCCAGGACTACAAGGTCCTGGCCTCCTACGGTCACGTGCGTGACCTCCCCGAGAACCCGGGCAAGGGCAAGTTCGGCGTCGACGTCGACCATGACTTCGCGCCGGAGTACGTGATCTCCGACGACCGTCGCAAGCAGGTCAGCGACATCGAGAAGTCGGCGCGCACCGCCGACGCCGTCTACCTCGCCACCGACCTCGACCGCGAGGGCGAGGCGATCGCCTGGCACGTCGCCGAGGCGGCCCACGTCCCGGCGGCTAAGACCCACCGGGTCACCTTCAGCGAGATCACCGAGTCGGCCATCCTCGAGGCATTCGCACATCCGCGGCAGATCGACCAGAACCTCGTCGACGCCCAGCAGACGCGCCGCATCGTCGACCGCCTGGTCGGCTATACGCTCAGCCCGCTCCTGTCGCGCAAGGTCCGCGGCGGGCTCTCCGCCGGGCGCGTCCAGTCCGTGGCCGTCCGCCTCGTGGTCGAGCGCGAGCGCGAGATCAACGCGTTCACCGCGCGCGAGTACTGGACGATCGAGGCGATCCTGAAGACCGCCGCGGGGGAGCGGTTCGCCGCCGAGCTCGTGCGCATCGACGGCAAGGCCCTCGAGATCGCCGACGAGGCGGCCGCCGCGGCCCACGTCGCGTCCCTCGGATCGGCGCACCCGGTGGTCACCAAGGTCGGGGTCCGGACGCAGAAGCGATCGCCGGCGCCGCCGTTCACCACCTCGACCCTCCAGCAGGAGGCCAGCCGCCGGCTCAGCTTCAGCCCGAAACGGACGATGTCGGTCGCCCAGCGGCTCTACGAGGGCATCGACACCGGCAGCGGGCAGGTCGGCCTCATCACCTACATGCGGACCGATTCGACCGCGATCGCCGGCGTGGCGATGGGCGAAGCCCGCGAGGTGATCGCCGAGCGCTACGGCGACCAGTACACGATGCCCAAGGGCCGGGTCTACAAGACGAAGACCAAGGGCGCCCAGGAGGCCCACGAGTCGATCCGCCCGACCAGCTTCCGGCGCGACCCCGATTCGGTCGCCGCACACCTCAAGGCCGACGAGCTGCGGCTCTACCGCCTGATCTGGCAGCGCGCGATCGCGTCGCAGATGGCCGCGAAGGACCTGGAGACCACCTCGGTCGACCTGGCCGATGGCCGGTACGAGCTGCGCGCGTCGGCGACGCGGACGCTCTTCGACGGCTTCTCCCGGGTCTACACCGAGGGCCGCGATGACGGCGCCGAGGAGGAGGACCAGGATCGAAGGCTGCCCGCGCTGGCCGACGGCGACCGCACGGACGTGGACGGCGTGACGCCGACCCAGCACTTCACCGAGCCGCCGCCGCGCTTCACCGAGGCGACGCTGATCAAGGCGCTCGAGGAGCACGGTATCGGCCGCCCGTCGACCTATGCCGCCACGATCTCGACGATCGTCGATCGTGGCTATGTGCGGGTCGAGGAGCGCCGGCTGTGGCCGGAGCCGGTGGCCGAGATCGTGACCGACCTGCTGGTCGAGCACTTCGGCGACTACGTCGACCTGGCGTTCACCGCCCGGATGGAAGAGGAGCTCGACGAGATCGCCCGCGGCGAGCGCGAATGGGTCCCGCTGCTGCGTGCCTTCTACGGTCCCCTCCGCGACCGGGTGGACGAGAAGCGCCGCGAGCTCAAGCGCAGCGACTTCACGACCGAGGCGACCGACGAGGTCTGCTCCGAAGGCCATCCGATGGTCATCCGCCTGGGACGGAACGGGCGCTTCCTCGCCTGCTCGCTCTTCCCGGAGCACAAGGAGAGCCGCCCGCTGCCCGGCGAGGAGCCGCCGCCCCAGGCGGGGACCGGCGAGGTCTGCCCCGAGTGCGGGGAGGGGACGCTGGTCAGCAAGAGCGGCCGCTTCGGGCCGTTCGTCGGGTGCTCGCGCTACCCGGACTGCAAGTACATCAAGAAGGACGGCCCGCCGCCGCCCGACCCGCTGCCGTTCGAGGTCGTCTGCCCGAAGAACAAGGACGGCCACCTCGTCCCGCGTCGCGCGCGGCGCACCGGGAACGTCTTCTGGGGATGCTCCAACTACCCGCGCTGCGACTACACCTCCAACGACGAGCCGCTGGGCGGGATCCACGACACGGACGACGGTCCGATCGCCCGCAAGGGCGAGGCGGCGATCTGCCTGCTGTGCGGCTCGACGATCGAGGCCGCGCCGGAGGCCATCGTGCCCGGCCAGCGCTACTCGGGCGGTCCCGCGAACCCCGAGGCCATCGCCCGTCCGGCACGGGGTCGGCGCCCGGCGGCCGGCGGGGGAGCCGGCAAGGGCGGGACCCGTGGTCGCGGCCCGGCCCGGTCGACCGGCCGGTCGGCTGCCCGGCGGACGCGACCGGCCGAACCGGCCGCGGACGCGTGAGCGGGGTCGCACTCGACCCTGCGACCAGCCCGGCTCTCGACCGCTTCCTTCGGACCCTTGCGGCGCGCGACGCGTCGCCACACACGCGACGGTCCTACGCCACCGCCATCGGCGCCTACCTCGAGTGGCTGGCCGCGCGCGGCACCGACTGGCGCACCCCGGCACGCGGCGACCTCCGCGCCTACCTGGCGGTGCTCGGGGCCGGCCGTGCCCGCTCGTCGGTCGCGCAACGGCTGGCCGCGATCCGCTCGTTCCATCGCTGGGCGGCCCGCGACGGGCTCGCGCCGGGTGACCCGTGGGGGGCGATCGCCACGCCGCGCCTACCCGGCCGCCTTCCGCGTGTCCTCGAGGTCGCGGAGATCGACGCACTCCTCGACGCGGTCACGGCCCAGCTGGTCGCCGCCGAAGCGGCCCCGAAACCGGCGCGTCAGGCCCTGCTGACCGCGCTGGCCTGGCGCGATCGGGCGATCGTCGAGACGGCGTATGCGGCCGGCCTGCGCATCAGCGAGCTCGCGGCCGCCGACCTCGGCGCCCTCGACCTGCGCCGCGGGGAGATCCGCGTGCTCGGCAAGGGCCGCAAGGAGCGGATCGGGCTCCTGGGCCGGCCGGCGCTGCTCGCGCTCGAGGCGTACCTCGCGGACGGCCGCCCGGTCCTGCTCGCCCAGCGGTCGGCCGCGGCCCGCGACGCGGCACCGCCGACCCAGGTCTTCCTGAACCACCTCGGCACGTCGCTCGGCGTCCGCGGCCTCCGCTACCGGCTCGACCGGCTGTGCCGGGCGGCCGGCCTCCCCGAGGGCGTCTCGCCGCACACCCTGCGCCACTCGTTCGCGACGCACCTGCTGGAGGGCGGCGCCGACCTGCGCGTCGTGCAGGAGCTGCTCGGCCACGAGAGCCTGGCAACCACGCAGATCTACACGCACGTCTCACCGACGCGCCTGCGGACCGCCTATCGGGAGGCGCACCCCCGGGCGCGTCGCGACCCACGACCGTGACGTCGGGCCGCACCCTGGCCCGCGCGGGCCTGATCGTGTCGGCGGCATTCCTCGCCGCCCGGCTGCTCGGCTGGGTGCGGACGGTCGTCGTGGTCAATGCCGTGGGCGTGAACCACGAACTGGACGCCTTCTTCGCCGCGTTCCGGTTCCCGGACCTGATCTTCCAGCTGGTCGCGGCGGGAGCACTGTCGTCGGCGCTGATCCCGATCGTCTCGGGCCTGATGGCCAACGGCGCGAACGAGCGCGCCTGGCGCGTCGTCTCGACGGTCATCAACCTGATGCTGGTCGGGCTCGCTGTGCTCGGCCTGATCGTGTTCGTCAGCGCGCCCGCGCTGATCGAGGCCATCACGCCGGGCTTCGACGCGGCGAACCAGGCGCTCACCGTCGAGCTGACCCGGATCATGCTCCTGAGCCCGATCTTCCTGGCGCTCGGGGCGGTCGCCACGAGCGTCCTCAATGCCGGCGGCCGGTTCGCAGCGGCCGCGCTCGCGCCGATCACCTACAACCTCGCGATCATCGGGGCGGCCCTGATCCTCGCCCCGACCTATGGCGTGGCCGGCGTGGCGATCGGGGTGGTGTTCGGGTCGCTGACGCATCTCCTCGTCCAGGTCCGGCCGCTCGCCCGGCTCGGCTTCCGGTTCGACCCGCGGATCGACCTGGGCGACGCGCAGGCGCGCAAGGCATTGGCCCTGATGGCTCCGCGGGCGATCGGCCTGGGCGCCACCCAGATCACGTTCGTCGTGGTGACGTCGCTGGCGACCAACCTCGGGGAGGGCGCGGTGACGTCGTTCAACGTCGCCTTCACGCTGCTGCAGATCCCGATCGGGGTGATCGGCGTGCCGCTCGGGGTCGTCGTCTTCCCCTCGTTGTCGCGCGAGGCCGCGATCGGGCGCGAGCCCGAGTTCGCCTCGCTGCTCGACCGGGCGCTGCGCCTGCTCATCTTCGTGATGATCCCGATCGGCGCGCTCGCCGGGATCCTGCGCGAGCAGACCGTGGCGCTGCTGTTCGATGTCGACCGCTACGGGGAGGAGGCGCTCGCCCTGACTGCAGCCACGTTCCTGGCGTTCCTCGTCGGACTGGCGGCCCACGCGCTCATCGCGGTGCTCGCGAGGGCGTTCTACGCCCGGCAGGACACGATCACCCCGGTCCTGGCGGCGATCGGCGCCGTGATCGTCAACACCTCGCTGGCGATCGTCCTCGTCGGTCCGTATGGCCTCCAGGGGATCGCGCTGGCCATCGCGGTCGCCGCCTGGCTCGAGGCGCTCGCCCTGCTCGCGATCCTGGACCACCGGCTGCCCGACTTCCGGGCGGTCCACCTGGCGGGCGTCAGCCTCGCCTCGATCGCCGGGACGGCCGTCGCGAGCGCGTTCGGTGTCGGCGCACTCCTCGTGTCGAAGGGCGTCTTCGGCGCCGAGCCGGGCCGGCTCGTGCTGGTCGTGCAGATCGCCGTCGTGAGCGCCGTCTTCGCGGCGGTCTATGCGGCCGTCTCGCTCGTGTTGCGGATCCCGGAACTGCCGTCTATCGTCGGGGTCATGGTCGACGTCCTCCGACGCCCGCGCCGGTCGTGACCGGGATCGCCGCCGAGGACGAGGCATGGGACGCGTTCGTCGCGGCCAGTGACCCGGGTTCGTACCTGCAGCTCTCGGCTTGGGCGACCGTCAAGGCCGTCAACGGCTGGACGTCCCTGCGAATCCAGGCCGTGACGGGCGGTAGCCGGATCGGCGCCCAGGTGCTCCTCCGCCGGCCCCGCCCGATGCCCTGGACGTTCGCCTATGCGCCGCGCGGGCCGGTGGCCACCGCCTGGACCGCCGACTCGATCGCCGCGTTCACCGACGCTTCGCGCTCGTCGCTGCGCGCGATCCCCGGCGCCCGCGTCGAGCCACCTGCGCATCGACCCGGAGATCGAGGCGGACGGGCCGCTCGACCCGGGTGGCACCCTGCGTCACGCCCTGCGCGCCGCCGGCTGGCGACCGGCCCCGCCGATCCAGCCGGCCTCGACCCGCATCATCGACCTGCATCCGGACGAGGCGGCCCTGCAGGGCGACCTGCGCAAGAAGTGGCGCCAGTACGTCAACAAGGCCCGGACCGCCGGCATCGTGGTCGTGGACGCGGAGGGCGACCGCCTCGGCGAGTTCTACCGGATCTACCGCGAGACCGCGGACCGCGCCGGCTTCCTGATCCGTTCGGAGCGGGCCTACCGCGACATCTGGGACGCCTTCCGACCGGCGGGACGGGCCAGGCTGCTCTTCGCGCAGACGCCAGATGGTGAGGCGCAGGCGACGCTCTTCCTGGTGCGCTCGGGTCCGAGGGTCGTCGAGCCCTATGGCGGGATGACCGCGGCCGGCGGCGAATCGCGCGCCAACTACCTCCTGAAGTGGGAGGCGATCCGCACGTCGCGGGAACAGGGCGCGACGAGCTACGACCTGTGGGGCCTCGCGACCGGCGGGATCGCCCACTTCAAGACCGGGTTCGGCGGTCGCGAGGTCCGCTACATCGGGGCGTGGGACCTGGGCCTCGATCCGCTCGGCCGACAGGTCTACGAGACGGCCCTCCGCAGCCGCACGTGGATCGCGCGGCGGCGTGGCGGTGTCAGTGGCGGGGCATCGGCCGCCTCGTTCGGAGCAGACTCGTGACGATCCCGGTCCGGGAGGCGACGCCGGCCGAGCTGGCCGACTGGGATCGGCGGACCGTCGAGAGCGCGGCCGGCCACGTCTACCAGTCGCGGGGCTGGGCGGAGCATCGCGCGACGACGGGCTGGCGGCCACGCTACCTGATGATCGACGAGGCCCACCCGGCGCTCGTCCTGAGCCGGCCCTGGGCGCTGATCGGCGGGGCCGGCGCGTACGTGCCGCGCGGGCCGGTCGCCTCGGGCGCGCTGGAGGATGACGGCGGGCCGGCCGCGGACCGCGTGGTCGCGCTCGCGCGGTGGCTCGGCGGCCAGGGCGTCGATGTCGTGTCGAGCGACGCGGAGATCCCCGCCTCGACGCGAGTACGGTCGCCGCACTGCGGGCGGCCGGCTTCCAGCCGATCCCCGAGATCCAGCCGTCGCGCCACCGGCTGTCGCTGCCGCTGGTGCCCGGCACGGACGACGACACGGTCCGCGCCGGGCTCAGCAAGTCCACTCGCCAGCGGATCGCCGCGGCCGAGGGCTCGGACCTGCGGGTCGCGCGCTACGACACCGCGGGCGCGCCGTCCGACGATCCGGGACTGGACGGTCCGGCGCGGCCGCTCGACGAGGCGCTGGACCGGTTCTACGGGCTGCTCGAGGCGACGGGCGACCGCCGTCACTTCCGCTTCGGGCCCCGATCCGCCTTCGTGCCGTGGTGGCGGCGGGCCCACGACCGCGGGCACCTCGTCTACCTGGAGGCGAACGCCGCCGGCGCCGCGGTCGCGGGGCTCGTCCTGTACCGGCACGGCCGGCGGTTGACCACGGTCCATTCCGCCGACGGACCGGGCGCCCGTGACGCGCACCCGGGCGTCATGCACCTGCTCCGCTGGCGGGCCATCCAGCTCGCCATCCGCGAGGGGCGCGACGAGATGGACCTCGGCGGCGTCGACATCGGCCCCGAGCATCGCGAGCCGGTCGCCGGCGACCCGATGGCTGGCCTGTACGAGCACAAGCGGTCGTTCGGCGCCCGCTGGGTGGAGATGACCGGGGCGCACGAGCTGGTGCTGCGCTCGTGGCGCTACGGGGCCGGCCGGGTGACCGGCCGCATCGCCGGGGCGGTCCGGCGATGACCGACGACCGGACGATCGCCGAGCGCCTCGCCGACGCGGAGCCGACTGAGCCCGCGCGGCTCGCGGGGCTCATCGAGCGGCTGACCGCCGAAGGCCGGCTTCGCGGCGCCCGCCTGGACGGCCGGGCCATCGGCCCGCGCGGGCTCGCCTCGGTGGAGATCCGCGGCGTGACCGACGACTCGCGCGAGGTCCGGCCGGGCAGCCTGTTCGTCGCCATCGCCGGCGGCCACGTCGACGGCCACGAGTTCGTGGCCCGCGCCGCCGCGTCGGGCGCCGCGGCCGCGATCGTGGAGCGGCCGCTCCCCGAGGTGCCGCTGCCGCAGCTGATCGTCGACGGGAGCCAGCCGGCGGTCGCCACGGCCGCCTCGTGGTGGTACGGCGACCCGAGCCGCGAGCTGGCGGTCGTCGGGATCACCGGCACCGACGGGAAGACCACGACCTCGTTCCTCGCCACGTCCGCGCTCGAGGCGGCGGGGGTCCGGACCGGGATGACCGGCACGGCCTCGACGCGGATCGGGGGGCGGCAGGAGCCCAACGAGGAGCACGCCACGACCCCGGGCGCGACCCGGCTCCAGGCCGGGCTCCGGGCGATGGTCGAGGGTGGCGACCGCGCGGCGGTCCTGGAGACGACGTCGCACGGCCTCGCCCTCGATCGCGTCGGCGGGATCGGCTACGACGTCGCGATCCTGACCAACGTCAGCCACGAGCACCTCGAGTTCCACGGGTCGTGGGATGCGTATGTCGACGCCAAGCTGTCCCTGTTCGAGCGGCTCGGCCGGCAGCCGGCCGGCGGGCCGAAGCCCGACGGGGTCGCGTGGCCAAGGACCGGCATCGTCAACGCCGACGACGCGCTCGCCGGCCGCTTCATCGGCGTCGCACAGGAGGCTGGGGCGCGGGTCCTCACCTACGGGACGGACCCCGCGGCCGACGTCCGCGCGACACGGATCGAGGAGGACGCGAGGCGGCTGCGCGTCGGCTACGAGGCACCTTCCGGGGCCGGGACGTTCGAGCTGCGCCTGGCGGGCCGCTTCAATGCCTACAACGCCCTCGCGGTCATCGCGCTTGGCGAGGCGGTCGGCCTGGACCCGGGCGCCATCCGGGCAGGCCTGGCCTCGCTGGAGGTCGTGCCCGGCCGGATGGAGCGCATCGATCTCGGCCAGCCCTTCGGGGTCGTGGTCGACTATGCGCACAGCCCGGCCTCGCTGCAGACGGTGCTCGACCTGCTGGCTCCCACGGCCGCCGCTGCCGGGGGCGGGGTCATCGCCGTCTTCGGCTCGGCGGGGGAGCGCGACACCGCCAAGCGGCCGCTCATGGGCCGCATCGCGGCCGAACGGGCACGGCTCGTCGTCGTGACCGACGAGGACCCGCGCGGCGAGGATCGGGACGCGATCCTCGACGAGATCGCGCGGGGCGCCGAGGCCGGCGGCAAGCGCCGCGGCCACGACCTGCTGCTCGTCGCCGACCGTCGGGCCGCCATCGAGGCCGCGTTCGAGCGCGCCCGGCCCGGCGACGTCGTGCTGCTCGCGGGGAAGGGGCACGAACGGTCGATCATCGGCGCGGCCGGGCCGGTGCCATGGGACGAACGAGCCGAAGCGGCGGCAGCCCTTCGTCACCTGGGCCACGGCTGACCCGCTGCTATCCTTGCCGCCCATGGCGACGAGCTCAGCACGAACGAAGACCGCGGCCGGGACCGTCCCGATCGCGACCCCGCCGGCGCCGGCCACCAACGGGAGCGTCCCGGCTCCCAAGGCGGCCAAGGCTCCCACGGCGGCCAAGGCCGCGTCCCGCCGCGGTCCGCGCCGCGAGCCGGCGATCGCCCGCGGGCCGAAGGGCGAGGATCCGGATCTCGAGGCACTGCGGGCGGCGCTGAAGCTCGAGATCGGCCGCCACTACCCCGACGCCGACCTCGAGGCGGTCGATCGTGCCTTCGACCTCGCCGTCGACGCCCACGCGGGGCAGCGGCGTGCGACCGGGGAGCCGTACGTCACGCACCCGATCGCCTCCGCGCAGATCCTCGCCGACCTGGGCGTCGACCCGATCGCCATCCAGGCCGCCCTCCTCCACGACGTCCCGGAGGACACCGAGTACAGCCTCACCGACGTCGAGGAGCGGTTCGGTCCGGAAGTCGCGCTGCTGGTCGACGGCGTCACCAAGCTGTCGAAGTTCAGCACCCACAGCCACGAGCAGCAGCAGGCGGAGAACATCCGCAAGATGCTGCTGGCGATGGCCCAGGACATCCGGGTCGTCCTCATCAAGCTGGCCGACCGGCTCCACAACATGCGGACGCTGTACGGGCTGACCTCCGAGAAGCAGCAGCGCATCGCCCGCCAGACCATGGAGATCTACGCGCCGCTCGCCGAACGGCTCGGGATCTGGCAGATGAAGTGGGAGCTCGAGGACCTCGCCTTCAAGGCGCTGGAACCCGAGACGTTCCGCGAGCTCGCCAAGCTGCTCGACACCCGCCGCAAGGGCCGCGAGACCTACATCCAGCGCGCGATCGCGGACTTGGTCCCCAAGCTGGAGGCCGCCGGCATCCAGGCCGACATCGAGGGTCGCCCCAAGCACATCTACAGCATCTGGAAGAAGATGCAGCGCAAGAGCGCGGAGTTCGGCGAGATCTACGATGTCTACGCCATCCGCCTGCTGGTCGACGAGGTCCGCGACTGCTACGCGGCGCTCGGGATCGTGCACTCGATCTGGCGACCGATCCCCGGGCAGTTCGACGACTACATCGCCGTCCCCAAGAACAACCTCTACCAGTCGCTCCATACCGCGGTGATCGCGCTCGACGGCAAGCCGCTCGAGATCCAGATCCGGACCCACCAGATGCACCAGGTCTCCGAGGTCGGCATCGCGGCGCACTGGCGGTACAAGGAAGGCACCAAGTCCGACCGCGAGTACGACGCCAAGCTGGCCTGGCTCCGCCAGCTCATGGACTGGCAGCGCGACGTCAGCGACGCGACCGAGTTCGTCGAGGGCATCAAGCTCGACATCTTCCAGGACCAGGTCTTCGTGTTCACCCCCAAGGGCGACATCAAGGACCTGCCGGCAGGTGCGACCCCGCTCGACTTCGCCTACCGCATCCACACCGACGTCGGGCACCGGACCATCGGAGCGAAGGTCAACAACCGGCTCGTCCCGCTCGACTACCGACTCAAGAACGGCGACATCGTCGAGATCGTCACGACGAAGGGCGAGCACGGACCGTCGCGCGACTGGATGAACGTCGTCCGGACCAGCCATGCCCGCGAGAAGATCCGCCAATGGTTCAAGCGCAAGGACCGCGACGAGAACATCGTCCACGGCCGCGAGTCCCTCGAGCGTGAGCTGCGGCGGCTGGCGCGGACCTCGATCGGCGCCGTGGGCGTGGACCGCGTCGCGGAGGTCGCCAAGGCCTACAACTACGACACGCTCGACGACTTCTATGCGGCCGTCGGCTACGGCGCCGTCGGGGCGCAGTCGGTCGTCATGCGCCTCGGGGTCGTCGATGACGTCCAGGGCACCCTGCCGACGGTCGCGCCTCCGGAGCAGCTCGTCCGCACCGGCGGCGTGCGGGTCAAGGGCGTGGGCGACCTGCTGGTCCGCTTCGCGAAGTGCTGCCATCCGATCCCCGGCGACCCCATCGTCGGCTTCATCACCCGCGGCAAGGGCGTCACCGTCCACCTCCAGTCCTGCCCGACGGTCGTGAACGAGCGCGAGGTCAGCCGGCTCATCGAGGCCGAGTGGGAGGCGGAGCCCACGCAGAGCTACCCCATCGCCATCCGGGTCGAGGCCTACGACCGGACGGGCCTGCTGTCCGACATCACCCAGGTCGTCGCCGAGAACAAGGTCAACATCGTGGCCGCCCAGGTCGCGGTCACGCAGGACCACACCGCGGTCGTGACCGCCACGCTGCAGGTGCACTCCGTGAGCCAGCTGGCCCGCGTGATGAGCCGGATCGAGACCCTCAAGGACGTCATCAGCGTGCAGCGCGACCTCGGGTAGCGCGGCGCAGACGACGTCCGGCGTGCTCGGTGCCTGGCGCACCGCGCATCGCCGCCAACCCCCGAGTGACCCGTGGAGGCCCTGATGTTCGGCGGCGCGCTCGGCGACCTGCTCCCGCTCGCGGTCGGGATCGCGATCAGCCCGGTCCCGATCATCGCGTGCATCCTGATGCTCTTCTCGGCGAGGGGTCGCCTGAACGCACCGGCGTACCTCGTCGGCTGGGTGGTGGGGATCACGGTCGTCACCGTCCTCGTGGTCTACCTGACCGACACCACCGGGGCGAACGACGCGGTCAGCGGACCATCGATGGGCGACCTCGTGATCCTGCTGCTCGGCATCGGCGCATTCGCGCTCGCGATCAAGGGCTGGCGCGGCAGGCCGAAGCCCGGCGAGACGGCCGCCCTGCCCTCGTGGATGCAGGCCATCGACGGCTTCTCGCCCCTGAGGGCGCTCGGCTTCGGGATCTTCCTCTCGGCATGCAATCCCAAGAACCTCGGCCTGGCCATCGCGGCCGGTCTGGTCATCGACGGGGCGGTGGAGGCCGGCGGCAGCGAGGCCGCCATGGTCATCGCCTTCGTGATCCTGGCGAGCCTGTCGGTCATCGTGCCGCTGCTCTATGTCCTCGTCGGCGGCGAGGGCGCGAAGCGGACGCTCGAGGGCTGGAAGACCTGGCTGACCGCGAACAACGCCGGGGTCATGGCGGTCCTGCTGCTGGTCATCGGCGCGGCGCTGGTCGGCTCCGGCCTCGACGGCCTGCTCGGCTGAGGTCGTCCGGGCCGGCCCGCGGCCGCTAGACTCGGCCCGATGCCGACCTTCCGAGCCCCGCGCGGCACGCGCGACCTGCTGCCGACCGAGACGCCGACCTGGACACGGCTGGAGCGCCTCGCCGCCGACCTCGCGGCGCGCTACGGCTATCAGCGCATCGAGACCCCGCTCTTCGAGCAGACCGACGTCTTCGAGCGCGGGATCGGCGAGGTCACCGACGTCGTCGAGAAGGAGCTGTTCCGTCTCGCACCGCGGACCGAGGACGGCGAGTCGTGGGCGCTCCGGCCGGAGCCGACCGCCGGGATCGTCCGCGCCTACGTCCAGCACGGGATGCAGACCTGGCCGCAGCCCGTGAAGCTGACCCAGACCGGTCCGATGTTCCGCTACGACCGCCCGCAGGCCGGCCGCTACCGCCAGTTCTGGCAGTTCGACGTGGAGGCGATCGGCGATGCCGGCCCGGCGGTCGATGCCGAGATCATCGAGCTCGGCGCCCGCTTCTTCGCCGAGGCGGGGCTGGAGGGTGTGGAGGTCTCGCTGAACTCGATCGGCGATCCGGCCTGCCGGCCGGCCTACCTCGAAGCGTTGAGTGCCTACTACCGTGACCAGGGCGACCGCCTCCCGTCCGCCGAGCGGGACCGGCTGGTGCGCAGCCCGCTGCGGCTGCTCGACTCGAAGGACCCGGCGATGGCTGGGATCAACGCCGCCGCGCCGCGCATCACCGAACACCTCTGCGCGGCCTGCTCGGCGCACTTCACCGCGGTCCAGGCACATCTGACGGCACTCG
Source organism: uncultured Chloroflexia bacterium (assembly GCA_963834915.1). Classification (GTDB taxonomy): domain Bacteria; phylum Chloroflexota; class Limnocylindria; order Limnocylindrales; family CSP1-4; genus SPCO01. Next base: position 125,651 of record CAWIDI010000005.1, read on the forward strand.
GGGTCCGGTTCCGTCTCGAGCCTGGACTCGTCCGCGGGCTCGACTACTACACGCGGACCGCCTTCGAGTTCTACGTCGTCGGGCGCGAGGGCCAGCAGCAGGCTGTCGGGGGCGGTGGCCGCTACGACGGACTCGTCGAGCTCCTCGGCGGCCGCCCGACGCCCGGGATCGGGTTCGGGATCGGGCTGGACCGGGTGATCCTCGCGCTGGCGGCTGCGGGGACCGGGGCAGGGGAGCGGGTCCCGGCACCGGTCGCGGTCGTGGTCGGGGCGGACCCCGACGACACCTCGGCGCGGCTCGTGATCGCCACCGAGCTGCGCGCCGCCGGGATCGCCGCCCGGGCGGAGCTGGCGCGGCGCAAGCTCGGCAAGCAACTGGAGGCGGCGGCCCGCGACGGGGCGCATTTCGCGGTGATCGTCGGCGACGAGCTTGCGGGCGGCGAGGTCCAGCTGCGCGACCTGCCCGCCGGGACGCAGAAGGAAGTGCGGCTCGCCGACCTCGCCCGCGAGATCGGCCGGGCGCACGGCGCGCACCACCACGGCGACGGGAGCGGCGGATGAGCGGCCCGACGAGCGACGCGTCGGGCGCGGGCGCGCTCGACGGCCTGCGCGAGCACGAGGCCCAGAACCGCGCGTCCTGGGACGCCTACTCGGACGAATACCAGTCGCTCCACGGGGAGCAGCTCGCGACCCACGACGGCTATGCCTGGGGCATGTTCCAGATCCCCGAGGACGAGCTGCGCATCCTGGGCGATGTGGCCGGCAAGGACGTCCTCGAGTTCGGGTGCGGCGCGGCGCAGTGGTCCATCGCGCTCGCGAAGCGCGGTGCGCGGGCCGTCGGCATCGACCTCTCCGAGCGCCAGCTCGAGCACGCTCGCCGGCTGGTCGCCGAGGCCGGCGTCGAGGTGCGCCTCGTCCATGCCAGCGCGGAAGCCGTGCCGCTCCCCGATGCGAGCTTCGACATCGTCTTCTGCGACCACGGCGCCATGACCTTCGCGGACCCGTACCGCACGGTCCCGGAGGCGGCCCGGCTCCTCCGTTCCGGCGGCACGTTCGCCTTCAGCCACGGCTCGGCCATCGGGGACCTCGTCTGGCCGGCGGGCGAGGAGCACATGGGCGACCGTCTCGTGGTCGACTACTTCGACCTGCGCTTCCTGGAGGACGACGGCGAGATCACCTTCCAGCTCCCGTACGGCGCCTGGATCCGCCTCTTCCGGGCGAACGGACTGATCGTCGAGGATCTCGTCGAGCCGCGGCCGCCCGAAGGTGCCGTGAGCTCGTACCGCGACCCGGAAGACGTGGCCTGGGCGCGTCGCTGGCCGGCAGAGTCCATCTGGCGTCTCCGGAAGGCGTGAGCCCCGATGGCCGAATGGATCTACTTCATCCACCCGCCGCGAGACGACTTCGCGGCGACGATGACCGACGAGGAGCGCGCCGTCTGGGGCATCCACTTCGAGCGGTTCGAGCAGGCGCTTGCGGACGGGACGCTGATCCTCGTCGGTCCGACGCTGGGTACGGTGAATACGGGGCTGGCGATCTTCGAAGCGCCTGACGAGGCAGCGGCGCGACGCTTCATGGACGAGGACCCGGTCATCGCCGGCGGCTACGCCCGCGGCGAGCTGCGCCCATTCCGCGTCTCGTTGCTCCGCGGCCGCGACGTCTAGGCGCGGGACGGGCGGGCCTGCTCGGTCGGCTCCGCTGTTCGACTACGATACGGCGGCCATGACCGACCCTCGACCCAGTCTCGCCACGCCCTACCGCACCCACACGAACGGGGAGCTGCGTGCCGGCGACGCGGGGATCACCGCCCGGCTGTCCGGCTGGGTCCACCGGCGGCGCGACCACGGCCAGCTGATCTTCCTCGACCTGCGCGACCGCCACGGGATCACCCAGGTCGTGATCGACAACGCGGATTCGCCGACCGCCCACGCCGACGCGGACCGGATCCGCCCCGAGTTCGTCGTCAGCGCGAGCGGGACCGTCGCCCTGCGCCTGCCGGGCACGGAGAACCCGAAGCTGCCGACCGGCGCCATCGAGCTCCAGGCGACCGGCATCGAGATCCTCTCCGAGGCGAAGACGCCGCCCTTCTACATCAACGAGCCCGACGCCCCGGTCGACGAGAGCGTCCGCCTCAAGTACCGCTACCTCGACATCCGCCGCCAGCCGATGGCCGACCGCCTCCTGCTCCGCTCGCGGATGGTCCAGGCGATCCGCGAGGTCCACCACGCGAACGGCTTCGTCGAGGTGGAGACGCCGACCCTGATCAAGAGCACGCCCGAGGGTGCCCGCGACTTCATCGTCCCGTCACGGCTCCAGCCCGGCACGGTCTACGCCCTGCCGCAGAGCCCCCAGCAGCTCAAGCAGCTGCTGATGGTCGGCGGCGTCGACCGCTACTTCCAGATCGCCCGCTGCTACCGCGACGAGGACCTGCGCGGCGACCGCCAGCCGGAGTTCACCCAGCTCGACCTCGAGATGAGCTTCGTCGACGAGCCGACGGTGATGGCCTTCGTCGAGGCGATGGCGATCGAGGTCTCCCGCGCGGTCACGCCAGATCGCCCGATCGCCCAGGTCCCGTTCCCCGTCTACACCTACGACGACGTGATGGAGCGCTTCGGATCCGACAAGCCGGACCTGCGCTTCGGGATGGAGCTCGTCGACCTCGCCCCGGCGCTGGTCGATGCCGACGGCAGCCCGGCATCGGGCTTCGGTGTCTTCGACGACACGCTCGCCGGCGGGGGCCGCGTCCGCGGCATCGTAGCGCCGGGCCTCGGCGGCGCGACGCGCCGCGAGATCGACGAGCTGACCGAGCGCGCGAAGCGCTTCGGTGCCCGCGGGCTCGCCTACCTGGCGCTGACCGCCGACGGCGAGATGAAGGGTCCGATCGCCAAGTTCCTCGCCGACGACGTGAGGCGCGCGCTGCTCGAGCGGAGCGGGGCGGGGGAGGGCGACCTCCTGCTCATCGTCGCCGACAGCGCGGCGGTCACGACCGAGGTCCTCGGCCGCCTGCGCGTGGAGCTCGGCGCCCAGCTCGGTCTCGCCGACCCGGCCGTGCTCTCGTACGCCTGGATCCACCGCTTCCCGATGTACCAGTGGGATGCCGACAACGAGCGCTGGGACGCCACCCACAACCCGTTCAGCGGCGTCGTCCCCGAAGACGAGGCGCTGCTGGTGACGGCCACCGGCGACCCCGACCGCCCGAGCCCGGGCGACCCGGCCGGTCGCGCCCGGGCCATGCAGTACGACCTCGCCCTCAACGGCTGGGAGCTCGGCGGCGGATCGATCCGCATCCACCGCCGCGATCTGCTCGAGCGCAGCTTCCGCCTGCAGGGCCAGTCGATCGAGGGGATGCACGACAAGTTCGGGGCCGTCCTCGACGCCTTCGAGTATGGCGCGCCGCCGCACGGCGGCATCGCGCTCGGGATCGACCGCTGGGCGATGATCTTCGCCGGCCAGACGAACATCCGCGAGGTCATGGCGTTCCCGAAGACGCAGTCCGGGACGGACCCGATGCTCGAGGCGCCGTCACCGCCGGATCCCAGCCAGTACGAGGAGCTGGGGCTGCGCTTCGTCGGCGCCCCGGAGAAAGGCCCGAAGGGTCCCGGCTGAGCCTGGCGACCGACGCCCTCGAACGGCTGGGACGCTTCCCGCGGACGGCCGCCCTGCTCGGGGCCGCCGCGATCGCGTTCTCGGGGATCTTCTACCGCTGGTCCGGCGTGTCGCCATCGACCGGCGTCGTCTTTCGCTGCCTCTACGGCCTGCCGCTGCTCCTGCTTGCGGCGTGGCTGGAGCACCGCTCCGTCGGGCCGATGTCCCGGCGCACGGTCGGGCTGTCCGCGCTCGCCGGCGTGTTCTTCGCCGCGGACCTCCTGACGTTCCACTACGTCGTCGATGACATCGGGGCCGGGCTGGCCACGATCATGGGCAACCTGCAGGTCGTGATCGTCGCGCTGGTCGCGTGGCTCATCTGGGCCGAGCGTCCGCGCCGTGAGGTCATGGTCGCCCTGCCGGTGATGCTCTTGGGCGTCGCCCTGATCTCGGGCATCATCGGCGGCATCCCGTACGGCGCCAATGCCCAGCTGGGCGTCGCGATCGGCCTGATCACGGCCACCTCGTACGCGGGCTACCTGCTGGTCATCCGCCGCGCATCGCCGACGCTCAGGCCCGCCGGCCCCGTCGCGGTCGCGACCCTGATCTGCGCGCTTGCGGCCGGGGTCTTCGGCGCGATCGTCGGCGACCTCGACCTCGTCCCGTCGCTGCCGGCGCATGCGTACCTGCTGGCGTATGGCGTCACGAGCCAGTCGATCGGCTATCTCCTGATCCAGGTATCGCTGCCGCGGCTGCCGGCGGTCCTGACTTCGGCGATCCTGCTCGCGCAACCGGTCATGACCGTGATCCTCGCGGTCATCCTGCTCGGGGAGGCCCCGTCGGCGGGCCAGATCGCCGGCGTGGCGCTCGTGGTCGTCGGCCTGGCGCTCGCGACCGGCATGGTCGCGCGGGTCCGCGACAACCTGCTGGGCGGCCTCGCCTCCGGGGGGACAGCCGCGTGACGGGCGGTCAGCCGCGGTCGCCCTCTGGCATCGGCAGCCGGGCTTCGGCGATGACGTCGTCGCCCCACTCGTGGGTGTGCCCGGCCGGCGGGTCGGGCGGCGCTTCGTAGGCGGGGAGGTCGGCCTCCGGCGTGTCGGTGTCGAAGATGACACCGGGATCGCCCAGCTCGACGATCCGCGTCGGCGCGACCGCGGCCAGGTCCGCGATCACGTCCGGCGGCATCCGGTCGGGCGCCACGGCGCGCAGGGCGTCCAGGTGGACCAGCGGCAGCAGCACCGGCCACCCGGGGTCGCCATGCCACGCCGGCCGCAGGATCGCCCCACGCGCGACGCCGTGCGCCTCGATGAGCGAGGTGATCGTCTCCGCTCCGACCCAGGTCATCCGCGCCGGCCAGATGAGCGCCGCGTCGAGGTCCGTGACCTCGGCTGCCGCCAGCTCGATGCCGCGGACCATCTGGCCGACCGGCCCGCCCTCGACCGGCGCCGGGGAGCCGTGGACCGCCTCGGAATCCAGGAGTGCCTTCGCGACGGCGCCGTCCGGATCGGGCGAGACCACCACGATCGGCAGCGCTCCGCCGGACCACGCCAGGTCCGCCAGGCGGCGCACGCGGGGCTGGCCCTGCGTGTCGGCGAGGGCGCCCTCGGCAGAGGCGGACAGGATCACGGCGGCGACAGTCATGCGAGGGCGATGCTACCGCAGCGGGTGGCGCTGGCGGCAGTCCCTCCGACGATATGCCACACTGCGCGACCCATGACCGACACCACCGTCGCCAGCGACGCCATGCCCACCGCGATCCGGGCCGACCTGCGCAACATCGCCATCGTCGCCCATGTCGACCACGGCAAGACCACGCTCGTCGACGCGATGCTCCGCCAGACCGGGACCTTCCGGGCCAACCAGGCCGTCGTCGACCGGGTCATGGACTCGGGCGACCTCGAGCGCGAGAAGGGCATCACGATCCTCGCCAAGCAGACGACCGTGGACCACGGCGGCTACCGGCTCAACATCGTGGACACGCCCGGGCATGCCGACTTCGGCGGCGAGGTCGAGCGCTCGCTGCTGATGGTCGACTCGGTGCTCCTCCTCGTGGACGCCGCCGAGGGGCCGCTGCCGCAGACGCGCTACGTCCTCCAGAAGGCGATGGCGCGGCATCTGCCCGTGGTGGTCGCCATCAACAAGATCGACCGCGGCGATGCCCGGCCGGCGACGGTCCTCGACGATATCTACGAGCTGTTCCTCGACCTCGGCGCCGACGAGCACCAGATCGAGTTCCCGATCGTCTACACGAACGCCAAGGTCGGCACCGCCACCCGCGACCTGGCGGTCCCGGGGACCGACCTGCGGCCGCTGCTGGACCTCCTCGTGGAGGTGACGCCGCCGCCGTCGTACACGCCGGGCCATCCGCTCCAGCTGCTGGTCACCAACCTGTCCGCCAACGACTACGTCGGCCGGATGGCGGTCGGGCGCATCTGGAACGGCACCATCCGGACGGGCCAGCGCGTCGCCATCGTGCGCGAGGAGGCCGCCGACACCTCCGGCGCCGTCGAGCCGGGCCGGACGGTCACCCTGACCGGGGTCGTCACGAGCCTGCAGACCGCCCACGGCATCGAACGGATCGATATCGAGGAGGCCGGACCCGGCGACATCGTGAGCGTCGCCGGCCTGCCCGAGGTCACGATCGGCGACACCCTGACCGAGCCGTCGGACCCTCGGCCGCTGCCGCGCCTCGACGTCGACGCCCCGACCCTGCGGATGACCTTCGGGGTCAACACCTCGCCGCTGGCCGGGCGCGAGGGCAAGTACGTCACAAGCCGCCAGATCAAGGCGCGGCTCGAGAAGGAAGTCCTCGGCAACGTCTCGATCGAGGTCCGCCCGTCCGAGTCGAGCGAAGCGTTCGAGGTCCGCGGCCGCGGGGAGCTGCAGCTGGCCGTCCTGATCGAGCAGATGCGCCGCGAGGGCTACGAGCTCACCGCGTCCCGCCCCGAGGTCCTCCTCCGCGAGGTCCGCGGCGAGGTCCAGGAGCCGTACGAGCGGATCACCGTCGACATCCCGCCCGAGTACGTCGGGGCGATCCAGAGCGCGATGGCCGGCCGGAAGGGACGCCTCGACCAGATGTCCACGGACACCGATGGCCGCGTCCGGATGGAGTTCGTGCTGCCGGTCCGCGGCCTCATCGGCTATCGCGGACAGCTGCTGACCGAGACGCGCGGGACGGCGCTCCTGCACCAGATCGGCGAGGGCTACGGACCGTGGGCGGGCGAGGTCACCCACCGGACGAACGGCGTCCTGGTCAGCGACCGCGCTGGCATCTCGAACGCGTACGGCCTGTTCAACCTCGAGCAGCGCGCGGAGCTGTTCATCGGTGCCGGGGTCGAGACGTACGAGGGGATGATCGTCGGCGAGAACAGCCGGTCGGGCGACATGGACGTCAACCCGACCAAGGAGAAGAAGCTCACGAACATCCGGACCCACTCGCACGACGAGTCGCTGCGGCTCACCCCGGCGCGCCCGATCACGCTCGAATTCGGCGATCGAGTTCATCGCCGACGACGAGCTCGTCGAGGTGACGCCGCTGTCGATCCGGCTCCGGAAGCGGCTGCTCGGGCAGCACGATCGCCGGCGCGACGCCGGCCGGGCGGACGACCTGCGCCGCGCCTCCGGGGACGAGGCCTGACCCGCGTCGCCTGACTAGCGGCGGCAGGCCTCGTCGTAGCGGTCGAGCTCTTCGGCGAGGACGAGGGGACGGCGGTGCTGGCGATCGGATGGCGCCTCGGCGTTGAGCCGCGCGATGGACGCGTTGACGCGCGCCACCAGGTCCTCGAGCGCGGCGCGGTCGCGGCGGCGTTCGGACGCGCCGCGCGGTCCCGCCTCGGCCCGGGCGAGGACCGCGTCGCGTCGGCGGAGCAGCTCGCGGACCTCCTTGTCGGCCTCGATCCAGGGCGGTGCCACGCGGGCGGACTTGAGCATGTGGAACGCGAGGCCCCAGGTCCCGGCGTAGGGGTTGTCGTCGTTGGGCAGCGGCTCACCCTGGTAGGGCAGGTCGTCGAACTTGCCCTCCTGCATCGCCTCGCGGATCTGGCGCTCGATCAGCGTCTCCCAGTCGGGCCCGACCTGCATCTTCCCTTCGGCGTCGCGCCGATGGACGGTGCGTTTGTCGTCGGGCGCATCAGGCATGGCCGGATCGTCGCACGAGACGCGATCGCTTGACGGCCGGCCGCGCGTCGCGGGCTGACCCGGTCGGGTCCGCACCGGCGCTCGGCCCGCCTGACGACGCCGAACGGGCATCGAGCGCGGCGAAGCGGAAGGGCGGCAGGTCGTTCTCCTGCATCCGCAGGGCACGTGCCGGCACGGTGGCCTGGGCGAAGAGGCCGCCGATCCCCGGCTCGACGTCGCGGCCGAGGCGCGCGACGGCGATGATGAACCCGACGAAGGCGACGATGACGGCGATGGTGATGACGGCGTTCATGTGTCGTAGGTCTCCTGTGCGACGCGCTGGCGCGTCATCGATGTGTCCCGCCGCGACGATGACCTGAGCGCGACCGGGTGGACATCGGCCGTTGCCGGGTCGCGGCCATGGACGAACGTCCGCGCGTGGACGGCCGCGCGTCGGGGTCGGGACCGGGTCCGGGGTGTACGATCGAGCCGATGCCGATCTACCTCGATCACGCGGCGACGACCCCCCTCCGCCGCGAGGTCCTCGACGCGATGCTGCCGTATCTCACGGAGACCTTCGGGAACCCGAGCTCAGCGCATGCCTTCGGCCGCGCGGCCCGTGCCGGGCTGGATGAGGCCCACGAGCGCCTCGCGGCCCGGCTCGGTGCCGAGGCCCGCGAGATCGTCTTCACCTCCGGCGGGACCGAGGCGAACAACCTCGCCCTGAAGGGCGCGGCCTGGGCTGGCAAGGCGCACGGCCACCGCATCGTCACGTCGTCCGTCGAGCACCACGCGGTCGGGCACACCCTGCGCTACCTGGAGAAGTTCGGCTTCGAGATCGTGGAGCTGCCGGTCGACCGCTACGGCCGGATCGACCCCGACCAGCTCGAGGCCGAGCTCACCGACCGGACGATCCTCGTGTCGGTGATGCTGGCCAACAACGAGGTCGGCACGTACCAGCCGGTCGCCGCGATCGCCGAGCGCGTCCGGACCCGCAAGGGGATCCTCTTCCACGTCGACGCGGTCCAGGCTGCCCCGTACGTGGACCTCGACGTGGATGCGCTCGGCGCGGACCTCGTCTCGCTCGGAGCGCACAAGTTCGAGGGGCCGAAGGGCGCCGGCGCCCTCTACGTGCGGCACGGCACGCACATCCTCGCGCAGCAGCAGGGCGGGACCCAGGAGCGGCATCGGCGGGCCGGCACGGAGAACGTGGCCGGTGCCGTCGGCACGGCTGCCGCCTACGAGCTGTCGTGCGCCGAGCGGCCGGCCACGGTCGCCCGCCTGCGCCGCCTGCGCGACCGCCTCGGCAAGGCCGTCCTCGCCGTGGCCGGCACCGAGATGACCGGCCACCCGAAGGAGCGGCTCGCGGGCCACCTGTCGCTGATCGCGCGCGACACCGACGGGAACTCGGTCGCGCTGTCCCTCGACCTCGAGGGGATCGCCTGCTCGGTGGGGAGTGCCTGCACCACCGGCTCCACCGAGGTCAGCCACGTCCTGACCGCCATGGGCTACCCCGAGGAGGAGGCTCGCGGCGCGCTCCGCCTCTCGCTCGGCCGGACCACGACCGAGGAGGAGATCGCCGTCGCGAGCGAGATCGTCCCGCGCGTCGTCGCCTCGATGCGCGTCGGGGCCGCCACGGTCGCCGCGGACCCGCTGGGGCAGGGCGTCCCCGCGTGAGCCGCATCCTCGTCGCCATGTCGGGCGGCGTCGACAGCTCGGTGGCCGCGGCGCTCCTGCACGAGCAGGGCCACGAGGTCGTCGGCGTCTGGATGCGCCTGCACGACGTCGCCGACAGCTACTCCGAGTTCAAGAAGAGCTGCTGTTCGCTCGACGCCGCCGACGACGCCCGGCGGGTCGCCGCGCAGCTGGACATCCCCTTCTACGTGATGAACCTCGAGCGCGAGTTCGACGCCGGCGTGCTCCAGCCGTTCCTCGACGCCTACCTCGACGGCCGGACGCCGAGCCCGTGCGTCGACTGCAACACGTACGTGAAGTTCGGTGCGCTGCTGGGCCAGGCCCGCCACCTCTACGAGTGCGAGGCCGTGGCGACCGGCCACTACGCCCGTCGGGTGATCGGCGCGGACGGCCGCGCCAGGCTGCGGCGCGCCCGCGACGAGGACAAGGACCAGACCTACTTCCTCTACGGCCTGCGGCAGGACCAGCTGGATCACGCGCGGTTCCCGCTCGGCGAGCTCACCAAGCCCGAGGTCCGCGCGATCGCCCGCCGGCTGGGTCTCGCGACAGCCGACAAGCCCGAGAGCCAGGAGATCTGCTTCGTGCCGGGCGGGGATTACCGCGACGCCCTGCGCGAGCGCGCCGGCTGGCGCCCGCAGGCCGGGCCGCTGCTCGACGTCGGCGGCGAGCGGGTCGGGGAGCACGGCGGGACGGCCGGGTACACGGTCGGCCAGCGCCAGGGCCTCGGCGTCGCCCTCGGGGAGCCGCGCTACGTGAGCCGCATCGATCCGCTGACCAACACCATCCAGCTGGGGCGGCGCGAGGACCTCGAGACGCACACGGTGGACCTGGAGCGCGTCTCGTTCGTCGCCGGCACCGCGCCGCACGACGACGAGTTCCGCGCCGGTCTCCGGATCCGCCACCGCGCGACGCCGGTCGACGCCACCGTCCGCCGAACGGGCGACCGTGCCTGGACCGCGACGACGGACACGCCGGTCTGGGCGGTCTCGCCTGGCCAGGCCGCGGTGCTCTACGACGGCGACGAGGTCCTCGGCGGCGGCCGGATCGCACGACCGGCGGTCCTCGCGGCCTCGGCGTGAGTCTCGACCCGGCGCTCATCCTCGGCGTCCTGGTCGGGATCTTCGACGTCGCGCTCTACGTGATGATCCGCGGCTCGGCCGGTGGCCGCCTCCCGCTGCTGGTCGGCGCGGCCATCCTGGGCGCATGGGCGGGGGACACGCTCGGCGACCGCCTCGGCGTCACGATCGTCTTGATCGGGGACTTCCGGCTTGCTGCCGCCATCGCCGGGTCCTGGGCCGGCATCGCCATCGTGAGCGTCCTCGCGGTGCTCGGCCCGTTCGAGCGCAAGGCCTGAGGGTCGGCCGCGCGACGGCGCCGCCGCCCGTCGGCACAGTCTCGCCGCTGGATCGCGTCTCTGGAGAGCGGGTGCGTCGGCGGATCCGCCGGTCGTCATCCCTGCGGCCACGGGCCGCTGCACGCGCTGCGTTCGGTACCATTGCGACCGATGCCGTCACCCGCCGAGGTTCCAGATCCGCGGATCGTCTCCCTGCCGGCCGCCGAGATCCGGCGGCGGTTCGTGGAGTTCTTCGCCGAGCGCGGCCACACGGCGGTCCCCAGCGCGAGCCTCGTCCCCGCGGGCGACCCGACCCTGCTGTTCACGAACTCCGGCATGGTCCAGTTCAAGGAGGTCTTCACCGGCGCCGAGACGCGTTCCTACACGCGCGCCGTGGACTACCAGCGCTGCCTGCGCGTCGCGGGCAAGCACAACGACTTCGAGGAGATCGGCCGCTCGCCGCGCCACCACACCCTCTTCGAGATGCTTGGGAACTGGAGCTTCGGCGACTACTTCAAGCGCGAGGCCATCCACTACGCGTGGGACTTCCTGACCCGCGACCTCAAGATCCCCGGCGAGCGGCTGGCGGTCACCACCTACACCGACGACCAGGTGTCGCGCGCGGTCTGGCGCGACGAGATCGGCATCCCGCCGGAGCGGATGGCGGCCTGGGGCGACGTCGACAATGGCGACGACCACAACTTCTGGCGGATGGCCGAGACGGGGCCGTGCGGCCCCTGCAGCGAGGTCCATTTCGATCGCGGGGCGCACCTGTCGGAAGGCCCGGAATGCGTCCCCGACCACTCCGAGCAGTGCCCGCGCTGGCTTGAGATCTGGAACCTGGTGTTCATGGAGTTCGACCAGCGCCCGGACGGCCGGTCGCCGCTGCCGTTCACCAGCGTCGACACCGGGATGGGCCTCGAACGCGTCGCGAGCGTCCTCCAGCAGGTCCCGTCGAACTACGACACCGACCTGTTCGCGCCGATCCACGAGCGCATGCGCGAGCTCCTGGGGCACGACCCTGAGGCCTTCGAGGCCGAGCGCTTCAGCTTCCAGGTCATCGCCGACCACTCGCGCGCGGTGACCTTCCTGATCGGCGACGACGTCCTGCCAGCGAACGAGGGCCGGGGCTACGTCCTGCGCCGGATCCTCCGCCGTGCCGTGCGCCACGGCCGGCTGCTGGGCCGCCGGGAGCCGTTCATGGCCGAGACCGCCCGCGTCGTCATCGACGTGATGGGCGAGGCCTACCCGCATCTCGAGGAGCGGCGCGCCGAGATCCTGTCGGTCATCGCCCGCGAGGAGGCCCAGTTCGCGAAGACGCTCGACTCGGGCTCGAAGCTGCTCGAGGACGCCCTCGCCGCGCTCGGCACCGACGAGCGGGTGGTGGGGCGACGGCCCGAGGACCTGCCGGCAGACGCGGCGCGGCTGCCCGGCGACGTCGCGTTCAAGCTCCACGACACGTTCGGGTTCCCCATCGACCTGACCATCGAGCTCGCCGCCGAGCACGGGGCGGACGTCGACCGAGCAGGGTTCGACGACGCGCTCGCCGAGCAGCGCGACCGGTCCCGCTCCGGCAAGAAGGCCGACCTTGCGCGGCACGCCGGCCTGACGGCGCTCTACCAGGCCGTCCAGGCCCGGGCGGGCGACACCGGGTTCCTCGGCTACGAGGCCACGACGGCCGATGGCCGGGTCGTCGCGATCCTGCGCGACGGCACCGAGTTCGACGAGCTCACCGGACACGGCGCCGCGGAGGTCGTCCTCGACCGGACGCCGTTCTATGCGGAGAGCGGCGGCCAGGTCGGCGACCGCGGGGTCCTGCGCGAGGCCGGCGGGGGGAGCGTGCTCTTCGATGTCGAGGACACCCAGAAGCCGCTCGGCGGGCTGATCGTCCATCGCGGGACCCTGCGCGGACGGCTGCGGGTCGGCGAGACCGTGACGGCCGAGGTCGACGCGGTGCGGCGCGCCGACACCATGCGCAACCACACGGGCACGCACCTCCTGCACCGCGCGCTCCGCAACGTGGTCGGCGAGCGTGCCCGGCAGGCCGGCTCGCTCGTGACCCCGGAGGCCCTCCGCTTCGATTTCCCGTTCGACCGGGCGCTGACCGCTGACGAGCGGCGCGCGATCGAGGACGAGGTCCGCCGCATCATCCGCGACGACCGACCCGTCTCCATCGCGTTCATGAGCATGGCCGAGGCGATCGAGGGCGGGGCGGATGCGTTCTTCGACGAGAAGTACGGCGAGACCGTGCGCACCATCCGCGTCCAGGACTACTCCTTCGAGCTGTGCGGCGGGACGCACTGCCGCGCCACCGGGCAGATCGGCAGCTTCCTCATCACATCGGAGCGGAGCATCGGGTCGGGGACGCGGCGGATCGAGGCGGTCACCGGCGCGGGCGCCGATGCGCTCGTGCGCAGCCGCCTCGACACGCTCGAGCGCGCCGCGGAGGTGGTCGGCGCCCAGTCCGTGGAGGGCGTGCCGGACCGGATCGGCGCGCTGCAGGACGAGCTGCGCGACACGAAGAAGCGCCTCAAGGCGGGCGGCACGACCGGGATCGCCGCGCCGGACCGGCTGGTCGCCGACGCCGTTGAGCTGGCGCCCGGCGTCCGGATCGTCGCCCACGCGGCGCCCTACGAATCCATGGACGCCCTGAAGGCCGCGGCCCGCTCGGTGAGCAAGGGGCTCGGGTCCGGGGTCGTTGCCCTCGGGCTCGACGCCGACGAGCCACAGCTCTTCATCACGGTCTCGCCGGACCTCGTGGAGCGGGGGATCGCGGCGGGCGACCTCGTCCGCGCCGCCATGCCCGCGATCGACGGCCGGGGCGGCGGCCGACCCGAGATGGCCCAGGGGTCGGGCCGCCGGCGCGACGGCCTCGGGACCGCCCTGGACGCCGTCCGCGCCGCCGTGCTGTCGAAAGCCTGATGGCCTTCTGGCGCCGCATCTGGCAGCGCGAGGGCCAGGAGAGCCTTGCCGCGTGCACGGCGCTCGACGTAGGCACCGAGTTCGCCAAGGCGCTCGTCTTCGATATCGACAGCAGCGGGCACGGCACGGTCCGCGGCGTGGGGCGCAAGCGCCAGGGCCTGTCGCACATGCAGTCCGGTACGGTCGCCGACATCGCGGCGGTCGTCGACAACTGCGCGGTCGCGCTCCAGGAGGCCGAGGAGATGGCCGGCTTCCGGCCGACCCAGGTCGTGATCGGCATCGCCGGCGAGCTGGTGAAGGGCTTCACCACGACCCATTCACAGGAGCGCAAGAAGCCGGAGCAGCCGATCACCGAGAGCGAGCTCCAGAAGCTGATCGACAACGTCCAGCGCACGGCGCTCCACGAGGCAGAGCGCGCCATCACCTGGGAGACCGGTCTCCCGCAGGTCGATGTCCGGCTGGTCCACGCCGCGGTCACCGGTGCGGCGATCGACGGCTATGCCCTGACCAACCCGGTGGGGTTCCAGGGCCGCCACGTCAAGATCGGGATCTTCAACGCGTTCGCCCCGCTCGTCCACCTCGGGGCGCTCCAGAGCGTCGCGAGCCAGCTGGACCTCGAGCTCCTCGAGATCGTCGCCGAGCCCTACGCCGTCGCCCGAGTCCTCGGTAGTGAGCAGATCCGGCAGTCCGGGGCGCTCTTCATCGACGTCGGCGGCGGCACCACGGACGTCGCGCTCGTGCGCCAGGGCGGCATCGAGGGCACCCGGATGTTCGCGCTCGGGGGACGGGCGTTCACCAAGAGCCTGGCAGACCGTCTGGACCTGCCGTTCCCGCGGGCCGAGGCGCTCAAGGTCGACTACGCCCGCGGTCTTTCGATCGACGACCGCGAGCAGGTCGGCGCGATCATCGGCGACGATGTGCGCGTGTGGGCCGCCGGCGTCGAGCTCGTGATGGAGGAATTGTCCGGAGGCGACCTCCTGCCGGGCCGCATCTTCCTGTGCGGCGGCGGGTCGCGGTTGCCCGAGATCCGCGCGGCGCTCGCCGCCGAGTCCTTCTGGAAGGGACTCCCGTTCGCCCGGCCGCCCGAGGTCGTGGTGATGGCGCCGGACCAGATCGAGACGATCTCGGATGCGACGAACCTGCTCGTCGACCAGCAGGACGTCACGCCGCTCGGCCTCGCCTATCAGGCGATCGAGCTGCAGACGACCGAGGATGCGCTCGACGCGGCGCTGCGCCGGGTCCTGCGCGCGATGAAGGTCTAGGCGTGGCCGGCGGCGTCATCTACCTCGACATCGACGACGAGATCACCTCGGCGGCGGCTCGCGTCCGCGATGCGGAGGAGCGGCGGGTGGCCGTCGTGCTCCCGCACGGGTCCCGCGTCGCGACCTCGCGGATCAACTTCCGATTGCTCGCGCGGGACGCCATGACGCACGAGAAGCGGCTCTCGGTGATCGCGGCCGACGCCGCCACCCGTGCCCTGGCCGCGTCGGCCGGGTTGCCGGTCTTTGCCAGCGTGGCCGAGTACGAGGGTTCGGAGGAAGGCCCGCGTGCGGCCGGCGCGGCGGGGGCTGGCGCGGCAGCGGTGGCAGGCGCCGCCGGATCGGATCCCTCGACCATCGGAGCGGCCGGTGCGGCCGCCGGCGCCCTGGGTGCCGCGGCCGTCGTGGGGGCAGCAGGCGAGGCGGTCTCGCCTCCACCGGACGCCCCGACGCCGCGCGCCGGTGGCCGCGCCCGCAAGAAGCCGCCCGAGGCGACACCCATCTCGTTCCAGCAGACGCTCGACGAGGCGGAGGCCGCCGAGCTGACAGCGGCTGCGGCGGCCCTCCAGGCCGAGGCACTTCACGCCGACGCACGGACCCAGGCCACGCCGGCGACCTGGAGTCGCGCCGAGGCCACGGCTCCGGCCGAGCCGGGACCGCTCGGCCGCTCGCTGCCGCGGACCGCCCCTGCCGCGCGCGCCGCGGGCACGGGGTCCGGGATCACGGCGGGACGGACGCCACTCGTGCTGGGCGCGCTCGATCCTGGCCCTGGTCGTCCTCGTCGGCGGGGTGGCGGGCTACCTCTTCCTCCCGTCTGCGACCATCACCGTGACCCCCAAGGACGAGGCGGTCGGGCCGCTCCCGATGACGATCGTGGCCGACCCGGCCGCGACGGCGCCGGACCCGGCCAGGGGCGTGGTGCCCGCGGACCTCGTCGACGTCGACGTGACCACGACGAACACGTTCCCCGCCACTGGCAAGCGGGTGGTGGAGACCGCCGCGACCGGCGTGGTCCGCTTCAGGAACCGCGATTTCACCTCGTCGAACACGATCCCCGGCGGCAGTATCGTCAGCACCCCGTCCGGGGTCCGTTTCCGCACCGCCCAGACCATCACCGTGGGCCGCGCAGACATCGTGGGCCTGACCGTCTTCCCGAAGTCCGCCACGGTCAAGGTGACGGCTGTCGAGAAGGGGACCGAGGGCAACGTCGAGCCCAACACCATCACGGTCATCCCCAGGGGCGAGGACCCCATCGCGCTCGACGTCCTGAACCCGGATGCGACCACCGGCGGGACCCACCAGGAGTTCCTCAAGGTCACCCAGAAGGACATCGATGCCGCCCTGGCGGCGCTCCAGCCCGCCCTCGAGGCGGCCTTCACCGCGAAGCTGGCCGACCCGACCATCGCGCCCCCGGGCGACACCGTCTTCCCCGAGACCGGAGTCCTCGGCGCGGCGACGCCGAACGTCGACCCGGCGACCCTCCTCGACACGGAGGTCGAGACCTTCGAGCTCGGCCTGAGCGCGACCGGGACCGCGACCGCGGTCAACCAGACGCCGGTCGAGACGGTCGCGGAGTCGCGTCTGCTGGCGACCATCGACGCGAGCCATGAGCTGGTCGACGGCTCGATCGACGTCGAGGTCCTGCCCGCCGTCGTCAGCGACGGGCAGGTCTCGTTCCCGGCCACGGCCAGCGCGACGCAGATCGCGATCCTCGACCCGGACGAGCTCAAGGCCCTGGTGGCAGGCCAGACCGTCGACGAAGCGACGAAGACGCTCGAGCAGTACGGGACGGTCGACATCACGACGTGGCCCGACTGGGTCTCGTCGATCCCCACACTCGACGGCCGGGTGCAGCTGACGATCGACCAGCCGGTCCAGGTCGTGACCCCGTCACCGTCGCCGAGCCGGTGACCCGGCTGCTGGGGATCGACCTCGGCGAGCGGCGGGTGGGCATCGCCATCTCGGACGGTGACGGCGCGCCGGCCCGACCGCTCACGACGCTGCGCCGCGCTCGCGATCTCGCCGGCGACGTGGCCGCGTTGCGGACGCTGATCGACGCGCACGGGATCGATGCGCTGGTCGTCGGCCTGCCGCTCGAGGCCTCGGGCGAGTCCGGTCGCCAGGCCGCACTGACCATCGCGTGGGCCGATGCCGTCGCCGCGGATCTGCGTTTGCCGCTAACCTTTCGCGACGAGCGTCTGACCAGTCACCTCGCGGAGGACCGTCTCGGTCCGATGCAGCGCGGACGGTCTGGCGGACCGCCCTCGAAGACCCAGCGCGACGCCTACAAGGCCCGCGTGGATCGGGAAGCGGCGGCCATCATCCTCCAGGATGAGCTCGACACACGGGCCGGGCTCCGCTCGTCCCTGCCCCGGACCCACGACGACGCACCGGAGACCAGCACATGACGATCCGCTCCGGCGGACGCCCGCGCGATGGGCGCGGCCCCCAGGCCCATCCCTACGATCCGGATGCCTATGCGACCGCCGACGAGTCGCCGTACGTCGAGCCGCACCGCGGCAGCGGCGGCGGCCGACGCGATCGAGGACCGGGCGATGGCCACGGCATCGGCGGCCTGATCCGGTTCCTGCTGTTCGCGCTGGTCCTCGCCGGCATCGTCCTGGTCCTCGCCATCACCGCCCTCCGGCCGCTGGTCAACAGCGCGATCCTGAGCTGGGCATCGGACAACCCCGCGGCCCTCGAGCTGCCCTTCGTCCACGACATCGTCCGCGACGACCTCGGCGACGCCCTGACCAAGCCGGCCGCCTCGGACCCCGCCCAGGTCGAGTTCGTGGTCGAGCAGGGCGACACGGCGTCGACGATCGCCACGCGCCTCCAGCGCGACGGGCTGATCCTCGATGCGCGCGCCTTCGTGATGATCGCCAGCGACCGGGGCATCGCCAACACGCTCCAGGCCGGCACGTTCCTGCTGCGCAAGAACATGGCGCCGGCGGAGCTCGTGACCTCGCTCCTCGACCCGCCGAAGATCCCATACGTGGAGATCGCGCTGCGGACGGGCCTCCGCCTCGAGCAGGTCACGGCCAAGCTCCAGACGCTCCCCCTGCTCATGGACCCGCACGACTTCTACGACATCGTCGCGAAGCCGCCGAAGGCCCTGCTCGACGACTACCCGTGGCTCAAGACGGTCCTCAAGGATCATCCTGGCGTCTCGCTCGAGGGATTCCTCTGGCCGGCGACCTACAAGGTCCTCCCGGACACGACCGCGGACGAGCTCGTCCGACTGATGCTCGACAAGTTCATCGCCACCGTCGGCCAGGATCGTCTGGCGGTCCCGGCGGAGCGCGGCCTCGACTTCTACGGGGTGCTGACGCTGGCCTCGATCGTCGAGCGCGAGGCGGTCCTCGACGAGGAGCGTCCGCTGATCGCCGGCGTCTACCAGAACCGGATCGACGGGCTTCCCGGGATCAAGAACAAGATCCTCAATGCCGACCCGACGGTCATCTACGCGAACGACACCGTCGAGCTCGGCAAGATCGAGTTCGAGCAGTGGCAGAAGTACGTCTTCTGGACCCTCCCCGACGTGCCGATGAAGGAGGTCGCCCTCCCGCCGGAGCTGCAGGGCTACCAGACCTACCAGAACCCCGGGCTCATCCCCGGTCCGATCGCGACGCCGACGCTCGCCTCCATCGACGCGGCCCTCGAGCCCGACGTCAAGGACAAGTACCTCTACTTCGTGGCGATCCCGGAAGGCGGGGGCAAGCACGCGTTCGCCAAGGACAACGCCGCGTTCCAGAAGCTGCTCAAGAAGTACGGCTACATTTGACCGCCGACTGGCCGGTCCCGGCGGACTTCGCGTCTCCACCGACCGCCGCCACCCTGGCAGGCTGGGAGGAGGCCGACCGCGCGTCGCGTCCGGCCCGGCTGGCCCGCCTGCGTGACCGCGCCGCCGCGGCCGGCATCGACGCCTACTACGGCGTCCGGCCGGAGCACGCCCGCTACCTGACCGGGCTGCGCTTCGAGGACGGCGAGGAGAAGGTGGCCGGTGCCTCCGGGCAGTTCCTCGTGAGTGCCGACGAGGTCGTCCTCTTCGCCGACAGCCGCTACACCGCCCAGGCGCGGCGCGAGGCGCCGGGCGCGCGGATCGGCGAGGTCTACGGCAACCTCGTCGCCCGCTGGCCGGAGCTGGTCGCCTCGATCGGCGCGCGCCGGATCGCGGTCGAGGCGGGCTTCGTGCCGCAGGCGACCTGGTCGAAGCTGGTCGCGGCCGCGCCGGACGTCGAGCTGGTCGCCGTCGAGGGCTGGCTCGAGGCGGATCGGGCCACCAAGGAGCCGGCCGAGCTCGAGCGCGTCGCTGCGGCCTGCGCGGTCGCCGACCGGGCGCTTGCCGCGCTCCTGCCGGAGATCCGGCCGGGCGCGACCGAGCACGACCTCGCGATGCGCCTCGAGTGGCTGATGCGGACCGGCGGCGCCGAGGCACTCGCGTTCGGCGTCGCGTGTCTCGCCGGGCCGGAGGCGGCGCTGCCGCACGGCTCGCCTGGCGCGCGGCCCGTGCTCGCCGGGGCGGTGCTGCTCTTCGATTTCGGCGCACAGGTCGACGGCTACCGCAGCGACATGACCCGGACCCTCTTCGTCGGCGATCCGACTCCGCGCGACCTGGCCATCTACGAGCTGGTGGCGCGGGCACAGGCCGCGGCGATCGAGGCACTCGAGGCGGCCGTCGCGAGTGGCACGGCCGATCAGCGGCCGCGCGGCGGACGCCGCCGCGCGCGCGGTCATCGCGGAGGGCGGCCACGCCGACCATTTCGGGCACGGGACCGGCCACGGCATCGGGCTCGCGACCCACGAGGCGCCGAGCCTGGGCCAGTCGGCCGCTGACACGCCGCTGCCGAGCCCGACGGTCTTCTCCGTGGAGCCGGGCGTCTACCTGGACGGTGAGACCGGTGTCCGCATCGAGGACCTCATCGCGTTCGACGCCGGGGAGCGGCGCGTCGAGCGGCTGACCGGCTTTCCTCGCGAGGTCCTCGTCGTCGGGGGCTGACAGCCGGGGAGGGCGTTCGCTACGCTGGCGCCCATGGATGCGCTCCCATTCGATGTCGGCGGGTTCATCTTCGCCACGATGGCCGCCACGATCATCCTGCCGCTGGTCATCACCGGCCTGGTGATCGGGGTCATCGTGTGGACCATCCGCCGCAGCGCCCCGAGGGCCGAGGACCCGGCCATCACGGAGCTCAAGTCCCGCCTCGCCCGCGGCGAGATCGATCCGACCGAGTACCAGGTCCGCCTGCACGCGCTGAAGCAACGCGACTGATCCGCTCGCGGCGACCCGGCTGCGGCCCGCTCCTCGGCTAGAATGCGCGCACGACACCCACCGACCCAGCGGCCCCGCGTGCGCGCGCCCAGCGGTCCCCAGGAGCCCACCACGACATGATCTCCACCGGCGAACTCAGGAAGGGCGTGGCCATCGAGCTCGATGGCGAGCTCTGGCAGATCCTCGACTACCACCACATCAAGATGGGTCGGGGATCGGCGCAGGTCCGCATCACGCTGCGCAACATCAAGCGCGGCCAGACCGTCGAGCGCAGCTTCCAGGCCGGGACCAAGTGGCCCCGCGCGTCCATGGAGAAGCGGCCGGTCCAGTACCTCTACTCGGACGGCACCGAGCACCACTTCATGGACAACGACACCTACGACCAGTTCGTCCTGACGACCGACCAGCTCGGCGAGACCGCGAAGTATCTCAAGGACGGGATGACCCTCGACCGGACCAGCTACCAGGGTGAGACGATCGGCGTCGAGCTGCCGGTCACGGTCGACCTCGTCGTCGCCGACACGGAGCCGGGCTTCGCCGGCGACACGCAGACCGGCGCGCGGAAGAACGCGACGACCGAGACCGGCCTCGTGGTGGTCGTGCCGATCTTCGTCGAGATCGGCGACACCATCCGCGTCGACACGCGCACCGGCGAGTACCAGACCCGGGTCTGAGATGACCCGACGACCCGAGCGCCGCTGAGGGTGGATCGCGCCGACCCGACCGCGCCGGGCACGTTCGGCGTCCGCATCCTCGGCGTCACCGAGGTCGCCCGGGCCGTCCGCGGCGCGATCCGCGAGGACCCGCGCCTGGCCGACCTGTGGATCGAGGGCGAGATCGGCCGGGTCACCGTCTCGTCCGCGGGTCACGCCTACTTCGCGCTCAAGGACGAGCGCAGCCAGCTCCAGTGCGTCTGGTTCCGCGACGACCGGCTCCGCTCCGCCTTCGAGGCCCAGGCGGGCCTGCGGGTCGTCGTCCACGGCCGGATGGACCTCTTCGAGCCGCAGGGCGCGCTCCAGCTCTACGTCGAGTCGCTGCAGCCCGCGGGGATGGGCGACCTGGCCCTCCGTTTCGAGGAGCTGAAGGCGCGGCTGGCCGCCGAGGGGCTCTTCGACGGTGGGCGCAAGCGGCCGCTGCCGACGCGGCCTGCGACGATCGCGGTGATCACCAGCCCGACCGGTGCCGTCTGGAAGGACATCGCCACGGTCCTGGCCCGCCGCTGGCCGCTGGTCCGCGTGGTGCTGGTGGCCGCCCAGGTGCAGGGCGCGGACGCGCCGGCGAGCATCGTCGCCGCCTTCCGGCGCCTCGAGCGCTATCGCACGGAGCTGGTCGACGCGGGGTGGGGGAGTGAGGCCCCGGCGGTCACGATCCTGTCGCGGGGCGGCGGCTCGCTCGAGGACCTGTGGCCGTTCAACGACGAGCGCGTCGTGCGTGCCGTGGTCGCCCATCCGGTCCCGGTGGTCTGCGGCGTCGGCCACGAGGTGGACGTCACGCTCGCCGACCTCGCCGCGGACGTGCGGGCACCGACGCCCTCGGCCGCCGCCGAGATCGTGGTGCCCGACCGGGCCGAGATGCTCGGCGCGCTGCGCCGGGCGGGCTCGCGGCTGACCGGGGCGACCGGGGGCCGTCTGGGCGCGGCTGCCCGGGACCTCGCCGTCGAGCGCCGCGCCCTCGACCGCCTCGGCCCCGCGGCGCAGCTGGCCGCGACCCGCGAGCGCGTGGGGCTGCTGCTCGACCGGGCGACGCGAGCGGTGACGGTCCGCCTCACGGACGGACGGGCGCGGGTCGGTCGAGCCGACCGGCTGCCGGCGCTGATCGCGCGACGGAGCGCCGATGCGAAGGCGAGTCTTGACGCGGCGACCGCCGCGCTCGCCGTGCTCGGTCCGCAGGCGACCCTGGAGCGCGGCTACGCGATCGTCAGCCGGGCCTCGGACGGGACCATCGTCCGCTCGCCAGCCGACGCTCGCCCTGGCACGGCCCTGGTCCTGCGTGTCGCGCAGGGCGAGTTGCCCGCCACGGCCGATCCGCGGACCGACGCCGATGGTTGACCTGCTCGTGCTCATCGTGGTGGTCGTCCTCGTCGGCGTCGGCGGCGTCCGGCTGGGTATGCTGCTCGCGCCATCGATCGGACGTCTCGCGAGCCGCCTCGATGACGAACCGGCCGACGAGACCTCAGCGGCCGAGCAGCCGCTCCCGGAGGAGCCACGTGACGACGACTGAGCCCGCCATCGAGACCCTCGCGTTCGATGCCGCGCTGGCGGAGTTGCAGCGGACCGTCGCGGATCTCGAGACCGGCGGGCAGCCGCTAGAGGCGGCGATCGCCCTGTACGAGCGCGGGGTGGCCCTGCAGGCCCGCTGCGAGCAGCTGCTGACCGATGCCCAGCTGCGCGTCGAACAGCTCGTGCAGCGCGCCGGTGGCGCCCTCGACGTGCGGACCGTGAGTGCCGACGAGCCCGCCGAGGAGCCCGGCGCCTGACGACCTGCATCGCGTTCCTGCGGGGGATCAACGTCGGCGGGAACAAGCGGGTCGCGATGGCGGACCTGCGCACGATCCTGGCCGACCTCGGCGCCACGGACGCCGCGACGCTGCTCAACAGCGGCAACGCGGTCTTCGACGTGCCTGCGGGCCGCGTCAGGACGCTCGCCGGCGAGATCGAGGCCGCCATCGCCGCCCATCACGGCTTCGAGGTCCGGGTGGCGATCCGCACGCGGGACGAGCTCGATCGGATCATCGCCGCGAACCCGCTGCCCGAGGCGCTCGACGAGCCGTCGCGCTACCTCGTCGGGTTCTTCGTGACCCCGCTGCCGGCGGCAGCCATCGTCGCCTTCGACCCCGCCGCCTTCGGCCCGGAGATCGTGCGGCTCGGCGACGGCACCGTCTACCTCTGGTACCGCGAGGGGATCGCCGATCTTCGAAGCTGACGGTCACGGTCCTCGAGAAGCGGCTCGGCGCCACCTTGACGGCCCGGAACTGGAATACCGTCACGAAGCTGCTGGCCCTCGCGTCTCGGTGACGCGCCGGGTGTCCCACGGGTCCGCCGCGAGCGCCGGGAAAACAAGCGACCTGCAGGGGACAGGTTTACAATCCGTCCCGCGCGCCACGACCTGAAGGAGTCCACCCACCGTGCCGATCCTGCCGAACCTCAGCGGACCCGCCGACCTGCGCGGGCTCGACGAGGTCCAGCTCGCCCAGCTCGCCCTGGAGATCCGCGAGACGATCATCTCGACGGTCGCGAGCACAGGCGGCCACCTGGGATCCTCCCTCGGGGTCGTCGAGCTGACGATCGCGCTCCACCGGCTGCTGGAGTCCCCGCGCGACCGGATCGTCTGGGATACGGGACACCAGGCGTATCCACACAAGCTTCTGACCGGCCGGCTGGAGCGCTTCGGCACCCTCCGCCAGCTGGACGGCATCGGCGGCTTCCCGCGCCGGAGCGAGTCCGAGCACGACGTCTTCGACGGCGGCCACGCCGGCACCGGCCTGTCCGTGGCCGAGGGCCTCGCCGAAGCCCGCGACATCCGCCACGGTCTCGAGCGGATCGCGGTCGTCGTCGGCGACGCGGCGCTGATGAGCGGCCTCTCGCTCGAGGCCCTCAACGACATCGGCCACCGCCAGACGCAGATGCTGATCGTGGTCAACGACAACGAGATGTCGATCAGCCCCACGGTCGGAGCCTTCTCCAAGTACCTGAGCCAGATCAAGCTGTCGCAAGCGTGGCGGCAGAGCAAGGGCGCCTACGATCGCACCGTCGAGCGCATCCCGGTCGCCGGGCCGACGCTGCTCGACTGGTCGAGGCGGCTGCGCGCGTCCGTCGTGCGGTTCGCCCAGCCGGGCCAGCTCTTCGAGGATCTTGGGATCACGTACATCGGCGTCGTCCCGGGGCACGACCTGCATGCGCTGATCGAGACCCTGGGTCGCGCCCTGATCCTGCCCGGCCCGACCATCGTCCACGTCCGGACGCAGAAGGGCCGTGGCTTCCGGCCGGCGGAGACCGACCAGATCGGCTTCCACGGGGCGGCGCTGCCGCCGATGACGACGACGCTCCCGACCGAATCGATGGCCGACGACGCCGCCCCGCCGACGGTCGCGCCCGCGGCCGCGAAGAAGCACCCGAACTACACCGCCGTCTTCGCCGCGGAGCTCATGGAGCTGGCCCGGACCGACCGGCGGATCGTCGGGATCACGGCAGGCATGCCGACGGGCACGGGGCTGTCGCGCTTCCAGGCGGAGTTCCCGGACCGGTTCTTCGACGTCGGCATCGCCGAGCAGCACGCGGTCACCTTCGCCACCGGCCTCGCGATGGGCGGGTTGCGGCCGGTGGTGGCCCTGTATTCGACCTTCCTGCAGCGGGCATTCGACCAGACCGTCCACGATGTCTGCCAGAACGACCAGCCGGTCGTCCTCGCGGTCGATCGCGCCGGGCTCGTCGGCGAGGACGGGACCAGCCACCAGGGGATGTTCACGCTCCCGGCCCAGCGCCAGCTGCCCAACCTGGTGATCGCCTCCCCCCGCGATGAGCAGGAGCTGCGCTCCATGGTCCGCACGGCATTCAGCCAGGACCACCCGTTCGCGCTCCACTACCCGCGCGACGCCGGGTTCGGCCTCGACCCGGTCGAGCCGACGATCCTCCCGGTCGGTCGCGGCGAGGTCCTGCGCGAGGGCCGCGACATCCTGCTGGTCGGCTTCGGGCCGATCGTGGCCAGGGTGACCGAGGTGGCCGACCTCCTCGAGGAGGAGGGCTGGTCGGTCGGTGTCATCAACGCCAGGTTCGCCAAGCCGCTCGACGGGCAGCTGATCCTCGACGGGGCGCGCGGCAAGTCGCTGGTCGTGACCTTCGAGGAGAGCGTCGTGACCGGCGGCTTCGGGAGCGGCGTCCTCGAGCTGCTGGCCGAGGCCCGGATCACCGACCCGGCGCTCCGCGAGGTGGCGACGTACGTCGTCGGCATCCCGGGCGACCGGTTCGTCGACCATGGCTCCGTCACGGACCTGCGGCGCGTGCTCCGGCTCGACACCCCAGGGCTCGCCGAGCAGGTCCGCGAGACGCTGACCGCGCTCCACGCCTCGCCTGGCCGCTCGAAGGCCTCGACCGGCGGCTGAGCCCGGCCGCCGCCGGCATACGTCCGGGTGCAGCGGCCTGTGCCACGATAGGCGGGTGACGTCGACCTCGACCGCCAAGCCGAAGCCCAAGCGCATCCGCCTCGATCAGCTCCTCGTCGAGCGCGGGCTGGCCGAGTCGCGCAGTCGGGCGCAGGCGCTCGTGATGGCCGGCAAGGTCCGCGTCGGTGAGGGCGACGGTGCCCGGCTCGACCGCAAGCCGGGCGACCTGGTCGATGCGGGAACGCCCGTCAGCGTCGACGCGCCGGAGCCGTACGTCAGCCGCGGCGGCCACAAGCTCGCGGCCGCGCTCGACGCGTTCGGGATCGATCCGGCCCGCCGCGTCTGCCTGGACGTCGGCGCCTCGACCGGCGGCTTCAGCGACGTGCTCCTGCAGCGCGGCGCGACCCGCGTCTATGCGCTCGACGTGGGACGCGGCCAGCTCGCCGACGCGCTCCGGCGCGATCCGCGCGTCGTGTCGATGGAACGGACCAATGCCCGGGCGCTGACCGCCGCCAGCCTGCCTGAGCCGGTGTCGCTGGCGGTGATCGACGTCTCGTTCATCTCGCTCGACAAGGTCCTGCCGGCGGTCGCCGCGACGCTCGGTGAGCACCCGGCGATCGTGGCGCTCGTCAAGCCGCAGTTCGAGGTGGGGAAGGGGAGGACCGACCACGGGGTCGTGCGCGACCCGGCCGCCCATGCCGAGGTCCTGCGGACGGTCGTGGCCCGGGCCAGCGGCATCGGGTCTCGGGTCGCGCGACGTGATCGCCTCGCCGATCCTCGGCCCGGAGGGCAACCGCGAGTTCCTGCTCCACCTGGCGCCCGGTCCGGGCTGCGCCGAGATCGACGACCGCATCGCCGCGGTGACCGGCCCATGACCGTCTCGCGGATCGGCTTCGCCTACAACCCGACGATCGAGCAGGCCGTCGAGCTGAGCGCCCGCGCCACGGGCTGGTGCCAGATGCGCTCCATCGACCACTGGCAGCTCCCCTCGGACGACCTGGACGGCCTGCTGCGCGAGCTGCCGACCACGGATGCGCTCGTGGTCCTCGGCGGCGACGGCACGTTCCTGCGGGCGGTCCGCGCCGTGGCCGAGGTGGACGTCCCGATCCTCGGCATCAACCTCGGCAAGGTCGGGTTCCTGTCCAAGGCCGAGGCGGGCGAGCTGGACGCCGTGCTCGGCAAGATCGTGGCCGGGGAGTTCCGCATCGACGAGCGGATGGCGCTCGAGGGCCGGATCTTCGGCCGCGACCAGCCCGTCGATGTCCTCCGCCATTTCGCCCTCAACGACATCGTGGTGGCCCGCGGGGCGCTGGCCCGGGTGTGCCGGCTCGACGTCGCGATCGACGACACCCATCTCGCCACGTTCGTCGCCGACGGCCTCGTCGTGGCCAGCCCGACCGGCTCGACGGGGTACTCGTTCTCGGCCGGCGGCCCGATCCTGGACCCGATCAGCCGCAACCTCGTGGTCACCCCGATCGCGGCGTACCTGTCGGCCATCCGGTCCGTCGTCGTCAGCCCGCGCCAGACGGTCCGCTGCACCGTGGTGGACGCCCACGAGGCGCTCGTCTCGGTCGATGGCCGCGAGGACATCCGGATCGCGGTCGGGGATGTCGTCGAGGTGCGCGCCGTCGAGCGCCCGATCCGCCTCATCGAGCCCACCGGCGCGCAGCCGTTCTGGGACCTGCTGCGCCACAAGGTGGCGCTGCTGCCGTCGTGACCGGACGCCTCCTCGAGCTGACCGTCACCGATCTCGCGGTCATCGAGCGCGTCCGCCTCGCCCTCGACGACGGCTTCAACGTCATCACCGGCGAGACCGGGGCGGGGAAGAGCCTGCTGATCGATGCGCTGGGGCTCGCCATCGGCGCGCGCGCCGACACCTCCCTCGTGCGCCACGGGGCGGAGACCGCCCGGGTCGAGGCGCTCTTCGACCGTCTCCCGGAGCCGCTCATCGCGGTGCGCGAGGTGGCCGCGGGCGGCCGGTCGACGGCACGGCTGGACGACGAGACGGTGACGGCGGCGCGGCTGGCCGACGAGGTCGGGCCGCTGGTCGAGATCCACGGCCAGCACGACCAGCAGCACCTCCTCGACGAGCGCTGGCAGCGCGACCTGCTGGACGGCTTCGGCGGCCACGCCGAGCTGCGCGCGGCCCTGGGGGCCGCGGTCGCCGCCTGGCGGGGGAATCGCGCCGCGCTGGACGAGCTCGTCGCGGATCCGCGCGAGCTGGCCCGACGGCTCGAGGTCCTCGAGTACGAGGCCAGCGAGATCGCGGGCGCACGGCTGCGGCCCGGCGAGGCCGACGAGATCCGGGCACGGCTCGCCGCGGCCCAGCACGGTGAGGCGATCGCCCGGGGAGCGGCCGCGGTCCATGACGCCCTGACCGCCGACGGTGGCGCACGCGAGGCCGTCGCCGGGGCCGTCCACGAGGCCCGCGCGATCGCCCGGCTCGATGGCCGCTTCGACGGCTTGGCCGAGCGCCTGGCCGGTCTCGAGGCGGAGCTGGACGACGCTGCCGCGGAGTCGCGGACGCTGGCCGAGGCCGTCGACCACGATCCCGCTGCCCTCGCCGGCCTTGAGGAGCGCCTCGGCGTCATCTACGGTCTCGAGCGCCGCTATGGCGACGATGAAGCCGCGGTCATCGCCCACGGGGAGCGATCCGCCGCCGAGGCCGAGCGCCTCCAGGGGATCGACGTGGAACGGGCGCGCCGAGAGGCGGATGATGCCCGCCTCCTCGAGACGGTCGGCGCAGCCGCCGCGCACCTCTCTGCGGCGCGCGCCGACGCCGCGGGCAGGTTGACCGCTGCCGTCGACGAGGTGCTCGTCGACCTCGGCTTCGCCGCCGGCGTCTTCGAGGTCGCGCTCGGCCGGCGGACGGCCGGTCCCGATGAGCCGGCCGTCGAGGTCGATGGCGACGCGGTCGCCTTCGATGCCGCCGGGATCGACCAGGTCGTCTACCGGCTCGCGCCGAACGCCGGGGAGCCGTTCCGGCCGCTCGCGCGGATCGCGTCGGGCGGCGAGCTGTCGCGCGTCGCCCTGGCCATCAAGCAGGTCCTCGCCGAGGCGGACGAGACGCCGACGCTGGTCTTCGACGAGGTGGACACCGGGATCGGCGGCCGGAGCGCGGACCCGGTCGGGCGCAGCCTGTGGACGCTGGCCCGCCGCCACCAGGTGCTGTGCGTGACCCACCTGCCCCAGATCGCGGCGCACGCCGACGCCCAGTTCCGGATCAGCAAGCACGAGCGGGACGGCCGGACCGTGACCCAGGTCGAGCGGCTCGATCGCGAGGGCCGGATCGTGGAGCTCGCCCAGATGCTGGGGAGCGGAACGGGCGCCGCGGCGGGCCTCGCGGCGGCACGCGAGCTCCTGGACCGGGCCGAGGCATGGCGGGGAGCGTCGGCGACGGTCCGATGAGCCCGTCCGGCGCGCTCGGCGCGGCCACCGACGAGTACCTCTCGCATCTCGCCGTGGAGCGTGGCCTCTCGGACGCCACGATCCGGGCCTACCGCAACGACCTGACGGACTTCGCGCGCAGCCCGGGCGTCGAGGGCGACTGGGACGGCTCCGCCGATCCCGCGATCTCGTACCTGGCCTCGCGGGCGCGGCGCGGCCAGCCGGGCGAGCCGGGCCTCGCCCCCAGCAGCCTGCGGCGGCGGGCCGCCGCGCTCAAGGGCTTCTACCGGTTCGCGTACGGCGAGGGCCTGATCGCGGTCGATGTCGCCGCGCACCTTGACCTGCCGCGCCAGTCGCGGCTGCTGCCGGAGACCCTCACGGTCGCGGAGACCGAGGCCCTCCTCGAGGCGGCCGGCGGCGACGACCCCGACGAGCCGGCCCACGACCGCCGCCTGCGCGACCGTGCCCTGCTGGAGCTGCTCTACGCGGCAGGGCTGCGTGTCAGCGAGGCGGTGCGCCTCGATGCCGAGGATCTCTCGATGGACGGTGGCTTCGTGCGCGTCATCGGCAAGGGCGACAAGGAGCGGCTCGTCCCGATCGGCGACGTGGCGATCGACTGGCTGGGCCGCTGGATCGATGGCCCGCGGGCCCGGATCCTCGCGCTCAGCCATGTCCAGGCTGTTCGCGGCGGGCCGGTCTTCATCGGCTCACGAGGGCGCCGGCTCGCGCGGCAGCAGGCCTGGACGGCGGTCAAGGACGCGGCCTCGGCCGCGGGCCTGGCCGAGCGCGTGAGCCCGCACACGCTGCGCCACTCCTTCGCGACCCACCTGCTCGAGGGCGGCGCCGACCTGCGGGTCGTCCAGGAGTTGCTCGGGCATGCGAGTATCTCCACGACCCAGCTGTACACGCACGTCACGGGCGAACGGATCCGGGATGTCTATCGTCGGGCCCACCCGCGGGCCTGACAGGAGGGACTACGCACGATGGGCTATGCCGAGGATCTCTTGTCGGACGGTGAGCGGATCGTCGCCCGCGAGAAGCAGCACTGGTTCGTCTTCGTCGCTGGGGCTCGGTTCACGATCCTCGCCGTCGTGATCGCGGTGATCCTCGCGATCCTGAGTGGCGGCATCGGACAGGAAGGGGCAGCGGGCGCGTTCCGCACGGCCCTCCAGTGGGTCACGGTCGTCCTGTTCTTTGGTGGCCTCGCCGTCCTCGGCTGGACGACGCTGCGCTACCTCAATCAGGAGTACGTCCTGACGACCCGCCGGGTCATCCAGCTGCAGGGCGTCCTGAACAAGACGGTCCTCGACTCCAGCCTCGAGAAGATCAATGACGCCGCCCTCACGCAGTCGATCTTCGGGCGGATCTTCGGGTTCGGCGACCTGGAGATCCTGACCGCCTCCGAGTCGGCGATCAGCAAGTTCCACATGATCATCGACCCGGTCGGGTTCAAGAAGGCGATCCTCAACGCGAAGCACGAGTACGAGGTCGACATGGCCGGCGGATACCGGCCGGCGCCGCCGATCCGCGACGAAGCCTATGCGGCCGCGACGGGCCAGGCGGATCCCGACGGCCGACGCCACGGTCGCGATGGCCGCGCCAGCGCCGGCCCCGGCGCCTGCGGCGGCCGCCCCGGCCCAGGACACGGCTCGCGCCTCGGACGCGGACGAGGTCTCGCGGACCCTGACCTCCCTCGCCGACCTGCGCGAGCGGGGCGTGATCAGCGCCGAGGAGTACGAGGCCAAGAAGGCGGAGCTGCTCGGGCGGCTCTAGCGGCTACCATACGCGGGACCCGTCACGAGGTGCCGCTTGGACCAAGACACCCTGATCTCGATCGTCATCGTCGTGGCGATCATGCTGCTCGTCGGTTTCCCCGTCCACGAGTTCGCCCACGCGCTGACCGCGTATCGACTCGGTGACGGGACGGCCAAGCTGTTCGGCCGGCTGACGCTCAACCCGATCGCCCATTTCGACCCCATCGGCGGGATCCTGCTGGCGGCCTCGTTCATCGCGTCGGCGGGCACGTTCGGGTTCGGCTGGGCGAAGCCGACGCCGGTCAACCCCAACAACCTCCAGGGCGGCCGCCAGGGCGAGGCCATCGTGGCCGCCGCCGGCCCGCTCTCGAACCTGATCCTGGCGATCGCGGGGGCGATCCCGCTGCGCTACGTGCTCTCCAATCCGGAGATCCTCATCAGCGCCCCGATCGTGGTCACGGTCCTGGACCTGTTCGTCCGGATCAACATCGTGCTGATGATCTTCAATCTCATCCCGATCCCGCCCCTGGACGGCTCGAAGGTCCTGTTCGCCGCGCTCGACCGGCAGACCGAGTACCGGATCCGCCCCGTCCTCGAGCAGTACGGCTTCCTGGTCCTCATCGCGCTCTTCTTCATCCCGCCCGGCGACTCCATCGGCGGTCGGCTGATCTTCCCCCTCATCGACGGGATCTATGGCGTCCTGGTGGGCGGGTAAGGTCCGCCAGTTCCGATCGCACCTGCGGGCCAGCGTCGCGCCCGGAGAGCGGGCGGACCTGGCGGCCTGGACATCCACGGCGCAGCTCGCGCTCTACGATTCGATGCACATCGCCGATCGTCGCCATGGCCTCGACGTCGTCGCCTCCCTGCGCGCGGATGGCGCGACCGACCCGGAGCTGCTGTTGGCCGGCCTGCTCCACGACGCGGGCAAGGGTGACACCGGCATCTGGCCGCGGGTCGCGTACTCGCTGGGCCAGCACTACGGGACGTGGATCTGGGGCGTCGCCGGGCGGCTCCCTGGCTTCCGGCCGGCGCTCGAGCGGCTGCGGACCCACGCGGAGACCTCGGCCGCGCTGGCGCTCGGTGCCGGCTGCTCGGCCCGCACCGCGGACCTGATCCGCTACCAGGACGACCCCCGGGATCCCGTCGCGGGCGAGTCCCTGCGCGTCGCCGACGAGGCCAACTGATGGTCGGCACGCCCGTGATGGCGGTGCGCTTCGCGGAGGGACGTCGCGCCGAGTCCGCGACCCACGTCCAGGTCGCCGAGTTCGACGGCCCGCTCGGCCTGCTGCTCTCGCTCATCGAGGCCCGCCGCCTCGACGTGCTGACCGTGCCGCTCGGGGCGCTCGCGGACGCCTACCTCGACGCGCTGGCGGGCCTGGAGGCGGACCGGCTCGGGAACGTCAGCTCGTTCGTCGCGATCGCCGGCCAGCTGATCCTCATCAAGAGCCGCGCGATGCTGCCCCGCCCGCCGGCCGTCGAGGCTGGGGCGAACGACGACGAGGCACCCGATCCCGAGGCGGAGCTGCGCGCCCGGCTGCTGCTCTACCGCGCCCACCGCGACGCGGGCCTGCGGCTGATGGAGGGCGCGACGCGCCGCATCGGGCTCTTCCGTCGCGAGCCGTCTGCGGCGTACGCGGCAGCGCTCGCCGGAGCGAGGCCGGCCGACGCGCCGACCGTGGACCCGCGCCGCCTGGTCCAGGTGCTGGACCGGCTCGTCGTCCTCGCCCCGCCGACGGAGCTCCCGCCGGAGGTCGTGCCGCGGACCATCACCCTGACCGAGCGCGCGGACATCATCCGCGCGGCCTTGCGCGATGCGCCGACGGTCGTGCTCCAGGACCTGCTCAACGGCGTGCGCGACCGGGTCGTGATCGCGGTGACGTTCCTGGCCCTCCTGGAGCTGATGAAGCGCCGCGAGATCGTGGTCTCGCAGGCGACCCCGTGGGGCCCGATCGTCGCGCGGGCGACGACCGCCAGGGAACGGGCCGAGGCGGGCGTGGCGCCGGAGGCCGTGGACGCGCCGCTCGACGAATCGCTGGAGTCGTTCGCGTGATCGAGGACGAGACGCGCGAGATGGCGATCGAGGACGAGACCGCGGTCATCGCGATCGAGGACGAGGCGGTCATCGCGAGGCTGGCGGCCGCCGGCGCCGCGGAGGAGCCCGTCCCGGCGCCGATCGAGCTGACCGAGGCCGCCCTCGAGGCGCTGCTGTTCGTCGCCGAGCGGCCGCTGACGCGGCGCGAGATCGCGGCTCTGGCCGTGACCGACCGCGAGACGGTCGACGCGCGGCTCGGCGACCTCGAGGTCTCGCTCCGTGCCCGCGGGATCCGCCTCCTCGTGGACGGCGACCGGGTCGAGCTCGCGACCGCCCCCGAGGCCGGCGCCCTGGTTGCGCGCTACGTCGGCGCCGACGCGGTCCGCCTCTCCACCGCGTCGCTCGAGACGCTCGCCATCGTCGCCTATCGCCAGCCGGTCACCAAGGCCGCGGTCGAGCGCATCCGCGGCGTCGACTCCGACTACACGATCCGCTCGCTGCTCCACCGCCGGCTCATCGCGGAGCTCGGCCGCTCGGACGCCCCGGGCCGGCCGTTCCTGTACGGCACCGGGTTCGATTTCCTCGAGCGGTTCGGCCTTACCAGCCTCGAGGAGCTGCCGCCGCTCGACGCGGGCGTCGCGGCCCGGCTTGCGGAGGAGGGCGGGGAAGCCGCCCCGCGTCCGCCCGAGGCCGACAGCCTGACCCTCGACGACGCCATCGCGGCCACCGACGACGCCGGCTGATGTCGGCCGAGCGTCTCCAGAAGGTCCTCGCGGCCGCCGGCGTCGCCTCCCGGCGTGCGAGCGAGGCGCTCATCGCCGAGGGCCGGGTCACCGTCGACGGCAAGACCGCCAAGGTCGGCGACCAGGTCGATCCGGAACGCTCGATCATCGCGGTCGACGGGCGGCTCATCGGCGGTGCCGGGATCCAGGCCTACCTGCTCCTCCACAAGCCGATGGGCGTCGCCTCGACCGTGCGCGACCGCCATGCGCCGAAGACCGTGATCGACCTGCTCCCGACGGCGCTGGTGCCGGAGGGCTCGCGGCTCTACCCGGTCGGCCGGCTCGACCAGGACTCCGAGGGGATGCTGCTGCTCACCAACGACGGGGCGTGGTCCGAGCGCGTCCTCCATCCGCGGTTCGGCGTCGAGCGCGAGTACGCGATGGGGCTTCGCACCCAGCTCGACGCGGCGCAGGTGGCCGCGCTCAAGGCCGGGATCCCGCTCGAGGAGGGGCTTGCCGAGGTCACGAACCTGCGGGCGATGAGCGCGTTCGAGGCGACGCGCCTGATCGAGCTCATCCGGCCGGCCCCGCCGGAGCTGCACTGGTACCGGGCGACCCTGGCGCAGGGCTGGAAACGCCAGCTGCGGCGGATGTTCGGCTCCGTGGGCGCACCGATCGAGCGGCTCGTCCGCGTCCGCATCGGCCCGGTCCGCATCGACGGCCTGCACAGCGGCTCGGTCCGACCGCTCAAGGCGCCCGAGATCCGCGGCCTCGCCAGCGGCGGCGGCCGCAGCCGGTCCGCTGGGGGCCGGACGCCCGACGCGCGCTAGCGCCTATCCTCCCCGCATGGATGGACTGATCGTCGCGCTCGACGGACCGGGGTCGTCGGGCAAGAGCAGCGTCGGCGCCGCGGCCGCGAGCGAGCTCGGGTATCGCTTCTGCGACACGGGACTGCTCTACCGCGCGGTGACCTGGCTGGCCGAGCATCGCGGCGTCGAGGTCGACGATCCGGTGGCACTGAGCGCGCTGGTCGACGAGGTCCGCCTCGTGGCCGACGCCGAGGGCCGGCTCTCGCGGGTCCACGTCGATGGCGTCGACCACACGGAGGAGGTCCGCGGTCCGGCGGTCGATTCCGCCGTCTCCGCGGTCTCGGCCGTGCCCGACGTCCGCCAGGCGCTCCTCGCCCGGCAGCGCGCGATCGCCCGCGACGGCTCGATCATCATGGCCGGCCGCGACATCGGGACGGTGGTCCTCCCTGACGCAGACCTCAAGCTGTTCCTGGACGCCTCGGTCGAGGAGCGGGCGCGGCGCCGGACCGAGGAGCGCGGCGTCGCCCTCGGGAGCGCGGAGGCCGAGGCGATCCTCACCGGCCTGCGGCGTCGCGACGAGCTCGACAAGAGCCGGCCGATCGCCCCGCTGCGCCCGGCCGATGACGCCCGCATCATCTCGACCGACGGGAATCGCTTCGAGGACACGGTGGCGGCCGTCGTGAACGCGATCCGCGACGCGGCGGCACGCCGATGACCGAGCCCGAGACGCCCGTAGAGCCGACCGCGGCACCGGCGCCCATCGAGAGCTCGATCACCCCGATGATCGCGACCCTCGCGTTCGGCGCCCGCATCTTCTCCCGGGGGATGTCGCGCATCCACATCGAAGGCGACCTCACGAGCATCCCGCGCGACGGCCCGCTGATCATCGCGGCCAACCACGCCTCCAACTTCGATCCCGTCGTGCTCGGGGCATGGCTGACGCCCGCGCTCGGGCGGCGGATGCAGTGGCTGGGCAAGAAGGAGCTCTTCGCGTGGCCGGTCGTCGGCTGGATCGCCAGCCACGGCGGCGTGCACCCTGTCGATCGCGGCGCCGCCGACGTCGAAGCCTTCCGGCTGGCCAAGCG
This sequence comes from uncultured Chloroflexia bacterium, assembly GCA_963834915.1. Taxonomy (GTDB): domain Bacteria; phylum Chloroflexota; class Limnocylindria; order Limnocylindrales; family CSP1-4; genus SPCO01. Next base: position 160,716 of record CAWIDI010000005.1, read on the forward strand.
CATCCTCGACGAGGGCCACATCCTGTTCGTCTTCCCCGAGGGGACGCGCAGCGCGGACGGCGGGCTCCAGGCGGCCCGCGACGGCGTGGCGGTCCTCGCGCTGCGCACCGGCGCCGCGATCCTGCCCATCGGCGTGAGCGGCTCGAACGGGGTCTGGCCGCGCGGCCAGAAGCTGCCGCATCCCGGCGGCCGCGTGACGATCCGGGTCGGTGAGGCGTTCCGCCTCGCCGACGTCCTGCCGGCCGGCACGGACCGACGCGCCGCCAAGACGCTCGGCACCGATCTCATCATGCGGCGCATCGCGGCGCTCCTCCCGCCGGCCCAGCGCGGCGTCTACGGGGGGTCGAACGGGGACCCCGTGCGATAATCGGTCCATGGGAACCGTGCAGGACGTCCGCATCGCGAAGCGCACCGGCTTCTGCTATGGCGTTCGCGAGGCGATCGACAAGGCGAAGGAGTCGGCCGCCGCCGGCAAGTCGACCCATACCCTCGGCCAGGTCGTCCACAACGACGGCGTGGTGCGCGAGCTCCAGGACCTGGGCATCGAGACGGTCGAGGCGCTCGACGACGTCGACCACGGTGCCGCGGTCGTCATCCGCGCCCATGGCGTGCGGCCGGACGTCCTCGCCCGCGCCGAGGCGCGCGGCCTCGAGGTCATCGACGGGACGTGCACCTGGGTCATCGCCGAGCAGCGCGAGCTCCGCAAGCTGGTCGACGAGGGCTACACGATCGTGCTCCTCGGCACGCCCAACCATCCCGAGGTCGTCGGCCTGCTCGGGTTCGCCCCGGACGTCATCGTGGTCGACGAGGAGCCCGAGTGGGACGCCGCGATCCCGCGGCGCAAGAAGCTCGCCCTGATCAGCCAGTCGACGCAGCCGCCCTGGAAGTTCGAGAAGCTCGCCGCGCTGATGGTCTCGCGCTCGCACGAGCTCAAGATCGTCAACACGGTCTGCCCGGTCACGATCCGCCGCCAGGAGGACACCGTCGAGCTGGCGCGCGAGGTCGACCTGATGGTCGTCGTGGGCGGCCGCTCCAGCGCGAACACCAAGGAGCTCACGCGTCTCTGTGAGATCGTCGGGACGCGGGCCGTGCAGATCCAGGGCGTCGCCGATCTGACCGACCCGTCGGCCTTCGCGGAAGCGCGCGTGGTCGGGGTCACCGGCGGCACCTCCACCCCGATCGAGGACCTCCGCGACGTCGTCCGCTGGATCTATGCGAACGCCGGCACGGCCGATGTCGCCAGCGCGGCCGAGGCCCTGGCCGAGACCGCCCTCGCCGGCGCCGCGACCCCCGCGGGCCGCACCACCTCGCTGCCCAGCCCGAGCCGCGTCGCGACCTCCGGCGCCGCCTGACCCGTGGCGGGCAGCACGGACGGGCTCCCGGTCGTCGCGATCGTCGGGCGCCCGAACGTCGGCAAGAGCACGCTCTTCAACCGGATCGTCGGCGGCCGCACAGCCATCGTCGAGGATCGCGCCCGCACGACCCGTGACCGCCTCTACGGCGACGCCGAGTGGAACGACCGCCGGTTCGTGATCGTCGACACCGGCGGCCTCGAGCTGGACCCCGACGACGCCATCGAGGCGCGCGTCCAGGAGCAGGCGCGGCTCGCCATCGCTGAGGCCGACGTGATCGTCTTCGTGGTGGACGCCGCGACCGGCATGACCGCGTCGGACAGCGAGGCCGCGAACATCCTCCGCCGTGCCAAGGCGCCGGTCATCGTGGCCGTCAACAAGGCCGACAACGAGCGCCGCGAGCTCGAGGGCGCCGAGTTCCATGCCATGGGCTGGGACGAGACCTATGCCATCTCGGCGGCGCACGGCCGCGGCACCGGCGACCTGCTGGACGCGATCGTCTGGTCGCTGCCGCCGGAGAGCGAGCGCGAGCTCGCGCGCAAGACCCGCGAGGCGGACGCCGAGACGTGGGCCGAGGAGGTCGCGGCCGGCCGGCTGGAGCCGTACGTCGTCGGCGACGAGGCGGACGTCGAGGATGCCGATGGCGAGGAGCCCGACATCGACCTCGCGGCCATCGACCCGGAAGCCGCGAAATGGGACGCCGCGATGGCCGCCGAGGACGCCGAGCCCGCAGCGATCGCGTTCGTCGGTCGCCCGAACGTCGGCAAGTCTAGCCTGCTCAACGCGCTCCTCGGCGAGGAGCGCTCGATCGTGTCCGAGGTCCCCGGCACGACCCGGGACGCCATCGACACGCGGCTCGCGTGGGGCCGCAGCGAGGTCATCCTCATCGATACCGCCGGGATCCGCCGTCGCGGCAAGGTCGCGTCCGGTCCGGCCGCGGAGAAGTACTCGACGCTTCGCGCGCTGCGCGCCCTGTCGCGGGCCGATGTCGCGGTCCTGGTCATCGACGCCGTCGAGGGCCTGACGGCGCAGGACGCGCACGTCGCGGGCTACGTGGTGGAGGAGGGGAAGGGCCTGGTCATCGCGGTCAACAAGTGGGATCTCGTGACCGAGAAGACCGACCGCACCTTCGACCAGTACGTCGAGTGGATCCGCAACGAGGTCCCGTTCCTCGACTTCGCGCCGATCCTGTCGATCAGCGCCAAGACCGGCCAGCGCGTCGGGCGGGTGCTGGAGGCGGCGGTCGACATCTGGGCCGAGCGCCGGCGCCGGATCGGCACCGGCGAGCTGAACCGGATGCTCCTGGCCTCGACCGAGCGGACCCCGCCGCCGCCGGTCCGCGGCCGCCGCCCGAAGCTCTTCTACGCGACCCAGGCCGCGGTCGCGCCACCGACGTTCGTGTTCTTCGCCTCGGATGCGTCGGCCGTCCACTTCAGCTACCGCCGCTACCTCGAGAACCGCCTGCGCGAGACGTTCGGCTTCGACGGCACCCCGATCAAGCTCGTCTTCCGCGACCGGGCGTCGGTCAAGCTGCCGCGGCGCAAGAAGGCCGGTGCGGCCGTCGGGGCGAAGGCGCCGCGACGGACCGCAGGCAAGACCCGCCGCTCCTGATGGCCGACCCGGGCGTCGCGGTCATCGGCGCCGGCGCCTGGGGGACCACGCTCGCGCGCCTGGTGGCGCGGGTCGAGCCGGTCACGCTCCTGTGCCACTCCCCGGAGACGGCGGCACGGATCCGCGAGACCGGCCGGAACGAGGCGCGCCTGCCGGGCGTGGACCTCCCGAAGACCGTGATCGCGACCGCGGATCCCGCCGCGCTGGCCGCGGCGACGGACCTGGTGATCTTCGCCGCGCCATCGGCCCATCTGCGGGCGACCACCGCGCTGTGCGCCCCGTACCTGCCCGGGTCGGCGGCGCTGCTCTCGGTGGTCAAGGGCCTCGAGGGCGGCACGCTCCTGCGCATGAGCGAGGTGATCGCCCAGGCCGGCGACCTCCCGCCGTCGCGCATCGCCGCGCTCTCCGGCCCGAACCTCGCCGCGGAGGTCGCCCGCAACCTGCCCACCTCGGCGGTCGTCGCCTCGACCGATGTCGAGCTCGGCCAGCGCATCGTCGCCCGGCTCGCCCGCCGGCGCTTCCGGCTCTACGTCAACGAGGACATCCTCGGCGTCGAGCTGGCCGGCGCGCTCAAGAACGTCATCGCGATCGCGGCGGGTGCGGCGGACGCGCTCGGCTTCGGCGACAACGGCAAGGCCGGGCTCCTGACCCGCGGCCTCGCCGAGATGATGCGCCTCGGGATGGCCGCCGGCGCTAATCCGCTGACCTTCTCCGGGCTCGCCGGGATGGGCGACCTGATCGCCACCTGCGGATCGCGGCTGTCGCGCAACCACCGTCTCGGCGAGGAGCTCGCCAAGGGCCGGAGCTGGGCCGAGATCGAGGCGACCATGCCGGGCACGGCCGAGGGCGCCTACACGGTCAAGGCGGCCCTGGCGCTGGCCGAGCGGCTGGACGTCGAGATGCCGATCGCCCGCGAGGTCGAGCGCGCGCTCTTCGAGGGCAAGAACGTGCAGCGCTGCCTGGTCGACCTGCTGGCCCGCGAATCGAAGGACGAGCTCGCCGATGCGAGCGCCTGGCTGGCCCGCGAGGCGCGCCCGGCGCGCTAGGGTGCCGACGGGCGGGTGCTAGACTTCGACGCCTGTCGGGGCGTGGCGCAGTCTGGTAGCGCACCAGTCTGGGGGACTGGTGGTCGTCGGTTCAAATCCGGCCGCCCCGACCATCTCCTCAGCATGCGGCCGGCCCTCGGGCCGGTCCTTGTGTGTCCGGGATCGTCCGAAACGGGATCCCTCGCCACGGAGTCGCAAACAAATCGCGACCCGCCGTTGACGACGAGCGGCCGCGAGCGCCGGTACCGTCAGGCACGGCGTGGGTTTCCTCCTTGAGCCGACGCTCCTCGACGACTGGCCCCGACCGACTCCAAGCGGTCGGGGCCTTTCCGTGGTCGCGTCCGTCGCGACGACGGATCGGCGGTCTCCACCCTGTGCCAAGATGTGGACTTCGGGGGACTTATAGGGGGATCCGCAAGGAGCGTGACCGCGATGCGCGTTAAGCGTGTTTGCGCCCTTTCGTTTCCATTCGCCCTAGCCATGGGCTGGCTGGCCGGGGCGGGCTCCGCCATGGCCGCGGCCTGCGATGGGTCCACGGATTCGCTCGGCAACGGGAGCTTCGAGACACCCGTCGTCAGCCCGGACACCTACTCGCTGCTGGCCGCATCGCAGGTGCCGCCCTGGCAGACGACCGACGGTGCGGGCCAGATCGAGATCTGGGGGACGGGCTTCCTTGGTGTCCCGGCGTCGGACGGGAACGCCTTCGCGGAGCTCAACGCGAACACCGCCGGGACGCTCTACCAGGACGTCGTCAGCGTCGGCGGCGAGAGCATGACCTGGTCGCTGGTGCATCGGGGTCGCGGTGGCGACGACACGATGGAGGTCCTGATCGGGGACGCCAACGACGCGGACGTCAATGGCTCGACCGGCTGGGATTCGACCTCCGGGCCGCTTACGGATGGCGTCTCGGCCTGGGGCAGTCATACCGGGACCTACACCGTGCCCGCTGGGCAGACCTGCACGCGGTTCGCGTTCCGGGCGGTCGCGACCGGCTCCGGGAACGACTCGATCGGCAACTTCCTCGACGCCGTCGAGTTCTCGGTGACGATCCCGGCGACCGACCCGCCCCCCGACGACCCGGTCCCGACCGATCCGAGCGGCCCGGCAGGACCGACCGACCCGCCGGCTCCCGCCCCGACACCGCCCCCCACCGACGCCGTCACGGGCGCGTTCACGTCCGGGAAGGGCTTCGATGTGTCGCTGGCCGCCCTCGTGGGGGTCGCCTCGGTCGGTGCGGCGAGCGCGGCCATCAGCCGGCGGCGTCGCCGCGTCCGTTGACCCTGGGCGTTGCCGCCTAGATCAGACCGTGCTGCATCAAGCCGACGTAGGCCACGGCGAAGACGCAGAGGATCGCCATGGTCACGAGCCACGCCGTCTCTGCCCGCCCGAACCGTCGATGCGTGACCACGTCGGACAGCGGGCTGGAGCATCGGGTGCAGAAGGCGTCGCCGGGCGCGTAGACGGTCCCGCACTGGTTGCAGAAGCCGCGGTCTTTCATGCACGCAGCGTGCGCGGCCGCACGAACCCCCGCCAGTGACCCGATAGTCGTAGGCAGGCATGGGAATGCGGTGGAAGGTCGTTCCGCCCGGCGACGGGTCGCGTAGGATGCGGGCATGAGCGATGGACCAGCCGACAAGCCCGAAAAGCCGCCCCTGCCCTGGGATCCGACGCAGCCGGCGTCGCCCACGGACCCGACGACCGCCGTGCCGTCCCTGCCGGCCGATGGCGCGGTCCCGGCGGCTCCAGCCCAGCCAGGACTGATCTCGGCCGCCCCCGTGGGGTGGGCCGCACCACCGCCGGCCGCGCCGGTCGGCTGGACGGATCCAGCCGCGGCGGCACCGCCCCCGCCATCGACCGGTGCGACGGTCGGCTGGGAGCCGGTCTCGGCAGCGCCGCAGCGCGAGGTGGCCCCCGGTCTCGTCTTCGCCGACACGCTCTCGCGGTTCGTTGCCTACTTCGTCGACGTGATCCTTCTGGGGATCGTGGCCGGCATCGTAGGGTCGCTGCTCGGTTTCGGGCGGACGACCCTTACCCAGGGCGCGGACGATTTCGGGTATCGCTACCAGGTGACCGGCGCGGGCTTCACGGTCCCGATCGTCGTCCTCGGCTTGGCGTACTTCGTCTTCTTCTGGTCCGGCGGTCGCCGCGCGACGATCGGGCAGCGGCTCTTCGGGATCCAGGTCGGGAACGCGTTCGATGGCCGGCCGTTGTCGATCGTGCAGGCGGTCAAGCGCTGGCTGGGCCTGGGGCTGTTCCTCTCGATCTTCGACCTGGTCGCCCAGCCGGGTCAGGGCTGGCCGACGCTCCTGGGGTTCATCTGGTCGGTCGTCCTCCTCGTGACGACGGCCATGAGTCCGACCAAGCAGGGGCTCCACGACAAGTTCGCCAACAGCGCACTCGTGCGGCCGGCCAACGCCGGATCCCGCGGGCTCCTGCTGGCGTGCGCGGTCATCATCGGCATCTTCGTGGTATTCGCGATCCTCGGCGTCATCCTGTTCCTCCTGGCGGCCGGGGATATCCGCGACATCCTCTCGAGGATCGGCGACTCCATCTAGGGGACCCGCCTCGGTACACTCGGGCACGTGACCGAAAGCCGCCCGTCCGACCCGTCCGCGCCGTCCGTTCCCGCGACCGGCGACATGTCGTCGTCCGACTTCCGGGCGGCGGCGCACGCCGTGGTCGACGTGATGGCCGACTACCTCGAGACCATCGAGTCGCGCGCCGTCTTCCCCGCGATCGAGCCTGGCTCGCTCCGGCCGCTGTTCCCGGTGAGCGCGCCGGAGGATCCCGAGCCGCTCGACGCCATCCTCGCGGACTACGGGCGCCTGGTCGAGCCGAACGCCACGCACTGGCAGCATCCGGGCTTCCTCGCCTACTTCGCCACGACCGCGTCCGGCCCGGGGATCCTCGGCGAGATGCTGACCGCGACGCTCGGGCAGAACCCGATGCTCTGGCGGACGTCGCCGATCGGTACCGAGCTCGAGCAGGTCGTCGTCGACTGGCTGCGCCAGGCGCTCGGGCTGCCCGCCGAGTTCGACGGGCTCCTGACCGATACCGCCTCGACCTCGTCGCTGATCGCCCTGGCGGCCGCGCGCCAGGCGGCCGGGATCGATGCCGCGCAGCAGGGGATCGCTGGGCGCCCGGACGTGCCCGCGCTGCGCGTGTACGCGTCCGCCGAGGCCCACAGCTCGATCGAGAAGGCATGCATGACCCTCGGGCTCGGGCGGGACAGCCTGGTCCGTATCCCCACGAACGAGCGCTTCGAGCTCGAGCCCGATGCGCTCCGAGCCGCGATCGCCGCGGACCGGGCTGCCGGGCTCCGGCCCATCGCCATCGTCGCCACGGTCGGCACCACGTCCTCCACGTCGGTCGACCCGGTCCCCGCGATCGCAGACGTCGCGGCCGCGGAAGGGCTGTGGCTCCACGTCGATTCCGCCTATGCGGGGCCGGTGGCGATGCTGCCGGAGCGGCGGGCGCCGTTCGAGGGCTGGGAACGCGCCAATTCGATCGTCGTGAACCCGCACAAGTGGATGTTCACGCCGCTCGACGCCTCGCTGTTGCTCACGCGCCGGATGGACGTGCTGCGGGCCGCCTTCAGCCTCGTGCCCGAATACCTGCGCACGCTCGACCGGACCGCGCCCGTCCATGACTACAACGAGTACACGCCGCAGCTCGGGCGGCGGTTCCGCGCCCTCAAGCTGTGGATCCAGCTGCGCTGGTTCGGGCTGGAAGGGTTGCGGCGACGGATCCGCGAGCACCTCGAGATGGCGTCCTGGTTCGCCGTGCAGGTCGACGCCGACCCCGACTGGGAACGGATCGCACCGGTCCCGTTCTCGACCGTCTGCTTCCGCTGGCGACCGGCCGACTGGACCGGCACCGATGCGGCGCTCGACGAGGCCAACGCCGCGATCATGGACGCGGTGAACCGCAGCGGGGAGGTCTTCCTGTCCCACACGCGGCTGGGCGACCGGTTCACGATCCGGGTGGCGGTCGGGAACCTGCGGACGGAGATGCGCCACATCGAGCGGACCTGGGCGCTCCTGCGCGAGGCGGCCGCGGCGTGGTGAAGCTCGTGCCCCACGACGTGCAGTTCTTCGAGACGCCCGAGCAGCTGCGCGACTGGTTCGACGCCAACGGCGAGACCGCCGAAGAGCTCTGGCTGGGCTCGTATCGCAAGTCGACGGGGCGCCAGAGCATCGACTGGTCGCGCGCGGTCGACGAGGCACTCTGCGCCGGCTGGATCGACGGCGTCCGCATCGGCCTCGACGACGCCAGCTTCGCCCAGCGCTTCACGCCTCGGCGCAAGGGCAGCAACTGGAGCGCGATCAACGTCGCCAAGGTCGCGTCGCTCACCGCCGAGGGCCGGATGCGGCCCGGCGGGAGTGGCGGCGTTCGAGGCCCGCAGCGAGGCCAGGACCGGCGTCTACACCTACGAGCGCCCGCCGGAGGTGCTCACGGCAGACGAGGAGGCGCGGTTCCGGGCCGACGAGGCGGCGTGGGCCGACTGGGAGCGCCGGCCGCCGTCCTATCGGCGGACCGTGGTGGGCTGGATCGCCGGGGCCAAGCAGCCGGCGACGCGGGCTCGACGGTTCGAGGCGCTCCTCGCCGACTCGGCGGCCGGGCGCCCGGTCGGGCCCATGCGCTGGGCGCGTGACGGGAAGACCGCGTGACGACCGACCTGTCCGCCGCGACCGAGGACCTGGTCCGGCGGCTGCTCGATCTCGACCTGGGTGACGCGTTCGATCCTCGCGCCGCGGAGGCCGTGGTGGCGACCGGTCTGCATCGCTTGACGGTGCCGGCCGAGGCCGGCGGGCTGGGGGCCTCGATGGCCGAGGCGGCCGAGGTCCTGGCCGTGGTCGGGGCGGTCGATGGTTCGACCGCGCTGGGCTTCGCGATGCAGGTCCACGTGGTCGGAGCGCTGCGCGACAGCCCGAGCGTGCCGGACGCGATCCGCGAGCGTGTCTACCGGGCGATCGTGGCGGACGGTGCGCTGGTCAACAACGCGGCCACGGAGGACGGCGGCGGTTCGCCGGCCCGCGGCGCCATCCCCGGCACGACCGCGCGACTCGGCGACGACGGCACGTGGCGGCTCACCGGGGAGAAGACCTGGACCACCTGGCTGCCCAACCTGTCCCTCGCGTTCGTCTCGGCCCGGATCTCCGGCGATGCCGAGCCACCCGAGGTGGGGAGCTTCCTTGTCGACCTCGCCAGTGACGGCGTCGAGCGCCGCGAGGGCTTCGAGGCGCTGGGGATGCGCGGCTCCGCGTCCGGCCGCCTGGTCCTCGCCGATGCCGTGGCCGACGCTCGTGTCGCGGACCGTGGTCGGCGCGCCGGATCCGCGAGGTCCGGTGCCGCGCGCCTGGTTCGCGGCCGCGACCGCGGCGGCCTACCTCGGGATCGGCGAAGGCGCCCGTTCGGCGGTGGCGCGCTGGGCGCTCGGGCACCGGCCGGGCGACGGCTCGGCGGCGGTCGCGGACATCCCGAGCGTGCAGCTGCGCCTCGGGCGCATCGACGCCGACCTCAGGGCCGCGCGGCTCGTGCTCCTGGGCGCCGCCGGTCGCTGGGACGAGGCCCGCGACGCGACGGACCTGCCGCTGGCCAAGCTGGTCTGCACGCGGGCCGCGGTGTCGGCCACGGATGAGGCGCTCCGCATCGCCGGCGGCCCCGGGTTCCTCTCGGGCCGCCTCGAGCGGGCGTTCCGCGACGCGCGCGCCGGCCTCATCAACCCGCCGCTCGAGGATGTCGCGCTGACCGGGTTCGCGAAGGCGGTCCTCGAGGGCGAGCGGGAACGGGCCACGCGCTAGACTCCGGCCACGAACCGGCAGCTCCAGGAGGCGCCCGCATGGCCGTCGAGGTCACCACCAGCGACTACCCGATGTTCATCGACGGGGCGTCCGTGCCGTCCGAGAGCGACCGCTGGCTGGACGTACGGAGCCCCGCCACGCGCGAGCTCGTCGGACGCGTGCCCGATGGGACATCGGGCGACGTGGACCGCGCGGTCGCGGCCGCTCGCCGGGCCTTCGCGGACGGCCGCTGGCAGCGCATGCCGTTGCCGGAGCGCGTCGCCGTGATGAACCGCCTCGGCGACCTCCTGGACCGCGACGCGGACGAGCTCGCGCGGCTCGAGACGCTCCAGACGGGCACGACCTACAAGCTCCGCCGCGAGTCCGACTTCGCGTTCGCCTCGGACAACCTGCGGTTCTTCGCCACCTGCATCCGCCATCTCGAGGGCAAGAGCGCCTACGAGTACACGGGGTCGCACACGAGCTTCGTGCGGCGCGAGCCGCTCGGCGTGGTCGGGCAGGTGAGCCCCTGGAACTACCCGATGTGGATGGCGATCTGGAAGATCGGGCCGGCCCTGGCCGCCGGGAACTCGATCGTGCTCAAGCCCGCCTCGGCGACGCCGCTGACGACCGTGCGTCTCGCCGCACTGGCCAAGGAGGCCGGGGTCCCGGACGGGGTGCTCAATGTCGTCACAGGCCGCGGCGAGGTCGTCGGCGCGGCGCTCGCGGGGCACATGGACGTCGACCTCATCTCGCTCACCGGCGACACCGAGACCGGCAAGCGGATCCAGGCGCTCGCGGCGGCCAACCTCAAGCGCGTCCACCTCGAGCTCGGCGGCAAGGCGCCGTTCATCGTCTGCGCCGACGCGGACATCGAGGCTGCGGCTCGCGGCGCCACCGCCGGCGCGCTCATCAACGGAGGCCAGGACTGCACCGCGGCGACCCGGGCGTACGTCCATCGCAGTGTCTACGACGCGTTCCTGGCCCGGACCGCGGAGCTGTTCGACGGTGTCCGGATCGGCGACCCGTTCGACCCGTCGACCGATCTCGGCACGCTCATCTCGGATACGCAGGTCGCTCGCGTCGCCGGGTTCGTCGAACGGGCCAAGGCGGCCGGCGCCCGGGTCGTGGCCGGCGGGTTCGCGCCGACCGTCGACGGCCTCCCCGACGGTGCGTTCTTCCGCCCCACGATCGTCGCCGACTGCACGCAGGACAGCGAGATCGTGCAGGACGAGGTCTTCGGGCCGGTGCTCGCCGTGCTGCCCTTCGACACCATCGAGGAAGCGCTGGCGAACGCGAACGACACCCGCTACGGCCTCGCCGCGTCGATCTGGACCCGCGACGTCTTCACGGCGATGGAGGCGGCCCGGGTGCTCGATTTCGGGCATGTCCAGGTCAATGACCATCTGATGGTCACCTCCGAGATGCCGCACGGCGGCTTCAAGCAGTCAGGCTCCGGCAAGGACATGTCCGCCTACTCGTTCGAGGAGTACACCCGCGTCAAGCACGTGATGCTCGAGCTGACCGGCGAGCCGGAGAAGCCTTGGCACTACACGATCTTCGGCGACAAGCCGGAGGGGTAGGCGTGATCGACGCGGCCGGCAACATCACCCTGGTCCGCGCTCGCCCGGACGAGGTCTGGCACGTGCTCATGCGGATCGATGGCACGTCGGTCGTGACGGCGTGCGGCGTGGTCTCGGACGCCCTGATCGACCGGCATCCGGTCAGGGTCGACGATCTGCTCTCGGCCGGACGGATCTGCCTCGACTGCGCGGCGGCGCTGATCGGCGGCCGCTGACCGACGAGCCCGCCGACGGATCAGGTCCGTCGGCCGCGTCCCCTGCTTGGTCGGGCCGCCTCGACACGGACCTCGCCCGGCGGCGCCAATGACGCCTGGATCTCCGGTCGCAGCCGGCGGCCGATCGGTGTGCGCTCCAGCCAGAGCAGGTAGTCGCGGTCGAACGCGGCGAGCTGGCCGATCGACCAGCCCGTGTAGCGCCCGAAGTCCATGACGGTCCCGAAGGCTCGACCGACGGGCGACGGGATGACCGGTGCGGCCTGGGGCCGGACATCCGGTGCCGCGGGCTGCCGCGGGCCGGGATCGTCCTCCAGTCGGCTGCCGGCGAGCTTCAGGTCATAGCGTCGCCGGCTCGCAGGGTCGCGCAGGACCGACCAGGCCTTGTTGAGCACGAGCATGACCCGCTCGTCACCACCGGCGTCGGGGTGATGCCGGCGCGCGAGCCGGCGATACGCCTCCCGGATCGTCCTGAGGTCCGCCTCGGGGCTGACACCGAGCACCTGGTACAGGTCGACGGTCGCTGTTGGCACGGTCATAGCATGGTGTCCGGTGCGTTCTGGCGACAGTCGCCCGAACGTCATGGGTCCGCATGGCCCGTGGTTCGTCGACTACGTCCCGAGGAGGCTCGCCGCGGTCGGCCGTCGTCTTACTGGCGGTCAGCGCACAGTGCGGTCCGCGATCCGGCGCCGGGCGTCGAGGGCGATCACCGCGACCGAGGTCGCCAGGACGATGGCAAGCCAGGAGAGCAGCGTCGCGGCAGAAGAGGCGGGCACTTCGTTGGCGCTCTCGGTCGATGTCGGCGGCGGGGTGATGGTCACCCCGGCGGCCGCGACCTTGATCGTCACCGCGGTCGTGATCGTGATATCGCCGGTGTCGCCGTCGATCGTCCCAACGGCGTGGACCGTCGCGCAGGTCGTCCGGCTGCCGGCGTCCTTGAGCGCCTTCCGGTCGCCGGCGTCCAGGAAGGACCCGGAGATGGTGGCGTTGCCGACCTTGCCATCGCCGCCGGCCGTGAGGTTGCCCTTGCCGCAGACCGTCGTATGACCGTCGAAGCCCTCGAACCCGCCGTTGGCCGTATCGACGGAGAAGGTGATCGACAGCGCGGCGCCGGCCTGCTCGCTCGTGACGAAGAGCGCGGCGAGGCCCGGATTGGCGTCCGTCACGAACGAGGGGACGATGAGCCGGTCGGCGAACAGGTAGTACCCGGAACCGCTGTCGAAGCTTACCGAGCCGCTCAGCGAGCCGGACGGCGCGAAATCGAGCGCCGCGACCTTGCCGTCGGCGTCGAGGTCGAGGGCGAGACAGGTCGGCCCGCTGTTAACGATCGTCGGCAGCCCGGACTCGACGGACGGGGAGAGCGCCGCCGTCGCGAGGATCAGCCAGCTGTCTGCGAGGCCCACCTGGAGGGTGCCGTCGGCGGGCGCCAGCGGGTCCGGGGCCGTGTAGCCCGTCAGCTGGCCGCACTCCACCGAGGAGCTGGCGGCGGATGTCGCGGCCGGGGCGACGAAGAGGACGGACAGGATCGCGGCGAACGCGGCGCGCGTGGCGAGGCGGCGGGCTGACAAGTGGACTCCCGGGGTCATGTCGATCTGCATGGCCCCCGCCGGGAGAAGGTATCGACCCGCCAGGCCGACCACGACATGACCTTGGTCCGGGCGACGCATGACCCATCCGTTCCGCTGCGGACCGCACCGGACCGTGCGACGCGGGGCTTAGCGCGCGGGGTCGCCGTCCTGATCGTCGCGGTCGCGGATCCTGGCGAGCGTCGCCGCGTACTGGCGTCGCAGATGCTCGAATTCGACCAACAGGCGGTTGGCCTCGTCGGAGCCCGGCTTGGCCTCGGCGATCCGCCGCTCGACCTCGCGCCAGCGATCGAGGGTCAGGGCGAGCGACGGCGGCGCGGCCGTCTCGTTGATGGTCGGCATCCGGTCGTCGCCAGGGGTCGACCGCAACTCCTTGGCGATCTCCTCCTCGTTGCGGGAGAGCGTGAGCAGCACCTCCGCCGCGACCCGCACGTCCTTGGCGAACTGGACGAAGAGGTCGTCGCCGGGATGAACCCCTCGCTTCTGGCGTTCGAGGACGTTGACGGCGTCGATGGCCAGCAACAGCTGGTCAGAGGTCGCGCGGAGCTTGGATTGCTCGAAGGTCGGCTCCGTCGGCGGGTCGGTCACAAGACCGCTCAACGTGCCTGCTCGGGGATCGTGCCTCCCACGGCCCGATCGCCGGAGGCGACCAAGCGGGTCGGCGGCCTGACCCGGGACGCGGCGCGCAGGCCGTAGAGCCAGCGGGCGACCGTGTAGACCTCCCAGAGGGCGAGGAACGGGACGAGGCGCGCGGGCAGGACCCGGCGCAGGACGAAGGACAGCATCGCACGATTATGCGGGCGCGGCCCGGGGCCCGCTGGCTACATGGATGGTCGCGACCGTCGCAGATGCATGTCAGTGGCTCCGGCGCGGACCGGTCGCCCCATGGCATCATCCGTGCCATGCCACCGATCGACGAGCTGACGCGCATCGAGCCGGTCCACCTGGACCGCCTGGACCACCAGGGGATCTTTACGACCGGCCTGCTCCTCGAGGTCTCCGAGACGCCGACCCGCCGGCAGACGCTGGCCGACCAGGTCCGCGCCGACGTCAACGACGTGCTGATGTGGCGCGACGAGGCCCTGATGCTCAACCTTGCGAGCTTCGGGCCCGACGAGCACTGGATCATGATCCAGGCCGGCATCGAAGGGCTGCGCGACATCCTCGCCCTCCCGCTCGATGCCTTCGCGGCGCGCATCCGCCAGGCGGCCGGCGAGCTCGAGCTGCCGCCACCGTCCGATCTGACCATCGAGGGCTGGTGGGACCAGGCCAAGACCCTCGAGGAGGAGTAGCGCCGGGCCCTCGCGCCGGGCCATCAGGCCCCGAGCCGCTACGATGCGCCGCGTGAACCGCCTCGCCAGCAAGGCCGCCGATCTCGTCGTCGCCGTCGCCACCGCGCTCTTGATCCTGGCGGTCGCGATACCGCTGTTCCTGAACCCGATCTGGGTCTCGTTCGAACAGGGCCGTGCCGAGGCAGCCGCGTGGACGGGCTACAGCGACGCCGACCTGCGGGCCGCGACGGGCAGCATCCTGAGCGATCTGGTCGTCGGCCCGCCCGACTTCGCGGTCACGGTCGGCGGGACGCCGGTGCTCGACGAGCGCGAACGCCAGCACATGCGCGACGTCCGCGGTGTCTTCATCGGCTTCTTCGTGGCCGCCCTGGCGCTGGCCGCGGCGGCGCTCGTCATCGCGGCCCGCCGCCGCGGGCGGGCGCGCAAGGCGACGTGGCGCGCCGTCCGGGGCGGGGCGGTGGGCCTGATCGCGACGCTAGTCGTCGCGGGGCTCGTCTCGTTCGTGGCCTTCGACACGCTCTTCGAGGTCTTCCACGAGATCTTCTTCGCGGGCGGCTCCTACACCTTCGACCCAGCGAGCGAGCGCCTCGTGCAGCTCTTCCCGTTCGCCTTCTGGCAGGAGACCGCGATCGTGCTCGGCATCGTGGCGATCGTGATCGCGGTGGTCGTGGCATGGGTCGCGGATGCCCGGGCACGTGATGACGAGGCCGATGGCCCGCTGGTGGCCACCGCCCCGAGCCGCGGCACCGCGAGCTCCGGCGGCGCCGCGATCCCATGAGTGGTGAGCAGCTGCTCTCGGTCGAGGATGCCCTCGAGCTCGTGATGGGCGCCATCGCGGGGCCGGTCGGCACCGAACGCGTCGAGCTCGGCGCGGCGCGGGACCGGGTGATGGCCGAGACCGCGGTCAGCCGGACCGCGCTGCCGCCCTGGGACAACTCCGCGATGGACGGCTATGCGATCCGGTCCGAGGATGTCGCCGCCGCATCGGAGGCGGCGCCGGTCCGGCTGACGGTGACCGGCGAGGTGCCCGCCGGCGGCGACCCGGCGGACGTCGTGGTCGAGCCCGGCGCCGCCGTCAGGATCGCCACGGGTGCCCCGATCCCGCCCGGGGCCGACGCGGTGGTGCCCGTGGAGGCGACGACGCCCGTCGACGCGGCCGGGGCCGCGGGTCCGCGCGGCCGCGAAGCGACCGGTCCGCTCCCCGCCGCCTGCCTCGTCCACGAGGCCGTGCCGGCCGGAGGCTCGATCCGCCGGGCCGGCAGCGACCTCACCGAGGGTGTCGAGCTGGTGGGTCCCGGTGTGGTGGTCACGCCGGCCGTGGTCTCGCTGCTGGCCGGTGCGGGGATCGATGCGGTCGAGGTGTACCGCCGCCCGAGGGTCGCGGTGCTCGCCACCGGAGACGAGGTCCGGGCCGCCGGCGAGGCCCTCGGCGCCTCCGGGATCCCCGACGCGAACGGACCAGGGCTCGCCGCGCTCCTCGAGGCGACCGGCGCCGAGGCGATCCGGCTGGGGATCGCCCTTGACCGGCTCGAGGACGTCCGCCAGCGCCTCCGGGCCGGCCTCGATTCCGGCGTGGACGCGATCATCCTGTCGGGGGGCGTCTCGGTGGGTCCGTACGACGTGGTCCGGACTGCGATCGAGGAGATCGGCACCATCAGCCTCTGGCGGGTCAAGGTCCAGCCTGGCAAGCCCTTCGCGTTCGGGACCGCGACAGCCGGGACGGCGGACGGCCCCGCGGCCGATGGCGCGTCTGCCGCCGCGCGGTCCGCGACGCTCCTCTTCGGCCTGCCCGGCAACCCTGTCTCGACCTTCGTGACCTTCGAGCTCTTCGTCCGGCCCGCCCTGCGGCGGCTCGCCGGCCGTCGCGACGACGACCTCAACCGCGCGGTGGACCGGGCGGTCCTCGCCGGACCCGTCAGCAAGAGTCCCGGCCGTCGCGGCTACCTCCGGGTGATCTCCGAGCGGGACGCGGCCGGGACGCCGGTCCGCGACGCCCAGGGCCGCGTCCGGGTCCGTCTTGCGGGCGGGCAGGGGAGCCACGTGATCTCGGCGCTGGCCGCCGCCGATGCCCTCGCGGTCATCCCGGAGGCGCACGACACGCTGCCTGCCGGCGCCGAGGTCGAGCTGTGGTGGCTCGACCGGGCCTGACCGCGGCCGCTATCCTCGTCGCGATGGACCAGAAGCCCGCTCCACGGTTCGAGCGCCGACGCCTTTCCCACGTCGACCGGACCGGCCGACCGCGGATGGTCGATGTCTCCGCGAAGCCCGTGACCGCGCGACGCGCGGTCGCCGAGGCGACGGTCGCCCTCTCGGCCGAGACGATGAGCCTGGTGATCGATGGCGGCGGCCCCAAGGGCGACGTGCTCAGCGTGGCCGAGCTGGCGGGCGTGATGGGCGCCAAGCGGACCAGCGAGCTGATCCCGCTCTGCCATCCGCTGGCCCTCACCGACATCCAGGTCTCGATCACGCCCGATCGCATCGCCGGCGTCCTGCGCATCCGTGCCGAGGCCGCGACGACCGGTCAGACCGGGGTGGAGATGGAGGCCATGACCGCGGCCTCGGTCGCCGCCCTGACGGTCTACGACATGGTCAAGGGCGTCGAGCGCGGCGTCGAGATCGGGTCGGTCCGCCTCGCGAGCAAGACCGGCGGCAAGAGCGGCGAGTGGAACCGCTCGCCCGCGCCTGAGGGGCCGCCGCCCGTCCGCCAGCCGGGCGAGCGCTCCGCTGGCCGGATCAACCCCGGTTCCCGCGGCCGGCCGAAGTCGTCTGGGAAGCCCAAGGCGCCGAGCCGGCGTCCCCGCGGCGGATGAGCCGGGCGCTCGTCCTCACGATCAGTGACGGCGTCGCCGCCGGCGTGCGAGAGGACGGCTCCGGTGCGGTCCTGGGGGACCGCCTGACGGCACTTGGATTCTCGGTCGATCGCGACCTGGTGCCCGACGACGGGCCGGCCATCGAGGCGGCGATCGCCCGAGCGGCCGCCGATCACGACCTGATCGTCACGACGGGCGGGACCGGCCTGACGCCCCGCGACGTGACGCCACAGGCGACGGCGCGGGTGATCGACTACGAGGTTCCCGGGCTCGCCGAGGCGATGCGCGCGGCCGGCCGTGCGATCACCCCGCTCGCGGACCTCTCGCGCGGTCTCGTCGGCGTCGCCGGGCGCGCGCTCGTGGTGAACGTCCCGGGCAGCCCGAAGGGCGCCCTCGAATCGCTGTCGGCGCTCGAGCCGATCCTCGACCACGCGCTGGAGACGCTCGTCGGCCCCTTCGACCACGGTCGCAGCGGCTGACCGCGGTGTTGGAGGCGTTCGCCGAGGTCCCGGCGTACCCGCTCGTCTTCCCGGTCTTCTGGGGAGCGGCCGTGTTCTTCGTGCTCGTCATGGCCCGCCACCTGCGGGTCTTCGCCGCGGTGCGCACCAGTGGCCCCAGCCCGTTCGCCGACATCCCGACGCGGTTCGCCGGCCTGGTCCGCTACGCCTTCTTCCAGACGAAGATGTTCAAGGACCCGAAGGCCGGGCTGATGCACGCCGGCATCTTCTGGGGCTTCGTGCTGCTGACGATCGGGACCGCCAACATCGTCACCGGCGGGATCATCCAGGCGGTCGTCTCGATCCCGTTCGACGGTCTCCTGTGGACGGCCGTCAGCGTGATGCAGAACGTGGTCGCCGTCATCGTGCTGGCGTCCATCGGCTGGGCATTCTTCCGTCGCCTCGTCACCAAGCCGGCGCGTCTGACGCTGAACCGCGACGCGCTCCTGATCCTCGCGATGATCGGGGGAGTCGTCGCCGCGGAGCTGCTCGCCCAGGCGGTCGAGTTCGCGAGGTACGGCGACCAGCCGGGTGCGTTCATCGCGGCGGCGCTGGCGGTCCCGCTCCGTGCCCTCTCGCCGGACGTGCTCGACGTGCTGTTCGCGCTCTTCTGGTGGGGACACATCGCACTCGTCGCGGCGTTCCTGTGCTACCTGCCGTTCAGCAAGCACCTCCACATCGCCACCAGCTTCCCGAACATCTGGTTCCGCAAGCTGCGACCGCGGGGCGAGCTGCCGGCCCTCGACCTGGAGGCCGCCGACGCATCGTTCGGGCTGCGAACGCTCCAGGACCTGGGCTGGAAGGACCTGCTCGATGGGTTCACCTGCACGGAATGCGGCCGTTGCCAGGAGGCGTGCCCGGCGTGGAACACCGGGAAGCCGCTCAACCCCAAGCACTTCATCATGGGGATCCGCGAGATGTCGGTGGACGCGGAGCACGGGATCGACATCATCCCCAACTCGCCGATCGTGCGCGAGACCTATGGCCTCGACGACACGACGGTGGCGGCGTCGGCCCTCGCGGCCCCGATCGTGGACACGGCGATCCCCTACGACGCGGTGTGGGACTGCGTGACCTGCGGCGCCTGCGTCGAGGCGTGCCCGGTGCTGATCGAGCACGTCGACAAGATCGTCGGGCTGCGGCGCAACCTCGTCCTCGAGGACTCGCGCTTCCCGCCGGAGCTGACCGGGGCGTTCCGGGCGATGGAGAACCAGGGTAACCCGTGGGGCCAGCCGGCCTCGGCACGACTGGACTGGACGAAGCCGCTCGAGTTCGAGGTCGAGACCGTGGCGGCGGTGTCGGCGGCCGGCCGGCTCGACGAGCTCGAGGTCCTGTACTGGGTCGGGTGCGCCGCGGCGTTCGACCCGCGCAACCAGAAGGTCGCCCGGGCCGTGGCGACGTGCCTGCATGCCGCTGGCGTGCCCTTCGCGGTGCTCGGCCAGGAGGAGTCCTGCACCGGCGACCCGGCCCGCCGCATGGGCAACGACTACGTCTTCCAGATCCTCGCCGCCGGGAACGTGGCCACGCTGGACCGCTACGGGATGGGCGAGCGGACGATCGTGACCGCCTGCCCGCATTGCTTCAACACGATCGGCAACGAGTACGGGCAGCTGGGCGGGTCGTACCGGATCGTCCACCACTCGACCTATCTCGCGGAGCTGCTCGCGTCAGGCCGGCTGCAGACCGTGCCGGAGGACGCCTCGGCCTCGAGCGGCGAGCACCGGCCCGGGAGCGTCACCGTCCATGACTCCTGCTACCTGGCCCGCTACAACGGGGTGGTGGCCGCGCCGCGCGACGTCCTCGGTGCGGCCGGCGTCTCGGTGACGGAGATGGAGAAGTCGGGACGCAACACATTCTGTTGCGGTGCCGGTGGCGGCAGGATGTGGATGGAGGAGGACCGCGGGACGCGGATCAACGCCGAGCGGACGCGTCAGGTCCTCGAGACCGGCGCAGCGACGGTGGCCACCGCCTGCCCGTTCTGCATGGTCATGCTGTCGGACGGGATCGCGGCCTCGAGCGGAGCGGGCACGGTGGCCTCGATGGACATCAGCGAAGTCCTCGCCGCCCGGCTCGCGGCCGCACCGGAGGATCGGCGGCTCCCGGTCATCTGATGTGGCAGGATGCCGCCCATGAGCGAGCCGGCAGCCGGCCAGCCACCATTCGCGATCACGCTCGCGGCCGTCGCCATGATCACCGCCGGCCTCGTCGTGGCCGGACTCGTCCTCCTTTCCGGGGTGGCCACCCTGTTCGTCGGCTGGCTGGGTCTGTTGGCGGATCCGCCATCCCCATTCCTGATCGTCGCCGCGGCGATGGCGGCTGCGGGCGCCGGTCTCGCCTATGCCGTGCTCGGCCATCGGCTGACGGGTCGTTGGGCCTCATCGACGCGCAGCAGCCTCCTGCTGAGCGCGCTGTTCGTCGTCGCAGGGCTGTGGATCAGTCGTCAGAACCCCGTCATCGGTTTGGCGCTGGCCGGTTCGGCCACCTTCGTCGGGGTCGTGGTCGTCCGCGAGCGGGCGTTCCTCGGCGCCCGACCGCCGCGTCCGAACACCGACCGAGAGAGACCCATATGGCTGCCGCTCACGGCCTTGGCCGGCGTCGTGCTGATGGCCGGCGTCGCGTGGACCGCGTACGACGGCTACCAGAAGGCGCGTCCACTCGCGTACCTACGGGCTTCGACCGCGGCGTCGCTGACCTTCCCGAACGCTGAGTTGGTCAGCACGACGGAGAGGCCGGAGTCGTTCGATCTCCTGTCAGGACGGCACGAAGCCACCATCGACCTGTCCTTTCGGGCTCTCGCCGACCAAGGGGACGTTACCGACTGGTACCGGACCTCACTGGAGCGGGACGGCTGGGCCTGGCAGCCGATGTACTCGAGCCGTTACGAGGTGACGCCGACGTGGCGGAGAGAATTCGCCGCCGTGCAGCAGCTCTTTACCCGAGCGGATCCAGCCGACCCGAACAGCCGGACGATCCTCTATACGATCCGCCTGACGGCCGGCCATTATTGGTACGACCCCAGCCCGCTCGCGGGTCTGCGTGCCATGCCGGAATCACGGCTTTCAGATCCGGCCGCGACCCACGACCGCGATAGCGATCGGGGCCGGAGCCACGACGAGGACATCATCCGGCCGGCGTACGTCGAATCGAGCTACACCACCACCGCCGCGCCGGACGCGGTCGTGTCGTACTTCCGTCAACGTCTCGCGGCTGCCGGCTGGACACCGCTGGATCCGCCGCCAGCGCACTTCATCCCGTCGGTGCCGCGGCATGCCTGGACGAACGGGAACGCGATCGCCGGCCTTTCGGTGTACACGGTGCGAGGCGAGACCTACTACACGTTCGCGATCGAGGAGATCCCCGGCCCCGAGGTCAAAGCTGGTCTGCCTTGGTGAAGGCCGCGATCACCCAGGCAGGCGCTTCCCGCAGCTCGAGCAGTCGGCGTCCGTCACCAGGTTCCCCATGTTGCAGGACGGGCAGCGCTTCATCCCCTCCGTGCTGACGGCAAAGGGGCTCTCGCGCGGCCCGGCCGCCTGCATCCGCTGCCGCCGCAGCATGGCCAGGCTCGCGGTCGCGCCGATCACGGCGGCCACCATGAGCATGATCAGGCTCGTCGTCTCGTCCATCGTCGTCCCCGATCCGGTACGGACCCCGCTCCGTGCTTGGGGCAGAGGGTAAACGGCCGGCGGCGGTTCGCCAACAGGCCCGGACCGCACCGGACCGCCACGTCGCTGTGATGGCGAGCGACCCCGACCCGACCCCGACGCGACCCCGACGCCGCTCGCGGCCGGTAGGATGCTTGCGGTGACCATGCCGACCGACGCGAGCGCCACGTACCGCCTCACGGATGCCCAGCGCGATCTGCGCGACGCTGTCCGGGTCCTTGCCGACGAGCGTGTCGCGCCACGCGCGGCGGAGATCGACCGGACGGCCGAGTTCCCATGGGACATCAAGGACCTGCTGGCGAAGCAGGACATCCTGGCGCTGCCGTTCCCGGTCGAGCACGGCGGCCTCGGCGGCGACCTGCTGACCGTCTGCCTCGCGATCGAGCAGCTGAGTCGTGCGTGCGCCACGACCGGGCTGATCCTCGCCGTCCAGGAGCTGGCGTCGCTGCCGATCGTCCACCGCGGCACGCCCGAGCAGCAGGCCCGCTGGCTGCCGAAGCTGGCGTCCGGCGAGCACCTCATCGCGTTCGCCCTGACCGAGGCCGAGGCCGGTTCCGACGCCGGGGCGGCGCGCACGCGGGCGGTCCGCGACGGCGACGACTACGTGCTGACCGGCTCCAAGCGGTTCATCAGCCAGGGATCCGTGGCGAACCTCATCACGGTCTTCGCGGTGACCGATCCGAGCGTCCCCAAGCACCGACGGCTCACGGCCTTCGTGGTCGAGGTGCCAGCCGACGGCTTCAGCGTGGCTCGGCTCGAGCACAAGATGGGGCTGCGCGGCAGCCCGACCGCGGAGCTGACCTTCGATGGCGTCCGCGTCCCGGCGGCGAACCGCATCGGCGAGGAGGGCGACGGGTTCGAGATCGCGATGCAGACGTTCGAGCGGAGCCGGCCGGGGATCGCGGCGCAGGCGGTGGGGATCGCCCAGGGCGCGCTCGAGGTCGCCACGGCCTACGCCAAGGAGCGCAAGCAGTTCGGGCAACGCATCGGCGACTTCCAGATGGTGGCGGCGATGCTGGCCGACATGGACGCCGCGACGGAGGCCGCGCGCCAGCTCCTGTACAAGGCGTGCACGGAGATCGAGGCGGGCGCTCGCGACGCTGGGCGGTGGGCGGCCATGTGTAAACTCGTCGCCGGGGATACCGCCATGCGAGTCACGACCGATGCCGTGCAGGTCATGGGCGGATACGGCTATATCGATGAGTTCCCCGTTGAGCGGATGATGCGCGACGCGAAGATCACCCAGCTCTACGAAGGCACCCAGCAGATCCAGCGGCTGGTCCTCGCGCGGGCGCTGCTCGGCAAGGGCGGCTGACCACGCACGGAGGTTCACGTCCCGTTGCAGATCGTCGTGCTCATGAAACCGGTCCCGGACCCCGCCTCGGCGGGGGAGCGCCTGGGTCCGGACTTCCGTCTGGACCGCGGTGCCGTGCCCGCGGTGGTCAACGGCAACGATGAATACGCGCTGGAGGCCGCCCTCAAGCTGACCGAGGCCCATGGCGGCGAGGTCACGCTGCTCTCGATGGCGCCCGCGAACGCGCCCGAGACGATGCGCAAGGCCCTGGCCATGGGTGCCGCGACCGGACGGCTCGTGACGGACCCGGCGCTCGAAGGCTCCTGCGTGGTCTCCACCACCCGGGTCCTGGCCGCCGCCCTCGCGACGATGACCTTCGACCTCGTGCTGGCGGGCGTCGATACCTCCGACGGCGGGGCCGGGCTGGTCGCCCCGGGCGTCGCCGCGCTGGCCGGGCTGCCGCTGCTGTCCTACGCCGCGACGATCGAGCCGGATCCGGCGGCGGGGACAGTCCGCGTCCGGCGGATCACGCCCTCGGGCTACGACGTGCTCGAGGGGCCGATGCCGGCCCTGATCAGCTGCACGCAGGCGCTCGGCGAGCCGCGCTACCCCTCGCTCAAGGGGATCATGGCCGCACGGTCCAAGGAGATCGCGACGGTCTCGCTCGCGGAGATCGGCCTGGATGCCGCGACGGTCGGGGGTGCGGCCGCCACGACGCGGGTCACCGGTTCACAGGCACCCGAGGCGCGCGACGCCACGCGCGTCATCCGCGAGCCCGCTGAGGAAGCCGCGCGCCAGGTCGTCGAGTTCCTCGCCGAGCGGAGGCTCATCTGATGGGCGGGATCTGGGTCCACGGCGAGCTGGCCGGCGACGGATCCCTCGCCAGGATCAGCACGGAGGTCGCCACCCTGGCGCGGACGCTGGGGGAGGCATCCGGCGAGCCGGTCACCGGAATCGTGATCGGGGCCGCGCCGGAGGCCGCCGCGGCCGAGCTCGCGCGGTACGTGCCCCGGGTGCTGGCCATGACCGAGGCGACCACCGCGGACCATGCCGCCGGGACGATCGTCGCGCGGCGCCTCGCGGCCCTGGTCGAGGAGCACGAGCCGCAGGTCGTCCTCGCGGGGGCCGGTCCCGAGGGCCGCGACCTCGCCGGCGTCCTCTCCGCGCTGACCGGGCTCGGCGTCCTCGCCAACGCGACCGCGGTCGCCTGGTCCGATGGCGGCCCCGAAGCGGAGCACAGCGTCTTCGGCGGGAAGCTCCTGACGCGAAGTGCCCTGACCACGGGCCGTGGCATCGTCACGGTCCGGCCCAATGTCGTCACGGCCGAGGCGGCACCCGCACCGGGCGCCGTGGAACCGGTCGCGGCCGCCGCCGCCCTCGAGGGACCGACGGCGGCCGTCATCGAGCAGATCGTCGCCGACGCCGCCGCGGCGCCGATCGAGGAGGCCAGGGTCATCGTGGCTGGTGGCCGCGGGATCGGTGGGCCGGACGGCTTCGAGCTCGTCGGCGAGCTCGCGGACGTCCTCGGCGGCACCGTCGGCGCGACGCGCGCGGCGGTCGATTCAGGCTGGATCGCGTACGGTCAGCAGATCGGGCAGACCGGCAAGATCGTCAAGCCGCAGCTCTACCTGGCCCTGGGCATCAGCGGCGCGATCCAGCACAAGGTCGGGATGCAGACGTCGGGGACCATCGTGGCGATCAACCGCGACCCGGACGCGCCGATCGCCGACTTCGCGGACCTGTTCGTCGTCGGGGATCTGTTCGACGTGGGCCGGGCGCTGCTGGCGGCGCTCCGGGCTCGCGTGACCTGACCGCGGCCGAGGGACGCCGTGGACTGGATCTTCCTCCTGCCGATCCTCGCGTTCATCGCGCTCGCCGCGGGCCTGCTCGTCGTCTTCCGCGGGACCGGCCGGATCGTGGCCCGGACCCGTGAGGTCGAGTCGTTCCGCGCGGCCGTGCGCGACCTCACGGCGCGGGTCGACGCGTCGCTGACCGGGGCCGCGGGCCGCATCGACCTGGTCCGCCACCACGCGCTGGAGCCGACGGCGCTCGGGGATACGCTCACGGCCGCCACGGACGCGGTGGAGCAGTACATCGCCGAGGCCAAGGCGCTCCACACACCGCGCCGCGCGGTGCCGATCCGCGAGGAGATCGTGTTCGGGCTGGAGCGCGCGGGCCGGGCGCTCTCGACCGTGGAGCACGGCACGAACATCCTCGCATCGGTGCGCGGCGGGACGCGCGAGCTGGAGGCGCAGACCTCCATCAAGCGCGGCTACCTCAACCTCATCCATGCCCGCGAAGCCATCGACCGGCAGGCCACCCTCGCCGACGAGTTGACCCGCGCCGACCACACCATGTAGTGGTATCCTGCGGTCATACCACAAGACCTAGTGGTACGGACCCGACAGGAGCCCGATGCGTTGCCCCAGTTGCGGTGAGCGCGAGACCCGGGTGGTCGACTCCCGGGACCTCGATGACTCCGCCACCATCCGCCGCCGACGAGAGTGCTCGGCGTGCGCGGCGCGCTTCACGACCTACGAGCGGGTCGAGGCGGCGCGGCTGGTCGTCATCAAGCGGGACGGGACGCGCCAGGAGTTCGACCGCGACCGCCTCGTCTCGGGGCTGCGCAAGGCGCTGACCCGCCGGCCGGTCCCCGCCGGGGCCGCGGATGCCGCCGCCGACGCCATCGAGGCCGAGCTGCGCGCCTCGGGCGCCAGCGAGATCCCGTCGTCACGCGTCGGCGCGATGGCCATGGAGCAGCTCCGGGCGATCGACCAGATCGGCTACATCCGGTTCGCCAGCGTCTACCAGAGCTTCGAGGACCTCGAGGCGCTCAAGCGCGAGGTCGACTCCCTCTACGAAGAGCGCGGGACGCCCGGCGCATGAGCGTCCTGTCCGATCGCGACATCCGCGCCGCCCTGGACGCCGGCGAGGTCCGCATCGACCCGTACGATCCCAAGGACCTCCAGCCGTCCTCGGTCGACCTCCATCTCGACCGCAGCTTCCGGGTCTTCCGCAACAACCGCTACGCGTTCATCGACGTCCGCGCCCCGCAGCCCGACCTGACCGAGATGCTGACCGTCTCCGACGACGAGGGGTTCGTCCTCCATCCCGGCGAGTTCGTGCTCGGCCAGACGCTCGAATGGGTCGAGCTTCCCAATGACCTCGTCGCCCGCTTGGAGGGGAAGAGCTCCCTAGGCCGTCTCGGGTTGCTCATCCACTCGACCGCCGGATACGTCGACCCGGGCTGGAAGGGCAACCTGACGCTCGAGCTTTCGAACGTCGCCAACCTGCCGATCAAGCTCTACTTCGGGATGCGCATCGGCCAGATCTCGTTCTTCAAGATGTCATCGCCGGTCGACCGCCCGTACGGCTCGCCCGAGCTCGGGTCCAAGTACCAGGGCCAGTCAGAGCCGACGGCATCGGCCTTCCATCGCGATTTCGAATCCGGCCGCAAGACCGAAGAACCCACGCGCTCCTAGACGCTGGAGGCGACGCGACGCATGGCCCTCAATGATGCGGTCGACTGGCATGTCGACCTGGGCGGCGGCATCCAGGTCGCGCTGCTCCAGGCCGGCACGTTCCGCTCGGATGCGGGCACGCTGTTCGGCCCGGTGCCGTGGGTGCTATGGGGCGATCTCGTCGCCGATGAGGTGGACGACAAGCGACGGCTCCTCCAGGCCCTGAACTGCCTGCTCATCGATACACCGGCCGGGCGCGTGCTGGTGGAGACCGGCATCGGCGAGCGGGTCGACGAGAAGACACGGGCGATGCGCAGCTACGAGGGGCCGTGGATCGCCGCCGCGCTGGAGACCGCGGGGGTCCTCCCCGAGACCATCAGCGTCGTTGCGATGAGCCACCTGCACTTCGACCACGCGGGCGGGCTCCTGCGCGCCGACGGCGAGCGGACCTTCCCGTACGCCAAGATCGTGGCCCAGAAGGCCGAGTGGGAGGTCGCCCTCAGCGACAACCCGCGGCTGGTCGCCTCGTACGTGCAGCCGGAACTCACGCTGGTCAAGGACTGGGGCTCGCAGGGCTGGGCCGACGGCGAGGTGGAACTGGTCCCCGGCGTGACCGTCGTGCCGACCGGCGGCCACTCGACCGGGCACCAGGCCATCGTGGTGCGCGGCGGGGAGGGCCAGACCCTCGCGTTCTTCGGGGACCTGTTCATGCGGCCGTGGGCGGCGAACCCGCGCTGGGTGACCTCGTTCGACGACTTCCCGCTCGATTCGGTCGCGCGCAAGGTCGAACTGTTCGGCCAGGCCGCAGATGAGCACTGGCTGATCGTGCTCTCGCACGAGGCCAAGCAGCCGATCGGCCATGTCGTCCGCGACCGGGACCGCTTCCGCTTCGAGCCGATCTAGGACGGGGAGGGCGCCGGAGCTGACGGGCTCGCGGCCGGGCTCGCAGTCGGCCCAAGCATCGATTCGAGCAGCGCCGCCGCGGCGCTCTCGTCGACCGGGCCGTTCGCGACCTGCTGGATGACCCCATCGCGGTCGATGAAGAACTGGGTCGGCAGCGCGAAGACCTTGTACGTGTGGAAGACGTGCCCGAAGGCGTCGAAGCCGATCGTGTAGTGCAGGTCGTAGCGCCTTGCGTACGCCGCGATATCGTCGGGCGTCGTCTCCTGGACGCTCACCCCGATCACCTCGAGACCCTGGTCCTTGTAGCGCTCCGAGAGCTCGCGCAGGATCGGGGTCTCGTGCTGGCACGGCGGGCACCAGCTCGCCCAGAAGTTGAGCCAGACGACCTTGCCGCGCAGGTCCGCGAGGCGGATCGGCTTGCCGTCGAGGTCGGTCAGCTGGTAGGTCGTGCCGTCGTCGAGGGGGATCGCGAGCTCCGGGGCGAGCTCGCCGGGGCGCAGGCCCTGGGTGGGCGACGCGATGACGAACGGAGTGGCCCGGGGATCGATCAGCCCCGGACCCGCGGTGTTCCCGAGTGGCGTCGTGACCCCGACCAGGACGATGCCCACGACGACGATCGTCAGGAAGGCGGCCAGGATCTGGCGGCCGCTGAACGGCCCGACCAGGCCGTGGCGCTCGCGCTGGTGGGTGAATTCGGGCCGGTCGCTCACCTAGACCGCCGAGTAGAAGCTGAAGAAGCGCGGCAGGAACGCCAGCCAGTCGAGGACCATCGCCAGGCCGATGAAGGCGACCAGCAGCCCGCCGACCATCGCGACCGCACGCCCGTGCTTGACCAGCGGCCGGACGAGTCGCGGCGCGCGGTCGTAGACGAGGGCGATCCCGATGAACGGCAGCCCGAGGCCGAGGGTGTAGGCGATCAGCAGGATCGCGCCCTGCGCGGTCGTGCCCGACGCCGCGGCCATCGTCAGGATCGCGCCCAGGATGATGCCGATGCACGGGGTCCAGCCGACCGCGAAGATCGCCCCGAGCCCGAACGACGCGAGCCAGCCGCCGCTGGGACTGACCATCCTGGCGCCGACGCGGTCCCCGACCGAGGCCGAACTGCCGGCGCCGCCCGACGAGAGGGCGACGGACCCGGTCGCCGTCGCCAGCGAGCCCGACGCCCCCGCTTCCAGCGGCCGCCAGGTGCGCTCGAGGATCGGCACGTGGAGGATCCCCGCGAGATTGAGTCCGAGCACGATGAGGACCAGCCCGCCGACGATCCGGAGGGCGCCCAGGTAATCGGCGATGGGGCCGGCCGCGAACGTGGCGGTGACGCCGAGGATCGTGAAGACGGCCCCGAAGCCGGCGACGTAGGCGAGCGACTGGCGGACCGCCATCCAGCGTGATGGGCGCGCGCCGGGCTCGCCGGCCGCCACGGCGATCGCGGTCAGCTGGCCGATGTAGGCGGGCACGAGCGGGAGCACGCACGGCGAGAGGAAGCTGATGACGCCGGCCGCGAACGCGACGAGGATCGTGAGGTCCGTGCCGGCCATCGGGTCAGGCGTCCACCGGTTCGGCGTCGAGGACGTCGGCCAGGAGCCGGCGGAGGGCCGCGGCGCTCGTCGCGAGCTCGAGGCGCCGGTCGCCCAGCTCGACGACCGGGATCACGGTGAAGAAGGCGCGCTGGAGCGCCGGGTCCGAGTCGATGTCGCGTTCGCGCAGCGCGGGGGTCGGCCGGCCCTCGGCCTGCCGCTGGCGCAGGAGCGCTTCGAGGACCGCGCGAGTCTCGTCGCACAGGTGGCAGCCCGGCCGGCTGTACAGGATCAGGTCGGGGAGGGGAGCGGTCATCGCGCCCCGGATTGTAGGTGAGGGCCGCGATCTCGCCCGCCGACGGGACGAACGTAGGCCGCCACAGGGAGGTGTGGCGGCCATGGCGGGCAGACGTCCCGTCGCCCGAGCAGGTTCCGGCGCGGCCGATCGATGTCCGCCGGACGACCGCATCCTCCGGCCCACGTGGCTCTCCGTCCTCGTGGCCCAGGGATGTTCCAGTCGACGTCCGGATGCCTCGATCGTGGCCTGCAGACCGCCTCTGGAGCGCGGATCGGTCCATGAGCGTGCCAAATGGCCATCGAGCGGGTTCGTTCGCGTCGTCCCGGGCTCCGACTGGAACCCTGGCGTGCCACGGTCTCGGTCGGAGTCTCGGTCTGGTCCGCTCCCGGCTGCGCTGGCGGCCCCGCCCCTCGCGGTACGATGGGGTCCGCGCCCCCGTAGCTCAGTGGATAGAGCGAGGCCGTCCTAAGGCCTGCGTCGGCGGTTCGAATCCGTCCGGGGGCGCCACGTCCGCCGAATGGTGGCGAGTAACCTCCTCGCATGCCAGCGGACACCGACTGCCTGTTCTGCAAGATCGTCGCGGGCGAGATGCCGGGAACGATAATCGACTCCGACGAGCGGACCGTGAGCTTCATGGATATCTACCCGGTGACGCGCGGGCACGCGCTCGTCGTGCCGCGCAACCACTCGCGTGACCTCCACGAGATCGGTACCGAGGACCTTGCCGCCGTGGCGCTCGCTGCACAGCGGCTCGCTGCACGTGCCCGCGACGCGCTCGGTGCGGACGGAGTCAACCTCCTCAACTTCTGCGGGCGTGCAGCGTGGCAGACGGTATTCCACTTCCACCTGCACATGATCCCTCGCTACGACGACGACCCGTTGCGCCTTCAGTGGGTCCCGGGACCGGGCGACCCCGACGAGATCGCCGCCGCGGCCGAGCTGCTGAAGGGCGGCTCATGACTCCCACAAGACCGGTGGCCGAGCGAGTCGCTTAGCGGCGTACCAGTCAAGCGGATCGTCGCTTCCGGGTGCCGGGTCCCAGAGCCCGTCCGGGGGCGCCAGAAGCATGCATCCTTGCGCATGCAGCCCCGGCACAGGCAGGCTCATCCACGCTCGTGCACCCGATGCGCGCCTCTGGTGGGTATCCGCGACTGAGGACGGTTGCGCATTCGAATTCACTCCGGCACCCTGCTGGCGTGCTCACCTGGCGGCAGTTCGCAAACGCTTGTCCCGAGTTGGCGAGGCTCGGCGCCTCGTTCCTCTTCGAGTTCGACGTCGGTCTTGCATTTCTCGGCACGGTGCGCGCCGACGGTGGACCGCGGGTCCATCCGATCTGCCCGCTGGTCACCGCCGACGGTCTGTACGCGTTCATCGTCCCCGGCCCCAAGCTGGCTGACCTCCGCCGTGACCCCCGATACGCGCTTCATTCGGAGACCTTTCCGCCGCCGCGGCACGACGACGCCTTCTACGTGACCGGACGGATCACGGAGCTCGACGATGCCGCGCTGCGCGCGACGCTCACCAAGCAGTTCCTCGCCGAGCGCGACCTCGAGGAACCGTGGCCCGGGTTCGACGACCAGGTGCTGATCGAGTTCGGCATCGAGCGCTGCCTGTTGACGTTGACCGAGGCGCGCGACGGCTTCCCGGTCGGTCACACCGTCTGGCACCACGACCCGGCGTCACGATAGTGCTCAGAGTCGGGATCTGAGCACGCCGACCTCGGGCATCTCCTCGAGCGGGCCGAAGCCGTGCTCGGCCAGCCAGCGGACCACCACGAGGCTTCGCCACGACCACCACGCGCGGATCACGTCGAGGTCGACATCGGGGCCGTAGCCGGCGACGACGTCGCCGAGGTGCTCCTCGTGTGCGAGCGTGAGGGTGGCGAGGTCATACATCGCGTCGCCCTGGGAAGCCTCGGACCAGTCGATGATGCCGGTGACCTCGTCGCCGTCGACGAAGATGTGGGTGATCTGGAGGTCGCCGTGGATGAATACCGGTGACCACGGCCGGAGCGCAGCTTCGGCGACGCGGCGGTTGCGGGTGACCACGTCGGCGGGAAGGACGTCGTTGGCGATGAGCCACTCGCATTCGGTGTCGAGGCGTGCCGCCAACTCGTCGAGACTCCGACCGGGCCACGGCGGCAATGGCGCGTCGTGCAGCATCCGTACCGCGGCACCGGCGGCGGCCCACGCCGCCGCCGAAGCGGTGGACGGCTCCTGGAGGCGGCCGAGCGCCTTCCCTGGGACGGCGGCCAGGGCGAGCACGGGCGGCTTCCGCCACAGGACCTCCGGGGTCGGGACCGGCGCCATCGCCATCGCCTCGACCTCGACGTCGGTGTGCGCCTGATCGGCATCGATCTTCAGGAACAGGTCGCCGACCCGCAGCGTCGCCCGCTCGCGATGGGCGACGACGACCTCGACCTCCTGCACGCCGGCCATTATCGCCAGCGGCCCCGGCCTCGTTCTAGGGTGCCGGCCGCAGATAGACCGGGTACTCGCGTACGGCCACCGGCTTGCCGCTGTACTCCGAGATGTCCCACACCCGCAGCGTTCCCCACTGGGCCTTCGACACATCGTAGGGCAGGGTCACGTCGAAGCTTGACCCCAGCATCCGCTTCCGCAGGTTGCGGTCACCGGACGATCGACCAGCACCTTGTCGTTGGCATCGAGCAGGGCGATCCGGAACTGCGCCTCGAAGACGTTGGCGAGGCCCGTGACCCGGCCGGGGTTCGGCAGGGCGGCACCCCACGTCGGCCGATCGACGAAGATCAGGGGCAGGAAGTGGTCGCGGTACGAATAGTTGGTCGCGGTACGTCGCCCGGGTGACGGGCTTGTCCATGGCGATCGCCTCGGACGCCCCGCTTTCCGGGTCCGGCATCCCGTACAACACCTTGACCGGCTTGCCGTCGAGCTTGAAGTCGACGCGATCCACCGTCGTGAATTGGGTCAGGGTGTAGACGACCTGGGCCACACGTCCGTGAAGCGAGTAGCTCCCGAGATCCCAGGCGTCGTCAGGGGATAGCGAGGCGAACTCGGCGGACAGGTCGACCGTCGCGAGGCCTCCAGAGATGTCGATCCCGAGGAGCTTGGTGCCGGCGGGGATGAGCGTCTTGATCGGCCACGTCGGCGCTCGCTCCTTGGCCGTTGGTCCCGCGAGCAGCGCCTTCATCGCGGCCGTTGCCGTCGCCGTGCTCTTGGGCACCGTCCGGAGGACCGGAACGAGCGTCGGCTCGTTGACGACCTCGCCGCCGCTGCCATCGCCCATCAGGAAGTAGGCGCGCACGGTCATCGTGGCGGGCGTCGGCGAGGGCGTCGGTGGCGCCGTCGAGCTCGGCGTCGCCGGGGTCGGCGTTGGTGACGGCGTCGGCGATGGCGTGGGCGCTGCCGTGGGCGACGGCGATGGCGAGGCGGTCGGCGACGGGAGGCTGGCCGTGGAGGCGCTTGGGACCGTTCCGCTCGGGCTGGCCGCAGGCGCGGCGCACGCCGCAACGAGGAAGAGCACGAGGATGGCGACGACTGACCGACGGTTGACCACGTCACATTCCCCCAAGGAGATTCATCCACCGTCAGGTTCGACGCCCGCCGCCCGACCGACATGTGCCGCCGGTCACGAACACATCGGCCGATCGGCACGTCACGGGCCTCGCGCCGATGGGGCCGTTCGCCTCCATCCTGGTCGAGGCGGTCGCCGGGTGCGGGTCGTCGTTCAGCCGAGCGCGGCGCGCAGTGCCACGTCGAGGTCGGTCCACAGGTCCTCGACGTTCTCGATGCCGACCGACAGGCGGCACAGGGTGGGAGCGACGATGGCGGCATCGCCCGCGTACCTGGCCCGGCGCTCGATGAGGGACTCGACGCCGCCGAGGCTCGTCGCGTGGGTCACCAGGCGCAGCCGCCCCAGGAAGGCCTCGGTCTCGTCGACGCTGCCGGCGACCTCGAAGGAGAGCATCGACCCCGACCCCTGCGGGAGGACGCGCGTGGCCGCGCTCGTGCTGCGGATCGCCGGGCAGGCCCGGGTAGTGGACCGCGGCGACGTGCGGATGTGCCGCCAGGCGACGGGCCAGCTCACCCGCGGATGCCTCCGAGCGATCGAGGCGGACGGCGAGCGTGCGCAGCCCGCGCAACGCCAGGAACGCATCGAACGAGCCCGGGATGGACCCGTGGTCGTGGCGGTACGTCATCAGCAGGTCTGCGTGGGCGGCGTCGCGGCACACCACGGCGCCGAGCAGGAGATCCGAGTGCCCGCGCGATCAGTTTCGTTGCCGAATGCAGGACGAGGTCGGCACCGAGCTCGATCGGTCGCTGGCGCAGCGGGGTCGCGAATGTCGCGTCGACGACCGTGATGGCGCCTCGCTCGCGCGCGCCGGCCGTGATCACAGGGACATCGGCGACCACGATCAGCGGATTGGCGATCGATTCCACCCACACCATCGCGGCGCCGTCGGCCGCGGCGAGAACCGCGTCGGTGTCGTCGGCGGCGACCATCCGGATGTGGATGCGGCCCTCAGCCTGCATCCGCTCGAAGATGTTCCGGACGCCGTAGTAGGCGACCGACGGCAGCACCACGGTCCCACCCGGGGGCACGAGGCCCGCGATCGCGGTCGTGGCGGCGAGGCCCGAGGCGAAGGTCACGGCCGAGCCGCCATCGAGCACGCCGAGTGCCGCCTCGAGTGCTTCCCACCCGGCGTTGCCGTCGCGGCCGTACTCGACCCGGGCGTCGTGCACATAGGTCGAGCTGAGGGTGATCGGCGCGTTCATGGGGGCACCGGCCACGCGCGCCGGCCGGCCGGCCTGCACCGCCACGGTGTCGGCCGTCCAGGCCGGGTCCATGTCCACATGCGCGCCTGACGACTCGGTCATGCCCGGGGACTCCTCTCAGGATCAGGGTCACGACGATCCGGACGCCTTGCGCGGACCCTAGTCGCCGGCGGCCGGCCCGGCAAGTCGAAGCATCGAGGACGACCGCGATCGCGGGCACGAACACGACTCTTGCCCCGAGACCCAGGATCCGCGGCTGAGGCGGACGGCCGTCGGTCGGACCGGCTACCGGGCCGAACAGAGCAGGTCCGCGGCGAGGCGGACCAGGTCTGGATCGGCGACCTGACGCGGCCCACTTCGCAACGCCGCCGCAACGGGATCCCCGTCGGCGACATCACGGCGCGAGCGGCTATCGGAGCATCCTCGGTCGCGCGGGACGCGAACCGAGCCCGCCCGAGGAGGCGAACCCCCATGACCGAAGCCAGCGAACACCGAGGCCGACGAGACCGCGTCGCGACCGAACGTCCCGCCGCGGCCGACGTGGTCGAAGGGCCGGTCGGCAGCGCGAACCTCGTCGACCCGGCGCGGAACCCCGGCGGCGGCGCGAACCTGGAGGCGCTCCCACGCGCCGAGGACCGCACGGCGGATCGCGGCAACGGAAGCGACGATCGGCGCGACTGAGACGGGTCACGTGATGGCGGAGGCGTCAGGCGAGGCCGTCCGTGTCCGGCTGTTCGACGCGGACCGGACCGACGAGGAGCTCGAGCTGGACGACGCGCTCGGGCGGCGGGTCAAGGACACCCAGCTCCTGTGGGTCGACGCGCATGGGGACCTCGATGGCGAGGTCGTCGCGAAGCTCGACAAGCGGCTGCAGCTGGGTCCTTCGACGGGTGCCGCCCTGCGCAAGCTGGACAGCGGCCCGCACCTCGCCATCCACGGCCGGCACCTGCACATGCGGGTCATGGGCTCGCCGGGGGAGGGGTCCGAGGGCGAGGACTGGATCGACATGGTCGCGGCACGGAACGTCGTGATCACCGCGCACCGCGAGCCGGCGCCGTTCCTCGAGCGCGTCGACGAGCGGATCCAGGACGACGCGGCGACCGGGCGGCTCGACGCACCCGAATTCGTGCGCTCCATCCTCGATGCGGTCGTGACGACGTACTTACGAGGCCGTCGACGGCATCGAGGACGAGGTCGACGCGCTCGACACCCGCTCCCTCCTCGCGCAGCCCGATGAGGACATCCTCCCCGACCTGGTCGCCCTCCGCCGGCGGATCGCCGCGCTCCGCCGATCGCTGAGCGACCACCGGGAGGTGTTCGCGGCGCTGGCCGGGATCGACTTCAGCAAGATCAGCGATGCGAGCGAGGAGACGGCCATCGGGTTCGCGACCGTCGCGTCGCGCTTCGAAGGCTCGATCAAGTCCGTGGAGGACAGCCGCGACCTGCTCCTGGGCT
Source organism: uncultured Chloroflexia bacterium (assembly GCA_963834915.1). Classification (GTDB taxonomy): domain Bacteria; phylum Chloroflexota; class Limnocylindria; order Limnocylindrales; family CSP1-4; genus SPCO01. The sequence continues at coordinate 195,829 of CAWIDI010000005.1, forward strand.
CCTTCGACGTCTTCATGTCGCGCCTTGCCCAGCGCACCAACGACGCGATGAAGGTCCTCGCGCTGGCGACGACGCTGCTGCTGCCCGGATCGCTGATCGCCGGGCTGCTGGGGATGAACGTCGTGGTGCCGCTGCCCAAGGACGATCCGATCAGCTTCTGGATCGTCATGGTCGGCATCGCCGTGCTCGCCGTGGTGGTGCTGGTGGTCGCCTGGCGCAGCCATTGGATCCGGATCGGGCGGCCCAGACGCCTGCCGCCGTCGAACGACGGGCCCGGGGTGGCGCAGCGCACCTAGCCGGCTGATCGAAGGTGGGATTGACCGCGCGCGTCGTCGGTGCATGATGCGTTCCTCCATGACCACCACGATCGATGACGCCCTCCCCGTGGAGACCGGGATCCCGGTCCCCGAGTCCGCGGCCGCCGACGCCCAGGTGGGCCGCCGGACGCGGATCTGGCCGCGGCTGCTGACCGGCTTCGTCCTTGGGCTCGTCCTGTGCCTCGGCCTTTCGGGCGGAGCCCTGGTCGCGGCGGACTTGAGCTACGAAGGTCGCATCCTGCCCGGCGTCCGCGTCGGCGGCACGGACCTCTCCGGGATGGACCGTACGCAGGCCACGGCCACCCTCCAGGCGGCCCTCGCGCACTACGGCAGCGGCCGCCTGATCGTGCGTACGACCGACGGCGACATCGCGATCCCGTATGCCGAGTTCTCACGGCGTGCCGATGTGGACGCCCTGGTGGACGCCGCACTCGCCACCGGGCGCAGCGGGACCGCGCTCGAGCGTGCGGTCACGGAGGTCCGGATGGCGACGTCGGGCCGGTCCCTCGAACCGACGCTGTCGATCGACGTGGACGCCCTCTCGACGAAGATCGCGACGGCACTGGCCGCACTCGACCGGGCGCCGGTCGACAGTCGGGTCGTGATGGGCGCGAAGTCGATCTCTGTCACCCCGGCCCGGACCGGTCGCTCGTTCGACGGGACGGCCGCCGCCGCCGCGGCGTCGGCGGCCCTGGGCCGGACGGACGCCGCGGACGAGCTCGTGGTCGAGGCGGCGTCGGTCACCACCCAGCCCGCACATGGGGTGCGCGAGACGCTCCTGGCGAAATATGCCGCGGAACGGATGATGCGCGGGATCGTCGTGACCCACGGCGAGAGCAAGTGGGCCATCAAGGTGGCCACGGTCCGCACCTGGATCCACTTCGAGACGCAGGCGGACGGCTCCGTCTGGCCAGTCGCCGACCGGGCGATGATCGCCAAGGCGCTGGCGGCGGTGGCCAAGGGCGTGAAGGTCGCCGCCATCTCGGCTTCGTACCTCAAGGCCCGCAACGGCAAGGTCGTTGGCGTGACGCCCGACAAGCCGGGCCGCAAGCTCGACTCGGTCGCGATGACCACGGCGATCCAGCAGGTCCTCGCCGACCGCGCCGGCTATGCCAAGGTGACCAACGTCAAGGCCCAGCTCGCATCGGTCGCGCCCAAGCTCACGACCGAGGAGGCCGCCAGGACGGCGCCGGTCATGCAGGTCCTCGGCTCGTGGAAGACATGGTTCCCGGTCAACGACCACAACTTCTTCGGCGCCAACATCTGGATCCCGGCCAGGATCATCGACGGGACCGTCCTGCGCCCCGGGCAGAAGTTCGAGTGGTGGAGCGCGGTCGGGCCGGTCACCCCGTCGCGCGGCTTCGGTCCGGGCGGGTTCATCGCAGGAAACCACACGGAGCCGACCGGCGCGCTCGGCGGCGGGATGTGCTCGAGCTCGACCACCCTGTTCAACGCGGCGCTCCGGGCCGGGCTCCAGATGGGCGCCCGCTCGAATCACAAGTACTACATCTATCGCTACCCGCTGGGGCTCGACGCGACCGTCTCCAAGACCCGCGGCGGCGGTAGCCAGACGATGTCGTTCACGAACGACATGAAGAACCCGGTCGTCATCCGGACGTTCCGCTACACCGCCGGCGGCCGCGGCTGGGTCCGCTACGAGATCTGGGGCATCCCCGATGGCCGGACGGTGAGTCTGAGCAAGCCGAGCGTGAGCAACGTCCGCCAGGCCACGACCTCGGTGGTGTACGTGTCGTCGCTGCGACCCGGGGCCCGCGTCCAGACCGAGTACCCCGCGGACGGCATGGACGTGTCCGTGTCACGCGTCGTGCGCAAGGGCGGCAAGGTCATCCATTCGGAGACCTACCGGACGCACTACGTGCTCTGGAACGGCCGCGTCGAGGTCGGTCGCTAGACCCGCCTGGCTCGTCTGCCCGAACTTGCGGCGGCTCGATAGGATGGGCCGATGTACGGGAAGCGCGCGACCCCTCCGGTCGAACCCGATGTCTGGCTCGCCGCGTTGGATGACGACCGCCGTCCGCAGCTCGAGGAGCTCGACGCGCGGATCCGGCGCATCGCGCCCGACGCGGCACGCTACGTCGACCACGGCTTCCTGAGCTACGGGCGATACGCCTATCGCTCGCGGGCGGGGCGGACCGGCGAGTGGATGTGCGTCGCGCTCGCCTCGAACAAGGCGTACATCTCGCTGTACGCGGGGCCGATGAGCATCGAGGCCTACACGAAGCGACTGCCGAAGGCCAGCCTCGGACGCGGCTGCATCCGCTTCAAGCGCCTGGCGGACGTGGATCCCGCGGTGCTCGACGAGGTCATCCTCGCGTCGATGGCCTACGACGGCCAGACGGTCGACTACAGCGCCTGAGCCAGTCCGAGCTACGCGGAGGGCGGCGGGCCGCCGCGGTCGACGACGCCTTCGGCCTCACGCACCTCCTGCGACGGCGGGGGCGGGGGCACGGCATCGTCGCTGGCCCGGCTGGCGAGCTTGGTCGCCAGGAACCCCGTGATGGTGCTGAACAGGCCGATCCCCAAGACCAGCGTGACCGCCCCGACGAATCGCCCGCCCACGGTCACCGGGTAGCGGTCGCCATAGCCGACGGTCGTCACCGAGACCAGCGCCCACCACAGGGCATCGCCGCCGGACTTGATGTTGGCGGCCGGATCGCTCCGCTCGGCGATGACCATCAGGATGGCCGCGAACTCCAGCACCACGATGGTGATCAGGAAGACCGCCAGGACGGCGCTCCCCGCCTTGTCCCGCAGCAGGGTGCGCAGGATCGCCGGTCCGCCGATCAGCTGCATGCTGCGGACGACCCGGAAGATCCGGAATGTCCGCAGCAGGCGCAGGCCGGGGAACGGGAAGCTGCCCAGGAGGTCCAGCCAGCCCCACTTCATGTACGCCCGGCGGTCCGGCGCGGAGATCAGACGGTATGCGAAGTCCCCCAGGAAGACGATGCACGACAGGGCGTCGACGATCTCCACGATCGAGACGATCTGCGGGTCGTTGGCCAGCAGGGCGATGGCGATGTTGAAGATCGAGAAGACCGACAGCCCCAGGATGAACAGCTCATAGCCCGGGTTGCGGACGATGGCCTTCTGCTCGGCGAGCTGTTCGGCGCTGGCACTCACGGCCTGAATGCTACCGGCCGCTATCCTGCGTCGGTGAGCCGCCAGCGCATCCCCGACGAGATCCTCTCCGCCGCCCACGCCCGGTCGCAGGCCCGGGCCGACCGCGACTGGGCGCGCGCCGACGCGCTCCGCGCGGAGATCGAGGCCGCCGGCTGGAAGGTCGTGGACCGTGGCACGGACTTCGCGCTGACGCCGATGGCGGCCGCGGACGTCGACGAGGGGGCGCGGATCCGCTACGGGTCGAGCCGCTCGGTCCCGTCGCGGCTCGACGAGCCGTCGACGGGGACCGCCACGGTCGTGCTGCTCGCGACGGACTGGCCCGCGGACCTGGATCGCGCGTTCGCGGGCTGGCGGGCGCATGCGCCGGCCGGCACGAGCCTGGTGGTGGTCGCGGATGCGCCGTCCGACGAGCAGGCGGAGCGGCTGACCGCCCTCGGGGAGGCGCCCGACGACGGCGTGCTGCCCGTCGAGGTCGTGTGGACGGGGGCCCGCCTCGGCCACGGTGAGGCGCTCGATATCGGCCTCCGCCGCTCGAGCGGCGGGATGGTCGTGGTCGCCGACACCAGCATCGAGCCGAACGGCGATGTCATCTCGCCCCTCGCGGCCGCGCTGGAGGACGCGACGGTGGCGATCGCCGGCGCGTACGGGATCGTCTCGGACGATCTGCGCAAGTTCCGCGATGCGCCGGCCGGCGACGTGGACGCGATCGAGGGCTACCTCCAGGCGTTCCGCCGCGACGACTACCGGGCGCGCGGCCCGTTCGACGCCCGGTTCCGCTTCTACCGCAACCTGGACATCTGGTGGAGCCTGGTCCTGCGCGATGAAGGGGCAGGGGAGATGCCGCGGCGCGCGGTCGCGCTCGATGGGCTCCCGCTCGTCCGCCATGAGCACCGCGGCTGGACGAGCCTCCCGGACGAGGATCGCGACCGCCAGAGCAAGCGCAACTTCTACCGGATCATCGACCGGTTCGGCTCCCGCCGCGACCTGCTGGTCAGCTCGAGGTAGGCCTGGGCCCCAGCGGCCGGCGCCGGACGGTCGTCCCGTCCGCGGCGTCCACGACCTCCCAACCGGCGGTCTCGATCTCCGCGCGCAGGGCATCGGCCCGCGCGAAGTCGCGCGTCGCGCGCGCGGCTGCACGCTCGTCGGCCAGGGCCTGCACGTCGAGTGGGACGGGCACCACGCCGGCCGCGCGGACCGTCCCAGACCCGGTCGAGGTCCAGGCCCAGCACGCGGTCCGCGTCGAGCGCGAGCCAGCGCCGCTCGTCAGCCGGCAGGTCAGCGCGCAGGACCTCGCGCACGACGACGAGCGCCGTCGGGAGATCGAGGTCGTCATCGATGGCGTCGACGAACCGCTGGTGATACGCCAGGCCAGTCTCGGACAACGGGACGCCGGCCGCGGCCGCGCGATCGGCCCGGTCGAACGCCGGGTCCCCGCCACCGTGGCCGGTCGGCCCCGGAACGATCCCGGTCGGACGCTCCCCGGCCGCGCCGGCGCGCAGCGGCGCCGGCGCCTGCCACGGACCGTCCGGCGGCGGCGGCCCGAGCGACCGGAGCCGCGTGCGCAGCGACGCCAGCGCGGCGGCCGCGCCATCGATCGACTCGTCGGAGTAGTCGAGCTTGTGGGCGTACCGCGAGGTGAGCACGAGGTATCGGAAGGCAAGCGGGTCGATGCCGCGCTCGGTGAGCTCGGTCACCCGCTGGAAATTGCCGGCGGACTTGGCCATCTTGCGGCCGCTCATCAGCAGGAACTCGCCGTGGACCCAGTGGTTCGCCGGGACGCCGCCCACGAACGGCGCTGACTGGGCGATCTCGTCCTCGTGGTGGGGGAAGACGTTATCGATGCCGCCGGTGTGGATGTCGAAGCGGTCGCCCAGGTAGCGCATCGCCATCGCGGAGCATTCGAGATGCCAGCCCGGAAAGCCGTCGCCCCAGCGCGGCGCGGGCCATTTGAGCAGCCGGCCCTCGCCGGCGGCCTTCCACAGCGCGAAGTCGGCCGAGTCGCGCTTGTCGGGCTCGATCTCGCCGCGGTGGCCCGCGCGCAGGTCGTCGAGCGTGTTGCCGGAAAGCTGCCCGTAGCCCTCGAAGCTGGCGACCGAGTAGTAGACGTTGCCGAGGTCGGTCGCGTACGCGTAGCCGGCGTCCTGCAGCCGCTCGGCGAGCGCGACCATCTCGGGGATGTGCTCGGTGGCGCGCGGGAAGACGTTCGCGGGGAGGATGTTCACGAGCGCCTCGTCGGCGTGGAACGCGGCCTCGTACGCGGCAGCGATCTCGGCCGGCGTCTTGTGCTCGAGCCCGGCCTGGACGAGCATCCGGTCCTCGCCGCGGTCGAATCGCTCCTCGCGGAGGTGGCCCACGTCGGTGATGTTCTTGACGTGGAAGACCTCGATGCCGTGGTAGAGCAGCGTCCGCCGGATCAGGTCCGCCAGCAGGTTGCTGCGCAGGTTGCCGACGTGGGCGTAGCGGTAGACGGTCGGACCGCAGGTGTACATCCGGACGCGCCCCGGCTCGATCGGCTCGACCGGGCGGACGGAACGGGAGAGGGTGTCACGGAGGCGGAGGGTCAATGGGCCTGACTCGCTGGGGAGGTCGGAGGCCATCGTACCGCGGGGCGCCGGGCACGCCCCGGAGAGGCTCGTCGCGACCCGCCCGTATACTCCCGCCGATGCGCCGCCGGTCCCGCTCCCTCTCGCTCCTGGTCGCCCTGCTCGTCTCGGTCACCCTGCTGGCGGGCTCGTCGGCCGCGGCCGTCGGTGCCGACCGGCCGGTCCGGATCCTCGTCGGCGAGCCCGCGACGCTCGACCCGGCCGCCCAGGGCGACGCGAACAGCTCTGCGGTCACGGCGCAGCTCTTCGAGACGCTGACCACCTTCGACGGCAACCTCCAGCTCCAGCCGGCCCTCGCCGACACCTGGCGGATCGAGGCCGGCGGGACCCGGGTGGTGTTCCACATCCGCCCGAACCTGTCCTTCTCCGACGGCACGCCGCTTCGAGCCAGTGACGTCGTGCGCAGCTGGCTGCGCCTGATCGACCCGGCGCACCCGTCGCCGCTCGCCTCGCTCGCGCTCGTCATCGACGGCGCCCAGGCGTACATGACCGGGGCCACCCCGGACCCGGCCTCGGTGGCGCTGAACGCGGACGATGCCACCGGTGACGTGACGGTCGGGCTGGTCCGGCCGTCGTCCGACTTCGTGGATGTCGTCTCGAGCCCGTCCTTCGGGATCGTGCCGCCGAACGCGGACCGTGGGGGCGATGCGTTCGTGCCGGGGAGCGGCTTCGTCGGCAGCGGCGGCTACACCGTGACGGCCACCTCGGACACCGGGATGACCCTCACCGCCAACGAGCACTACTGGGCCGGGCGGCCGGCCGTCACCACCATCGAGCTGGTCACCGACATCGGCGGCCGCAGCCCCGTCGAGGTCTTCGAGGCCGGCGACCTGGACTACACACCGATCTTCGATTCCGACGCGTCGTGGATCGCCTACGACGAGACGCTCGGCCCGCAGCTCCGGGAGGTGCCGCAGTACACCGTCCAGTACTACGGCTTCGACACGAGCAAGGCGCCGTTCGACGACCAGAACGTCCGGCGCGCCGTGGCGATGGCCGTCGACTGGCGGCGGATCTCCGTGCTGGGCTCGCCGACCGGCGATGATCCGGCACCCACCTCGATGGTGCCGCCCGGGATCCCGGGTCGATCCGACGTCGACGCCTTCCCCAAGCACGACCCGGACGGCGCCCGGGCGCTCCTCGCGGCGGCCGGCTACCCGGGTGGCGCGGGCTTCCCGGCGATCACGATGATGACCGGCGGCGGCTCCTTCGACGAGGCGATCGTCGACGAGCTCAAGCGCGAGCTGGGGATCACCGTCACCTACGAGACCATGGCCTTCGGCGACTACTACTCGCGGCTCCTCGCCGACCCGCCGGCGATCTGGTCGCTCGGCTGGGTGGCGGACTACCCGAGCCGCAACGACTTCCTCGGCGTCCTGCTCGGCAAGGACTCCACCAACGACTTCGGGAAGTGGCACGACGATGCCTTCGATGCCGCGATCGCCGACGCCGGGGCCGCCACCGACGCGGCCGCCGAGAACGCCGCCTACGACCGGGCCGAATCGATCGTCGGCGCGGAGGTTCCGGTCTTCCCGATGTCGTACGGCACGGGCTGGGCGCTCTCGCGGGACGGCTTGCTCGGCGCCGGCCAGAACGGTCTCGGGAACCTCCGGATGGCGGGGCTCACATGGTCGGACTGATGCGCACGACGCGGGGACGGCGCTCGTCGTGGGGCCTCGGCCGGAGCGCCGTCCTCGCCGTCGCCCTGGCGGCCGTGGGATCCCTGCCGCTGGCCGGCATGGTGCGCGCCGCCGATCCGCCGACCTTCGGGACGCCGAACGTCATGGGGTCATTCGGCGAGGACATCGTGTTCACCCAGCCGGTCACGCTGAGCAGCCCCCTCGACGGGGTCGAGCTGCTCCTCACGATCGGGGACGCGATCGGCCCGGAAGTCGTCGCGGTGGCCGCACCGGGCGGGACCGGCGCCCAGACCCTGACCTACCACGTGAAGACCAGCGAGGACGGTCTGCTGCCGAACACGCCGGTCCGCGGCGTGTGGCGGCTCACGACCGCGGGGAGCTCGGCCCCCGTCAGCGGACCGACGGCGAGCCTGGTCTACGCCGACCAGCGGTTCACGTGGAAGACCGTCAGCGGATCCGATCGTGCGGGTCCACTGGTACGAGGGCTCGGATGCATTCGGGGCGCGTGCGCTCAAGATCGGCGAGGACGGCATCGAGAAGTCGGCGACGCTGCTGGGCGTCACGGAGGAGGAGCCGGTCGACTTCTTCATCTACGCCGACGAGGCCTCGTTCCGCGAAGCCCTCGGCCCGTCCACGCGCGAGAACGTGGGCGGCCAGGCCGATGCCGAGATCCGGACGCTCTTTGCCCTGATCCCCCCATCGCAGATCGACGACTCGTGGGTCGAGACGGTCATCCCGCACGAGCTGACCCACCTGGTCTTCGACACGGCCGTCCACAACCCGTACCACTTCCCGCCGCGCTGGCTCAACGAGGGGCTCGCGGTCTACCAGAGCGAGGGGTACCCGGTCGACTACCGGGCGGCGGTGACCGATGCCGTCCGCGGCGAGACGCTCATCCCGCTGTCCGGGCATCATCGGTCAGTTCCCGACCGCCGAGGACCGCTTCCGGCTGGCCTACGGCGAGAGCGTCTCGGCGGTCGACTTCCTGATCCGCACGTACGGCCAGGACGCCCTGGTGCAGCTGATCTCGTCATACGCGGACGGCCGCACCGACGACGAGGCGTTCAAGGCCGCGATCGGCGTCGATGTCGACGGGTTCGAGGCAGCCTGGCTGGCCGACCTGCACGCCGCGACCCCCGTGCGCCAGGGACCACGACCTGCGCCACCCGGTCCGCTTCCGCGCGGGATGGGCGCCGGGGCCGTCGGCGGACCCGCAACGCGAGCGCGTTCCCGGTCCCCAGCCGGTCGCCCGTGACGAGCCCTGACCGACCCGCCAGCGACTCGCCCGTCGGCGTGCGTCGTCCTGGTGATCATCGTGCTGCTGTCGCTCGGCCTGGGCATCGCCGTCTTCGCGCGTCGCCGGGCCGGTCGCGCCGCCCCATGACGGTGATGGGCCGGCTCCGGCGGATCCCGAGCTGGCAGATCACCCTGGGGCTGGCCCTCCTCGGCCTCGGGTTCCTCATCGCCGCCCAGCTGGCGTCGGAGGGTCCGCGGGTCCGCTACACGACCCAGGAGCGCCCGCCACTGCTGGCGACGGCGACGGAGCTGCAGGCCCGGCAGGAGGACCTCAAGGCCCAGATCCTCGAGCTGCGCGCCCGGATCACCGAGCTGGAGGGGTCGACCTCCGGGTCCGCCGCGATCGTGAAGGAGCTCAACGACGAGCTCGAGCAGGCGCGCCTGGCCGCCGGGCTCATCCCGCTGACCGGGACCGGGATCGTGCTCCAGGTCGAGGATTCGCAGCAGCCCGTGGCCGACGGTGACAGCGCGGACGACTACCTCGTGAGCGCCCGCGACATCCGGACGGTCGTGGACGAGCTGTGGCTCGCGGGCGCCGAGGCGGTCGCCGTGAACGGCGAGCGGATGACGCCGACCAGCGCGGTCATCGACATCGGCTCGACGGTGCTGGTCAACTCGGCCTACCTCGTGGCCCCGTACCGGATCACGGCCATCGGCCCGAAGGACCTGTACGCGCGGCTCAGCGCCGCGCCCGGGTTCATGGATTTCGTGCGCGCCCGCGCCCAGCGCTACGGCATCCGGATCGTCGTTCGCGGAGCCGGCGTCGGTCGATATGCCGGCCTTCGCGGGGACCGTCTCGCTGCGCTACTCGCGGCCGATCGCCTCGCCCGAGCCGGCGCCCTCGACCATCCCCGCGGCCAGTCCCGGCGGCTGACGACGATGCACGTCCGACGCAACCAGCTGACGATCGCGGCCGTGGCCTTCGTGCTCGGCCTGCTGGTGGTCGTCCAGCTTCGCGCCCAGGCCGGGACGACCGGCCTGGAGCAGCTCTCGACGCAGGACCTGACCGTGCTCGTGGCGAACCTGAACGACCGCAACGACCAGTTGCGCAACGAGGTCGCGACGCTCGCCGGAGAGGCCGCGGCGCTCAGCTCCGGCCAGACGCGCGGCGCCCAGTCCGTCGACCAGATCCGGATGGACCTGCGGCGCGTCCGCGCCTACGCCGGGCTCGACCCGGTCACCGGCCCCGGGGTGACGATCACGATCAGCGGCCCGATCGACGGGCCAGGCGCTCGAGGAGCTCGCCAACGAGCTGCGCAATGCCGGCGCCGAGGCGATCGCCGTGGCCGGCGTCCGGCTGGTGCCGGGGGTGGTGATGGTCGGGGCCGCCGGGGACGCCTCCGTCGACGGCGTGGCGATCGCGCGACTCGTTCGACATCCAGGCCATCGGTGCATCCGAGCAGCTGACGGGCTCGCTGACCCGGTCCGGCGGGATCATCTCGCAGCTCGCGGCGACGCAGCCGGACGTGGTCCTCACGGTCACGCCGATCGAACACCTCGAACTCCCCGCGACCGACCACGCCCTCGTCCCGGTCAACGGCCATCCGCGGCTTTGATACGCTGACCTCCCGGATGAGTCGACCAACGCGTACTTGAGCTGTTCGTCGGCGACGTGGTGCGACTGCGCCGTGTCCATCCCTGTGGCACCGACACCTGGCTGGTGGACCGCCTGGGTGCGGACATCGGTCTGCGCTGCCAGGGCTGCGGCCGGCACGTCATGCTCGAGCGTCCGACGCTCGAACGGCGGCTCGCCGGGTTCGTGGCGCGCGGCGATGCCGCGATCAGCGCCGCGCTGACGCCGGTCCGCCCGGGTCCGGCGGAGTGACCGCGGCACAGACCGCCACCCAGCCCGACTCGACTGCCCCGGGCGACGCGCCCGGCGAGAGCGCGCTCGCGGTCTTCCGCAACCCCGCGTTCCTGCGGCTCTGGCTGTCGCAGGCGGCGACGCAGATCGGCGGCAACATGGTCCTGTTCGGGTTGACCGTCATCGTGGTCGACTCGACCGGCTCGAACACCGCGGTCAGCCTCCTCATCCTGACCTTCCTGGTCCCGGCCGTGCTCTTCTCGGCGGTCGCCGGCGTCTATGTCGACCGGATCGACCGGCGGACCATCCTGGTCGCCACGAACATCCTGCGCGGGCTCGCGTTCATCGCGCTGTACCTCGTCGGGGCGAACCTGGCGCTGATCCTGCTGCTCAACATCTTCGTCTCGACGGTGACCGTCTTCTTCGCCCCGGCCGAGGCAGCGATGATCCCCGAGGTCGTCGAACGGAAGCAGCTGCTGGCCGCGAACGGGATCTTCACGATCACCCTGAACGCGGCGTTCGCCCTGGGTTTCGCGCTGCTCGGGCCGCTCGTCGTGAACATCGCCTCCCCAGAGGCAGTGATCCTGGTGGTCGCCTTCCTCTACCTCCTGGCGGCGGTGTTCTGCTTCACCTTGCCGAAATCGCCGCCGCCGCCGCGGACGCCGGATCGCGGCGGGCTGGGGGTCTCCGAGGCGGAGCACGCGGTCGGTTCGACGCTCTCGCAGCTGTCCGAGGGCCTGTCGTTCATCCGCTCGAACCGGTCGATCAGCTGGTCGCTGGTCTACCTCGGGATCACGGCATCGCTCGTCGGGGTCCTCGGCGTCCTCGGCCCGGACTTCGCCCAGGAGACGCTCGGCCTCGCGGCGAAGGACTTCGCGGTCGTCGTCCTGCCCCTGGGCTTCGGCATCGTGACGGGCATCCTCCTGCTCAACGCCTACGGCCGCTACCTGCCGAGGCGGCGGGTCATCGAGGGCGGTCTGATCGCCCTCGGCCTCCTGCTGTCCCTGCTCTCTGTCGCGGGTCCGATCAGCCGGCTGCTGCAGCGGGCGGATGCCCCGGGCGGCCTCGACCTGTCGGGCGTCACGTCGCTCGTCGCGGTGGTCGTCGTGATCGCGCTCTTCGCCGGCATCGCCTACGGGTTCGTGGCCATCCCGGCACAGACGCAGCTCCAGGAGGACCTTCCGGAGGATGTCCGCGGCCGCGTCTTCGGCGTGCTGAACATGCTGGTGTCGGTCTCGAGCTTCGTGCCGATCATCATCGTCGGGCCGATCTCCGACGCCTTCGGCACGACCGCGGTGCTGATCACGGTCGCCGTCGCCATCTTCCTCGTCGGGGTCATCTCCGTCGTCCGCCGAGGCCCGTTGTCGGCGACGCAGGTCAGCCCGGCGTCGGACCCGGCCATCGTCGATCCCATCGCGTCGGCGCTCGGTGCGGACCGCCCGACCTGGCGCGATCCCGGCACGCCGACGGAACGCGTGGTGGTCCCGCCCGTGCCTGCGGCGCCGTTCGCCGCCGCAGCCGACCCCGACGTGGTCACCGAACCGGCCGCCGCGGTGGACGTCCCCGGACCGGCCGACCCCGCCGACCGCGCCTGACCCGTGCCCCTCGATGCGCTGATCACCGGCCGGATCGCCACACTCGGCGGCCCGAGCGGCTTCGGCTGGGTGGAGGCGATCGGCATCCGCGACGGCCGCGTCGCGTTCGCCGGGTCCGAGGTCGCGCTCGAGACCCGCGCGGATCCGTTCACCGAGCGGTTCGCGCTGGAGCCAGACGAGGTCGCCATCCCCGGGCTGACCGACGCCCACCTCCATCTCGTGCAGGCGGCGCGCGCCCTGCGCCAGGTCGATCTCTCACGCGACCGCGACCCTGGCCGACGGCCTCGACGCGGTCCGTTCCGCCCACACCGCGCTGGCGGACCCCGGGGCCTGGATCGACGGACACGGCTGGGACGCCGACCGCTGGGGCCGCTGGCCGACCGCCGACGATCTCGAGTCGGTCGCGCCGGGCCGGCGCGTCCTGCTCTGGGCACATGACCATCACGCCCTCCTGGCCAGCCATGCCGCCCTGCGCACCGGCGGCGTCACGGCCGCTACCCCGACCCGCCGGGCGGCGTGATCCGCCGCGACGCCGTCGGCGCCCCCGAGGGCGTCGTCCTCGAGTCGGCGACGCGGCTCATGACCGTCCATCTACCCGAGCCCGCGCAGGCCGATCTCGAGGCGGACCTCATCGCGGTCTCCCGCCAGCTCCTGGAGCTGGGCGTCGTCGCCTGCCATGACCCCGGCCCGGTCGCCCCGGACCCGGATCTCACCTACTCGTTCCCCGCCTACGCGCACCTCGCGGAGACCGGCCGCCTCCCGATCCGTGTCCACGCATCGATCCGGGCTGACGGTCTCGGGACCGCCATCGAGCGCGGTCTGCGCAGCGGCGCGCCGCTCGGCGGCGACCCAGCCGGTCGCGCCCGGATGGGCTGGTTGAAGACCTTCGCCGACGGCTCGCTCGGCTCGCGGACCGCGGCGCTCCTCGCCGACATCGAGCCGGAGCCCGGCGCGCCGCTCCCGAAGGCGCAGCGGCGCGGGGTCTGGGTCACGTCGCCCGCCGAGCTGGCCGAGCAGGCCGCGCGGGCGGCGGCCGGCGGGATCAGCACCCAGATCCACGCCATCGGCGATGCGGCGGTGCGCGCGGCGCTCGACGTACTGAGCGCGATCCCGCGGGGGCTGCCGCTGATGCCGCGCGTCGAGCACGTCCAGCTCCTTGACCCCGCCGACCGCCCCAGGTTCAAGGCGGCGCGGGTGGCCGCCAGCGTCCAGCCCGTCCATCTCGGCTCCGACGCCGAGAAGGCACGGCGGCTGTGGGGCGCCCGGGCCGAGGCCAACGGCTACACGTGGGCATCGATCGCGAACACCGGGGCGGTCATGGCCTTCGGCACCGACGCGCCGGTCGAGCCCGTCGACCCGTGGCCCGGCATCGCGCTGGCGGTCCGCCGCGAGGATGCGCGCTGGGAACCCGGGACGCCGCCGTTCGGCCCCGACGAGGCCCTGACCCTCGACCGGGCGCTGCGGGCGAACGCGGTCGACGCCGCGATCACGGCCGGCGAGACCGACCGCGGCCGCCTGGTGCCCGGCCAGCGGGCGGACATCGTGGTCATCCCGGCCGCGGCCCTCGACGATCCGGTCGAGCCGGGCGGGGCGCTGGCGACCGCGCGGCCGTCGCTCGTCTTCCTCGACGGCAGGGTCGTCTTCGAGCGCTAGCTACGCGTCGGGCTTGACGATGCTCCCCGGGCGGTCGAGCTCGCGCCGCGCGTCGGCGAACAGGCCGTTGAAGATGCGCGACGTGGACGGGAAGGCGTGGATCGTCTCGGCGAGCACGTCGACCGGGACGCGCGCCTTGATCGCGAGGACGCATTCGTGGATCGCCGCCGACGCGTCGGGGCAGGCCATCGCGGCGCCGACGAGCTGTCGCGTGCCGCGGTCCACGACGATCGTCACGTGGCCGATCGTGGCCTCGACCGAGTAGCCCTTGGCGGTCTTGGGGAAGTCGGCCACGAGCTCGAAGGCGTCGATCCCGTCGGCGCGCGCCTCGTCGAGCGTCTGCCCGACCGAGGCGGCCTCTGGATCGGTGTACGTGGCGCGCGGGAGCGCTCGGTAGTCGGGCTCGATCGCCTCGCCCATGGCCATCCGGACCGCGAGCTCGCCCTGGTAGTGGGCCTGGTGGGTGTGCAGCTCGGGTCCCGCAGGGTCGCCGACGATCCACAGCCCGTCGGCGACGCGGAGACGGCCGTCGCGCGGGTACATCGTGCGGCCGGTCGTGTCCACGCCGTAGTGCTCGAGCCCGAGGTCGTCGAGCGGGAACGAGCGACCGACGGCGAGCAGGATCGCGTGGCCGGTCGCGGTGCTCCCGTCGTCGAGCTCGACCGTGTGCGGCTCGCCGGGCGCAGCGGCCGGTATGGCACGCACGGCCCGGACACCGAGCCGTACCGTGACGCCGTCGCGTTCGAGCGCCTGGCGGACGGCCTCGGAGTTCCGTGGGTGGTCCGTCGGCGCCAGCCGCGGCCCGGACTGGACGATCGTCGTCGGGACGCCGAAGCGGACGTAGACCTGCGCGAGCTCGCAGCCGGTCGGTCCGCCGCCGAGGATCAACAGGCTCGCGGGGAGCTCGCGGGCGAGCGTCGCCTCGCGGTTCGTCCAGACCGCGATCCGGTCGAGCCCCTCGATCGGGGCCGCTTTCGAGTTCGACCCGACGGCGACCACCACGTTCCGGGCCGTGAGCTCGTGCGTCACGCCGTCGTGCGTGACGGCGACCCGGCCGTGACCGACGATGCGGCCGGTCCCGCGGTATGCCACGGCGCCAACGGCCTCGAGGGCTTTGACATGCCCTGAATCGTCCGGCTCCTCGGCGTCGGATGCCCGGTCGACCATGTAGTCGCGGCGGGCCGACGCCTGCGCCCAGTCGTACGCCGCCGGGTTCGCCGCGTGGCGGGACGCGCTGTTGAGGAGCGCCTTCGACGGCACGCACCCGATGTGCGGGCAGCTCGCCACCGAACCAGCGCGAGTCCACGACCGCGACCGACGCGCCGAGCTCGCGGGCCTTGTTGGCCGCGGCCTCGCCGCCGGGGCCACCACCGATGATCACGAAGTCCAAGGTGTCCATCGCGTCAGTCTGTCGGATGCGTGTGACGGTCGCGTTGCCGTCGTGCCTCGAAGAGCAGCACCGCCGCGGCGACCGAGACGTTGAGGCTGTCGGCGATGCCGCGCATCGGGATCGTCACGGCCTCGATGTCCGCGGCGGACCAGGCGCCGGTGAGGCCGTCCGCCTCCGCGCCCAGCACGATCGCGAGCGGCCCGCGCAGGTCCACCTCCGTGTACGGGCGCCCGCCCTCGACGCGGGTGGCGACGATGCGCAGGCCCGAGGTCCGCGCCCAGGCCAGCACGTCCTCGGAGGTCGCGGCCGCCACCGGGACGCTGAAGATCGTCCCCGCGCTCGCCCGGATGGCGTTCGGGTTGAACGGATCGGTGCGCGGCGAGGCTGCCACCAGGGCGTCGGCCCCGGCGCCATCGGCCGAGCGCAGGACCGCCCCGATGTTGCCCGGCTTCTCGACGCCCTCGATGACCACGACCAGCGGGTCCGCGGGCAGGGTCACCCGCTCGAGCGAGAGGTCCGGGATCCGGATGACCGCCAGGAGCCCCTCGGCTCGGTCGCCGAAGGCCAGCTTCTCGAAGACGCCCTCGGTCGTGGTGGTGACCGTCGAGCCGGCCCGGGCCAGGCCGTCGAGGGCGGCCCGGGCGTCGGGTCCGGCGAGCAGCGGCTCGCAGACGAACGCCTCGACGACCTCGGCGCCGGACTCGATCGCCCGGCGGACCTCGCGGACGCCGTCGACGACGGTCAGGCCCTGTCGATCGCGCTCGCGGCGGTCGCGGAGGGCGGCCACCGCCGCGACGCGCGGGTTCGCGCGGCTCGTGAGGTCGGGCGGGGCGGGGGAGCGCATCGCCGCCATCATGCCTCGCGGCCGATCCGGGCGAACGACCCGAGCGCCAGCCGCCGGCCGTCCGCGGTCGCCAGGGACAGGTCGCCGACATCGGGCCGCACCGTGCGCCGCCGCAGGCCGCTCGCCAGCAGCTCCCCGAGCCGCACGTCGTCGAAGCCGGGGGTGTGGGCGGTCAGCAGCGCGAACCCGTTCGGCTCGAGGATCCGCCGCAGCGCGTCGAGCAGCGCCGGGAGGTCCGTCTCGAACCGCCACGTCCGTCCGCCCGCGGCGTGCCCGTAGGACGGGGGGTCGAGGACCACGCCGTCGTAGCGCCGCCCGCGCCGGATTTCCCGCTCCACGAAGGCCATCGCGTCGTCGACGATCCAGCGGACGGGGCGATCGGCCAGGCCGGACAGCTCGGCGTTTCGACGTGCCCAGGCCACCGCGGTGCGGGCCGCGTCCACGTGGGTCACCGACGCGCCCACGCCGGCCAGGGCCAGCGTGCCGAGCCCGGTGTACGCGAACAGGTTGAGGACCGTCGCCCCCGCACCCTGCTGGCGGAGCCACGGGAGCATCGACGCGTGCTCCGGGAAGAGGCCGACCTGGCCCGCCTCGGTGGGGCGCAGCTCCAGGGTCAGCCCGTCCGTGGTCATCGTCCATGGGCCGTCGTCCGCTGCCGGGCCGAGCCAGCCACGGTCGCGCTCGAATCGCAGGTCCGCCGCGCGCCACGGGACGGGATCCTGCCGCTCGCCGAGGGCGCCTGGCGCCGGCCGGTCGACCACGCGCGGCCCGAACCGCTCGAGACGCGCGGCCCCGCCGACATCGAGCAGGCGGTACTCGGGGTCAGCTGGCATCTGGCGATGAAGGGTACGGCACGGCCGTGGCTGGACGCCCTGCGGTATGATGCCGCTCGCCGCTGGCTCCTCGATCAGGCGGTCGCGACATCGTCAGGGGGACGTGGAACACCTCCTGAGCCAACGTTGTCGGGATCAAGAGAGCGGGGGACCGGCGACGTCGGGCGGCTAGCTCAGCTGGTTAGAGCACTTGCTTGACATGCAAGAGGTCACTGGTTCGAGTCCAGTGTCGCCCACCACATCACGCACAAGCGTCGATCGGGACGCGCCGACGGTCCAGCGATCCACCAGAGAGTCGAACGCTTGCTGGAAGTTCGACGATCGATCCGTGACGGCACCACCCGTGAGCGGCCGGTGAACCGGCCCGGGCGTCGCCCGTTATCGCGACCTCGAGCGCGCGGGCGGATGCTCGCGAAGGCGGGTGGGACCGCGGGAGTGAACCTCTCGTCCTGTCGATGGACGAGAGGTTTCGTGATTCCCAGGGAGTCGAAACGATGAGCGACCAGTCGGTTCCGGCAGCGGACGTGGAGATCGTCGAGGACGAGCTCGGTTTCGAGGCGCCCGAGCGCGGCTCGGCCGAGGAGCTCTTCGAGCACGGCGCCAGCGGCGAGCTCGGCCCGATGCGCCATTCCGCGGCGCACATCCTGGCCGAGGCGGTCCTCGACCTGTTCCCGGGCACCAAGCTCGGGATCGGGCCGGTCATCACCGACGGCTTCTACTACGACTTCCAGCTGGCACGGCCGCTCACCCCCGACGACCTCGAGGCGATCGAGGCGCGGATGCGCGAGAGCATCGCCGCCGACCATCCGTTCGTGCTGAGCGAGAAGACCCCGGCCGAGGCCCGCGCCGCCCTCGTCGAACAGGACCAGCCCTTCAAGGTGGAGATCGTCGACGACCTGCTGGCCGCGTCCGAGCGGGACGGCACGCCGATGCCGCCGACCACGTTCTACCAGCAGGGTCCGTTCATCGACCTCTGCCGCGGGCCGCACGTGGCCAGCACCGGCAAGGTCGGCCCGTTCAAGCTCCTCGCGGTCGCCGGCGCGTACTGGCGCGGCGACGAGAAGCGGCCGATGCTCCAGCGCGTCTACGGCACGGCCTGGAACACCCAGGAGGAGCTGGACCAGTACCTGTGGCGCCGCGCCGAGGCGAAGAAGCGCGACCACCGCAAGCTCGGGGTCGCGCTCGACCTCTTCAGCTTCCACGACGTGTCGCCGGGATCCGCGTTCTGGCACCCCAAGGGCCAGCTGATCTGGCGGACGCTGGAGGGGGCGATGCGCGAGCTCCAGCTGCGGCGCGGCTACCAGGAGATCAGCACGCCGATCCTGGTCTCGGACCGGCTGTGGCGCCAGTCCGGCCACTGGGATCACTACGCCGAGAACATGTTCATCGTCGAGTCCGAGAACCAGCTGTTCAGCCTCAAGCCGATGAACTGCCCCGAGTCGACCTTCATCTACCGCAGCAAGCTGCGCTCGTACCGCGACCTGCCGCTGCGTCTCAACGAGTACGGCCGCCTCCACCGCAACGAGCGCTCCGGCTCGCTCTCCGGGCTGACCCGGGTCCGCCAGTTCATCCAGGACGACGCCCATATCTACGTCCGGCCGGACCAGCTCGCCGCCGAGATCGAGGCGCTGCTCGGGGAGGTCCGCGAGGCGTACGGCTGGGTCGGGCTCGAGCCGCGCTTCGCGTTCGCGACGAAGCCCGACAAGGCGATCGGCGATCCCGCCCTGTGGGACCGCGCCGAGGCGCTGATCAAGGAGGCCCTCGACCGGTCGGGCGTGCCCTACGTGGTCAAGCCCAAGGACGGCACGTTCTACGCGCCGAAGATCGACATCTACATCGACGACGCCCTGGGCCGCGAGTGGCAGATGGCCACCATCCAGGCCGACCTGACGATGCTGCCCGAGCGGTTCGACCTCACCTACATCGACGAGGAGGGGCAGCCGCAGCGGCCGATCGCCATCCACCGGGCCATCTACGGCTCGCTCGAGCGGTTCATCGGGATCCTCGTCGAGCACTTCGCGGGAGCGTTCCCGCTGTGGCTGGCGCCCGTCCAGGCGACGATCATCCCGATCGCCGACCGCCACATCGAGGCGGCCGACGAGCTCGCCGGCGTGCTGCGCGCTCGCGGGCTGCGCGTCGAGGTCGACGGTTCGTCGAACCGCATGCAGTACAAGATCCGCGCCGCCCAGGAGCAGAAGGTGCCGTACATGGTCGTCCTCGGCGACCGCGAGATCGACGCGCGGACGGCGTCGACCGCGGACGCGCGCCGGGGAGCAGCAGGAGCCGCAGGCGTGGGAGGCCTTCGCCGACCGGCTCGCCGCCGAGTCGGCCGCCCGCGGGGTGGGCTGACGGGTTGCCGTCGTTGTCGGGTCGCGAGGCCTTGTGCTATCCTCCGCCCTCGGCCCGGAACGGGCGCGTGAGCGCGCGTGTGGGACCTGACCGGCCGAGCGTTTCCGTAGTCGACGAGGGGTGAACCATCAGCCGAGACCTGCGTGTGAATCAGATGATCCGGATCCCTCAGGTCCGGGTGATCGATGAAGAGAATGCCCAGCTGGGCGTGATGCCCACGCCACGGGCGCTCGAGATGGCGCAGGAACGCGGCCTGGACCTCGTGGAGGTTGCCCCGCTGGCGTCGCCGCCGGTGGTCAAGTTCCTCGACTTCGGCCAATACAAGTACGAACTCACGAAGCGCGAGAAGGAAGCCAAGCGCAAGCAGCGCTCGGTAACCTTCAAGGAAGTCCGCCTCTCACCGAAGATCGGCGTCGGCGACTTCGACACCAAGGTCCACCGGGCCATCGAGTTCCTCGAGGATGGCGACCGGATCAAGGTGACGGTGCGCTTCCGCGGACGGGAATTGACCCATCCGGAGATCGGGCGGAACCTCATCGCCCGGTTCTCGGACCGAGTCAAGGACCATGGTGTCCCGGAGCGGGTGCCGCTGCTCGAAGGCAAGTCGATGTACATCACGATGGCATCGACCCACAAGCCCAAGAGCCACGAGGCACCGGTCCGGCCGGACCAGGACGGTGCCGAGGGTGCCGCCGAGTCCGAGCCGGCCGCGACGCAGGCCGCCGCGCCCGCTGCGACGGCAGCACCGGCCGTGCCGGCTGCCACCGCGGCACCGGCGAGACCGGCCGAACCGAAGACCGAACCCGCCGCCCCGGCCGAGCCGGTCGCAGCGGCCGAACCGAAGACCGAACCCGTCGCGCCGGCCGAGCCGGTCGCAGCGGCCGAACCGAAGACCGAACCCGTCGCGCCGGCCGAGCCGGACGCGAAGGCAGCACCGAAGAGCGCGCACCAAGGCAGCAGCGGCCCCCAAGGCCGCCGCGACCAAGACGACCGCGTCGGCGGCCAGGAAGACCCAAGCAGCGCCGGCGACGCCGGCGGCGACAGGAGAGTAAGGCGACGTGCCCAAGATCAAGAGCCACAAGGCCGCCCAGAAGCGCATCGGCGTGACCGGCAGCGGCAAGGTCATCCGCGTCAAGGCGTGGAGCGGCCACCATCTCGAGATCAAGTCCTCTCGCCGGACCCGGCGCTACGCCGGCAAGGCAGTGATCGGACCGGAGCACGCGAAGCAGGTTCGTCGCCTGCTGCCGTACCTCTAGGAAGGCGATAGCACGACATGTCCCGAGTCAAGCGTGGCGTCACGGCCCACAGGCGCCACAAGCGCCTCCTGCAGGACGCGGAAGGCCGCAAGGGCACCAAGTCCAGGCTGATCAAGCCGGCGCGCGAGGCGCTCCTCCACGCGCTCGCGTACGCGACCCGCGACCGCAAGCAGCGCAAGCGCCAGATGCGCCAGCTGTGGGTCATCCGGATCAACGCGGCGGCCCGCCAGAACGGCCTCACCTACGGACAGTTCATCAACGGGCTCAAGAAGGCCGACGTGGAGATCGACCGCAAGATCCTCGCCGACCTGGCGATCCGCGACGCGGCCACCTTCGGGCGGATCGTCGACCTCGCCAAGAGCGCCTGACGCCTCGGTCCGATGCGCTCCGCAGCGTGCGCTCGGACCTCGGAGCATCCACACCGCCACCAGCCCCGACGATGAGCCCTCGACGTCGCTGACGCTCGGGGGCTCGTGATTCCCGCCCAGCACGAAGGACCGACGTGGACCTCGCCGATCTGACCCGGGAGCTCGAAGCCCTGCGCGACGAAGCGCTCGCCGCCGCGGCCTCCAGCGCCGATGTCCCGACGCTCGAGGCGCTCGAGCTCGACGTCCTGGGCAAGAAGGGCCGCCTGACCTCGGTGCTGCGCGGGATCGGGGCGCTGCCCGCCGACGACCGGCCGCGGGTCGGGGCCGTGGCGAACGCCGTCCGCACCACCATCGAGGCCGCGCTCGCCGAGCGTGGGACCTCCCTGCGCGGTTCCGCCCTGACGGACCGCATGGCGGCCGAGGCGACGGACGTCACGACCCCCGGCCGCCCGATCCGGCGCGGCACGCTCCACCCGATCAACACGACCATCGAGGCCATCGCGGAGGTCTTCGGCCAATTCGGGTTCGTGGTGTACGAGGCGCCCGAGATCGAGGACGACGTCCGCAACTTCCAGATGCTCAACATCCCGCCGGACCATCCGGCGCGCGACCTGTGGGACACGCTCTACGTCGACGTCGAGGGGCAGCTCCTGCGGACGCATACCTCGCCCGGCCAGATCCGGGTCATGCACGAGAGCGCGCCGCCGATCCGCGCGCTCCTCCCAGGTCGCACCTACCGCTACGAGGCGATCGACGCGAGCCATGCCTCGGAGTTCTTCCAGGTCGAGGGCCTCATGGTCGACGAGGGGACCACGATGGGCGACCTGCGCGGCCTCCTCGACCAGTTCGCCAAGGCCCTCTACGGCGCGGACAAGCGGACCCGCTTCCGACCGGGCTACTACCCGTTCACCGAGCCGTCCGTCGCGTTCGACGTCGAGTGCCTGGTCTGCGGCGGCAAGGGCTGCCCGGCCTGCTCGCGCAGCGGCTGGATGACGATCCTCGGGGCCGGCATGGTCCACCCCGTCGTCCTGCAGTACGGCGGCCTCGACCCGGAGCGCTACCAGGGCTTCGCGTTCGGCATGGGCGTCGAGCGGATCTCCAACCTGCGCCACAACGTCGGCGACCTGCGGCTGTACATGGAGAACGACCTGCGCTTCCTGGAGCAGTTCCGATGAGGGTGCCGCTCAAGTGGCTGCGCGAGTTCGTCGACGTCGACCTGTCCCCGGAGGACCTCGCCGAGCGCCTGACGATGCTCGGGATGGAGGTCAAGGGCATCGAGGCGTGGGGCGCCGACTGGCGCAACGTCGTCGTCGGCGAGCTGCTGACGGTCGAGAAGCACCCGCGCGCGGACCGGCTGTCGCTGACGACCGTCGACGTCGGGTCGGGTGACCCGCTCGAGATCGTGTGCGGGGCCACCAATATCGCGCCGGGCCAGCGGGTGCCGGTCGCCCTCCCCGGTGCCGTCCTGCCGGGCGACCGGCGCATCGAGCGCACCGAGAAGATGGGCGTGGCCAGCAACGGGATGCTGTGCTCGGGCGACGAGCTCGGGCTGACCGTCGATGCCGACGGGATCCTGATCCTGCCCGCGGACGCGCCGCTCGGGGCCGAGCTGACCGCGCTCTACGGCGACACGGTGCTCGACGTCGACGTCAAGCCCAACCGCGGCGACGCTCTCTCGATCGTGGGCCTCGCGCGCGAGGTGGCGGCCCTGACCGGCTCGGCGTTGCGTTTGCCGCCGAGCGACGTGGTGGAGAACGGCCCGCCGGTCGCCGAGCACCTGGCGGTCGAGGTGGAGGATCCCGGTCTCTGCCCGCGGTTCGTCGGCCGCTGGATCGCGGGCGTGGCGATCGGGCCGTCGCCGGACCACGTCCAGATGCGCCTGCTCGCCGCCGGCCAGCGCCCGATCTCCAACGTGGTCGATGCCAGCAACTACGTGATGCTGGAGCTGGGCAAGCCGATCCACACCTTCGATGCGGCCGCGGTCCACGGCGGCCGGATCGTCGTCCGCCGGGCGCGGCCGGGCGAGCGGCTCGAGACGCTCGACCACGTCGACCGCGAGCTGCACCCGGAGACCCTCGTGATCGCCGACGCGCAGGGGCCGATCGGCATCGCGGGCGTGATGGGCGGGGCGGCCTCGGAGATCGGGCCGGGCACGACCGACGTCGTCGTCGAATCCGCCATCTTCGACCCGGTCAGCATCCGCCAGACCGCGGCCCGCGACGCCCTCCGCTCGGAGGCCAGCCTGCGCTTCGAGAAGGGCCAGGAGTCGCGACTCGCCCGCATCGGGGCGGACCGGACCGCGCGCCTCATCGTCGAGTGGGCGGGCGGGACCGTCGACAGCGGCGTCGTCGACACCGCGCCGCAGGACCCGGCACCGTCGCGCGTGGCGTTCCGCCCGTCGCGCACGGACCGCCTCCTCGGCGTCACCCTGGAGCCGGCCGAGCAGCAGGCGCTGCTGGCGCGCGTGGGCATCGAGACGTCCGTCGCCGCGGCCGGCACGGCCATCCCGGTCGCCGCCGGCACGAAGCCGCTGACCGTCGAGCCGGCCCCGGGTGTGGTGGTGCTCGAGGCGGTCGTCCCGTCCTGGCGGCGCGACCTGGCGGTCGAGGCCGACGTGATCGAGGAGATCGCCCGCGTCCGCGGCTACGAGACGATCCCGCCGATCCTGCCGCACACGCCGATGCCGACCTACCGGCACGGGCCGCTCGAGGCACGCGACGCGATCCGCGAGACGCTGGCGGGCGCCGGACTGAGCGAGGTCGTGACCTACGCCCTCGTCTCGCCACGGATGGTCGAGCAGTTCCCGTTCCATGACGACGGCGCACCGGACGGCGAGCCCGAGCAAGGCCCGGCCGGTCGGCCGGTCGTCGTCACGAACCCGCTCTCGAGCCAGCACTCCGTGCTCCGCCAGAGCCTCGTTGGGAGCCTGCTCGAAGTCGTCTCGACGAACCTGCGCTACGGCCACGAGGAGATCGCGATCTTCGAGGTCGGCAAGGGCTATGGGGCGACCGGCGACCCGCCGACCCACGAGTGGTGGCGGCTGGCACTCGCGCTGACCGGGCCGGCCGAGCCGCCCGCCTGGAACCGGACGAGCCGCCCGTACGACCTCGACGACGCCAAGGGGATCCTCGAGGCGGTCGCCCAGCGAGTGGGACTCGCGGCGCCGACCTGGACCGCCCTGAGCGACGACCCGAACCTCCATCCCGGACGCGCGGCGCGGGTCGAGGGCGGCGGTCTCGCCGGCCGCGTCGGCGAGCTGCATCCGGCCCTCATCGAGGCGCTCGAGATCCGCGCCGAGCGAGTGATCGTCGCCGAGGTCGCGATCCGTGGATTGGCCAAGGGTCAGGTCGAGGCCGCGCGCGTCACGGCGCCGCCACGCTTCCCAGCGGTCGAACGGGACCTGGCGATCATCGTGGACGCGGGTCGTCCGGCGGCGGAGGTCGAGGCCGCCATCCGCCGCCACGCCGGCCCGATCCTGCGCGCGGTCGTGCTCTTCGACATCTATCGCGGCCGACCGCTCGCCGAGGACGAGAAGAGCCTCGCCTACCGCCTGACGCTGCGCGACGACGAGCGGACCCTGACCGACGCGGAGGTCGACGTGGTGGTGGCCCAGGTCACGGCCGGACTTATCGCCGATGTGGGGGCACGGCTCCGGACCTGACCGGACCGGCGCGCTCCGCACCGGACCACCGCAGACCGTCCCGACCGATCTGCCATCCCCCTTGCGGGTGCCGGAAGGCCGCTGCTACCCTAACGCGGCTCCGGCGCCGTCCGGGGCGTCGGACCAGAAGGAGTACCGGTGGATCTCGGGAACTTCCTCGGCGGGATCAGCACGGTCGACCTGCTCATCTTCCTGTACTTCATGGCGTTCTTCGTCCTGGGATTCGCCCAGGGAACGATCCGACGCCTGATCGGTATCGCCTCGATCCTCTTCTCGTTCCTCTTCGCCGCGAACATCGCCGAGCCCCTCGGCCAGTACCTCGGACAGAACTGGACCCAGTTCTCCAAGGAGTACAGCCTGATGATCGGGTTCGGGACGGTGTTCCTGGCCTCGGCGATCGCGTTCGCTCTGGTCGCCCAGGGCTTGTACAAGCCGCAGCCGCTCTTCCCGAACGCGCGCTTCGTGGACGAGGTCATCGGCGGGCTCCTCGGCCTCCTCGAGGCCGCCCTGATCTTCGGGGCCGTCCTGATCATCCTGGACTCGTTCTTCGCGCTGCGCGGCATCGCCGCGGACCCGCAGGAGCTCCCGTTCCTGCGCGAATTCTGGAATGCGCTCGACGGGTCGAAAGCCGCGGTCCTCTTCCGCGACGCCCTGATCCCCGCGTTCTTCGCGGTCTTCGGGTTCCTGATCCCGGACTGGCTGGAGCAGCGCTACTAGCCACGTGGATCGCGCCACGCTCGATCGGCCACCGGCCGATGCCGCGCGGCTGGTCCTCGGCGCGGCCCTCGTCCACGACACCGGGCGCGTCCGCCGAGCGGGCCGCATCGTCGAGGTCGAGGCCTATGGAGGTCCCGCGGACCGGGCGTCGCACGCCCGCGCTGGCCGCACCTCCCGCAACGCGGTCATGTTCGGCCGACCGGGCATCGCCTACGTGTACCTTGTCTACGGGATGTATGACTGCCTCAACCTCGTGACCGGACCGGCCGAGACGGCCAGCGCCCTGCTCATCCGGGCGGTGGCGCCGACCGAGGGCATGGACCTGATGCGCGCCGACCGGCTCGCCTGGTTCGCGGCCCACCGCCGGAACGCGGGGCCGGAGGCGCGATCCGCCGAGGGGCGCCGGCTCGCCCGGTTGCCAGACGAGCGCCTTGCCAGCGGACCCGGGCTCGTGGCCGCCGCGTTCGGCATCGACCGCTCGGCGACCGGCATCGACCTGTGCGATCCAGACTCGCCGCTCCGCCTCGAGGGCCTGCTGGGGAGCGTCCCGGACGATCGGATCGAGGTCACGCCCCGGATCGGGGTCGCCTATGCCGGGCCGCCATGGGCCGGGATCCCGTGGCGGTTCACCGTCGCAGGCGACCCCTCGGTCTCCGGTCCGCCTGCCAGGCGCTGAACGCCGATGGACCAACGATCGATCGCCTTGCTCGAGTACCCGCTCGTCCGCGAGCGGCTGGCCGCCGCGACCTCGTTCCCGCCGTCACACCGCCTGGTCGAGGCCCTCGAACCGTCGTCGGACCCGGTGGTCGTGGCGCGCGGGCTCGACGAGACCGATCAGGCCCGCGCCTTCATCTCGGACCGCCCGGGGGTCGGGATCGGCGCGGCGAGGGACATCGGACCATCCATCGAGCGCGCCGCCCGCGGCGGCCGCCTCGAGCCATCGCAGTTCCTCGAGCTGGCCGAGACGCTCGACGCGACCGCCCGCCTGGCCACGGCCATCGCCGACGAGCGGCGGCCGCTCATGCGCGAGCTGGGCGCGGACCTCCACCCGCTGCCGGCGCTGCGGAGCACGCTCGCGCGCAGCTTCGACCCGGTCGGCGAGCTGCTCGACACCGCGTCGCCCCGGCTCGGCGGGCTGCGGTCCGCGGTGCGTGTCGCCTATGACCGCCTGCGCCGCCGCCTGGATTCGCTGGTGGGGGCGGAGCTGGGCAGCGCCTTGCAGGAACCGATCGTCACGCTCCGCAACGGCCGGTACGTGGTTCCGGTCAAGGCCGAGGCGCGGGCCCGGGTCAAGGGGATCGTCCACGACGCGTCGGGGAGCGGCCAGACGCTGTTCATCGAGCCGCTCGTCGCCGTCGAGCTCGGCAACGCGTGGCGCGAGGCACAGGTCGCGGAAGCGGAGGAGGTCGCCCGCATCCTCGACGAGCTCTCGGCGTTCGTGGCTGCCAATGCCGAGCCGCTGCGCGAGACGCTGGATGCCCTGGCGCGGTTCGACTTCTGGGCGGCCAAGGCCAGCCTCGCGGCCGATCTCGACGGCGTTCGCGCCGAGACTGACAGCGGGCCGCTCGACGCCCCGGTCGTGGTGCTGCTCTCGGCCCGCCACCCCGGGCTGACCGGGCGCGTCGTCCCGATCGACATCCGGCTGGGCGAGGGGGTCCGCGCGCTGGTCGTGACCGGACCGAACACCGGCGGCAAGACCGTCACGCTGCGGACCCTGGGGCTGCTCAGCCTCATGCACCAGTCCGGCCTCCACATCCCGGCCGCCCCGGGCAGTCGGCTGCCGATCTGGCGCGACGTGTTCGCGGACATCGGCGACGAGCAGTCGATCGCCCAGTCGCTCTCCACCTTCTCGGGCCACCTCCGCTCGATCATCCGCATCGTGGAGGCGGCCGGGCCGGGGACGCTGGTCCTCCTCGACGAGCTTGGTGCGGGCACGGACCCGACGGAAGGCTCCGCGCTGGCGCAGGCGCTGCTCGACCACTTCATGCGGGCCGGGGCCATGATCGCGGCGACCACCCACTACGCCGAGCTCAAGGCCTACGCCCATACCACCGAGGGCGCTCGCAACGCCTCCGTGGAGTTCGACCTCGAGACGCTCAGCCCGACCTACCGGCTCACCATCGGGCTGCCCGGCGGCAGCCAGGCGTTCGCGATCGCGGAGCGGCTGGGGCTGCCATCCGAGATCGTCAGCGACGCCCGGTCGCGGCTGAGCGAGGCGCAGCGGACCTTCGAGGCGACGCTCGCGGCGATCAAGGCCACCGAGGGCGAGGCGGGCCAGGCGCTGGACCGCGCCCGAGCCGCGGAGCTCCGGGCCGCCGATGCGCTGCGGGTCGCGGACGAGGAGCGCCGCCGGGCGCGCCGCGAGCGGGACGAGGCGACCCGGGCGGCGCGGAACGAGGCGGACCAGATCCTCGAGACGCTGCGCGATACGGTCCGCGACACGCGGCGTGCCCTCGAGCGCGAGACCGTCACGGCCGCAAGCCTCGATTCGGCCGTGGATCGCGCATCGTCCATCGCCGAGCGCCTGCCCGAGGCCGATGACGGCGAGCCGGTCCCGGTCGTCGTCCCGCGCCAGTGGCAGCTTGGCGAGCGCGCGCGGAGCGTCTCGGGGGGCTGGGAGGGCCGGATCGCGGCACTGGAGCGCGGCGGCCAGCGGGCCACGCTCGAGGCCGGCGGGATGCGGGTGACCGTCGACGTCGACGACCTCGTGCTGGCGCAGTCGCCCGCAGGTGGCGGCGACGGCCGCGGTGGCTCGGAGGCGTCGCTCTCCTCGAACGCCGGCGCGCTGCGCCTCGAGCACGCGCGGAGCGTGGCCTCGTCGCTGGACCTGCGCGGGGCCCGCGTCGACGAGGCGCTCGATGCCCTGGCGCGCTATCTCGACGATGCCGCGGTCGCCGGGCTGCCCCAGGTGACGATCATCCACGGCCTCGGCACGGGTGCCCTGCGCGATGCGGTGCGCCGACATGCCGCGGATCATCCGGGGGTACGCACGGTCCGGCCCGGTGAGCGGGGCGAGGGCGGCGACGGCGCGACGATCGTGACCCTCTGACGGGGTCGGCCGTCCAGGCTGCGGGGAGGGTCGGGCGCTACGGCTGCGGGGGCGGAGGGATCGACGGGTCGGGGGGCAACGCCGGGCAGGTCGGGTCGAGCAGCGGATCGCATGGTGGCGGGGGCTCGACCGGCGCGAGCGGGCAGGTCCGCGACGGGGCGAACGGCGCGCCCCACGAGCGCCCGAACGGATAGAAGCCGCTGCCGTAGAAGTACGCCGTCCGCGTCCCCTTCGACGTGCCCCGGACGCCGGAGCCTCGCGCCGCGCGGGAAGCCCAGTTGCGGTCGGCGCGCTGCCAGGACGGATAGGCGGCGTCGACCTCGGAGATGTCGAAGAAGCCCCTCGCGACCTTCGGCCCGACACAGCCGTCCCGCCACAGGAGGCCGCTCTTGGCGTCCACCTCGAGCACGATGCGGCTGGCGGAGGTCTTCGTGGGCACGGTCTTCGGCAGGAACAGCTCCTTGACCGTCTTCGACGTGGACGGCCCGGGCTTCATGCCGGTGAACGCGTCCACGGTGGCCGTCTTCAGCCCCGGCGGCTGCTTGAACTGGGCGATCGGCTTGCCCTTGCTGATCTCGGTCATGATGGCCGACCACAATGGCGCGGAGGTGTCGAGCGAGAGCTTGCCGTCGTTGGGCGAGTTGTCGCTGTTGCCCATCCACACGCCGACCGCGTACGCCGGCGCCTTCGGATCCTTGGGCGGCGCCAGGTATCCGTACGCGGCCACGTCGCGGTTGTCGCTCGTCGTGCCGGTCTTGTAGGCCGCCGGGCGCCGCGTCGAGCCGTTCTTGATGGCCCACTTGCCCCAGAACGGGTTGATCTTCGTGTCCGTGTTTCCGGCCAGGATGTCCGTGACGATGTAGGCGGCTCCCGCCTGCAGCACCTGCTCGCCCTGCGGCTTGTCGGCGGCCAGCGGCCAGATGATCCGCCCGTTCGAGTCCTCGATCGAGGTGATGTACTGGCGCGGCATCTTGAGGCCGTTGTTGGCGATCGCTCCGTAGGCGCCCAGCAGGTCGATCGGGTGCACCTCGAGCGTGCCGATGCCCATCGACTTCACCGGCACGGCGGTGCTCGGATAGGTGAGCCCCAGGTCCTTGGTGCGGTCGTAGAGGTGGTCCAGGCCGGTCATGATCCCCGCCTTGATGGCCGGGATGTTGAGCGAGAACTGGAGGGCCGACCGGAGCCGGACGGGGCCGCGCTCGAGCTTGTCTGCCTGCGTCGGCAGGAAGCCGCCCCCGAAGTCGGTCGTCACATCCATGAAGACCGTCGCGGCCGTCAGCGTCCCGTCGTCGATCCCGATCGCGTAGTCGACCGGCTTGATCGAGGAACCGGGCTGCCGCCAGCCGTCGGCCATGACGTCGAACTGGGGCTGGAATCGCTTGTTGCCCTTGGCCGTATAGCTGGCGCTGCCGACGTAGGCGAGGACCTGCCCGGTCCGGTAGTCGATGACCCCGGCCGCCGCGTTATTGAGGTTGTGGCCGCGGAGCCCAAGGATCCAGTTCCAGGCGCTGGTCGGGATCTTCCGCGCGCGCAGGACCGAGCGTGGGTCGGAGGCGTTCGGTGCCCGGGCCGCGGCGTAGACCCACTTCTCGGCGACCTTCTGCATCGTGTAGTCGAGGGTCGTCGTGACCGTATAGCCGCCGGTGTCCACCTGGGGGCAATCCGTGGGGGTGTCGGGGCACAGGATCTCAGCCAGGGCGCGACGGACCTGCCACACGAACTGCGGCGCCTTCCAGCTCGCCGAGGCCGGCAGGGTCAGGACCACGGGCTCCTGCTTGGCGGCGTCGTACTCGTCGAGCGTGTGCTTGGAGCCCGTCAGCGTGCTGTGCGTCTTCATCAGGTCGAGCACGTGGTTGCGCCGCTGGACGATATCCGAGGTATCGGGCACGACGAGGTCGAAGGCCGGGCAGTCGGCATCGTCGGCGACCTCGGTCTTGCACACCTCGTCGGCGTTCTTGACGAGGTCGAACTGGGTCGGCGACTTCGGGATCGCCGCGAGGATCGCGTACTGGGCCAGCGTGAGGTCGCTCAGCGCCTTGCCGAAGTAGCCGCGCGCGGCAGCCTTCACGCCATAACTGTTGTTGCCGTAGAAGTTCTGGTTCAGGTAGGCCGTGATGATCTGCTCTTTGCCGGCCTGGCCCGGGTAGGCCTGCGTCAGGCGCACGGACTGGATGATCTCCCGGAACTTGCGCTCGTACGTCGAGCCCTCGAACGCCCAGTCGGGGAGCAGCCGCGCCCGGACGAGCTGCTGGGTGATCGTGGACGCGCCGCGGGGCCGGCCGGAGATGGTGTCGACGCCGGCGGAGATGATGCCGACCGGGTCGAAGCCGGCGTTCTGCCAGAAGTCCTGGTCCTCGATCGACGTGGTCGCGTCGATCATCTCGCTCGGGATCTGGTCGTAGGTGACGACCTCGCGCCGCAGCGAACCGAGCTTGGCCAGTTCGACCTTGCCGGTCCGGTCGAGCACGCGCGTCTGCTGGTCGAACTCGAGGTTCTGGAGGGCGACGGCAGGGTCGGGGAGGTTGGCCGCGTAATGGTTGTACGCGCTCACCGCGAACACGAGGCCGGCTCCGGCGGTCAGCACGGAGGTGCTCACGAAGAGGATGAGGATGACGATGGCGACTCGACCGAGCATCGAGCCACGACGTCCCCTGCGGCGGCCCTGGAGCGCTCTTCGGTGGCGCTGGCGCCGCGCGAGGCTGGTCTGCATCTGAGGCCGCACGATAGCATAGGGGGCGTGAACGAACGGACGAACGCCTCCCGTCGGGTCGAGACGACTCGACGTTCGACGCTGTGACGGACGCCCCGGCGTCCGGACCCGAGGGGTTCCTCGCGGATCTCGAGTGGCGCGGCATCCTGCACGCAGCCACGCCCGGCCTGCCGGCCCGGCTGGCGACCGGCGGCCCGATCACCGGCTACATCGGCTTCGACCCGTCCGGCGCGTCGCTCCACGTCGGCCACCTGGTGCCGATCTTCGGCCTGCTCCGGCTACAGCGCCACGGCGGCCGGCCGGTCGCCCTGGTCGGCGGCGGGACCGGGATGATCGGCGATCCGTCCGGGCGCTCGAGCGAGCGCAACCTGCTCGATCGCGAGACGCTGGCGGCCAACGTCGAGGCGATCCGGGGTCAGCTCGAGCGCTTCCTCGACTTCACGCCGGGTCCGGGGCGATCCTCGTCAACAACCTCGATTGGCTCGGCGAGCTGTCGCTCATCGACTTCCTGCGCGACACCGGCAAGCACTTCACCGTGCCGTACATGCTCGCCAAGGACTCCGTCCAGGTCCGCCTCGAGCGCGGCCTCTCGTTCACCGAGTTCAGCTACATGCTGCTCCAGTCCTACGACTTCGCGCACATGTACCGGACCATGGGCGTCGAGCTGCAGATGGGCGGCGCCGACCAATGGGGCAACATCACCGCCGGGCTCGAGCTGATCCGGCGGACCAGCGGGGCGGGGAGGGTGCGGAGGCCGGCCGGGCCGATCCGGCGCATGGCCTCGCCTACAAGCTGCTCCTGTCTCCGTCGGGGTCCAAGTTCGGCAAGAGCGAGAGCGGCGAGTCGATCTGGCTCGATCCCGCCCGGACGTCGCCGTTTGCGTTCTACCAGTACTGGGTCAACACGGACGACCGCGACGTAGGCACCTACCTGCGCTGGTTCACGGAGCTCAGCCGGACGGAGATCGAGGCGCTGGAGGCGGAGGGCGCGGCACACCCGGAGGGCCGGCTGGCACAGCAGGCGCTGGCACGCGACATCACGGCGCGCACGCACGGCCCGGCCGCCGCGGAGGCGGCGATCGCGCGATCCGCGGCGCGCTTCTCCGGCGAGGGGGTCGCGGATTCCGCGGCGCTGGCCGCGATGTTCGCGTCGGCCGGCGGGTTCACCTTCGAACCGGGCTGGCTTGCGTCGGGGGTCGCGGTCCTGCTGACCGACGCCGGGCTGTTCGCGTCGCGCGGCGAGGCGCGTCGGATGATCGCGGGCGGCGGAGTGACGCTCAACGGCGTCCGCGTCACGGATCCGGCGACCGTCCCGGAACCGATCGACGGGGAGTGGCTCGACGTCCGCATCGGCAAGCGCCGCCGCGAGATCGGGCGCCGCGCGGGCTGACCGCGGTCCGGCGGCGCTCGCCGCGGACCTAGCCAGCGTGGCGGCGCTGGAGGACCTCGACGACCGCGGCGGGCGGCAGGCCGCGTTGCGCGAGCAGCACCAGGGCGTGGTAGACGAGGTCCGCGGCCTCGCCGGCGAGCGCGGCCTGGGTCGCGGCACGGTCCGCGCCGGACGATTCCGCGGCCGCGTCGTCCTTGGCCGCCATCAGGACCTCGGTCGCCTCCTCGGTGACCTTGCGGCCCACGGCATCGACGCCGCCGTCCAGCAGCGAGGTCGTATACGAGCCCGCGGGACGCTCCGCAGCCCGCGATGCGATCGTCGCCCACAGCGACTCGAGCCAGCCGAAGCCCTGGGTCGCCCGCTCGGCTGGCGCGTCGTCGGGGTCGAAGCAGCTCCGCGTGCCGCGATGGCAGGTCGGCCCGACCGGGTCGACCGTGACCAGCAGCGCGTCGCCGTCGCAGTCCACGGACAGGTCGACGAGCCGCAGGACATGGCCGCTGGTCTCGCCCTTGCGCCAGAGGCGGCCGCGCGACCGCGAGTGGAAATGGACCTCGCCGGTCTCGAGCGTCGCGGCCAGTGCCTCGGCGTCCATCCAGGCCACCATCAGCACGCGGCCGTCGGCACGGTCCTGGACCACGGCCGGCACGAGGCCGTCGGCGCCGTAGGCCACGTCGGGACCGTCGCTCCCCGGGCGATCGGCACGTCACGCCACGGCCTGCGGGACGAGCCGGACCGGCAGCCCGGCGGCGGCCATCGCGGCCTTGACCTCCGCGATGGCGTGGATCCGGCGATGGAAGATCGATGCGGCGAGGACCGCGTCGGCGCGCGCCCTCGACGGATCGCCGCCACGAAATCGGCCGGACCGGCGGCGCCGCCGGACGCGATGACCGGCACATGGACGCGCGACGGCGATCGCGCGGAGCAGCTCCGTGTCGAAGCCCGAGCCCGTCCCGTCGCGGTCGATCGAGGTCACCAGCAGCTCCCCCGCGCCCAGATCCACGGCGCGCTCCGCCCAGGCGAGCGGCGTCGAGGCCCGTCGCCTCGCGGCCGCCCTTGACCACGACCTCCCAGGCGGACTCCTCGCTCTGGCGGCGCCGGGCGTCGATGGCGACGACCACCGCCTGCCGCCCGAACCGCGCCGCGCAGCGGCTGATCGAGCGTCGGGTCCGCGACGGCCGCGGTGTTGAGCGAGACCTTGTCGGCGCCGGCCCGCAGCACGTCGCGCATCTCGGTCACGCTGCGCACGCCGCCACCGACGGTCAGCGGGATGAACGCCCGGCGCGCGGTCCGCTCGACGATGTCGAGCAGCGTGCCCGCCGCTCCGGGGCCGCCGTGATGTCGAGGAAGACGAGCTCGTCGGCGCCTTCGGTGGCATAGCGCTCGGCCAGCTCCGGCGGGTCGCCCTCGTCGACCAGGTCGACGAAGCGGGTGCCCTTGACGACCCGGCCGTCGGCGACATCGAGGCAGGGGATCACGCGGTGGCGCAGCATCACGCGGCCCGCGCGAGTCGAGCGAAGTTGGCGAGGAGCCGGAGGCCGTCGTGGCCGCTGCGCTCCGGGTGGAACTGGACGCCCAGCACGGGCCCGCGTGCGATCGCCGACACGAATGGTCGCCCGTGCGTGGTGTGCGCCAGGACGGCGGCCTCGTCCGCGGCGAGCGGGCCGCCCGCATAGGAGTGGACGAAGTAGAAGTCCGCGCCGTCGGCGATGCCGTCGAACAGCTCGTGCTCGCGCGTCCGCTCGACCTGGTTCCAGCCGATGTGCGGGAGCGTCGGCGCGTCCTCGAGGCGGAGGGTGCGCCCGGCGAGCGCCCCGAGCGTGACGGCGCCGTCCTCGTCGCTCGACTCGAACAGCAGCTGGAGGCCGAGGCAGATCCCGAGGAACGGCCGCCCGGATGCCAGCCACGCGCCGATCGGCCCGGTCAGGCCGTGGCGGTCGAGGCGGGCCATCGCCGGCGCGGCGGCGCCGACCCCGGGCACGACCAGCGCGTCGACGTCGCGGAGCATCTCCCCGTCGCGGACGACCGTGACGCTCGCGCCGACCGTGCGTGAGCGCCTGGTCGATGCTCACCAGGTTGCCCGCGCCGTAGTCGACGACCGCGATGCGCGGCGTGCCGCTCACCCGAGGGAGCCCTTGGTCGACGCCACGCCGCTCCGCCGCGGGTCCGGTCTCGCAGGCCTCGCGCAGCGCCCGGCCCAGCGCCTTGAACGCGGCCTCGGCCAGGTGGTGGTCGTTGCGGCCCGTGCCGCGCAGGTGGAGCGTGGCGCCCGCGGTCCGCGCGAAGGACTCGAGGGCGTGCTCGACGAGCTGCAGCGGCAGCCCGCCGGCGCGCTCGCCGCGGAACGGGAGGTCGATCACCGCGTACGGGCGGCCGCCGACGTCGATGACCGCCGTGGCGAGCGACTCATCCATCGGCACGGCGCTGTCGCCGAAGCGGCGGATCCCGGCGCGGTCGCCGAGCGCCTCCGCGACCGCGGAGCCGAGCACGAGCGCGACATCCTCGACCGTGTGGTGCTCGTCGACCTGGAGGTCGCCGTCGGCGTGGATGGCCAGGTCGAACAGGCCGTGGTGGGCGAACGAGCCGAGGAGGTGGTCGTAGAAGCCGATCCCGGTGTCGATCGCGGCATGGCCGGAGCCATCGAGCCCGAGCGTGACCGTGATGTCGGTCTCGTTGGTGGTGCGGGCGACCGTGACCCGACGCTCCTCGCGGGGACCGATGGTCGAGCTCGCCGAGTGGCGTCGTCATGCGGAGGTCTCCCTGGCGATCTCGGTGGCGGCCTGCGATGAGGCGGTCGTTCTCGTCGGCGGCGCGGACCGTGAGGCGGAGATGGCCGGCGAGCGGGTGCCCGGCCGGGAAGGTGCGCGGCACGAGGCCACGGCGCAGGAGCCCCTCGGCGGACGTGGCGGCCCGCTCCGGCGAGCCGAAGTCGACCAGGACGAAGTTCGTGACGGATCGGCCGACGGCCCAGCCCCGCGCGCGATCAGGGCGGCGGAGAGGCGCGTCGCGCTCGACGCGCACGCGTTCGAGGTTGGCGTCGAGGATCGACGGGTCGGCGAGGGCCTCGGTGACCACGGTGACCGAGACCGTCGAGACCGAGCCGGGCGGGCGGTACGGGTTGAGCCTGGCGATCAGCTCCGGCCGTGGCGACCGCGAAACCGACCCGCAGGCCGGCCAGCGCGTAGGCCTTGCTGGCGGTCCGGACGACGACGAGGTTCGGGTAGCGGTCACGCAGGCCCAGCAGCGACCGGCCGACGAACTCGGCGTAGGCCTCGTCGAGGACGACGACCGGCGCCTCGCGGCCGTCGCGCGGCCGCGTCGTCGGTCAGCCCGGCGAGCAGGCGCTGCGATGGCGCCATCGGGCTCGGCCAGGGCGGTCGGGTTGTTCGGGCTGCACAGCCAGACGACCCGGGCCGTCGTGGCGGCGGCGCGGACCGTGTCGACATCGAGCGCCCAGCCCTCCGACCTCGCCCAGCCGCGGGACGGCCACGACCTCGGCGCCGCGCTGCTCGGTCAGGACGCGGTACATGGCGTAGGTCGGGGCCGGGACGACGGCGCGATCGCCGGCCGCGAGGAAGGCCTTGGCGATGAGGTCGAGGATCTCGTCCGCGCCGGCCCCGACCAGGAGTCTCCGCCGGGGCGACGCCGTAGCGCGCGGCCGCGGCGTCGACGAGCCGCCGGTAGTCCGAGGGCGGGTACTCGGACAGGCTCGTCTCGAAGCGGCCCGCGGCGAGGATCCGCAGCGCGAGCTCGGGCGGGGCGGGGGAGGTGTTCAGGTCGAAGCGGACGATCGAGTCGCGGTCGACGCCGTAGCGCTCGGCGACCTCGTCGTCGGTCGCCTCCCAGCTGTACGTGCTCGGGCCGGTGGGCGAGGCGAACGTGACGGGGCTCGGCGTCATCGTTCGGTCTCCTCGAAGCGGATCTCGACCGCGTCGCGGTGGGCGAGGAG
This sequence comes from uncultured Chloroflexia bacterium, assembly GCA_963834915.1. Classification (GTDB taxonomy): domain Bacteria; phylum Chloroflexota; class Limnocylindria; order Limnocylindrales; family CSP1-4; genus SPCO01. The sequence continues at coordinate 232,390 of CAWIDI010000005.1, forward strand.
CCCTTCGGCCTCGGCCAGCGCCGAGACCGTGGCGCGGATCGCGGCCAGGCCGTCGCGGTCCACTCGCTGGACCTGGACGAACTTGCCGTACGCCTCCACGGCCAACCCGCCGGCGCCGCGGGCGAGGCCACCCGTCGGGAGGACGTGGTTCGCGCCGGTCGCGTAGTCGCCGGCCGATTCGGGCGCCCACGGGCCGACGAACAGCGAGCCGGCGTTGCGGAGCCGCGCGACGGTCGGCTCGAGCGGCTCGATGTCGACCGACAGGTGCTCGGGGGCGTAGTCGTTGACGAAGTCGATGGCGGCATCGATCGTCGGCGCCAGCACGATCCGGCCGTGGTCGCGGAGCGCTCCCTCGAGGATGGCCCGGCGAGCCGCCGTGGCCAGCGAGCGCCGCGACCTGGGCCTCGACGGCATCGGCGAACGCCGCGTCGGTGGTGACGAGGATGGCCGGCGAGTCCGGGCCGTGCTCGGCCTGGGTGATCAGGTCGGCCGCCACGCGGCGCGGGTCCGCGGGTGGCGCGGCGAGGACCATCCCCTCGGACGGACCGGCCGGGAGGTCGATGCCGACGTCGCCGCAGACCTCGATCTTGGCCGCGGTCACCCACGCGTTCCCAGGCCCGACGATGCGATCGACCGGCGAGACACCGGCGTCGGGCAGGCCGTACGCGAGGGCTCCGATCGCCTGGGCGCCGCCGGCGACCACGAACGCGTCGACCTCGAGGAGGCCGGCTGCACCGAGCAGGACCGGGTGGGTCGCCCCGTCGCGGTCCGCCGGCGAGGCGACGACGACGCGCTCGACCCCGGCGACCCGAGCCGGGACGACGGTCATCACCAGCGACGAGGGGTACGGCGCGGAGCCGCCCGGGACGTAGGCACCGACCGAGGCCAGCGGCGTCCAGCGCCGCTCGATCTCGATCCCGGGGAGGATCGTCGTCCGGGTCGAGGCCGGGCGCTGCGTCTCGGCGAAGCGGCGGACGTTGGCGATCGCCTGGTCGAGCGCTCGGCGGATCGCCGGGGACAGCGCGTCGCGTGCGGCCCGCAGGTCGTCAGGGTCGAGCACGAGCCGGCCGTCCGGCCGTCCACCGCCGACCCGCATGTTCGCCTCGCGGACGGAGGCGTCGCCGTGCCGTCGGACGTCGTCCAGGGTCACCCGCACCGCCTCGCGCACGGACGCGTCGGGAGCGGCGCCGCGCCGGGTGAGCGCGACCCGCGTCTCGAGGGCGATCGGATCGCCGCGCAGGACGTCCGCGAGGTCGAGCCGGTCGAGGCGCAGCGCGACGCTGCTCACGGGACGATCTTCTCGATCGGGAGGACCAGGATCCCGGAGGCGCCCGCGGCCTTGAGGCGGGGCAGCAGCCCCCATACCTCGTCGGCGCCGACGACCGAGTGGATCGCGATCATCCCGGTGTGTGCCAGCGGGATGATCGTCGGCGACTCGAGGGCGGGCAGCAGGCTCTCGAGCTCGGCGAGCTTCTCCGACGGCGCATTCATCATCAGGTACTTGCGCCCACGGGCGGCGATGACCGCGCTGAGCATGGTGTCGATCGCGGTCAGCTCCGCCGCGCGCTCCTGGTCGGCGTTCGGGTTCGCGACGAGGACGGCCTCCGAGGCCAGGACGTCGCCGATCTGGCGCAGGCCGTTCATCACCAGCGTGGAGCCGGTCGAGACGAGGTCGACGATCCCCTCGGCGAGCCCGAGCCGCGGCGCGACCTCGACGGCCCCCGAGATCGGGATGACGTCGACCGGGATCCCGCGTTCCTCGAAGAAGCGGCGCGCGGTGTTCGGATGGGCGGTGGCGACCCGCAGTCCGGCGAGGTCCTCGACCGACTGCTGCGGGGCGTCATTGGGGACCGCGGCGGCCAGGCGGCAGCGGCCGTAGCCCAGCTCGCGGACCCGCGGCAGCTCGGCACCGGTCTCGCTCAGGAGATCGATGCCCGTGATCCCGAGGTCCGCGACCCCGTCGCCGACGAACTCGATGATGTCGTTCGTGCGCACGAACAGGATGTCGAGCGGGTAGTTCTGGACGCGCGCGACCAGGCTTCGGTCGTGCTCGTCGAAGATCAGCCCCGCGTCGTGCAGGAGCTTGAGGGTCGGCTCGACCATCCGCCCCTTGTTCGGGATCGCCAGGCGGAGACGCTCCCTCACCGCTCGCCGCCGACGGGGTAGGGGTTCGTGCCGGCCCTGGAGGCGGCGGCGAGGCTGTCGAGCATCGCCCGGTAGCCGCCCTCCCCGTGGTTGAGCCACGAGGCGATGCGGGTGATGGTCGCCGTGCTGGCGCCCGTCTGACGGGAGATCTCCGCGTAGTGCATGCCGCTGTCGAGCAGGCGCACGACGGCCCAGCGCTGGGACATGTCGCGCAGCTCGTTGAGCGTGCAGAGGTCGCGGAAGAACCGTTCCGCCTCGTCGCGGGATTTCGAGAGTCAGGATCGCCGTGAACATCGCCTCGACGTCCTGGGTCCGCCAGTCGTCTGCCATCGCGGATTGCCTCATGTTGTCGTGCTAACGTAGTAGCGTGCTACTACGCTATCATGCTGACGTGGCGATGACAAGCGGCTTCGATGTGCTCCCGGCGATCGACCTTCGGGGAGGCCGCGTCGTCCGCCTCCGCCAGGGCGACTTCGCGCAGGAGACCGCGTACTCCGACGATCCCGTCGCCATCGCCGTCCGGTTCGCGGCAGCAGGTACCCGTTGGCTCCACGTGGTGGACCTGGACGGCGCACGGACGGGGATACCCGCACATGCCGACGTGATCGCCGCGATCGTGGCCGCCGTCGGCGCCCAGACGCTGGTCGAGGTCGCGGGCGGGCTTCGCAAGGACGAAGCCGTCGAGGCGGTCGTGGCCGCCGGCGCGGCGCGGGCGGTCGTCGGCACCGCGGCCCTCGCCGACCCCGCGTTCGCCGGCCGGCTCGTGGAGAGGTTCGGTGCGGACCGGATCGCGGTCGCGATCGACGTCCGCGGCGGGCGCGCGGTGGGGCACGGCTGGTCGGCCACGGACCCCGGCGCCGACGTGGCGACCGTGGTGCGCCGCCTGTCCGCGGTGGGGGTCACGACTTTCGAAGTCACGGCCATCGCGCAGGACGGACTGCTCGGCGGGCCTGATCTCCCACTCTACGCCCGGATGCTCGCGCTCGACGTCGGCGACATCATCGCGTCGGCCGGCATCGCCACCGTGGAGGACCTGCGGGCCGTGCGCGAGCTCGGGTGCCGCGGGGCGATCGTCGGCCGGGCCATCTACGACGGCACGCTTGCGGTCAGCGAGGCGCTCGCGGAGTCGCGTCCGGACTGACGCTCGGGGGCGGACCCGGGAATCTCGGGTCCGGACGCGGGCAGCCGGTCAGGACCGGGTCGGGCGGTCAGTGCCCGCCGTGGCCGCCGCTCGCCTCGAGCTCCTTGCGGTGCGAGTCGATGACCTTCTCGGCGATGTGCGACGGCACGTCGTCGTAGTGGTCGAGCGTCGCACTGAACGTCCCGCGGCCGTGGGTCAGGGACCGCAGCTCCGTCGCGTAGCTGAACAGCTCGGCCTCGGGGACGTGGGCGGTGACGATCTGGATGCCGCCGTCGGAGTCCATGCCGAGGACCCGCCCGCGACGGCCGTTCAGGTCGCGGTTGACCTCGCCCATGTAGGCCTCGGGGACGCGGATCTGGACGGTCATGATCGGCTCGAGGAGGGCCGGCTTCGCCTGGTGGACGCCATCCTTGAGCGCCATCGAGGCCGCGATCTTGAACGACAGCTCGTTGGAGTCGACGGGGTGGAACGACCCGTCGTAGAGGGTCGCCCGGAAGTCCGACAGGGGATACCCCGCCACGACGCCCTCGGCCGCGGCCTCGCGGATGCCCTTCTCGACGCCGGCGAAGAAGCCCCTTGGGCACGGACCCGCCGACGACGCGCTCGGCGAACTCGACGCCGCCGTCCGGGTTGGGCTCGAGCTCCAGCCAGACGTCCCCGAACATCCCGTGGCCGCCGGTCTGCTTCTTGTACCGGCCGTGGACCTGGGTCTTGCCGCGGATCGTCTCCTTGTACGGCACCTTCGGCGTGTGGGTCATGATCGCCGCGCCGAACTTGCGCTTGAGCCGCTCGATGATGACCGAGATGTGCGCCTCGCCCATCGTGCGCAGGACCTGCTCGCCGAGCGCCGTCCGTTCCAGGCGGACGGTCGGCTCCTCCTCGAGCATCCGCTGGAGCGCCGGACCCATCTTGTCGAGGTCGCCCTTCGACTGCGGCTCGATGGCCACGATGAGCGACGGGGAAGGGAACTCGAGCGGCGCCAGCGTCAGGGGCCGCTCCTTCGCTGCCAGCGTGTCGCCGGTCTCGGTCACCGCCAGCTTGGCCACGGCGCCGATCTCGCCCGCCTTGAGCTCGCCGATCGGCTCCTGCTCCTTGCCGTGGAGCAGCAGCAGCTGGCCGATCCGCTCGTCCTCGCCGCGGGTGGCGTTCCAGACGTGGGCCTGCGAGTGCAGCGTCCCGGAGAGGACCCGCAGGTACGTCAGGCGGCCGACGAACGGGTCGGCGGTCGTCTTGAAGACGCGGACCAGGAGCGGGCCGGCCTCGTCGGCGGCGACCTCGATCGGTCGACACCGGCCTTGTCGGTGGCCTTGACCGGCGCCTCGTCGGCCGGGGAGGGGAGGTAGCGGACGATCGCGTCGAGCAGCGCCCGCAGCCCGATGCCCTTGACCGCGCTCCCGACGAGCACCGGCGCGAGCACGCTGTCCTTGACGCCCTTGCGCAGGCAGACCTCCAGCTCGTGGTCGGCGATCTCCTCGCCCTCGAGGTACTTGGTCAGGACGTCGTCGTCGGCCTCGGCAGCCGCCTCGAGCAGCTGGTCCCGGCGGCGCGCGACCTCGGCGGTCATGTCGTCGGGGATGGGGATCTCGACCTCCTTCGAGCCGTCCCACTGGTACGCCTTGCGGTGGACGAGGTCGACGTAGCCGCTGAACGACTCGGCGGCCCCGATCGCCAGCTGGAGGGGTGCGATCTTGTCGCCGAACGACGCACGGAGCGCGTCGAGCGCCGCGGTCGGGTCCGCGTTCTCGCGGTCGCTCTTGTTGATGAAGAAGCAGGCCGCCCGGCCGGTCGAGCGGCCGAGCGCCACCGCCTGCTCCAGCCCCGCCTCGACCCCGCCGGAGGCATCGATGACGAACGATCGCGCCGTCCGCCGCGGCGAACCCCTCGATGACGTCGGCGACGAAGTCCGGGTAGCCGGGCGTGTCGACCAGCGAGATCCGCGTGCCATCGGCTTCGAAGGTCCCGACCGCGAGGCTCAGCGACTCGCGCCGCTTCTGCTCCTCTGGCTCGAAATCGAGATGGGCGGTCCCGTCGTCGACGCGGCCGAGCCGCGGGATCGCCCCGGCCCTGAACAGGAGCTGCTCGGCGAGCGTCGTCTTGCCCGAGCCCACGTGGCCCGCCAGGACGACGCTGCGAAGGTGGGGCAGGTCGACGCTCTTCATCGTCATCGGGATCGACGGTCCTCCTGCTCGGGCGGCGGATTCGCAGGTCGTGACTCGGGGGCGGGGGCTCCCGCCATCATAGTGCGGTTATACTCCGGCCCGCGATGTCAGGTCACTCCAAATGGTCCACGATCAAGCGCGCGAAGGGCATCACCGATGCCAAGCGCGGCGCCCTCTTCACCAAGGTCGCACGCGAGATCAGCGTCGCGGCCCGGCAGGGTGGCGGTGACCCCGACGCCAACTACCGGCTCCGCCTCGCGATCGAGAAGGCGCGCTCGGTGAACATGCCGGCGGACAACATCAAGCGGACGATCGACAAGGCGACCGGCGCCGGCGAGGTCGACCAGTACGAGGAGATCGTCTACGAGGGCTACGGCCCCGGCGGCGTCGCGCGTCCTCGTGGAGGCCCAGACCGACAATCGCAACCGGACCGCGGCCGAGGTCCGCTCGATGTTCACGAAGTCCGGCGGACAGCTGGCGGGCAGCGGCGCCGTCGCGTGGCAGTTCGAGCCGCGGGGCTTGATCTCCGTCCCCAAGGCCGGCCAGGACCCCGACGAGGTGGCCCTCGCCGCGATCGACGCGGGCGCCGAGGACGTCGACACCGACGACGAGGAGTCGATCGAGATCTATACCGCCCCGGCCGAGCTGCAGGCCGTCCGCCAGGCGCTCGAGGGCGCGGGCGTGCCGGTCGACTCGGCCGAATCCACGATGGTCGCCAAGCAGACCGTCGAGCTCGATTCGTCGAAGGCGCGACAGGCGCTCCGGCTCATCGAGCTGCTCGAGGACCTCGACGACGTCTCGCGGGTCACGGCCAACTTCGAGATCCCCGAGGACGTCTTCGCCGAGGTCGCCGGGTGATCGTCCTCGGGATCGACCCGGGGACCGCCGCGCTGGGGTACGGGATCGTCGAACGGTCCGGCGGGCGACTGCGGGAGGTCGACCACGGCTGCCTGGTCACCAGCGCGGACCTCTCCATGCCGGAGCGGCTGCTCGCCATCCACGCGCTGGTCGACGAGCTGATCGGCACGCACCAGCCGGACCTCGTGGCCGTGGAGCGGCTCTTCTTCTCGCGCAACGTGCAGACGGCATTCGCGGTCGGGCAGGCGCGCGGCGTGGTCCTCCTGGCCGCGGCCCAGCACGGCACGCCGGTCCGCGAGGCGACGCCGAGCGAGGTCAAGGTGGCGGTCACGGGCTACGGCGCCGCGGACAAGGCGCAGGTCGCGCGGATGGTCCAGCTGGTCCTCGGGATGAGCGAGCTGCCGCGCCCCGACGACGCCGCCGACGCCCTCGCCATCGCGACGTGGGCGGCCAACAGCGAGCGCGGCGGCGCGGTCGCCGGCGCCGCCGTCCTGGACCGCGCGGCGGTCGCCCCGATCACCCGCGGCGAGATCCGAGCTACGACCGGGCGGTCCGCGAGGCCCTCGCGGCCGAGCGCGGCGCGACGCGCGCCGCCAAGCGCAACGTCTCCTAGGCCCGCGGGGAGCACGCGATGATCGCCTCGGTCGAGGGGACGGTGGGCGCGATCGCCTTCGATTCGGTCGTCATCGAGGTCGGCGGCCTCGGCTACCAGGTCTTCGCCTCGCCCGCGATCCTCGCCTCGGCCGTGCCGGGCGGGCGGCTGAAGCTCCACACCTACCACCTCGTGCGCGAGGACCAGCAGGCGCTGTACGGCTTCCGCAGCGCCGACGAGCTCGGGTTCTTCACGCTGCTGCTGACCGTCAACGGGGTCGGGCCGAAGGTCGCCCTCGCGATCGTGGGCAGCCGCGCGACGGCGGACCTCCAGCTCGCGATCATGACCCAGGACCAGGCCGTCCTCGTCTCGATCCCGGGGATCGGCAAGAAGCTCGCCGAGCGGATCATCTTCGAGCTCAAGGAGAAGGTCACCGCCGCCGGGGTCGCCGCAGCCGGACCGTCGGTGGCTGGCGCGGGCGCGAGCGAAGGCGAGATCGTCGCCGCGCTCCAGGCGCTCGGGTACTCGCTCGGCCGAGGCCCGCGAGGCGTCGCGGACCGCCCTGGCGGACGTCGGCGTCGCAAGCACGCTCGAGGAGCGGGTCAAGGCCGCGTTGCGGAGCCTGGTGCGGGACTAGCCGGGGATCGCGACCGCGCTGCCGGAGACGCGGATCCGGGAGTCGCCCGCCACGACCTCGACCCGGAGGCGGCTCGGACGGCCCATCTCCACGCCCTGGGCGATCTCGAAGGTCGCGGGCGCCTCGATCGCACCGATGTGGCGCAGGTACGCTCCGAACGCCGCGGCCGCGGCGCCCGTCGCCGGATCCTCGACGACGCCTCCGACCGCGAACGGGTCGCGCGCCCGGAACCGCAGCGGCCCCTCGCGCCACACGAGCTGGAGGGTCGTGAGGTCGTGCTGGTGCATGAGGGCCTGCATGGGGTCGAAGGGATAGGCCATCCGACCGAGCGTGTCGAGCGCCCGGACCGCGAGGATGAGGTGCCTGGCACCGGCGAACGCGATGGCCGGCGGCAGCGCTGGCTCGAGCTCGTCGAGACGCCAGTCCAGGTACTCGAGCGCTCGGCCGACGAGCAAGGCCGGCGCTTCCCGGACCCACGGTTCGACGGAGGTGAGGGTCGCGGTCGCGAGCCCTGACCCATCGGTCGCCACGCTGACCGGGACCTCGCCGTCGTTCGTCGTGAGGATCACCTGCCGGGAGCCGCCGTCCGCGTCGGGCGGCCCGGCAAGCCCGCGTTCCGCCAGCGCCACGCCGCTCGCGATCGTGGCGTGCCCGCAGAACGGCACCTCGGCGAGGGGGCTGAAATAGCGGACCCGGAAGCGGCCCGAGCCGTCCGCGGACGCACCGGCGGCGACGTCACCAGGCGTGCCGTCCCGCGCGGCCGGCGCCAGGAACGCCGTCTCCGAGTAGCCCACTTCGGCGGCGATGCGCTGCATCTCGTCCACGGGCGGCAGCACGTCACCGATCCAGACGCCGGCCGGGTTGCCGCCCGCCGGGTCCGCCGTGAAGGCGGCGAGGCGCAGCAGCGTGCCCGGGGTCACGTCCGCCATCGCAGGGTCGCGGGTGGCCTAGGGCCGCAGGCCCGCGAGCGCGTCGGCATGGATCCCGAGCGGGTCGATCGGCTGCCGGCCCGGACGGGCGGCCAGGTCGGCCAGCGTCTGGCGGTCGAGGATCGCGAGGATGGCGTCGCGGACGTCGATCATCGTGTCGCGCAGCGCGCAGGTCGCCTCGTCCGGGCAGGAGCACGCCTCGTAATAGCGGAGCGACACGCACCCGAGCGGGGCGAGGGCGCCGTCGAGCAGCCGGATGATCCGGCCGAGCGACACGGTGGCCGGATCCACCGCCAGCGCGTAGCCGCCGTGCGCGCCGAGCGTCGTACGCACGATCCCGGCGTGCTTGAGGCTGGCCATGATCTGCTCGAGGAACTTGACCGGGAGGTGTTCGCGCCCGGCCAGCGTGGCCAGGGCGATCGGGCCGTCATCCCCGTTGCGGACGAGGTCCGTCAGCGCTCGGAGGCCATACTCGGATCGACGGGAGAGGCGCATCGGGGCCATCGTACCCCCGAATCCCCACCCTCGGGCTGGGAATTCGAAGCAGCCCCGCTTGCGCATAGAACAGGCGTGCGAAATGGGCAGGTCCTGTGCTATATTCCGCCGGTATGGCGGACGACCTTTCGCGCATCCTCTCGGCGGAACCTGAGGACGAGGCCGACCTCGTGGTGGAGGGCACCCTCCGACCGCGGACGCTCGACGAATACATCGGGCAGCGCGAGGTGAAGGCGAACCTCTCGGTGCTGCTGACCGCGGCCAAGGGCAGGGGAGAGGCCGCCGACCACATCCTCCTCTACGGCCCGCCCGGCCTCGGCAAGACCACCCTCGCGACGATCGTGGCCCGCGAGCTCGGGGTGAACGTGCGCTACACGTCCGGCCCGGCCATCGAGCGGGCCGGCGACCTGGCCTCGGTGCTGACCTCGCTCGACGACCACGACGTCCTGTTCATCGACGAGATCCACCGCCTCAACCGCGCCGTCGAGGAGATCCTCTACCCGGCGATGGAGGACTACGCGCTCGACGTGATGATCGGCAAGGGACCGAGCGCGCGGAGCCTGCGCCTCAGCCTCAAGCCGTTCACGGTCGTCGGCGCCACGACCCGCGCCGGCCGGATCAGCGGGCCGCTGCGCGACCGCTTCGGCGCCACCTACCGGCTCGACTTCTACACCGAGGACGAGCTGATGGCGATCGTCGACCGCTCGGCGGCGATCCTCGGCGTCCACATCGAGCCCGCCGCGACCCGGGCCATCGCGCGGCGCGGTCGGGGCACGCCGCGCATCGTGAACCGGCTGCTCAAGCGGGTCCGCGACCACGCCGAGGTCCATGGCGACGGCCGCGTCGACGAGGCGACCGCCCGCCAGGCGATGCGGGCCATGGAGATCGACGACGAGGGACTCGATTCGACCGACCGCAAGCTGCTGGCCGCGATCGTGCAGAAGTTCGCCTCCGGGCCGGTCGGGGTGGCCGCGCTCGCGGCGGTCCTGTCCGAGGAGATCGAGACCATCGAGGACGTCTACGAGCCGTTCCTGCTGCGGCTCGGGTTCATCGACCGGACCCCGCAGGGCCGCATCGCGACCGACCTGGCGCGGACCCACCTCTCGGGCCTGGGCTACGAGATCCCGCCGCCGCGCCGCACGGAGCCCGGGATGCCCGGGCTGTGGGACGACCCCACGCCGACGCCCGACGCATGACGGCCCCGTTCGTCGGCGGCGCATCGCGCTTCGAGGTCACCGTCCCGCCGCCGCCGAGCGGCGCCACGCGCGCCCGCACCGGGACGCTGACGCTCACGCACGGCACGGTCGAGACGCCGCAGTTCATGCCGGTCGGGACCAACGCCACGGTCAAGGCGCTCACTCCGGACGAGATCCGCGAGACCGGCGCCTCGATCATCCTCGCCAACACCTACCACCTGTACCTGCGGCCCGGTGCGGACCGGATCGAACGGCTGGGCGGGCTCCATCGCTTCATGGACTGGGACCGGCCGATCCTCACCGATTCGGGCGGGTTCCAGGTCGTGTCGCTCGGCGACCTGCGCGTCGTCGACGAGGACGGCGTGACGTTCCGCAGCCATCTCGACGGCTCGACACACCGCTTCACCCCGGAGGTCGCGATCGCGGCCCAGGAATCGCTCGGCTCGGACATCGCGGTCGCCTTCGACCAGCCGGTCTTCCCGAGCTCGCCGCGGGCCGTGGTGGCCGACGCGACCGCGCGGACCCATCGCTGGGCGGAGCGCTCGCTCACGGCCCACACCCGGGAGGACCAGGCGCTGTTCGGGATCGTGCAGGGCGGCCTCGACCCGGAGCTCCGTGGCGCCTCGACCGAGTTCATCGCCAGCCTGCCGTTCGACGGCATCTGCCTGGGTGGGCTGGCAGGGGATGAGACGCCGGCCCAGCGCGACGCGACGCTCGACCTGGCCGTCCCGCTCCTCGACGACGATCCGCGGCCGCGCTACCTGATGGGCCTCGGGTCGCCCGCGGACCTCCTGGAGGCCGTCCATCGCGGTGTGGACCTCTTCGATTCGGTGCTGCCGGCGCGGGTCGCCCGGAACGGCCAGCTGTGGATCCCCGGCGGCCGGCTGAACATCCGCAACCGCGCCTTCCTGGACGATCCGACCCCGGTCCAGGACGACTGCCCGTGCCTCCTGTGCCGCCGATTCTCGCGGGCCTATCTGGCCCATCTCTTCCGGGCCAAGGAGCTGCTCGCCTACCGCCTCGCGACTTGTCACAACCTGACCTTCACCCTAGACTTCATGGCCAGGGTCAGAGCCTCCATCAGGGCCGGGACCTTCCCCGCATCGATGGCCGAGTTGCGTGCTCGCGCGGGCCGGATGAGCGACGGTGAAGGGGCCGATAAGTCCGCATGAAGGGACGACCCGTAGCCTGCATGACGACGCGGAGGCACAGCGATGGGCTCGCGGAACCGGCCTGGCAAAGAGGCCAAGAAGAAGCCGAAGGCGAAGAGCGGCCAGCCAAGCCTGTCGCCGCTCGCGGATCCGCCTCAGAACGTCGAGGTGATCCGCAAGCCGCGCAAGGAGAAGCCGGTCGTCGTCGACGACGGCGAGGAAACCTGACCGACGCAACGGACGCCATCGCGGCCGCTCCGGTGACCGGTCGCACGGATCGATGAGGAGCGTGACGGACTGATGGCGATGACCGACGAGCGGAGCGCGGAGAAGGCGGCAGAACGGTCGCTGAGCGAGCGCGGCAAGGCCGTGGACGCGGCGCTGCTGAGCATCGAGAAGCAATTCGGCCGCGGGGCGATCATGAAGCTCGGCGCCCGTGAGCAGCAGGACGTCGACCACATCCCGACCGGGTCGATCGCGCTCGACCTGGCCCTCGGCATCGGCGGCATCCCGCGCGGCCGCATCACCGAGATCTTCGGCCCGGAATCGTCGGGCAAGACCACGGTCTGCCAGCACGTCATCGCCGAGGCCCAGGCGCGCGGCGGCGTGGCCGCCTTCATCGACGTCGAGCACGCCCTCGATCCCGGCTACGCCCGGGCGTGCGGCGTCAACGTCGACGAGCTCCTGGTCAGCCAGCCGGACACCGGCGAGCAGGCGCTCGAGATCACCGAGACGCTGATCCGCTCCGGCGGCATCGACATCGTCGTGGTCGACTCGGTGGCGGCCCTCGTGCCGCGCGCCGAGATCGAAGGCGAGATGGGCGACTCGTTCGTGGGCATCCAGGCGCGGCTGATGAGCCAGGCGCTGCGCAAGCTGACCGGCGCCGTGTCCCGCTCGAACACCTCGCTCGTCTTCACCAACCAGCTGCGCGAGAAGATCGGCGTGATGTTCGGCAACCCCGAGACGACGCCCGGTGGCCGCGCGCTCAAGTTCTACGCCTCGGTCCGCCTCGACATCCGGCGGGTCGAGACCATCAAGACCGGCACGGAGTCGGTCGGCAACCGGGTCCGCGTCAAGGTCGTGAAGAACAAGGTCGCGCCGCCCTTCCGCGTCGCCGAGTTCGACGTCATGTACGGCGAGGGCATCTCGAAGGAGGGCGGCCTGCTGGACGTCGGCGTCGCGATGGACGTCGTCAGCAAGACCGGCGCCTGGTTCAACTTCGGCGAGACCCGTCTCGGCCAGGGCCGCGAGGCGTCGAAGGAGTTCCTCAAGGGGAACAAGGTCGTCGCCGACGAGATCGAGGGCCGCATCCGCGGCAAGATCAACGACGTCACCATCCCCGTCGAGGGCATCGAAGAAGCCGAGTAACTCCCGCCGTGATGCGGCCGGTCCGCGGCGTTCGCGCCTGCGCTCCGCCTCTCACGCACCTGGAGTGCGCTCGCGGCGGTGCTCGGCGCGGCCTTGCGTCCCGACCGCCTGACGGCGGGAGCGGGATGAAGTGGCACCGTCCGACATGACCGGCCGATCGTCGAAGAGCTACGCCGAGCGGCGGGCCGAACGCGCCGAGGTCGATGACCCGCAGGTCGTCCTCGAAGCGGCGGCGCGGTTCCTGGAGGCGCGTTCCCGTTCCGTGACGGAGGTCCGGCGGCGCCTGTCGTCGGCCGGCTATCGGCCGGAGCTGGTCGATGGCGCGATCGCGCGGCTGCTCGACCTCGGCGTGCTCGATGACGAGGCGTTCGCGCGCGCCTGGGTCGAGTCCCGCGACCGTGCCCGGCCCCGCGGCGAGCGGGCGATCCGCGACGAACTCCGGCTCAAGGGGATCGACCGCACGACCATGGACCTCGTGCTGGCGGAGCGTCGCGAGGCCGTCGGACCGGTCGATGACGACGGGGAGCCGGCGACGACCCCCGACCGGGCGGCCGCCGAACGGCTGATCCGGAAGCAGTCCCGGGCGCTGGCCCGCGTCGCGGATCCACGCCAGCGCCGACAGCGGGCGTACGCGCTGCTGGCCCGGAACGGCTTCGACCCCGAGACCTGCCGCGAGGTCGCGGCGATGATCGTCGATGCGGACCCGGTGGAGGAGGGGATCGACGAATGAGGCCGGCCGGCAGCGGACCGCCGCTCCGGGCGGTGATGGCCGAGCTGATCGCGCGCGAGCCGATCTTCCACCGGCCCGAGCTCGGGACCACGCGCGCCGACTTCGAGGCGCAGACCGCTGAGGACTTCTGGGAGGTCGGGGCATCAGGGGCGATCTACGACCGCGAGACCGTGTGGGGCGTCCTCGAGGCTCGCTACGCCGACCCGGACTACGCGGTGCACGACCCGTGGGAGACCACGGACTTCGCGTGCCGGGAGATCGCGCCCGAAGCGTACCTGCTGACCTACACGCTGCGGCAGGACGCCCGGGTCACGCGACGCCTCACGGTCTGGCAGCGACGCGACGGGGGATGGCGGATCCTCTACCACCAGGGCACGATCGTCGCGGCGCCGGACCACGACACGACCTGACCCTGGCCGGCCGTTCCTCCGCCGCGCGGGGCGTTGCGGGCCGGTGCCCGTTCGGTTGACCCTCCGGGCCGCGGACCGTAGGCTACGCGGCAGACATGAATCAGCGCCGCTGCTGTGGCGTTGCCGACCCAGCCCGGACCCGATCGCGGCCCACCGAGGGGCCAACGGACGCATCGGAGCGTCCTCGCCTCCGTATCTCGCGATCGAGTCCGACCGAATTGCACATATGACCTCCGATCGATGCGTTCGATCGGACGGGAGGATCTCTGATGGACACGATGGTCGTCGTGGCGGTGGCCCTATTGGCCGCCGCCGGCGGAGCCGTACTCGGCGTGCTCGTCCGCAGCCTGTGGGCATCGCAGACGATGAAGGCTGCCCAGTCCGAGGCGCGCCGCATCGAGGCCGAGGCACGGGCCCGCCAGAAGGAGCTCATCCTCGAGGCGAAGGACGAGAAGCTCCGCCTCCAGCGCGAGGCCGAGGACGAGGCCCGCGCCAAGCGCAACGAGCTCGCCGGCCTCGAGCGCCGGCTCCTCGCGCGCGACGAGCAGCTCGACCAGCGCACGGACATGCTCGAGCAGCGCGACCGCAAGCTGCTCGACCGCGAGCGCGAGCTCGACAAGACCCGCGAAGACCTCGCCCGCGCTCAGCAGGAGCAGGTCGTCGCCCTCGAGCGCGTCTCCGGCATGTCGGCCGAGGACGCCAAGGCGGTCCTGCTCGAGGCCGTCCGCGAGGAGGCCGAGCACGACGCGGTCAAGCTCGGCCGCGCCATCGAGCGCGCCGCGCGCGAAGGGGCCCAGGAGAAGGCCCGCGACATCGTGATCACCGCGATGCAGCGCGTGGCCGCGGACCACACCGCCGAGCACACGGTGTCGGTCGTCCACCTGCCGTCGGACGAGATGAAGGGCCGGATCATCGGCCGCGAGGGCCGCAACATCCGGGCCCTCGAGCAGGCCACCGGGCGTCGACCTGATCATCGACGACACGCCCGAGACGGTCATCCTGTCGGGCTTCGACCCGGTCCGCCGCGAGGTCGCCCGGATCGCCGTCACCAAGCTCATCGCCGACGGCCGCATCCACCCCGGCCGCATCGAGGAGGTCGTCGCCAAGGCCCGCGCCGAGGTCGACCTCGTCATGCGCCAGGCCGGCGAGACGGCCGCCTACGAGGCCGGCGTCCCGGGCCTCCCGGCCGAGATCATCAAGCTCCTCGGCCGCCTCAAGTTCCGGACCAGCTACGGCCAGAACGTGCTCAACCACGTCGTCGAGACCAGCCACCTGGCCGCGGTCATCGCCGCCGAGATCGGCGCCGACGTCCAGGTCGCCAAGATGGGCGGCCTGCTCCACGACATCGGCAAGGCCGTCGACCACGAGGTCGAGGGGCCGCACGCGGCGATCGGCGCCGCGATCGCCCAGCGGCACAACCTGCCGTTCAAGGTGATCAACGCCATCGCGGCGCACCACCAGGAAGTCGAGTACGCCTGTCTCGAGGCGCCCATCGTCCAGGTCGCGGACGCCATCAGCGCGTCGCGACCGGGCGCCCGCGGCGAGTCGATGGACACCTACGTCAAGCGCCTCGAGGACCTCCAGGCCATCGCCGAGAGCTTCACCGGCGTCGAGCGATCGTTCGCCGTCCAGGCGGGCCGCGAGGTGCGGATCCTGGTCCGGCCCGAGGAGATCGACGACCTGACCGCGACGCGACTGGCCCGCGACATCGTCAAGAAGATCGAGGAGCAGCTGACCTACCCGGGTCAGATCAAGGTCACCGTCATCCGCGAGACACGCGCCGTCGAGTACGCGAAGTAACCGCCCCGATCGGCCTGACGCGACTCGGGAACCCCGCCAACGGCAACGCCCCGCGGCCCAAGGGCGCGTTGCGCGTGCTGATGATCGGCGACATGATCGGGAAGCCGGGCCGCGAGACCGTCGAGGCGCTGCTGCCCGGGCTCCGCGAGGAGCGCGGCATCGACTTCGTGACCGCCAACGGCGAGAACGTCGCCGGCGGGATGGGCCTGACCCCGTCGACGGCGGACTCGATCCTGGCCAGCGGCGTCGACGTCATCACCTCGGGCAACCACATCTGGGACAAGCGCGAGATCTACCCGTTCCTCGAGGCCAGCGACCGCGTCCTGCGGCCGCTCAACTACGGCACGCACGAGGTCCCCGGCCGCGGCTGGGGCGTCTACAGGGCGCTGGACGGCACCGACATCGCGGTCATCAACCTCCAGGGCCGCACGTACATGCAGCAGATCGAGAACCCGTTCACCGACGCCGACCGGCTCCTCGACGAGTCGTCCGAGCCGCTGCCGCCGGTCCGCCTGGTCGACTTCCACTGCGAGCTGACCTCGGAGAAGAACGCGCTCGGGCTCTACCTCGACGGGCGGGTCAGCGTCGTCGTCGGCACGCACACCCACGTCGTGACCGGCGATGAGCGGATCCTCCCCAACGGCACCGCCTACCAGACCGACCTCGGCATGACCGGGCCGATCTGGAGCGTCATCGGCTTCGCCCCGCGGACCGTCCTGCCGCGCTTCATCAACGCCCTGCCGACGCGGTTCGAGGTGGGGGAGGGGCCGGTGGTCTTCAACGCCCTCCAGGTCGACATCGACCCGGCGACCGGTCGCGCGCTGCAGATCGAGCGGATCCAGCGGCTCGTCGAGGCCTGACGGTGGGGACGCCCGGCCGTCGCCGCCGCCACGACCCGCTTGCCGCGGGACACGCCCGCAGCCCGTCGCCGATCCCGTCGACGATCGACCTGCACACGCACACCACCCGCTCCGACGGCGTCGTGCCGCCCGCGGACCTCGTGGCCGCTGCGGCCGCCTGCGGCGTCACGTTCCTGGCGCTGACCGACCACGACACGCTGGCCGGCTATCGCGAGGTCGTGGCGGCCGGGGCGGTCCCGCCGACGGTGACGCTCGTCCCCGGCGTCGAGATCAACGCGCTCGTGACCAGGGACCTCGGCCTGTGGGAGGGCGAGCTCCACATCCTGGGGTTCGGGATGGACCCCGCCGACGAGGCCTTCGAGGCCGTCCTGTCGGGGCAGCGCGACCAGCGCCGCATCCGCTTCGAGCGGACCGTCGCAGCGGCTGCGCGACCTCGACCTGTCGATCGACGCCCAGGTCGCCGCGCTGCGCACCGTGGACGAGGACGCCCTCGGCCGCCCGACGGTCGCCCGCGCGCTGATGGCCGCCGGGCACGCGACGAGCGTCGAGGACGCGTTCCGGCGGCTGCTCGGCTAGGGCAGCCCGGCCTACGTGCCGCGGGAAGGCGTCGGACCGATCGAGGCGATCGAGGCGATCCCGGCCGCCGGCGGCATGCCCTCCTGGCCCACTTCGGCGAGGCCCGCTCGCGGATCGAGGTGGTCCGCGAGCTGATCGAGGGCGGCCTGCGCGGCCTCGAGGTCTACTACCGCTCGTTCGACGCGGCCACGACGGCCTCGGTGCGGAGGTGGCCAGGCGCTCGACCTCGTCCCGACCGGCGGCAGCGACTACCACGGCGACCTCGGCTCCTACGCCGAGGCGCACGCCGCCCTGTGGGTCCCGCCGGAGGTCGCCGCTGGCGTGCGGGCCGCACTCGGCGTAGAGCTCCGGCGCACGCCATGACCGACCGAAGCACGCTCGACCGCGCCCTGCCGATGCTCGAGTTCGTCCCGCCGACGACCCTCGCCGATCCGCGGCGACCGGCCGCGCCCGACGACGCGCGCCTCGCCGAGTACCTGCCCGAGGCGCGCGCCCTGCCGCGCTTCCACGTCTGGACGCTCGGCTGCCAGATGAACCGGAGCGACTCCGAGGAGATGGCCGGCCGCCTGCTGCCGCCGGCTGCGCCGAGGCGCGGCGCATCGACGACGCGGACCTCGTCGTCATCAACACCTGCGCGATCCGCGAAGGCGCCGAGCAGAAGGTCATCGGCCGGCAGGGGCAGCTCGCGCGAAGCTGAAGGCCGCCAACCCGGGCCTGCGCGTCGTGCTGACCGGCTGCTCGGTGCGCGAGCCGGACCGGGACGGGCTGCGGCGCCGCTACCCGGCGGTCGACCTCTTCCTGCGGCCGGACGAGGAGCCCGAGCTCGTCGACCGGCTCGGGCCTGGCCTCCGCCCAGGCGCCCGATCGGCGCCGGTGGGTGCGCACCACGGTCGTGCGGACCACGGTCGGCGTCGCCGACGGCCTCTCGGCCACGCGCGCGACGGCCGTCGGCGAGGCACCGTCGCCCGCGGCTCGGCGATCAGCGCCTGGCTGCCGATCATCTACGGCTGCGACAAGACCTGCACCTACTGCATCGTCCCGTTCAGCCGCGGCCCGGAGCGGAGCCGCCCGTTCGACGAGATCGTCGACGAGGCGCGCACCCTGGCCGCCGCCGGGTACCGCGAGGTCACGCTGCTCGGCCAGAACGTCAACTCGTACGGCCACGACCTGCCGCCCGAGGCGCGCTTCGCGCACGTCGACGCCGAGCGCTGGGCCGGCCGCCGGCTG
Source organism: uncultured Chloroflexia bacterium (assembly GCA_963834915.1). Lineage (GTDB taxonomy): Bacteria > Chloroflexota > Limnocylindria > Limnocylindrales > CSP1-4 > SPCO01. The sequence continues at coordinate 250,664 of CAWIDI010000005.1, forward strand.
GACCTGCACGGCCGCCCGGACCTCGCCGAGCTGCATCCGCGCCATCGACGGCCTGCGGACGGCCGACGGGCGGCCGGCGATCGGGCGCCTGCGCTTCGTGACGTCGCACCCGTGGGACCTGTCCGACCGGCTGATCGCGGCCATGGCCGACTGCCCGACAGCGTCTGCGAGCACCTGCACCTGCCGGTCCAGTCGGGCGACGACGCGGTCCTGCGCCGGATGGGCCGCCAGTACACGATCGAGCACTACCAGGAGCGGCTCGCGCGGATCCGCGAGGCCGTCCCGGGCATCGCCGTCTCGACCGACGTCATCGTCGGCTTCTGCGGCGAGACCGAGGACGCAGTTCCAGGCGACGCTGCGGCTGCTCGAGGCGGTCCGCTACGACCAGGTCTTCGCCGCGGCCTACTCGCCGCGGCCCGGCACGCCGGCGACGCGGCTCGCCGACGACGTCCCGGCCGACGTCAAGCGCCGCCGGCTGAACGAGCTGCTCGCGCTCCAGGAGGGGATCGGGCTCGAGCGCAACCAGGCGCTGGCTCGGCCGCGAGGTCGAGGTGCTGGTCGACGCGGTCGACCGCCCCGCCGCACGACCACGACGACGAGCACGAGGCGCGGCGCCCGACGGATGCCGGCGCCCGGGCCGGTCCACTGTCGGGCCGCACCCGCGGGAACAAGCTCGTGCACCTCGGCGGGACGCCGGCGCTGGTCGGCCGCGCTGGTCACCGTCCGCATCGACCACGCCGGGCCGTACGCGCTGCGCGGGCGCGTCGTCGGCCTGCGTGACCGCGGCGCCGCCGCTCGTCGTCATCGCCGGCGCCACCGCGACCGGCAAGACCGGGCTCGCGATCGGGCTCGCGCGAGGCGCTGATGGCCGCGCGGTCGCGTGGCCGAGGTCATCTCGGCCGATTCGCGCCAGGTCTACCGCGGCCTGGACATCGGCACGGCCAAGGCGACCGCCGCGGAGCGGGCGCGGGTCCCGCACCACGGCCTCGACCTCGTCGACCCCGACGAGCCGTTCAGCGTCGCCGACTTCGCCGGCGCACGCCCGAGGCGTCCTTGCCGATCTCGCCGCCCGCGGCGGCGTCGCGATCCTGGCCGGCGGCACCGGGCCTCTACCTGCGCGCCGTCGCGCGCGGCCTCGACACCGACGCGCTGCCCAGCGATCCGGCCGTCCGCGCGCGGCTCGAGGCCGACCTCGACGCCGACGGCCTGGCGGCGCTCGTCGAGCGGCTCGCGCGCTCGCGCCGGGGCTCGCCGCCGGCATCGACCTGCGCAACCCGCGCCGCGTCGTGCGCGCGCTGGAGATCGCGGACGCTGCGCGGCGACGCGCCGCTGCCCGCCGGCACGCGGCTATCCGGGACCGGTCGTCTGGCTCGGCCTGCCGGCTCGACCCGGCCGCCCACCGACGCCGGATCGCCGCGCGCGCCCGCGCCCAGTTCGATGCCGGCCTCGATCGAGGAGGCGCGGGCGCTGCGCGAGCGGCTTCGACCCCGGCCTGCCGGCCTTCTCGCGATCGGCTACCGCGAGGCGTGGGCGGTCCTCGACGGCGACGCTGACCCGCGAGGCCGCGATCGAGGCCGACGTCCGCCGCAACGTCGCCTTCGCGAAGCGCCAGCGCGACCTGGTTCCGGCGCCGAGCCGGACATCGAGTGGCTCGACGCCGAAACGAACGCGACCGCCGACGGACCTGCTCCGGTCGACGGCGGTCGCTGGGCTCGATGCCCCGGGTGGCCGCTAGCTGGTCGGCGCCGCGGGCGGGGCCGGGGGCGGCGCCTGGGTCGAGCGCCCGGGCCGATGCCGCGGTGGCCTGCGCCATCGCGAGCTGCGCGGCCTGCATCTGCTCCATCGCCGCCCTCTGGGCCGGCGTCAGGAGCGACACCTCGTGCTCGATGAAGCGGTCGCGCACGCCCGGGCAGTTCAGGTAGAAGAAGACGATGAACGCCAGCAGCATGCCGGGGAACTCCGCCTCCATGGTCGACGACCCGAGGACGGCGAAGAACCCGAAGATGAGCGTGAACATCGAGATGAACATGCCGAACGACCAGGCCTACGCACGGACGTTCCAGAAGCCGGCCGCGACCCAGAACCAGATCGCCGCCAGGATGACCGCCCAGATGGCCTGTCCCCACTGCGGGTCGGTGAACGAGACTTCCTTGCCGACGAACGTGAAGTTGGCGATCCCGAGGAACACCAGCGTCCTCCAGACCTCGAACAGGCCGGCGATCCCGCCAGACGGCCAGGAGGGTGACGCCGATGGGACGTTGCATCTTCGGTTAACCCTCCGCTGTGCCGTCATCTCGAATGGGCCGGACGGCGCACGCGCCAGGATGGACCCGGCATCGCGCGCCACGTTCGCCGAATCGCGCGTCCTGGCTCGTCGTGGCGACGCCGGCGCGCCCGGGCCGGCGGGTTCGAGCCGCTATCCTTCGCCGGTGCCCAAGGACATGATCGATCTCGCCCCGCCCGTCGAGAAGGCGTTCCTCGTCGCCGTCGACACCGGCGGCGATGACGGCTGGACCGCCGAGGAATCGCTCGCCGAGCTCGCCAACCTGGCGACCACCGCCGGCGCCGAGGTCGTCGGCGCCGAGTGGCAGAACCGCCGCCACGTCGACCCGAACTGGTACGTCGGCAAGGGCAAGGCCGAGGAGCTCGTCGCCGCCAAGCGCGAGACCGGCTTCGACCTGCTCGTCGCCGACGACGAGCTCTCGCCGGCCCAGCAGCGCGCGCTCGAGGAGCCTGCTCAACGTCAAGGTCATCGACCGCAGCCGGCTGATCCTCGACATCTTCGCCCTCCACGCCCAGACCCACGAGGGCCGGCTCCAGGTGGAGCTCGCCCAGCTCGAGTACCAGCTGCCCGCGCCTGACCCGGCTGTGGACGCACCTGTCGCGCACCCAGGGCGGGATCGGCACGCGCGGCCCCGGCGAGAGCCAGCTCGAGACCGACCGCCGGATCATCCGCGACGCGCATCGCGAAGATGAAGGAGCGCGTCGAGCAGGTCCGCCAGCAGCGCGAGACCGCGGCGCGCGGCCGCGACCGGCGGCTGTGGCCGACCGTCGGCATCGTCGGCTACACGAACGCCGGCAAGTCGACGCTGCTCAACGCCCTCGTCGGCTCCGAGGTGGCGCTCGCCGAGGACAAGCTGTTCGCGACGCTCGATCCGACCAGCCGCCAGGTCAAGCTCGGCGACGGGCAGACCGCGATCGTCACCGACACCGTCGGCTTCATCCACAAGCTGCCGCACCAGCTGGTCGACGCGTTCCGGGCGACCCTCGAGGAGGTCAACCGGGCCGACGTCCTGATCGAGGTCGTCGACGCCTCGGACGCCGCACTGCGACGAGCACCGCGCGACCGTCCAGACCGTCCTCGACGAGCTCGGGGCGGGCGACAAGCCGCGGCTCGTGGCCTTCAACAAGGCCGACCTGCATCGACCGCGCGGCCGACGGCGCGACGCCGGCGCCATCGATCGCGGGCGCGGTCTTCGTGTCGGCGACGACCGGATACGGCATGGACACGCTGCGGGCGGAGCATCGCGGCGCTGCTCGCGTCGCTGTGGGTCGACGTCGACGTCACGCTGCCGTACACCGCGGGCGAGCTGCTGGCCCGCGTGCGCGAGCGCGGCACGGTCGAGCTCGAGTACGGCGAACGCGACGTCCGGGTCGCCGGCCGGGTCGCGCCGTCGCTGGCGGGTGAGCTGATCGCCGTCGCCGAGGCCTGGGCGAGCGCCCAGGAGGAAGCCGCGGCGGTCGCGGCCCAGGCGTGAGCGGCCCGCGTCACCTCGCGGCCCAGGCGTGAGCGGGCCGCGCCGCCTCGCGGCCCAGGCGTGAGCGGCCCGCGTCACCAGCCGCGCCGCGCCGGCTGGCAGGGAGCGGCCGCTGGGGCGACCGCAGGGTCGTCTGGACGATGTCCGAGGGTGCCCGCGGACGGCGCTGGCGTGAGCTGGTGACGCGCGACGGCAGCATCGTCCATTCGCTGCTCCTCGAGACCGGGCCGGACCGGCGGTTCAGCCACCTTGAGCTGTCCGTCGGCGCGGTACTGCTGACGCTCCACCCCGAGCCGAACGGGACGCTCCATGGCAACCGGGTCGACCCCGCGGGGATCGAGCACCTCCGGGGCGTCGCCTTCGATCCGGACGGGCCGGTGCTCGTCGAGGAGTCGGTCATCGCCGCCGCGGCGGCCGCCTGGCAGGAGACGAGCACGGACCGCGGCCTGCCGATGCGCATGGTCGTCATCGATGGCGCCGCCCGCGTCTCGATCGTCGACGGGGCGGCGGCGACCCCGCTGCTCGTGGCCATCGACGCCGACGGGATCCCGCAGCTGCACGACGCCCGCGTCGATCCGCTCGAGGCCTGACCGTGCGATCGCGCGGCTCGGCGGAGTCGGAGGTGGGCGGGCTCGCGTTCGAGCGGATGCTGTTCTTCTCCGACGCCGTCTTCGCCATCGCGATCACGCTTTTGGTGATCGAGCTGCGGCTCCCGGACCTTGGCGAGCACGCGACGAGCGACGACGTGCTGCGGGCCCTGCAGGCGCAGATCCCACGTCTCTTCGCCTATGCCCTCAGCTTCATCACGATCGGGCTCTACTGGCTGGCCCACTGGCGCCGCTACCAGGCCGTCGACCGGATCGACTTCCGGCTGGTCAGCATCAACCTGCTGCTCCTGGGGCTCGTCGCCCTGATCCCGTTCCCGACCGGGGTCATCGGCGAGCACGGCGATACCGTGGCGGCCGTCGTCTTCTACGCGGTCACGCTCTCGGCAGCCGGGATCATGGGCACCGTCTCGTGGCTGTACGCCGACCGGGCCGGCCTCACGGTCCCGGGCCTGTCGCGGCACCATTTCCAGTCGGCCACCCTGCGAGGCATGAGCGTCCCGCTCGTGATGCTGCCGTCGCTGCTCCTGCTGCCGCTGATCGGGCCGGCGGGCGTCGAGCTGACGTGGCTGCTGATCGTGCCAGTCCAGATGCTCGCCGACCGCTGGCGACCGACGGACGATCGACCCGGGACCGAGGCGCGGTCATGATCCACGTCCCCGAGCTCGAGCCAGAGGCGATCCGGGCGGTTCACGGCGAGATCGACCCGGCATTCACCGGCTCGCCGCAGTACGTCCATCCTGGCCTGTCCGCGCGGCTCGGGGTGCCGGTCGTCGTGAAGGTGGAAACGGACAATCCGATCCGCTCGTTCAAGGGTCGCGGCACGTGGGTCGCGGTCCATCGGCTGGCGGGGCAGGGGAGGATCGGCCCGGACCGCCCGATCGTCGTCGCCTCGGCCGGGAACTTCGGGCAGGGGATCCCCTATGCCGCGCGGGACGTGGGGGTCGCCACGGTCGTCTTCTCGTCGCGCCACGCGAATCCCGGCAAGGTCGTGCGGATGCGCACGCTCGGCGCCACGGTCCACCAGGTCGGCGACGACTTTGACGCGGCCGTCGCCGCCGCTCGCGAGTATGCCGACGAGCACGGCGGCGAGTTCCTGGTCGACGGCGAGGACGCGTCGATCTCGACCGGCGCCGCCACGATGGCGCTCGAGGTGACCGATGCGGTCGAGGCCGGGCAGCTCCCCGCGTTGGCCGCCGCGTTCGTGCCGGTCGGCAACGGGGCCCTCATCAACGGCGTCGGGTCGTGGCTCAAGGCCGCCGCGCCGGGCTGCGCCGTGGTCGGCGTCCAGGCCGAGGGCGCTCCGGCGATGACCCTGAGCTGGCGGGCGGGCCGGCCCATCGACACGCCGAGCGTCTCGACCTTCGCGGACGGGATCGCGGCGCGGGTGGCCATCCCGGAGGCCGTGGCATTGATGGCCGGCCGTGTCGACGAGATGCTGCTCGTCTCGGAGGCCGCGATGCGCGACGCCCAGGCGGAGCTGACGAGCGAGCTGGGGATCACCGTCGAGGGCGCGGCAGCGGCGTCTTGGGCGGCGGCCCTGCAGCGTCCGGTCGAGGGTGGCGCGGCGCTGTTGATCATCACCGGGAGCAACGTCTAGGCTCGTTTCGGCCCCGGTCGTGGACAGCCTGTGGATAACCCTCGTCGATGACGGGCACCAACTTCGAATCTCGTGGATAACACCCCTTCCCGTCCGACGGTCCGGCCGGGTATCGTAGGTCTTGCCCGAAGGGGCCCTGAACAACGAGCGATGTTGCCGGTGCTTGCATTGGCGGGGTCGACTGTTGATCGGCGGTTCCTTCGGGCGTTTTCGTGCGCGCGGCGCCCCGCGGCTCCAGCTCTATGCCATGCTCCCGTGACCGAACGCTCCACTGCGCGCCTGGTCGGGCGCATCACCGAAGCGCGGCCGGGTCATGACGGCGAATTCTGCGGCGCCGCGGATCGGGGTGGTATATACTGAACCATATGGTTCAGTATGAGCGGACCCGCTTCGATGCCTCGTTCGCCGCGCTCTCGGACGCCACCCGACGCGGTGTCCTGGAGCAGCTCGGGCGTGCCGACGCGTCGATCACGGAGCTCGCCGACAAGTTCCACATGACCCTCACGGGCATGAAGAAGCACGTCGGCGTCCTGGAGCAGGCGGGGCTCGTTACCACGGCGAAGGTCGGGCGCGTACGGACCTGCAGGCTCGGACTGCGCGACCTGGATGAAGAGGCGGCATGGATCGAGCGGTACCGCCAACTCTGGGATGCACGGTTCGACGAGCTGGACAAGGTTGTCGAGGAACTGAAAGGGAAGGAGATCCGTTGATGGACGCCAGGGGAGAGCGTGAGGCCACGCCCATGAAGAACCGCACGACGGTGGAGCGGACGTCCGAGCGTGAGCTCGTCGTCACCCGAACATTCGACGGCCCGGCCCGCATCGTGTTCGAGGCCTGGACAAAGCCCGAGCTGTTCGCACGCTGGTGGTTGCCGAAGTCGATGGGCATGGCCCTGCGTTCGTGTGCGATGGATGTTCGTGTCGGGGGCACGTACCGTCTCGAATTCGAACCCGATGGCGTGGCGTTCTTCGGCACGTACCTCGAGGTGACGCCGCCCTCGCGCCTCGCGTGGACCAACGAGGAAGATGGTGAGGCTGGGCCTGTGACCACCGTCACCTTCGAGGAACAGCGTGGCAAGACGCTGCTGGTCATGCACGAGCTCCATCCCTCGAAGGAGGCGCTCGACGCTGCCGGCACCGGGGCGGCGGACGCGCTGGTCGAGACGTTCGCGCAACTGGACGAGCTGCTCCTCACCCTGGGCGCGAGCGCGGGACGGTCATGACGGCGTCGATCGCCCACGCCTGATGCCGTCCGCGTGCGTCCAGGCGCGTCAGCCGCGCCTTCCTGGGACGCGTGACGGATCTCTCGGCTTCTGACGAGACGCGCGTCGATCGCTGGCTGTGCGCGGTGCGCACGGCGCGAGTTCGAGCGCCTGCGCAGGGCCGGGCAGCGCTCGAGCGTTAGGGCGCCAATGGAGGCGTCACACCACGTCCGCTTCGACGCAACTCAGCCGATGGCGCCGGGCGTGGCTCTCATGCACTTCCGATAAGGTGAGTTATGTCTGGCCGCGTCCTATGCGGAACGCGGGATGGCCGTCATGGGGTGACTGGCGGCAGTGCGGGTTCGCGTATTGGAACTCGTCGAGCACTGCGTCGATCTGCTCGCCTATGTGGCGAAGGTGGGTTTCGGCTACTAGCCGCACAGCTCGAGCACAGCAGTCACGTCCGTCGGTGGCCGCGACAGACCTTGGGAAAGTTCAAAAATGAGGCCGTGGTGATCGGCAATGACACCGCATTCCTCAACACAGCGTTCGACAATTGCCTCTTCCTCACGGAACCGCGCTGCGATCAGTCTGATTGCCTCGGGGCGCTGAATGAGGCCGTGGACCCACCTCTCTGGTGGTTGGGTTCCTGGAAGACGTGTCCAGTTGGTGCCCTGATCATTCTCTAAAGGGCCTGCGAAGTTGATGATGTTGGCGTCGTTTACGTCTCCATCCCAGACCAGTAGCAGGCGCTCCGGGGCTGCGCGAAGAGCGTGATACTTCGCGAATTGCGAGAGGCTCGAGTCGGAGCCAATCGGAACTATCTTCGCGCGGCGCGCGGCATCTCCGCTCCATCGCGATACCGATGAGGGCCGCCGCGAAGTCATCCTCGCACGCGATAAGGACTTCTGGAGTCCAGGCGCCGGTCATCTCGCCGAGGGCGTAGCGCGCACTAGGCTCGTATGTGACGACGTGCTCCCTTCCGACACTCTGAAGCAGGATGCGCGCCGAACGTGGCACCTGATCGAGGAACTCGAAGGAGTGCGTCGAGATGATTACTTGAAGGCTCTTCCGCAGAGCGACTTCCTGAACAATCTGGGCCAGCTTCCGAACCGCTGCCGGGTGAAGGCCAAGTTCAATTTCCTCGATAACGACAAGTGCCCCGTCAGGGGCAGCCTGAAGTCGGTAAAGCAAGTCGACGAGCAGGTCTTCGCCGGCGCCCATGTTGAAACTTGAATACGTGACATCGGTCGCGACCCTACGCAGGGCGTGTCCGCGCGCGTTGCATGACCGCCGCCTCAATGTACGGGCGGCCCATTCACTGTTCGAGATTGGGGCGGAACTGGCCGTCCAACAACACGTCGGAATTCAGCGGTTGAAGCAATTGGAAAGTGGTGGCGAAGGACACGTCTCTCGATTGCCGGGACCGTCCTGGCAATTCCGATGAAATGGACGGGACGGCTCGGGCGTCGCTCGTAGTTCATCCACTTCTTGTCGCTGGATCGTCGAACCTCGATTTCCCTTACGCCGGTGGCATCCTCGTACCTCCAAGTCCACCGCACACCCGGAAGCTGGCGGCGTCTTCAGGACCCCGGAAGAAGAAGTCTCCGAAGGTGTAGTAGGTGCTCGTCTCGCCTTGCTTTGGCTTGCGCATCGCGTTGATTGGGAGGTGGCCGGGCGATGCATGGAATGCCAGTGCGGCTAGGGCCAGAAGAGTTGACTTCCCAGTCCCGTTGCGACCGCAAATGACGGTCACTGGATAACGAAACTCGAGATCCAGACTCTCGATGCCACGGAGACCTGCGCCGCCAATTCGTAGCCCTTTGAGCAGGGGGTACAACTCGCTAGTGGATTTCGCCACCTGTTCGTTAAGCGACGTTCATCGTCGTTTAGCCGTCTACCTGGCACGGTGCCTTCCCCCTCCGCTCGATCGCTTGGTCCGTACTTGGCTTCCGTTGGCCTCGCTTCGGGTAGCGTTTAGATCCAGGAGCCGACTCAATACCTCATCGTCATCGATCGAATGCGGCCATCCGTACGTCTCGTTGACGGCGTCGTCAAGCGATGCATGGGCGCGAGCCAGCCACGGCGGTCGCTTGTTGTAGAGGCTCGTCAGCGTTCGCTCTGGGTCGGCGGGCTCGGTCCCAAGCCACTCGGTTCGCAGGGACGAGAGGTGCTCGGCGGCTTCCGCCACTCGTTGGCGCTGCGTTTCCGTGGGACGTGGGAATGGGAATGTCTCGAACGTTGTCGTCGGCGTGTACCGCGGCCGGGTCTCCAGCTGGGTACCCGAGGCTAGTGCCCACAGCATGGGCTCGAGAGTGCAGTACTCCAAGTATGTAAGGGTCGTCGCGGGCAATGACAATCAATTGGTGATCTGGAAGGGTGTTGGCATCCGCCCAAACAAAGAGCCGGTGCTTGGCGAGGGTCGGAGTCACGATGAAGCGACTCAACGATGCGATGGCGGACCGCATTTCCGGTCGGGGCCGTTCATGCTGCCACCATGCCTCGACGCTTGACCGGGAAAGTTGGGCCCGGACGGACATTCGCACGAACTCGAATGGCGCCTCGTACAGCGCGGCTTCCTGCTCGGTCATGTCGGCCCCGAAGTCGATGATCCACATGTCTCGCGGCCGCCGGTGATATCCAGGCCGTTGACCCAGGGCCGAACGACGTCGGCGTTCGATCGCCCATCGGATTCGGCGAGCGCGAGAGCGTCGCGCTGTCTCGGCGTCGATGTCGAACGGACCGCCCTTCGTGTCGCCCATGAACGCGATCCCGAGGTTCTCGCCGAGTCGCTGCGCGCGGTGAGATCGATGCCGGTCGTGAGGTTGGCGTTGATCGCGGCAACGCGAGCGACCATCGAGCTCGCGGTCCGACTCGGAGCCGTCGTCTTGCGCGATAAAGCTGATGTGTACGTTCGCTCCCGCAAGGATCCAGGGATCGTCGGAGCGCGCGAAGAAGATGTCGCCGGTCTCGCTTGATCCGCTCGAGCACCCTGCGGTTGGCGCCTCCGCGGATGCCCTGGGTGGCCAGCAGGCCGGCGCGCCGGGTTCGGCCGGCCTTGATCTGCGCTCGGGACTTCTCGTGCCAATAGGCGACGAAGTCGGCCTCGCGCGGAACCCGATCGTCGAAGACCTCGAACAGCGCGTCGACGTAGTTGTTGCCAAGCCCGCGTCGCAGCAGCTTGCCGCCCAGGAACGGCGGATTCCCGACGATGAACTCGGCCGGCTGGCCACTCGGCCTCTCGCGGGTTGGTCGGGTCAGACAGGTCGAGCAGCGCGTCGCGAGTCTCGATGTGGTCGAGGCGGCGCAGGATCGGGTCGCGGCGGTAGCCGAGGCCGTGGCGGAGCATCCACTGGATCTCGCCGATCCAGATGGTCACGCGGGCGAGCTCGGCGGCGTAGGCGTTGAGCTCGATGCCGAGGACCGCCTCGGGGCCGATCTCGGGAATCTGCATCGGTCGCTTGCAGGACGAGCGAGCCCCAGTTGATGGCCTCGAACTCGAGGTCCTTCAGTGCCCACAGCGCGATGATCAGGAAGTTGCCGGAGCCGCACGCGGGGTCGAGCACGCGCACGCGCCGCAGCCGATCGAGGAACGCTTCGAAGACGGCGTTCGGGTCCTGGTCCTTCGGCGTCGCCTTGGTGATCCGCTTGCCCGGCCAGGACCAGCTGGGTGACGCGTGCCTGCATCTCCGCGAACTCGCGTCGGAGCGGCCGGATGATGACCGGCTCGACGAGCTTCCAGATGTCGTCACGGCCGGTGTAGTGCGCCCCGAGCTGGGCGCGCTGGTCCGGGTCCAGGCCGCGCTCGAAGAGGGTGCCGAAGATCGCCGGCTCGATCAGCGCCCAGTTGAGCTTGCTGACCTCGATGATCGTCTGGATCTCCGTGCCGGTCAGCGGCAGGACTTCGCCGGAGTCGAACAGGCCGCCGTTGAACCACTCGACGTCCTCCGTGCCGAAGAGGCCGCCGTGGTCGCGACATCTTCGTGAAGAGCTCGCCGAGCGCCTGGGTGAAGACGTCCGAGTGGCCCTTCGAGGCGAGCGATAGGCGGCCCAGGATGCCCTTGGGCAGCAGGCCCGCGTCCTCGGCGAACAGGCAGAACAGGAGCCGGTCGAGGAAGTGCGCGACTCGCTCGGGGTCGTGGCCGCGGTCGCGCAGGCTCTGGGCGATGTGGGCGAAGCTCTTGGCGGCCTTCTCGGTGATCTGGGCCGGCTCGATGCGCGGTCGGAACTCTTCGGGCGCCGCGAACACGTCGCGCAGCAGGTAGAGGGCGCGCGACGGGTCGGCGGCATCTCGTCGAGCGTGATGGTCTCGACGACGGGCTTGAGCCCGGTGAAGTTGGTGTGGATCTCGATCCGCTCGATGTCGCTGACGATGAGGAGCGGCGGGTTCTCGAGGTCCTCGCGGTAGTCGAGGAGCTGCTGGTAGGCGGCCTTCAGGTCCTGCGCGCTTGCCCTTGTACTCCCAGGCGAAGTAGCCGCGCTTCCAGACGTCGGCGAAGCCGTCCCCTCCCCCGCCCTTGGTCACTCCGCTTCTCGAAGGCATACGCCTCGCCGGTCGGGTCGGCCTCGTTGGGCGTCGGCTCGCCGAGCATCCGGCACAGGTCGATGAAGTGCTCCTTGGAGCTCGCCGTCTCCTTGGTCGCGACGGCCTTCCACTTCTGCGCGAAGGCCGCGGGAGTCATCTGCTCCTGGCTGCTCACATGGCACCAATGAGGCGGTCGGCGGTCAAGAGCATCAGCTGGCGGTCCTCGCTTCGCCTTCTGGTTCGGGGAGGTCCGGGCCGGCGGCAGGCATCGACTCGAACACCGCTCGCTGCTGAGCGCGCTTGGCGTGGACCGCCGCCTTGCGCGTGACGAACACGCGGTCCCGCAAGGCGTAGAAGGCCTCATCGGACTCCGGACGCGGCTCCGAGACGGTGTAGCGATTGCCGAAGTCATTGCAGGCACGGCAACACGTCACGAGGTTCGTGAGGTCCTCGACGAGGTCCGAGTCGTAGACACCGGACCGTCCCATCTGGGCCGGGACCACGTGATCGACGGACAGCTGGAGCCAGTTCTCGAACGACGCGCGCATGTCCAGTCCGCAGTACACGCAGGAATACCCGCACGCGTCGAAGACCGGCTTCCCATATCCAGTGCGAGCGGTGCCGTCACCCCATGCCGGGCGGCCAAGCCGCGTCCTTCCACCGTTCGGATACCGGTCGAACGGAAGCGATCCCCCTGTGAAGGCATCCACCAGTTCCCCTGCCCTCTTCGTGATTGCCATCATGAGGCCAAATTCGAACCTCGACGCCAAGAGTCCGTCATTGGTGCGTTCACCGCGCAGCAAGGCTGTCAGCGTCTGACGCAGCTCGTCCGCCGTGGCTGTGGCGATGGCCTCGGGATCATTGACAAGCGCCCGGCCGCGCGCGGTTTCGATCCAGGCGGGCCAATCGAAGCTGTAGACCCAATCCGTGGCGTACATCTCCTGCTCGAGCCGCAGAACTTCCTCGGAGTACGAGAACCACGGCATCTGGGGCGTACCGCTTGACTGTTCGATCGGTTCGACGTGTCCGACGTCGAGGGCCGGTGAGGCGAAGGGTCCGCCCCACCGAGCGAGCACCGCCAATCGCTCCTGCTCAGTCGTCACGTGATGGAGTGTACGGATGCACCGTGCGTTCCTCGTCGCGTCGTCGGGCCGCCGATCCGGCGTGTTGCCTGCTTACAAGACCCATGGATAACCTCATCGTTACGAGGCTCGCTGTCGTCGTTTGTAGGTCGGTCGTGGCATCCTCCCACCTACGATGCCTCGCTACCTCGTCCTTCTGCGCGGGATCAACGTCGGCGGCAAGAACAAGGTGCCGATGGCAGCCTTGCGCGACCTCCTCGAATCGCACGGCCACACGAATGTCTCGACCTACATCGCCAGCGGCAACGTGATCCTGAGCTCCGACCAGTCGGCCACCGCCATCAAGCGAGAGCTCGAGGAGGCGCTCCCGAAGACGTTCAAGCTCGACAGCGAGCTGATCGCGGTCCTGGTCCTGACGCAGGCCCAGGTCCGAGCCGTCGTCCGCAAGCGGCCGAAAGGCTTCGGCGACCATCCGGAGACGTACCACAGCGACGCGGTCTTCCTCATCGACATCGACGCGCCGACCGCGATGAAGGTCTTCGACCCGCGGCCGGGCGTCGACGAGGTGTGGCCCGGGACCGGCGTGATCTACTCGCAGCGGCTGAGCGCCGAACGGACGAAGAGCCGACTCAGCAAGATCGTCGGGACGCCGGCCTACAAGTCGATGACGATCCGCAGCTGGCAGACGACGCTGGCCCTCCTCGAGCGCATGGAGGCGCCGGAGGCCGCTACGAGCTGAGCAGCTTCCAGGTCCCCTCGGAGACGACGTCGACGCTGCCGTCGACGACCCGGATCGCCGTCTGGTCGTCCATGACGTACCCCGGGATCCCGATGTCGGCCGCCCAGCGCTCGGCCGCGCCGAGCGTGTTCGTCGGGAAGACGTCCAGGTGCGGGAAGATCGCGAAGTCGACGATGCCCAGGGTGCGGTCGTCGGGCGCCGACGGCCACTCCACGAAGGAGTCGCCGATCCGTGGGGTCATCACCATGCTCCCGGCGCTCACTCCCACCCACGTCGTGTCGGGCAGCGACGGGATGAGGTCGGCGAGCCCGGACTCGCGCATCCAGTGGCACAGGTACGTGGCGTCGCCGCCGTCCACGAGCAGGACGTCGGCCGCTTTGACCCAGGGGACCCAGCGCTCCGCGCCGATCGTGGGCAGGGCGGTCAGCTCGAGGAGGCCCAGCGACTTCCACGCCAGCGAGGTCATGCCGCCCCACGGGGGCAGGCCGGTGACGAAGCCCCGCGCCGTCGTCGGGTCGCACATCGGGTGGCCCCATTGCGCCGTCGGGATGCACAGCGCCGTGGCGTCCTCGATCGGCTTGCCCAGCAGGCCGACCAGCGCGTCGCGGATGCTCGCGTTCGTGACGCCGCCCGACGTGAGGAGAAGCTTCACGGTGCCTCCATGCGCGACGATCTGAGCTTTCATGATAGGAGACGCATGAACGCCTCCACCACGCCCTTGGAACGCGAGAGGAAGTCGGCATGAGCTCGCCTGATCACGGAAAGACGCCGAACGCCGGCAACGTCCTCACGACGCTGCCTGTCGCCATGACCGGCCGGGCCAGCCCCGCCAAGGCTGCTGAGGGCGACAAGCCGGTCTTTGCCTACATCGCCAGCCTGCCGCAGCCGCAACGATCCATCGCCGAGCGGGTCGATGCCCTGGCGGCCGAGACGCTGCCGGACCTGCAGCGCGCCGTGAAATGGGGCATGGCGTTCTACGGCGTCGGCGACGGCTGGTGCTTCTCGTGCGGCGGCTTCGAGGGCCACGTCAAGCTCGCGTTCGGGCGCGGCACGTCGCTCGACCCCGAACCGCCGGTGACGCCGATCGGGATGGGCAAGTCCACTCGCGGCGTGGACCTCGCCTCATTGGACGACATCGACGAGCGCCAGCTCGCGTCGTGGATGCAGCAGGCGACGGCCATCCCGGGCTTCGGTCGGAAGAAGCGCTGAGGCGGCAGACCTGATCAGGGCCGATCCAAGGGGAGCAGCTCGAACACGGCTCGATCCTTCGCGGCTGCCACCGGGTCGTTGATGTCCACGCCGTCGAAGAGGCGGACGAAGCGGCCACCGAACGGGATGCGGCGCGCGTACGGCGCGAACGTGTCGCGAAAGAACGCCACGCGCTGCGACGGGTCGAGCTCCACGGCCCGGACCTCGTGCTGCTGGCGGCGAACCTGGATCGTCGCCTCGCCGGCGGCCCGCAGGTTGCGCACCCAGTTGACGTCGCCCCACGGCGACCAGATCCAGCGCCGGCCGTTCACCTCGATGATCGCCAGCGGCGTGCTGCGCAACTCGCCACTGGTCCGGCCGCGGACGGTGAGCATGCCGTTGGGACCCATCGGCAGGCCGGCGGCCACCAGGGGCTTGGCGACGTGGTTGAAGAGCGGGACGAGGCGCGGAACGGTTCGGGCGGGCATCATCGGTCACATCCTTTGGTGATGGCGGGTCATGACCGGTAGAACCCGCCCGACCCATCGATGTGACAAGGACCCCGATGACCGACTCCCCCACCGACCAGGAATGGCTCGCCGAACGCTTCGAGACGCACCGTCCGCACCTGCGCGGCGTGGCCTATCGGATGCTGGGCTCGCTCACCGAGGCGGACGACGCCGTCCAGGAGGCCTGGATCCGGCTCAGCCGGACCGACACCAGCGATGTCGAGAACCTGCGCGCCTGGCTGACCACCGTGGTAGGTCGCGTCTGCCTGAACCAGCTGCGCACCCGGCGGACGCGTCGCGAGGCGCCGCTCGAGGCGCACGTGCCGGACCCGATGATCGGGCCCGAAGAGGGCCTCGACCCCGAGCACGAGGCGCTGCTCGGCGACTCCATCGGCCTGGCGCTCCTCACCGTCCTCGATGCCCTCTCCCCTGCCGAGCGCATCGCCTTCGTCCTGCACGACGTCTTCGCCATCCCGTTCGACGACATCGCGCCGATCGTCGGCCGGTCGCCGGCTGCCGCCCGTCAGCTGGCGAGCCGCGGCCGCCGCCGCGTGCAGGGCGCGCCGATCCCCGACACCGACCTCGACGCGCAGTGGGCGGTCGTCGACGCGTTCCTGGCGGCGTCGCGCGACGGCGACTTCGAGCGCCTGCTGGATGCCCTGGATCCGGACGTCACGCTCCGCTCCGACGGTGGCACGGCCCGTCCGGGGCTGGTCACGCTGGTCCGTGGCGCTCAGGCCGTGGCCACCAACGCCATGCTGTTCCGGCGCGTGGCTTCGAGCGCGACGCGGACCATCGTCAACGGCGGCCCTGGTGGCGTGGCGTGGACCCCGGACGGTCGACCGTTCGCGGTCCTCGCGTTCACGGTCGTGGGCGGCCGGATCGTCGAGATCGATGTCCTCGCCGATCCCGAGCGGCTCGCCCGACTCGACCTGGGAGATGCCGCGGGCTGACCGTCCAGACGGCGGCGGTTCGTCGGACTGATCAGCCCATTCGGCCTGCCAGCAGGTGACAAAGGGCCTTTACAGGTCCGCGGACTGTCAACGTACCTTGACAGCCATGACGAACGACGTGCGGACGCTTCGCGAGGGACGCGGCCTAAGCCAGGGCCAGCTCGCCCAGGAGCTGCACGTCTCGCGCCAGACCGTCAACGCCATCGAGACCGGTCGGTACCTGCCGTCGCTGCCGCTGGCGTTCGAGATCGGGCGGTTCTTCGGCAAGCGGATCGAGGAGGTATTCCACGATGAGCAGCATGTCTAGGTGGGTCGTGCCGGTCTTCGGCTTCGTCCTCGCGGTCCTCATCGGCCTTGCCCTGCTGGGCCAGAACGCGAATCCGCTCCAGATCGCCCTATCGGTGGGGATCGCGGCCGGCTACGCGGTCGCGCTGCGCCTGCTCCAGTCGCGCTCCGACGTGGCGAACGTCCTGTCGGGCCTGCCGCCCGACGAGCGCTGGGACACGATCAACCTCCGCTCCCTCTCGCTGGCGGCGCAGATCGTCGCCGTGGCGCTCGTGATCGCCTTCCTCGCGGTGGAGTTCAGCGGCGGCGACGCGATGCCGTACGCGTGGCTGGGTGCCGTCTTCGGCGCGTCGTACCTCGGCGGCCTCGCCTGGTATCGAAGCCATTCCTGAGGCCGCCGTCAGGTCTTCTTGGTCCCCACCACCGTGACGCCGTCGACCGCCGGGTAGTTCGAGAAGTAGCGCTTGCTCCAGTGGAGCTTGCCGTGGTCGTAGATCGACACGGTGACCCACACCTTGGCGCCGTTCACCGCGGAGTTGTTGAAGAACCGGTAGCCCACGGGCTTGGTCGGGTCATTCACGGTCCTGTGGACCGCGCGCGCGCCCGGCTGGATGACCAGGTTGCTGACCTTGGCGGTCCGCCCGTTCGGCACGCTCCAGATCGTGAACTTGAGCCATCGCTTGCTGCCGGCGTTGGTGACGCTCCGGGTGATCAGGATCGGGTACTTGGTGTCGTTCTT
The DNA here is from genome assembly GCA_963834915.1 of uncultured Chloroflexia bacterium. Taxonomy (GTDB): domain Bacteria; phylum Chloroflexota; class Limnocylindria; order Limnocylindrales; family CSP1-4; genus SPCO01. The sequence goes on from CAWIDI010000005.1 coordinate 267,848, forward strand.
GAAGCTCATCGTCTGCTTGGTCTTGCCGACGATCCACACGGTGGCATCGAGGCCCGGCGGATAGCGGTCGATGAACTCGTTGTGGTTCTGCTTGGCCAGCGGCACCATGCCTGCCCGGAAGGCCGCGTTGAACAACGTCGTGGACGTGGTGCAGATGCCGCCGCCGAACGCGCCGGTGACGGTGATCTTCCCGCCCTCGATCGCGTTGCCGGGGCCTGTGCCCGGGAGCTTGCGCAGGTCGCCGACGACCTTCCAGAAGTCGAACGTCGCGCCCGCCGGCACCACCGTGCCGTTGATCTTCGTGGCGGGCGCCTCGATGTTCCCGCCCCAGTGGTTGTTGACGATGACCCAGTAGTAGACGCTGTACGAGCTGATGGGCCGCATCTTGGCGGCGAACTCCTTGGCGGCCGCGTTGCTCAGCTTCGGGTTGACGGCCTTGACGACGGCCTGGACCGGCGTAGCCGTGGCGCCCGCCCGGCGGGCGATGATCTCGTTGACCAGCGCCGTCTTCATGGGATCGGCGAGGAGCGTTCGGCCCTCGCGGCTGGAGCCGGTCGCGACGACGTGTCCGCCGACCAGCTTGAGTCCGGCGTCCTTCGCGGTCTGGTTGACGCTCTTGGCCAGCGTCGTGACGATCGGGTCGAAGGCCGACTGGTCGAAGACCGGGTTGATGGTCCCGTCGGCCCCGGTCGAGAACCGGATCAGCGGCGCGAGGGTCGTGTTGGCGATGGTCCAGCTGTCATCGCCCCGGGCGACGACCAGGTCGGCCGCCATCCGGTCCGCGGCCGCCTTCGCTTCCTCGGCCGCGGCGGTGGTGACGGCGGGTGCCAGCGTCACGACCGGTACGGCCATGCTGATCGTTTCCGGCGTGCCGACCGCGGCGAGCTGCTGGTCGAGCGCGGTCACCAGGGCCGCCTTGTCCACGGCGCGGCCGTCCGTCGCCGGGGAGACGCTGAATGTCCCGGCTTTGGCGCCCGACACCGACGCGGCCGCGGGGGCCTGGTCGATCGTCATCGCGAGGGCCTCGACGGCCGCCTCCAGCTTGGCCCGGTCGTAGGCGACGCCGGAGTCGAGGGTGACGCCGTGGATCGCCGCCCGGGGTGCGCCGATGAGGTTCGCGAGGGGCTCGCCCTGGCGCCCAGCGGCGAGGGCCACGTCGAGCAGCGCCGAGGTGTTCGGGCCGCGGCCGACGTCGGCGTAGCTGATGGTCGTGACCTTCCCGTCCGGGTCGGTGAGCGTGATCTGCCCCTTGCCGAGCGACTGGTAGGCGTTGGCGATCGCCGCCGCCGCCTCCTCGCGGGTGAGCCCGCCGAGTTCCGTGCTGCCGATGCGGACGCCGGGCAGGACCCGGCCCTCGTACTGCTGGCCCCAGGCGTACAGGACGCCGGCGCCGATGCCGCCGACGAGCAGGACGCCCAGGACGAACGCGACACCGAAGCGGGCGGCGAGCGCCCGTCGGCGGCGGGGACGTGCCGGGGGTCTTCGTCGGTCGTGGCGGCCGCGACGGGCACGACCGGCACGGCATCGACGACCGGCTCGGATCCGCGTCCGGCGCGGGCACGTCCGCGGTGGTCGGTACGTCGGGCTCCGGCGTTGCCGCCGCGGCAGCGACGAGCGCGGCGAGCTCGGGATCGCCCGCGGGCTCGTCGGGGTGGACGAGCGCGGCGAGCTCGGGGTCGCCGGCGGGCGTCTCGCCGTCTGGCGTGGCTCCGTCGGTCGCCTGCTCGGTTTCGGGATTAGGCAAATCGGTCATCGGATGCTCATAAGGGGTGGGCCGCCAGCGGGCCGCGTCCCCACCAGCCGCGACATCTTGGCTGGTACGGGCGATTTTGTCATGTGACGATCGGCTGTTGCGCGTTGCTTCGGTGCGGGCAACGCCTATTTCCCAACGTTCCTCGGGCGCTCGCGGACGACCTTGTGCGGGTCCTTCTCGAGGTCGAAGCCCTTGTAGGACGCCTGGCGGACGAGGCCGTCGCCGGTCCAGCCGGCGAACTCGGCGCGGATGACGAGCTCGGGCCGTAGCCACCGGGCGTCGCGGGCGGCCGCGCGCGGGGGCGGCGTCGCGAAGGGCTGCTCGTCGGCCGCGAGCGGGGCGATCGCGGCCAGGAGCTCGGCCCGGTTGTCGTTGGTGAAGCCGGCCCCGATCTTGCCCGCGTAGCGCAGCGCGCCGTCCTCGTAGACGCCGACGAGCAGCGCACCCAGCTCGACCGCCTTGCCGCATGCCCGTCACCCAGCCGCCGACGACGAGCTCCTGCTCGGGGCGGATCTTGACCTTCAGCCAGCGGTCGGACCGCTTGCCAGGGGTGTACGGGGAGCGGCGGTCCTTGGCCATGACGCCTTCGAGGTTGCGCACCCGGGCGGCCTCGAAGAACGCGATCCCGTCGGCTTCGATGTGCTCGCTCAGGCGGACGCGCGGATCGGGACGAAGCGCCTTCGCGAGCAGTCGGCGGCGCTCCTCGAGCGGCTCGTCGAGCAGCGAGCGGCCGTCGAGGTGGAGCAGGTCGAAGACCTCGTACACGAACGGGGTCGGCTCGGCAGCCCCTCCCCTGCCCTTGATGCGGGCCTGGAGCAGCGCGAAGTCGGGCTCGCCGTGGTCGTCGAGCGCGATGACCTCGCCGTCGACGATGGCGGTCTTGGCGTCGATCCAGGTCGGAGGGTCGAGGAACGGCCCGAAGTAGCGCGACGCGTCCTGCTCGCCGCGGGTCCACAGCCGGGCGCTGCCGCCGTCCACGATCGCCTCGACGCGGAAGCCGTCCCACTTGACCTCGAACAGCCAGTCGGGGTCGTCGAACGGCGCGCCGGTGAGCGTCGCCAGCATCGGCGGGATGAAGCGCGGCCTGGACGTGCGGGTCGAGGGTGGCATCGGCCGAATGATGCCAACCTCGGCGCCGTCGGTCACGCGCCGACTGTGGGATAGTTGCGTCAGCAACCGCTACGTGCCCGGAGCCCGAGGAACCGTTCCGATGACCGACTACGCCGACTGGACGAAGAACCTGATCGCCGACATCCGCGCCAACGGCCGCCCGACGAGCGGCTTCTTCGAAGGGCGCCCCGTGATGGTCCTCACGACGACCGGGGCGAAGAGCGGCGAACGCAGAACGGCCATCGTGACGTTCACGCGCGATGGCGACGACTACGTCGTGGTCGGGTCGAAGAGTGGCGAACCCAAGGATCCGGCGTGGTTCACGAACCTCGTCGCCAACCCGGAGGTGACGGTCGAAACCGACGGCCGCACGTTCCAGGCCCGCGCGACTGTCGCTGAAGGGGCCGACCGCGACGCTCTGTGGGACCGGCACCTGGCGGAGCACCCGCAGTTCGCCGAGTACCCCTCGAAGACCGACCGGGTCATCCCGATCGCCCGGCTCAAGCCGCTCGGCTGAGCGCGTTCCGGGCGTGCCCGGTCCCCTGGGGGCCTCGGCGGGGGCTAGGTCAGGCTCTGCCGCCCGCTGGAGCAGATGCGGCCTGCTCGGACCATTCCGGACGCGATGCCGTCGAGCGGCGATCACCGTGTGGTGAGACGCTTGTCGTCACGCCGGAACCCATCGCCAGGAGCGTCGACCATGAGGCTGACCGCATCGATGATGTTGACGCTCGACGGCGTCTACCAGGGCCCCGGTGGCCCCGACGAGGACCGGCGAGGCGGGTTCGAGCGCGGCGGCTGGACCGCGTCGCACGCCGATCCGGAGATGGGTCCGTTCCTGATCGAGATGTTCGGGCGCGCCGACGCCCTGCTCCTCGGGCGCAAGACGTGGGAGATCTGGGAACCGTACTGGCCGAACCACGATGACGATGCGTTCGGCCACACCATCAATCTCCTGCCGAAGTACGTGCCCTCCACCACGCTCAAGGACCCGACCTGGCAGAACACCCACGTCATCGAGGCTGATGTGGAGGCGGCGATCCGCGAGCTCAAGGCGCGGCCCGGGCGCGAGCTGCAGGTCCACGGCAGCGGCGTCCTCCTCCGCTGGCTGCTCGAGCGCGATCTCGTCGACGAGCTCAACCTCCGGATCTCCCCGGTCATCGTGGGCGACGGGCTGCGACTCTTCCCGGAGCACGGCCAGACGCACGACTTCGAGCTGGTCGAGTCGCGCTCCACACCGAGCGGCGTGATGATCCAGACCTTTCGCCCGAATGGCCGCGTGACCTTCGGGCCGGCCGTCTGACGACGCCACCATGACACGGCGTCATGTTCTAGCCGTCCTGACCGCGGCCCTCGTCGCGGGGGCATGCGCGAGCACCGCTCCGTCGTCGACGGCACTTCCCTCGGCCAGCGCGCCCTCGGCCACGGCCCCCTCGTCCACGGCGCCATCGACGACGCCGTCCCCGACCGCGGCCGCCTCGGCCACGCTCGTCGTCGGCGGGGACCGCCCGGTCACCGTGCGCGTGCCGTCGTCGTATGACGCGAGCCAGCCCGCCCCATTGTTGCTCCTCCTGCACGGGTACGGGGCGTCCGGTGCCGAGATCGACCGCTACTTCGCCCTGGCAGACACGGCGCAACGACAGGGCTTCGTCTACGCCACACCCGAGGGCACGATCAGCAGCAACGGGAGCCGGTTCTGGAACGGGACCGACGCGTGCTGCGACTTCGATCACCGTGGCGTTGACGACGTCGCCTACCTGTCCAGCGTGATCGCCGACATCCAGGGCGCGCTCGCGATCGATCCGAAGCGGATCGCGGTCGTCGGGCACTCGAACGGCGGGTTCATGTCGTATCGGATGGCCTGCGAACGGTCCGACCTCGTTGCCGCCATCGTGAGCCTCGCCGGGGAGACCTTCGCGGACACAGCCGACTGCAAGCCGAGCGAACCGGTGTCCGTCGCCCAGGTCCAGGGCACGGCCGATGAGGTGGTCCGCTTCGACGGCGGCGGGCCGTTCTCCGCCGACACCGGTCCGCATCCCGGCGCCATGACGACCGCGACGACCTGGGCGACGTACGACGGCTGCGGGCCAGACGCCTCGTTGCTGAGCACGAAGATCGATGTCGATGCGGGGCTGTCGGACGGTGCGGACCCGGCCGAGACGACCGTCCAGGAGTGGTCCGGGTGCGATGGCGGCGCGACCGTCCAGCTCTGGACGATCCCGTCCGGCCGCCATTCCCCGGCGCTCACGCCCGCATTCGGGGACGCCGTCATCCAGTTCCTGGTCGACCATCCCAAGCCGTAGCCCGGGCCTTATCGCCCGGCCGGCGCCACGTTGTGGTTCAGCCGGAAGACGTTGTCCGGGTCCCAGGTCCGTTTGAGTGCGGCCAGGCGGGCGAGCTTGGCGTCGCCATACATCAGGCGCGTCTCGGCCGGGCCGGCGTCGGCGTTCTCGTTCGCATAGCGGCCCTCGATCGCGTCCGGTTCCACGAACGACATCGCCGTCGCGGACCCAGGCGCGGTTGGCGTCGTCGTCGGCGGGGTCCTCCCAGGCGGCGTCGGCGCTATGGTCGAAACGGGCCGCGCGGCCGGCGTAGGCCATCGACCCCTCCTCCACCCGGGCGATCGCACCGCCCTGGGCGGTGACGGAGAAGGATCCGCCCGCCGGCCCGGCGGCGACGTGGTCGACCAGCGCATCGAGCGCTTCGTGGCGCAACACATCCGCGTAGAGACCCTTGATGAATGAGCGATGGCCGCTGGCGAAGGCGAGGTCGTGGGCGACCTGCACCTCCAGGTAGGGCTGACTGCCGCCGCTTACGGAGAGCGGCTCCGGGCCGCGGCGCAGGCCGGCGGTGTCCCGCTCGACCGCGTCCGCGCTGCCGCTGTGGTTGAACGAGACGACCACGATCGGGTCGCCGACCGCCGCGCCGCCGTCGGCATCCTCGGCCAGCGCGATCGAGTAGATCATCGAGACGGTATCGGGTGCGTCCGCCGCATAGTCGTCGAAGACCTCCCACACCTCGCGGGCGGCGGAAGCTGGATAGATGCGCACACCCCGATGCAGGTCCGGGCCGAAGGGATGCAGGCTGAACACGAAGGACGTGACGATGCCGAAGTTCCAGCCGGCGCCGCGCATCCCCCAGAACAGGTCGGGCTCCTCGTTCTCGCTGGCGCGGACGGAGCGGCCGTCGGCGGTCACGAGTTCGACGGCACGCAGGCTGTCGATGGTCAGCCCGAACTGCCGCTGGAGCCGCCCCACCCCGCCGCCGAGCGTGAGGCCCGCCACGCCGGTGTGGCCGATGACGCCGATCGGGCAGACGAGCCCGTGCGCCTGCGCCGCGACGTCGAGCTCGCCGAGGAGCGCGCCGCCGTTGGCGGTGGCCGTTCGGGTGGCTGGATCGACCGTGACGCCACGCATCTGCGACAGGTCGACGACGAGGCCGCCGTCGCAGGTCGAATGCCCGGCCGGGCTGTGGCCGCCGCAGCGGACGGCGAGCTCGAGGTCGTGCTCACGAGCGAACCGGATGGCGGTCGCCACCTCCGCGGTCGATCGCGGCTGGAGGATGACCGCCGGACGCCGGTCATGGACCGCGTTCCAGAGGCGGCGTGCCTCGTCGTACGAGGGGTCGTCCGGCGTGATGATCGGGCCGGCGAAGACGCGCCGGAGCTCGCTGACGGACCGTGGCCTCATGCGTTCCCGGCAGCCTTCCACTGCTCGAGGCGCCGGCGGATGAGCGTCGAACGTGCCGCGGCATCGTCGCCGTCCAGGAGGGCCAGGTCGCCGGCGTCGGCCCGCAGGTAGATGCCCGAGGTCTTGGCGTGGAAGGCGTTGGCGCCGTCCGAGCGCGTGATGTAGTAGCCGTTCGCGCGATCGACCGACTCGAGCTTGATCTCGCCGGTCCCTTCGATCTCCGGGGCGTCCAGGTGGCGCGGCCGCTCGCCCTTGAAGAAGTAGAAGATGCCGGGAGGATCCACGCGCTCCTTCGACGCCTCGCTCCAATAGCGCGCGGACAGCGTGCCGTCCGCGTCCCAGGAACGTCCGTTGATCTCGAGCGCGCCCGCCCGGTCCCTCGTGATGTCCAGGAGCGAGACAGCCGACGGTTCGACATCTGACCGCGACGTGAGCGACAGCTGCCACCATTGGCCCTCGAGGCGGCTCAGGCGGCCCTCGGCGTCGATCGCCTTGCGTAGCTGCTGGTTGATCTGGCGGACGATGACCGGGGACGTGTCCGGGTCGTACCGGACCGATGTCATGCCCAGGAGGTCGGTGGGCAGCTTGGCGCCACGTGCGTGGAGGATGAACGTCCGCCGCATGCCGAGCGCGCCGCCGAAGAGCCCTGCCTCGAAGACGACGTTGTCGCGCGGAGCCGCCTGGCCGGCATCCGGCTCGGGTGTCGCACCCTTGGACGTCCAGTCGTCCTGGCCGAAGACGAACACCGCGAAATCGACCTCGTGCGTGAGCTCGACGAGCCGGTCGAGCGTGGAGACGCCGGGATTGAACACGGTGGTCCAGGCGTCGACGTCGGCGATGTCCTCGAGTCCCCGGCCGATCGCGCCAAGTAGCTTGGCCTGCTGGGTGGATGACCCCAGGAAGATCCGCGGCTTCATGGAGCGCAGGGTAGCGTCTGGTGACGATGACGTGGCAGACGGGATCGCCATCGTGCGGCACGCTACGATCGCGGCCTGATGGCGCAGCGCGAGGCAGGGACAGCGATGAACGAGGGTTCCGGGGTGAGCGCCACCGCCGCTTCCGCTCCGCTGCCCTTGACCGAGCGGATCCTTGCCACGTTGCCCGGGCAGCGGTGGATGTGGGTGGTCGCCTGGGCGTCGGTCGCCCTGCTTCGGCTCGGCGCGCTGTTGGCGATCCTGGACCTGACCGGCGTGGCGGCCGGGAGCCAGGCCTCGGTCGAGTCGGCCCTGGGCCAGGCGGCATTCGGCTTGCTCGTGCTCGCGACGCTGGTCGGCACGCCCATCCTGGTCAGCCGGGTCGAGGGCCTGATGCCCGTGCTCGAGTCGATCGCGCCCACGCGGCCGCCGGCCAGCTGGTTCGCGCGGATGACGAGCGTCGTGGGGCCAGTGGTCCTCGTCGCGATCGCGATCCTTGCGTCATTGCCGAGCACGATCGCGGACTTCGGTGGCGCGGTAGCCGCGGTCGACATCCTCTTCCTCGGCGCCGTCCTGCTCCCGATCATGACGTTCGTGTGGGCGTTCGGGACGGTGCTGTTGGGCTTCGACCGTCTGGGCCGGGCGCAGCTCCAGCTCGACGACTTCCCGCAGGATCGGGCGCTCGGGCTGGGACCGCTCGGCTCAGTCGCGATGACCGGGTTCTGGGTCATGGTCCTGGGTGCCGCACCGGTGCTCATCTTCGCCGGCAGCGACCTCACCACGGTGGGCGCCAGCGTCACGATCCTGGCGGTCATGGTCGGGCTATTCCTGCTGTCGATGGTCCGGCTCCACGGCCAGATGCGGACCGCGAGGGCGGGGTACGTCGCGATGACGCGGCGGCTGGTCGCCGAGGCGTATGGCCCCGTGCGAGCCTCCTCCGATCTCTCGACGCTTCAGGCGAGCAAGCCCGCGCTCGACGCGGCCCAGGCGTTGGCCGACCGAGCCGACAGGATCCTCGAGTGGCCGATCGACGAGCGGATGGTCGCCTGGATCACGGTGGTGGTGACGGGCGTCGCGACGGGCCTGGTCGTGCGGTTCGTGCTCCAGGCGGTCGGCGCCTGACGGGGTCGGCGGGCCGTCGGCGCCGGTTCGATGGACGAACGTCCAGGCGCGATGACCACGCGTGTCACGCGACACCGCCCCACCTGGCACGCACCTTGGGTCTGGCGTCCTGAACATCCGATCCGTCTCACCCAGAGGATTGCCCCTTGAGTCGCCGCATCGCCTTCCTGCCTGCCCTGCTCCTGCTCGTCGCCGCGTGCGGCACGTCCCAACCCGGGACGCCGGCGCCCTCCGCCCTCCCGTCCCCGGCGGCCACGCCGGACGCGACGGCATCCCTCTCCCCGTCGGCGATGACCGCGGCCGAGAAGAAGCTCGCGGCGCTGCTGCGCCCGGATGCCGCGCCGACTGGGCGTGGCGCTATCCCGCGGGGTACGAGCCTGGCACGCCCGAGGCGCCCGGCATCTGCGTGAGCGGCCGCTAGGCTCGAAGGGACGCCGCGGGCCGTCCTCCGTCCGGCTACCCGCCGCCCATCCCAGTCGTACCGTCCGACATCACCGACGAGATCAGGCCGAAGACGTTGTTGTCCGGGTCGAGCAGGTAGCCGAGTCGGCCCACGCCGGGCATGTCCGCGGCGGCGAGTGCTTCCGTACCGCCGAGCTCGACCCCGCGCCGCATCAGCGAGTCGACGTCATCCACGCCGATGACGATATTGGCGCCTGCGACCGCGGCGCCGACCTCCGGCTTCGGACCGCGCCGCTGCGTCAACCCGCCGTTGATGCCGTGGCCGGCCGAACCCACGACGTTGCCGATGGCCCCCTCCCCCGTCACGATCGACCAGTAGGGCACCTCCCCGAACTGTTTGAACTGCCACCCGAGCAGTCCTGAGTAGAAGTCGATGAGCACCTGCGGCTCCGACCCGTGGATCTCGAAATGGACGACCAGGTTCGCCATCGGTGCCTCCTTCCGTCTCGCGGCTCAGCACGCATCGTAGACATAGCCCTTGTCGGAGGGTGTCACCAATTCGACGTCGCGCAGGATGATCGACAGGTCCGGGAAGGCGGCGCAGCCCTGGTCGAAGTCGCGGCGCCGGTACTCGATGACGAGCACGTGGTCGCCGTACGCACCCGTGTAGACATCACATTCCGAGTACCGGTCGCACTCCTCGGCGACGGCGAAGTCCGTCCCCATCTCGTCACGACGGCCCACGATCTCGGCCGAGTTCTTCTGCGCGATGGCCAGCCCGTGGGCATGCGCGACGTCCGCGAACAGTCGGATCTGGGCGACGGCGTCGTCCTCGGTGATCAGGCCGTCGGAGCGCGTGAACGTGTCGAGGTTGTCGATCTCGACGGCATCGAACCCGTCCGCCGCGCATCCGGCGATCCAGCCGCCGATCACGTCGGCGAGCGCGGCGCGGCGCTGCGCGGAGGTGGGCGCGAGCATGATCTCCTCCCAGTCGGGGTCGATCACGACCTTGCCGGCCTTGTCGCGCAGCATCAGGTCAGGGTGGTTGGCCTTCCACCAGTCCACCTCGTCGTCCTGGATCTGGAAGCCGTTGACGTAGCAGATGTTGAAGCGGCCCGGCGCGGGCTTGGCCGTGCGATCGCGTGAGACCACGGTCACGCCGGTCGGCGGCGGGTAGGCGCCGCCGAGCTGGTAGTCGAAGCGGGCGTCGGGCGGAGGCAGGCGGAAGGGCGTCGCGGTCGTTCCCGGGCTCGCGCTGAGGGTCGGGGGCGCGACGGCGGGCGGCGATGCGCTGGGCTCGGACAGCGTCGGGTTCGACGTCGGGCCGGAGCCCTGGCTCGCGGTGGGCACCTCGGCCACGCCGGTCTGTGTCGCGGGACTCGCACACGCGGTGCAGCAGATCCCGACGATCGTCGAGAGGATCGCTCGGCGGATATCGCTCATGGTCGAGAGCCTACCAAGGACCGGCGAGACCGCCGCGGACTGAGCGTTTTCGAGTCCGGCCGGGGGGTACCATCCGGTCCTGCCGTCCGAGGGACCTCGGGCCACGATGTGAGGGGATTCACGATGCAGCAGCAGAATCGGACCTACATCGCGCTCGGCGCCATCGGGGTGGCGGTCGCGGTGCTCCTCCTGTTCACGTTCGTGAACCGCCGTCCGGACGAGGAAAGCCTGACCGGCCGGACGTGGCAGCTGACGTCGATCACGGGGCAGACACCCGCCTTCCAGGGTCAGGTCCCCGCGGCCCAGCAGCCTCACTACACGATCGCCTTCCACGACGACGGCACATTCGCCGCCCGGGCGGACTGCAACTCCGTCGCGGGCGCCTACGAGCTGCGTCGGACCGACGGCATCACCATCACGCCCGGACCGAGCACGCTGGTGGCCTGCCCCGAAGGCTCGTATGGCAGCCTCTTCGCTCACGCCCTCTCGACGGTGACGAATTGGGCGGTGGCCGATGCCGGATTGACCTTGACGACCGCCGATGGCGGGAACGGCAGGTTCGTGGACGCGGCCACCGCGCCGCCGGTCCCGACACCATCGCCTTCTCCCACCCCCACCGCATCGCCATCGCCGAGCCCCACGCCGAGCCCGACGCCCTCCCCCACCCCAACGCCCACGCCGAGCCCGTCGCCTTCTCCGACCCCGACCTCGACCGAGTCGGAGGGACCCACGGCCACGCCGACCGCGACCCCGACTCCCACCCCTGCCCCGACGCCGACGCCGACACCGGCTCCCACCCCGACACCCACGCCCAGCCCGTCACCGACGCCCCCGGCCGGTAGCGATCTGGCCGGGACCGCCTGGCAGCTCATCTCCTTCACGACCAGGGAGCCCGTGTCGACGGGCGAGATCCCCGGAAGCCAACCGGTTCAAGTACACGATCTCGTTCGCCGCGGGCGGGACCTTCAGCGCGACGGCCGACTGCAACACGATCGGCGGCCAGTGGACAGCCACAGCGGACGGAGGCCTCTTGCTCGTGCCGGGACCGTCGACGATCGTCTACTGCGGGGAAGGGTCCTACGGAGACCTCTACATCCTCGCCCTCTCGAACAGCCAGAGCTACGCCCTCGCGAACGGCGGCCTGACCGTCACCCTCAAGGAAGGCGGGACGCTGGTGTACGAGCCGCAACCCTGATCGGTCACGTGAAGCGCCCGGCCGAGCGAGTCGACCGGGCGCCGTGCGATGCGAGCTGGGGCCGTGAGCCCCGCGACTAGAACTCGAGGCGGTCCATCCGCCACCAGGCGAAGGCCGCGAGCGCGACGACCGAGACCGCCCAGGCGATCGGGGTGATGAACCCGGTGTCCGCTCCCAGGGCCAGGCCGACGGCCCAGCCCATGATCGAGGTCGGCAGGAACGGCCCGATATCGACCGGCAGCACGCCCACCACGATCTGCGGCAGGAACAGGACGGCGAACCCGATCGCGGCGACGGCGGCCTGGTTCGAGAGCACGGTCGAGGCCGCGAGGACCACGGCGATGATGAACGCGACCGAGGCGACGATCCCGACCCCGTGATCACGAACGTGCCGACGCCCGCGGAGCCGTAGAGCACGGCCACGACGGCGAACGTGGCTGCCATCGGGACGATCCCCGCGACGATCGAGATGACGATCGCGGCGGCCGCCCACTTGGACAGCCAGATCGAGCCGCGCGAGACGGGCTTGGAGGCGACCCATGCGAGCGTGCCGCGGTCGCGCTCGGCCGACGAGCAGGCTCATCGACCGCGAAGATCGCGGCGATCACGAAGATCTGCGACGCGATGGCGGCCATGAAGTTGGCCATCGGGATCCAGCGAGATCGGCGCCAGCCCGAGGCTGCGCGTCCGGGACGTTGGCGATGATCAGGTGTTGATCGCCGCGTTGGCCGCGGTGAGGGTCATGAACAGGCGTGGTGACCGACGCACGATGACCCATGGCCGGACGCCGTGCGCCACTCGGCAGCTCCTTGCGGAACAGCGGCCCGAAGCCGGCGAGCCGGTCGGCGGTCGGACGAGCCCGGCGGCCCGGCGCCGGAGATGAGATCGAGGCGGTCATGCCGCACGCTCCTTGCTGTTGACGAGGCGGAGGAAGACGTCTTCCAGCGCCGAGGCGGACGACGTGGTTCTCGGTGATGGTCAGCCCGTGGTCGGCGGCGAAGCGCGTGATCGCGGGCTGGACGGCGGTGGTGGCGCCCGGGCGCGATCCGGACGAGGTAGGTGCGCAGCGTCCCGCTCGCGCTCGGCCGGCTCGACCGAGACGACGCCGGGGATCGACGGCGATCGCGACGGCGGTCGCGTCGTCGGCGCCGCCGATCACGACCCGGAGCTGGTCGCTGGTCGAAGCTCCCGAGGAGCTCGGCGGTCGGGGCGGACCGGACGAGCCGGCCGCCATCGAGGATCGCGACGTGGTCGCTGACGCGCTCGACGTCGTCGAGGATGTGGGTGCGAGTAGAAGACCGTGACCTCGCCCCGGAGCTCGCGCATGAGGTCGAGGACCTCGCGGCGGCCGATCGGGTCGAGGGCGCTGACAGGCTCGTCGAGGAGCAGCACGGTCGGGCGAGCCGATGAGGGCCTGGCGCGATGCCCGAGGCGCTGGCGCATGCCGCCCGAGTAGGTGCCGGTCCTGCGGTCCGCGGCGTCGGCCGAGGCCGACCCGGGTCGAGGACCGCGCCGATCCGCGGCCTCGTCCGCCCGGTCCGCCGGCCGGATGGAGCGAGGCGACGAACCGGAGCGTCTCGCGGCCGGTCATCCAGTCGTAGAAGCGCGGGTCCTGGGCGAGGTAGCCGACCTCGCGGCGGTAGGCCGGGGCCGGCGTCACGGGGATGCCCGCGACCGAGGCGGTGCCGCTGCGTCGGCCGTCGATGAGCCCGGCGAGCATCTTGATGGTGGTGGACTTGCCCGCGCCGTTGGGGCCGAGGAAGCCGTAGATCGAGCCGGCCGGCACGTCGAGGCTGAGGTCGGTCAGGGCCGCGACGCCCGGGTAGTGCTTGGTGAGGCCGGCCGTCGAGATGGCCGTATCGTGGGTCATGCGTGGTGATCTCCGTGGTGTCGTGCCATGGCCGCGTGGACGGTAGCGTCGCGATGACGTCGGTTCGCGTCGCCGGGCGCCGGTCGGCGTCGGCCGGTCCGGCGGGCTCATCCCGAGATCGGTCGGCGGGCGGCCGGACATGGACATCCGTCCATGGGCGGTCCAGCGTCATCCCGTGCGTATCGGGCGGCGGCGTCGGTCCGCGGACCCCGGGCGGACCAGCCCAGCCTCGTAGGCCAGCACGACGGCCTGGGCGCGGTCGCGCAGGTCGAGCTTGTCGAGCACGTGCGAGACGTGGGTCTTGACGGTCGGCTCGGCGAGGACGAGCCGGTCGGCGATCTCGCGGTTCGACAGGCCGCGCGCCGACGAGCCTCAGGACCTCGAGCTCGCGCTCGGTCAGCTCGCGCAGCGCGGCGTCGCGGACTCGGTGACGGGCGGGAGGCGGTCCGCGTAGCGGTCGAGCAGCCGGCGGGTGACCGCGGGCGCCAGCAGCGCATCGCCGGCGGCGATGATCCGGATCGCGACGACGAAGTCGGCCGGGGTGACGTCCTTGAGCAGGAACCCGCTGGCGCCGGCGCGCAGGGCCTCGACGACGTTCTCGTCGGCATCGAAGGTCGTGAGGATCGAGGACCCGCGCGTTCGCGGCCGGCGCCGTCGCGGACGAGCCGCCGCGTGGCCTCGATGCCGTCCATGACCGGCATCCGGATGTCCATGACGACGACATCGGGCCGGGTCGCTCGGCGGCCGGTCGACCGCCGGCGCGGCCGTCGGCGCCTCGCCGACGACCTCGATGTCCGGCTCGTCCTCGAGGATCATCCGGAAGCCCGTCCGGACGAGCTGCTGGTCGTCGACCAGGAGCACCGGATCGCGCCGCTCATCGCGCCGACGCGCCGCGGCCGATGTCGACGGGCAGGCGGGCGCGGACGCGGAAGCCGGTCGGCGGTCGGGCCGGCGTCGAGCGTCGCCGCCGTAGAGCGCGACCCGCTCGCGCATCCCGATCAGGCCGCGGCCCCCGCTCGCCGGCTCGCCGAGGTCGTGACGCCCCGGTGCCGCCCTGCGTCGCGTGACATCGATCTCGATGGCGCGCGGCTCGTAGCGCGGCGGACCCGTGCCCGGGCGCCCCGCGCGTGCTTGAGGATGTTGGTCAGGGCCTCCTGGACGATCCGATATGCGGACAGCTCCACGCCGGCATCGAGCGGCCGTCGGTCGCCCTCGATGGACAGCTCGACCGGCGGGCCCGCTGCGCGGACCTGCTCGATCAGCTCGCCCAGGCGCTCGAGCCTGGGCATCGGCGCCCGGCATCGCTGGTCGCCCGCGCCGTGGTCCCGGGGACGTCGCCCAGGATGCCGAGCATCCGCCGCATGTCGGTCAGCGCTCGCGGCTGGTCCGATCGATGGCCTCGAGGGCGGCCCGGGCCTGCTCCGGCCGCCGGTCGAGCGCGGGCAACCCGGCGCCGGCCTGGATGACGATCACGCTGACATGATGCGTCACGATGTCGTGGAGCTCGCGGGCGATGCGTTCGCGTTCCTCGTCCACGGCCGGCGCGATCGCTCCTCGCGTTCGGCCTCCTGCAGCCGGGCGTTCTCCTCGATGGCCGCCGCGTACTGGCGTCGCGTCCGTGCCCAGTCGCCGAGCGCCAGGACGATGACCACGGACAGCATCGTCTGGATGGTCCCCGTGATCGCGACCTGGGTACCGGCCTTGCCCACGATGACCGCCAGGAACGTGACCGCGACGGCGGCCGCCGCGCCGATCGCGACGCGCCGGGGGTAGCGCTCGGCGACGGTGAAGAGCGCGACCAGCGCCCCGAGGCTCTCGTTGACCACCTGGCCCTCGACGAGCGCGGCGTGCGCGGCGGTCGCAGCCAGCGTCACGATCGAGCACCGGGATCGGCCAGCGGCGGCGGACCAGGAGCGGCAGGGTCTCGAGCAGGAGCAGGCCGATGCTGAGCGGATCGCTCTCGCCGACGTCCGCGGCGCCGCTCGCCACGGCGAGCAGGGACAGCGCGGTCAGGCCCAGGGCGATCGTCGCGTCGACGAGCCACGGGATCACGGGCAGCCGCTCGCGGAGACGGGTCGTCGTCACGTCTCGAAATGTACGGGTCCGGACGTGGCCCGACATCGTGCTGGGGATGGATTCTGGGTCGCGACCCCGGGATGAGTCGCGATCAGCGGGTGGAGATCAGGCGTGCACCTCGGTCGGGTCCGGCGCGGCTGCGCGAGTCGATGGCGCGCTGCCCAACCGCTCCGACAGACTGACGAGCTCGTGAGCGATGCCTTCGGCCCAGGCCTCGATCGCGGCCCAGTCGCGGAAGTCACCGGTCGGAAGGGCGTTGCGCGCCGCGGGCATGAGGCCCATGAACCGCTTCATGAGGCCCTCGGCCAGCCCCGCCGGCGACGCCTCGGGGTCGTAGGCACCGAAGAACACATGCTCGTCGCGCGGCCGGATCGTCCGGGCGAACTCGTCGAATTCCTTCGGGGTCGCGGCGGTCACGGGATCCCGACCCTTCGCGTCGGGGACATCGGGGCCGATGGGTCCGCTGCTGAACATCCAGACGGGCTTGCTCGCGAGCAGGGCCCGGTGGGTCCGGACGAACGCGGTGGCCGGACCCAAGCCAGCCGCCCATGTACGCCGCACTGCCGATCACGTACGCGTCGAAGTCATGGACGGGGCCGACCTTGTCCATCGGAAGCAGTGTGACGTAGAGCCCTTCCCGCTCGAGGGTCTGCGCGATGCGCAACGCGATGCCCTTCGTCGCGCCATGCCGGCTCGCGAAGGCAACCAGGATCTTCATAAGACACCTCCTTTACGCGAGCATGCCGAGGCGTGCACAAGGCGACGAGGGCCGGAAGTCGCGAAATCGACGGGACCGGCGGGACCCTATCGGCCGTCTCCCATGACCGCGATGGCCGAGCCGACGACCGATATCGGGGCGTAGGGCCGGCGTCGGCGCGCTTTTCGCTGGGCCGTCGGGCCATACACTCCGGGCATGCCCGAGCTCCTGGCGTCGTGAGTCGGCGCGCGCTGCTCCTGTTCGCCCTGATGTCGATCATCTGGGGCATCCCGTATCTGTTCATCCGGATCGCGGTCACGGAGATCAGCCCGGCCGTGCTCGTCCTGGGTCGGACGGCGATCGCGGCGGCGATCCTGCTGCCGATCGCGCTGGTGCGCACGGACGTACGCCAGATCCTGACCCGCTGGCGTTGGGTGGTCGCCTTCGCCGTCGTCGAGATCGCGATCCCATGGGTCGCCCTCGGCTCGGCGGAGCAGCACATCTCGAGCTCCCTGGCGGGTCTGCTGATCGCCGGCGTCCCACTCGTCGGGGCCGCGATCGCGCTGGCCACCGGCGGTGCCGACCGCTTCGGTCCCATCGGCGTAGCCGGCATGCTCCTCGGCGTCGCCGGAGTGGCCTTCATCGTGGGCGCGGACGTCGCCGCCACCGACCCGACGGCCCTGCTGCAGATCGGGGTCGTGGTGTTCTGCTACGCGCTCGGCCCGGCCATCCTGGCCCGCCGCCTCGGCGGCCTGCCGACGGTCGGCATCATGGCGCTGTCGCTGACGCTGGTCGCCGTCGTCTTCGCGCCGATCAGTGCCACGCAGTGGCCGACCGCCATGCCGTCGGCGAACGCGCTCATCGCCGTGGTCGTCCTCGCGACGGTCTGCACGGCCGCGGCGTTCCTCCTGTTCGGGGCGCTCATCGACGCCGTCGGCCCAGTCCGCGCCACGGTCATCACGTACATCAACCCGGCCGTGGCGGCGCTCCTGGGCGTGCTGGTCCTCCAGGAGACGTTCACGGCGCCGATGGGGATCGGGTTCGCCCTCGTGATCGTGGGTTCGATGCTGGCGACTAGGCCGTCACGCACCGAGTCCGTCGGGCCCACGCCCGCGCCCGCCTGAAGCCCGGCCCGCGAGGTCCGCCCCTCGCCCGCCAAACATGACATCCGACGGACGTTGGCCGGGTAGGCTGACAGCCATGACCGACAAGCTGCGGGTCATCCTCGAGGTCGGCAAGAAGCGCCGGGTCGTGGCCGGCGCCATGGACTGGCCGGGGCTCGATCGGTGGGGCCCCTCCGAGCAGGACGCGTTCGACAGACTGACCTCGTACCTCCCGCGCTATGCCGCGGTCGCGGAGCGGGCCGGACGCCGCGACGAGTTCGAGGCGTCGCGCGAGGTCGAGGTCGTCGAACGGGTGCCGGGATCGAGCTCGACCGACTTCTGGGGCGTCGCGCATGTGCCGTCGCAGATCGAGCGCGAGGTGCTGGCAGCGGCCGACCTGGAGCGGCGGCTCGACCTCCTTCGTGCGTGCTGGACGTCGTTCGACGAGACGGCCGCGCGCGTCTCGGCCGAGCTCAAGCCCGGATCTCGAGGCGGCGGCCGCAGCCACGACCAGATCGTCCGCCACGTCTACGGCACCGAACCCGACCAGTTCTCGCGCAAGATCGAGGTCCGGACGCCGATCGAGCTCGTCTTCACCCCGGACGGGCTGGCGGCGCACCGCGAGGCCTACCTCGAGGCGATCCGCGCCTACAACGCGTCAGGCAAGCCGGCGCGGACCTGGCCGATCCAGTTCCTCGTGCGCCGCACCGCGCACCACGTCATGGATCACGCGTGGGAGCTGGAGGACCGGGACATCCCGGTCTGAGGCCGACATCGGCGGGTCGCTGCCCGCATCATTCGGAGGACCCGGCGCCGGCCGGCTGGATGGAGGGTGGCACTTGGTGGCTCGGTGGCCGTCGAAGGACCTCGTGGCCGTGGTGGTCTCGGTGCTGGCCCTGGTCCTGTCCGGTGTCAGCTTCCTCGCGGCCGGCCGTCCCGCTGACATCAAGCTCGTCCTCGTGGAACGCGTCCACCTGTCGACCAGTCCGGGCGCCCGTCTCTACCTGCAGCCCACGTTCGTCAGCACCGCCGCCAACGAGCGTGCCGAGGTGATCGACGCGATCGACGTGACGATGACCCGGACGGGCGACCCGACCACGTACCACCTGCGCTGGGCGGAGACCGGCACGTTCGACGTGGGTCCCTTCCCGGACTATGCCGTGGACTGGAAGATCACCGCGCTCGAGCCGCAGCCGATCGTGGTGACGCCGGCCGCGCCGCAGACCCCGGTCCTCCAGCTCTACGTCGCGGACGGGTTCGACTGGCAGCCCGGCAGACTACCAGGTGGAGGTTCGCGCGACGCGGCTCGTATCGTCGGAGGCGCTCGTCGCCTCGCTCGGCTTCGAGCTGAAGGACGCGGGTATCGCCCAGCTCCACGACGAGGGGCCGGCGCGCTTCGTCACGTTCCCGGCGTCTCGTCGCTGACGGTCCCCACGGTCACGAGGACCTTGCCCCGTGCCTTGCCGTCGTCGACGTAGCGGAGCGCATCGGTCACTTCGGCAAGGGGATAACGGCGGTCGATCGCCGGCGCGACCCTGCCGTCCCCGATGAGCGCGGTGATCGTCGCGATGTCCTCTGCCCGGAATGGCTTCCACCACAGGCAGAGGCCGGACCAGCGGTCGCTGAGCAGCGAGACGAGCGGGCCGACCAGGAGACCCACGACCAGCGGCCACGCGGACCCTCCGAGCGTGACGTACGCGCCACCGTGCTTGAGCGCCCGGCGGCAGCGCAGCAGCGAGTGGTGCGAGTCGGTGTCGAGGATCCAGTCGTAGCGCTCCGCGGCACGCGTGTAGTCGACCTTGGTGTAGTCGAGGACGTGGTCGGCGCCGAGCGAGCGCACGAAGTCGACCTTCGCCGGGCTGCACGTCCCGGTGACCTCGGCGCCGAGCGCTTTGGCGATCTGGACGGCGAACGGTCCGACATTGCCGGACGCGCCGTCGATCAGGACGCGTGTCGCCGGGTCGGATCGTCCGTCCGTTCCGGAGCCTGAGGCCCTGGATCGCGAGGATGGCCGAATGCGGGAGCGTGGCGGCGGTCTCGAACGACATCCCATCGGGGATCGGCAGGAACGCCCGTTCTCGCGCGCTCACGTACTCCGCGAACGCGCCCTGCCCGTGTGGAAAGAGGTCGGCGAAGACCCGGTCGCCGGGCTTGAAACGGGTCACACCCGGTCCGACCGCCTCCACGATGCCCGCCACGTCGATGCCGATGCGGTGGTTCCGCGGCGCGCGCAACCCCAGGAAGAGCCGGGTGAACTGCGGCCGCGGCTCGATGCCATCGAGATCGGCGCGATTGACCGATGCGACCTGGACGCGGACCAGTACCTCACCGGTGGCCGGCTTCGGGCGGTCGACGTCGCGCACTTCCACGACGTCGGGCGAGCCGTAGCGGTCCCGGACCGCGGCCCTCAACCCTTGCCCGGCGGCACGCGCACGGCGGGTTCAGGACCCCAGTCGAGTGGCCAGGCGTCGCCATGGACGAAGATCCCGTGCGCCCAGGAGTCCAGGTCGGGTGGCTCGATGCCGTTCGCGCCGAGGATCGTGCCGACGTGCGCGCGGTGCTCGGCGCCGTGCGTGACGAGCTGGGTCAGGATGGTCGCGGCGCCTCGTTCGCCGGACTGCATCGCGATCATCGCCTCTGGGTCCGGCAGCGCCGACTCGAGCGAGGCCAGGGCGGCGGCAAATTCGGCCGCTAGCGCGTTCAGGTCGTCCATGGTCGGATGCTCGATCTCGGCTCGCTCGAGCCGCGGCAGTCCGGCGAGGTGGCGCTGGTAGCCGATCTGGCTGCGCAGCAGGTGCTCGAACGTGGCGCCGATCGTCCCGTACACCCCGCCCGTGGTCAGCTCAAGGGTCTCCGGCGGTCGATGGGCCAGGAAGTCGAGGAGCCAATGGTTCGCCCAGACCTCGTATCCGAGCAGGCGGGTCAGGTAGGTCGACATCGCCCGAGTGTAGGTCCTTCGAGCGCACCAGGGTCACGGCCCGATCGGGCCGTCTGCCGCGACCTCGCCCGCGTGGACGATCTTGGCGAACTCGCGCCACAGGACGATCACGAGCAGCGCGGAGCCGACGAACCCGAACCAGAACGGCGCCGTGATGCCGTAGGCGCTGGCCAACAAGCCCCCGATCGGTGTGCCGATCGCCAGGCCGCTGACGCTCGCGACGTGGTAGATGCCGGTCACGCGGCCGAGCATCGCGTCCGGGACGGCTCGCTGGCGGACGACGGTCGAGGTGGTCGCCCACACGAACGCATGCGCGCCGAACACCCCGAACGTCATGAGGGCGACCGCCGCCGAGGTCGTCAGCGCGAGCACGAGATGCGTGGCCGTCTCGACCATGAAGCCGACTCGCATGATGTCGGCGAGGCTGAACCGCCGTTCGAGTGCCCCATATGAGACCGTCCCGATGATGCCGCCGATCGCGACCGCGGTCGTGAGCAGCCCGAACCCGATGGCGTCCATGCCCAGTCGTTCCGAGGCGTAGAGCACCAGCACGGCGTTCGCCGCGCCGAACGTGACGTTGAAGGCGAAGATCGTCAGGGCGAGCGTCCGCATCGGCGCATTCGCCATCAGCCAGCGCAGCCCCTCCCGCATGTCGGCGACGAAGCCGGTCCCCTCCCCCGGCATGGCGGCTGCCGTGGTGTGGCTGGCCGCGACGCGCGAGATCAGGATGGCCGCCAGTGCGAAGCACGCCGCGTTCGTCGCGAACGGGAGACCCATCCCGACGACGAAGAGGAACGCCCCGATCGGCGGGCCGATCGAGCTGATTCGTCAGCACGAACGCGCCCTCCAGGCGCGCATTGGCGGCTCCGAAGTCCTCGCGCCGCACCAGGCGCGGGACGAGGGAGCTGCCCGCGGTATCGGCGAACGCTTCGGCCGTCCCCATCGCGAAGAGCGCGGCGAGGACGACGGCGATCTCGACGGTCCCGGTCAGGATCGTGACCGTCAGCAGGCCCAGGACGACGGCGCGGACCACGTTGACCACGGCGACGGTCAGGCGTCGGTCGAACCGATCGGCGGCCGCGCCGGCCACGAGTCCGAACAGCAGCGTCGGCAGGTACTCGGCGAGGAGAGCCAGTGAGACGAGGAAGGGGTCGCGGGTCAGCGAGGCGACCAGCAGCGGACCGGCGGCGATCGCCACGCCATCCCCGAGATTCGAGACGACCTCGGAGGCCAGCAGCCAGCGGAAGCTCCGCCCGAGCCGGGCGGGCGAGATGGGATCGAGGGTGCGAGCGGACAGGAGGCGCACCGGCGGCAGGATACCAACGTGCGGGACTGCGCTGAGCGGCGTCCGCGACCATTCGAGGTAGCCCGCCCCGCGCATCCATCCGACGCGCTCGCGCGTATCGTTCGGTGATGGAGGCAGGACGGGCTCCGCGACGGTCGCCGACCGCGTGGCTGGCCGTCCTGCTGGCGTCCGTGGCACTCGTGGGCGCGGCCTGCTCCCCTGCCCCGACGGTGCAGCCATCGGCCGACGTCGCGAACCCGAGTGCCACACTGGATCCGCAGTCCTCGCCGACGCCCACCTCGACGACCGCACCGACGTCGACGGCCAGCGCCGCCCCGAACACCCGTCCGCTCGCCGGGTCGGGCGCGATCGCCATCGCCCGGTCGGACGGGACGCTGTGGATGGTCGATACGCACGGCCAGCCGACGCGGCTCGCCGATGGCTCCGATGGGATCTACGGGTTCCCGGCCTGGTCGCCGGACGGCCAGCGGGTCGCGGCGATCCGGGGGCTGACCGCGGAGACCTCGATCGTGGTCATCGACACCGGACGCGGCACGTCGGGCACGCCCGGCACGCCGGTGGAGATCTTCCGCAAGACCGGTGTCGGGCCCTTCTACCTGTCGTGGCAGCCCGACGGCTCAGCCGTCTCGTTCCTCGCCGACGAGGGCGGCGGCCTCTCGTTGCGATTGGCGCCGGCCGACGGCAGCTCGCCCGACGGCGACGGACCCGGGGCCGTCATCAAGACCGGCAACCCGTTCTACTTCGCCTGGGTCGCACCGGACCGGCTCCTCGCCCATATCGGGAGCGGGCCGGAGGCGTATCTCGGGGAGATCGGCCTCGACGGCAAGGAGGTCGGCCGGAGGTTCCCCTCGTCCAGCACCTTCCGGTCGCCCGACATGAGCGCCGACGGCAAGTACGTGGGTTATGTGCGAGCCGGAACGAGCGGCACCGACCAGGTCGTCGTCGCCACCCGTGACGGCAGCTCCGAGCACTCGATGCCGGTCGTCGGCCTCACGGCCGTCGATTTCTCGCCGGTCACCGACACGCTGGCCGCGATCGGATCGGTCGTGCCGGGCGAGTCCCTGGGCGTCCCTGCCGGCCCGCTGCGAGTGATCGAGGCGGCATCGGGCGAGGTGCGCACGCTGCTCGACGGCACGGTCCTGTCGTTCGACTGGTCGCCGGACGGCACGACGATCGCGGCCATCCAGTTCATCCAGGTCCAGGGCACCTCGACCTCGAGCACCGCGGCGGCGCCGTCGGCGAGCCCGAGCGGCACGTTCGAGGTGCACCTGGCGTTCGTCGATGTCGCCACCGGCCGGATCCGCTCGAACCCGAAGGTCCAGCCGGCATCGCGCTTCACGAACGTCGTGCTGGACTACTTCGACCAGTACGCGCTGAGCCACCGGCTGTGGTCGCCGGACAGCGCCTCGTTCCTGCTGCCGGAGGTCGACAGCACCGGCACGACGACCGTGGACGTCTTCTTCCCCGACGGGGGCGCCCCGACGGCACTGGAGGGTGACGTCGGGTTCTGGAACCCGTAGCGGAGCGCGCAGGGCATCCGACGCGGCGGCCGGGCACCGCCCACCGTCGGCGCGTGGTTTGATTCGCTCGATGGCTGACCGCTTCCAAGGCACTCCCCTTCCGCCGACCACATCGACCTTCGATGCCGATTCATGGGGCGACGCGTCCTTCTCCGGCACGCGCCACGAGGCGGTCCTCTTCGACGGCGCGGATCTTGCCGACCTGGACGTGCGCGGCGCCTCGTTCACGGGCTGCACGTTCCGCGAGGTGCGCTTCAACGCGACCACCTTCCGGGACGCCGCGTTCGCGAACTGCACGTTCGTGCGCTGCTCGTTCTTCGATACCCGGTTCACCCAGTGCAAGCTCGTGGGCAGCGTCTTCGACCGCTGCGACCACAAGCTCATGGCGGTCGAGGGCGGCGACTGGTCCCTCGTGGCGATGCCCGGGGCGGATCTTCACGAGGCGACCTTCACGGGCCTCCGGATGCGCGAGGCGGACCTCAGCGGCGCGACCTTCGACGGCGCGACCGTGCGCGACGTCGACCTCGCGGCCACGAACCTGCACCGGGCGTCGTTCGTCGGCACGGACCTGCGCGGCAGCGACCTCTCGACGGTCGACCCGCGCAATGTGGAGATGGCCGGCGCGAAGATCGATCTCGAACAGGCGGTGACGATCGCCGAGGCGCTCGGCCTGCGGGTCGGCTAGCGCGTCCCAGCCACCGCCCAGGCGCGGGCGATCAGGCCGATGGAGCCGTCGGGCGCCGTCGGCAGCGTCGCGCGGAGATGCTCGCGGAGCGCGTCCCGGTTGCGGTCATCGAGCGACGCGACATAGGTCGGTGCCGGTCCCTGGCCGCCGAGGAAGGGCGACCAGTAGTCGTCGAAGTCCGCGAAGCGCGTCGGGGTATCGATCGCCCGCGTCTCGACCTCCCGCAGCCCCGCGGCCTCGAAGAGGTCGCGCAGGGCCTCCGGGTGGCAGATGGGGAACTGGCGACCCTGTTCCAGCTCGATGGTGCTGGGGTCCAGCGCCATCGCCGCATCCCAGAACCGGCGCAGCATCTGCATCTCGCCGGCGTAGTCCCAGACGTAGGCCGCGATCCGGCCGCCCGGCCTGGTCGCACGATGCATCTCGGCCACGCCGGCCGCCGGATCCGGGACGAAGTTGAGGACCAGACCCGCGATCGCGACATCGACCGAGGCATCCTCCACCGGCAGATGCGACGCGTCGCCGAGCTTGAAGCTGACGCGCGGGTCATCGACCTTGGCGCTGGCGAGCTCCAGGAACCCCGCCGACGGGTCCACCCCCACGATCGAGGCCGGGGCCGCACCCTCGAGCACCGCCCCGGTGAGCATGCCGGTGCCGCAGCCCACGTCCAGCCAGTCCAGGCCGGGCGCCGCGTCCAGCCAGCTCAGGAACGCCGGGGCGACCAGACGGCTCCACCGCCCCATGAACGCCTCGTAGGCCGTGCCGGAGGCCCAGACCGCGCGCGACCCGCCCGCACTCAACCCGACCGGCCCCCATGTCCGGCGTTCTCGGCGAGGCGCACCTGGACGATCCTCGTGACGAGGTCGGTCGGGATCGGCCGGTTCGCTGGGAACTGGATGGTCCCCTTCCCCGCGAGGTAGGGAGCGATCTCACCGCCGAGCGCCTCGACGACCGCATCGCTCGCCGGGAAGAGGCTGTAGTGCCGCTTGAACGCAGCGAAGGAGACCAGGAACTGCCCGCCGTGACTTCGGAACGCGGGCATCTGGTAGGCGATCGTCTCGGTCGCCTCGGGGGCCGCGGACGCGACGGTCCGGCGGAGCAGCGCGACCGGCGCCCGCCGGTCATCGGGCAGATCGGCGAGGTATTCGTCGACGGTGGTCGGTCCAGCCATCCGGTCTCCTCCGCGTCGCAGGGTCGGGGCAATCATCGCATCCCGTCACGGCCCGGAGACGCCCTCTAAAGGCTCGCCCGACAAGAAATAGCCAGCCCTCCCGATGTGGGCCTGGCCCTAAAGGACCGAGGCTGTCCAACGGCAGCAAGGACGTACGGAAGCGGCCGACTCATCGAGGAGCAACCCATGGATCTCGTCTTCACGCTCATCGCAACGCTCGCCCTCGTGGCCGTGCTCGCGACCCTCGGGCTCCTCGCGGCCGCCTTCGGCGTGGACTCGCGAGACGGCTCCACCCGGTAGCCGGTCGGCACGCCGTTGCGCCCCGACGACCTGACCATCCCCATCCAGTCGAAGAAGGTGACAGATGACCGCCATCGCAACACTCCCCGACCTGACCGCGATCAAGCAGCGCCAGCAGGCGACCTGGGCCAGCGGCGACTACCACATGATCGGGACACAGATCCAGATCGTGTCGGAGCTGATGATCGAGGCGCTGAACCTCCACTCGACGGAGCGGGTCCTGGACGTGGCGACGGGGAGCGGCAACGCCGCGCTCGCGGCCGCGCGACGTGGCTGTGACGTCGTCGGGGTCGACTATGTCCCGGCGCTCATCGACCGTGCCCGCCGCCGGACCGAGGCGGAAGAGCTCGAGCATCGAGTTCGTTGTCGGCGATGCCGAAGCCCTCCCGTTCGACGACGACAGCTTCGACGTCGTCTCCACGGTCTTCGGGGCGATGTTCGCGCCCGACCAGGAGCGGACCGCACGAGAGCTGTTGCGCGTGACCCGACCGGGTGGCCGGATCGGCCTGGTCGCGCACACGCCGAGCGGGTTCATCGGCCAGCTGTTCAAGACCATCGGCCGGCACGTCCCGCCGCCGGCGGGGCTGCGCTCGCCGATCCAGTGGGGCACCGAAGAGCGGCTGCGCGAGCTGTTCGGCGAGTCGATCGCCGACCTTCGGCTCGAGACCCGGGAGTACGTCTTCCGCGAGCGGTCGCCGAAGGCGTACGTGGAGTTCTGGCGCACGTACTACGGGCCGACCCTGAAGGCGTTCGAGACCGTCGCCGCCAACGGAGCCGCCGGGTCGCTGGCGCTCGAGGCCGACATCATCGACCTCATCGGCCCGTTCAACCGCGCCGACGACGGCACGATGGTCGTGCCGACGGAATACCTGGAGGCCGTGATCGTCACGCGCTGACCATATCGGCGAACATCGGGCCGGCGCCGCCAGGCGTCGGCCATTCTTCGTGTCGACGCCGGTGCCGTGGGCTCGTCGGCTTCCGCGCGGCGCGTCGACCCGCGCGATGGCACCATCACCGCATGCCATTGGATGGGGAATACGCGCCGAGCACGGCCGGGTGGGCGCGCAAGCAGGCCGAACGGTATGAGGCATCCGGCGGGAGCGAGGCCGCCGATCTCCGCGGCCGCCCGATCATCGTGCTGACCTCGATCGGCGCGAAGACCGGCAAGTTGCGCAAGACGGCGCTCATGCGGGTCGAGCACGAGGGCGATTACGCGGTCGTCGCATCGATGGGCGGGGCGCCCAAGCACCCGGTCTGGTACCACAACCTCAAGGCGGATCCGCGCGTCGAGCTCCAGGATGGGCCGACGAAACGCGACTATCTCGCGCGCGAGCTCAGCGGCGACGAGAAGGCGACATGGTGGGAGCGGGCGGTGGAGACCTGGCCCGACTACGCGACGTACCAGACGCGGACGAAGCGTGAGATCCCGGTCTTCGTGCTGGAGCCGGTCAAGGGCTGATCGCTTCGGGCGTCGGGGCGTTGGCGGCCCCGCGCTCAGGAGCCGAGGTGGGTCACGACCGGCGCGAGCGTGCCGATCCAGGCGCCGGCGACCAGGCTGACGGCGGCGACGGCAAGGAACAGCGCGATGACGCTCTCGATCCGCCGACGGAGGTAGGTCCGCTGGGCGGCACGGCCCTCGAACGGATCGCCAAGGCTCCTTGGTGCACGGATCATCGGGTCCTCCTGGGGTCGTCGTAGATACGGGTCGCGTGCGGCGGGGGCCTTATCGTCGCTCCTGGCGGGTCCCGTTGACCAGCCTGACCTTCGGACCATCCAAGGCTCGTTTCGGCGCGCTAGTCGTTGCGTGTGCAACTACCAGTGGTGTAGACTCCGGGCATGACACAGATGCAATTCGGGATCTTCACGGTCGGCGACGTCACGATGGATCCCACGACCGGTCGCACGCCGAGCGACGAGGAACGAGTCAAGGCGATGGTCGCGCTCGCGCTCAAGGCGGAGGAAGTTGGGCCTCGACGTCTTCGCCATGGGGGAGCACCACAACCCGCCGTTCGTCCCCTCCTCCCCCACCACCATGCTCGGCTACATCGCCGCGAAGACGGAGCGGCTGATCCTGTCGACCGCGACCACGCTGATCACGACCAACGATCCGGTCAAGATCGCCGAGGACTACGCCATGCTCCAGCATCTCGCCGACGGGCGGAACGACCTGATGCTCGGCCGCGGCAACATGGGTCCGGTCTATCCGTGGTTCGGGCAGGACATCCGCAACGGGATCCCGCTGGCGTACGAGAACTACGCGCTGCTGCATCGCCTGTGGCGCGAGGACGTCGTGGACTGGGAAGGCAAGTTCCGCACCCCGCTGACCGGCTTCACCGCCACGCCGCGCCCGCTCGACGGCGTCCCGCCGTTCGTCTGGCATGGCTCGATCCGCAGCCCGGAGATCGCCGAGCAGGCCGCCTACTATGGCGACGGGTTCTTCCACAACAACATCTTCTGGCCCAGGGACCACGTGCAGCGCATGGTCGCGCTCTACCGCCAGCGCTTCGAGCACTACGGGCACGGCCCGGCCGACCAGGCGATCGTCGGCCTCGGCGGCCAGGTCTTCATGCGGGCCGACTCGCAGGACGCGATCAAGGCGTTCCGGCCGTACTACGACCACGCGCCGGTGTACGGCGGCGGACCATCGCTCGAGGACTACATGGAACAGACCCCGCTGACCGTGGGCAGCCCGCAGGAGGTCATCGACCGGACACTCGGGTTCCGCGAGATCGTCGGCGACTACCAGCGCCAGCTCTTCCTGGTCGATCATGCAGGGCTGCCGCTCGAGGCCGCGCTCGAGCAGGTCGAGATGCTCGGCGAGCTCGTCGTGCCGGTCCTCCGCCGCGAGTTCGCGATCGGCCGGCCCTCGAACGTTCCCGACGCTCCCGTGCATCCACGGGTCGCCGCGGCCGACGCCGCGAACGGCGGAACGTCCGCGACCGAGGTCCCCGTGGCGGCCGCGGGCGAGCCCGTGCCCGCATGAGCGACGGAGCGGCCCGCTCGCTGGTCGTCGTCAGCGGCGGGCTCAACCAGCCGTCCTCGACGCGGCTCCTCGCCGACCGCATCACGGCCGCCACCGATCGGCACCTGCGGGAAGCCGGGTTCGAGCCCGCCGTGCAGGTCGTCGAGCTGCGGGAGCATGCGCACGACCTCGTCAACCACCTGCTCGCCGGGTTCCCCAGCCCCACGCTGCAGGCCGCCATCGACGCGGTCCTCGGGGCCGACGGGCTCATCGCGGTGACCCCGATCTTCAGCGCCTCCTACAGCGGCCTCTTCAAGGTCTTCTTCGACGTGATCGAACGCGACGGCTTCGCCGGCAAGCCCGTGCTGATCGCCGCGACCGGCGGCACCGCCCGCCATTCGCTCGCCCTCGAGCACGCGATGCGGCCGCTGTTCGCCTATCTCAACGCGGCCACGGTCCCGACCAGCGTCTACGCCGCCACCGAGGACTGGGGGCAGGGCGTCGTCGCGGCCGACGGCCACCTGGTCGAGCGCATCGACCGCGCCGCGCGCGAGCTCTCGGCCGCGATGGCCACGCGATCGACCCGCACCCCGCGCGACCCGTTCACCGAGCCGATCCCCTTCAAGGACCTGCTGGGCAAGAGCTAGGGCGTCGCCAGGCTCGCCTTCAGGGCCATGATCCGGTCGTACGACGCGAGGAGCGTCCCTCGGTCGATGGACCCGTCGGTCGCCTCCTTGAGCAGCCGCAGGTACAACGCCGCGGTCGTCTGCTCCGAACCCGTCACGAGGACAAGGTCCGTGCCGGCCACCGCCGCCCGGCTGGCCAGCTCCGCGCTCGGGAGGCCGCGGGACTTCGCGGTCCCATCGAGGGAGTCGGTGATCGTGACGCCCGCGAACCCCATCTGGTCGCGCAGCAGCGTCTGGCCGATCGTCCGCGACCATCCCGCGGCCGCCGCCGGGTCGAGGGCCGTGTAGGTCGCGTTCGAGAGCATGACCAGCGGGATCCGGTGGCTGATCGCCGTCTGGTAGGGCTCCAGGCCGGCATCGAGGTCAGCGAGCGGCACGCCGATGGTCACGGCGACATCGTCGGTGTTCTCCGTCGCGAAGCCGATCCCCGGGAAGTGCTTCATGGACGGCACGACACCGCCGTCCTCGAGGCCCGTCGCGAACGCATCGGCCAGCGAGGCGACGGTCGCCGACGACATCCCGAAGGTCCGCCCGGCCCGCTCCATGAACGAGCCCGGCCCTGAGGGCACGTCCGCGACCGGGGCCAGGTCCACGTTGATGCCGAGGTCGTGCAGCGCCCGGCCCGTGGCTTCGCCCTGTTCGCGCGCCACGGCCGGACGGCCGTCCGCGCCCATCTCGGTCGGCGTGAGGGTCGGTGGTGCCCACGGGACGCGCTGGATGGCCCCGCCCTCCTGGTCGACGGAGATGAGCAGGGGCGGTTGTCGACCCTTGGCCGCGGCGGCCTGGAGCGACGCGGTGAGCGTCCGCAGCGCGGCCGGTGTCTTGATGTTGGACCCGAACAGGATCACGCCGCCGATCTCGCCGCGCTGGATCCGCCCCAGGAGGGCCGGCGTCGCGGTCGTGCCGGCGATCCGGATCACCAGCTTCTGGCCGATGAGCTGGGCGAGCGTCGGTTCGATCGCGCGCGGGGTCGGGGATGACGTCGGCGAAGAGGTCGGCGGTACGCTCGGAGGCGGCGTCGGCGAGGGCGTGGCCGCGGTCGTTGGCGACGGCGCGAGGGTCGGGGGCTGGTCGGTGGTGGCGCAGCCGGTGACAAGGATGCAGGCGATCACGACAGCGAGCGTCGAACGAACCGCGTGCATCGGCGCATGGTAGGCGCGAACCGCCAGGACCGGACCGATGCATCCGGATGGCGCCGCCGCACGCATCCTCGATATCATCCGTCCCAGGGGGCCGAGGCTTGATCCGATCGACATTGCCAGCACCTGCTGATCAACGACCCAACGTGCGTTCGCTGCTCGCGCTCGCTGGCTTCGTGGCGCTCGCGTTGGCGGTGGGCGTCGTTGGATCGCTCGCGACGATCGCGAACGTGGACGGCTGGTACGCGACCGCCGACAAGGCGCCGTGGAACCCCCCGAACGGCATCTTCGGCCCCGTCTGGACGCTCCTGTACGCGCTGATGGGGATCGCGGCGTGGCTGGTCTGGCGCCGACGGGCATCCCCGGATCAGGCCGTGCGCGGCGACGCGCGATCCGCGCTCCGGCTGTACCTGGTCCAGCTGGCCATCAATGCCGTCTGGACGCCGGTCTTCTTCGCGCTCTACCCGACGATCGGCGTCGCGGCGCTCTGGCTGGCCCTCGCGATCATCGTGGCACTGGCGGTCGCCATCCCAGTGACGATGCTCGCCTTCGCCCGCGTGGACCGCCGAGCCGCCTGGCTGTTGCTGCCGTACTGGCTGTGGGTGCTGTTCGCGACGACATTGAACCTCGCGGTCGCCGTCCTGCAGACCTGACCGCGCACGCTCTAGAGGGGCTGGATCCGAGCTAGCGGCCCCCGGCGGCCCAGGGCGAGTGCGCCATCCACCCGGCGAGGTCGGTCTGGCCCAGCAGACGGGCGCTCTGGCAGGTCGGGCGGATCGACGCCTCGCGGCGGATGGCGGCCAGGAAGCGGCGGTCGAAGGCGCGCCGCGGGAACTCGCGCATGACCCCATCACGCACCGCATCGACGAGTTCGTACCCGTCGCCGCGGACGTCCAGCCCGGTCGAGCGGTCGAGCAGCACGGCCTCGACGCCGTCGGCGAGGGTCACACCGGGCTGCATGTGCAGGACGATCGCGATGGCGGCCCTGTCGGCCGCGTCCGCGGTCATCCCCGCTCGCTCGAGGAACCGGCGGGCGATCTCGGCGCCCTCCACCTCGAAGCACATCGAGTTCCTCGCGATCCGCGTGAGCCCGAAGTCGTGCATGAGTGACGCCGTCCAGAGGATCTGCGCGTCGAAGGTCCAGCCCTCCCCGTCGGCGATCGCCGCGCCCCAGCAATAGGCACGCACCGAGTGCGTCAGCAGATAGTCCGGCAGGGCGCGCTGCGCCCACCGCCACGTCGCCCTGGACACGTCGTCCTGCGGCACGGCGATGCCGCCGATGGCGCGAGGGAGTGCTGGGACGATCGGGCTCACGAGGACCTCCTACCAGACATCGCCGGGCCGCCAGTCGCAGCTGATCGACGCGTCGAGGTCAAGGGCCGGCGATGACCTCGTCGAGCGCACGAGGATGTCGCCCTCCTCGTCGGGCGTCCGGCGGGGACCCGTCGGGGTCCGCACGAACGCGCGGCCGCGCCACGTCCGCCAGCCGAGGCGCCCGTAGAACGTGTGCCGGCCGGTCCCCAGCACGCCGAGCTCGAACCGGTCGTCGAGCCAGGCGTCGACCGCCTCCATCAGCCGCGTCCCGATCCCCTCGCCCTGCCGCCCCGGCACGACCGCGACCGCCTCCACGTAGCCCGTCCGGAGCGGTACCCCGCCGACCTCGATCGCGCGCTCCACGACCGAGGCGTGCGCGACGATCGACCCGTCGATCTCAGCCAGGAAATGCATCCCGCCGACCGCATGGTCCCAATCCGCGTCCGTGAACCGCTCCTCCAGCCCTGGTCCGAAGGCCGAGACGAGGAGGTCGCGAACGGTGATGCGCTCCGCTGCGGTCAGGCCCGAGGTCGGCGCAGACCGGACCAGGACGTCGTCGCGCTCGATCATCGCCCGAGGACCCGTCGCAGGAAGTCGTTCTGGAACGTGCCTTGCGGGTCGTAGCGGTCCACGAGCGCGCCGAAGTCCGCCAGCCGCGGGTAGGCGGCGCGGATCGCCTCCGGCGCCATCGTCGAGAGCTTGCCCCAATGCGGCCGAGGCTCGAACGGTGCGAGCGCTGCCTCCAGGGCGGGAAGCACGGCGCGCACCCCCGGCCAGTCCGGGTGCCAGGTGAAGTGCAGGGCCACCGAATCGCGGCCCATCGCGGTGCTAATCCACAGGTCGTCGGCCGCGACCGTCCGGACCTCTGACACCTGGAGCAGCGGGGCGAACCGGTCCCGCAGGCCGTCGACCGCGAGCAGCGCGTCGACCGCGTGCCGCCGCGGCATGAGGTACTCGGTCTGGAGCTCCGCGCCGGCGCTCGGCGTGTGGTCCATCCGGAAGTGCGGGAGCCGCGCGTGCCACGGTCCGGGCACGCCGAGCTGCTCGGTGCACGCGTCCGTCGACATCCCGCGGATCGGGTGGAACGGCACCGTCGCCCGCGTGGCACCAAGGATGGCGGGTGGCGGATCGAAGGCCCTCCCCTCCTCCACGCGCCGCTTCAGCCAGACCTGCTCGAAGCCGGAGCCTTGCCACTCCGTGAACAGGCTGACGCTGTCGGCCAGCGCGGTGATCTCGTCGAAGTGATCGGCCACCTCGCCTAGCGACAGGCCTTCGTAGACGTCCTGGCGGACCTGGAATGCCGGCTCGAGCCGCAGCGTCAGACGGGTCACCGCGCCCAGCGCCCCGAGCCCGACCACCGCTCCATCGAAGATCGCCGGGTCGTTCGCCCGCGAGAGGGCGACGAGCTCGCCATCCGCCCTGACCAGCTCCATGGCCACCACGGCCGTGGCCAGGTTGCCGCTGTGGTCGCCCGAGCCGTGGGTCGCCGTCGCGCAGGCGCCGGCGACCGAGATGTGCGGCAGCGAGGCGAGGGCGTGCAGCGCGAATCCGGCAGCGTCCAGTGGGCCGCACAGCTCGCCGTAGCGGACGCCACCGTCCACCGTGACCGTGCCCGCATCCCGGTCCAGCTCGAAGACCCTGGGCAGCCGCGCCAGCGAGATCAGGTCGCCGGTCGTGTCGGCGATGTCGTTGAACGAGTGCCGCGAGCCCAGGACCCGGAGCGCCCGGCCACCGGCGACCAGCTCCTGGAGCTCCTCGACCGACGCCGGTTCGTGGAGCGCCCGGGCCGCGTAGGCGTGATTGCCCGCCCAGTTCGTCCCGACATCCCCGATCGACATCGACCCTCCGACACCCGTGAACGCCGCCTCGCATCGTACCCTCGGCGCCGCCGCGCCGGGCGAGGTAGGCTCCGGCGGTGACGACCACCCAGACCTTCCCGATCCGGCTCGGCCCCAGGTCCCGGCTGGTGCTGCGTCTGTTCGGGGTGACCGGTCCGGAGAACGCCTACGTCGACATCGGTGGCGGGGTCCTCGACGCCCGCTTCGGTGCCTCGTCGCTGCGCACGCCGATCGGCAACATCGCCTCCTGGCGGATCGAGGGTCCGTGGCGCTGGATCACGGCCATCGGGGTGCGCCGGAGCATCCGCGACGGCGACATCACCTTCGGAGGCTCGCCACGAGGCGGGGTGCGGATCGACTTCCGCGAACGGGTCAAGTTCGGGCCGTTCCGCCCGCCCGCGCTGTACGTGACCGTCGAGGATCTCGAAGGGCTGGCGGCGGCCCTGACGGCCTACGGGATCCCGGGCGAGGATGCGAGGACGCCCGCCGACCGTTAGGCCGGCTTGATGTTCAGGTTGTAGCGGAAGACGTTGTCGGGGTCGTAGCGGCGCTTGATCCCCTCGAGCCGGCGGTAGCGCTCCTCCCCGAAGGCCGCGCGCACCCGGTCGGGCGTCTCGTCGACCGGGGCGTAGTTCGCATATCCGGCGCCGGTCATCGAGGCCGGCAGCAGGGCATCGGCGTAGCCGCGGGTCCAGGCGATCTGCTCGGCGTCATCGGCCGGATCCTCCCAGATGGCGATGCCGCTGATGTTCCAGCCGGCCGCCCGCTGCCCGAACGCCGCGCCGCCCGGCGGCTCCTGATGGGCCACGCCGTTGATGGCCTCGACGAGCACGAACGACACGGGGCCGCGCCGGGACCGCATCGCCGCCACGGTCGCGTCGATGGTCGCCGCGTCGAGCTCGCGGACGAAGTGGCCCTTCCAGTAGTGGCGCAGGCCGAACGGCAGCTGGCCGTTGGCCGCCTGGACCTCGAGGTACGTCTTCGGGCCGAGACCGTCCTCCACGACCGGCAAGGCCCGTAGCGGGGCGATGATCGCCTCCGCCTCCTCGGCCGGGCCCTGATGGATCACGGTGACGCTCAGCGTCTCGGGTCCACCGGGTGTCGGGTCGTCCTCGGGCAGGTGCGGCCCCGTCGCGAAGACGACCATCTCCGGCGGCATGACGGCCGCCAGCGCGGCTACCGCCTCGAGGACCTCGCGCGCCGCCGACATCGGGTACTCGAGGTGGCCGGCATGGATGATGCCGACCGGGTGGAGCGCGAACTCGAAGCTCGTCACGATCCCGAAGTTGCCGCCACCGCCACGCAGCGCCCAGAGCAGGTCCGGGTCCCCGCCATCCCCCGCGACCACGACCGAGCCATCGGCCGTGACGACCTCCGCGCCCATGATGTGGTCGCAAGTGAGTCCGTTGGTGCCCATGAGGTAGCCGATCCCGCCGTTGAGGGCCAGTCCAGCCACGCCGGTGTCACCGAACGTCCCGCCGGTCATGGCCAGCCCGTGCGGCACGGTGGCGGCATCGACGTCGTTCCAGATCGCGCCGCCGCCGACGCGAGCCCGGCGACGTCCCGGGTCGACCGTGACCTGGCGCAGGTGCCGCAGGTCGATCACGACGGAATCGTCGGCGGTGGCGTGGCCGGCGACGTTGTGACCGCCGCCGCGGACCGCGATCGGCAGGTCCTGGCCCCGGGCATAGCGGACGGCCGCGACCACCTCGTCCGTCGAGGTGGGGCGGATCACGACGGCTGGACGCCGGTTGATCGTGCCATTGAAGGTCGACCGCGCCTCGTCGTACTCGGCATCGCCGGGGAGGATCCAGCCGCCCGGGAACGCGAGCCGGCCCTCCCGGGCCGACATCATCGGGCTCGTCCCTCGTGAAGGGTGGCGACTGCCTTCTCGATCCGGCGCTGCCGGGTCTCGGCGGTCTTGGCACCTTCGACCGACAGGACGTGCACCGACTTGTTGCTGTACGAGAGGCCCTCGAATGTCCGCGCCGCCTCCGGGTCGGCGTCCAGCGCTGCCCGCAGGTCCGCCGGTACCGTGACCTCGCGTGGCACGGCGTCGAGCTCGATGTCGACGTCGACCTCGTCCCCCGCCGCGACCCCGGCCGCGGCGCGGTGCTCCGCGCTGACCCCGACCATGTAGACGCCGCCCATCACGGCGACCGTGTTGCGGTAGGTATAGCCGTTGATCGTGACCGTGATCGGCGGCCGCTTGCCCTTTCCGAGGGCGCTGACCACGGCCTCGGGGATCTCGATGCCGGCGGCGTTCTTGCCGGCGCCCAGGATCGTCGTCCGGAATCGCATGGCCCCGAGTCTACGTGAAAGCGACCGCCATCCGGGCCTCCCCTTCCCGTAGCATGTATCCCGATGTCTGCGCGACTCCCTCTTGTCGGAAAGGGTCTCGTCGCGTGCCTGGCGGTCGCGTTGTCCGCAGGTCCGGCGGAGGCCCATGGCGTGACCGCGACGAACCCAACCGCCCTGACCTTGCTCACGGCGTGGTCATGGGATCCCTTGCCGTTGTTGGGGGTCCTGATCGCGGGCGCCGCCTACGTCGTGGCCGCGAGGCGCGTCAATCGGACGGATCCCCGTGTTCGCATCACCGGGGTGCAGGTCGCGTTCTGGTTCGCCGGCCTGGCGGCCATCTTCATCGCGTTGACGTCGGCCATCGACATCTATGCGGAGGAGCTCCTGTCCGTCCACATGGTCCAGCACTTGCTGCTGGCCATGGTGGCGCCGCCACTGCTCGCGCTGGCGGCCCCGGTCACGCTCGCTGCTGCGGGTCGCCAGCCCGGAGGTCCGCCGCGGCGTCTGATCCTGCCGGTCCTTCACAGTCGCGCCCTGCGGGTGCTCGCGTCGCCGGTCGTCGCATGGCTGCTGTTCACTGCCGCCATGTGGCTGATGCACTTCAGCCCGATCTACAACGCTGCGCTCGAGGATCCGCTCATCCACGATCGTCGAGCACCTGGTCTTCCTGTCGGTCGGGATCCTGTTCTGGTGGCCCGTCGTGGCCGCCGACCCGGTCCCCGGCCGGATGGGGTATGGGGCGCGGCTCGTCTATCGTCGGGCTCCAGATGCCGGTCAACGCGGCAGTGGGGCTGGCGATCTACTTCGCGCCGGCCGTCCTCTATCCGTTCTACGCCTCGATCGTGCGCACTGGGGCCCCGATGCGATCACCGACCAGCAGATCGGCGGGCGTCCTGATGTGGGGTGCCGGCGACGTGCTGCTGCTCGCGGCCATCCCCGTGATCCTGGTGCCTGGATGCGCGCCGATGTCCGCCGCAGCGCTCGGCTCGATGCCCGCCTGGCCCGGCGGCACGCGGATCTGGCGTCGCGTCAGAGCACGTAGAGGGTCGAGAACAGGAAGATCCAGACGACGTCGACGAAGTGCCAGTAGTAGCTGGTCGCCTCGACGGCCGTGTGGTGGTCGGCTGAGACGAGTCCCGAGTCGGGCCCGGTTGGCGACGATCGCGATGAGGCGGCGCCGGCAAGCACGTGGGCGCCGTGGAAGCCGGTCAGGATGTAGAAGGTCGAGCCGAAGACCCCGTTCGACAGGCCGAACCCATTCGTCGCGAACTCGTAGCCCTGGACCACGATGAAGACGCCGCCCAGCAGCAGGGTGACGGCCGAGCCAGCGCAGGATCCTCCGACCGATCGCCGGCCCGGGCGGCACGGACGGCCAGCTGCATCGTGACGCTCGACGTGACGAGCAGCAGGGTGTTGATCCCCGGCAGCAGGAGCTCGGGGCGCTCCACGCCCTCGCGGCGGCCAGACCGGGATCTCGCGAGCGCATCACGAAATAGGCCGCGAACAGCGCCCCGAAGAGCATGACCTCCGACAGGATCGCGAGCTTGACGCCGAGCAGCAGGTTCCCTCGCGCGTGCTCGTGGTCCTCGGCGGCGGAGTGGACGTCGCTTCCAGTGCTCATGACGCGGACCGTCCTTCGACTGCCGCGACGCCACGCACGCCGCCGTCGATGCTGCCGTACTGGTACGGCGTCCCGGTGACGGTCGGGATCTGGTCGAAGTTCTCGATCGGCGGCGGGGAGAGGGTCTGCCACTCGAGCGTCTGGGCGCGCCATGGGTTCGCCACGGCCTGCTCGCCGCGCTTCCAGGAGCGCGCCATGTTGAAGATGAAGACCGCCACGGACAGCCGCGATGTTGAAGGCGGCGAAGGCTGACGAACAGGTTCACGGCGCCCAGCTCCGGCGGGTAGTCCGCGACCCGCCGGCGCATCCCCTCGATGCCGAGCCAGAACATCGGGATGAACGTCGCGTTGAAGGCGATCGTGAACCACCAGAAGTGCAGCCGGCCGAGGCGCTCGTCGTACATCCGGCCGGTGATCTTCGGGAACCAGTAGTAGGTCCCGGCGAAGAGCCCGAAGATCGTCCCGCCGATGATCGTGTAGTGGAAGTGGGCGACGACGAAGTAGGTGTCGCTGAGCGTGATGTCGGTCGGCACGTCGGCCAGGAAGACGCCGGTGATCCCGCCGATGAGGAATGCCCACAGGAAGCCGAAGACCCACAGCATCGGCACCTTGAAGTGGATGCGCCCCATCCAGATGGTCCCGAGCGCGCGACAGGAACACGATCCCGGTCGGGACCGAGATCAGCTCGGTCGTGAGCATGATCGGGATGTGGAAGAACTCGGCCATCCCGCTCACGAACATGTGATGGGCCCAGACCATGAAGCTGATGCACGCCGATGCTGATGAACGACAGGACCGCCAGCGGATAGGCGAACAGCGGCTTGCGCGCGAAGACGGGCACGATCTCGAGGATGGCCCCCAGTCCGGGCAGGGCCATGATGTAGACGGCGGGGTGCGAGTAGAACCAGAACAGGTGCTGGAACAGGATGACGTCGCCGCCTCGGCTGGCGCGGAAGAACGCCGTCCCGAGCAGCCGGTCGAAGAGCAGCATCGTGAACGCCACCGCCACGACCGACGTCGCGACCAGGCGAGATCGCGGCGGTCACGGTGAGCGCCCAGACGAAGATCGGCATCCGCATCAGCGACATCCCCGGGGCGCGCATCCGGAAGACCGTGACCAGGAAGTTGATCGCGCTCAGGATCGACGAGACGCCGACCGTCACGAAGGCCATCAGGTAGGCCTGCTGCCCGAGGTTGGCCTGCTGGCTGAGCGGCGGATACGCGGTCCAGCCGCTAGTCGAAGCCGCCGAGGAGCGGGTTGATCGCCACCAGCAGGAGTCGCCAGCGGCAGCATCCAGTAGCTCAGCGCGTTCGCCTTCGGGAAGGCCATGTCGCGCGCGCCGACCATGATCGGGACCAGGTAGTTGCCGAGGCCGCCGACGATCGAGATCAGAGCGACCGTGATCATCATCGCGCCGTGGGTGCTCATGATCGTGTTGTAGAGCTCCTTGCTCGTCGCGATGCCCGGCTGGGCCAGCTCGAAGCGCATGAACATCGCCGCGGTGCCGGCGGTGAAGAACAGGAAGAACGCGGTGACGAGGTACTGGACGCCGATGACCTTGTGGTCGGTCGTGAACCGGAAGTAGCGGCTGCCAGTCGCCGGCGTGGCCGTGCGCCGCGTGCTCGTCGTCGACGTCGACCTCGCGACCGGCAGCCCAGCGCAGCCAGAAGCGGAAGGCGCCGAGGCCGAGCAGGAACCCGAGCTGCGCGAGGAGGTAGGCGAGGGCCAGGAGCTGGCCCTCTTCGCCACCGAGGACGGATCCGACGAGGACGACGCCGAGCGCGATGCCCGATGATCGGCCCCGACGATCGCCGCGCGGCAGACCGGGTCCGGGTGATGATCGAGCGGCGAGCGACGGCGGTCATGACGGCGCCGAAGGTGACGGTACCGGTGCTGCGCGGAGCCACGCATCGAGGGTCGCGGCTGATCGGAGACGACGACCGTGGTGGTCATGTCGGTGTGGCCGAGGCCGCAGAGCTCAGCGCACATCCCGGGATAGGTCCCCTGCTTCGTGGCGGTCATGTAGATCTGGGTCGGGTGGCCCGGGACGGCGTCCTGCTTCACGCCGAAGGCCGGGACCCAGAAGGAATGGATGACGTCGATCCGACTTGATCAACAGGTGGACCCGCCGATCGACCGGGATGTGGAGCTCGGTCGACTTGACCCCGTTCGGCGTACTCGTAATGCCAGGCCCACTGCTCGGCCTCCACCTGGACCTCGAAGTCGGCGGTCTGGGCGCCCCGGATCTCGACCAGGCCGACGGCCCCGTAACCGAAGAGGACGAGGACGAGCAGGAAGCTGACGTGCCGAGCCAGATGGCCTGGAAGCCGTCGTGCCCGTGGATCGGCGGTCCGTCGTCGAGATCGTCGGTCGCCCGGAACCGCAGGCGCCGTGTACGCCGAGCCCGACGACGACGAACATGAGGACCGGAACGGACAGCGCGCGCGAGCAGGACGAAGGCGCCAGTTCTCGATCTCCGCCTCGCGTGAGGCGATGACGCGGGATGATCTGCAGCCCCGGCAACGAGGGCGACCCCGATCACCGACAGGACGAGCCAGGCCGCGCCCGCGGTCAGGAGATGGCGACGGGGGCTCACGGCGCGCGTCGGTCCTCGTCGGGCAAGGCGTCGGTCGGCTCGTCGGGCGATCCCGCTGGGCATCGACATCACTTGACCGTGAAGTCGACGTGCATGCCCTTCTGGTAGTGCAGCAGATCCTCGACGTGGAGGTTGCAGAAGATCACGTAGTGGCCGGGCTGGAGGGTCACGGTCAGGCTCGGTCCGAGCTGCCGGACGGGATCTCGGCGACCTCGCTCGGGTCGCCGACTTCGGTCAGCTCGGGTGCATCCTCCGAGACCTCGCCGTCCGCGTTCAGCGGCAGCTTGTCCGACCTTGAGGTCCGTCTTGCGGATGACGAACTCGTGCTCCTTGTCGCCGCCGTTCGTGATGTTGAACGTGAGGCTGCCGGCCTTCAGGGTCGTCGAGCTCAGGCTGATCTGCCATTCCTTGACGGTTGCGGCGATCGGGGCCGATGCTGGTCGTCGAGCCGCCGGCTCGAGCAGCCTGCCATCAGGCCGGCGATCGGCGATCGAGCGCCAAACGCCTTTCGCAACGGTCCGGCCATCCTATCCTCCTCGACGTATCGCCCGGGGTGATCGGCCGCGACTGGGCGATCATAGCATCGTTGCGCAGTCGCGCCGGCTTCCTATACTCGCAACCAGCCATTCTGAGAGGACGGGTTGACCATCCCGGCGTACACACCCCCGGCATCGACCGAAGCCGCAGCATCCGCGAACGGCTCGGGTCGGCCACGCGCCGGCCGCCGGGCATCGCTGGCTGCGGCGACGCATCGACGGATCGTCCCTGGGCGCAGCGTGCCAGATCCGCGCAGTCATCCAGGGCTGCTCGATGTCGTCGGCGTTCGGCTTGATCGCTGCTCGCGTTCGCGCACACGACCGTGTCCGCCGAGTTCCTCTTCCACTGCGTGTTCGTGGTGCTGGTGCTCCACGCCTTCCTGTTCGGCCTGCGCGGCACGCTGCTGCGCATCGGCCTGGTGTCGATCCCGCTGCT
Source organism: uncultured Chloroflexia bacterium (assembly GCA_963834915.1). Taxonomy (GTDB): domain Bacteria; phylum Chloroflexota; class Limnocylindria; order Limnocylindrales; family CSP1-4; genus SPCO01. The sequence continues at coordinate 308,565 of CAWIDI010000005.1, forward strand.
CATCTACGCCGATGCGGAGGCGTTCGGCCTCATCGAGCCGTCGCTCGAACTGACCGAATGGCCGCTGATGTTCGTCATCGCGGCATTGGTGGCCTGGATGGCGGAGCGGCGCAACTCGACATCGCGTCGCTACGCCGCGCTCTTCCGCCAGGCAAGCGAGCGGCTGCTGACGGTCGAGGAGGACGAGCGACGGCGGATCGCCGGCGAGCTCCACGATGGCGTCGGCCAGGTGCTCACGGCATTGACGCTGACCCTGGACGCGGCCGAGCTCCGAGGACGATCCGGCGCTGGTGCGCCAGCACGTCGGCGTCGCCGCGCGGCGCTGGCGGACACGGCCCTCGCCGCGACCCGCGATCTCGTCGCATCGGATCCGGCCCGTCCGCCTCGAGGAGCGCGGGCTCGTCGCGGCCGTCCGGGACCTGGCGTCACAGTCCGGCTTCCCGGTCGTCGTCCATGCCGAGCCGCGACGTCGAGGATCCGACCGTCCTCGGTCCCACGGCGACGGTCGAGGTCTATCGGATCATCCAGGAGGCGCTCGCCAATGCCGCGCGCCATAGCGGCGCGCCCAGGCCCAAGTCTCGATCACGCGGCAGGACGGGTACCTGACCGTGGTCGTGTCGGATGCCGGGTCAGGGCTTCGACCCCGCGGATGTCCCGGATCCGGGATCGGGCTCGCCGGGATGCAGGAGCGAGCCGTGCTCCTGGGCGGCGAGCTGGCGATCGACGCCGCGCCCGGTGCGGGAACACGGGTGACGATCTCGCTCCCGGCGCCGACGACGCAGGAGGCTGACGCGATGACCCCGATCCGGGTCGGCATCGTCGACGACCATGCCCTCGTTCGCGAGGGCCTGCGGCTGATCCTCGAAGCGCAGCCGGACATGGAGGTCGTCGGCGAGGCGAGCGATCCCGCGGGCGCGATCTCGATGGCGAGCCTGCGCAAGCCGCACATCATGCTCGTGGACCTGACGCTCGACGGTGCGGACGGCGTCGGCCTGGTCCGCGACCTGACGCGCCAGTTCCCACAGATCCGGTTGATCGCGCTGACGATGCACCACGACGAGGAGACCGTCCGGCAGGCGTTCCTCGCCGGGGTGGCGGGCTACGTGGTCAAGGGCGCCGCCAGCGCCGACCTGATCGTGGCGCTCCGCGCCGTCGCGAACAACCAGCACTACGTCCATCCGGTGGTCGCGTCGGTCGTCGTCGTCGACTCGCTGCGATGGCTTCGGCAATGCCGATCGGCTGAGCCCGCGCGAGATCGAGGTCCTGCGCCTGGTCACGGCCGGGCGGACGGCGGTCGAGACCGCCGACGACCTCGGCATCAGCGCCCACACGGTCCGGCGCCACCTGTCGAACATGGCCTCCAAGGTCGGCGTCCACGGCCGGGTCGCCCTGACCCGATACGCCGTCGAGAACCACCTGCTCCTCGATCCCTGATCGCAGCCCGTCGCTGCAGGCCGCCGACTACTATCGGCGCGATGCACGACTCGGGGCCGCTCGATCCCTCACTCGGCCAGGCACCGCCTGTGCGTGCGCGCCGGCTCTGGCGGCGGGTGGCCGCTGGATCCATCGTCATCGTGCTCGTCGGGGTCGCCGCGTTCGTGGCGACGCGGCCGCTGGGAAGCGCGTCATCCTCCCCGTCGCCGGGTCCGGCGACCGCGATCGGCAGCATCGTCGAGGGCGTCGCGGTCGGGCAGGCTCCAGCCGACTTCATCCTGCCCGGGAGCCAGGAGCCACTCCTGGTCGACCTCGACGGCCGGCCGGTCAGGCTGGCCGACTTCGCCGGCCGGCCGCTCTGGATCGTCTTCTGGGCGACGTGGTGCGTGCCGTGCCAGGAGGAGGCGACCGACATCCTCGCCGCGTTCCACGCGCACCGTGCTGACGGCCTGGCCGTCCTCGCGATCGACATCCAGGAGCCGACGGACACGGTCCGCGCCTACGTGCAGGGCCATGGCCTCGACTACACGGTGGCGCTCGACCCGACGGCCACGGTGCGCGCCCGTTTCGGCGGCGTCGGCCTGCCCGCGCACGTCTTCCTGGATCGCCGCGGCGTGATCCGGGACCGTTATCTCGGCCAGATGACCGCCGCGCTCATGGAGCAGCAGCTGGCGTCGATCATGGCGCCTTGACGGGCAGTGCCTCGAGCAAGGGCTCGAGCTCGCCGCGCGTGACGAGCGTGTCCCAGGATCCCGCGATCCGGCCGTCGGCGCCGATCAGGAAGGTCCATGGCTCGCGGAGGTCGCCGGAGGGCGTCGACAGCCAGTCGAGCGCGGCCTGGTTGACCGTCCCCGCCTGGAAGTCCCGGTAGATCTCGACGTGGATGAAATCGGCCCGGTCCCCGTACTCGGTGGCGAGATCGGCGACGAGATCGGTGACCGGGCCGCAGAAGCGACTCACGCAATAGACCGGCGTCGAGAAGACGACGAGCGCCGGGTGTCCCGCGTCGATGGAATCCGCGATCGAGACCTTGTGCAGCTCGGGATCGGGGATCGGCTGCCCTCCCGCGGCGCGGGAATCGATCGCGACCAGCGGGAGGGTCGTCCGGCCCACGACCGGTGAGTCAGACCGGGGCGCGAGCGACCCGACGCTGACCACGAGCGGCGCGTCGAGCACGGTGAAGGCCGCCTGGGCGTCGAACGCGGTGCCGTCGGGCAGCCTCCCCCGGGCGAGGGCCTGCCAGTAGCCGGCGCGCGGGAACGTGACCGGCTCGACGGCGTAGACCCCGTGTCCGTCGGCCGGCAACGTCAGCATGGGCGGCTTGCCGTCGCCCTCGGGTGAACCCGGGATCGCCAGGAACCCGGCGGTCGAGTCGGGGACCGTGACGTCCGGTGATGGCGACGCCGAACCACTCCCCAGGAACGTGTAGCTCACCCGCACATCCCCGAAGCTCAGCCATCGGCCGTCGCCGCTCAGCAACGCGAGCAGCAGCCGTCCGGGCTGGTTCGCGACCAGCTGATAGCTCGCCACTTCCGCCACGATGGTCGCCTCGGATGATCCGGTCTGGCCTGCCGTGGCCGGTGAGGACGCAGTGCACCCCATGAGCGTCGCCGCCACGAGCACCGGGACGGCGAGCAGACGCGCTCGGGACCACGTCGACACGGTGGTCATCGGGCGCATGTCGGCACGGTCTCCCCGAGGGCCGTGAGCGCCGCATCCGTCGCGACCTGTAGGGCGTCGAGGTCGGTGGACAGGGCTGCAGGGGACGGCGCGTGGCCGAGATCCGTCTCCGATCGCTCCATCGACTCCAGGATGGCGGCCGCCATCGACCGGCTCAACCTGGTGTCGGCGGCCAGTCGGTGGAGCGCCTCGTGGGCAAGATCGGTGAAAGCACGTCCGGCCGCCGTCACATCCGGGAGGTCCAGCCGCGCCTGGCAGACGCCCGACGAAGCGGCCGTGGGATCGCTCTGGCCCGCACCGGTCGTCGCGGACGCGGTCTGGCCTGGTGCGCACGCGACCATCGACAGCATCAGGATGAGCAACGCCGATCCCCTGACGCGGCGCTCAACGGGTCGCATCGATCGCTCCTCTGACAGTCGGCCGCGACGACCGGCCCACGCCGCGACGCCCACGATCCGCCCGAGTCTACGCGGTCGCCAGCGGCGCTTCATCGGGCGGCTGGCGACCGACCATGACCAGCGCTCCGGCGCAGGCGAACGCGAGCACGACCGTCCCGAGCATGGCCGCGGTCAGCCCGACCGTCACCGACAGGAAGCCCATGACCGGCGGATAGACGACGGACCCCACGACGGCTGATCCGCCGAGGAACCCGGAGACCGCCGAAGACCGCTGCGGATAGCGGTCGCCGCCGATGACGATGATCATCGGGAAGACCGGTCCGCTCGCGAACCCGGCCAGCGCGAAGAGCGCCACCTGGGCCGGCAGCGATGGGATGAGGATCGCCCCGATGAGCACGACCCCGGCCGCCGCGGTCGAGACGATGGCGAACCGGGTGTGGTCGTAGCGGTCGGCCAGCCGTGCCGCCGTCAGGCGTCCGACGGCCAGGCCGCCCCAGAAGAGCGCGAGCGCGGTGGTCGCCTGGGTCAGGGGCGCCGGCTCGAGGAAGCGAACGAGCCAGTTGGAGACGCCGACCTCCGAGGCCACGTAACACGCGATCGCGACCCCGAGCAGGATCAGCGGCGTCGGCAGGCGACGGCGCGCGGGTGCCAGCAAGGCTCCGTCCGCGTCGACGGCCGGGGCTCCGGCGCCCGCGCTGCGGCGTCCCGACGGCATCGTCACGATCGCGAACAGGATTCCCACTGCGATCGCCGCCACGCCGGTCCCGACGAGGATCGCTTGCCACGCCGCGCCGCCCTCTACGAGCCGGCCGACCACCAGGGGCGCCGTCAGCGCGCCGAGGCTGAAGCACAGGTGGAGGAGGTTCAGGGCGCGGCCGCGCTCGGTCTTGAACAGGTCGAGGAACAGGCCGTTGCCGCCGCCGTCCAGGACGCCGACGCCCACGCCCGCGGGCAGCGCCGCGAGCAGGAAGACGGCCCACGACGGCGACAGACCGAGCGCGATCAGCCCCACGCCATGGAGGGCAGCCCCGAGCGACAGCACCGTCCGCCGCCCGACCCGCTCCGTGATCAGCCCGCCGCCGAGCGCACCCGCAGCGTAGAGGACGGCGTACACGAAGTAGAAGACCCCGATCCCCGCGTCGGACTGGCCGAAGCCGTCCTTGACCGAGCGGATGAGCGACGGGATGAGCAGCCCGCTCCAGCCGATGAGGAGGTAGGACGTGGCCCCCAGCAGTCCGGCCGCGGGCGGCGATCGACGGGGCGGGTTGGTCATCCGTCCGATGCTATCGGGTCCGGCCGGTCGATGAGGGCCGCGAACCGCTCGGCGCGGGTCAGCCGCGTCACCCGGGCCGCCTCGGCGATGAGGGTCGCGATCCGCCGCTCCTCCAGCGGATCGCCCGGCTCGAAGGTCAGCCAGCGGGCGCGCTGGGTGATCCCCTCCCCTTCGAGGTCGTGTACGGGATCGTCCATGAAGACCCCGTACTGGAAGCCGATGTGGACGTGCTCCGGCTCCGCCCAGACGAAGCAGCAGAAGGCGGTCCGGCGTCCGCTCGGGATGTCGTAGCCGATGAGACGCCAGCCGGGCCGGACACGCTCGATCGAATCCGGGAGCGCGCGCTTCACGATCGAGCGCAGGGTCTCGGCGATCTCCCGGATCGGCGGCGGATAGCCGGCCAGCAGCACCTCGGGTGGCAGCGAGTCCATGGCTCCATCATCCCGGGTGCTCCGGTCGGAACGTGGCATGAACGGCGGCCCCTAGAAGAAGGTCGAGCTCCAGGGCTCGTCGGCGGTCCGCAGCAGACGGTCCAGCCGATCGAGCGCACCTGCCCGGTGCTCGTCGTGGCCGGTCGCGAGGACCGCGCTGTGCAGGCTCGTGCCGCCCAGGTAGGCGGCACCGAGCGCCCCGATCGGGATGGTCAGCTCGGCCGTCTCGGTCGTCTCGACGCAGGTCGCGCCGTCCGGGCCGGCATCGAGCCGCAGCCGGGACCGGCCGCCCGGCAGCTCCGGGTCGAGCACCTCGGCGACGATCCGGCCCTCGTGCTCGTAGGTCCGCGCCGCGAGCGCCGCCGCGACGTCGAACAGCCGGACCCACAGGCCGTCGGTGACCTCGGTCAGCTGGGCGTCGCGGGCATTCGCGAGCAGCCATGGCAGCCGGTCCTCGCGAGGCCGGCGCGGGGCCTTCACGCTGCCGACCCAGTCCATCTCGGCGAGGAACCGCCAGAGCGTCGCGTAGGCGTCCGTCGTCAGCGCATGGAGCTCGTCGAGGGTGAGGACGTTCGCGGGCCGGTTGGCGTCCCAGCGGTCCTCGGTGCGGCTATAGCGCGCGTACCCGTCGACCGTTCCGGCATCGTCCCGGTGGAGGACGAGGAAGCCTTTCCAGGCCGGACTCCACACCCCCGGCGTCAACCCCAGCTCGCCCTGCCAGCGGACGTCCATCCGGCGGATCTCGCCGGGCTGGCCGACGCGGTATCGGTCGTAGACGTCGCGGATGGTCGGGATGACCTCGGGTCCGGGCTTGGCGTACTCGACCCGGCCGGTCGCGGGCCGCACGATCGAGGCCGTCCGGGTGTCGAGCAGCCAGGTCGCCTCAAGGGTCCCGGGTCCGTACCCGAAGCGTCCGTAGATCGGGTATTCGGCGGCATGGAGCAGGGCGACGACCTCGCCCCGTTCGCGGATCGCGGCGTGCTCCGCGGCGACCATCCCGCGCAGGATCCCGCGGCGGCGGTGCGTCGGGAGGACCGTGACGCCAGAGACGGCCGCGGTCGGCAGTCGTGCCCCGCCGGGGACCGTGACCTCCGTCGCCCAGGACCTGAACGTGCCGCAGATGCGCTCGCCGTCATGGGCGACCCAGAGCCGGTCCAGGTCCCAGCGCGGACTCAGTTCCTTGACGACCTCCTCGACATCCGGTCGCTCGAGGAAGGCCGCGGTCAGCGCCTCGACGCTCTCGCCCAGCTCGTCCGGGCGGACCCGGCGGATCTCGATGGTCATCGACTCGACCATAGCATCCGTGATGGACCGGGGATCCCGCCTGTCGACCGACTAGGATGCGTTGCGATGCCCGACCACGACCACGAGCACGACCACGTTCGCCCGGCGACGCCGTCGGAACGGGCCGACGTCGCGGCGATGCACGCCTCGAACCGTGCCGCCTGGGACGAGGCGGCCGAGCGCTACGAAGGCTGGCTCCCGGAGGCGATCGAGCTGATCCGCTCGGGCGGCACGAACCTCTTCCCGATCGAGCTCGAGCTCATCGGCGACCTGCACGGCCGCTGCCGGCGGGCCATCCACCTCCAGTGCGCCGGCGGGCGCGACACGCTGTCGCTCTGGAACCTCGGCGCCGCGGAGGTCGTCGGCGTCGACTTCAGTCCGCGCATGCTCGAGCTGGCAGCACGGCTGTCGTCGGCGGTCGGAGCGCCCGCGCGCTGGGTCGAGTCGGACGTGCTGCACGTCCCGCACGAGCTCGACGGCAGCGCCGACCTGCTGTACACGGGCCGCGGCTCGCTCATCTGGCTCCAGGACCTCGACGCGTGGGCGGCCGTCCTCGTCCGGCTGCTGGCCCCGGGCGGCCGTTTCGTCCTCTTCGAGGGCCATCCGGCCGAATGGCTGTTCGATGTCGACGAGGACGGCCGCTGGATCGCCACCGACTACGACTACTTCGCCGGCCCGGAGGCCTCGAAGGGTTGGGCGCCCGGCTACATCGACCACCTCTCGATCGACGACGACGACCAGAGCTGGAAGTTCGCCCGCGCCTGGACGCTCGGCGAGGTCATCACGGCGCTGGTGCGGGCGGGTCTGCGCCTGGAGGCCGTGGCCGAGCACCCGGTCGACTGGTGGTCGGGCCATCTCGATGTCCGCGACGAGGACCGGGGACGGATCCCGCTGTCGTTCTCGGTCGTCGCGACGAGGGGCGAGGCATGAGCGGGTCCCGCCGGGTCGAGACCGGGCCGCAACGCCCGGCCGGCCTGTGCGCCGGACCGGGCCACATGGTGGTCTACGGCAACCCAGCCCTCCGGGCGGCGTTCGGGGACGTCAGCGTCGGCCTGCCGGCCCGTGAGGGCATCCTGGGCCTGCCGGCGGAGGCGTTCGCGCTGCTCGACGCGGTCTACGCGAAGGGGAAGCCGCTGGCCCGCTGGATCGACCGCGACGACGAGGCGTGGCGGATGACGGCCGCCCCTCGCATCGACCCGGAGACGGGCGAGGTCTATGGGGTGGCCTTCCACCTCCGCGAGCGATCGGACCTGCCGGTCAGCCGCTGAGGCGTCCGGACGGCCAGTGGGACGCGTAAGCCGCGGATGAGCGAGCGTCCGTAGGCTGGTCTCGATCGACCCAGGTGTCCCGCCCGTCGTCGGTGTCGCTGCGACGAGTGGGAGGTGTCCGGGTGGCTCGACTGAGGCGGCCGTTCGCGGCCTGGCTCGCGTTCGCGCTGTTCCTCGGGGCGATGACGCCCGACCGGCCGGCGTCGCCGGCGAAGGTCGAGGCCGTGCCCTACCCGGCGGCGTCTCCCAGGCCATCGAACCGGCCGTCGGCGCCGCGGACGACGGCCTGCGCGCCGATCACGGCCGCCTCGGGGATCGCCCCGTAGATGTGCGGATACGGGGAGCCCGCCACGTCGTACCGCCACGGGACGTCGAGGGCGTCGAGGTCCACCGTCACGGCGACGAACGCCCGCGGATCGGCCGCGTAGTAGCGGTCGAACGTGGCGCCAAGCGCATCCAGCCCGTCGGTGCAGTGGATGAAGCCCTCGCTGAGGAGCGAGGCCGCCTCGTACCCGAGTCCGGCGTCGAACCCGGCCGCGGCGGCCGTCCAGATCTCGCGCGGCGAGAGGTGGAAGGTGGGCCGGGTCACCCGGGCCGGGCCGGGTCGTCGACCGACACCCAGCGCCGGTCCAGCGCGACCTGGATGACCGTGGGCCGGTCGGCCGCGAGCGCGGTGCGCAGCGCCCCTTCGAACTCCGCGTCCGCCTCGACCCGGACCCCTCGAGCGCCGGCCGCCCGCGCGACCGCGGCGAAGTCGAACGGCCCGAGCTCCGTGGCGACGCCCTGGCCCGTGCCGCGTCGCTCCTGCCACATCCGGATCGTGCCGTAGCGCTGGTTGTCGAAGCAGATCACCACCACGCGGGCTCCCTCGCGGACCGCGGTCTCGAGCTCGCCCATCGTCATCGCCAGGCCGCCATCGCCGACCATCGCGACGACCTGGCGGTCCCGGTGCACGAGGGCCGCCGTGATGGCGGCCGGCAGGCCGTAGCCCATCGCGCCGGAGGTCGGCCCCAGGAACGTCCCGGGCCGCCGGAACCGGAAGCCGCGGGCGACCCAGCCGCCGAAGTTCCCCGCGTCGGTCGACAGGATGGCGTCATCTGCGAGGATCCGCCGAAGCGTGGTGATCACGCGGCCGGGATGCACGCCCGGGCCGTCCCACGGGGTGGCGTCGACGACCGTCGCGGCCTCCCACTCGGCGCGGTCGGCAACGTTGTTCGCGTCCCGGGTCGCCACCCGCTCGGCATCGAGGACCGCGCCGGCGAGGAGCCGCTCGTTGGCCGCCTTGAGGAATGACCGCGCGTCCGACGCGACGGTGATCGTCGCGGGGGCCGACCCGGGCGCCCGGCCGGGCTCGATGTCGACATGCGCCCACGGGATCCCCTCCGCCGGCACCGTGTAGCCGTAGCTGGTCGCCTCGTTGAGCCGCGAGCCGATGACGAGGATCGCGTCGGCGGTGTCCAGGCGGCGCTTGACCGACGCCGGCGCGCCCATCCCCGCCATCCCGAGGTAGAGCGGGTGGTCGTTCGAGATGACATCGGCGCGGCGCCACGCGGCGATCACCGGCACATGGAGCAGGTCGGCGAAGCGGAGCAACTCGGTCGAGGTCCGGGCGCGCAGCACGCCGCCGCCCGCGAGGATGACCGGGCGCCGTGCGCTGGCGACGAACTCGATGACCGCCCGCGTCTCTTCGGCTGTCGCCCGCGGCGACGCCGGCCGATCCGCCTCCGCGCGCTCCAACAGCACGACCTCGTCGAGGAGGTCCTCCGGCAACGACAGCAGCACCGGCCCGGGACGGCCGGAGAGCGCCTCACGGACCGCCCGCGCCATCACGCCCGGCACGTCCTCGGCTCGTCGCGGCTCCGCGGCCCATTTGGCGAGGCCGCCGATGGTCGAGACCTGGTCGATCTCCTGGAAGGCCTCGCGGCCCTGGAACGCGCGCTCGACCTGGCCGACCAGCGCGAACATCGGGCTGGAGTCCTGGCGGGCCGTGTGGATGCCGATGGCGAGGTTCGCGCTGCCCACGGCCCGTGTGCCGAGGCTCGCGGCCGGGCGGCCGGTCAGCTGGCCATGCGCCTCGGCCATGAACGCGGCGCCGCCCTCGTGCCGCGTGGCCACCACACGGATGCCGGCATCCGCGAATGCGTCGAGCAACCCCAGGAACGACTCGCCGGGCACCGTGAAGGCGTAGCGGACCCCCGCGGCGCGGAGCGCATCGGCGATGAACCGCCCGACCGTCCTGGGCTGCGCGGGCTCCTCGACCGGCGGCGCCGGCTCGCGATCCGGCTCGTCGGCCGGGTCCAGTGAGGCGGCTCCGACCGCGGACCCGGGCTCGCGCTCCGACTCGGCCGGGCTCGCAGGCTGGGCCGGGCTCTGGGGTTCGGTCGCGTCGGATCCCACGTCCGCCCCATCCTCGTGATCGGGCGGTGCGGCATCGGGGGCGTCCGCCACGTCCACCTCGCCGAGGGGCTCGGCGTCGGGCGGCAGGGCGGCTTCGCGCTCGGTCATGGTCGCATCGTTCCTCGTGCTGCCGGCCGGCGGGTCAGTATGCCAGCGGGGCCGCGATGGCGGAGAGGACCAGCACGAGCACGATCACCACCGCCACGATGAGCATCACGGCCTGGGAGAGACGGGATCCTGGCACGCCGGACCTACCGGTAGTTCTCGAACTGGAGCGGCACCGGCTCGTCCAGTTCCCGGAGTCGGGTGATGACCCGCTGCAGGTCATCCTTGCTCTTGGCCGATACGCGCACCGCGTCGCCTTGGATCTGCGACTTGACCTTGGGGAACTCGTCACGGATCAGCTTGGTGATGCGCTTGGCCACGACGTCGCCCAGCCCACGGCGCAGCTTGATCGTCTGGCGGACCTTGTTGCCGCCCGCCGGCTCGACCGTCCCCCAGTCGAAGATCTTCAGCGAGAGGTTCCGCCGGACGGCCTTCGATTCGATGAGATCCTTGACCGCGGTCGCGCGGTATTCGTCATCGGTGAGCAGCACGATGTCGTCCTTGCCCTGCGTCAGCTCGACCGTCACGCCCTTGAAATCGAACCGCTGCTGGACCTCACGGCGGACCTGGTCCAGCGCGTTGCGCAGCTCCTGCTCGTCGAAGTCGCTGACGACGTCGAATGAGACCTCCCCGGCCATCGGCGTTCCTCCTGCTTCTCTAGCCTGCCGCGGCGCCGCCCGGCGCCTGGAGCGTCCACTCGCGGAGCTTGGCGATCTTCCCGTCGGCGGCGAGCTCCCAGGTCATGAAGCCGACCAGGCGGACACGCGCGCCCGAGGCCTTCTCAGCGTAGCTCGCGTGCCAGGCGGCGAGGACCGTGTCGCCCGAGACCCAGTGGCGCTCGGCCACGAACTCGACGTCGCCGGTCGTCAGCGAGCCATCGAGCCAGTACGCGCGGATCGCGTTGTGGCCGACCATCGGTGGCGCGAACGGATCGGCGTGGTACTCGGCCTCGTCGGTGAACATCGAGACGATCAGGTCGCCATCGAAGGCCTGCCAGGCCCGACCGAAGGTCTCGAGCATGGTCCCGGCAGTGGCGTAGTCGACGGACATGGGCGAGCCGTGCTCCTCGTGCTGCGGTCCCGCAATGGTAGGCCACCGTCCGCGCGGGCGCCCGCAGGCGGCCGAGGCGTCCTCGCCAGTATCCTTGCCACGTGCAGATCACGTTCCTCGGCCAGGCCGGGCTATTCGTCGAGACCCGTGGCGTCAGCATCCTGTGCGATCCCTGGTTCAATCCCTCGTTCTTCGGGTCGTGGTACCCGTTCCCTGCCAACGACGGCATCGACCCGGAGCGGATCGGCCACCCGACCTTCCTGTATGTCTCGCACCTCCACCACGACCACTTCGATCCGCGCTACCTGCGCGACCACGTCGACAAGGACGCGACCGTGCTGTTGCCGGCGTACCCGCTCGACGACCTCAAGAAGGCGCTGCAGGGCCTCGGCTTCGAGCGGTTCATCGAGACCGTCGACCTCGAGCCGTTCCAGGCGGGTCCGCTGACCCTCACGATCCACGCCCTGGTCGCGCCGACGGACGGACCGATCGGGGACTCCGCACTGCTGATCGACGACGGCGAGGTCCGGGTCCTGAACATGAACGATTCCCGCCCGCCCGAGCCCGACCTGCTGCTCACCGGCGGGCCGCTGGACGCGGCCTTCCTCCAGTTCTCCGGGGCCATCTGGTACCCGATGGTCTACGACTACCCCGACAACGCCCAGCAGGTCCTCGGCCACAAGAAGCGGGTGGCCCAATCGGCCCGGGCGTTCCGCTACATCGAGGTCCTCGATCCCGCGTTCGTGGTCCCGTCCGCCGGGCCGCCGTGCTTCCTCGACCCGGACCTGTTCGGCTTCAACGACCTGAACGGCGACGAGTGGAACACCTTCCCCGACCAGCCAACGTTCCTGGAGTACATGGCCGAGCACGGCCGTGACGGCGGCCGCCTCATGCTGCCGGGGAGCGTCGCGGACGTCGGCAAGGGCCGCTTCGACGTCACCCACCCGCTCGATCCCGGCCCGATCTTCGCCGACAAGCGCGCCTACCTCGAGGCCTACCAGGCCCGCAAGCGCCCGGTCATCGAGGCGGAGCGAGCGTCCTGGAAGGGCCCCGGGTGGACCTCCTGCCGGAGCTGCAGGCGTGGTGGGACCCGCTCCTCGAGCAAGCGGACATGATCTGCGCCGGGATCGACCAGCCCGTGCTCCTCGATGTCGGCGACGAACGGATCGTCATCGACTTCGCGACGCGCCAGGTTCGGCGCCCGAGCGCGGACGAGGACCCGCGCTACCAGTTCTCCATCGAGCGCGAGCTCGTCGACTTCCTGGTCCGCGAGCATGTCGAGGACTGGGTGAACGAGCTGTTCCTCTCGATGCGCTTTCGGGCCAGGCGCCGCGGGCCGTATAACGACTACGTCTACACCTGGTTCAAGTGCCTGAACGTCGAGCGGCTGCAGTACGCCGAGGGCTTCTACGCCGAGCACGGCCCGACGCAGGGGACCTTCGAGTTCGCCGGCTACGACGTCCAGCGCCGCTGCCCGCACATGAAGGCCGACCTGACCCGCTTCGCGTCCGCAGAGGACGGGGTGATGACCTGCGCCCTCCACGGCTGGCAGTGGGAGCTCGCGACGGGCACGTGCCTCACGTCGGACGGCCATCCGCTGTATGCCCGCCCGATCGGGGCCGCGACCGACGAGGCGCCCCGAGCCTCGGAAGGCGAGGCCGCGGCGGCCGCGACCTAGCCCGGGGTTCGGGCGCGGAGGCGCGCGACCAGCTGCTCGGCGGCGACGTACGACCGCCCGCCGCCCATGATCAGGACCACGTCGCCCGGCGCGACCGCGTCGGCGAGCCAGGCCGCAGCGGCCTCCGGGCTGCCGATGGCGACGGCCGGGACCGCGCTGCGCCGGCTCGTGGCGGCCGCCAGGGCCGTGGCCGAGGTGATCGTCCGGTCCGGGTCGCGCACGGCCCAGATGTCGATGACGGCCGCGCGATCGGCCTCCGAGAGCACATCGGCGAACTCGTCGAGCATCGCCGCGGTCCGGTGGTAGGTCAGCGGCTCGTAGACGGCCCACAGGCGACGTCCCGGATAGCGCTGCCGAGCGGCCGCGAAGGTCATCCGCATCGCGGTGGGGTGATGGGCGTAGTCGTCGATCACGGTCACCCCGCCGATCTCGCCCTTGATCTCGAAGCGGCGGCCGACGCCCTCGAAGGATGCCAGCCCGGCCAGGATCGCGTCGGCCTCGACGCCGGCCGCGAAGGCTCCCGCCGCGGCCATCAGGCCGTCGATCGCATAGAGCCGGCCGACGAGCCGCAGGCGTACGCGATCCGCCACGCCGCCGGCGCGCAGGCCGCGGATCTCGAGGTCGGTGCCGTCGGCGTCCTGGGACACGATGCGGGCCGTGATCGCCGCGGGGACGGCGGGCTCGTCGCCGTTCTGGTCCTCAAGCTCCAGCCGGGCGAGGAGACGCTCCCCCGCCCAGTCGCCCAGGGCGTCCAGGATCCGGCGCACGCCGGGATCGCCGGCGTTGGCCACGAGCACCGGTGGCCCGTGGATGCCCGCCACGCCGCGCCGGATCCAGCCGCTGAAGGCGTCGACCACGGCCGTCTCGTCGGCGAAGACGTCGGGGTGGTCCCATTCGGCCGAGACCAGCACCGTGATGTCGGGCCGATACGGGTCGAAGTTCCCGGCGTACTCGTCGGCCTCCACGACGAACTCGGGGCCGGCCCCGATCCGCGCCGGACCGCGCGAGGGGCCGCTATCGTCGGCCGGCAGCATCGCGCCGACGAACCCGGACGGATCCCGGCCCGCGGTCACCAGGAGATGCAGGAGCCAGCCGGTCGTCGTCGACTTGCCGTGCGTGCCCGCGACCCCGAGCAGGCGCCGTCCGCCGGTCGCGGCCGCGTCTGCGATGACCTGCTGGACGCTCTCCGGCTCGATGCCGAGCGAGCGCGCGGCGACCAGCTCGGGGTGATCGGGCTGCACGGACGTGATGGCCTTCGTGACGGCCACCCGGTCCACGAGCGGGGTGCCAACGTCGCCGCGGATATGCGAAGCATCGTGCTGCCAGGCGATGGGGATCCCGGCGGCGATCACGGACCCGGTCAGCGGGTCCGGCCCGCCCGCGTCGCACGCGGTGACCACGGCCCCGACCGCGGCCGCGTGCAGAGCCGCGCCGGACGAGGCCGCCCCGCCCACGCCGATGACGTGGATCCTCGTGCCGGGCTTGATGGGCCGACCGGGCCCGGGCGCAGCGAGGCCGCGCCCGATCTCCTCGGAGGTACGCGTCACCGGCGGGCGGCCTCCACGGGCCGTTCCGCGCGCTCCAGGAGCGCTCCCAGTGCGGCCGCGGCGCTCTCGACGATGTTGCCGGCCCGGTCCCGCGTCCAGAGGTAGCGCCGGACCTCCGCGCCATCGGGGTCGGCGACCGCGACGTAGACCAGGCCGACCGGCTTCTGGTCCGTCCCGCCGTCGGGGCCGGCGACGCCGGTGATCCCGACGCCGAGGACGGCGCCGAGGCGCGACCGCGATCCGGCGGCCATCGCGAGCGCGACCTGGGCGCTCACCGCGCCGTGCGTCGCGATGAGGTCGGCCGGCACGCCGAGGACGTCCTCCTTGACCGCGTCCGCATAGCTGACCACGGAACCGAGGAAATAGGCGGAGGCGCCGGGGATCGTGGTGATCGCGTGGGCCACCAGACCGCCCGTGCACGACTCGGCGGTCGCCACGGTCAAGCCGCTGGCCAGGCAGGCCGTCTGAAGACGTTCGGCGAGCGCGGCGAGGTCCCCGTACGAGGTGGGCGGCGTGTCCATCGACCGGTCAGCGCCGGTCGGTCTGCTTCGGGTCGGCGGGCGGGGCGAACAGCCAGGTCTCCGGGTTGCCCAGCGAGTTCATGTGCCCGAGGTCGATGCCGTTGATCGTGAAGTAGGTGGCGCTGGACTTGCCGGTTCGGACCTCCACCGTGTCCGTGGCGTTGAAGGTCAGCACCTTCCCGGGAGCGAACACGCGGCCCGCGGAACCGGTCACGTCGGAAACCTTGCCGTCGACCCACACCTTGAGCCACGCGCGGCTGTTCTTGATCGTCACCACCACGTTGACGCCCTGGTAGGCGACCGTGACGTTGCGGGTCAGGGTGGTCTTCTTCGTGCCGTCGGCATTGGCCGCGGTGACCGTGAGGGCCCAGTGCCCGGCCGTCAGCTCGTACGGCGAGGAGAAACTGCCGTCCTCGCCGACCGTGACCGGTTGCGGGGCCGGCGCCTTCTGGGGCGGCGGGCTGGGCTTGCCCGCGGCGACCGGCTCGACCGG
Organism: uncultured Chloroflexia bacterium; assembly: GCA_963834915.1. GTDB lineage: Bacteria > Chloroflexota > Limnocylindria > Limnocylindrales > CSP1-4 > SPCO01. Next base: position 324,124 of record CAWIDI010000005.1, read on the forward strand.
GCCGCTGTAGACCGCCGTGATCACCACCGAGGCCGCATTGGTGGCCTTGCCCTGGACCGGGATCGCCCCGTTCTCATAGGTCGCCCCGTCGGCGGGTTGGTCGAGGGTCAGCGTCGGCGACTCGATGAGCGGGAACGGCACCGTGATATAGAGCCGGATGACCTGCTCGGAGTGCTTCCCGGTATCGGGGTCGATCGCGTCGACATCGAACTGGTTGCGCCCGCGGCGCAGGTCCACGGTCGCCGTCCACAGGCCCGTCGACTCCGCCGTCACCTGGTACGGGTCGCGGTCCGGGGTCCCGTCGTCGATGTTCACGGTCGCGCCCGGCAGGGTCAGGCCGCGCAGCGTGTAGGAGGTCGCGGCGTCGTCGACATCGACGACCGCGGTGGCCGGGTTGGTGACCGAGATGGTCGGCGGCTTGGCGAACCTGAGGAGCTGCACGCCGAGATAGGCGCCGAACGCCAGCACCCCGATCGTCATCAGCGCCAGCACGATGATGAACGGGGAGAACGTCAATCCCTGGCGCGGGGCGGCCAGCGGCCGCGGCACCGTGATCGAGGCCTGGACCTCCTTGGGCTCGCCGCGCTCGCGACGCCACTGCTCGAGCACCTCGTCGGCGTCGAGGCCCAGGTAGAGCGCGTAATTGCGCAGGAACCCCTTCGTGTAGACCGCGCCGGGGAGCTCCTTGTAGTCACCGCGCTCCAGCGCGTCGAGATAGCGGGCCCGGATCTTCGTGTCGCGCTCCGCGCGGTACAGGTCCACGCCCTTGCGCTCGCGCGCCTCGTAGAGACGCTCCGGCAGGCTCGTGGCGGCTTCCGGGGCCGGCTTGGGCGCGTCTGGGCCGTTTCCCGACGTCGTCCGCCTCGTTCGGTCCTGTGTCGTCATCGATGGTCCGTCGGCGCCACTCGCGAGGCGGCCATCCGGGTCCGCCTCAGGCCGGTCAGCATACCCCAGGCGTTCGGCGCGGCCGTCCGGCGGCGATCCCGCACGGTCAATCGTCCCGATCGACGTCGTCGGTCGAGCGCAGCCAGTTCTCCGGTCCGTAGATGATCCGCGGCGTCGCCGGATTGCGCGGGTCCTGCGGTCCGACGATGCCGTAGCGTTCCAGCTCGTCCATCACGCGGCTCGCCCGCGAGAAGCCCAGCTTGAGCTTGGTCTGCAGCCGGGAGGTGCTGGCCTTCTGCTCGCGCATGATCAGCTCGGCGGCGTGGGGGGTCATGTCGTCGACGTCGAGGGCCGCGAGCCAGGCGAACTCGCCACTGCCATTCCCCTCGCTGTCGCTGAACTCGAGGATGGCCTCCTCGTAGAAGGTCCGGCCGTCGGTCTGGGCCAGCCAGTGCTTCGTCACGGCGTTGACCTCGGCATCGCTGACGAAGACGCCCTGGAGGCGGGCGGGGCGCGGCAGGTCGACCGGCTGGTAGAGCATGTCGCCGCGGCCGATGAGGTCCTCGGCACCCGGCGAGTCGAGGACCGTGCGCGAGTCGACCATGGAGGCCATCGCGAACGCGATGCGCGACGGCACGTTGGCCTTGATCAGGCCGGTCACGACGTTCACCGACGGCCGTTGCGTGGCGAGGACCAGGTGGATCCCGACCGCGCGCGCCTTCTGGGCGATCTTGACGACCGGGTCCTCGACCTTGCGACCCTCGCGCATGATCAGGTCGGCCAGCTCGTCGATGATCAGGACGATGTACGGCAGGCGCTCGCCGCGCACCTCCTCGGGCAGCGCGTTGTAGCCCTCGATGTTGCGCACGGTCCGGGAGGCGAGCGCCTTGTAGCGGTCCTCCATCTCGTGGACGGCCCAGTTCAGGATGGCCTTCGCCTCGTTGGCCTCGACGATGACGTGCTGGAGCAGGTGCGGCAGCTTGTCGTACGGCGCCAGCTCGACCCGCTTGAGGTCGACCAGGATCAGGCGCACCTCGTCGGGCTTCGCCCGCATGAGCAGGCTGGTGATGACCGCGTTGACGCACACGCTCTTGCCCGAGCCGGTGGCGCCGGCGATCAGCAGGTGCGGCATCTTGGCCAGGTCGACCGCCCACGCCTTGCCCGACACATCGCGCCCGAGGGCGAACGTGAGCGGGCTGGTCGCGCCGAGCATGTTGCTGTCCTCGACGAGCGGCCGGAACGCCACGACCTCGCCGACGGTGTTCGGGATCTCGATGCCGACCAGGTCCTTGCCGGGGATCGGCGCCTCGATGCGGATCGAGCGCGCGGCGAGCGCCATCGCCAGGTCGTCGCTGAGGGCCTCGATGCGCGAAAGCTTCACGCCGTTCGCCGGGCGGACCTCGTACTGGGTCACGACCGGGCCGGTGTTGTAGTGGACGACCTTGGCCGGGATCGCGAAGTGCTGGAGCTTCTCCTCGATGCGGCGGATGTTCCCGGCATGGTCGATCTGGCCCGCCTCGCGCGTCGGGACCGCGACCTGGAGGAGCTCGATCGAGGGCAGCGTCCAGGCGATCGAATCGAGGCCGTCGGCCTCCTCGAGGGCGATGGCCGCACGGGCGGCGACCGCCACGGCTCCGGCCGCGGGCATGGGCGCCGCGCCCTCACCGGTCCACACGGTCCGGCTGATGGGTGCCTGGCTCGTGGCGGGCGTCGGAGGCCCGTCGAGGATGCTGGGGATGGCCGGCTCACCGGGGCCGGGCTTGACCGGGACCGCCACCGGCGCCTTCGCCCCATTGCGACCGGCGGCGGGCTTGGCGCCCGCGGCGGTGGTCGGTGGACGCTCGAGCGAGGCGGCGACCGTGGTCTTGGACCACTTCCCCGCCGACACGAACGGATGCAGGATCTGGTCGAGGTGCAGGCCGAAGGCGAGCATCAGCCCGACGACGACCATCGCCAGCAGCACGACCACGGCGCCGGGGGCGGTCAGGAGCGGCTCCAGGATCCCGGCGAGGAATCGCCCGACGCGGCCGCCGCCGGCGAAGGTCGGGACTGCCGAGGACGACCTGCACGATGCCCAGGATCCCGGCATACGTGATCGCCAGGCCGAGCAGCGTCAGCCCCCAGCCGCGTGGGCGGCGCCACTCGAGGTAGCCGCCGGCACCGAGGAGCAGGAACGGCAGGAGCCAGCGCATGGACCCGAACCACGGGGCGAAGACGTCGGTCCACCAGCTGGTCAGCGTGCCCCTGCCGGGGAGCATCAGCGCGATCAGGGTCATGGCGCCGACGACGAGCAGCGTGATCCCGATGATCGAGCGAACGACGTCGGGCGTGAACTGCTTCGCCAGCCCGCTGCCCGTCCGGCGGCGGCTACGCGTGCCGGTGGTGTTGCGGCTGGGAGCGCGCTTGCGCGTGGCCACGCCGGCTAGACCTCCACCACGACCGGGAAGACCATCGGTCGGCGCTTGGTCTGCTCGTACAGGTAGCGCGAGACGCCGTCCTTGATCTGGGTCTTGAGCAGGGCGATCTCGCTGATGTGGTCGCCGGGCGTGTCGATCGCGAGGATCACCCGCTCGACCGCCTCGGCCATGATCGGGTCCTTCTCGTTGAGGTGGACGAAGCCGCGGGTGACGATCTCGGGGCGCCCAACGACCGATCCGGTCTGCTTGTCGACGGTGACGACGATCATGAACATTCCGTCATTGGCCAGCGACCGGCGGTCGCGCAGGACGATCTCGCCGACCTCGCCCACCGAGAGGCCGTCGACGAAGACGTAGCCCGCCGTGACCGGCGTGCCGCGCCGGGCTGAGCCGTCGGCGAACAGTTCGATCGGCGTCCCGTTCTCGATGATGAAGACGTCCTCGGGCTTGACCCCGGTCTCGATCGCCAGGCGGCCGTGCTGGACCTGCATCCGGAACTCGCCGTGCATCGGGATGAAGTGCTTGGGCTTGGTCAGCCCCAGCATCAGCTTCAGCTCCTCCTGGCTGGCGTGGCCCGAGACGTGCGCCCGCTTGATGGTGTGGTAGTAGACGTTGGCCCCGGCCTTGAACAGGTTGTCGATCGTCCGCGAGACGTATTCCTCGTTGCCGGGGATCGGGCTCGCGCTGACGATCACGGTATCGCCGGGCTGGATCTCGACGAAGCGGTGGTCGCGGTTGGCCATCCGCGCCAGGCCGGCCATCGGCTCGCCCTGGGCGCCCGTCGTGGCGATCACGAGCTTGGGATCCGGGTGGTCCTTGATCTTGTCCTTGGACACGATCATCGACGGGTCGTACTTGAGATAGCCGAGGTCCGTGGCGATCTTGAAGTTCTGTTCCATGGAGCGGCCGATGACCGACACGCTCCGGCCCATGTCACCGGCCGCGTCGAGGACCTGCTGGACGCGAGCGATGTTGCTGGCGAAGGTGGCGACGATGACGCGCCCTTCGAGCGGCTCCATGATCTCGCGGAAGGCATCGCCGACGGTCCGCTCGGACGGGGTATAACCCGGGTTCTCCGCTCGGGTGGAGTCCGACAGGAGGCAGATGACGCCCTCCTGCCCCAGCCTCGCGAGGATCGCGAAGTCGGACAGCTTGCCGTCGACCGGGGTGTGGTCGAACTTGAAGTCGCCGGTGTGGACGATGGTCCCGACCGGGGTCCGCAGCGCGATCCCCATGGCGTCCGGGATCGAGTGCCCGACGCGGAACGGGATGACGCGGAACGCGCCGATGTCCACCTCGTCGCCGGGCTCGAGGGCCAGCACCGGGTTGTTGTGGAGCTTGTGCTCCTTGATCTTGTTGCCGAGCAGGCCGCGGGCCAGCGTGGAGGCGTAGACCGGCACGCCCGGGAACTCGGGCAGCACGTACGGCAGGCCGCCGACGTGGTCCTCGTGGGCGTGGGTGATGAGGAACGCCTTGACCATGTGGCGACGTTCCTTGAGGTAGGTGATGTCCGGGATCACGAGGTCGATGCCGAACATCTCCTCGTCGGGGAACATCAGGCCGCAGTCGATCACCACGATCTCGTCGCGGTACTCGAAGACGTACATGTTCTTGCCGATCTCGCCCACCCCGCCGAGCGGGATGATGCGGAGCGGATGGTCGTTCGTGGTTGCCATTCGGTCCCTGTAGCGGGTTTAGAACAACGTCATCTGGTCGGTATCGGCGGTCGCGGGCGCGGGGTCGGGCGGCGGCGCGACGGCCACGGTCATCTCGTTGACCGGTCCGCTCTGGACCGGCGTCTTCGCGGGCTCCTCGAGCCCTTTGGACGCATGGTCCGCCCTGCGAGCCCGCGCGTCCAGCAGGACGGCCGGGATGGTCGCCGCGTCGGCATAGCTGTCACGCTCGATCGCTGGGGTCCGGAGCGCGGCCGCCGGGTGGTACATCGCGAAGACGAGCGCGTCGCGGGCCCCCGTGACGGGGTCGGCGGGACGGACCGTCCCATGCGCCTGCGAGATGCGCGCGCCGGGCATGAACCGGCCCATCGAGTGTCGGCCCAGCGTCACGACCACGGCCGGGTCGAGGATCTCGAGCTGGCGGACGAGGTACGGGGCGCAGGCCGCGATCTCGTCCGGCTCGGGGTCGCGGTTCTCGGGCGGCCGGCACTTGACGATGTTGGTGATGAACACATCCTCGCGCCGCCAGCCGATCGAGCCGAGGAGCTTCACCAGCAGGTCGCCGGCCCGGCCGACGAACGGGCGGCCCTGACGATCCTCGTTGAAGCCGGGTCCCTCGCCGACGAAGACGACCTCCGTCGACGGGTTCCCCTCCCCCGGCACCGCCAAGGTCCGGCCGACGTGGAGCCGGCAGCGCGTGCAGTCGCGGACCTCGGCCGCGATGGCCACGAGCGCCACCCGACGCTCGGCCTCGGTCACCCTCCGCTCCCCCCGGAGACCCCCACCGGCTCGAGCGCCCGATACGGGCGGGCGCCTCGTGCCGACGCGTGCTCGACCCAGTTACGCGCGACGAGGATCTCGGCGATCTCGACGGCGTTCGTGGCCGCGCCCTTGCGCAGGTTGTCGGAAACCACCCAGAGCGCCAGGCCGCGGTCGCCGGGGATCGACTCGTCGCGGCGGACGCGCCCGACGAAGATGTCGTCGCGGCCCGCCGCCTGTGTCGCGAGCGGGTAGTCGTGGGCCTCGGGGTCGTCCTGGACGACGACACCCGGGACGGCCGCGAACAGGGCGCGGGCCGCTTCCGGCGTGATGGGATCGCGCGTCTCGACGTGGACCGCCTCGGAGTGGCTGACGAAGACCGGGATCCGCACAGCCGTGCAGGAGATGCGGAGGTCCGGCAGCCCGAGGATCTTGCGATCCTCCATGACGACCTTCCACTCCTCCTTGGTGTACCCGTTGGGGAGGAAGACGTCGATCTCGGGGAGCGCGTTGAAGGCGATCGGGTGCGGGTAGACGGACGCCTGCTTCGGCTCTCCGGCGACGTGGGCGCGGATCTGCGACTCCAGCTCGGCGATGGCGTCGGCGCCGGTCCCCGAGACGGACTGATAGGTGTCGATGACGACCCGCTCCAGGCCGACGCTGTCGCGCAGCGCCATCAGCACGGGCGCCAACTGCATCGTGGAGCAGTTCGGGTTGGCGATGATCCCCTGGTGGCCCTCGAGGTCCTCGGGGTTGACCTGCGACACGACGAGCGGGATCGCCGGGTCCATCCGCCACGCGGACGAATTATCGATGACGGTGGCGCCACGGGCGGAGGCGGCCGGGGCGAGCTCACGCGAGATGTCCGCGCCCACGGAGAAGAGCGCGATGTCGACGCCGTCGAAGGCCTCGGGAACGGCCTCGCCGATCTCGATGGTGCGGCCGCCGGCCGAGACCGTGCGTCCGGCGGATCGACCGGACGCCAGCAGGCGCAGCTCCCCGACCGGGAAGCCGCGCTCGCCGAGCACGGTGATCATCGTCCGCCCGACGACGCCGGTGGCGCCGACGACGGCGATGGTAAGCAGGGATCGGTTCATCGAGGACATGGCTCCGCAGGGTCGTTGGTCAAGTCGGGCACGGCCGGAGTATACCAGCGCCCTCGGTGCCGACCGGGCAGCACCAAGATCGCGACGGCGCCTCGCGACGGCGCCTCGCGGGACCGCTCCGACCGAGGCCGTCGGCAGATCACAGTGGCGGTCACGCAGACCCCGAGCGTCCATCGCCGGCGGCCGCGGACCTGCCTCCGGCCACCCCGGACCTCGCGCGGTTGCGGCCACGGACGTGCCTCCGGCCATCCCGGCACCTCGCGCCGTTGCGGCCGCGGACGTGGCTCCGGCCACCCCGAACGTCGTTCCCTTGCCGCCGCCGCGGTGGCACCTGGACGTTCCAGTCGAGGCGCGGCGAGGCTGGAACCGACACGGCAAGCCCCTGGGTGGCCCAACCGGGCGTCATCTGGTCGGGAGACGTTCCAGATAGCCGGCGAAACGGCGTCATAGCCAGCGAAACGGCGTCCAACGTCGCCCAGCGGATCCCCCGGGCGTCGACTGGAACTCCAGGCGTTCCACCGCGAGCGCCTTGGCCAGTCGTTCGGCCAGTCGCCCGGCGAGTCGTCCGGGCGGATCGCACGGCCGCCGGCCAGGCGCCCGGACGCCCCCGGAATCACGAGCGGACCGCCCATTGGACGGCCCGCTCGCTCGCGCTCGGATGGGTGGCGCCCGAGGGCGCCGGTCTGCCTAGGCCGGATCCTTCGCCAGGTGGCGCTGCATCGCGGCACGACGGGAGAGGTTGACGCGACCCTGGCGGTCGATCTCCATGACGACGACCATGATCTCGTCGCCGACGGACACGACGTCCTCGACGGTCGGGACGTGGTAGTCGGCGAGCTCGCCGATGCGGACGAGGCCTTCCTTGCCCGGCATGATCTCGACGAAGGCGCCGAAGCCCATGATCCGGGTGACCTTGCCCATGTAGAGCGCGCCCACCTCGACCTCACGGGTCAGGCTGTTGATCCAGTCGATCGCCTTGCGGGCGTTCTCACCGGACACGGCCGCGATCTCCACGGTGCCGTCGTCCTCGACGTTGATCTCGGTCGAGGTCTCCTCCTGGATCTTGCGGATCATCGATCCACCCTTGCCGATGATCTCGCGGATCTTCTCGGGGTTGATCTTGATCGTGGTGATCCGGGGGGCGAAGTCGCTCATCTCGACGCGGGCCTCGGGCATGACCTCGACCATCTTGTCGAGGATCTCGAGGCGCGCCGCCAAGGCCTGCTTCAGGCCGCCGCGGATGATCGCCTCGTTGATGCCCTGGACCTTGATGTCCATCTGCAGGGCGGTGATGCCGTCCCGCGTGCCGGTCACCTTGAAGTCCATGTCACCGACCGAGTCCTCCTTGCCGAGGATGTCGGTCAGGACCACGAACCGGCCATCCGGCTCGCTGATCAGGCCCATCGCCGCGCCGGCGACCGGAGCGGAGATCGGCACGCCCGCGTCCATGAGGGCGAGGGTCGAGCCGCAGGTCGAGGCCATCGACGTCGAACCGTTCGACGACATGCACTCGGACACGAGCCGGATCACGTAGGGAAAGTCCTCGTGGCTCGGCAGGACCGGCACGAGCGCGCGCTCGGCGAGGTTGCCGTGCCCGATGTCACGACGGCTGGGTCCACGCATCGGCTTGTTCTCGCCCGTCGAATAGGGCGGGAAGTTGTAGTGGTGGATGTAGCGCTTCTCGGTCTTGGGGCTGATCGTGTCGATCCGCTGGACGTCCGAGGACGCGCCGAGCGTGGCGATCGTCATGACCTGGGTCTCACCGCGGGTGAAGAGCCCGGAGCCGTGGGCGCGAGGCAGGAGGCCCACCTCGACCGAGATCTGACGGAGCTCCGTCAGACCGCGACCGTCCATGCGGATCCCCTCGTCGAGGGCGAGCTCGCGGCAGGTCTTCTTGTAGAGGAGGTTGTAGAGGCCCTTCGAGACACGCGCCTCGCGGCGGGCAGCCTCGAGCAGGGCCTTCGGGTCGCCGCCGGTCCGGTTCGCGCGGACGGCGTCCGCGATCCCCTTCTTGAGGCCCTCGATGCGCCCGGGCAGGTCGTTCCCGAACCAGATCAGCAGGTTGGCCGTCGCCTCGGCGTCGGGACCGGCCCGGTGCGCCTGGGCGAGTTCGATGCCGAAGAAGTTCGACAGCGTCGGCAGCTTGTAGTTCTCGAGGTCCGGGTAGCCCTCGCGGGCGAGGACCAGGGTGTCGAGGTAGCGGCCCTGCTCGAAGTGCGTCCCGTCGCCGAGCGCTGCCTCGATGAAGCCGAGGTCGAACCCGACCGAGTGCCCGACGATCCGCGCGTCGCCGATGAACTTGAGGGCGTCCTTCGCGGCGTCGGCCGGCTTGGGGGCCTTCTTGACGTCGGCGTCAGTGATGCCGTGCATCTGGTGGCCGAGGATCGGCCGACCCGGGTTCACGAGCGTCGACCAGCGGTCGACGACCTTGCCGCCCTGGACCTTGACGGCCGCGATCTCGACGAGATCGGCCATCTTGGGGTCCGTGCCGGTCGTCTCGACGTCGACCACGACGAACGCGTCACCCGCGGCGACGGCCTTCGTGTAGTCGAGCACCGAGCCGGTGCCCGGCTCGAGGTACGGGGTGCTCTTCGCCTTGCCGACGGCCGCGCGCAGCTCCTCCTGGATGTCGATGAGGGGCTGCAGCGCGCGGTGGCCGAACAGGATGGCCTCGGCCATGACGTCCTCGGGCAGGAGCTTGGCGCCCGCCTCGACCATCATGATCGCGTCGCGCGTGCCGGAGACGATGAGGTCGAGCTCCGACTCGGCGAGCTCGCTGTAGGTCGGGTTGACCACGAACTCGCCGCCGATGCGGCCGACGCGGACGGCGCCGACGGGACCCGCGAACGGGATCTCGCTGATCGTCAGTGCGGCTGAGGCGGCCGTGGTGCCGAGGACGTCGGGCTCGTTCTCCTGGTCCGTCGAGAGGACGGTGATGACGAGCTGGATGTCGTCCTTGTAGCCCTCGGGGAATAGCGGGCGGATGGGGCGGTCGGTCAGACGGGCCGCCAGGGTGGCCGCCTCCGACGCGCGCGCCTCGCGCTTGATGAAGCCGCCCGGGATCTTGCCGGCGGCGTACATCCGCTCCTCGAACTCGACGGTGAGCGGGAAGAAGTCGAGGCCCGGGCGCGGGTCCGAGCGGTTGGCGGTGCCGAGCACCAGGGTGTCACCGTAGCGCACGGTGACGGCGCCTCCGGCCAGGCGCGCGAGCTTGCCGGTCTCGATGGTCAGCGTTCGACCACCGATCTGTGTCTCGAATGTCTGAGACAAGGGAATGTTCCTCCTTGACCGTGGAGGAGGCTGGCGACCTGCGGCAGGTCGGCCGACTGGGCCTTCTGGCGTCGAACGCGATGGGACCCCGGGTCAACACCCAGGGTCCGGGGGCGGCGTCGCTAGCGGCGGAGTCCGAGTCGTCCGATGACGACGCGATAGCGCGCGCTGTCCTTCTTCATCAGATACGCAAGAAGGCGGCGGCGCTGGCCGACGAGCTTGAGGAGGCCGCGGCGCGAATGATTGTCCTTGGGGAAGCTTCGGAGATGCCCGGTCAGCTCCTTGATCCGCTCGGTCAGGAGCGCGATCTGGACTTCCGGCGATCCGGTGTCACCTTCATTGGTGGCATACCCGGTGATGATCTCTTGCTTCTCTTCCCGCGCGAGCGGCACTCGTTCCTCCGAACACGGCGATGTTCTTGATGTCTTCCAATCTATGACCGGCGGATGGTATCAGGCGCGGCTGGATGCGGCAAACGTGGGCGCGCGCTGCCGACGCGGGCTCGGACCCCCCGTGGCGTCATGGCGAGGTGGCGAGTCCCGCCGTGGTGGCCCCGGTTGCGCCTGCGGTGGCGTGCTGCCCCCGGATGCGCCTGCCGCGCCGTGCCGGCCCCGGATGCGGCCGCCGTGGCACATCCAGGTTCCAGTCGGGGCTCGGACGCACGGCCGCGGAACCTGCGCTCCCCTTCCGGGTGCCTATGCCCGGCCTCAGGCGCCCTTTTGGCACGCTGACGTTCCGCTCCGCGCGTCCGGTCGCCTGCCGCCCGCCCCCCAGGCGCTGACTGGAACATCTATGGACCAGCACGACCGGCACCGCCCCCGCGCGACGCCTCGGGCGTCGACTGGCACGACCTGCTTCCAGGGCCGGGCCGGATACAAGCCCCGACCGAGTACGCTCTCGCCCAGACGTGATCGGCATTCGGTCGAGCACGGAACCGGGAGGTCGCGGTGCCCAAGCTTGACAGGATCTACACGAAGACCGGCGACGAGGGGATGACCGGGCTCGGCGGCGGGCAGCGGGTCCCCAAGGATTCGCGCCGGGTGGGCACCTACGGGACCGTCGACGAGCTCAACTCCCTGCTCGGCGTGGCGCTGGCCGGCGGCCTGTGCGACCGCCTGGCCGCGGAGCTGCCGGTGATCCAGAACGAGCTGTTCGACCTCGGGTCGGACCTGTGCTGGCCGTCCGACGACCCGCGGCGGGCACGCATCCCCACAGTCGAGGCGCGCCACGTCGAGAAGCTCGAGCGCCTCATCGACGAGTTCAACGACGCCGTCGGCCCGCTAACCAACTTCCTGCTGCCGGGCGGCTCTGAAGGGGCGGCGCAGCTCCACGTCGCGCGGACCGTGTGCCGCCGCGCCGAGCGGCAGGCGGTGCGTCTCGGGCGGGACGAGGCCATCGGCGAGTTCGTGCTGGCCTACCTGAACCGGCTTTCCGACGCGTTGTTCGTGATGGCCCGCTACGAGAACCGGCAGCGCGGCGTGAGCGAGCCGCTGTGGCAGCCCGGCCGCTAGGCCGGCCAGTGCATCGGGGCCGTCAGACCGCGGCGAGGTCCGGCCAGCAGAACTCGGCACCCACGAGCGGATCGCCCGGTCGCGCGGCATCAGGTTCGAAGGGGGTCCGGAACGTGAATGCGGCGGGCGTCGGTCCGTCCCGGCGCAGCCGATCGAGCCGGCCCAATGCCTCCTCGATCGAGGGGATGTGCCCGGCGGGGACCCACCAGAGGACGAGATGGGCGCTCGCGAGCCGCTCGAACCATTCCCGCCGCCGTCGCAGGACGTCGACGTGTGTAGTCGAATACGTGAACGCCCGCAGGGCCTCGAGCGAGGACCACACGCTCATGTTGATCAGGAAGAGGTCGTCCTCCGTGGGGCGGATCGCGGTGGCGTCGCCGGCCGGGGTCTGCAGTCGCCAGATGAACCCGGGGCTCTTGTCAGCGAGTCGGTTGATCGGCTCGAGTTCGGCGACGAACCCGGCGATCTCGGGCGCGTCCACCGGGGCCAGCATCCGGCCGACGTTCAGCTGGGCGAGTTCGAACCGGTCCATACCCGAACGATAGCGCCGGTCTCAGCCCGCGGCCAGCTCGACCGTGACGCGCTGGCCCGTCGGCAGGCCCTCTGCCCGGACCCGGCCGTGGTCGATGACCACTTTGTTCGTCCGATCGTCGAACCGTGCCTGGTACGGCCCGTCGGGTGGCAGGGCCATCGGCAGGGCGAAGGTGAGCCGGTCATGGTCGGCGACGCCGGTCAAGGTGACCGGTCGACCCAGGAGCGCTGCGGCGTCGTCGAGTCGGCCCTGCGTGATGGCCTCGCGGATCTCCGAGCTGCGGACGGCCCGCCCAGCCAGGTCGAACGGTGGGACGACCACGACATCGAAGCCATCCCCGACGCCGAGCGCCGCCACGGCTTCCGGGGTGCCGCGCCGCTCGAAGCCGAACGCCGCATCGGGCGTCATGAGGAAGCCGCTCAGCGCGACCCGTGCCCGGATCCGCTCGATGAACGCGTCGTACGGCGTGTGCCGCAGCGCGGCGTCGAAATGCTGGACGACGGTCACGGCGACCCCGGCAGCGTCAAGGCGCTGGAGCCGCTCGTCGGGGTCGATCAGGAGCGGCGGCGCGGTCCCGGTCAGGACTTCGTCGGGGTGGTGGTCGAAGGTGATGACGGTCGGCGCCGCGCCGCGGCGTGCCGCCTCAACGACGAGGTGCTCGAGCAGGTACCGGTGACCGAGGTGGAGTCCGTCGAAGACGCCGACGACGACGAACACGGGTCCGATCTCCGCCGGGAGGGCGTCGACGCCGTTGACGACCTTCATGGCTCGGCGTCAGCCCTTGGAAGCCACGGCCGGGGTGGGCGCCACGAATACCTTGTCCGGGGCGAGCCGGCCGCCGGACGAGCTGGCGATGGCGACCAGGGTGCCATCGGGGCCGCGAAGCCGGAAATGCTCGGACGGGCCGGGCAGCCCGGCCGCGGGCGACACGAACTGACCGCGCGCCACGGCCGTGGTCTCCTCCGCCGTGAGGACGACCTCGGGGAACGCCTCAAGGCCGGCGTCGATGGGGCGCAGCAGCGGCAGGAGGCCCTCCGGGCCGCCGCTGGCCGCCTCGCGCACCGCGTCGAGCGCGACGGCATCTTCCAGGACGAACGGTCCGGAGGCGGTCCGCACGAGCGATCCGAGGTAGGCGGCCGTGCCGAGCCGCTCCCCGAGGTCGCGCGCGAGCGCCCGGATGTACGTGCCGGCCGAGCAGCTGACGTCAACGACCGCGATCGGCCGCTCCGGGTCGCTGTCGTCCCATTCGAGCAGGCTCAGGGCATGGATCGTCACCTCGCGCTCGGCGAGCACGACCGTCTCACCGGCCCGGGCCAGGGCGTAGGCGCGGCGGCCACCCACCTTGATCGCGCTGAAGGCGGGAGGGCGCTGCGAGATCGTCCCCAGGAAGCCGCCGAGCGCCGCTTCGACCGCGGCGCGGTCCGGGGCGGGACCGGTCGAGGGCACGAGCTCCCCTTCGAGGTCGTCCGTGGACGACGAGGCGCCGAAGCAGACCGTCGCGCGATAGCCCTTGCGATCGCCGAGGTGGTACTCGACGACACGGGTCCCGTGCCCGAGGAAGATGGGCAGCACCCCCGAGGCGAACGGATCGAGTGTCCCTCCGTGGCCGACCCGCTTCGTGGCCGCGAGCCGCCGCACGAGCGCCACGACGTCGTGCGAGGTGGGGCCGGCGGGCTTGGCGATGACGAGGATGCCGTCGAGGCCTGGTCCGAGCGAGTTGTGCGCCATCGTCAGCGCCGGACCGCGTCGACCAGCCGCTGCGCCTCGGCGAGCACGACCGGCACCGCGTCGGCGACCGGTGACGCGATCGTGGCCCCGGCCGCGCGGGCATGCCCTCCCCCGCCGAAGGCGCCGGTGAGCACGGTCGCATCGACGCCGCCCGGTCGTGTCCGGACGCTCAGGCGCGTGCCCCTGGTGTCCTCCTTGAACAGCATCGCCACTTCGGCGTCCTCGGCCTGCGCGAGCAGGTCGATGATCCCCTCGGAATGCGCTGCCAGCGTCCCGGTGGCGGCGAGGTCCGCGTCCGCGAGCGTCGACCACACGATGCGGCCGGCGGCGGCGCTCTCCAGTCGGCCCAGCACGAGGCCGAAGAGCCGCAGCTGCGCGTCGGGCTTGGTCCGGTACAGCCGCCTCGAGATGTCGGAGAGCGGCGCGCCGGCCTCGACCAGCGCGGCCGAGACGGCCAGCGTCCGCGGCGTGGCGTTCGGGTGGGCGAACGTGGCGGTGTCCATCACGATCCCACCCATCAGCGCGGTCGCCATGGCGCCGCCATCGATATCGAGCGGGACTCCCAGCCGGATCGCGAGGAGCGTGACCATCTCGCACGTGGCGGCGGCCCTCGGGTCGACCCAGTCCGCCTCGCCCTCCACCTGGTTGGACGCGTGGTGGTCGATCACGATGCGCGGCACCCGGGCGAACAGGTCGGCATGGCGCACGCCGACGGCGCCCACGCGCTCGAGCGAGCCGCAATCCGAGATCACCACGAGGTCGTAGTCGGTACCGGGATCCGGGTCGGTGCGGACCCGGTCGACGCCGACGAGGAAGTCGTAGAGCGGGGGTGGCGGATCCGAGGTCAGCGGGTCGGCCCTGCCGCCGAGCGCCTCGACGAGGTGGACGATGGCGAGGCTCGCCCCGAGCGTGTCGGCATCCGGGTTCTCGTGGCCGACCGCCAGCACGCGACGGGCGCCGCGCAGGCGTTCGACCACGGCGTCCGGGACCGCGCCCAGGTACGGGCTGAGATCCACGGTCATCGCCGCGCCTTCGGTGGCGGGCGGCGCTTGCGGACCGGAGGACGGACCGCCGACGGCGGCTCCTCCCCGAGGTCGCCCTCGTGCGGCAGGCGGGCGACCGGCGTGGGGAGCGACTCCCCGGTCACGAGATCCACGGGGGTCTCCTCGCCGCGCTCGATGTCGTTGAGCAGCTGGAGGACGCGCGTGCCCCGCTCCGCCGTGTCGTCCTCGCGAACGTGCAGGTCGGGGATGCGCTTGAGGCGCAGCCGGACGCCGAGCTCGCGGCGGACGAACGGCATCGCCCGGCCGAGCGCAGCAAGCGCCGCGGCCCGCTCCGCCGGCTGCCCGATGACGCTGACCCACACCTTGGCATGACGCAGGTCCGGGGTCGTCTCGACGCTCGTGATCGTCACGAACCCCACGCGAGGATCCGCGACATCCCGGCTCACGATCGACCCGATCTCCTCACGAAGGAGTTGGTCCAGCTTGTTCGTTCGCTGCGTCACGAGGCCGAACTGCCTCGCCGCCCGCTGGGGCGTTCCTGCGCAGGCGTGACCGAGCACGAGAGCGAGCGCACCCCAAGGTGCGTGAGCGAGCGCGCGCAGGGCACAACGCCCGCGGGGACGTTCATGCGGGCGGCCGCCCCGTCAGCCGCTGACAGCGCGGCTGACGGTCTGGGAGGTGAAGCACTCGATGATGTCGCCCTCGACGAGGTCGTGGTAATCGGCCAGGCCGATGCCGCACTCGTAGTTGGCGAGCACCTCGCGGACGTCGTCGCGGAAGCGACGGAGCGAATCGATCTTGTCGGTCGCCACGATCTTGCCGCCGCGCCAGACGCGCGCACCGCCGCGGACGATGCGGCCGTCGGTGACGTAGCAGCCGGCGATGACCGTGCTCTTGCCGACCCGGAAGATCTGGCGGACCTCCGCGCGGCCCTCGACCACCTCGACCACGACGGGTTCGAGCAGCCCCTTGAGGGCGGCACCGATGTCGTCGGTCAGCTTGTAGATGATGTCGTAGAGCCGGACGTCGACCCCTTCGGCCTCGGCGGAGCGCCGGGCCGTGTCGGTGATCTTCGTGTTGAAGCCGACCACGATCGCGTCCGAGGCGGTCGCGAGCATGATGTCGTTGTCGGTGATGTCGCCGGCGCCCTCGAGGAGGACGTTGAGGCGGATCTCGTCCTGGTCGAGCTGCTCGAGCGCGTGGGTGATCGCCCCGAGCGAGCCCGACACGTCGGCCTTGAGGATGATCCGCAGCTCCTTGGCCTGGCCGGCCTGGATCTGGCGGTAGAGGTCCTCGAGGGTGGCGCGACCGCTGCCGTCGCCGCTCCGCGCGGAGGACTCGGCCTTGCGCGTCTCGACGATCGTCCGGGCCTCCTTCTCGTCGGAGACGACGCGGAGGATATCGCCGGCCTGGGGCACCTCGGCGAGGCCGAGGACGACGACCGCCGAGGCGGGTCCGGCCTTGGTCACGCGCTTGCCCTTGTCGTTCTCGAGCGCCCGGACACGGCCGAACGTCTCGCCGACGACGATGATGTCGCCGACCTTGAGCGTCCCGGTCTGCACGAGCGCGGTCGCGACCGGGCCGCGGCCCTTGTCGAGCTGTGCCTCCACGATGGTGCCGACGGCGCTCCGCTTCGGGTTCGCCTTGAGCTCCTGGAGGTCGGCGACCAGCAGGACCATCTCGATGAGCTCTTCGAGGCCCTGGCGGCTCTTGGCCGAGACCGGGACGAGCGGCACGTCGCCGCCGTACTCCTCGACCACGATGCCGGCCTCGGTCAGCTCGGTCTTGACCCGGTCGGGGTTGGAGTCCGGCTTGTCGATCTTGTTGAGCGCGATGATGATCGGCACCTTGGCGGCCTTGGCGTGGCTGATGGCCTCGAGGGTCTGGGGCATGACGCCGTCATCGGCCGCGACCACGACGATCGCGATGTCGGTGACCTTGGCGCCGCGGGCACGCATGGCGGTGAACGCCTCGTGGCCCGGGGTGTCGAGGAAGACGACGCGCTTGCCGTCGTGGGTGACCTCGCTCGCGCCGATGTGCTGGGTGATACCGCCGCGCTCGCCGGCCGCGACCTCGGTGGACCGCAGGGCGTCGAGGAGGCTGGTCTTGCCGTGGTCGACGTGGCCCATCACGGTCACGATCGGCGCGCGCGGCTGCAGCTCGGACGGGTCGTCCTCCTCGAAGAGGACCTCCTTGGTCGCCTCCGCGGGCTTGGCGTCGGCATCGGCATCGGCGACGCCGGCGGTCGCGGCGACGGTCTCGGCCACCTCGTACCCGAGCTCGCCCGCGACCAGCGACGCCGTGTCGCGGTCGATCAGCTGGTTGATGGTCGCGAAGATGCCACTCTTGATCAGCTCGCGGATGACGTCCGCGGGGTTGACCGAGAGCAGCTCCGCGAGCTCCTTGACGGTGATGGTGACGGGCAGCTCGATCGCGCCACGCTCGCGCGGGTCGGCGACCTGCACGGGCGCGCCGTTGAACGTGCCGTCGCGACGCGGTGGCTTGCGGGGCCCGCGCCGGCCGCGCGTGCCGCTCCTACTCCTGGCCACGGGCTCCTCCTTCGATCATGTCAGTGGTGCTGGCCGTGTCGAGCGTCGCCTTGACGTCGCTCGGGACGGCGGTGTGGAGTGCCCGGCTCAGGGCACCCTTGGTGATCGCCTGCGATCGGCAGGCTTCCTGGTGGCAGACATACGCGCCGCGTCCGGCGAGCCGGCCTGTCGGGTCGGCCGCGACCGAACCGTCCGGCGTTCGAACGATACGCAACAGGTCGCGCTTGGGGTGGACCGTCCGACAGACGACGCAGGAGCGGGTCGGGACGCGCCGGGGAGACGGCGCGGTCGCGGCCGCGCCTACGACGTCACCTCTTCGGTGGCGGCGGCCTTCTTCATGACTCGCTTCGGCTTGGCGGGCGCTTTGGCGGGCGCTTCGGCGGGCGCGGCGGCTGCCTCGGCCGCCTGCTTCGTGACGCGCTTGGGCTTGGCGGGGACCACATCGGGGACGGCCGCAGCGGGCGTCTCGGCCGCCGCGGCTGCCTTCCTGGTCGCGCGCTTGGGCTTGGCGGGTGCGTCGGCGGCCGCAGCGACGGCTCCGGCGGGCGTCTCGTCGGACGCTTCGGCGGCGGCCGCCTTCTTGGTGACGCGCTTTGGCTTGGCGGGCGCCGCGACGACGGCGTCGGTGCCCGCCTCCGCCTGGGCCTCCTCCGCACCGGCCGCCGGGGCGGCATCCGCGGCGGCTCGTGCCTCGGCGACCGAGACGTCGCTCCGGATATCGATGCGCCAGCCGCTCAGCCGCGCCGCGAGGCGGGCGTTCTGGCCTTCGCGGCCGATCGCCAGCGACAGCATCCGCTCCGGGACCGTCACGCTCGCGATGCGGTGCTCCTCGTCGATGTCGACGGAGATCACCTGCGCCGGGCTCAGCGCGTTGGCCACGAAGATGCCGGCGTCGTCGTTCCACGGGATGACGTCGATCTTCTCGCCCGACAGCTCGGCGACGACGGCCTGGACGCGGGCGCCGCGCTGGCCGACGGTCGCGCCGACGGGGTCGAGCCCCTCCTGGCGCGAGGAGACCGCGACCTTCGAGCGGCTGCCGGCCTCGCGGGCGATCGCCTTGATCTCGACGGTCCCGCTGTGGATCTCGGGGACCTCGAGCTCGAAGAGGCGCTTCAGGAAGCCCTTGTGCGTCCGGCTGACGAGGATCTCCGGGCCGCGCGTCGCGCGACGGACCTCGAGCACGAAGGCCTTGACGTTCTGGCCGATCCGGTAGTGCTCCAGGGCGCTCTGCTCGGAAGGCCGCAGGACCGCCTCGACGCCCTTCCCGACATCAAGGATCAGACCGCGCGGCTCGACACGATTGACGGTGCCGGTGATGAGCTCGCCCTCGCGGTTCGCGAACTGGTCGAAGACCTGGTCGCGCTCGACCTCGCGGATGCGCTGGAGGACGATCTGCTTGGCGGTCTGGGCGCCGATCCGGCCGAAGACGTCGCCATCGAGCTGCTCGGTCTCGACGAGGTCGCCGATGCTGGCCGTCTTGTCGAAGGCCTGGGCCTGGTCGACGGTCATCTCGGTGAACTCGTCCTCGATCTCCTCCACGACGCGCCGGGCGCGGTAGACGCGGATCTTGCCGGTCTCGGCATCGATCCGGACGTGGATGTCCTCGTCGCCGGCGACGCGCCGGTACGCGGACTGGATGCCGTCCTCGACGGCTCCGATGAGCTGTTCGCGGGAGATCTGCTTCTCGGCGTTGAGCTGCAGGAGGGCACCGACGAAGTCTCGACTCACGATGGCCTCCGTTCGCTGTAGTCGGTATTCGCGCGCCGCTCAAAAAGAAACGTGGGGGTCACCCACGTCGCGGAGCGGCCGTTCAGTTGGATCGGAAGTATACACCCGGATGGGTGGACGCTCAAACGGCGGCCGTGCCACGGCGAGCGTCAGGAGCCCGTCGCGGGTGCCGACTGCCAGAGCTGCGGACCGCCCGTCGCGGTCCAGTCCGCGATGAGTCGATGGCTCGCCTGGAACCCGGCCCAGCGGGCTTCCGTCCACACGTTCCCGTCATCGCCGATCACGACGTACGGACAGCGCTCGAGATACCCGAACAGCGCATCCTGGCTGGCCTCGGCCAGCAGCATCGCGTTGGTCGAATCGAAATGCACGGTGCCGCCGGCGGTGGCGCGCAGGACTCGCTCGCCGAACAGGTCGGCGGTCGGGCGCTCGCCGGCCACCTGACGCGGGGTCTTCCCGGCCACCAGCAGCCACGTCGGGTCGTCCGCCGTCACGCAGGCATCGGCGGGCACGAGGCGCGCGATCTCCGAACCGAAGTCGTCACGTCCCGGACCGCCGGTGGCCTGGCGGAACCCCCGGACCCCGCCGATCCCCAGCAGCACCGCGACGATGAGGACCCCGACCCCGACGGTCACCGGCCGCGGCGCCCGGCTGGCGAGCGCCTCGAGGGCGAGGCTCGAGGCGCCGGCGATCGCGAGCACGGCGATCGGCACCAGGAATGCCGGGTAGTGGTCGTAGAAGCTCGGCGACAGGATGAACATCGCGGTCATCACGGCCAGCAGTGCGGCCAGCACCGCGCCGAACGTGCCACCGCGCCAGGCGACGAAGCCGGCCATGACCAGGACGAGGACCGCCGCCGCGATCCCGGCCGCCGCCACGCCGCCGATCCCGACCGGACCGAACGCGAACATCGCCTCCAGCCGGTCGGCCGGGACCTGGGACGGGTCGGCCGCCCGGGTGGCCTGCACCGTGAGGACCTGCTGGACGAACGCGGCCGGTGCGGCGGCCACGAACGGGCCGACGAGGACCGCTCCCACCACGGCGCCGCCGACCGCGGTCCAGGCAAGATCCCGCCATGCGCCGCGGAGCACCAGCACGCCGCCGATGACCACGACGTAGACCCCGGCCCACAACTTGAACGAGAGGCCGACCGCCAGCAGGGCCCCGATGACGAGGCATCGACGCGCGGTCTGCTGCGCGCGCTCCCCGGCAAGCCAGACGTCGAGCGCCGCAAGACAGGCGAGGTTGAGGAACGGCTCGAGGAGGATGGTCGCGTCCGCGATCAACGCGCCGATGCTGACGGCGTAGAGGCCGGCCGCGAGCAGGCCGGTCGGCCATCCGCGCCAGCGGCGCCCGAGGTCGGCGATCAACAGGATGTTCACGGCGGAGACCACCAGCACCAGCCAGCGGCCGAGGACGACCGCGTCCCGCGGATCGCCGCTCTCGATCAGCGCACCGAACGGCGTCATGGCCAGGGCGATGCCGGGCGGGTGCAGGAACGTGAAATCGAGGTATGGCAGGTGCCCGCTGACGAGGAGCGCGGCGCTCCACAGATAGACGCCGTCGTCGTACTGGACCCCGGAGAACAGCCCGCCGGTCCGCAGCAGCGGGATCGCCCGCAGCGCGACCCCGACGGCCACGATCAGGACGAGGACGGCCCACGGCCATGCGCGATCGCGGCGGCGAGGTGCCCCGGACACGGCCGCGGTCAGTGGGTCGTGACGGGGGTCGGGAACCGCTCGGCGACGTACGCCTCCAGGATCCCGATGAATTCGTCGACCAGGCCGTCACCGCGGAGGGTCCGGTCGAGCTTGCCGTCGATGAAGACCGGCGCGACCGGCTCCTCGAACGTGCCGGGGAGCGAGATCCCGATGTCGGCGTGCTTGGATTCGCCAGGCCCGTTGACGACGCAGCCCATCACCGCGACCCGGAGCTCCTCGGCACCCGGATGGGTCTCGCGCCAGACCGGCATCTGGTCCTTGAGATAGCCCTGGATCTGCTGCGCCATCTCCTGGAAGAACGTGCTGGTCGTCCGGCCGCAGCCGGGGCAGGCGCTGACCTGGGGCAGGAACGAGCGGAGCCCCATCGACTGGAGGACCTGCTGGGCGACCTCGACCTCGCGCTCGCGCGGCCCGCCGGGCTCCGGGGTCAGCGAGACCCGGATGGTGTCGCCGATCCCCTCGTTGAGCAGGATCGCGAGCCCCGCGGTCGAGGCGATGACGCCCTTGTCGCCCATGCCGGCCTCGGTCAGCCCCAGGTGGAGCGGGTAGTCGGAACGGGCCGCCAGCCGTCGATAGGTGTCGACCAGGTCGCGGACCCCGCTCACCTTCGCCGAGAGGATGATCCGGTCATGGCGCATCCCGGTCGCCTCGGCCAGCTCGGCCGAGCGCAGCGCCAATTCGAGCATCGCGTCGATCATCACGTCGCGCGCATCGCGCGGCTCGGCGGCGACGGCGTTCGCATCCATGAGCTCGGTCAGGACCGCCTGGTCGAGCGAGCCCCAGTTCACGCCGATGCGGACCGGCTTGTCGTTGTCGATGGCGACCTTGACGATGGTCGCGAAGTGCTCGTCGTGGCGCTTGGCGCCGACGTTCCCGGGGTTGATCCGGTACTTCGCGAGCAGCCGGGCCGTCTCGGGGTACTGGACCAGCAGCTGGTGGCCGTTGTAGTGGAAGTCGCCGATGATCGGCACGTCGACGCCGAGCCCGCGGACCTTGCGGACCATCTCGGGGACCGCGGCCGCGGCTTCCTCGGTGTTGACCGTGACGCGGACCAGCTGCGAGCCGGCATGGGCGAGCCGGGCGACCTGGATGGCGGTCCCGTCCGCGTCCGCCGTATCGGTGTTGGTCATCGACTGGACGACCACCGGATGGGCGCTGCCGACCAGCACGCCGCCGACGTCGACCGAGACGGAAGGCCGACGGATCGGCTTACCGTTCACCGTCGCTCCGACGTCCGAGCGCGCTCGGTGGAGCGCTTCGGCCGGAGGATCGGCGCCGCGGGCGCAGCATGTCTGGCGAGGTCATGTGCCGCGGCTGCCCAGGATGCCGATGTCGTTCACGGTGATCCAGATGACGAAGGCGAACAGGAACACGAACCCGACCAGGTAGGTCATCTGCTCCGCCCGCAGGCTGATCCGCGAGCCGAAGAAGCGCTTGAGCGTGATCATCAGCATCCGCCCGCCGTCGAGCGGCGGGAACGGCAGGATGTTGACGACGGCGAGGTTGGCCGACAGGATGCCCGCGATGTAGAGCGTGAAGAGCGGCCCGAGGTTCCAGAAGACGTCGCCGATCTGGGTGGCGATGCCGACCGGGCCGGCGACCGGCGGCGGTGCCGTCGGGTCCGTCGCGACCGAATGGACCAGGCTTGCGAGGCCGCCCACGATCAGTCCCAGGGCGTTCACCGTTCGCTCGCCGCCGATCCGCACCGCGTCGACCGGCGAGTAGGTGATCGGGTGGCCGGTCGTCACGACCTTGAGGTCGCTGACGCCGATCGCTCCCTTGCCGGCGGCGACCTCCTCGGGCGAGCGCAGGGTGGCCGTGACCGTCACGTCCGGCCCGCCGGCACGCTCGATGCCGACGGTGACCGTCTCCCCGGCATGGGCGGCAAGGCCGTCGATGAGGGCCACGCCGTCGAAGGCGCCGAAGTACTGGCCATTCACGGACGCGAGGATGTCGCCCGACTGGACACCGGCCGCCTCTGCCGGCGAGCCGGGCTGGACGTTGCCGACCTGGAAGCCGATCGTCGGGTCACCGTAGAGGGCGAGGCCCGTGAAGATCGCGAAGGCGAGCAGCAGGTTCATCAGCACGCCCGCCACGAGGATCCAGAGCCGGACCGGCAGCGGCTTCGAGGAGAACGAGCGCGGGTCGGCGGCGGCGTCGCCGTCCTCGCCGTCGAGCTTGACGAACCCGCCGAGCGGCAGCCAGTTGAGCGTGTAGAGCGTCTCGCCCTTCGAGCGCAGGACCCTGGCCCGCGGCGGGAACCCGACCCCGAACTCGAGGACCCGCACGTTCGCCAGCCGCGCGGTCACGAAGTGGCCGATCTCGTGGATGACCACGAGGACGCCCAGGATGAGGATGAACAGGAGGATCGTGATGACCGACTGGAGGAAGCCCGTCATGCGCCGGCTCCGACGCGGCCGGTCGAGAAGGCCCCGCGGACGGCCAGGTCGAGCTCGACCAGGGCGTCGATGTCCGGTTCGCGATCGTCATCGGCCCCGAAGCGTGTCACCGCGGCCTCCAGCAGGGTCGGGATGGCCGTGAACGACAGGGTCCCGGCCAGGAACCGCGAGACAGCGACCTCGTCCGCGGCGATGAGCGCCGCCGAGGCGCGCGGGCCCTGCCGGCCGGCCTCGCGGGCGATCCGCAGCGCCGGGAAGCGGGCCTCGTCCGGCGCGCGGAACTCGAGCCGCCCGATGGCGATGAGGTCGGGCGCGGCGGCCGGCGACGGGAGGCGGCGCGGGTACGTCAGCGCGTACTGGATGGGGAGTCGCATGTCAGGGGTACCCAGCTGGGCCTTCACGGAGCCGTCTCGGAAGCGGACCGCGGAGTGGACGACGCTCTGCGGGTGGATGACGACCTCGATGGCGTCGTAGCCGACATCGTACAGCCAGTGTGCCTCGATGACCTCCAGGCCCTTGTTGGCGAGCGTCGCCGAATCGATGGTGATCTTCGCCCCCATCGACCAGGTCGGGTGGCGGAGCGCGTCCTCCGGCGTGACCGCGGCGAGGGCCTCGTCGGTCGCGTCGAGGAACGGCCCGCCGGATGCCGTCAGGATGAGGGCGGCCACGTCGGCCATCAATTCGCCGACGAGGCTCTGCCAGATCGCCGAGTGCTCCGAATCGATCGGCCGAAGCCACGCCAGCGGGCTCGCGAACGGGTCCAGCGGGGTGGCCTCGGCGACGGCAGCAGCGCACGTTCGAGCCAGCGGCATCACCAGGTGGCCGCCCGCGACCAGGGTCTCCTTGTTCGCGGTCGCCACGATCTTGCCCGCGCGGAGCGCCGCGAGGACCGGTCGCAGGCTGACGACCCCACCCGTGCCGACGACCACCAGGTCGACGTCGTCGCGCACGGCGAGCTGCTCGAGGGCGTCGTCGCCGCCGATCCTCTGCGTGCCGGGCGGCAGCTCCATCGCGGCCAGGGCGGACGCGTCGGCCAGGCTCACGGCGGCGGGACGGAGCCTCGCCGCTTGCTCGGCCAGCGTGGCCATATCGGTCCCGGCCGCCAGGGCCACGACCTGGAAGGCATCGGGGTGCGCGGCGAGGACATCGACCGCCTGGCGGCCGATCGAACCGGTCGAGCCGAGGAGCGCGACGCGCCGGGGCGCCCCCGGGTCGCGCCGGCGATCAGGCGAGGAAGGCGACGACATACAGGGTGACGACGGGCGCCGCGAACAGGAATAAATCGACGCGGTCCAGCATCCCGCCGTGCCCGGGGATGAGCGTGCCCGAGTCCTTCGCCCCGGCGGCCCGCTTGAGCACGGATTCGGCCAGGTCGCCGGCCTGCGCAGCGAGCGCGGTGAGCGGCCCGAGGAGGACCGCGTGGAGCGGGTTCGCGCCGACGGCCCACAACCCGGCCGCGACGACCAGCGTGGTGGCGACGATGCCACCGATCAATCCCGCATATGTCTTCGAGGGCGAGATGTGGGTCAGGAACTTCGCCCGCCCGAACCGCTTGCCGATCAGGTAGGCGCCGGTGTCGTACGCCCAGACCGACAGGATCAGCAGCAGGATCCAGGCCCGCGCCGGACCGAGCGCCTCCGCCGGCGAACCGGCCGGCAACGCCGGAGCGGCGTCCCCGAGGCGAAGGACGAAGGCCAGCAGGGAGACGTAGAGCGCGCCATAGACCGTCGCCATCCAGGTCGTCAGGCCCTCGCGCGGGTCGGTCCGGCTGAAGGCGGCCACCGCCACCAGGATGATCCCGACGGCCACGAACAGCAGCCCGCTGCCGTCGAGGACGGTCGGGAAGGCGGCATCGAAGACGACGACCAGGGCGAGCGCGCTGCCGAGCGCGGCGAAGGTCGGGTACCCGGCACTGCGCAGCAGGCGGAAGACCTCGATCGCGGCGAGCGCGGTGATGACCGCGATGCCGGCGGCGATCAGCGGCCCGCCGATCGCGAGGACGACCAGGAGGACCGGGACGAGGACGACGGCCGTGATCGCGCGCTCACGCATCGGTATGCCGCTCCACCTAGCGCCCGAACCGGCGATGGCGCGTGGCGAACTCGATGAGGGCCTCGTCGAAGGCCGCCGGCCCGAAGTCCGGCCAGAGCAGGTCCGTGAAGTACAGCTCGGCGTACTGCGCCTGCCAGATGAGGAAGTTGCTGATGCGGTGCTCGCGCCCGGTCCGGATCAGGAGGTCGAGGGGCGGCAGGCCCACTGTGTAGAGCCGCGAGTCGATGGCGTCCTCGTCGATCTGCTCGGCCGTCAGCCCGTCGGCCAGGCAGCGGCGGGCCGCGTCGACGATCTCGTGCCGGCCGGAATAGTTGAAGGCGACGTTGAGCATCAGGCGCTCACCGCCGGCGGTCTCGGCGAGGGCAGACGCGATCGACTCCCTCGTGGCCGTCGGCAGCTCCTCCATGCGGCCCAGGAGCCGGATCTGGACCCCCTGCTCGCGGAGCTCGGGGGTCTCGTCGCGGATCGCCATCTCGAGCAGGCCGAGCAGGATCCCGACCTCCTCGGGCGAGCGCGACCAGTTCTCGCTGCTGAATGCGAAGAGGGACAGCGCGCGGATGTTGCGCCGGACGGCGTGGCGGATGATCGGGCGGATCGCCTCGACACCGGCGGCGTGGCCCTCCGCCTCGTCCTTGCCGGCCTCGCGGGCCCAGCGACGATTGCCGTCCATGATGATCGCGACGTGCCGCGGAAGGTCCGCCTCCTCGACGTCGAACCCGTCGGCGCCGGCATCCGCCTCGGACGCGTCCCGCCTCGCGGCCGGGGGCCGGTCGTCGACGTGCTGATCGAGCGGTGCGCGAGCCACTAGACCTCCAGGATCTCCTGTTCCTTCGAGAGACCCAGGCGGTCGACCTCGGCGATCTGCCGGTCGGTCGTCCGCTGGAGCAATTCCAGCTGGCGGTGGACCTCGTCGGCCCCCACCGTGCCGTCGCGCTCCTCCTTCTTCAGCAGGTCGGCCGCGTCGCGGCGGGCGTTGCGGACCTCGACCCGGGCCTCTTCCATCCGCTTGTGGACGACCCGCACGAGGTCCTTGCGACGGTCCTCGGTGAGGGGCGGGATGTTCAGGCGGACGACGGTCCCGTCGACGTTCGGCATCAGGCCGATGTCGCTCTTGGTGATGGCCTTCTCGATCGCGCCGAGGACGCCCCGGTCCCACGGCTGGATGACGATCTGATGCGGCTCCGGGACGCTGATCCCGGCCAGCTGGTTGAGCGGCGTCGACGTGCCGTAGTACTCGACGTGGATCCGCTCGACGAGGGCGGTGGACGCCCGACCCGTCCGGATCCCCTGGAAGTCGCGCTCCATCGCCTCGATGGAACGGGCCATCCGCTGATCGGCCTCGGCGATGATCTGGGCGGTCATGCGCGGGCACCTCCGGCCGTTCCCTGGGCGGCCGCCGCGCCCGAGATGAGGGTGCCGACCGGCTCCCCAGCGGCCACGCGCGTGATGTTGTCGGGCTGGTTGAGGTCGAAGACGACGATCGGCAGGTCGTTCTCCATGCACAGGCTCACGGCGGTCGCGTCGAGCACCTTGAGCTGGTCGCGCAGGAGGTCCGCATAGCCGAGCGCCGCGTAGCGCGTGGCGTCGGGATTCGTCATGGGATCCTTGTCGTAGACCCCGTCGACCTTGGTCGCCTTGAGCAGGACCTCGGCGTTGATCTCGACCGCGCGCAATGCGGCGGCGGTATCGGTCGTGAAGTACGGGTTGCCGGTCCCCGCGACGAACATCGCGACCCGGCCCTTCTCGAGGTGGCGGATCGCGCGCCGGCGGATGTACGGCTCGGCGATCTCGTTCATCGCGATGGCGGTCATCACCCGGGTCGGGACCCCGGCGCGCTCGAGCGCGTCCTGCAGGGCCAGGCCGTTCATGACCGTCGCCAGCATGCCGATGTAGTCGCCGGTGGCGCGGTCCATCCCGCGCGCCGACGCGGCGAGGCCGCGGAAGATGTTGCCGCCGCCGACGACGATGCCGATCTGGACGCCGAGGCCGTGGATGACCGCGACCTGCCGCGCGATGAACGCGCAGACCGCGGGATCGACGCCGTACGCCCGATCGCCAAGCAGCGCCTCGCCGGACAGCTTGAGCAGGATCCGGCGGTAACGCAGCGGCGTGGAGCCGGGCGTCGCGGTCCTCGCGCTCGTCGTCGCGTCGTCGGTCACAGTTCCTCCCCGACCTCGAACCGCACGAAGCGCCGCACGCGGATATTCTCCCCGATCGTCGCGATGGCGCTCGTGATCAGCTGGCCGACCGTCTGGTCCGTGTCCCGGAAGGGCTGCTCGGTCAGCACGACCTGCTGATACCACTTGCGGAGCTGGCCGTCGACGATCTGCTCGCGGATATTCTCGGGCTTCTTCTGGACCGATTCGTCGGCCAACAGCTCGGCCTTCTTCGCCGCGAGGACGTCGGCGGGGATGGCCTCGACGGTCGGATAGTCCGGGCGCAGGGCGACGACCTGGATGGCCAGGTCCTTGACCAGCTGCTGGAACTGCTCGTTGCGCGCCACGAAGTCGGTCTCACAGTTGACCTCGACCAGGGCGCCGAACCGTCCACCGGTGTGGATGTACGTCCCGATCAGGCCCTCGCGGGCGTCCCGGCCGGCCTTCTTGGCCGCCTGGGCCACGCCACGCTCGCGCAGCAGGGTCGTCGCCTTCTCCAGGTCCCCGTCCGACTCAGTCAGGGCCTTCTTGCAGTCCATGAACCCGGCCCCGGTCCGCTCACGCAGTTCCTTGACCAGCTCGGCCGAGATGTCCGCCATGGGTATCTGTCGCTCCTGTGGTGTCGGCGTGCGTGGCCGCGCGCCGCGTGGGTGTCAGTCGATCGAACGTGGCCGGGTCCCCGACCCGGCCCGCCCGTGCATCAGGCGGGAACGCCGCCCGCGGTGTCGTCGTCGGCCTTCTCGGCCGCCTCACGGGCGAGCTCGGCCGCGATGTCCTCCGGGGAGGCCTCCGCGGGTACCTCGACCGGAACCTCCGGGACGCGCGCGGCACGGTCGCCCGGCAGCAGGTCCTCGTCCTCGTCGACGTCCGGCTCGAACGTGAGCGCCGCGCCACCCGCCAGGGCAGCGACGAGCTCGTCGGACGCGCCGGCTTCCTCGTCCTCGGGCTCCGGCATCGCGATGGCCTCGACGGCCTCGGGCTCGCTCGCAGCACGCGCGGAGCGCTGCTGCGCCCCCTCGATCGCGGCATCCGCGACCAGCGCACAGAGCAGCCGGATCGCCCGGATGGCGTCGTCGTTGGCGGGGATGATGAAGTCGAGCTCGTCCGGGTCGACGTTGGTGTCGCCGGTCCCGATGACCGGGATCTCGAGCTTGTTGGCCTCGGTCACCGCGATGCGCTCGCGATGCGGGTCGACGATGAAGATAGCCCCGGGGGCTCGCTTCATCTTGCGCATGCCGCCGAGCGTGCCCTGGAGCTTGGTCATCTCCTCGGTCAGCTTCGCGGCTTCCTTCTTGGTCATCCGCTCGAAGTCGCCGGCGGCCTGGCGCGCCTCGAGCTGCTCGAGGAGGCCCATGCGCTTCTTGATGGTCACGAAGTTGGTGAGCATCCCGCCGAGCCAGCGCTTGTTGACGTACGGCATCCCGGCGCGGGTCGCCTCCTGGGCGACGGGCTCCTGGGCCTGCTTCTTGGTCCCCACGAACAGGACCAGCTCGCCCCGAGCGACCGTCTCGCGGACGGCGTCGAGCGCGACGTCCAGGCGCTGGACGGTCTGGGCCAGGTCGATGATGTGGATCCCGTTGCGCTCCGCGAAGATGAACGGGCGCATCTTGGGGTTCCAGCGGCGGGTCTGGTGGCCGAAGTGGACTCCGGCCTCGAGCAGCTGCCGCATCGAAACGGACGGCACGGTGAGCGACCTCCTGTTCGGTTCGTTCCTCCGCGGATCTCGTCGCCGGGAACCGGTCCTCGCCGCGATCGGGCTCGACCGGCACCATCCCGGTCGGAATGGTCCGCGTGTGTGCTCCGTGCCCCGCATCTGCGCGGCGCGGGCGATCTGGATTCGGTGGCTCGGGACCCGTCTCGGGACCCCGGACCGGGCGGGAGTGTAGCACAGGGTCGGCCGCGGCCCCGCTCGGCGGAGGGAGCGGCGGCGCTCGGCGGAGACCCAGCGTCGGGCCTCAGAACGCCGCGCGGTGGTGGCGGACCCGGGGCTCCCCTGCCCCAGCGGCCGGCGGCTCGACGACCACGAGGTCGAAGCGTAACGGCAGCCTCGGGATCCGGCTGCCGTCCGGAAGCGCGCCGAGGTCGAGAAGGCCGTACGCGGCCGCGCGGACACGCGTCCGCTTGCGGTGGTCCACAGTCTCCTCGGGAAGGCCGAAGTCCCGGGCCGCCCGCCAGCGGACCTCGACGACGACGAGCGCGGCCGGCGGGCCCGGGTCGATCGCCACGAGGTCGAGCTCATGGCGACCGACATGGACGTTCCGGGCCAGGATGGTCCAGCCGGCCGCCAGGAGCCGGGAGGCGATCAGCGTCTCGGCGGCATCACCCGCCTGCTGCGCCGGGGTCCGTCTCGGGTCCGCCGGCCGGCCATCCATGCCGACATGCTGCCGAGGGACGCTTATCCGGGGCTCAACCGGGCCGCGGGGACCGGCGCTGCATCCGGCTCCGCCCGACCCTCAGGCTCCCGCGGGCGCCCGCTCCAGCATCGCGAGGTCGAGGGCGTCGAGCGTCGCGTCGTCGACCATGACCGGGATCAGCTCGCGCTCGAGGCGGTCATGCGTCTCGGGCGACGCCACCGGGTCGGCGAGGAGGTCGAGCTCCAGCTGGTCGCCCGCGAGCGTCCGCTGGAGGGCCAGGAACGAGCGGCGGTGGAACGGGGTCAACCCCATCGCCCGGATGGCGTCTCGATGGTCGCGCGTCGCGTAGCCCTGGTTGTGCTCCCAGCCATAGCCCGGGTAGCGGCGCGCGAGGCGCTCCATCATCCGGTCGCGAACGACCTTGGCCACGACCGAGGCGCAGGCGATCGAGTAGACCTTGGCGTCGCCGTCGACGATGTTCGTGTACGGCCCGACCTGCGCCTCGAACCCGGCGATCCGGTTGCCGTCCACGAGGACGTGCTCGTGGCCGCCGACCCGCGCGATCGCCCGGCGCATCGCGAGGTGCGTGGCGTGATAGATGTTGAGCTGGTCGATCTCGCGGACCGACGCCGCACCGACGCCGACCGCGACCGCGCGGGCGCGGATCAGCGGGGCGAGGCGCTCGCGCTGCGCCGCGGAGAGGGTCTTGGAGTCGCGCACGCCGGGGATCCGGTGGCATCCGGGGCGCATGATCACGGCCGCCGCGACGACCGCGCCGCAGGTCGGCGCGACCCCGACCTCGTCGACACCGACGACCCGGACGAGTCCGTCGTTCCAGAGGCGGCGCTCGTGGCGGAGGGTGGGGACGATGACGGCCATCGGGTCCTAGCGTAGCGCCCCGGACGCGAAGCGACCCCGCCGGTCGGCGGGGTCGTGGTCTGGTGCGCGGCGATCGGCCGCGGACTAGCTCGGACGACGCTCGCGGAGGGTGGCCGCCTTGCCGACGCGGTCGCGCAGGAAGTAGAGCTGGGCGCGCCGCGCGACGCCGTGGCGCACGACCTCGATCTTCTCGATGCGCGGGCTGTGGATCTTGAACGTCCGCTCGACGCCGACCCCCGACGCGATGCGCCGGACGGTGATGGAGCGGGTGATCCCGCCGCCGCGAAGGCGCATGACCGTGCCTTCGAAGACCTGGATGCGTTCGCGGTTGCCCTCGACGACCTTGGCCGACACCTTGACGGTGTCACCCGAGGCAAGCTCGGGCAGGTCGGACCGGAGCTGGTCCTTGACGATCTCGTCGAGCACGTTCACGCGGCGCTTCCTTGGTCGATCAGGGGCAGCCGTGGCTGCGGGGGATGGGCGTCGGGATGGCCGCCAGGGGCGACCGAGCGCGGAGTATAGCACGCTCCCGGCAGCGGTCCGGGAGCGCCGCCGGACGTCAGTCCGTGTCGGACGACCGGTCGCGCGGCTCGAGCAGGTCCGGCCGGCGCTCGCGGGTGCGGGCGAGCGCCTGCTCGTCGCGCCAGCGTCGGACGGCGCCGTGGTCGCCCGAGGCAAGGATCGCCGGGACGTCCATGCCGCGGAACGTCGGGGGCGGGTGTACTGCGGGATACTCGAGGAGCCCGTCGCTGAACGATTCCTCGGCCGTGGACGCCGCGTCGATGGCGCCGGGGAGCAGGCGCAGCACGGCGTCGATGACGACGAGCGCGGGCAGCTCCCCGCCCGACAGCACGTAATCGCCGATCGAGAGCTCGAGGTCCACCAGCGAGCGGATCCGCTCGTCGACGCCCTCGTAGCGCGGACAGACGAAGACGAGGTGGGTCCGCGCCGCGAGGTCCGCGGCACGAGCGTGGCGGAAGACCTCGCCCGAGGGGTCCATGAGGATCGCCAGCGAGTCGGGGCGGCGCAGGTCGTCCAGCGCGGCGGCGACCGGTTCCGGCCGCAGCACCATCCCGGCGCCGCCGCCGTACGGGGCGTCGTCGACGGACCGGTGCTTGCCGAGTCCCCACTCCCGGAGGTCGCGGACGCGGATCGACGCCAGGCCCTGCTCCTGGATCCGGCCCGGGATGCTGTCGCCGAGCGGTCCCTCGAACATCGCCGGGAAGAGCGTCAGGACGTCGATCTCGAGGGTCATGGCTGGGGCGAGGCGGCCCGATCGGCCGGGGCCGGCTCCGGGTTGGCGGCCGTGGACTCGTCAGCCGCGGCGGGCGGCGTCGCGGTCGCCGGCTTGCGGCTGCGCCGGCGCGGCGCCTTCGGGCGGTCCGGGTCGGGCGCCTTCGACTTCGCCGGTCGCAGGTCGAGGGACTCGGCGTCGACCACGATCTCGCCGCGGCGCGGCGCGAAGACACGGATGAAGGCGCGGACGGCCGGCAGGTCGAACGGCGCCACGGTCCCCCCATCGACGACCAGCACGTCGTTCTCGCCGACGCGGTAGATGTCGCGGACGGTCCCGAGCTCGGCCCCATCGACGCCGCGAACGGCGACGCCGACCACCTCGTGCCAGTAGTACTCGCCGCGGCCGAGCTCCACGTCGGGGACGACCATGGCCTCCAGGTACGCGCCGCGCAGGAGGTCGGCGGCGTCGCGCGAGGTGACCTCGCGGAAGCGGATCCGCCAACCGGGGCCGTCCGCGACGGCCTCGGCTGATGCGATGGTCAGCGGCTCGTCGCGCCCTTCACGATGGAGCACCGTGCCGGGCACGAAGCGGGTCTCGGGGTGGTCGGTCAGGACCTCCACCCGGACGGCGCCGTGCAGCCCGTGGAGCCCTCGGACGAGGGCGACCACGAGCCGTTCGTCGACGCTCAGAGGATCTCGAGCTGGACCGGCTCGCCGTCGCGGGCGGCCGTGACCTTGAGCAGGGTGCGGAGCGCCTTCGCGACGCTGCCGTTGCGCCCGATCACCTTGCCCATGTCGTCCTCGGCGACGTGCAGCTCGATGACGGTCGCACCCTCCTCACGGACGAGCTCCACGGTCACGGCATCGGGATCGTCGACGAGGGCCTTGGCGACGTATTCGACCAGTTCCTTGGCGGCCATCTCGGTCCCCTACTTGGCGGCGGGCAGGATGCCCGCCTGACGGAAGAGTCGGCTGACCGTCTCGGACGGCTGGGCTCCCTTGGCGAGCCAGGCCTTGGCCTTGTCCTCGTCCACCTGGAACTCGACCGGCTCGGAACGGGGGTTGTAGTGGCCGAGCGTCTCGATCGCGCGCCCGTCACGGGCGCTGCGACCGTCGGCGACGACGACGCGGTAGGTCGGCTGCTTCTTGGCGCCGACGCGCGTCAGCCGGATGCGGACTGCCATATCGGTGCGGTTCCTCCTGGTGCGGGTGAAGCCGGGGCGCTGGGGGCACCCCGGTCCTCGCTTACTTGACGGCGATGATGGCGTTCGAGTGGTCGAGGTCGCCCGAGACCGAGTTCGACGCGGCGAACGCATCGAACGGGACCAGGAACGGCTTGACGTCGGTCTCGTACGCTTTGAGGGCGCCCGGCTGCATCGAGGAGACGAGCCCCTCGGTGCGGACACGGATCGCCGTGAGGTCGATGAACGTGATCCCCGTGCCGGTCCCGACCCGTCCCGCGAGGGACTTGTAGCGGTCGTTGGCGGCGAGCGAGGTCCGCTCGGTGGTGTCGAGGACGTGCTTGACGAAGCCGGGGCCTGACCCGATGACGACGAGGTCGTCGGTGGTCGCCCAGGCGAGCTCGACGTCACCGCTCGGCAGGGCCACGGGGGGCGCGCCGCCGAGCGAGTTCCCGGCGAGCTTGTCCAGCGAGCCGGCGTCGATGATCGTGATCGTGACCCCGTTGTGGTCCTCTTCGCGGACGGTCACGCCCTGCTGCGACCCGCCGAGGGCGACGAGGCCTTTGAGGCTGGTCAGGAGCTTCAGGGCGTCACCGCTGTCGGTGGGACTGACGACGATGCCCGCCTCGGGCAGCGGGTCGCTGCCGTTGACGACGATCGCGGTGTCGCCGATCCAGTTCAGGACGGAGTCGAGCCCGCCGGCGAGGTCCGCGGCCTTCTCGAACTGCGCGATGGCGTCCTTGAAGCAGGGCTGCGACTTGTAGATGTCGATGGCCTGGCGGAGCGTGGCGCCGTAGTCGTTGACGACAGCGGCCATGATGGCCGTGCCCGGGATGTGCTTGACGAGGTCGGAGGTCCGGTCCTCGGTCGGGCCGATGGCCTTCGCGGCCGGCGGCGAGACCGCCTCGAACGCCAGGCCGTTCCCCTCGGCCTTCACCGACATGCCCATCCACTCCGGCAGGAAGTCGGCCATCATCGAGGTCATGTCCGACGGCTGGCAGCCGGGGATGCCGGTGCTCGGCGTCACGCCGGGCATCGCGCTCATCATGGCCGTCTGCATTTCGGACGACCACTGGTAGAGCGGTCCGAGCGCCATGTAGACGACGCCGAGATGGTCACTGTCCAGGGCGGCGAACGCCGCCTTCGGGCCTGGCTCGTTGGCGAAGGCGCCGGCGCCCTTGGTGTCGATGGCTGCCTTGACCGAGGCGAGGTCGCCGATGACCGCCACCTTGCCGCCGATGATGGCGAACCCGGCGCTCTGCGAGCCCTGGGTCGCGGGGGTGGTGATCGTGGTGCCCGCGTAGTCCTCGGTCGCGACCTGGGTGCCGTCGGCGGCGACCAGCTTGTCGAACCAGGCCTGGGCCAGCGCCGCATCCTTCACCGAGAGCAGCACGAGGGCATGCGCCGCGGGCGACGTGGCCGGATCGGCCAGGCTCTTGGGATCGGGCAGCTGGCCCACGCTGAACGCGAGCTCACCGCCGAACCACGGCTCGATGTCCCTGGCGTAGGTCTGCTTGTCACCGGACGCCGACCCGACGATCCGATCGAGGGTCTCGCCGACCTTGGTCTCGATCGAGGACTGGTCCGCGAAGCCCGGGAACTTCGAGAGGAACTCGGCGACCTTGCGGTCCTGGCCGCCCGGGAGGTCCATCCGGAACTCCCCGTACATGACGCTGCCTCCCGGCACGTAGCCGAGGACGGTGGCGTTCGGTGCCGCGCCGGTCAGCGCGTAGACGGCCGCGGCGCTGATGGCCACGACCACGGCGATCGCCGCGAGCGCGCCGACCCAGCGGCGCCGGCTCGGGCCGGCCGGGCCGGAGACGGGTGCGACCGGCGCGGCCGTGGTGGCCGGCTCGGCGGGGGCGTACGCCGGGATCGGGTGTGACTGGCGTCACGGGGTCGGCGGGTGTCGGGACCACGGTGGTCGGATCGCCCGGTCCCGGATTCTGATCGGTCATCGGTCTATCCCCTCTTGTGCGTGGCGGGTCATCGGCGGCCGGACAGGGCGCTCATGGCGGCCCGCCGGCCGCCACCCCCGGACAGTTGCTTCATGACTTTCTGCATCTCGGTGAACTGCTTCACCAATCGGTTGACGTCTGGGAGGCTCGTCCCCGAGCCCGCCGCGATGCGGCGCCGCCGGGAGGCGTTGAGGACGGCCGGTTCGCGCCGCTCTGCGGCGGTCATCGCCCGGATGATGGCTTCGGTGCGCTTGAGGTCCCCGCGATCGACGGCGGCCTGCGCCTCGCCGGCGAGGTTGCCCATCCCCGGGATCATCGACATGACCTGGCCGAGGGGACCCATCTTCTGGACCTGCTGGAGCTGCTCGAGCATGTCCTCGAGGGTGAAGCTGTTCTTGCGGAGCTTCTCCTCGAGCTTGGCCGCCTGGCCGCTGTCGAAGGTCTCCTGCGCCCGCTCGACGAGCGTGAGGATGTCGCCCATCCCGAGGATCCGGCCGGCGAGCCGATCCGGATGGAAGACCTCGAGGCCGTCGGTCTTCTCGCTGGTGCCCAGGAACTTGACCGGCACGCCGGTGACCGCCGAGATCGAGAGCGCCGCGCCGCCGCGGGCGTCACCGTCGATCTTGGTGAGGATCAGGCCGGTCACGGGGACCG
Organism: uncultured Chloroflexia bacterium; assembly: GCA_963834915.1. Lineage (GTDB taxonomy): Bacteria > Chloroflexota > Limnocylindria > Limnocylindrales > CSP1-4 > SPCO01. The sequence goes on from CAWIDI010000005.1 coordinate 359,876, forward strand.
CGGCGACGAACGCCTGCGCCACCGCGACGGCCTCCTGGCCGGTCATCGCGTCCACGACGAGGAGCGTCTCGACGGGCTTGACCGCGTCGTTCACGGCGGCGATCTCGGCCATGAGCGCCTCGTCGATCGTGAGGCGGCCGGCGGTGTCGAGGATCACGACGTCGCGGACCTGGCGGCGGGCCGCCTCGACGCCCAGCCGGGCGATCTCCGGGACGCTGGTGCCGGTCGGGGCGCGGAAGACCGGGATGTCGAGGCTCCGGCCGAGCGTCTCGAGCTGGTCGGCGGCGGCGGGACGGTACGGGTCGGCCGCCACGAGCAGCGGCCGCCGCCCGAGCTTCACGATGTGCCGGGCGAGCTTGGCCGTCGAGGTCGTCTTGCCGGAGCCCTGGAGGCCGACCATCGCGACGACCGCGGGGCTGCCCGACAGGTGGAAGGTGCGGTCGCCGGCCGAGAGCAGCTCGACGAGCTCGTCGTGGACGATCTTCACGACCTGCTGGCCGGCGGTCAGGCTCTCGAGGACGTCCGCCCCGATGGCCTTCTCGCGGACGCGGCCCGACGAAGTCCTTGACGACCTTGAAGTTGACGTCCGCCTCGAGCAGCGCCAGGCGCACCTCGCGCATGGCGGCGTCGACATCGGCCTCGCTGATCCGACCCCGGCCCGTGAGGGTCCCGAGCGTCTTGCGAAGCCGTTCGCTGAGGGTGTCGAACATGGTCCGGGTGGGGACTCCAGCAGGTGGTTCGACCGGCCGGTCGGCGATCGCTCGTGGACGGGCCGGGCTCGTGCGCGGGTTCTGACGCACCGAAGCGTGCCGAAGTGTAGCGCAGCCTCATCCGGCTCGCCGTCAGGACGATGGTCCGGGGTGCTGCACCCACTATGCTCCGCCATCGTGCGCAACCCACTCCGCTCCGTGCTCTGGCGCAACAGCGCGTTCCGACGCGTCTGGGCCGCGTCGACGGTCTCGGTCTTCGGCTCCCTGGTCACGCGGATCGCGCTGCCCCTCGTGGCGATCCTGGTCCTGGGCGCCGGTTCCGTCGAGATGTCGATCCTGCGCAGCCTGGACCTCATCGCGGCACTGGTCTTCGGGCTGGTAGCCGGCGCGTGGGTCGACCGGCTGCGCCGCCGGCCGGTCCTGATCTGGGCCGATCTGGGGCGGGCCGTGCTGCTCGGCTCGATCCCGGTGGCATTCGTCCTCGACGTGCTGACGTTCCCGCACCTGCTGGTGGTCACCGGCGTGGCGGCCGTGCTGACCGTCTTCTTCGACTCTGCCGACAACGCCTACCTGCCGACCGTCGTGGAACGGGACCAGCTGACCGACGCCAATGCGGCGCTCTCGGCGAGCGGCTCGGCGTCGGAGGTCCTCGCGTTCGGGCTCGGTGGCGTGCTCGTGCAGGCCCTGAGCGCGCCGGTGACCATCGCCATCGATGCCGTGACCTTCCTGGTCTCGGCGCTGCTGCTCGGGACGATCCGGAAGGACGAGCCACCGCCGCCACCGCCCGCGGAGCGATCACCGGTGATCGCCGAGATCCGCGAGGGGATCCGGCTCGTCCGGCACGACCCCATCCTCCGGGCGTTCGCGGGCTCGCAGGTCGCGATCTCGATGATCTGGGGCATCTTCGGCACGACGTGGTGGCTCTTCACGGTCGACGAGCTCGGCCTGGGGCCGGCACCGCTGGGCGTGGTCGCGGCCATCGGCGGGGTCTCGTCGCTCGCCGGGGCGTTGCTCACGAAGCCGCTGACCCAGCGCTGGGGGGTCGGGCCGGTCGTGATCGCGGCGCTCGTGCTCTCGACGATCAGCAACATGTTCGTCCCGCTGGCGCCGGTCGGCGCCCCGCTGGTCGCGATCACCCTGCTGATCCTCGCGCAGCTCCTCGGCGACTCCTCGCTGCAGGTCTACGACATCTCGGAGGTCGTGGTCCGCCAGACGCTGGTCGAGGACCGCGCGCTCGGACGCGTCTCGTCCACTTTCGTCGTCGCCTCGGGGATCGCCCAGCTGATCACGACGCTGCTGGCCGGCGTGCTCGCCTTGGCGATCGGCCTCCGCGCCACCATGTGGATCGCCCCCGTCTTCGGGGTGATCGGCGTCCTGATCCTGTGGTTCTCGCCAGTCCGCCGACTCAAGCAGCTCCCGGTCGTGCTGGACGCCGGGACGGTCGAAGCCGTCGAGGAGATCGGGCGCGACCGCCCGGTCGGCGGCTAGGCGAAGAGCGCCGCGACGAAGGCGTCCGGCTCGAAGGCGATCAGGTCGCCGGCCTGCTCGCCGACCCCGACGAAACGCACCGGGATGTGGAGCGCGTCCTCGATGGCGAAGACGATGCCGCCCTTGGCCGTCGAATCCAGCTTCGTCAGCACGATGCCGGTGAGACCCACGGCCTCGTGGAAGGCCTTCGCCTGGGCGAGGCCGTTCTGGCCGGTCGTGGCGTCGAGCACGAAGAAGGTCTCCGGCGCGGCACCGGGAAGGCGCTTGTCGATGATGCGCCGGATCTTGCTCAGCTCGTCCATCAGGTTCGACTTGGTGTGGAGGCGGCCCGCCGTGTCGGCGATGACCAGGTCCGCGCGGCGGGCCACCGCCGCGTCCAGCGCGTCGTAGACCACGGCGCCGGGATCCGCGCCCGGGGCGTGCGCGACCATCTCGGTCCCGGCGCGGTCCGCCCAGATGCGGAGCTGGTCGATTGCGGCGGCGCGGAACGTATCGGCAGCGGCCAGGATGACCCGGTGCCCCTCCCCCGTGTAGCGCCTGGCGAGCTTGCCGATGGTCGTGGTCTTGCCGGTGCCGTTGACGCCGACGACGAGGATCACAGCCGGTCCGCCCTCGACCGATGGCTGCGGCGACCATGCCGGATCGCGCGGGACGAGGAGCGCGGCGAGCTCCGCCCGCACGGCCGATTCCGCGCCTGCCGGGTCGCGCCGCTTGCGGGCACGTTCGACGACGTCCATGGCCAGCGCCGCCCCGACGTCGCCGCCGATCAGCGTCTCCTCGACGTCGTCCCAGGACGGGCCCTCGGGGCCGCCGGCGAGGAAGCCGCGCAGGCGCGACATGAAGCCGCCGCGGGTCCGCTCGAGCCCGGCGTCGAGCGAGCCCTCGCGGTCGGGCCGGGCGTCGGGTTCGGTCGCGGCGGCGAGCGGCTGGGGTGGCGGAGCCTGAGGCTCGATCGGGTAGATGGGGTCCGGGATCGTGATCCAGACGCGGCCGGGATCGGGTTCGGCGACCCTCGGCTCGGACGTCGCCGGCTCGATCGTCGCCGGCTCGATCGTCGCCGGTTCGGGCGTCGCCGGGGCGACGAGCGCTGCGAGCTCGGGATCCGGCACGGCCGGCGGCGGCTCCGGCGCCGGCTGGGGTTCGCCCTCGGGCGCGACCACCGTCCTGGGCGGGTCCTCGAAGTCCGACGGGTCGGGCTCCCAGCCGGGCTCGGCCTCCTCAGGGTGCGGAAGCGGCTCCTCGGCCCCGGTCTCGGCCGGCTCGGCCTCGTCGCGATCGCGACGCCAGAACGGCATCAGCGCGTCGGTGCGAGCTCGGCCCGACCCTGGTCGGCGAGCGCCTGGGCCTCGTCGAGGCGGAGGCTGATCGACGCGGCTGACGGAGTCGTCGCCGACCGTGACGCCGTAGAGCGCATCGGCGGCCTCGATCGTGCCGCGGTTGTGCGTGATCACGATGAACTGGGTCTGATGCGCGAGGCTCTGGAGCGCATCGGCGAACCGGCCGACATTGGCCTCGTCGAGCGCGGCGTCGACCTCGTCGAGCACGCAGAACGGCACCGGGCGAACCTCGAGCATCGCGAACAGGAGCGCGACTGCGGTCAGCGCACGCTCGCCGCCCGACAGCATCGCGAGCGCCTGGGCCTTCTTGCCGGGCGGCCGGGCGACGATCTCGACGCCCGTCGACCCGAGGTCGGACGGGTCGGTCAGCGAGATCCGGGCGAACCCGCCGCCGAAGAGCTGCTCGAAGCGCGCCGCGAAGGCGACCTCGAGGGCGCGGAACGTGGTCTGGAACTGGTCCGAGATCATCGTCTCGAGCTCGGCGATCAGCTCGCGTGTCCGCACGATCGCGGTTCGCAGGTCGGTCGCCTGGGTCTCGAGCGTCTCGAGCCGCGTCTTCAGCTCCCCGTACTCGTCGACGGCGAACGGGTTGACCGCCCCGAGCTCGTGGAAACGCCGCCGCAATTGGCCGAGCCGCGCGGGACCCGGTGGCGTCCCGGCTGGAGGTGCCGACGCCCATCGATCGGCGGCCGCGTCGAGCGCCGCGTCGAAGGCGGCGGTATCGCCGCCGCTGTCGGCATCGGCGTCGGCGACGGTCTCGCCCGCGGCGTCCGGCCCCGACGCATCGTCCCCGGCGGCTGGCAGCGCGACCGACAGTCCTGTGACCGCGGCGAGGTGACTCAGGCCGGCATCGCCGAGGCCAGCCAGGTCGACCAGCACGCTCTCGCGCAGCGCATCGAGGCCGAGCCGGGCCTCGAGCTCGTCGCGATCGGCCATCCGCAGGCGGTCGTCCGCGGCCCGGAGCCGCTCGCGCGCGCTCGATGCGCTCCGCTCGGCGGTCGCGAGGCGCTCACGGTCGGCCGCATCCGCGGCGTGCAGCTCGGCGAGTGCCTGGCGGGCGGCCGCCTCGGTCACGACGGCGGCGGCCAGGTCGGTCCGCAGGCGATCCCGTTCAGCGGCAAGGTCCCGGGCGCGCGCATCGAGGCCCACGAGTTCGCGGTCGGCACGCGCCATCCGCTCCTCGGCGAGGGCGATCCCGGTCTCGGCGCGGGTCCGACGCGCCTCCGCTTCGCGCCGGCCCGCGTCGGCGGCGGCGGCCTGCTCGGCCAGCCGGTCGCGACGTGCCCGCATCTCCGTCGCGCGGGCCTCCCAGGCGTCGATCGCGCCGGTCGACCCCTCGCCGGCCGTCGGCCGGTCCCCGCCCGCGGTCGCGGGAGCATCGGCCGTGCCCTCCATCGCGGCGAGGGCGGCCATCGCGCGGTCGTGATCCCCTCGCAGCCGCTCCGCCTGCGCCTCGGCCCAGGCGGCTTCCCGGACCGCGGCCTCGGCGTCGCGCGCGGCGACCCGTTCCGCGTCATCGGCGGTCCGGCGGTCCGTGGCGGCCCGGGATTCGGCGGCGCGGGCCGCTTCCAGGGCGCCCCGGGCCGACGCCGCCGTATGTCCGGCATCCGTCGCGGCCGTCCGGGCCGTCGCCGCCACCGCGGCCAGGCGCTCGATCTCCGCGGCGAGGGTCGTCGCCTCGGCGCGGCGCTGGAGGACGGTATCGCCGGCGCCGAGCGTCACCGCGAGCTCGCCGACGACCGCCGAGCCGTCGCGGACCACCACGATCCAGCCGGCCGGGAGTGTCGGCTGGAGCGCCAGGCTCGCGGCAAGGTCCGGCGCCCAGGCCGCCCTTGCCAACAGCCGTCGCGCGGCGCCGTTCCCATCGCGCTGGATGGCATCGGCCAGGGGGCCGCCGCCCGCCGCACCGACGGCATCGAGGAATCGGCGCTCGCGGGCATCGGCGGCCGTCGACGGGGCACCGCCCGAGCGTCCGCTCCTCGACGATCAGGGCGCCGCGTTCGGCGGCCAGGTCCGCGATAGCGCTGGCCTTGACGAGATAGGCACGGGTCGCCTCCCCGAGCGCCGCCTCGACCGCGGCCCGGAAGCCCGGATCGATGACCAGCTCCTCATCGACGCGTCGGCCGCCGTGGCGTCGCGCCGCCTTGGCGATCCCGCGGCCCTCCTCCTCCGTCAGGCGCGCCTCGAGCGCCCGCGACCGCGCCTGGACCGCGGCGAGGTCCGCCTCCGCGGCGACGGCGCGGGTCTCCGCCGCGGACCGCTCGGCCTCCGCGGCCTCCAGGGCCGCCCGCGCGGCCTCGAGCGCCGCGGTCGCCGCCCGCTCCGTCTCGATCGCGGCGGCACGGCGGTCGTGTGCCGCCGCGGCCAGGCCGGCCGTGGCGTCGCGCCGGGCTGACGCGGCCGCTGCCCGCTCTTCTTCCGTGACGGCCTGGCGGCCGGCCTCGTCGGCGCGGCGTCGCGCGGTGTCGAGCTCGGCCTGGCGTGCAGCCGCGGCTCGGCGGAGCGCGGCGATCTCCTCGCCCTGTGCCTGTCGCTCGGCTCGCAGCGCGCCGAGCTCGGCGAGGGCCGCCGCGGTCTCGCGTTCCGCCTCGGCCAGCGCGGCCTCGAGGTCGATGTCGCGCGGCGGCATGGGCACCGACCCCGACCGGCGGCCCGCGGCCAGCTCGGCCTCGGCGGCGGCGCGCTCGGCGGCGATCCGCTCGCGATCTCGCTCGATGGCAGCGAGCTCCGACGCGACCCTCGCCTCGCCGAGCTGGGCAGCGGTCAGGGTCGCCCGGGCGGCATCGTGGGCTTCGCGGCGCTCGCGCTCGGCGACGGCCCGCAGGCCGAGTTCCGCTGCCACGCCCGAGGCGGCCGTCTCCGCCGCCGCCATCTCGGCCATCGCACGGTCGGCATCGGCACCCGCCGCTGCCCGGCGGCCCTGGGTCGCCCCGACCCGTGCGGCCGCCTCGTGCCAGCGCGCGTGCGCGGACAGGCAGGATCGCGGCCGCGAGCTCATCGGCCGTGGTCTGGCGGCTGGCCTGCTGCTCGGCCTGCGCCGCCAGGCGGCGCGCCTGCGGGCGGAGCTCGGCGAGGATGTCCTCGACGCGGGCGAGGTTCGCCTCGGACTCGACGAGCTGCTCCTGGGCGCGGCGGCGACGGCGCTCGTGCCGCCGGACCCCGGCGACCTCCTCGAACAGCGGCCGGCGCTCCTCCGGCCGGAGCGCGAGCGCCTGGTCGACCATGCCCTGGCCGATGAACAGGAACGCGTTGTCGGCGAGATGCGCGGCATCGAGCAGGTCGACGAGGTCGCGCAGCCGGATGCGCTGCCTGTTGAGCAGGTAGTCGTTCTCGCCGGAGCGGTAGAGCCGCCGCCCGAGCTCGAGCACCTGGAACTCGACCGGCAGCAGGCCGTCGGCGTTGTCGATGACCAGCGTCACGTCGGCCATGCCCTGGGCGGCGCGCTTGTCCGAGCCGGCCCAGATGACGTCCTCGGACTTGCGCGACCGGAGCGCCCGGCCCTGCTCGCCGAGCGCCCAGCGCAGCGCGTCCGCGAGGTTGCTCTTGCCGGAGCCGTTCGGCCCGACGATCGCGCTGATCCCGCCGCCGAACTCGACGTTGGTCCGCTCGGCGAACGACTTGAAGCCCTGCAGGCGCAGGGCGAGGAGGCGCGACGGCGCCAGGAGGCGCCCCGGTCCCGCGGGCGCGGTCATTCGCCGACCGCCTCGGCTCGGAGCTGGGCGCGCAGGCGCTCGATGGCCTCGGCGGCGGCGGCGGTCTCGGCCACGCGCCGCGACGGCCCCTCGCCGACGCCCGAGCGGCTGGCCATCGACCTGGACCTCGACGCGGAACGTCTTCTCGTGGTCCGGGCCGGTGACGTCGATGAGCCGGTACGACGGGCGGCCGCCGGAGTGGCGCTGGGTGTACTCCTGCAGCCGGCTCTTGGGGCTCTTGAGCGCCAGCGATCGGCCCGTCCTGGGTCAGCTCCGGCGTCGGCCAGGGCCACGAGCCAGTCGCGCACGACATCGAACCCCAGGTCGAGGTAGATCGCGCCGGCGAGCGCCTCGAACGACGAGGCCAGAAGGGTCGGGCGGCGGCGGCCGCTGCGGCGCGATTCGCCCTCGCCGAGGCAGCAGCATCGCGCCAAGGTCGATGCGCCCGGCGAGCCGCGCCAGCCCGGTCGTGGAGACGATGGCCGCGCGGCGGGCGGAGAGGTCGCCCTCGTCGTCGTCGGGATGGCGCGCGTAGAGCGCCTCCGAGATGATCAGGTTGACGACCGAATCGCCGAGGAACTCCAGCCGCTCGTTCTGGCCGGCCGCCTCGTCGGGGTGCTCATGCAGCCAGCTGGCATGGATGAGGGCCTGCTCGAGCAGGCCCTGGTCGCGGATCGGGACCCCGAGGCGGGTCGCGAAGGCGCTGGCGGGGCGCACGATGGCCCGCCGCCCGGGGGTCTTAGGACGACCGCTCGTCGATGTAGTCGACGGCGTCCTGGACGGTCCGGATCTTCTCGGCATCCTCGTCGGAGATCTCGGTCCCGAACTCTTCCTCGAGGCTCATGATCAGCTCGACCAGGTCGAGGGAGTCGGCGTTCAGGTCGTCGACGAACGACGCCTCGGGCTTGACCTCATCCTCGTCGGCGCCGAGCTGCTCCACGACGATCTTCTTGAGGCGCTCGTAGGTGGTTGCCACTGACTCCCTCCTCGGAGTTGGGTTAGGCCGACGGCCGGGTGCCGTTGGACTCCGCTTCGATCTTCCCGAGCACCCCATTCATGAGGCGGCGCGTCGGGTCGCCACTGTAGATGCGTGCCAACTCGACCCACTCGGCGATCGCCACCCGGGCCGGCGTGCCGGAGTGTAGCACCTCGGATATGGCCGTACGGAGGAGTGCGCGGTCCATCCGCGCGAGGCCGGTGACCGGGTACTGGGGGGCGCGGCGGGTGATCTCGGCATCGATCGAATCGCGGTTGGCGGTCACCGCGCCGACCAGCTCGCGGGCGAGCTCCGCGGCCGCCGGGTCCCGCTCGGATCTCGGCGAGGTGGCGCTCGAGGACCGCCTCCGCGGTGTGCTGTCCGAAGTCCGCCTCGAAGACCGCCGAGAGCGCCAGCCGGCGACCGGTCCGCCGACCCCGGACCCGGTCAGCCCCCGACACCGTCCACCAGGACGGTCACCGCGCGGAGATCGAGGCCGAGCAGGCGCTCGACCGTGGCCGCGACCGCCGAGCGGACCTGGCCCGCGAGCGGCCCGACAGCCTGGCCCGGGCGGGCGACGATCCAGATCCGGACGCTGACCCCGTCCTCGAGGATGCGCACGGTCACGGCCCGGCCGCCGAGCCAGCGCCGCCACGCCGCGCCACCCCGGCCGACGCGGGCCACGCCGGGCACCTCGAGGGCGGCGAGGCCGACGAGCTCGCGGATGACCGACGGACCGACGGTCAGCTCGTGGCCGCTCACGAGGCGATCCCCTCGGCGGCCGCCGGTTCGTCGCTGGTCGCCGCCGGCGCGCCTCCCGCGGCGTGGGTCGCGAGCGCCTCGCCGATGAGCCGCGGGACCCGGGTCCGGGCGGTCGTGGCGGCCACGTCGACGGCGAATTCGATCATCCGCCGGCGGGCCCGGCCGTGGGTGATGATCACGGTCCCGCGGACCCCCAGCAGGATCGAGCCGCCGACCTTCTCGTAGTCGAAGACGGCGCGGATCCGGTCGATCCCGGGCTTCATGAACAGGGCGCCGAGCTTGCCGCGCAGGTTGCGCCGGAACTCCGTCCGCCACAGGTCGAAGATGAACCCGGACAGGCCCTCGAAGAACTTGATGACCACGTTGCCGAGGACGGCATCGCAGACGACCACGTCGGCCTGGTGCTTCGTCAGGTCCTTGCCCTCGACGTTGCCGACGAAGCGCAGGCCGGAGGCGTCGAGCAGCTCGCTGGCGCGCTGGATCCGGGCGTCGCCCTTGCCGCGCTCCTCGCCGATCGAGAGGAGCGCGATGCGCGGCCGCGGCACGCCCATCACCCGCTCCGCGAAGATCGCCCCCATCCGCGCGAACTGGGCCAGGTTCTCGGCGGTCGAATCGGGGTTGGCGCCGATGTCGAGCAGGACCATCGGGCCGGAGTCGGTGATCATCTGGACGGCGAGCGCCGGACGGTCGACGCCGGGGAGCCGCCCCAGGCGCAGCACGGCGGCGGCCATCCCTGCGCCGGTGTGGCCCGCGGTGACGACGGCGTCGGCCTCGCCGCGCTTGACCAGGTCGGTCGCCACGAGGATCGAGGAATCGCGCTTCTCGCGAAGCGCCATCGCGGGATGCTCGTCCATGCCGATGACCTGCGAGGCGTGGAAGATCGAGACGTTGTCCGGCAGCGGACCGGCGAGGGCGGCGACCACCGCCTCATCGCCGACCAGGATCAGCCGGTCGGCGGGGTGCGACCGGGCGTAGGCGAGCGCCCCGGGGACGACCTCGGAGGGACCGTGGTCGCCGCCCATCGCATCGATGGCGACGCGGACGCCGCCCGCCGAGCTCCCGGTCGGTGCGGGGTCCGTCACGCGATCAGCGCGCTGCGTCGTCAGCGGCGGGCTTGAGCTCCACCGCGAGGCGGCCGTTGTAGTAGCCGCAGTTCGGGCAGACGTGGTGCTGCTGCTTCTGCTCGTGGCAATGCGGACACTCCTCGAGGAGCGGCAGGTCGATGGCGAGATGCGCGCGGCGCTCGCCCTGGCGGGCGTGCGAGACGCGGCGCTTGGGTACACCCATGGGGTCGTGGGCTCCTTGTCAGAGGTCGGTCGTGTCGCGTGGCCGCTCGACCGTCCCGTTCCCGGGTGCGGCGCCACGCCGACGGCGGAGTCTAGCGCATGATCCGGCCCCTCGTCTCCCCCGGGTCATCCGGGATCGGCCTGGAAGCCGCGCAGCGCCTCGAGCCGCGGGTCGATGTCGTCGTCGGGATGGTCGTGGTCGCCGGTCTCGAGCGGCTCGCCGCAGACGATGCAGAGACCCGGGCAGTCCGGCCGGCAGAGCGGGGCGATGGGCTCGGCCAGGACGATCGCGTCGGCGACGGCCGGCTCGAGGTCGAGCTCGTGGTGGTCGCTGAGTCGCATCGCGTCGGGCTCATCGTCGAAGACCACGGCCTTGCCGCTGGCGAGGTCGATCGTGGGCAGGTACTCCTCGTGGATCCCGAGCGTCAGCGGGATCTCGAGCTCCTTCAGGCAGCGGCTGCACTCGCCGGCGATGGCCGTGTGCAGGTCCGCATCGGCGAGGACGCCGCGGTTCGTGCGCGACAGCCGGACGGCACCCTCGATGGGCGCGACGAGGCGGAGCTCGTCCGGCAGATCGATCCGGGCATCGCGAACGGCATAGTGGCGATCGGCGCCGACGGTGTCGGCCAGCAGTCCGGCCACGTTCCAGAGGAGCGGCCCGTCCGGCGGGCGGGCGGTCATGGACGTGCCGGTTCCGCCACGTCCTCCGGCTCGTCGGCCCAGCCGCCCTCGTCGTCCGCCTCGGGCAGGGGCTCCTCGGCGACCAGGTCGGCGCGCCGCTCGTCGAGCATCGCGATCCCCTTCTTGATGCTCTGGAGCGTCTTGACGACGTCGCCCTCGAGGCCGACCAGGACCCCGACCGCGTATTCGTCGGCGCCGCGGCGGATCTCGTCGGCGTCCTGGTGCGCTTCGCCGATCACGCGCTGGCTGATCGCCTCGGCGGCCTGCGTCAGCCCGCGCTCATCGATGAGGAACGCCGCCTGCTCCTGGGCCTTGGCGACGATGCGCTCGGCCTCGATCTGGGCCTTCTCGATGATCCGCTCGCCCTCGGCGTTGATCCGCTTGGCGGCGCGGACCTCCTCGGGAACGGCGACGCGCAGCTCGTCGATGAGCCCGAGGGCCGCGTTCTGGTCGACCACCACGTTCGTCGTGAGCGGCAGCTTCTTGCCGTTGGCGATCAGCGATTCGAGGCGCTCGACAAGGAAGATGATGTCGATCGGAGTTCCCTCCCGGCTCGGCGGTCTGGCCCTGGCACGCGTGGCCGCAAGTATGGCACGCGGGCGTCCGGTCAGCGCCTCCGGAGTGCCTCGTCGAGGGCCGCGCGGGCCGCGGCCGGGACCATCGACGAGATGTCGCCCCCGAAGCCCGCGATCTCCTTCACGAGGCTCGAGCTGACGTAGCCGTTCTCGACCGAGGTCATGAAGAAGACGGTGTCGACCTCCGGCGCGAGGACCCGGTTGTTGTGGGCCAGCTGCATCTCCGCCTCGAAGTCGCTGATCGCCCGCAGCCCGCGGATGATCGCCCGGCTGGACTGCTTCCGGCAGAAGTCGACGGTCAGCCCGTCGAACGCGGTCACCTCGATCCGCTCGAGGGCCGAGCCGCCCTCGCCGAGGGCGTCGCGGATGACCCGGATGCGCGTCTCGACCGGGAACAGCGGGGTCTTGCGCGGGTTGGCGAGCACGCCGACGACGACCGTCTCGAACACGCTGGCCGCGCGCCGGATGATGTCGAGGTGGCCGTTGGTGATCGGGTCGAACGAGCCCGGGTAGACCGCGATCGTGTTCATCGATCCTCCACGCGCCGATAGAAGGTGAGCGTGGTCTCGCCGAAGCGCCGCTCGCGCTCGGATGCTAGCAGTCCGACCCGTTCGGGTGGCGGCGTCTGGCTGGCGTGCTTGGCGACCGCCCGGCCGCCGACGGCGAGGAGCGGTCCCAGGGCCGCGAGCGTGGACGCGAGCAGCGCCGGCTGGTCGTAGGGTGGATCGGCGACCGCGAGGTCCCACGGCCCCTCCCCCGCCCGTCGCGGTGACGCCAGCCAGCGGGTGACCTCCTCGTTCACGAGGCGCGCGGCTGGACCGCCGAGGCGGGTGCGCTCGAGGTTCGCGCCGATGACCTTGATCGCGGCCCCGTCGCGCTCGACGAAGGTCGCCGACGCGGCACCGCGCGAGAGCGCCTCGATCCCCGCCGCGCCGCTCCCCGCGAACAGGTCCAGGAACGCGGCGTCGGGCAGGTCCGGCTCGAGGATCGCGAACAGGGTCTGCTTGACGCGGTCGCCCATCGGCCGCGTCCCCTCCCCCGGCCCGACCAGCCGCAGCCCGCGCGCACGGCCGGCGATGACCCGGCCCGCGTCAGCCATCGTCGTCGCCCTCTTCGGCGGCCTCGCCGGCGGAGATCCGCCGCAGCCAGCCGGCCTCGAGCTCGTGGCGGAGGGCGGTCGACGCCATCGATGAGCGCCCCTCGAGCGTCCAGCAGCGCCTCCGCGTGGGCGCGCGCCTGCACCGCCAGCTCGCGGTGGGCCGGGTCCTGGAGCGACGCGACCCGCAGTCGCGGCAGCCCGCTCTGCGCCAGCCCGAGCACGTCGCCCTCGCGGCGCAGCTCGAAGTCCCGCTCGGCCAGCTCGAACCCGTCGCGCAGCTCGGTGACCGCCTGGAGCCGGGCGCGGGCCACCTCGTCGGCTGAATCGGAGACCAGCACGCAGAACGACTCGACCATCCCGCGACCGACGCGGCCGCGCAGCTGGTGGAGCTGGGCGAGGCCGAACCGGTCCGCCGACTCGATGACCATCATCGTGGCGGCCGGGACGTCCACCCCGACCTCGACCACCGTCGTGCCCACGAGCACGTCGAGCTCGCCGTCGCGGAAGCGGGTCATCTCGGCGTCGCGCGCTGCCGCCTTGAGCCGGCCATGGACGAGGCCGACCCGCAGGGGCGCGAGCAGGTCCGCGAGACGCTTCGCCTCGGATTCGGCCGCGACCGCGCCTTCCGTCTCGACGCCCGCGTCGTCGATGAGCGGCACGACCACGAACGTGCGGTGCCCGGCCGCTGCCTCGTCGCGGACCTTCTGCCACGTCCGGTCGAGATCGTCGGGGCGGCGGATCCCGGTCCGGATCGGCACGCGGCCGGCCGGCGGCGTCCGCAGGTCCGAGACGTCCAGGTCGGCGTAGACCAGCTGGCCCAGCGTCCGCGGGATCGGCGTGGCGGTCATCAGCAGCACGTGCGGGGAGCGGCCGTCCGCCTTGCCCTCGAGCGCGTCGCGCTGGCCCACGCCGAAACGATGCTGCTCGTCGATCACGACCAGGCCGAGGTCCCGGAACGAGACCGACTCCTGGATGAGCGCATGGGTGCCGACCACGACGGCCGCCTGCCCCGACGCGATGTCGGCGAGGGCCTTCGAACGGCGGTCCGCCTTGAGCGACCCGGTCAGCAGCGTGACCCCGATCCCGAGCGCCTCGAGCAGCGCCCCGATGGTCTCGAGATGCTGGCGGGCCAGCAGGTCGGTCGGCGCGAGGAGCGCCCCCTGGTAGCCGGCCCGGGCGACCGCGGCGAGTGCGTACGCCGCGACCGCCGTCTTGCCGGATCCGACGTCGCCCTGGAGCAGGCGCAGCATCGGCGTCGACCCCGCGATGTCGGTCCGGATGTCGGCCGTCGGCGGCTGCCTGATCGTCCGTCAGCGTGACAGCGCGCCCGACCCGCGTGGCCAGGGCCGCCGTGAGCGCCTCGCGGACGGCCGCGTCGGAGGCGTCGTCGATGGCGATCGGCACGGCCGCGGCGCGGGCCCGCTGTCGGCGGCGGGCGACCATCCCCAGCTGGAGCGCCAGCAGCTCGTCGAAGGCGAGCCGGCGGAGGGCGTCGTCGCGTGCCTCGAAGGTCAGCGGGTAGTGGGCCGATTCGAGGGTCGTCGCGATGCCGGGCAGGCCCATCTCGCGGCGGATGGCGGCCGGCAGGTACTCCGGGTAGGTGGGACCCGCCCGATCGAGCGCGTCGCGGATGGCGGAGCGGAGGCGGGCAGCGGTCAGCCCGGCGGTGAGCCGGTAGACCGGCACGATGCGACCGGCGAGCAGGACCTCGTCGTCGCCCTGGAGGATCTGGAAGTCCGGGTTGTCGAGGGTCAGCTCCCGGCCGAACCACTTGACACGCCCGGAGACCACGACCTCGTGGTCGACCTGGAGGCGTCGTTCGATATAACGCCGGCCGAACCAGGTCGCCTTGACCGTGCCCGTCTCGTCGGTCAGGGTGGCGACCGTCCGCTGGATCCGGCGCCGGAACGAGGGCAGAACCACCACGTCCGCGACCCGGACCTTCGCCGAGATCACCGTCCCGGGCTCCACCTGGCGCAGGTCGCCGAGCCGGGACATCTCGCGCAGGTCGTCGTAGCGCCGCGGCAGGAAGAACAGCAGGTCGCGCACGTCGTAGACGCCGATCCGCATGCCGGCCCGCCGGAGCGTGGCGCCGGCCGCCAGCCCGGAACGGGCCAATGGGGTATCGAGCAGCTCGACCGGGTCGAGCGGAGGCGGCGGGAGCGCGGCAGTCGCCTTGGCCACGCCTACTCCGCCGAGATCAGGTACCGGTAGTAGGGCTGGCCGCCGTGGCGGACCTCCACCTCGATCCCCGGCACCGTGGCACCGATGCGCCTGGCCATGCCCTCGGCCTCGGCCAGGTCGGCGCCGTCCCCGTAGAAGATGGTCAGGAGCTCGAAGCCGGGATGGAGCGCGGCGATGGCCGCCAGCACCGCCCTGGACCGGTCACCGTCGACTGCGACCAGCCCGTCGTCCGGATCGAGCGCGATGGTCTGGCCGCGCTTGACCTTGCGGCCGCCGATGGTCGCGTCCCGGACCGCCTCGGTGACGACCACGCTCTGGATCGCGCGGGCGGCCTCGGTCATCGGCCCGCAGTTGGCCTCGGCACCCAGGGTCGGATCGAGCGCGAGCAGCGCCGCGAACCCTTCGGCCGCGTTGCGGCTGGCCACGACCGCGACCGGCCGGTCTGCGAGTGCCGCGACCTGGCGGGCGGCGAGGACGACGTTCGGATTGTTGGGGAGG
Source organism: uncultured Chloroflexia bacterium (assembly GCA_963834915.1). Taxonomy (GTDB): domain Bacteria; phylum Chloroflexota; class Limnocylindria; order Limnocylindrales; family CSP1-4; genus SPCO01. Next base: position 375,164 of record CAWIDI010000005.1, read on the forward strand.
ATCAGGACCTCGCGGGCATCGACCGTCGTGACCGCTTCGAGCAGCTCGCCGGTGCTCGGGTTCGAGGTCTGGCCGCCGTGCACGATCGCCGTGACGCCGAAGTCGCGGAAGATCGCGGACAGGCCGTCGCCGGCGACCACGGCGACCACCCCGAGGTCGAGGCTCGGGCGACGGGACCCGCCCGTCTGCCCGGCGACGGTCGTGCCTGCGCCGCTCGCGACATCGGCCGGCTCGGCCGTGAACTCGGCCGCGCGGGTCTCGCGGACGTCGCGCGCCTGGTGATCGAGGTTCTCGACGCTGATCCGGCTGAGCGATCCGAGTGTCAGCCCGTAGGCGATCACGAGGTCCGGCCGCTCGTTGTGGACGTGGACCTTGAGCGCGCGCGGATCGCCCGCAACGAGCACGGACTCCCCGATCGACTCGAGGTGCATCCGGATGGCGTCGACGTCGAGCGACTGCTTCCCCTCGGCCAGGACCAGGAACATCGTCTCGTAGCCGAACCCCTCGTCCGCGTGCGCGACGAGCGCGGATGGCTTGACGCCCTTGGCCGTGCGGCTCCGGACGGATGCCGCCGGGGCCTGGCCGACGAGATGGAGCAGCGCCCCCTGGAAGAGCCGGTAGAGCCCCTGGCCGCCCGAGTCCACGACCCCCGCCTCGCGCAGGACGGCCAGCAGCGTCGGCGTCCTGGCGACGGACTTCTCGGCGGCGTCCACCGTCGCGGCCAGGACCGTCTCGACGTCCTCGCTGTGCTCCGCGGCGGCGACCGCCGCGTCCGCCGATTCGCGGATGACGGTCAGGATGGTGCCCTCGACCGGCTTCGCGACGGCGGCGTAGGCCGTCTTCGATGCGGTCGCGAGCGCATGCGCCAGATCGAGGCCGTTGAACCGCTGCTTGCCCTCGAGTCCCTCGGCCATCCCGCGGAAGATCTGGCTCGTGATGACGCCGGAGTTGCCACGGGCGCCCATGAGCGCGCCGAAGCTGATGGCTGCCGCCACGCGGTCGACCGGCTGGCCGGCGGCGCGCTCGCCCTCCTCGAGGGCGGCGCGGACCGTCGCGGCCATGTTCGAGCCCGTGTCCCCGTCCGGCACGGGATAGACGTTCAGGGCGTTGATCTCGTCGACGTGGGCCTCCAGGTTCGCGACCGCTGCCCCGAACGCCGCCAGCAGGCCCGCGCCGTCACAGGCCCGACGGACCATCAGGCGACGTCCGTCCCGCTGTCGGCAAGGTCGCGGGACCGGATGTGCGTCGGGTCCTCGTGGACGACGCCCGGGGGCGACCCGCCGGGCTGGACCCGCAAGCCGTCGATGTGGATCACGAGCCGCTGGACCTCGAGGGCGAAGGCCCGCTTGAGGGCGTAGCGCACCGCGGAATCGACCTGTCGGGCGACCTCCGCGACCGGCACGCCGAGGGCGACGTCAAGGTCCAGCTCGATGTCGAGGCCACCATCGAAGCGGGCGACGATCCCGGGCTGGGCGAGGTCGAGCCGGGCGAGGAGCCGGGCGAGCGGCCCGCCCGCGAGTCCCGTCACGCCGTACGATCCGAGCGTCGCGGCGCGGACCACGTCCGTGATCGCGCGGCGGGTCACGAGCGATCGGCCCGGGGTCTGGCTGGCTGGCACGCGGACGACGTCCTCCTCGCATGGCGGGTCGGGCGGCGACCGGCGGGAGCGTCGGTGGCCGTGTGGTATCCTACCGCTTCCGTCCGGGCCGTTCGCGGCTGGACCCTGTCAGACCCCCACTCCCTGAGGACCACGCATGGCCCGCTCCTGCGCGATCTGCGGCAAGACCTCGATGCCTGGCTTCAACCCCCAGTCGATCGGGATGAACCGCGTCCGGGCGCACCGTCGCATGCAGCCCAACCTCCAGCCCCTGGTCATCGACAACCAGAAGGGCGTTCCCACCAAGTCGCTCGTCTGCACCCGCTGCCGACGGACGCTCTCGAAGGCCTCCCGCTAGGTCGTCGCCGCGCCGGTCCGGCGCCCGCTCGAGATCCGTGGCCGGTCGTCATCGTGACGGCCGGTCTTCTGTGTCCGGTCCTGGTCAGCGGTCGTCGCTGTCGAGCCAGATCGTGAACGGCCCGTCGTTGACGAGCTCCACGGCCATCTCCGCCCCGAACGTGCCGGTCGCCACCGCCGGACCGGCTTCGCGCACCGCCGCGGCGAACCGCTCGTAGAGCCGTTCGGCGAGCTCGGGTGGCGCGGCCGCGCTGAACCCCGGGCGCCGGCCCCGCCGCGTGTCGGCGTAGAGCGTGAACTGCGAGACCACCAGCGCGGCCCCGGCCGTGTCGATCAGCGAGCGGTCGGTCCGGCCGCCGTCGTCGCGGAAGATGCGCAGCTCGACGATCCGGCGGGCAAGCTGGTCCGCGGTCGCCTCCGTGTCGTCCGGCCCGACGCCGAGCAGGATCACCAGCCCCGGCCCGATCTCGCCGACCGTCTCGCCCCCGACGCGGACGCTGGCGCTCGACACGCGCTGGAGGAGCGCCCTCATGAAGCGCCGGGCGGCTCGACGATCCCGTGCTCGCGGATGTACGACTCGCGCCACGCCTGGGCCTGCGCGTCGTAGTCGTCGCGCGCTGCCGCGTGCCGCGCTCGGCCACGAGGGTCTCCACGGTGGCCGGCACCAGGAGGTCGTAGTCGCGCACGCCGTCCGGGTTCATCTGGCCCTCCCCGCGGAGCATCACGACCGGGATCCCGCCGGCTTCGATGTCGTCCATGAGCCGGCGCGCGAACGGCTTCGGGAGCGAGGCGAAGCGGACCATCCGATCGCGCGGGATCGGCGGCTCGCCCCCGTTGAGGCCGTACTGGTAGCCCTCGTCCGCGAGCGCCCGGATCAGCCGGATCTCGCGGCCCATGTCATGGCCCTTGATGAAGAGCGCGGAGCCGACCACGAGGATGTCGACGCCAAGTGCGCCGGCGAACTCGGCCGTCTCGCGGTTGACGCCGCCGTCGACGTGGATCTCGGCACCGTGTGCCTTGTGGCGCAGCAGCTCGCGGGCCGGCAGCAGCTTCTCCGTCGCGACGTCCTTCATGAAGCTCTGGCCGCCGAACCCGGGTTCGACGGTCATGACCAGGATGATGTCGAGCAGCTCCTGGTACGGCTCGAGCGCCGAGAGCGGCGTCCCAGGCCGGACCGCCAGGCCGGCGGCCCGGCCGGCGTCGCGGATCGCGCGGAGCGTGGGCTCGATGGGCTCCTCGATCTCGACGTGGAGGGTCACCGAGTCGCACCCGGCGTCGAGGTACTCCTCGATGTAGCGGCCGGGCTCGCTGATCATCAGGTGCGCATCGAACGGCAGCTCCGTCCGCCGCCGCAGGTGCTTGATGGTCCTGGCGCCGAAGGTCAGGTTCGGGACGAAGTGGCCGTCCATGACATCGAGGTGGATCCGGTCCGCGCCCGCCTTGGCGACCCGCCGGACGGCGTGCGCCAGGTTCGAGAGGTCGGCGTCGAGGATGCTGGCCGCGACCCGTGCCCGTCCCGTGGCCATCGCTACTCCCCCGTCCCGCTGGGCGCGGGCTCGTGGCTGCGCTCTCCGCGCAGCGCGCTGGCGCTGGCGACGATCAGGCGCTCGCGACGCCGCGCGACCGCCGGTGCCGGCGGCTCCCCGGCGCGCTCGGCGGCGAGCTGGCCGCACGCGGCGCCCACCTCCTGGCCCCGGTTGCGGCGGATGGTCGTCCCGATCCCTGCGCCGCGCAGGGTCTCGGCGAAGCGCTCGATGACCGGCATCGGGCTCGCGGTCCAGGGGGTGTGGGCGACCGGGTTCATCGGGATGAGATTGACATGCGCATGGTCCCCGCGCAGCAGCTCTGCCATCGCCTCGGCATCGAGGTCCGTGTCGTTCACGCCGCCGATCATCGTGACCTCGTAGCTGATCCGCCGGCCGGTCGCCGCGGCGTGGTCGCGGGCCGCGCCGACGACCTCGGCGATCGGCCAGCGCCGGTTGAGCGGCACCAGTACGTCCCGCAGCGCGTCGCGCGCGGCGTGGAGCGAGACCGCGAGCGTGAACTGCGGGCCGAGGGCGGTCAGCCGGCGGATCCCGGGCACGACACCGGACGTGGAGACGGTGATGTGCCGCGCCCCCAAGCCGAAACGGGCCGGGTCGTTCAGCGCCTCCACGGCGGGCAGCACGCGATCCAGGTTGAGCAGCGGCTCACCCATCCCCATGAACACGATGTTGGTCAGGCGCTGGCCGTTGGCGGCGAGCCGCCGTGCGGCATGGCGGACCTGGTCGACGATCTCGGCGGTCGAGAGGTCGCGGGTGAACCCCAGCTCTCCCGTGGCACAGAACGGGCAGCCGACCGCGCAGCCGGCCTGGCTCGAGATGCACAGGGTGTGCCGCTCACGGCTCCCGGCGCGTGCCGGGTAATGCATCAACACGGATTCGACCAGCGCCCCATCGTCGAGCCGGTGGAGCGCCTTCTCGGTGAGGCCGCCGTCGGCGATCCGCAGCTCCGTGTCGCCGACCGTGTCGAGGCGGAACGATGCGGCGAGTGCCCCTCGGAGCGCCACGGGAAGCGACGCGATCGCGGCGGGATCGGTCGTCCCGCCGGCATTCCAGAGCGCGTCGGCGACCTGGCGAGCGCGGTACGGCGGCTGGTCCTGGGCGGCGACCCACGCCTCGAGCTCGGCCGGGGTCACGCCCGAGAGGCCGGGACGATCCTCGTGGGTCACGGGTCGATGCTAGCGCAGCCCGGTCAGCGACCGGTCACCGCGCTGCCGATGAGCACGGGCCGGCCACGCAGATACGCGTCCCAGGACATGGGCTTGCCGCCGGCCGGCTGGACCTGCGCAAGGCCGAGCAGGCCGTCCGCCGTCGTGAGGCCGTCCGCGGTCAGGGTCCCGGGTGCGTCGGCGTCGGCCAGGCCCACGCCGGCCGGCGCGACGGCCGCCGCCAGCACCGCGAGCCGGCCCTCCCCGGTCTCGATGAACGTGCCTGGCCAGGGGCCGTTGGCGCGCACCTGCCGCTCGAGCTCGACGGCCGTCCGGCGCGGGTCGAGGCGACCGTCCTCGCGGCGGAACGGCCGGGTCATCGTGGCGCGCGGCATCGTCCTGCGGGATGGCTGGTCGCGCCCCCGAGAGCCAGTCCGGGATCGTCCGCCGGAGCAGGTCGGCGCCGTGACGGCGGCGGTCGCCTCGAGCTCGGGGGCGCGCTCGGTGCCGTCGAGCGGCCAGGCCGCCTGGGCGACGATCGGCCCCGTGTCGATGCCGGCGTCCATCCGGATGATCGAGACGCCCGTGCGCGGGTCGCCGTGTGCGATGGTCGCCGGGATCGGGGTCGCGCCGCGGTGCCGCGGCAGCAGCGACGGATGGACGTTCAGGATCCCGTGAGGCGGCAGGTCGAGGATCGCCTGCGGCACGATGCGGCCGTAGTCGGCGAGGACGCCGAGGTCCGGCTCGAGGGCCTCGATGGCCGCGACCGCCTCCGGGACGCGCACACGCTCCGGTCGGAGCAGCGGCAGCCCCAGCTCGGTGGCCCGGACGGCGACGGCCGTCGGGGCAAGGGCGCCTGAGCGCCCGCTCGGACGGTCAGGGGCGGTGACGACACCGACAAGCGCGATGGCCGGCATGGCCGCGAGCGCGTCGAGGATCGGGACGGCGAACCCGCCGCTGCCGAAGAAGACGGTACGCGCCGGACGCGGGCTCGACCCGGTCCGGGTCACGCCAGGGCGCTCGTCGCCTCGCGGACCTCGGCGTCGTCCTCGTCGCCGACGCCGACCGCCATCAGCTCGTCCATCGAATCGAGGTAGTCGATGTAGAGCTTGCCGTCGAGGTGGTCGAGCTCGTGCTGGAGCGCCCGGCCGAGGAGCCCCGACCCGGCGACCTTGATCCTGCGGCCGTGCCGGTCCTGGGCGACCACCCAGACCTTCTCGCGGCGGGTCACATACGCGACGTAGCCCGGGATCGAGAGGCATCCCTCGAGGTCGCGGTCGTCGCCGGTCGAGCGGACGATCTGCGGGTTCACGAGCTCGTAGAGGTGGTTCTCGACCTCGATCACGCAGGCCTGCATCGCTTCGCCGAGCTGGGGCGCGGCGAGGCCGACGCCTGGCGCGTCGCGCATGGTGTGGGCGAGGTCGTCGAGCAGCCCGTGCAGGTACTTGCCGAAGCTGTCGACCGGCAGGCCTTTGAGGCGCAGGCGCGGGTCGCCGAGGAGGACGATGGGTCGGACGCTCATGGCGGCGAAGTATACCGAGGACCTGCCCCGGACCGGACGGGGCGTCAGGCGGGCGTGGTCTCGTCCCCGGCATCCGGGGCGCGCGGGGTCTCGGCGACCGTCGGCGTGTCGCCGCTGTGGGCCGAATCGTCCGGGGCGAGCCACGCGGGCTCAGCGGCCGAGGACACCGCGGGGGACGCCTCGGCGCCCGGCGCATCGGGGGTGGTCGAGTCGGCCGCGGCCGGCGCATCGGCCGGCGGCGTCGCCATCGTCGAGCGCAGGTCGGTCGCCCAGGCCCGCGACTTCTCGGCGAGCTTCCCGCTCGCCTCCGCGGTCGCCTCGCCCGCCTTGCGGGCCAGGGGCGCGGCCTTCGCCGCGGCAGCGGCGGTCAGCTCCGCGGCACGGGCGGATGCCTCGCGGACCGCGGGCGTGGCCTTCTCGGCGAGATCGTCGAACGCGTCGCGGATCGAATCGAAGAACGAGGGCGAGCCCTCGTGCCGGTCGCCGGTGGGCGGGGTGGTGGAAGTGTCGGTCATGGCGGCGTCCTCCTGCGGTCCGCCATCGTCGCACGAACGGGCCGGATCGGCATGCAGCCGATGGTCCCCGCCGTGGTGCGTCAGAGGAGCGATTTCGGGGTCCACGTCGACCGACCAGGCGCGCCTCCACGCCGCCGTCCAGCAGCGCCGACCGGATCCGATCCGCGGAGGACGACGTTGTACCGCCAGCGGTCCGCCGCGGCGGGCGATGTAGGCGGGCGCGGGACCGGCCACGGTCGTGTCGCTCCCCCGCTCCGCGCCAGGGTCCGCAGGCGCTCCGCCATGGCCGCGGCCTCACGCTCGGCGGCGGCCGGTCGGTCAGTCCGAGGGTCAGCTTCACCAGCCGCCCGAACGGCGGCGACCCGAATCGGCGCCGGAGGTCCAGCTCGGCATCCAGGAACGCCGCCGCGTCGCCGGTCGCGACAGCCACGATCGCGGGGTGGTCGGGCTGGTAGGTCTGGAGGAACGCCTCGCCCGGCCGGTCCCCGCGGCCGGCCCGTCCGACCGCCTGGCTGAGGAACTGGTACGTCCGCTCGGCGGCGCGCTCGTCGGGCAGGTTGAGCGCGACGTCGGACGAGACGACGCCGACCAGCGTGACCGACGGGGATGTCGAGGCCCTTGGTCACGAGGCTGGTCCCGACGAGCACATCGAGGCGGCCGTCCGAGAAGTCGTCGATGACCCGCTCCGCCGCGCCGCGTCGTTCGACGATGTCGCGGTCCAGCCGGCCCACCCGCAGGTCCGGGAACCGCTCGCGGACCTCGCGCTCCAGCCGTTCCGTCCCGCCGCCGAGATAGCGGATGCGCGGCGAGCCGCAGTTCGGGCAACGGGTCGCGAGCGGCGTCGCGCGCCCGCAGTGATGGCAGCGCAGCGTCATCCCCGCCTGGTGGTAGACCAGCGGCCGCTCGCAGTCGGGGCAGGCCTGGACGTAGCCGCAGTCGCGGCACAGGACCACGGACGCGGTGCCGCGGCGGTTCAACGACGAGGATCGCCTGGTCGCCGCCGCGCGTGTCGAGCGCGCGGATCGCCGCGACGAGCGGCCGCGAGAGCAGGCCGCGGTCGCCCGCCGCCAGCTCGGCGCGCAGGTCGACGACCGTCGACCTGGCGGGCGCCGCGCCTGCGGCGCGGTCGGCGAGGATCGCCGTGGCGGTAGCGACCGTCGCGGGCGTGTCCGACGCTGTCGACCGCCGGCGTCGCCGAGCCGAGCACGACCGCCGCACCGGCCAGCCGGCCGAGCTGCGATGGCGACATCGCGGGCCTGCAGCCGTGGCGTCCGGTCGCTCTTGTAGGCGGCGTCGTGCTCCTCGTCGACGATCGACCACGCCTACGTCGGCGAGTGGCGCGAGGACCGCCAGCCGCGTCCCGACGACGATGTCCACGTCACCGGCGCCGGATCCGCCGCCATTCGTCGGCCCGCTCGCCGTCGCCGAGGCCCGAGTGGACCAGGGCGACCCGGACGTCGAGGTCGGCGCGGAGGCGGTCGATCGAGCGGCAGCGCCAGGGCGATCTCGGGGACCAGCAGCAGCGCGCGGCGACCGGCCCCGAGCGTGTCGGCGATCGCCTCGATGTAGATCGCCGTCTTGCCGCCGCCCGTGACGCCCTCGAGCAGGAGCGGCGTCGGGTCGGCCGCCGCCACGGCGGCGCGGATGAGGGCGAGCGCCTCGACCTGGGCAGGCAGCAGGTCCGTCGCGGGCGGGCGGCCGCCGCGCAGCCCGACGGGCCGGCCGGCAAGGGGACGGCGGGGCCGCTCCCGGACCTCGGTCTGGAGCAGGCCGCGCCGCACGAGGCCGGCGACCGCCGACGACCCGTGTCGCGCGGCGAGCTCGGCACCCGGCGACGCCCCCGCCGGCCCCGGGCGCGGCCATCTCGGCGAGCGCGGCCGCCTGGCGCGGGCCGAGCGGGCGGCCCGGGGTTCGCTCGCCCGCCGCCAGGATCGCGGCGGCAGCCCGGCCAGCAGGCGGTCACCAGGATCCAGCGCTCGTAGCGCGGGCCGCCCGACGCGCCGAGCAGCGTCCAGTCGAGCGAGATCCGGCCTGTCGCGGCGAGGGCCCGCAGCCGGCGCAGTCAGCCCGGCCCGGCCCTCCGGCGCGGCGAGGGATCCGGGCGGGCTTCGGCCCGCCGGCGAGCTGGTCGAGGAGGTCGAGGTCCGCCGGCGTCCGAGCGGCGCCGGCGTCACGCCGCTCGCGTCGTCCGGTCGACGCGGGCGCGAGCTCCGCGACGAGCTCCAGCCGCTCCAGCATGCCCGGCGGCAGCATCGCCCGGAGGACCAGCGCCGGCGGCGCGAGGTAGTGCGCGGCGATCCAGCGCGCGAGCCGCAGGCCGAGCGGCGGCAGCAGCGGGCCGTCGGCGCGGACGCGGTCGACGATCGGCTTGGGCGCGACGCCCGGCGACGGACGGCGCCCGGGCCGAGGACGACGCCGAGGGCCTGGCGCCGCCCGAACTCGACCAGCACCGCCTCCCCGGCCTCGAGGTCCGCCAGCTCGGGCGGGACGAGCGTACGTGTACGGTCCGGTCGCCGCCGGCGCCGGCCGCGTCGACGGCGACCTCCACGAGCCGCAGGCCCCGGGGCGGGCGCCGCCTCGTCGACCGTCGAGACCGAGCGTCACCGTCCGCGCCTAGACGCGGACCCGCCGGTCGGTGGAGCCGATGCGTCGTCCGCGATGATCTCGTCGATGCGCTGGGCGGTCCGCTCGACCTGGCCGGTCTCGTTGACGACCACGTAGTCGTAGTCCTCCTGGCGGGCGAGCTCGATGGCGGCGTTCCGCTGGCGCAGCTCGAGCTCGTCGGCCGTCTCGGTCGCCCGCGCCTGCAGACGCTCGAACAGCGTCTCCAGCGAGGGCGGGACGATGAAGATGAGGAGCGCCTCGGCGACCTGCTCCTTGACCACCTGGGCGCCCTGGACGTCGATCTTGAGGATGACGTCGTTGCCCGCCGCGAGCGCCTCGCGGACCTGGTCGCGCGGCGTGCCGTACCAGTTGCCGTGGACCTCGTTGGCCTCGAGGAACCCGCCGGCGGCGCGCAGCGCCAGGAACTCGCTCGCGGTCGAGGAAGTGGTAGTCGACCCCGTCGACCTCGCCCGGCGCGTCGCGGCCGGGTCGTGCAGGTGACGACGTAGTGGTAGTCCGGGTCCGTGCGGCCGGCGCCGCAGCGCGTCGATGATGGTGTCCTTGCCGACCCCGCTCGGCCCCGAGATGATCACCGAGCATCGGGCGCCGCGGCGGCGCCCTCGGCGAGCTCAGCCGGCACGGCGTCGGTCGGCGAGGTCGGCTCGAGGGTCGATCGCCCGGCCCCGTCTGGGCGCGCAGCGACGCGAGGACGCCCTCGAGCTCGGCGGGGAGCGGCGCGGTCGCGCGGATGAGGTGGCCGTCCGACGGCGACGCCAGCTCCAGCCGCCAGGCGTGCAGGAACAGCCGCTCGAGGCCGTCCGGCCCGCGCCGCGAGGTCGCCGGTGCCGTAGACCGGGTCGCCGGCCACGGGATGGCCGATGGCCTCGAGATGGACGCGGATCTGGTGGGTCCGGCCGGTCACCAGGTCGAGCTCCAGCAGGGTCCAGTCGGCGAAGCGCTCGCGGACGCGGTAGCCGGTGACGGATGGCCGCCCGTCGGGGACGACCGCCATCCGCGTCCGGTGCTTGGGATCGCGGCCGATGGGCGCCTCGATGCGGCCCGACCGCCGCCGCGACGCTGCCCTGCACGAGCGCGAGGTACGTCTTCTTGACCCGGCGCGCCTTGAGCTGGGCCATCAGCGAGGCCTGCGCCGCGTCGTCGCTTGGCGACCATCAGCAGCCCGCTCGTGTCGCGGTCGAGGCGATGGACGATGCCCGGGCCGCTGCGACGCCGGCGATGCCGCCGTACTCGGAGCCGTCGCCGCGCGCGCGAGCAGCGCGTTGACCAGCGTGTCCGTCGGCGTGGCCCGGCGACGGGTGGACGACGAGGCCGGACGGCTTGTCGACGATCAGCAGGTCGTCGTCCTCGTAGACGATCGTGAGCGGGATGTCGGGCGGCGGGCGCGAGGTCGAGCGCGACGGGCTCGGGCACGTCGAGGCGCAGCTCCGTGCCGGGCTCGACGATCGTGTTCGACCTGCAGCGGCCTGGCCGTCCGGCGGTCAGCCGGCCATCGGAGATGAGCTTCTGGACGTAGCTGCGCGACAGGCCGGTCGCGTCGGCGACGAACGCGGTCGACGCGCGCCGCCGTGCCCGTCGGGGACGCGCAGCGACCGCGGTGCCGGTGGCGATCGCCGCCGATCAGCCATCGCCGGCCCGGCTCCGTCGCCGCCGAGACCGAGGACGACCGGGAAGACGGCCGTCGACGATCAGCAGCAGGATCGCCGTGCTGATCGCGGCGTCGGCGACGTTGAACGTGTAGAAGCGCAGGTCGCCGATGCCCGACGTCGACCCAGTCGACGACGTAGCCGAGCCGGAACCGGTCGATGAGGTTGCCGAGCGCGCCGCCGAGGAGCAGCCCGAGGGCGATCGACAGGTAGAGGCTCCGGCCCGACTCGCGCGTGGTACCGGACGATCAGGCCGACGACGCCGAGCGACACGAGGCCGAACAGCAGCGCCTGGTCGCGGAACAGGCCGAAGAGCGCCCCCGAGTTCTGGCTGAAGATCGAGCCGGACGAGTCGCCGATGACCTGGACGCGCCTCGCCCGGGTCGAGCACGTCGCGACGAGCCACGCCTTGGTCAGCTGGTCGAGGACCACGACGCCGGCCGCGATCCCGACGAAGACCAGCCAGTGCGGCCCGCGCACGCGGCGCCGGTCCGGCGCCGTCCGACGGTCGGCGCCGTCCGCCGCCTCGCCGTGCTCGAGCGATCGCGCTCACGTCGGACCCTCGACCGTGAGCCTACCGCGCGCCACGTGGCGGCGCATCGAGCGCACCGGGCCGCGCGTCGAGCTCGACCGTCGGCGCGAGCCGTCACGTCGGTGGGAGCGTCCAGCCGACGAGCATCCGCGAGCGTGTCGCGCAGCGACGCCGTCGAGGTGGGCCGCGACCGCCGTCGGCGAGGCCGTCGATCCACAGGTCGATCCGGTCGTCGAGCTCGAGCGCCGGCCTCGCGGCGCAGGTCCTGGATCGCCCGCTGGAGCTCGCGGGCATCGCCCTCGGCGCGCAGCTCGGGCGTCAGCTCGGTGTCGAGCACCACGACCAGGCCGTCGTCGGTCGCGCGACGGCCGTCCCCGGCCGCGGCGTGGCCTGGATCTCGACCTCGTCGGCGGCCAGCGTCACGCCGGCCAGCGTGACCGAACCGTCGGGTGGAACGTCGACCGTCGCCGTCGCGGGCCGCCGCCATGACCGCCGGGATCGCCGGCCCGAGGCGCTTGCCGATCTTCGGCAGCAGCGGCTTGACCCGCCGATCGACGAGGTCCGAATCGTCGGCGATGACCTCGACCTGCCTTGACGTTGATCTCGTCGGCGATCGAGCGCAGCAGCTCGTCGGCCGACGTCCAGCCCGCGGTCCGGGCAGCGCCAGCCAGCGCGTGGCGAGCGGCTGGCGGGTCCGGATGCGCGGCGGTGCTGCGCAGCGTCCGCGCGAGGTCGACGGCGCCGCTGCGCGACCGCCATCGCGCGCTCCAGGCGCTCGTCGCGGTGCGCCGCCAGGTCGGCGGTCGGCCAGCGCGTCAGGTGGACGCTGTCGGGCGCGGCCGGGCCGACCGTCGGCGACGAGGTTCCCGTACATCGATTCGGCCAGGAACGGCAGGATCGGCGCGAGCATGCGGGCCGTGCGCCACGAGCGCCTCGTGGAGCGTCGCGAAGGCCGCCGTCGCGGTCGGCCGGCGTCGTCGTCGCGGCGCATCCGGTCGCGCGACAGGCGCAGGTACCAGGTGGACAGGTCGTCGATGAACGCGCGAGAGCGCGCGGGTCGCGCCGACCGCGTCGACGTCGCGCAGGCGCTCCTCGACGGCGCGCCGCGGTCCCGGCCGCGCGCGACAGGATCCAGCGGTCGAGGGCCGGCCACGCTCGGCGACGGCGGTGCCGCCGAGTCGCCCGCGGCGTCCAGCCGGCCAGCCGCGCGTAGGTCACGAAGAACGCATAGACGTTCCAGAGGACCAGCAGCTCGCGGCGCGCCTCGTCGGCGGCGTGCCAGCCGAACAGGATGTTCTCCTCGGGCCGGGCCTTGGCGAACATCCAGCGCATGACGTCGACGCCCATCCGCTCGGCGGCCTCGTCGAACTCGATCGCGTTGCCCGCAGCTCTTGTGCATCGGGCGGCCGTCCTCGGCGAACAGCGTCGCGTAGCCGAAGATCGTCTTGAACGGCGCGCTCGCGGCGCAGCACGGTGCGACATCGCGAGCATCGAGTAGAACCAGTTGCGGAACTGGCCCGGGAAGCTCTCGGTGATGAAGTCGGCCGGGAACCACTTCGCCCAGTAGTCGGGGTCCTCGCGGAAGTGGAGCGTCGAGAACGGCACGATCCCGGCGTCCAGCCACGGGTTGCCGACGTCGCTGGATGCGCTCGACCGGCGCGCCGCAGCCGGGCAGGCGATGCGGACCGCGTCGACCTACGGCCGGTGCGGCGTGTGGCCCTCGAACGCGTCCCAGCCCTCGACGGCGCGCTCGCTGGAGCTCGTCGCGGCCGCCGATGACCTCGACGGTGCCGCACGCCGCGCAGTCGTAGATCGGCAGCGCCAGGCCCCAGTAGCGCTTCTTGCTGATCATCCAGTCGTGCATGTTGCGGAGCCAGTCGAGCTCGCGCTCGTAGCCGAAGTCGGGGATCCAGCGGATGCTGGTCGACGACGTCCATGATCTGGTAGCGCAGGCTGGCGTCGACCTGCTCCGCGGTCAGCGTCTCGCGCGGCTGGTCGTAGACCGGACCCATGCTGATGAACCACTCGTCGACCAGCCGGAAGACGAGCGGCGTCCCGCAGCGCCAGCAGTGCGGGTAGCGGTGGGTGATACGGTCTCGAGGCGGTAGAACCGGCCGGTCGCGCTTGAGGTGCTCGACGATCGGCTCGGCCACGTCGCGGACGTCGCGCCCGGACTGAGCGAGCCGAAGCCGTCGACGACGATGCCGGCTTCGTCGATCGGCGCGATGACCGGCAGGCCGAGCGCCTTGCCCAGCTGGAAGTCCTCGGCGCCGCAGCCCGGGGCGATGTGGACGATGCCGGTGCCCTCGTCCTCGCCGACCTCGTCCCACGGCGACGACCCGGTGCTCGTACGGCTGGTCGGGTCGTCGCGCGTGCCGCCGGCGAAGGCGCGTCCGCACCGCCGGCAGGTCGTCGAACGGGCCGGCGTAGCGCCAGCCGACGAGCTCGCGACCCGGCGACCTCTCCTCGAGCACCTCGAACGGGCCCGTCGAGCGCGGTCTTGAGGGTGCCCTTGCCGAGCCAGAACCGGTCGTCGCCCTGGCGGACGCGGACGTAGCGCAGTGCCGGGCCGACCGCCGCCGCCACGTTCGAGGTCAGCGTCCAGGGCGTCGTCGTCCAGACCAGCAGCGACTCGCCCGGCCGGTCGAGCAGCGGGAAGCGGACGGTCAGGCCGGGGTCCTCGCGGTCCTGGTAGCCCTCGTTCATCTCCATCTGCGAGAGGCCGGTGCCGCAGCGGGCGCACCACGGCATCGTGTCGTGGCCCTTGTACAGCCAGCCGCGCCGGTGGCATTCGGCGAGGAAGCCCCAGATCAGGTCGTTGTTCTCGTTGCTGAACGTGAAGTAGCGAGCCACCCGTGTCGGGCATGCCGAGCCGCCCGACGAGCATCTCGACCGTGTCGGTGACCGGGCCGTCCGGGCCCTGGATCGTGGTGACCTGCGACGGGTCGTCGCCGAGCAGGTCGCGCAGGCGGCGCAGCTCGTCCGGGTCGTTCCAGTCCATCCACATGCCGAGCCGGATCGACTGCTCGGTCTGGCGGGCGGCGTAGGTCAGCACGCGCTGCTTGCACAGCGTCACGAAGCGGTCGATCCCGTAGGCCTCGATGTCGCGCTTGCGAGGTGAAGCCGAGGTCGCGCTCGACGTTGACCTCGACCCACAGGCCCTGGCAGTCGAACCCGTTCTGGTAGCGCTGGTCCTCGCCGAGCATCGCGTGGAATCGCTGGTACAGGTCCTTGTAGGCGCGGCCCCAGGCGTGGTGGACGCCCATCGGGTTGTTGGCGGTGATCGGACCGTCGAGGAAGCTCCAGCGGGGGCCGTCCGCGTTCTGGGCGCGCAGCCGCGCGAAGGTCGCGGCGCTCCCGCCACAGAGCCAGCATCTCGTGCTCCTGGGCGACGAGATCGGGCTTCGAGCTGACGGGTCGGAACATCGGCCTCCGGGTGCGGCGGGATGGGCGGGCGCGCGGTGGCCGGGCCGCGGCTCGATTCGGCGGGTCCGAGTATCCTACCCGCGATGCACGAGACCGCAGGACGCGCGACCGCGCGCCCGGTCGCCGTTCGCGGCCGCGTTCCTCTCCCTGATCTTCCCCGGGCTCGGCCAGGCCTACGCGGGCGCCACCGATGCGGGCGCTGGCGTTCGCGGCCGTGCCGATCCTCGCCATCGCGCTCGGCGCGGGCGTCGTCCTCCGGATGAGCCGGCTCGAGCTGCTCGGGCTCGTGCATCAACCCGTCCGTCCTCGACGTCGGTCTTCGTGTCAACCTGCTGGTCCTGGGCTACCGCCTCGTGGCGATCGTCGATGCGTACCGCGTGACCGAGTTCCTCAATGCCCGTGACGTCGGCGGCGACGGCCGGCTCGGTCCGGCTCGCCGCTCGCGCAAGCCGCTGTCGATCGCGGGGCTGCTCGCCGTCATCCTGGTGATGGCCGGCAGCCACGTCGTGGTCGCGCGCTACGACGTGCTGGCCAAGGACGTCCTCGACAGTCCCTGCATCTTCGTCGGCGATTTCAGGACGAGGTCTGCAGCGCGGACGCCTCGGACGGGCCGGACGCCTCGGGCAGCGGCGACGTCACCCAGGATCCCGGCGACAGCCTCGGAGCCTCCCCGAGCGCGACCCCGACCCCGGACTCGACGCCGGTCGGCTCCGCGCTGCCCGCGGTCACGATCCCGCCGTGGGACGGCAAGGAGCGCCTCAACATCCTGCTGATCGGCGCGGACCAGCGGCCCAAGCAGGGCTTCTACAACACCGACACGCTGATCGTCGTGTCGATCGACCCGGTCAGCAAACAGGTCGCGATGTTCAGCCTGCCACGCGACACCGTCGACGTCCCGATCCCGCCCGGACCGGCTCGCAGCGTCTTCGGGTCCGCCTACAGCGGCAAGGTCAACAGCTGGTTCTCGGCCATCCGCAACCGGGCCGACCTCTATCCGGGGACGAAGACCACGCGCGGATACAACGGCCTCAAGGCGATGCTCGGCGAGCTCTACGGCCTCGACATCAAGTACTTCGTCGAGGTCAACTTCCAGGGCTTCATGAAGGTCGTCGACGCGCTCGGCGGCGTGACCGTCAACGTCCAGGTGCCGATCTCCGACGACCGCTACCCGCGGCATCGCCGGCCAGCTCGAGCGCGTCTACATCCCGAGCGGCATCCAGCACATGGACGGGCTGCAGGCGCTGCGCTACGCCCGCTCACGCCACTCGTCCAACGACTTCGACCGCGGCCAGCGCCAGCAGCGCCTGCTGCTCTCGCTCCGCGAGCAGGCCGACCCGCAGGTCCTGATCCCGCACCTGACGGACCTCGTGGCCGCGCTCAAGACGGCGGTCCGCACCGACATCCCGGTCAGCCAGCTCGACGAGCTGCTGGGCCTCGCGTCGTCGGTCGACACCAAGGACATCCGCTCGTACGTCTTCGCGCCGCCGCTCTACCAGACCGAGTTCGCCAACAGCTCGCGCGGCTACATCATCGTCCCGAACGTCACGAAGATCCGCGCCGCGGTCAAGAACGCCTTCAAGACCAACCCCGCGGACGAGGCGCTGCGCGAGAAGCTCGCCAACGAGGGCGCCGGCGTCTGGGTCCTCAGCGGATTGAGCGACCGCGGCCAGCCGGCCGACCTCGCGGCCTACCTGGAGTACGTCGGCCTTGCCGCGTCCGCCCCGCGCCAGAGCGCCCCGGGGAGTGTCCCGGCGGACACGAAGATCGTGGTCTACAACGGGGCCGCGGACAAGTATCCGGACACGATCGCCTACCTCGAATCGCGCTTCAAGGTGACCTCCACGACGGCGACCGACCCGGCCATCCGGACCGACATCATCGTGACGATCGGGCGCGCCACGCCCAAGTTCACTGCCCCGGTCGGACCCTGACCCTCACGGACTGACGCGGAGCCGCGGCGGAGCCGCGACGCATCCGCGCAGCGGGTCGGCCCTCGCTCAGCCGATCGGCGTGAGCCAGTGCGCGTACTCGGGCAGCCGACCGCGCACCGCGTCGAAGTAGCGGTCGCGGATGATCCGGCCGATCGGCCCGATCTCGCCCGACCCGACGGGGCGGTGGTCGACTTCGGTCACGGGCGAGATCTGGACGCCGGTCCCGCACAGGAGGGCCTCGTCGGCGACGTACAGCTCGGACCGGTCGATGGAGCGCACCTCGACGGGGATCCCCTCGTTGCCGAGGATCTCCATGATCGCCTTGCGGGTGACGCCTTCGAGCAGGTCGTCGCTGACCGGGGGCGTGAGCGCCACCCCGTCGCGGACCACGAACAGGTTGGCCGCCGACGCCTCGTTGACGTGGCCGCTCGCGGTGAGGACCAGGGCCTCGTCGTAGCCGTTGAGCTCCGCCTCGGTCTTCTGGAAGGCCATGTTCACGTAGCCGCCGACGATCTTGCCGCGGGCCGGCAGGGCCTCGTCGGCGTTGCGTCGCCAGGACGAGGTCATGATCCGGACGCCCGCCTCGGTATCGATGTAGTTCCCGAACGGCAGGGCAACGATGTAGAGCTCGTTGTCGAGGTCGTGCAGGCGCACGCCGATCGCGCGGCTGGACTTGTAGAACGACGGCCGGACGTAGACATCCTCGCGGAAGGCGTTCCGGCGCACGGTCTCGACGATCAGCCCGGTGAGCTCGTCGACCGACGGGACGTCCTGCATCAGCAGGATCCGGCAGGACTGGCGGATCCGCTCGACGTGCTCGCGGAGCTTGAGCCCGTAGAGCACGCCCTGGTCGGCGTTCCAGTAGGCGCGGATCCCCTCGAAGGTCGCGGTCCCGTACATGAACGCGTGGGTCATGATGCTGACCTTGGCGTCCGACATCGGGACGAAGCGGCCCTCGAAGTAGCAGACGAGCTGGTCGAGCTCGGTCGGCGAGGGCGCGTGGTGGGGGGTCTGGGCCGGCGAGCCGGCCGACTTCTGATCGGTGAGCATGCGGGGTCGGCTCCTGCACGGATGCGGTCGCCCGAGTATAGCAAGCGGGTCGGGCGCGGCCGCCCGGACGCTGGGGTCAGCCGCCGACGATCGTCGCGAGCACCAGCGCGAGGTAGACCAGGTAGAAGACGCCGCCGACCAGCAGGTTGCGGCCGCGGAGCCGCCCGGTCCGCGCCATCGGGATGAAGATGGCCCCGACGGCGAGGAAGGCGATCCCCGCGGAGGCGAATGCGACGAAGCTGTCGGGCGTGATCACCCAGGTGCTCGACGCGAAGACCAGCGCCACGACCGTCGGGATCGTCGACTGGAAGACCATCGCGCCGGTGATGTTGCCCATCGCCAGGGTGTCCTTGCCGGCCCGGACCCAGATCACGGAGTTGAACTTCTCCGGCAGCTCGGTCGCGATCGGGGCGATGACCAGCGCGAGCAGGGCGCTGTCGACGCCGAGCGTGGTGGCCAGGTGACTCACCGCGTCGACGAAGAAGATGGCGCCCAGCACGATGAGGGCGAGCGCTGCGATCACCTGGACGTTGACCACGCGCAGCCGCGGGACCGCCGGATCGGCGCGGTGGGCGCCCCGGTCGAGCCGGTGGAAGCGGAGCGGCGCCAGGTCCGAGGCGTCGACGTCCGGGTCGGCCTCGAAGTGGCCCTTCACGTACCAGGCGTAGATGCCGATCAGGACGACGGCCACGATCCACTTCAGCCAGACCGGCTCGAGCGGCAGGAAGGCCGCGCCGATCGCGAGCGCATAGGCGATGACGAAGAAGCGGATGTCGTGCGAGAGGACATGCGTGTCGACCAGCATGTCGTCGCCGGTCGGACGCTTGCGCGCGGAGACGAGGACCGCGATGGCGGTCACGAACATCGCCAGTGTCGCCAGCATGAACGGCGCCCCGAGGATCGCGCCGACACCGACCTCGTGCGACGACGCGCCCGACGCGAAGAGGATCGCGATGATCGGGATCATCGTCTCGGGCAGGGCGGTACCGACGGCGGCGAGGACGGACCCGACGGCACCTTCCGCCAGCTCCAGCTTCCGCCCGAACCACTCGATGCCGTTGGTGAACAGCTCGGCGCCGGCGAGGATGATCACGAACGCGACGATGAGGATCAGGACGTCCAAGATCAGCCCTCCGTGAGCGAGGCGGTGAGGATCGCCACGGCGATGACGACCAGGATGAGGACCGCGACGACGACCATCGGCCACTCACGGTCCCGACCGTACCCGAAACCGGCCACGACCACCCGGACGATGGGGCTCGCGATCACGACCAGCAGGCCGAGCCAGATGAATCCGGCCGGCCGGAGGGCCAGGATGTCGCCGACGATGTCGCCGAGGCGGAACGCCGGACCGCCGCTCAGCGGGGAGGTGCCCGAGGCCAGGAGCAGCACGACACCGATGATCAGCAGCGCGACCGCCACATAGGTCATCGCGACCAGCACCCGACCGATGGCGGCCTCGAAGTCGCGGTGTGGCGTGGCGCCGCTCATGACAGCGCCTTCATGAGCATCTGCCACGCCGTGTAGAGCAGGACGACGACGAAGAGCCAGCGGAGGATCCGCAGGTCGACACGGTGGCTGAGCCGCGAGCCCAGGCTCGCCCCGATGAAGACGCCGATCGCCGTGGGGGCCGCCACGTAGGGGTCGATGCCGCCGCGGAGCAGGTAGATGATCGCGCTCGCCGCCGCCGTGATGCCGATCATGAGATTGCTGGTGGCCGTCGCGATGCGCAACGGCACGCCCATGCCGACGTGCATGAGGGGCACCTTCACGATCCCGCCGCCGATCCCCAGGAGCGCCGAGATGAGGCCCGCGAACGTCGCGCCGACGACGCCCAGGCCCAGGTGCCGGACGCGGTAGCCCTCGCCGGAGAGGCGGTCGAGCATGGACCCGCGCCGGCTCGCCAGCTCGACCTCCGCCGGGCCATCGGCGGGACAGCCCCACCGGCGCGTCCTCGACGGTGCCGCGCCGCAGCATCGTGATCGCGACGTAGACCGCCAGGACCGCGAAGAGCACCTCGAGGAAGCGGACATCGAGGGCGAACGCGATCATCCCGCCCAGGAACGCGCCGGTCGCCGTGAACAGCTCGAGCGACATCCCCAGGCGCAGGTTCGCGACGTGACGCTCGAGATAGACGCCGGCGGCCGCGCCGCTGGTCATGATCACCGCGACCAGGGAGACGCCGACCGCCTCCCGCAGCGGGAGCCCGAAGCCGAGCGTGAGGAGCGGCACGAGCAGCACCCCGCCGCCGAGGCCGAGGAGCGAGCCGAACAATCCGGCGGCGGCTCCGCCGCCGACCATCAACAGGCCGACGAGCACCTCAGCGACGGTCCATGGCAGCCGTGGCGCCGGCCGGTCCGATCAGCAACGAGGATCAGGGGCGGAGGTGCTGGGGCGCGTAGGGCAGCAGGGCGACGTGGCGGGCACGCTTGAGGGCGACCGCCAGCTCGCGCTGGTGGCCGGCGCAGGTGCCGGTCTTGCGGCGTGGCTCGATCTTGGCGCGCTCGGACAGATAGCGGCGGAGGCGGTTGACCTCCTTGTAGTCGATCTGCGCGGTCTTGTCGGCGCAGAAGGCGCAGACCTTGCGACGGCGGCGATCGCGATAGAAGTCATCGCGCTTCTTGGAACGGACGGGAGGCATGGGTCGTGGGTCTCCTGATCAGAACGGGAGGTCGTCGAGGTCGGTGTCGTCGGCGGGCTGGGTCGGCTCGATCCGCCACCGGACGGGGCGGCCGCGCCGGCGGTCGGGACGCCCGCGAACGCGGGATCGCCGTCATCGCGGCCCTTG
Source organism: uncultured Chloroflexia bacterium (assembly GCA_963834915.1). Classification (GTDB taxonomy): domain Bacteria; phylum Chloroflexota; class Limnocylindria; order Limnocylindrales; family CSP1-4; genus SPCO01. Next base: position 395,839 of record CAWIDI010000005.1, read on the forward strand.
CGGTCGAGGCTGATGACGTTGTCGGCGGTCACGTCGAGCGAGGTCCGCTTCTGGCCGTCGTTGCCCTCGAACTCGCGGGTCTTGAAGCGGCCCTCGACGAAGACGCGGTTGCCCTTGCGGAGCTGCTCCGCGGCGCGCTCGGCGCGGTCGCCGAAGATGCTGACGCGATACCAGTCGGTGCCCTCATCGATCCAGCCGCCCTGGCCATCGGGCTTGCTGTTGCTGACCGCGACGCTGAACTGGGTCACCGGCCGGCCGTTGGGGGTATAGCGCATCTCCGGGTCACGACCCAGATTGCCGATGAGCATGATCTTGCAGAACGCCATCGTGGGCCTCCGTCAATCGATGGCGGCCGGCGCCGCCTCGCTCTCGGATTCGTCGATCAGCTCGGGGGCGTCGTCCGCTTCCGCCTCGTCCTCGGCGGACGGGAGCATCGACTCGTCGTCGACGTCGATGTCGCCGTCCTCGGCGCGGCTCGGCTTGGTCGGCCGGTCCGCCCGGGTGACGAGATGGCGGAGGACCTCCTCGGTGATCAGCAGGCTGTGCTCCAGCTCGGTGATCGCCTCCGGGGGCGCCTCGAACAGCACGATGTGGTACGAGCCCTCGCGGTGTCGGTCGATGGGATACGCCAGCCGCCGGCGGCCCCACGGGGCGACCTTCACGATCTGGCCGCCGGCGGCCACGATCTGGCGGGTGGTGCGGTCGATGACCGCCTGGCTCTTGTCGTCCGCGACGTCGGGGCGGACCACGAGCATCAGTTCATATCGGCGCATGCGCGCAACAACTCCTTCCAATGGGGATGCCCCGTTGACGGCACGCCGGCACGGAGCGGAAAGGATCAGGGCGGGTAGTCTAGCACGGCTCCCTGGTTCGACCGGCAGGCCCGGCCGGGCGGGACCGGCCCCCGGCCGGGCCGTTGTATGCTCATGGCCACCCCCAAGACGCGCGTTGCGATCCAACCCTCCCGGAGGCTCCGTGCCCGCCAGTTCCATCTTCCTGCTGGATGCCGAGGCGGCATCCAGTGAGGCCATCGCGACCACCCTGACCGGCGTGGGCTACACCGTCACCACGACCACCGACGCCGCCGACGCGATCGCGAAGGCCGCCGGCCACCAGCTCGTGGTCATCGACGTCGTCATCGGACCGATGTCGTCGATCGAGGTCTGCCAGCAGCTGCGGGCCGACGCCGCGATGAGCGAGGTCCCCATCGTCTGTGTCAGCCAGACCGACGATGTCGACGAGCGGATCGCGTTCCTCGAGGCCGGGGCGGACGACGTCATGGCCAAGCCCTTCGACGGCCGCGAGCTCGAGGCCCGGGTCGAGGCCCTGCTGCTGCGCTTCCAGCGGTCCGGCAGCATGACCCCGGTCTATTCCGCCGACGGGCTGACGATGGCCCGTGCCCGGCGCACCATCGCCGTGTTCAGCCCGAAGGGCGGCGTGGGCACCACGACGATCGCGACGAACATCGCGGTCTCGGCCGCCCTGCGCCGGCCCGACAAGGTCGTCCTCGTCGACCTGGCGCTGCAGTTCGGCGGCGTCTCGAGTCACCTGAACCTGGAGACCCGCGGCACCCTGGCCGACCTCGTCCGCGACGAGATCGCCATGCGCGAGCCCGAGATCATGCGGCCGTACGCGATCCGCCACGATTCGGGCCTGCACGTCATGGCCGCACCGGGGACGCCCGAGGGCGCCGACCTGGTGACCCCGGAGCACGTCGCCAGGATCCTCAAGAACCTGCTCGAAGGCTACGACTCGGTCGTCATCGATGCCGGCTCCCTGCTCGACGAGCGGTCGATGACGGCGCTCGAGGCGGCGGAGGCCGTGATGCTGCCGGTCTACCCGGAGATCGCGGCGCTGCGCGCCGTCCACGGGCTCATCGACTACTTCAACGACGTCGGCTCGATCACCCAGAAGTCGACGTTCGTCCTCAACAACCTCTTCGCCAAGGACATCCTCAAGCCGCGCGACGTCGAGAACGTCCTGGGCTCGAGGGTCGGCGCGGAGCTCCCCTACGATCCGTTCATCTACCTCAAGGCGGTCAACGAGGGGATCCCGGTGGTCATCGGGGCGCCGAAGACGGCGCCGGCCGACCGGCTGAACCAGCTGAGCAAGACGGCGTTCGGCGAGGACGGCTACACCGTCCCGGACGAGGCGACGGAGCGCCGCTCCGGCCGGTTCGGGCTTCGCCGCCGGGCCTGACCCGGGCAGCGCTCGACGCGGATCGCGTCGAGCTGGATGGGTAGGCCCGAAGCGCCGCCGTCAGGCGATCCCCCCGACACCCGGGGCCTCGAGGTCACCTTGGCAGCGCGTGCGGTGGCGCTCGATAGCCCGATGGTCACGTCGGTGCGCGGCGGGCGTCAGGAATGGGTGGTGGCGGCCCCCAGGCGCTCTTGTTGGACCTTCCCCGAAAGAGCGCCCTGGGGCCGACCCGACAGTCGCGCGGCGGCGGCTCGGTGCGCCATGGTCCGAACGTTCCGATGGGGCCTGACCTGGGTCTGTCGCGGCGGCGCACCACGGCCCCGTCTGGCGCGTGGTGCCGGAGCCGAGATTCGAACTCGGACGCCCTTGCGGGCCGCGGAGTTTAAGTCCGCTGCGTCTGCCGTTCCGCCACTCCGGCGTGGGGGCAGGGTAACGGGTCAGGGACGGCGGTCGCCGGCCGCGCCGGTGTCCTTGAGGCGTCCGTAGACGAGGGCCGCGGCGGTCGCGCCGACGATCGGGGCCGCGATGTAGATCCAGAGGCCGGCCAGGTCGCCTGACACGAGCGCCGGCCCGATGGACCTCGCCGGGTTCATCGACGCGCCACTGACCGGGCCGCCGACCAGGGCCCCCAGCGCCACGGCCCCGCCGATCGCGATGCGCCGCCGCCTCCCCCACCGCGCGATCGTCCGTGGCGACGGCGGTGATCACCAGCATCAGGAAGAACGTCAGGAGGGCCTCCCACGCGAACGCCTGCAGGTCGGAGCCGGCCGGATGCGTCACGCCGAGCGCGACATCCGGGCCGAGCGTCAGGCGGAGTGCCCCGGCCGCGGCCACGGCGCCCAGGACCTGCGCCGCCGCGTAGGTCGCCACGTGTGACCACGGCCGGTGCCGGCCGACGGCGAACCCGATCGAGACCGCCGGATTGAAGTGGGCGCCCGAGATGTGCCCGAAGGCGTAGATCATGACCGCGATGGCCAGACCGAAGGCCAGGGCGACGGACGTCGGCGGCAGGCCGTTCGCGACGGCGCCGCAGCCGAAGAAGACCAGGGCGAAGGTGCCGAGGAACTCCGCGGCGAGCGGCCTCAACCGGCGAGCGACGCGCGGCGCTGGCGGCCGGCGGCGCGCAGCGCGACCTCGATGAACGGCCGGAGCCGCGCCGAGACCTCGGTCTGGGTCTGGCGGAACGCCGCAAGGTTCTGCTCGTCGGTCCCGTGGACCTCGGACGGGTCGTCGAGCCCCCAGTGCAGCGTGTTCGACGATCCGGGGAAGACCGGGCACGTGGCACGAGCCCGGTCGCAGACGGTGATGACGTAGTCGAAGCGGCGGTCCAGGAACTCGGTGATGGACTTGCTCCGCGCGCCGCTCCAATCGATCCCGAGATCGGCGAGCACGCGGATCGCATACGGATTGACGCGGGACACCTCGGTCCCGGCCGACGCCACCTCGAAATCGTCGCCGCCGTAGCGCGCCAGGAGCGCCTCGGCGATCTGGCTGCGGGCGGAATTGTGCGTGCACACGAACAGGACGCTGATCGGGTCGGCGGGCATGGGTCGTTCCTTCCTTGCGGCGCGGCCGGCGGCCGCGATGGTCATCTCGAGATCGAGCAGTTCCCCTTCGAGCCGGTCGAGGTCGGCGCGCTGGCGTCCGATCGCCACGCGCTGGTCGGCCAGGAGCGGCGCCAGGTCGAGATCGACCGCCCCACGCTCCAGGCAGAGTCGGGCGAGTCGGCCGGCGTCCTCGGGTGCCAGGCCGAGGCGACGGAGCGAAACGACCAGGCGCAGGCGGGCGAGGTCGGCCTCGTCGTATTCGCGGTAGCCGTTGGCCTGGCGCGCCGGATCCGGGAGCACGCCTTCGTGCTCATACCAGCGGACGGCCGAGGCGGCGACGCCGGCCCGTCGAGCCAGCTCGGTGATCTTCATGCACGTGAGCGTAGACCTTCGAGTCACTCGAAGGTCAAGCCCCGAGCTGCGCAGCGCGACGAGGCTAGGGCCGTGCCTCGACCACCGGCAGGCGGCGCGATGCCGGCATGGTCAGGCCGAGCGCCGGACCGAACCCGCCGGCCAGCTCGCGGAACCGGGCCACCGCCTGGGGGCGCAGGGAGTACCAGACCCACGTCCCGCGCCGCTCCCCGTCGATCCAGCCGGCGTCGCGGAGCACCTTGAGGTGGTGCGAGACGGTCGGCTGGCTGACCTCGCAGCACGCCGTGAAGTCGCAGGCGCAGACCTCGGAGAGGTCGCTGAGCTGGCGCAGGATCGACAGCCGGGTGGGGTCCGCGGCGGCCTGCAGCAGAAGGACGTCGGGGTCGGTGTGGCGCTTCATCGAGGCTACTGTATTGACAGATGTCTATATCGTCAAGTATCAATACAGCAGTCAGCCCGTCACCACCCGAGGAGCGAACGCCATGACCACCGAGTCCATCCACGAGACCGTCCGCGAGCACTACGCCGACGCGGCCGTCCGCGCCTCCCAGGGCTCCTCTTGCTGCAGCGACCCCGAGACCATCGGAGCGAGCCTGTACTCCGCCCTCGAGCGCGACGAGCTCCCGGATGCGGCCGTCCTGGCGTCGCTCGGCTGCGGCAACCCGATCGCCGTCGCCGACCTCCATCCGGGTGAGCGCGTGCTCGATCTCGGCTCGGGCGGCGGCATCGACGTCCTGCTGTCCGCGAAGCGGGTCGGACCGACCGGCCGGGCGTTCGGCGTCGACATGACCGACGAGATGCTGGCGCTCGCCCAGCGCAATGCGGCCGAGGCCGGGGCCACCAACGTCGAGTTCCTGAAGGGCCATATCGAGGCCCTCCCCCTCCCCGCCGAGTCCGTCGATGTGGTCATCAGCAACTGCGTGGTCAACCTCGCCGCCGACAAGGGCGCCGTCTTCGCCGAGATCGCCCGGGTCCTCCGGCCCGGTGGCCGCATCGGGATCAGCGACATCGTCGCCGAGGACGACCTGAGCCCGGAGCAGCGCGCCGAGCGCGGCTCGTACGCGGGCTGCATCGCGGGCGCACTGTCGATCTCCGAGTTCCGCGACGGGCTCACCGCCGTCGGGCTCACCGATGTCTCGATCACGCCGTCGCACACGGTCGTCGAGGGCATGATCAGCGCGATCATCAAGGCCTCCAAGCCCGCCGACGCGCGACCGCTCATCGACCTCTCGGCGCCCCGGGACCTCCCGGTCGCCGAGGCCGGGTGCTGCGGCGGCAGCGGCTGCTGCTGAATCGCTGGCGGGACCGTCCGCGTACGCTCCCCGGGATGGACACGCTCGTGCTCGTGGCGAATGTCGCCTGCTGGGGCGCCGTGGTGGTGCTGTGGATCGCCCTCGCCGTCCGCGACGGGGGCACTCGGCCGCGTGGCCGAGTCCGCAGGTCGAACGATCTCGGGACCGCCATGGTCGCGATCGGGGCCGTCGCCGCGATCGTGCTCGTCGGACCGTCGATCCTCGCGCCCTTCACCGTGGAGGCCCCATGGGTCCTCCTGATCGGCGCCGCCATCCTCGTCGGATCGACGCTCTTCGCCATCTGGGCGCGTCTCGAGCTCGGGCGGTCCTGGAGCGTCGCTCCGCGGGCAGCGCTCGACCGCGGACTGCGCACGGACGGCCCGTACGCGATCACCCGTCACCCGATCTACACGGGCCTGCTCGGGATGCTGCTGGGCAGCGCGCTCCTGGGCGGCCTCGGGCAGTGGATCGTGCTCGTCGTCGCCGGACTGCTGGTCTTCGGCCTCAAGATCCAGTCCGAGGAGCGGCTGCTCCTGGCGACGTTTCCCGACGCCTACGCCGCCTACCGCGAACGGGTGCCGCAGCTGATCCCGGGATGGCGCTTGCTGGCTGCCCTCCGCCGAGGGCCGTCGTGATGGCGCTCGCGGCCCATCCAGACAGAAGCCCGCCGGTCTCCCAGCGGGCCGTCAGGATCGGGATGTGGAGGCGACGACCGGATCCGAACCGGTGAATAGAGGTCTTGCAGAACAGGGCATGACCCTATGCCGGGCCGAACCGTGCTCACATGAACGGCTGGAGGGGCCCGGACACCGCTCGAGGATGACCAGTTCTGCCGTCCAGACAGCGACGCGAATCAGGGTCCGCCCACGCCTCGGTTAGAGTCCACTTGTGGAAGTCGGGCTCCTGGGGCCGCTGCAGATCCGGGATGGGTCGTCCACGATCGCGCCCGGAGGGCGTCGCCAGCGCCGCCTGATCGCACGGTTGGGCCTGGAGGCCGGGCGCAGCGTGTCGATCGACGACCTCGAGGGCGCGATCTGGGGTGATGAGCCGCCGCCGACCGCGCGGCATACGATCGCGGCCTACGTGTCGCGGCTGCGCGGTCTGAGCCTGTCGATCACAGCCAAGGGCGACGGGTATCAGCTGGACACGGCCACCGACGTCCAGGCCCTGGAGCACCTCGCTTCCGGAGGCCGTGAGGCGCTTGCGGCCGATCCCCACCGGGCCATGCCGATGCTCCGCGACGCCATCGCCCTGTGGCGCGGCCGCCCGCTTCCCGACCTCGACCACGCGTCGGTCGCCCAGGTCGAGGCAGCTCGCCTCGAGGAGCTGGTCGAGGGCCTGCGCGAGGACCTGCTGACGGCCGAACTCGATGACGCACCTGACCGAGGCCTGGTGGCGGTAGCCCGCGGCCTCACTGCCGACCAGCCCTACCGCGAACGCCGCTGGGAACTGCTGATGTTGGCCCTGTACCGGGCCGGGCGCCAGGCCGAGGCGCTCGATGTCTACGGCGAATGCCGGCGGCGGCTGGTCGACGATCTCGGCATCGAGCCCGGCCCGGGTCTCCGCCGTCTACAGCAGGCGGTCCTGGCCCAGGACCCGGCGCTCGATCGCCCCGGTCGCGCACGGCCCGACCGCGGACGAGCAGGCGCGCCTGCCCGGCACGTCGACGCGTCTGATCGGGCGGATCCGGGAGAAGCAGGCGCTCGCGGACGTGTGGGAGCGGGCGCGCGCGGTGACCCTGGTGGGTCCGCCTGGCGCCGGCAAGACGCGCCTGGCGGTCGAGACCGCTCGCACCGCGGCGATGCCGGTGTGGTACGTCGCTCTCGATCAGCTGTCCACAGAACGATCGGTGGCGTCGGCGATCCTCGACGTCGTCGCCCCTTCGTCGCTGGCCACGGAGGCGCGCCAGGGCATGATCCAGGCCCTGGCCAACGCAATCGGTGTGCTCGTCCTGGATGGGTGCGAACCCAGGCCGGCCGACGTTGCCGCGGAGGTGGAGGCGATCGTGGCGTCCTGTCCGGGGGTCCGCGTGCTGGCGACGAGCCGGGAGCGCCTCGGGGTCTTCGATGAGTCGCTCGTCCCGGTCGGACCGTTGACCGAATCGGAGGCCCTCGAGCTCCTGGTCGATCGCGCCAAGCTCGTGGACCCGCACTTCGAGCTGCGGGCTGACGAGCTTGCCACCGCTGACCGTCTGTGCCGGCTGGTGGACCGGCTGCCGCTTGGCCTGGAGCTTGTCGCCCGTCACCTCCACCTGCTCCGCCTCGATGAGCTGGCCGAACGCGTCGAGCTCGACCTGAACCGCTGGGCGGGCGGACCGACTCGCGGCCGGACGGGCCTCTGGGCGGCCCTCGACGCGAGCGTCGCCCGCCTGGGTCCGCTGGAACGGCGGGTCATGGTCGCCCTCGCCGTGATGGTTGCGGACGCCGACGCAGACCTGATCGCCGAGGTCATCGATCCGGCCGATCCGCGCCTCGACGTCTTCGACGCGATCGCCCGCCTCGTCGATGCGAGCCTCGTCCAGGTCCGGAGCGCCGAGGGGCCGACGCGCTACGAGTTGCTGCGGACCATCGCGATCCACACATTGGAGACCGGCGACGCCGAGATCGTGGCGGCCGCCCGCAAGCACTACCCGGACGCCGTGCTCGAGCGTGCCGCCGCGCTGGCCGGTCGCCTGGCCACGGCGGATCGCCCGGCTGCGCTGCAGCTCCTGGACCGCGAGATGCCGCATATCCGGGCCGTGCTCGCGCACTGTGCCTCATCGCCCGAATCCGAACCAGCCGGCCGCGCCCTCGAGGTCGCCGTGGCCATGACCGACTACTGGATCGGCCGCCATCCGGCCGAGGGCCTGGACTGGCTCCGGCGGCTCCAGGCCGCTGCTCCGCCGCTCAGCACCCTGCACGCCCAGACCGCCCTCAGCGGCGCTCACCTCGCCTACTGGCTCACCGATTTCGCGGAGGGCCGCGAGCTGGGAGCGGAGGCCCGTGAACGGTTCGCGGCGATCGGCGACCCGCTGGGCGAGGGCCGGGCTCTGCGGCGTCTTGGGGCGATCGCCGCGGCCACCGACGACGTCGATGCTGCCCGTGAGTTCCTGGAGGCCTCGCTGAGCCGGTTCGGCGAAGCCGGCATCGAGCGCGAGATGGGCACCACCCTCCTGCATCTGGGGTCACTGTTGGCCGACCAGGGACGGAGGGACGAGGCCCAGCCGCTCCTGCAGCACGCCCTGGCCATCGCCGTCGCATCGGAAGACCCGCTGGCCCACGGTCATGCCCTGGCGGCCCTGACGCTCGCACACTGGAAGGGAGGGGACCTGCCAGCCGCATTGGAAGCCGGGGAGGAGGCGCTGACCCTGTTCCGGCGATTGGGCCATCGGCCGACGGAGGGGACGGTCAGCTACCGGTTGGCAGCGGTCGCGCGCGGACTCGGGCGTCCTCGCGTCGCACGCCGATACGCCCTCCGCGCCATCGCCGCGGGGGAGCTGGCCAGCACGCGAACAACCGTGGCGTTCGGGCACATCAACCTTGCGCGCCTGGACCTCGACGCCGGTGATACGCCGGCCGCCGCCGTCCACCTCCGGGACGCGCTCCTCGCCTTGGATCCGGCCACCGACCAGTGGGTCCTCGCCGACGGCCTGGAGGCTGTCGCTCGGCTGGTCGTCCTGGCCGATGCCGAGGGCGCTGGCCCGCTGCTGTACGAGGCGCGGGCCATCCGCGCGGCGATCCACCAGCCGGTCGCGCCGACCGAGGCGGCCGATGTCGAGGAATCGCTCGCCCGGCTCCGGATCCACGGAGCGCGAGGGCGTGGTCAAGGTGGGGCTGCGGTCGCGACAGCTGCGCACGACACGGCTGCGGCACGCTCCGCCGCGATCGCCATCGCCCGCGACCTCGCCCACCCGGCCCAGGCTCCGACGCCGCTGCGGCGCGCCCGCGCGTAGCCCGGCGGCCCGCGGCCGGGGCACGACCATCCCGCGGTCGACCCGCGATCGGCCCGGTCCGTTCTTGCGATCGATCTGCGATCGGCTCCCGCGACGCTGGCGACCGCCGTGATCCGCGGCTCGTCCAGCGATCGGAGTCCAGATGTTCAAGCGACACTCCTGTTTCGGAGCCTTGATCGTCATGCTCGCCGCGGCGGTAGCCGTAGCGGCCTGCTCGGGCGGGGGAACCGCGCCATCGAGCGCTCCAGGCGGCACGAACTCGGCAGCCGCAGGAGCCACTGATGCCGGCAACGCCGGCGCGGGCGCCGGCTCGAGCTCATGCAACCCTATCGGCGGGACGGTCGGTTCCGCCGGCGGACCGTATGCCTCCGTGGTTGGCGCCGCCCTGTGCGGGCTGCCCGACCTCGATCCCTGCTCGAAGCTGGCGCAGCCGGATGTGCAGGCGCTCTTCTCGGTGCCGCTTGGCACCTCTACGACGGACCACACCGGCGACTGCACGTGGCCATTGAGCGATCCCTCGATGGGCGACGGCCTGGACGTCGTCGTAAACGTCGGCCAGGGGGAGGGACCGCTGGACCAGGACATGGGCCTCTCGGACGTGACCCCGATCAGCGGCATCGGCGACCACGCCAGTTGGGGCCTCCTCGCCGGCTACTTCCCGCACCTCGGCGCGGTCAAGGGCCAGGACACGTGCGAACTGACGATCGGCGGCGGCAACGGCCAGCTCAGCGTCCACACCAGCGGCAAAGGCGTCTTCGCCAAGATCGATGACGCGGCCGTGCCGGGGTTCATGCAGCAGTTCGGCGCGCTCTGCGATCAGATCTTCGCTGGTCTTGGGGAGTGAGTGTCATGCGTCGAAGGAGTACTTCCACGGTCCGCCGACAGATCGTCCTTGCCGTTGCGGCTGCGCTGGCACTGGCTGGGTGCGGGGGAGGCGCCGGCGCCTCATCCCCGATCACCACGCTTGAAACGGGCGGGGATACTCCGGGCGCGCCGGGACTCGCCACGGGCCCGGCTGCCAGCGCCCCAGTCCACGGCCACCTGGGCGACAAGCTTGAGTGGTCATCCAACGGAGATCCCTTCGCCGCGACGCTGGTCAATGTCGTCGATCCGGCGACCCCAACGGGCGTCAGCGGCGCGGCCCCGGCCGGCCAGCACTGGGTCGGCGTCGAGATCGTCGTGTCCGACCCGAAGGGCAACCCGGCCGAAGACTCCGCCGCGACGGACGCGGTCGGCACCGACGGCCAGCGGTACGGCAGCCACGGCAGCGCGATGGCCGGGTATCGGCTGTATGGATTCGACGGATGTGCCGCGGTGGCGGGGAACGAGAACGGCCAGGACGCCACGGATTGCAGCGGCTTCCTCGTCGCCGATGGAGTGACCCTCGCGAGCGTCGGGTACGGGATCGTCGGGGTCGACATCGGCGGGCCTGATGACGCGACCTGGTCCATCCCGTGAGACGTCTGGCATTCGTCCTGGCCCTGGCCATCGCCGCCGGCGCGTGTACCTCGAGCCTACCGAGCACCGTCGCGCCAAGCCCGTCGGACAGCCCGGCGGCAGGGGCCATCGCGGACCATGCGGTGCCCAGCGGGGCGACCGCGCCGGTCGACGACGCGACATGGCAGCTGGCCGACCGTTTGCACGCGGACAGCTACACCGCTGACACCACGGACGCGATGAAGACGGCGCTCGCCCGCGCCGGGATCGCCGTGGTCCCCGATGACGAGCACGGATCCCGTCGCCGCCGTGCCGGAGGTGCCCCTGGCCGCGCCACCCAGCCCGGTCGAGCTGCTCGACTTCCAGGCCCATGCCCTGGCCGTCCAGACTTGGGGCGGGGCCGGCTGGACCGGCGCCGAGCTCGATGGGGTCGCGCCTCTGCCATCTGATGCGCCGACCGGCACGCCCTCGATGGCGCAGCTCCTCGCGGGCTACGCCGCGAGTGCCGACACGCCCGCTGGCGCCTTGGCCAGAGCGCTCCTGGCCGGCCAGGACCTGAAGGATCCGGCCTCTGTCCGCTTCCCGGGGGTGGTCCTTTTTCTCATGACATCCGACCTTGCCACCGATGGCGGCCGGGTCCGTGTTCCCACGCCTTCCCCGTCGGCCGCGATCCAGGTCCTGCCGTTGGCCGCCACGGAGCCCATCATGGCTGACCTCGCCGTCGACGTCGGCGTTCTCTGCTCCGGCCCGAGCGGCTGGATCGACGCGATCGTCCAGGATCTCGAGGCTGCCCTGATCTCCGCCATGCCGCCAGGCATCGTCGGGGCGGTCCTTGGGGGCGTCCTGTCATGGTTCATCCATGTCACCGCGGGCCTCGTCAAGGGTCTCGTCGACACGTTCCTGGCCCCCGCCCTCACGGTCATCAGGAGCATCGCCGCCATCGCTTCCGGACTCGCCGAGCAGATCGCCTCGGTCATGCCCTTCGCTGTCAAGGTCATCGCCGGCCACGGCGACACGACCGAAGGCGCGACCTTCTTCCTTGACCGCGACCCCCAGCGCGGCCAGTACACGGCCTACGTCAGCGCGGGCGACCTGCCGAGCTGGCCCGATGCCGTCGCCAGATGTGCCGCTGCCGCCGGGATCGACTTGCCGGACTTCACGAGCAAGGGCGTGCCGGTGACCTTCGGGCCACTCGAGGCGCCGGGCGATCCGCTGCTCGGCCCGACGGACCAGGCGGTCACGACGACCGCGACCGACGAGACCGGCACGGCCGTCTGGCCGTTCCTCACCGCCCGTGATCCAGGCGATCCGACCGGAGAGCAGCGGAACCAGTTCGACCAGATGCCCGCAGCCGTCCATCGACCGGAGCTGGACACCATGAAGAAGCGACTCACCCTCTCGCTCCTCAGCCCGCTGCCTGCGCTCCTCCAGCCATTCGTCGGTGCCTTGCTTCAGCCGGTCCTCGGTGGCATCCAGGACCGCTTGGACAGCATCCTCGATGTGCGCGGCAGCGGCCCGGCGATCATCGTCTACCACGAGAAGGCACCGCCCACGCCGGCGCCGTCCGCGACGCCGAGCGGGTCAGCGGCTTGCGCCGTCACGCTGCCCGCGGGGACCTACCAGGGGACCCTCGCGTTCAATTCCACGGTCCTCGTGCCGCCGGGCCAGATCGACCTCGGGGAAAGCGGCGTCACGAACGACCACGGGACTGGGCCGCTGACCGTGACGGTCCACCCGGATGGGACCCTGAGCGGGGCCTTCAGCATGACCGACCTGGAGCACGCGGAGTACCACGGCCTGGCCGAAGGGACCACTGACAAGACGCTCCAGATGCAGGGGGCCGGCGTCAGCGGCACCCTGTGCAGCCTGACGCTGGCCTTCGCCAGCGAGACCATCTCTTCGTGCCACGCGACCGGCAAGGCCCCGCGCTGCAACTCCGTCGGCGTCACCACCTCCCTGGCCGGCCTCGCGCCACCGGTGCCACTGGGCGCGCCAACCTCGGTTGCCGGCGGCACGCTGACGTGGAGCATCTCGTCGGAGAGCGGTTTCGACGCCGGCTTCGGCGGCCTCACCTCCGAGGTGCAATCGACGATCACGGCGACGCTTCAGGGCGGGTAGCTCCCATCCAGACAGAAGCCCGCCGGTCTCCCAGCGGGCCGTCAGGATCGGGATGTGGAGGCGACGACCGGATTCGAACCGGTGAATAGAGGTTTTGCAGACCTCCGTGTTGAGCCACTTCACCACGTCGCCGCGAACGCCGGGCAGACCCGGCTTGTCTGGCTGCCCCTCGAGGATTCGAACCTCGGTTCACGGATCCAAAGTCCGCTGTCCTACCACTAGACGAAGGGGCAGCGGTCAAGGAAAGCGATTGGAGCGGAAGACGGGACTCGAACCCGCGACCCTCACCTTGGCAAGGTGATGCTCTACCAACTGAGCCACTTCCGCCCGGAGCACTGACCACCGCAGGCGGTGGTGCCGAGAGCCAGATTCGAACTGGCGACACCGCGATTTTCAGTCGCGTGCTCTACCAACTGAGCTATCTCGGCCCGATGGCCAACCAGCCTGGGGCTGTCCGTCGGCGGTGGGCAGGATACCACGAGCGCAGGAGCCAAGGTCGAGACCGGCCCGGCATCGCGCGCGGCCGCTATTCGAGGCCGGAGAGGCTCGCGGCGTCGCTCGGGGCGAGCGGCCCCTCCCCCGTCAGCTGGCGCAGCCGGTTGATCCGGTCGAGGATCGGCGGATGGGTCGACATGAGTCCCGACGAGCGGTCCTCGAACTTCTTGATGGGGTTCGTGAAGTACATGTGCTGCGTCCCCCGGTTCGCGACCTCGAGGACCTCCTGGTCGCCGGCGATCTTGGCCAATGCCCGCTCGAGCCCCGCCGGGTTACGGGTGAGCTCGACCGACGAGGCGTCGGCGAGGTACTCGCGCTGGCGGCTGACGGCGAGCTGGATGAGCCGGCTGATGATCGGCGCGATGATCGCGAGCACCAGCGCGATGATCATGAAGATCGCCTGCGCGCCGCCGCCCGAGTTCGAGCCGCCCTCGCGCCGACGGCCGCTGACACCGCTCCAGAACGTGAACCGCAGGAAGAAGTCGGCGAGGATCGCGATGGCGCCGACCATCACCCCCACGATCAGCGAGAAGCGGATGTCGAGGTTGCGGACGTGCGAGAGCTCGTGCCCGAGCACTCCCTGGAGCTCCTCCCGGTCGAGCTTCTCGAGGAGACCGGTCGTGATCGCGATCGACGCGTGCTGCGGGTCGCGACCGGTCGCGAAGGCGTTCGGGCGCCGTGTCGTCGATGATGTAGACCTTGGGCATCGGCAGGTTCGCGGCGATGGCGATCTCCTGCACGACGTTCATCAGCTGGGGCGCTGCGGACGGGTCGACCTCGTGGGCCTGGCTGGCCGCCAGCACGAGCTTGTCGCCCGCGTAGAAGCTGCCGATCCCGGTCAGGGCGCCGATGAACAGCGCGAAGACGAGCACCCCGGCCGCACCGGCGGGGTTCCCGAAGAAGGCGTAGCCGATCGAGAACCCCAGGAGCCCGAGCAGGGCGATGACGACCAGCGCGAGGAGGAACGAGTTCCGCCGGTTCGCGGCGATCTGGTCGTAGAACGTCGTGCTCGGCACGGTCCCTCCCGCGAACGGGCGGTCAGCTCAGGTTGAGATCGACGTTCGGGACGGTCTGCGCTTCGGGCTCGGCATCGAAGAACTCGCGCTTGACGAATCCGAAGATGCCCGCGATCAGAACGCTCGGGAAGGTCGCGATGCCGGTGTTGTAGTCGAGGACGCTCGCGTTGTAGTGCTGGCGCGCGAACGAGATCTGGTTCTCGGTCGTGGTCAGCTGCTCCTGCAGCGAGAGGACGTTCTCGTTCGCCTTCAGCTCGGGATAGTTCTCGACGGTCGCGAAGAGCGAGCGGAGCGTGCTGGTCAGGGCGTTCTCGGCGGCGGCCTGCTGGGCCGGCCCCTGGGCGCCCGCGGCGACCGCGTTGGCGCGGGCGTTCGTGACGTCCGTGAGGACCTTCTGCTCGAACCCCATGTAGCCCTTCACGGCATTGACGAGGTTCGGGATCAGGTCGTGCCGGCGCTTCAGCTGGACCTCGATCTGGGCGAAGGCCTCATCGATGCGCAGGCGGCGCTGCACCAGGCCGTTGTAGATCGCGATCAGCCCGACGACCAGGATGACGACGATCGCGATGATGATGATCAAGGGCCAGTTCATGCGGGTCCTCCATCGGGCCGCTCTTTGGCGGCGACCGTCGAGTCGAGTCTAGCAGGACGCGTGCGAGGACCCGAAACGGATCAGGGTGGCGTGAGCCCGCAATCCGGCGACGTGCACAGCTCCAGCCCGAGCTGGGCCAGGCCTTCCGCGAGCGGGGTGAATCCGAGCCAGCCGCCGAAGTCGCGGCTCGTGACACCGGCCGGGATCCCGCGCACGAGGACCGCGCCGCCGGAGTCGCCGACCGCGGCGGGGATCCGGGCCGCGATCATGCACGGGAAGTACGCGCCGTCCTCCGGGTGGAGGTTGTCGCCCTTCTCGGCCACTGGCCCGCTGCGGTAGACATCCCGGCCGTTGATCTCGACGAGGTCGCCGATCGCGATGTCCGAACAGGTCAGCGGTCGCGTGCCCGGGGGGATCGTCCGGTAGCCGGCCGAGCCCAGGTCGAGGATGTCCAGGTGACCCCACGGGATGCGGTCCGCGGCGACCACGAGGTAGTTGATGTCCGACGCGGCGCAGGTGTGCCCGGCATACGGGCACGTGGCGTCCATGGCGGCCGGGCCGAAGACACCGCGGACGGTCGTGCCATCGGCGTCGTAGGCCACGGTGCCCTCGCTCGTGCAGTGCCCGGTCGAGGTGAGCACGATCGTGTCGCCGCGGCGGGCATAGAACCCGCCGGCACAGGCGCCCCACAGCTGCTGGCCCGCAAGGACCGGCGGGTCGTAGACGGCGGTGGTCCGCTTCGGCGGCTGGGGACGGGCGACCAGCAGGATACCGATCACGACGATCAGCCCCACCAGGACGACGATCACGACACGCGCCGGACGGATCCGAGCTCGTCCGTCGTTCGTCGCCAGCTGCGTCATGGGCGTCCTTGCGTGGGGTCGGGTCGCGGCGGACCCATCGACTCGATCATCCGCCCCGATCGCCGGGGAGGTAACCCTGACCATCGGGCGGGCTCGAGCCGGGCCGTCGTCCGTGGCCCGCGAACGCGCGCCTGGAGGGTCGGTGGGCGGTACTGGGATCGAACCAGTGACCTCCCCGGTGTAAACGGGGCGCTCTGACCCTCTGAGCTAACCGCCCGGACACAGTATGACGACCGCCCGGTCGGACGGTCGTCAGGGGTCTCGAGGGAGTGGTGCCCAGGCCGGGACTTGAACCCGGATGAGTTGCCTCATACGCCCCTCAAACGTACGCGTATACCAATTCCGCCACCTGGGCAGGTGACGCCGGTTCCGGGTCCATCACGGAGGGGTTGGTACCGAGGAAGGGATTTGAACCCATACGCCCTTGCGGACACTAGCTCCTGAAGCTAGCGCGTCTACCAGTTCCGCCACCTCGGCGATGGACCCTGTTCGACCGGCTTACCGGCCGTCGGCGAGGCGCCATGTTAGCACATCCCAAAATCGGTCAGCCGGGTCCCCGACCTGCCTGGGAGCGGGTCCTTCGACCGCGTCGCGGACCACGACGGTCTCGTCCTGGAACGCCAATGGGAGCAGGTAGCGGCCCTTGCCGAGCGCCTTCTCGAGCGCCGAGTAGGCGGCCTCGCGGGCGGCCTGCGAGCCGGGTGCCCGGGCCTTCACGAGCAGCTGGTCGAGGGCCGGATCCTGGATGCCCGCGACGTTCGAGCCGCCGGTCCGCGTCTGGCTCGAGGCGAGCAGCGGATACAGGTCCGGGTCGAGGCCGATCGTCATGTCGGTGACGGCCGCCGAGAAGGTCCCGCTGGTCAGCCGCTCGGCCACGAACTCGGCCGCCGGGAGCGCGTCGTGGGTCGCCGCCAGGCCGATCGCCTTCCAGTCGCGGACCACCGCCGCGGCCACGGCGAAGGCGACCGGATTCGTCGCCTCGTCCGGGCTCGCCACCGCGATCGCGAGCGGCTTCTTGTCCTTGGGCAGGTGCCAGCCGTCGGTCCCCTGCGTCCAGCCGGCGGCCTTGAGCGCCTTCTTCGCCTCGGCCCTCGAGAACGCGACGACCGGGTCGGCGGCAGGATCGAACAGCGTCGAGCTGGGTGGGATCGGATCGGGGGCCACGACCGCGGCATCGGCGTAGACGTCGTCGACGATGGCGGCCCGGTCGATGGCCTCGAGCAAGGCGGTCCGGACGGCCGGATCGCGGAACTCCGGGTGTGTCGGGCGCATGTTGAGGAGCACCGCGGTCAGCGTCGAGCCGGGATAGCGCATCAGGCGGCTGTCGGGCGACTTCGCGGCATCCGCGGCCGTCGCGGGTGGGAGCCCGGAGGCCGCGTCGAGGTCGCCCGCACGGTAGGCGGCGACGAGCTGGTCCGCGGTGTCGAAGAAGCGCAGGTCGATGCCGGCGAGGTAGGGCGTCGGCCGCTCCGGCCGGCCGGTGGGTCGCGCCGTCTGGAGCGAGTCGGTCGGCGCGGCCGACGGGTCCGGCGTCGAAGGCGTGGCCGGCTGGGCCGCCTCGGCCGGCACGAGCTCGGCGTGGCTGTCGTCGAGGGTGACCAGGGCGAATGGCCCGGAGCCGACCGGCTGGTGGCCGAACGGATGGGTCGGCAGCAGGTCGATCGGCACCTCGCCGAGCAGGTGGACCGGGGCGATCGGCTGGGTCGCGGCCTGGAGGAACCCGCCGAGCGGCGTGGCCAGCGTGAAGGTCACCTCGAGCGGCGACAGCGCCTCGACCGTGACCTCGCTCCACGACGTGGACGCGGGGCCCTTGTAGGCGGGGTCCTGGAGGGTCTCGATGGTGAAGACGACGTCGTCGGCGGTCACCGGCTCGCCGTCGTGCCAGCGGGCGTCGGGACGGATGTCGAATGTCCACACCTTGCCCGTCGCGTCGACCGTCCAGTCCGAGGCCAGGTCCGGCACGATCGTCCCGTTCGGGCCGTTGCGGACGAGCCCGGAGAAGACGAGGGCGACGAGGTCGCGGTCGGCCTGTGTCCGCGCGGTCAGCGGGGAGACCGAGACGGGATGGCCCACCACGCCTTCGCGATATGCACGCGCCGTCGCATACGTGGGGCCGGTCGGCGAGGGCGTTGCCGTGGTCGCTTGGAGGGCGGGGATGCCGACGAGGCCCGCGATCAGCGCGAGCAGCACGACCAGCGCCCCGACCACGGTCGTATCGGTCCGGGTCATGAGGCTCCGTGCGGAGGACTCGCCGTCCGACGGCGAGCGAGGGCTCCCGTCAGGCGACGGGGGCGAAGACGAACGAGGCCAGCGAGAAGAGCACGAACAGCACGAGCAGCGCGATCGTGAACTGCCACAGGCGGCGTTCGACGCCGCGACGGCTGCGATAGACCGCCGAATCGCCGCCGAATGTCCCCGACAGTCCGGTCCCCCGGGCCTGCAGCAGGATGGCGACGATGAGGGCGATCGAGACGATGATCTGGCCGAATGCCAGGAGCGGATCCACGGGTCGGTGGCCTCAGTGCGGTACGGCGAGGGATGCTATCACAGGATACGGGAACGACCGGTCATCCCGGGCCAGGGCGGCAGTCCGGCGAAGGCCAGCAGGGTCGGGGCGACGTCCGCGAGGACGCCATCCTGGAGCGTCAGACCGGCCGCCGCCCGGCCGACCAGGAGGAACGGCACCGGGTTGAGCGAGTGGGCCGTGACCGGGTGGCCATCGGCGTCGCGCAGCTCGTCGGCATTGCCGTGGTCCGCGGTGATGGCCAGGAGGGCGCCCGCACCCGCGGGGTCGCGTGCCTCGACGGCCTCGATCGCGGCGACGACCCGGGCCAGGCAGCCATCGACCACCGCCAGGGCCTCGATCGTCGCGTCCCAGACGCCCGTGTGGCCGACCATGTCCGGGTTGGCGTAGTTCGCGACGATGACGTCGTAGTCGCCCGCGGTGATCGCGTCGACGAGGGCATCGGTGACGCCGACGGCGCTCATCGCGGGCGCGAGGTCGTAGGTCGCGACCCGCTGGCTGGGGATCAGCCGGCGGTCCTCGCCAGGGTGGACGGCCTCGACCCCGCCGTTGAAGAAGTACGTGACGTGGGCGTACTTCTCGGTCTCCGCGATGTGGCACTGCCGCCAGCCGGCCGCGGCGACCGCATCCGCGAGCGAGCGGACGATCTCGGGCGGGAAGGCCACCGCTGCAGGAAGGCCGGCCTCGTACTCGGTCATGGTCACGACGAGCAGCCCGCTCGGGGCGGACCGCCCGGACGGGGACGTCCGGTCGAACCCCGCGAAGCCCGGGCCGTCGGCCAGCGCGTGCGTCAGCTGGCGGGCGCGATCGGCGCGGAAGTTGGCGTGGATCAGCGCATCGCCATCGCGGACGGGGCCGTCGCTCCCGTCGATCACGGTCGGCGCCACGAATTCGTCGGTCTCGCCACGGGCATAGGCCGCCTCGATGGCGGCCGCCGCCGTCGCCGCATGGTCGGCCGCCTCGGCATGGACGATGGCGTCGTAGCCGCGCTCGACGCGGTCCCAGCGGCCGTCGCGATCCATCGCCCAGTAGCGACCGCCGACCGACGCGATCCGCAGGTCGGGGTGGGCGGCCGCAAGACGTCCCTCCAGGTCCGCCACGAACCCGAGGGCCGAGGACGGCGGCGTGTCGCGGCCGTCGAGCAGGGCGTGGACCCGGACGCGCCGCACGCCGGACCGGGCGGCCAGCTCGGCCAGCGCCACCAGGTGGCGGTCGTTGGCGTGGACACCGCCGGGGCCGATGAGGCTGATGAGATGGAGGGTCCCTCCCCCGTCGGCCGCCCGCTGGCAGGCCGCGACCAGCGCGGGTCGCGCGAAGAACGACCCGTCCGCGATGGCCGCGTCGATGCGCGGCAGGTCCTGGAGGACCGGGCGCCCGGCGCCGAGGTTCAGGTGGCCGACTTCCGAGTTCCCCATCTGGCCGACCGGCAGACCGACATCCCCCTCCGAGGCGCCGAGCTTCGCGTGCGGCCAGCGCGCGAGCAGCCCGCGCCAGGTGGGCATCGGCGCCGCCGCGATCGCGTCGGCGGCCGGGTCGTGCCCGATCCCGAACCCGTCGAGGATGACCAGGACGATCGGGCGCGGGCGACCGGCCGGGGCGATCGTCACGCCGCGGCGCGGCGTGCGCGGGCGGTCATCCCGGCGCGGGCGACGATGCCCGCCATCTCATCCGGCTTGAGCGAGGCGCCGCCGACCAGGGCGCCGTCGATCGCGGGCTCGGCGAGGAACTCCCCGATGTTCGCGGAGGTGACGCTGCCGCCGTAGAGGACGGGGATCGCCGCCGCCCCGGCGCCCAGGCCGGCGGCGTCGAGGGCGGCGCGGATCGCCTCGGCCATCGCGGACGCATCCTGGCCGCTGGCGTTGCGTCCCGTGCCGATCGCCCAGACCGGCTCGTAGGCGACGACCAGGCCGGCGGCCGCGAGGCGGATCGGATCGTCGGCGGCGAGGGCGCCGGCCAGCTGCCGCTGCACGACCGATTCCTGCGTTCCGGCGTCGCGCTCGGCGAGCTGCTCGCCGACGCACAGGATCGGGCGGAGGCCGGCATCGACGGCGCGGGTCAGCTTCCGGCCGATCAGCTCGTCGGTCTCGCCGGCGTCGCGGCGGCGCTCGGAGTGGCCGACGATCACCCACGTCGCGAGGCCCGCGAGCATCGGCGCGGCGATCTCACCCGTGTAGGCGCCCGCCAGCTCGTGATGGACGGTCTGGGCGCCGACGGCGATGTCGGGGTCCGAGCCGGCCAATGCGTCGCGCACCGCGGCCAGGCAGACGAACGGCGGACAGATCACCCGGATGACGTCCGGGCTCGCGGATCCGGCCGGCGATCGTGCGGGCCAGCTCCCCGGCATCGGCTGGGGTGGTGTGCATCTTCCAGTTGGCCGCCACGATCAGGTCACGCATCACCGGAATCATGCCAGAGCCGGCGCTCGGCGGCGGCGTGCCGGCCGTCGGGCCTCGTCATCGTCGTGATGGAGCGAGAGGTGCTCGACCCGCTCCAGCGCGCGCTGGACCGCGGATCGGTGGAGGTGCAGCCGCTCGGCGAGCTCGGAGAGCGTGGCCTCCGGGGTCTCGCGCCGCGCCGCCGCGACCATCCGGACGACCTCGGGCTGGCGGGCGAGCCGGCCGTCCGCCTCGAGCACGGCGATCGCGTCGAGTTGCCGGCCGGCGGCGCTGACCGCCCGCTGGAGGTTGGCGGACTCAGCGTTGATGACCCGGTTCAGGTCGCCTCGCAGCGCCCGCGACACCTGCCGAGCCTCCAGCTCCAGGAGCCCGCCCGCGGCGCCGATCCGGCGCAGGAACGTCCCGACCGCCTCGCCGCTCTTCCAGGTCACCACGCCCCGGCCCCGGCGGATCCGCCACGACGCGGGCAGGTCGATGTCCGCCAGGCGCGCGGCGAGGACCGGCGCCTCGGCGGGGTCCACGACGAACTCGAGGTGGGTCCGGCCGCCGGAGAGGCTCAGCGAGCCGCACGCAAGGAAGCGCCCGCGGAGCCACGCGGTGCGGCAGTGCTCGGCGGCGCCGTTCCACTCGAACGCGATGGGTGCAACGGCGGTCGCCGGGCTCGCGGCCGTGCCGGCCGACGTTGCCGAGGTCGCCGAGGCTTCGGCGGCCCGCCCGACGCCATCGGACCCGCGCCGCAACCGGATCGCCAGCCGGGCGACGGGCCCCTCGCGCCGGACGACGGACGATCCGAGGCCGGCGGCCTCGGCCTGGCGGTCGCACGACCGCGACGGGTCGATCCCTGCCAATTCGGCTCGCAGCGACAGCACGAGGTCGCGCTCGGAGCGCGTCATCTGGTGGCGGACGACGGCCGGGTCATCGGCCGCGGACCGGGGGCACGCTCAGGCGGTCCGCGCGACGGCCCGGCGCCTGGCGCGCGTCTCGCCCTCGACGATCGAGATGAGTGCGGTGGCCAGACGTCCCGGATCGTGATGGTGGGCGTTCGACGGGTCGACGACATCCTCGAGGACAAGCCGCGGTGTCGGCGTGACGGACGGCGGCCAGCGGAGCCGGACCGGCTCGGCGTGCCAGACCTCGGGGACCCGAGCCTCGAAGGCGTTGTTGGCGAGCACGATGTCGGCCATCCCCGGTGTGGTGTGGGCGCACAGCGCCTCCACGTGGGCGGCGAGGTCGAAACCGGTTGTCTCGCCATCCTGGGTCGCCACGTTGCAGGCGAAGACGCGCGGTGCGTGGCTGGCCATCAGCGCGTCGCGGATGCCCGGGATCAGCAGGCTCGGGAGCAGGCTCGTGTAGAGGCTGCCCGGACCGAGCACGATGAGGTCTGCCTCGGCGATCGCGGTCAGTGCGTCCTCCGAGGGCCGGACATCGGCGGGCGTGAGCCAGACCCGCTCGATCCCGCCGGTCCGCATGATCAGAGACTGCCCGTGGACGGTCGAGCCGTCCGCGAGCTCGGCGTGAAGCGTCAGCGGCGTCGCCGAGGCGGGCACGACCTGGCCGCGGACCGCCAGGATGCGGTTGACCTGGCGGACGCCCTCCTCGAAGTCGCCGCCCTCGATCGCGGTCATCGCCGCGATGAGCAGGTTGCCGACCGGGTGCCCTGACAGCCCGCTGGCCTCGCCGTCGGCCGTCTCGTCGCCGCCCGGGAAGCGGTACTGGAGCACGTCGTTCATCAGCGGCTCGGCGTCGGCGAGGGCGGCGATGCAGTTGCGGATGTCACCCACGGGCGGGATGCCGAGCGACTCGCGCAGCACCCCGGATGAGCCGCCGTCGTCGGCGACCGTGACGATCGCGGTCAGGTTGCTGGTGTGCTCCTTGAGGCCGCGCAGCAGCGTGGAGAGGCCCGTCCCGCCGCCGATCGCGACGATGCGCGGCCCGCGCGCGAGGAACCGCTTCTGGTAGATCAGCTCGACGAGCGGCGGCCGATCGCTGTCGGACGTCCGGTACGGCCCCATGAACGCCCGGATGACCTGGATCGACCCGATCACGAAGATCACGAGCCCGACCCCGCCGGCGATGAGGCCGCGCAGCGGGTACGGGAGGAACTGCAGGGTCAGGGCGTCGATGGCGGTGCCCAGCACCCCGCCTGGCTCCAGGCCGCGGGTCATCTGGCGAAGGACATGCGCGACGCCGAGCGCGAGCAGCAGGAGTCCCGCGAAGACCACCACCAGCCAGCGCTTGATCCCGATCCCGGGGCTCAGCCAGCGGCGCAGGTTCACGCCCGCTCCAGCTCGCGATGGAAGACCGCGACCGGTCCGAATCCGCGCTCGCGCAGCCAGGTCGCCAGCTCCTCGGAGATGACGATCGAGCGGTGATAGCCGCCGGTGCACCCGATCCCGATGGTCAGGCGGGTCTTGCCCTCGCCGATGTAGGCGGGGACCGCGAAGTCGAGGAACTCCTGCAGGAACGACAGGAATCGGCCGGCGACTGGTTGGGCGAGGACGAACTCGCGGACTGGCTCCGTCAGGCCGGAGTGCTGCCGGAGGTCGGCGATGTAGTACGGGTTCTGCATGAACCGGACGTCGAAGACGAGGTCCGATTCGAGGGGCACGCCGTACTTGAACCCGAAGCTGATCAGCTGCACGGCGAGCTGATCCGGGCCGGTCGTGGTGCCCAGCTGGGCGAAGAGCCGCTCACGAAGCTCGCGCAGCGACAGGTCGGAGGTGTCGAGGACGATGTCGGCCTCGGAGCGCACGGGGTCGAGGATCCGGCGCTCCTCGGCGATGGAGCTGGCGATCCCCCGTTGGTCGCCCAGCGGATGGCGGTGGCGCGTCTCACTGAAGCGGCGGATCAGGACCTCGTCGCGCGCCTCGAGGAAGACGACCCTCGGCTGGATCCCGCGGCCTTCCAGCGCACCGCGCATGGCGCCGAAGGCCGTGGCCGCGTCGCCGGCGCGCACGTCGAGCACGATCGCCACGTGGGCGAACCGCTCGCGGTCGGAGGAAACGAGGTCGGCCAGCTCCGGCAGCAATTCAGCGGGCAGGTTGTCCACGACCGTGTAGCCGATGTCCTCGAACAGCTTTGCCGCGGCGGTCTTGCCGCCGCCGGACAGGCCCGTGACGATCACGACCGCGGGTCCGGGCGCGGTCTCGCCCGCAGCCCCCGACTCCGGCCGCGCGGTCACCGTCCGGTGCGCTTGATGTACAAACTCGTCAGCTCGTACAGCAGATACATCGTGAGCCCCAGCACGAACGGGCTGACGAGGTCGCCACCCGGCGTCGCCACGGCAGCGAAGATCGAGATCCCAAGGATGGTCATCCGACGCGTGCCGCGCAGCCGCTCCGACGTCAGGATGCCGACCTTGGACAGCCCGACCATCACGATCGGGAACTCCATGACCAGCCCGAAGGCCAGGAACATCGTGGTCACGAACTCGAAGTACGGCCCCGCCGCGATGCCCGGGACGAGGGTGTCGTCGGTGAAGCTCAGCAGGAACACCACCGCGAACGGAAGCACGAAGTTGGCGATGACGACGCCCAGGGCGAAGAAGAACAGGGCCAGCGGGATCCACGGCCGGATGGTCTTCTTCTCGGACGTCGTCAGGCCGGGCGCCACGAACGCCCAGAGCTGGTAGAGCAGCACGGGCATCGCCACGATGATGCCGAAGACGATCGAGATCTTGAGCTGGATGACGAAGGCATCGCCGAGCCCGAGGACCTGCACATTGGGCTTGCCGGTGAGGGGGTCCGGTGGCAGCGCCGAGATCAGGAAGTTGCGGATGTCCCTGGCAAAATAGAAGCCGACGGCGCTGCCGACCGCGACCGCCAGGATCGAGCGGAACAGCCGGGTGCGCAGCTCGCCGAGATGGTCGAGGAGCGTCATCACCGAGCCATCGGGCGAGGTGGGCGGCGCGGGATCAGCGGGCGGCGTCGAGCCGGGCGTCACCGGGATGGCCGGGACGCCGGCCTCGCGCAGGGCGTCGGCGTCGGCCATCTAGGAGACCAGGACGCGAAGCGTCAGTTGCTCGAGGCCGTCGGTTCGCTGGCGGCGGGCGCGACCGCGACCGGCTCGCTGGCGGCGGGCGGCGCCACGACCGCGGTGGCCGCAGGGACCGCTGGCGCGGCCGGCGGCGGCGTCGGCGTCGGGTCGAGGCTCATGCCTTCCTGGACGTCGCTGGACGCCTTCCGGAATTCCTTGATGCTCTGACCGATCGACTTGCCGACCTCGGGAAGCTTCCCTGGACCGAGGACGAGCAGGGCGATCACGAGGATGATGATGAGCTCCGGGGCTCCGATGTTCGGCATCGTCGTCATGCTCCTGTGCAGGTCGTTCCAAGCGTGCGCCGGATCCCGCAGGGATCAGGCGCGGGGACGGTCCGGTGCGCCGGCTAGGGTAGCACAGGGAGCGTCCGAGCCCACTCGGCAGCGGCGGCCGCGACCCGCTCGAACGGATCCTCGGGGCCGCGTTCGCCGGGGGTCGCCGGGGGGTTCGCGATCGCCCGCGAGACGTTCACCAGCAGGCCGCCGCCGGGACGCCCGCCGGCCGGCGCGGCGGTGGCCGTCCCCGGGCCGAGGATCTGCTCCGCTTCCCCGCCCTGGGTCCCCATCCCGGGGACCAGGAAGGCGAGGCCCGGGACGATGGCCCGGATGCCGGCGAGCTCGGCGGGAGCCGTCGCGCCGACGACCAGGCCGACGGTGTCGCCCGGTCCCCAGGTGGCGACGCGCCGCGCCACCCGGCGGTGGAGCGGCTCCTCCGGGTAGCCGGCATCGGGGTCCGCCACGACCTGCAGGTCCTGGAGCTCCCCTGCCCCGGGATTCGACGTCCGGCACAGGATGTACGCGAACCGGTCGAGACGCTCGATGAGCGGCGCGATCGCCTCGCTGCCGAGATACGGGCTGACCGTCACCGCATCGGCGCCGAGGACATCGAACAGCGCCACGGCCTGGCGGGCCGCCGTGGAGCCGATGTCGGCCCGTTTGGCGTCGGCCAGGACCGGAAGGTCGCCGGGCAGCCGGTCGCGGATGCGCTCCAGTGCCGCGATCCCCGGCGACCCGAGGGCCTCGAAGAAGGCGAGATTCGGCTTGATCGCGGCGGCGTGCGGCGCCGCGGCCTCCACCAGGAGCGTGGCGAAGCGTTCGAAGCCGGCCACGTCACGGCCGAAGCCGTCGGGCATGGTGGCAGGGTCGGGATCGAGCCCGAGACACAGGACGGTCCCGGTCGCGGCGGACCGCGCCGCCAGTCGTTCGAGGTAGGAGGCGCTCACTGGGCCGCGGACGCGCTCGGGCTCGGCGACCCGGCCGGGCTGGCGCTGACGCTCGGTGTCGGTGCCGGGGTGGGTGCGGGGAGCTCGCTCGCCGGCACGAACCAGTCCGGTCGCGAGGCGCCGTCGAGCCCGGACACCTCGGTCAGCGCCTTCGTCTCGGTGACGGTCCAGTCCGGGGCGGTGCCGCCCAGGACGGCCATCCGGAGGTCCACGATCTGGCCCTCGATGTGCAGGAACGCGATGGCATCGCCCTTCGGCGACCAGACCGGCGACCACGAGCCGCCGTCATTGGTCACCCGCAGGAGCTCGCGGCCGCGCGACGCGTCGATGATCACGATGTCGGAGCCGAAGGTGCCGGTCTTCGTGGCCGTGAGGTACTTGCCGTCCGGCGAGTAGTTCGGCTCGAGGTAGCCGGGGCCGGTCAGCGGGGTCGCCTTCTTCGCCTTGACGTCCCAGCGGTAGATCGCCGGCGTCCCCTTCGGGCCGTCGCGATTGTTGCGGACGTAGGCCAGGATCGAGCCGTCCGGCTTCCAGGCGGGGTCCTGGTGGCCCAGTGGCGCGACCTCCGTGATGTCGGGGATCGTCGACTTCTTCTTCGCGATGTCGTAGGTCTGGAGGACGACGTCCGACTTCGTGGGATCGGGACCGTCGGAGACCAGCGCGAGGGTCTTGCCGTCCGGCGAGACGACCGGCTCGCGGATCCAGACGAACCATTCGAGGCTGCCCTTGCGGATGATGCCGTTGATCAGCCGCTGCGGCGGAGGCGCTGCCGTCGGCCTTGACGCTCATGACGCTCGGGACGGTCATCAGGTAGTGCGACGGGCGGCCCTGCGAGGGCCACGTCCCGATCTGCTGGACGGTGCGGATGAAGTAGACCGTCTGGCCGTCCGGCGACCAGGACGGCATGGAGTCCAGCCCCGCGCTCGTCAGCTGGCGGACGTCCTTGCCCGATTGGATCCAGATGTTGCCCGCCTTGGCGTAGACGATCGAGCCGGGAAAGGCGGCCTCCGGCTCGACGACGATGACGTTGGACGGGGCGGGCGTGCGGGTCACGCCCACACCCGGGTCGCCCGAGGCGTTCGGTCCGCCGGGCGCGCCGACGAGCGGCACGTTCCCGTTGAGTAGGCTGAGCGTGAAGAAGGCGACGACCAGGAGTCCCACGACCGAGGCGACCGGCGCGATCAGCGAGCGCACCGGGCCGATGCCGTACGGGTCGGCGGCGCGCGGCGGACCGGCGGTGCGGCTCATGCCACGACGCCGGCGAGGAGACGATCGAGGGGCAGCGCGCCCTCGAGCCGCAGCCCGGGGTGGTATCCGGCCGGCGCGGCGTCGCGGATCTCGAGCTGGAGGGTCTCGAGGCCGCCGAACCGGCGGCTGACGAGCCGAGCGACGATGTCCAGGCGATCTCCTTCGCGGATGACCTCGGCCAGGTCGGATCGCCCGAAGGCGATGCCATCGATCACGTCCCGGTCGCGGCGCAGGGTGAGCTGGCTATGCCCGCCGGTCGCGGCTCGGACGCGCGTGACGGTCATGCCTAGCACGGCCACCAGCGGATCCGGGTTCCCCGGCCCATATGGCGCCAGTCCGGCGAGCTCGCGAAGGAACGCGTAATCGACCTCGAGGGCGGAGACCACCAGGTCGATCCGCAGGGGGATCCGCGGGTCGGTGGGCGCGGTCGCCTCGGCGAGGACCAGGAACCGCTCGCAGAATGCATCCCAGTCCGAGGCTGGGAGCTCGAAGCCCGCGGCGCCCGCATGGCCCCCGAACCGGGTGAAGAGATCGCCGCACCGCTCGAGCGCTGCGCCGAGGTCCATCGACCCGTCGCTCCGGCACGACGCGCGGATGGAGTCGCCCTGGTCGGAGCCGACCACCGCGGGCCGGCCGAGGTCTTCGACCAGCCGGGCGGCGAGCAGGCCGACGATCCCGACGGGCCACGGGCCGTGGATCAGGGTCGCAGCGGGGGCGATCGTGACGTCCACCGCGGCGCGGGCCTCGACGAGCGCCTTCTTCAGCAGGTCGCGGCGCTCGAGGTTGGCCGCCTCGAGGGCGTCGGCATGGGTGTTCGCGTCCTCCACCGAGGTCGCGAGCAGGAGCCGTGCTGCCTCGACCGCTTCACCGACCCGGCCGGCGGCGTTGAGCCGCGGGGCGATCGCGAACGAGACCGTCTCCAGGTCGACGGCCGTCGGCAGGATCCCGGCCCGCTCCAGGATCGCGGCGATCCCCGGACGCGGCGCCGAGCGCAGGATGGCGAGGCCGAGCCGGGCGATGGCGCGGTTCTCCCCGACGATCGGCGCGACGTCCGCGACCGTCCCGATCGTGGCGAGGTCGGCCATGGCGAGCGCCGCGGCGGACCCGCCAGGCACGTCCGCGAGGAGGGCGCCGGCGATCTTGAACGCGACGCCGCTGCCGGCGAGGCGGCGGTCCGGGTAGCGCGAGTCCGGCCGGTGCGGATCCACGACGGCCAGTGCCGGCGGCATGACCGGGGGGACGCGGTGGTGGTCGGTGACGATCACGTCGATGCCGCGCCGGCCGGCCTCGGCGATCTCGGCGTGGCTGGTCGCGCCGCAGTCGACGGTCACGATGACGGTCGCCCCGACGGCCGCGGCCCGGTCGAGCGCGGCGATCGACAGGCCGTGGCCCTCGTCGAGCCTGCTCGGGACGTATGGCTCGACCGCCAGGCCGTAGCGCTCCAGGGCCAGGACCATGATGGCCAGGCCGGTCAGCCCGTCGGCGTCGAAGTCGCCGAACACGAGGACCCGCTCGCCGCGGTCGCGAGCGAGCGCGAGGCGCCCGAGCAGGATGTCGATGTCGGGCAGCAGCAGCGGGTCGTGGAGCCCGTCGAGGGGCTCCCCGAAGAAGGCGTCCATCGCCGCGCCGTCGGGCACGCCACGCGCCACGAGGAGGCCGGCGACGCGCTCGGAGAGGCCATGGCGGGTCGCGGCGGCCGCGGCGTCGCCCGACACGTCGACGCGGTCGGGGACCACCCATCGGAAGCGCGGCTCGAGCACGTCCATCAGTCTGACATCCGTCGCTGCACCGCGGCTTTGACGGGCGATCCCATCCTGGTCAGGAGACGGAGCGTCGCGGTCGGGCCGCGCGGGTCGCCGCGACGCGGCCGTGCCGGCGATCCTCCCAGAGGTGCCAGTCGACGAGCAGCGGACTGGCCACGAAGATCGACGAGTAGGTCCCCGACACGATCCCGATCAGCAGCGCCAGGATGAAGTCGCTGATGGCCGAGCCACCGAAGAGGAGCAGGGCGAGCAGGGTCAGCACCACCGTGAGGCTCGTGGTGATCGACCGTCCGAACGTCTGCAGGAGCGAATGGTTGACGATGTCGGCGAAGGGTTCACCGGCGTGCCGGGCCCGGTTCTCGCGAACGCGGTCGAAGACCACGATGGTGTCGTGCACGCTGAAGCCGATGATCGTCAGCATCGCCGTCACGAACAGCGCGTCGATCTCGACCTTGAAGAACGTCCCGAGAAGGGCGAAGAAGCCGACGACCAGGATGACGTCGTGGAGCAGCGCCACGAGGGCGGTGACGCCGAATTTCACGTCGCGGAAGCGGAAGGTGATCCAGAGCAGGATCCCGATCGAGCCGACGAGGATGAGGATCAGGGCCTGGGTGATGAGGTCGGAGCTCACCACCGCACCGATGGTGGTCAGGCTGTTCTGGCTGGCGATCTTGCCGAGCTGCGCCTCGAGCGCCGTGCGCACCTCGCCCAGCGGACCGGTCGTCGGGAGATCGGTGGTGCCACCGGGCGCGGCCGAAGGCGATGCCGACGGACTCGCCGAGGCGCCCGTCGACGCGCTCGAGGATGGGGCCGGGCTCGCGGACGGCGATGCCGACGGGGCCGGGCTCGTGCTCGCGCTCGCGGCCGGTGAGCCGGAGGCGCCGGCGGAGCCCGATGGCGACGCGGTGGGCAGGGCGAGCGTCGGGACCGGGGTCGCCTGCGGGGCCTGGGGCTGGAGCCCGATGGGGACGACCGTGCGGATCTCGATGAACCCGGAGCCGGTCGAGAGCGCCGTGGCCTCCAGGCCCTGCTCGGCGAAGACGGCCTCGACCTGGTCGGGCGTGACCGACGCGTCCTCGAACTTGATCTCCCACTTGGTCCCGCCGGTGTAATCGATGCTGAACTGGAGGCCGGCGTCCGAGATCGGGGTGAGGAGGATGAAGATCAGGCCCGGGATCGTGAGGAGGAGGGAGAAGGCGTAGAACCAGCGCCGCTTGCCGATGACGTCAAACACGCTCGGCGGCTCCGCGACGGGTCGATGGGCGGCCGGCCGGCTCGCGGGTCAGGAACTCCTCGCCGCGGAGGCCGTAGAACGACGCGTGCCGCGCCCACGACTGGCGGACCATCACGCGCATGATCGAGCGGGTCACCACGATCGCGCTGAACATCGAGACGAGGACGCCGATGATCAGGACGAGGGCGAACCCGCGGATCGTCGACGACCCGAAGGTGTACAGGATGCCGGCGGTGATGAGGCTCGACACGTTCGAGTCGAGGATCGAGTTCCACGCCCGGTTGAAGCCGGCCTCCACCGCGGACGGCAGCGACTTGCCCAGGCGCAGCTCTTCCTTCATACGCTCGAAGATCAGGATGTTGGCGTCGACCGCCATGCCCACCGAGAGCACGAAGCCGGCGATGCCCGCCAGGGTCAGGGTCACCGGGATGAGCCGGAAGATGGCGATCACGACGAGCGTGTAGTAGGCGAGGGCGAAGCACGCGACCAGCCCGATCGCCCGGTAGTAGATGACCATGAAGATCATGACCATCGCGATGCCGAGGATGCCGGCGAGGAGGCTCTGGGTCAGGAACTGCGACCCGAGGGTCGCACTGATCCGCTCGGTCGACAGCTCCAGGATCGGGAACGGCAGCGAGCCGAACTTCAGGACGGTGACCAGGTTGTTCGCCTCGGCCGCCGGGAAGCCGCCGATCCCGCCGGCCGTGATCTCGACCTGGCCGTTCGGGATGGAGCTCTGGATCTGCGGCGCGGAGATCACGGTCGAGTCGAGGGTGATCGCGAAGAACTCGCCGATGTGGTTGGCGGTGAAGTCGGCGAAGCGCTTCGCGCCGTCGTCCTTGAGCACGAAGTTGACGGTGAGGCCGCCGCTCTGGTCCTGGCCGATCGACGCGGACGAGACCTGGTCGCCGCTGAACAGCGGGGGCGTCTTGGTGAGGTCGATGACCTGGCCCTCGGTCGCGCTCGTGGTCCCGAGCGGGACGAAGTCGAGGCGGCCGGTCTGGCCGACGAGCTGGCGCACGGCGTCGGGGTTGGTGACGCCCGGCAGCTCGACGACGATGCGGTCGTCGCCCTGGGTCACCACGACGGGCTCGGAGACGCCGGTCGTGTTCACCCGGCGCTCGATGATGTCCTTGATGATCGCCATGTCGGCGGCGGTCGGCGACTTGCCCTCGACCTTCTGCGCCTGGTACTCGACGCGCAGGCCGCCGGACAGGTCGAGGCCCAACTTCGTCTCGATGGGACGACTGCCGGTCGGGGAGGTGCTGTCCGGAAGCGTGAGGTTCGGGAAGAAGTTGATGATGAGGGCGAGGACGCCGATCAGGACGATGAGGATGGGGCCACTTTTTCGCATGTCCGCGGGATGGTACACGGAACGTCCCGAGGACGCCGATGCCAGGTCCTACGCCTCGAGGGTCGCCTTGATCCGCTCGGCGAGGGAGCGCCCGATGCCCGGCACCGCGGCGATCTGCTCGACCGAGGCCTCGCGCACGCGCTTGATCGAGCCGAACACCTTGAGCAGCTCGCGCTTCCGTTTCGGGCCGACGCCCGGGAGGTCGTCGAAGGCGGAGCGGACCGTCCGCTTGGCCCGCAGGTCGCGGTGGTACGTGATCGCGAAGCGATGCGCCTCATCCCGAAGCCGCTGGACGAGGTAGAGCGCCGGGGAGGTCGCGGCCAGCACGACCGGGTCGGGGCGGCCCGGCAGGAACAGCTCCTCCCGCTCCTTGGCGAGCCCGACGACGGCCAGGTCGTGGAGACCCAGCTCGTCGAGGACGGCCTTCGCCGCGGCCACCTGGCCGCGGCCGCCGTCGATGACGACGAGGTCCGGCATCGCCCAGCGACGCTCCTCCTCGCTCCCCTCCTGGCCGACCCGGCTGGCCCGGAACCGGCGGCGGAGGACCTCCTGGTGGCTGGCGAAGTCGTTCGGGCCCTCGACGGTCCGGATGCGGAACCGCCGGTACTCGCCGCTGCGGGGCTTGCCCTCCTCGAACACGACCATGCTGCCGACCGATTCGCTGCCCTGGAAGGTGCTGATGTCGTAGCACTCGATGCGGGCCGGCGGCCCGGGCAGGCCGAGCGCCTCCGCGAGCTCCTCGAGCGCGGCGAGCGTCTTGCCCTGGTCGACCAGCCAGCGGGCCTGCTCCCTGGCCAGCGTCTCCGCGGCGTTGCGGGTGGCGAGGACCATCAGCTCGCGCTTCTCGCCGCGCTGGGCGAGCTTCAGGTGGACCGGGCCAGCGCGGCGATCGGCGAGGAACGCCTCGAGATCGGCGACGTCCTCGGACATCGTCGGGACGTAGACCTCGCGCGGGATGGAGGTCGCGCGCGCGTAGTACTGCTCGATGAAGCTGGCGATGACCTCGGCGTCGCTCGCCTCGCGGACCGCGTCCAGCAGGAAGACATCGCGCCCGACCAGCTTCCCGGCCCGGATCGCGAAGAGCTGGACGGCCGCCTGGTTGTCCTGGCGGGCGAGCCCCGCGAGGTCGAGCTCGGTCCGCGCGAAGGCGGCCATCTTCTGGCTCTCCATCGTCCGCTCGATGGCACGGATCTTGTCGCGGATGGCCGCCGCCGTCTCGTAGTCGGTCCGCTCGGCGGCGGCGGCCATCTCGCGCTGGAGGGCGGTCACGAGCGTCTCCTGGCGGCCCTCGAGGAACAGCTCGACCTGGGCGATGTCGGCGCGGTAGTCATCCTTCGAGATGGCCTGGATGCACGGGCCCTGGCAGCGCTTGATGTGGTAGAGCAGGCACGGCCGCTGGAGCGCCCGCTCGCCGTCCCTGATCTCGATCGTGCAGGTCCGGAACGGGAAGAGGCGGCGGACCAGGTTCATCGACTCGTCGACGCTGGTCGCGGACGCGTACGGGCCGAAGTAGCGGCTGCCGTCGTTGGGGAGCTTCCGTGTCCGCTCGACGCGCGGGAAGTCGTCGCCGAGCGTCACCTTGATGTACGGATAGCTCTTGTCGTCCTTGAGCCGGACGTTGAAGCGCGGCTTGAAGCGCTTGATGAGGTTCGCTTCGAGCAGGAGCGCCTCGGACACGGAGTCCGTGATGGTGTACTCGACCTCGGTGACCCGGTCGATGACGCTCCGGATCCGATGGATCTCGCCCGCCGGCGTCGCCTTCTGCCAGTAGGAGCGGACGCGGTTCCGGAGGCTCTGCGCCTTGCCCACGTAGACCACGTCGCCGCGGTCGTCCTTCATGAGGTAGACGCCCGGCCGGTCCGGGAGTCCCTTGAGCGTCGATTCGAGTGCCGGGGTCACCCGTCGATGCTAGACGAGAACGCCGGACCCGGGCGTGGCCCGGGTCCGGCGTCGTGACGGCGTGGGGTGTCGACCCGTCAGGGGCCGACCGGTCCGAGGGTGCGGCCGTCGACGACGGGCGCGACCGGCGAATGGGCGGTGATGTACTCGATGGTGAGGTCGAGCAGCGCGTCACCGGGCTGGAGGACGTTCGTGCCCTGGGTGAAGACGGTGTAGCCGTCGCCGCCCGTGAACATGAAGTCGTTCGTCACGAACCGGACCGTGTCGGCGGGGCCGACCAGCGTGCCCGGATCGCTCGCCCCGCCCGGCGTCTTCCAGATGCCATCGACGACCGGGGTCGTCCCGGTGCAGTGGAACCGCACCCGGAGGCCCGAGATCTGCGGGAATCGTCCGGTCCCGCCGGCGAAGGCCGGATCGCAGAACGGTGTGAAGCCGTTGATGAAGGCCGCCGTCATCTGGGTCCCGGTCAGCGTCTCGATGACGGTCCGGTTCCCGAATGGCAGGACTGCGAACACCTCGCCCCAGGTGATCTCGCCGGCCGCCTCGCCCGCCGACGGCGGGGTGACGCGGAGGTCCTGGCGGAGACCGCCCGAGTTGCTGTACGCGGCCTCGACGCCCGGGTACTTGGCCCGCATGGCGTCGGCGACCATGTTGCCCATCGCCGACTCGTGGAGCCGGGTCGGGTCGCGCAGGATGTCGGCCGATTGCGTGCCGATCACCTGGTTCCGCAGGACGGCGGTGTCGGCGTTCGCCTTGTCGACGATCGCCTGCACGTCGGCCCGCGGGGTCACGCCCAGGTCCTTGGCGACGCGGGTGGCGCCGCCGGCCCAGGTGACGTCACCGTTCTTGACCATCAGCTGCAGCACGGAATACGTCGCCCCGGCGTTGATCCCCTCCGTGACGAGGATCTTGCCGACCATCAGGTTGGAGACCCGGTGGGTGTGCCCGACGATCATCGCGTCCACGGTCGTGGACTTGAGGGCGGTGGCGATGTCGATGATCGGCCCGACCCACGGCGTCGCCGCCGCGTTCCCGAGCGCGTTCGTCCCGACGTTGGTGCCCTGGTGGATCACCACGATCTGGACCTTGACGCCCCGCCTGCGCAGGCGCTCCGACTCCGCCTTGATCCGCTCGGCCTCGGGCAGGAAGGTCAGGCCGGCCGTGTTGCCGGCGGAGACCAGCTCGGGCGTGTTCTGGAGCTCGGCGCCGATGACGCCGACCCGGGTGCCGTTGACGTTGAAGACGACCGACGGCTTGATCCACGAGGGGGCCTTGCCGGTCGCGGTCTCGACGATGTTGGTGGCCAGGAACGGGAAGTCCGCCTGCGCCTGCTGGGCGAGCAGGCGGGTCACGCCGTAGTCGAACTCGTGGTTGCCGTACGACGTCGCGTCGAGGCCCCAGGCGTTCTCGGCATCGATCGCCGGCTTGTCCTCGAGCAGCGCCGAGTTGGGCGGCGAGGCCCCGACGTTGTCGCCGGCCGCAAGGATCAGCCCCTTGCCGGGGAGCGCCGCGAGGTCTTCGTCGAACAGGGTCGCGAGCTGGCCCGCGCCCCCGACGTTCGCGGCGATGCCGTCGAACGCCATCGTGGTGGGATCGAGCTGGCCATGGAAGTCGTTGAGGCCGACGATCGAGATCGGCTGGACGCCGTGGCTGCCCTTCAGCATCGAGAGCAGGACCTTGCCCTGGCTGTACTGCGGCTCGGGGACGCCGAGCAGGTACGCCAGCGTCGGCGCGAGGTCGATCGAGCGGGCCTTGACGCTGCCGCGGGCGATCCCCTCGCCGCCGGCGAGGAAGGTCGCACGCATGTTGGTGTTGCTGCGGAGGTCCTGGACGTCCGGCACGTAGCCGTGCTGGCCGAAGAACTTCGATGGCGCGATCAGGGTCCCGGGTGTCTCGGCGTCGAACTGGTAGGGCGGGTAGGAGAACGCGACGAGGTCGCCGGTCCGGGTCGGGTTCGCCATGTCGGCGGTCGAGCCCGGGCCGTTCGGGATGTATCTGGACTCGGCCCGGGTGTAGGCCCGGTCGATGACCTTCCAGCCCTCGGGCTGGCTGTCGTGGGTCCAGTCGTTCGGGTCGCTGAGGGCCAGGAAGGCCGCCTTGATGGAGGCCACGGTCGTGGCCTCGTCGGCGGCCGGGACCTGCGTGAAGCCGCCGCCGGCGGGATCACGCCCGGCGAGGTTGAGGTAGATCTGGACGGTACCACCGGCCCAGCAGGCCTTGGCCTTGCCGATGGTCTCGCCGGTCGCGGGCCGGCAGTTGGAGGTCTGCGGCTTGGACAGCAGCCCGAGATCCACCAGCACCTTGCTCGCGTCGATCGCGAGGAACTGGGGGGCGAAGCCGTGGTCGGAAGCCACGAACGTCGCCGGGTCGCGGCCCATCAGGCTCCGGGCCAGCGCCAGCGTCTGATCGGCGCCCTGGTAGGCGCGCCGGATGTAGCCGGCGCGCTCGCTCACGCGATGATCACGGACGCCGTCGAGGTTGACGTCGTCGTAGGACGGGTTCGCGGCGCCGTTCGGGAGCGTCCGGGTCACGAGGCCCAGGAACTGGTGCTGGAACTCATCGGTCGTCGGGAAGCCGGCGAGCAGCAGGTCCGGCTTGTACTTGCGCATCACGTACTTGAGCATCGGCTGATGGCCGGTGGCCCAGTAGAGGCCCTGCTGGACGTAGGTGTCCTCGCTGACGATGCCGGCCTCGAGGACGGCGAAGTCCGCGGCGGTCGCGGTCGGGAACTTCTGGGCGAGGTACTCCTCGAAGTCGCCGGTGAAGCCCGGCTCGCCCGGCCAGGTCGCCCACGAGGCGATCGCCCGGGTCACGGAGGTGTGGAACAGGCGGACCCGGGACAGGTCCTTGGAGAGCTCCTCGACCTTCACCAGCATCCCGGCGGTCTTGCCGTCCAGCGCCCCGCCGACGACCTTGACCTTGACGTCGGCGAACTGGCCGGGCTTCACGGTCGCGACGGCGTCGGCGCCATGCTTCGTCGGGGAGAAGAGGACGCGGTCGTAATCGACCCGGTGGTTGTTGGTGCGATCGAAGATGTAGGCGTTGAGGCCGTACTTGTCGACGCCGCCGTCGAGGACCCGCAGCCGCATCTCCTTGGCCGGGCTGTACGAGATCGGGACGCCGTCCCAGCCCGTCGCGTCGGTCGGCGCGGCACCCGGGAAGGCCGCCTGGCCCGCGTAACCCGCGGGGTGGTCGAACTGCAGGCCGAGGCCCGAGATCATCCCGGCGTCGTCGAAGAGCGGGTCGGCGCTGGTGCCGATGAAGTTGGTGGCCACGCCACGGCCGGACAGGAAGGTCTGGTAATCGATGGTGGGACCGTTGATGGTGGCGTTCCGTCCGCCGGCCCATTCGATCTGGGCGACCTTCAGGCCGCCGCGCTCGGCGGACTGGGCGATCGTCTCGACCTGGAGGGTCCCGGGGTCGAACGCCGCCGTCCGGTTGCTGAAGGGCTGGCCGGACTTGTGGAAGGTGTTGTTGGTCGAGCCGGCGATCCCCGGCCAGGCGCCGGTCGCAAGCGTGTACCAACCCGCGCCGGTGTTCGGCGGCGCCTGCGTCAGCAGGCCGTTCCCGGACGCGTAGGTGCCGTTGCGCAGGAACGAGCGCATGGTGGGCATCACGCCCTGCGCGGCGTACTGCTTGACGGCGTCCTCGCGCATCCCGTCTGCGGCGAAGAAGATCGCCTTGCCGCTTCCCGACGAGTGATCGTCGTTGTGGGCGAGGACGCTGGTCGCGGCCCCGAGCTGGCTGACGACCAGCAGGACCGAGCCGAGCAACGTGAACAGGCGACGGGAAGATCGGGACACGTGGGCACCTCCGCGACTCGAGCCGACGATGGTCGGGGCACGCGAGGGTGGGGCCTTGGACGACGCAGTTCCCACCCGAGCGCGCCATCAACGTAGGGCGCCCACGATAGCGGGCCGCGAACGCCGGCGCACCGTTCGGACGCATCCCGACGGCATCCGTTGACCGTCCGTTGACGTCCCGGTGAGCACGCGGTGAGCACCGGGTGAGCACGGCCGAGGACACTCCGGAGGTGACCCACGCGTCGGTGCTGGACCGCCTGACGAGACTCGCCCCCGACCAGCGGGCGGCCGCGACGGCGCCTCCCGGGCCGGTCCTCGTCGTCGCCCCGGCCGGGTCGGGCAAGACCACGACCCTCGTCGCCCGGATCGCCTGGCTGGTCGACGATGGCGTCCGTCCCGACGCCATCGCGGCCATCACGTTCAACCGCCGCGCCGCCGTCGAGCTCGCCGAGCGCCTCGATTCTGCCCTCGCACCGCTCGGGTTCGAGCCGGGCGCGGTCCGGGTGCGGACGTTCCACGCCCTCGGACTGGAGATCCTCCGCGACGCCGGACGCGAGACGGACCTCGTCGACCGCGCCGGGGTCCTGCGCGAGATCGAGCCCGAAGCCGACGACGCCCGCCTGGTCGAGCTCGACGGGGTCGTCTCGCGGCTGAAGATCGAGCTCGAGGTGTCGGCCGCCGACGTGGCCGCGGACCCAAGTGCCGGACCGACCGCCCGGACCTTCGTGGCCTATGAGGCGGCGCTCGCGGCACGCGGCCAGATGGACTTCGACGACCTCGTGCTGCGGGCGATCGCGCTGCTCCAGGGCGACTCGGGGCTCCTCGCGCGATGGCGGGAGCGCTGCGCCCACCTGCTCGTCGACGAGGTCCAGGACGTCGATCGGGCGCAGCTCCGCCTGGCCCTGCTCCTGGCAGCGCCGGCGAATCGCATCCTCCTCGTCGGCGACGACGACCAGTCAATCTACGGCTGGCGGCTCGCCGATGTGCGTCGCGTGCTCGGGCTCGACGCGCTCCTCGACGGCCTCCGGCGAGTGGATCTCGAGGTCAACTACCGATGTCCGGCACCGGTCGTCGAGCGGGCGGTCCGCCTCGTCGAGTGCAACCAGGAACGGTTCGCCAAGCGGATCCGCGCCGGGCCGGCAGCCGAGGGGCGGCTCGTCCTGGCACCCGACGGCGACGACGATGCGATCCGGCTCGAGCGGGTCATGCGGTCCTTGCCCGACGACGGCTCGACCCAGGCGGTCCTCGCCCGGACCAACCGGGAGCTGATCCCGGCGGTCGTGGTCGCGCTGGCGCTCGACCGGCCGTTCCGCGCGCCACGGCTCGTGCTGCCGTTGGACGACCCGGCGCTGGACCGGCTGCTCGCCGACACGTCCGCCCTCGTCGAGACGGGCCGGCCACTCCTGGTCGCGCTCGGCGTGCTGCGAGACCGGTCCGCGGCCGCCGCAGCACCGGACCTGGGCCTGGCGACGGCGGTGCTCGCCTGGGCGGCCGCCTTCCCCCGGTTCGAACCATTCCGGGCGGCCGTGACCGACGCCCGCCGTCGCCTCGCCGACCTGCGCCGCGACGATGCGACGCTGACGCTGGCGACGGCCCACGCGACCAAGGGCCTCGAATTCGACCATGTCGTGGTCCTCGGCATGGAGGCGGCGCGATTCCCGAGCGCCCGGGCCGTCGGGGCTGCCGCGGATCCGGTGCGTGCCTACGAGGAGGAGCGCCGCCTCGCGTACGTGGCCTGGACGCGCGCCAGGCGGTCGCTGACGCTGCTGTACGACCCGGCCTCCCCGTCGCCGTTCCTGTTCGAGGCGTTCTCGGCCGAGGAACTGGGTCCGACGGCAGTCGTTGCCGGAGGGTCCGCCGTAGGATGACGGCATGACGCGGCTCCCGGCTCTCGGATCGCGCGGCGAGGGCTGGGTCATCGCCCAGGGGGTGCTGCTGGTCCTGACGGCCGCCGCGGGATGGTTCGGCCCCGCGTGGGACGGGCCGGCGAGGGTCCTCGGTGGCGTCCTCGGCCTGGCGCTGATCGGGGCCGGCGCCATCCTCGCCACCCGCGGCCTCCGCGACCTCGGGACCGCCTTGACCCCATTCCCCCACCCGCTCGCCCACGCCACGTTGATCCAGTCCGGCGTCTACCGCCGGGTCCGTCATCCGATCTACGGCGGGATCGTCGTGGCGTCCTTCGGCTGGGGTCTGCTGACGGCCTCGATCCCGGCGCTGATCCTGGCCCCGATCGTCTGGGGATTCTTCACGGTCAAGTCGATGCGCGAGGAAGTCTGGCTCGTCGAGCGTTTCCCCGACTACCCGGCGTACCGGTCCAGGACCCGGCGGCTCTTCCCCTGGATCGGCTGAGCTCGCGGACCGGCGGTCGAGCGCGACGCGATCTCGGTCAGTGATGCCGGCAGGGCGTCGCCATCAGTCCCGGTTCCGGTGCAGCTCCCGGTTGAGCTCGCGGATCAGCCGGTCGATCGCGACGAGGAACGGCTCCGTGAGCGACTCCGGGAGCGCATCGCGCACCGAATCCTTCGGGCCGTACGCCGCCCGGGCACGTAACGCGGTCCGCCGCAGGGGGGCCAGCTCGTCGTCACGCAGGTGTTCCGGCAGCGGCTCGAGGTAGGTCGCCCATCGGGCCAGGCCGAGGTCGCGCGCGGCGGCGAGCAACCGGTCGGCGTGGCGCGCCGCCTCAAGCCCGGCCTGATCGATGACCGGGCGTTCGTGGCGGCCCGGCGATGGCAGGATCCAGGCGACCCCTGGCTCAGTCATCCGCTGAGCGAGCCCCCGCCGTGCCGGACTCGCCGTTCGTGTCGTTGGGCTTGAGCAGCACGAGCGGCAGGCGCTTGCGTTCGGAGCCGTTGACGAGGATGCGGAACGAGTAGTCGCCGGGGGCGGGGAAGGTCAGGTTCCAGAGATCGATCGAGAAGGTGAGGATCGCGTCCCGACCGTCCCGCTGGCTGCGGGCCACCACGCTGCCGGTCGCGCCCGCGACCTCGGCGCCATCCGGGTCGAGGAGCACGAAGCGGATCTCGTGCTCGCGCTCCGTCTCGGGTGCGGTCACCTGCAGCCCGATCACCAGCGCGAGATGCGGGTGGCGCAACGGGAATCGACGGCCGCCGATCCGGGCGACACCGCCGCCCAGGACGTGGAACTTCTGGCCGGGGATCGTCTCCGCGGCGTCGGCCAGGAACGCGAAATCGATCTCCGGCATGGGCCGTGATGGTACGCGAGCGCCAGGGGCTCAGCGAGCCCGCGCGGCGGCTCGCTTGCGCGACGGGGCGATCGCCGGGACCGGTCGTTTGCTGTGCCCGTTCTGGCTCCCCCGGCCCGCCTCGTCCGCGAAGGTCACGTCCGACAGCGGCACCAGCGGCTCGCCGCGCAGGACGCGCGCCAGGTACTCGCCGGTCGCCGATCCGCGCGTCGCGGCGACCTTCTCGGGCGTGCCCTCGGCGATGATCCGACCGCCGCGGTCGCCACCCTCCGGGCCGAGGTCCACGATCCAGTCGGCGGTCTTGATGACATCGAGGTTGTGCTCGATGACGAGGACCGTGTTCCCGCCGTCGACCAGTCGGTGGAGGACCTCGAGGAGCTTCTCGACGTCGGCGAAGTGCAGTCCGGTCGTCGGCTCGTCGAGGACGTAGAAGGTCCGCCCGGTGGCGCGCCGAGACAGCTCGGTCGAGAGCTTGACCCGCTGGGCCTCGCCGCCCGACAGCGTCGTCGCCGGCTGGCCGAGGTGGACATAGCCGAGCCCGACGTCGTTGAGCGTCTGGAGCTTCGCCCGGACGTTGGGGACCGCGGCGAAGAACTCGAGCGCCTCGGCGATGGTCATCTCCAGGACGTCGGCGATCGACTTGCCCTTGTAGTGGATCTCGAGAGCCTCGCGGTTGTAGCGCTTGCCCTTGCAGACCTCGCACGGCACGTAGACGTCGGGCAGGAACTGCATCTCGATCTTGAGGATCCCGTCGCCCTTGCAGTGCTCGCAGCGGCCGCCCTTGACGTTGAAGCTGAACCGGCCCGGCGTGTAGCCGCGGACGCGCGATTCCGGGACGCCGGCGAAGAGCTCCCGGATCGGCGTGAACATGCCGACATACGTCGCGGGGTTGGAGCGCGGGCGTCCGGCCGATGGGGCTCTGGTCGATCTCGATGATCTTGTCGAGGTGTGCTCGCCCCCTCGAGCGCGTCGTGAGCGCCGACGGGCTCGCGCGACCCGTTGAGCTCCCGGGCCAGGGCGCGGTAGAGGACCTCGGTCACCAGCGTGCTCTTGCCGCTCCCCGAGACGCCGGTCACGGCCACGAACGTCCCCAGCGGCACGCGCAGGTCGACACCGCGCAGGTTGTGCTCGCGCGCGCCGCGGACCACCAGCTCCTTGCCGTTGCCCGTGCGGCGGCGGTCGGGGATGGGGACCGCCCGCTCGCCGCGCAGGAACGCGCCGGTGATCGAGCGCGGCTCGGCGAGGACCACCTCGAGCGGTCCGTTGGCGATGATCTCGCCGCCGTGCTCCCCTGCCCCGGGCCCGATATCGACGACCCAGTCGGCGGTCCGGATGGTCTCCTCGTCGTGCTCGACGACCAGGACCGTGTTGCCGAGGTCGCGCAGGCGGGTCAGGGTGGCGATGAGCTTGGCGTTGTCGCGCTGGTGCAGACCGATCGAGGGCTCGTCGAGGATGTACAGGACGCCCATCAGCGTGGTCCCGATCTGCGTCGCCAGGCGGATCCGCTGGGCTTCGCCGCCGGACAGCGTGACGCTGGTCCGGTCCATCGTCAGGTAGTCGAGTCCGACGTCGACGAGGAAGCCGAGCCGCGCACTGATCTCCTTGACCACCTGGTAGGCGATCGTGCGCTCGCGCTCCGTGAGCGTCCGCGCCAGGCCGGTGGCCCAGGTCAGAGCCGCGGTGATCGACATCGTCGAGACGTCCCAGACATTGAGGTCGCCGATGGTGACCGCGAGGATCTCGGGCCGCAGGCGCTTCCCGCCGCAGGTCGGGCACGGCCGGCTGACCATGAACTTCTCGAGCTCGGTCTTGACGTAGTCCGAGTCGGTCTCGCGGTAGCGCCGCTCGAGGTTCGTGATGACGCCCTCGAACGTGGCGTTGTAGGTGTTCTCGCCGCGCTCGTGCCGGTAGCGGACCACGACCTTCTCGGTCTTGGCGGCGCGGAGCACGTACTCCAGCGCCTCGGCTGGCAGGTCGCGGATCGGGGCGTTGTAGTCCCAGCCGTGCGACGCGCAGATGGCCTCGAGGATCTTGAGCCGCCACGAGGCGTCAGTCGGCATCCGCGCCCACGGCACCAGAGCGCCGGTCGCGAGGCTCTTGGAGCGGTCCGGGATGACGAGGTCCGGATCGATCTCGAGACGCGTCCCCAGCCCGGCACAGGCCGGGCAGGCGCCGTGCGGCGAGTTGAACGAGAAGGTCCGTGGCTCGAGCTCCTCGACGGTGAACCCGTCGTACGGGCAGCTGTACTTCTCGCTGTAGCGCTGCTCCGCGAAGTCCGGCGCCTCGTCGTCGCGCGGCGACGGCGCGATGAGCACGACGCCCTCGCCGAGGCGCAGCGCCGTCTCGATGGAGTCGGCGAGCCGCCCGGCATCCGGGTCCGGCACCGCCTGGCCGGTCTCCGGGTCGATGGGCCGGCCGTCGTCGGCCCGCGCCGCACCCGTCGGGCGCCTCGGCGTGGCGCACCACGTAGCGGTCGACGACGACCTCGATCGAGTGCCGCTTGTACTTGTCGAGCTTGGGGACGTCCCCGA
The DNA here is from genome assembly GCA_963834915.1 of uncultured Chloroflexia bacterium. Lineage (GTDB taxonomy): Bacteria > Chloroflexota > Limnocylindria > Limnocylindrales > CSP1-4 > SPCO01. The sequence continues at coordinate 438,915 of CAWIDI010000005.1, forward strand.
TGTCGCAGCATCTCCCCGTCGACGCGGACCCGGACGTAGCCCTGCCGCCGGGCGGCCTCGATGATCCGGTCGCCTTCGGTCTTGCGGTCCTTGATCAGCGGCCCGAGGACGAGCAGCCGCGTGCCCTTCGGGCAACGCGAGGACCTGGTCCACGATCTGCTGGACGGTCTGGCGCTCGATGGCGTGGCCGTTGGGGCAGTGCGGGATGCCGATCCGCGCGAAGAGCAGGCGCAGGTGGTCGTAGATCTCGGTGACCGTGCCGACCGTCGAGCGCGGGTTCCGCGACGCGCCCTTCTGGTCGATGGAGATCGCCGGCGAGAGCCCGTCGATCTGATCGACGTCGGGCTTCTCCATCTGGCCGAGGAACTGGCGCGCGTAAGCGCTCAGGCTCTCGACATAGCGACGCTGGCCTTCGGCGTAGATGGTGTCGAAGGCGAGGCTGCTCTTGCCCGAGCCGCTGAGGCCGGTGATGACGACGAGCCGATCGCGCGGGAACGCGACGTCCACGTCCTTGAGGTTGTGTTCGCGCGCACCGCGCACGATGAGCTGATCCTGGGGCACGAGCCAAGTGTACCGGAACCCCGCCATATCGAACAGGCGTTCTCGAACGGCTCCGATCCGGTCGCCCAGCGCACCCTCGCCCAGGAAGTCCGGTGCGTGCATGCACCGGCCGCCCGCCCGACGCTCCGCTGCGGAGTTGCGACGGACACTCGCGCGGGACTATGGTTGCGCCCCAGCGCGCGGCACCGGGAGGGTGCCCGCGACCCGATGCGCACACTCCGTGAGCCAGTGAAGGAGGTGTCGTTTCTGGCTGTCTCACGCCCGCGCCCCAACCCCTCGACATGCCCATTGAGGAGGGATCGGTCTTGAGGAAATTCCTGGTCGTCGTGACGACCCTGACCATGCTGCTCTCGCTGACCGCAGGCACCGCCTTCGCGGCCAAGCCCGCCCCGCCGGCCACGCCGGATGCCATGCCCGTCGACGACATGCCCCATCCGCTCGGATCAGAGCAGGCCGCGCTCCGCGCTCAGGGCCTGCAGGGCTACCTGTCCGGCCACCTCGACAAGCACGGGCGCAACGGCGTCGTGCAAGTCCGCCGCGGCAAGTTCGTCGAGCTCGACCGCCAGGGCGAAGACACCATCTGGACCCTGCTCGGCGACTTCGGCACGCAGATCCATCCGGTCACGGGCGGCACCGCCGGCCCGGTGCACAACCAGATCCCCGAGCCTGATCGCCACGTTGACAACACCACGATCTGGACCAAGGACTTCAGCCAGAAGTACTTCCAGGACCTGCTCTTCTCGGGGAAGAAGAACGCCGTCTCGATGCGCAACTTCTACCTGGAGCAGTCGTCCGGCCGCTACACCGTCAACGGCACGGTCGAGAACTACGTGACCGTTCCGTACAACGAGGCGCGCTACGGCACGAACCTCTGCGGCGACATCGTCTGCTCGACCGTCTGGTCGTTCGTCAACGACGAGGCCGACGCCTTCGCCGCCGGCAAGACCGGCGCCGAGCTCGACGCCTATCTCGCCCAGTTCGACAAGTGGGACCGCTACGACGCGGACGGCGACGGCAACTTCAACGAGCCCGACGGCTACATCGACCACTTCCAGGCCGTCCACGCCGGCGAGGGTGAGGAGACCGGCGGCGGCGCCCAGGGCGAGGACGCCATCTGGAGCCACCGCTGGTACGCCTACTTCAATGCGAACGGCCCCGATGGCGCCGGCCCGAACGGCTTCGGCGGCATCAGGATCGGCGACTCCCACTACTGGATCGGCGACTACACCGTCGAGCCGGAGAACGGCGGCGTCGGCGTCTTCTCGCACGAATTCGGCCACGACCTGGGCCTGCCCGACCTCTACGACACCAGCGGCAATACCGGTGGCGCCGAGAACTCGACGGGCTTCTGGACGCTCTATTCGAGCGGCTCCTATGGCTCCAGCGGCAAGCCCAAGGACGGCATCGGCACCGAGCCGGTCCACATGAGCGCCTACGAGAAGCTCTTCCTGGGCTGGTCGAACTACGAGGTCGTCAACTACCAGGCACCCAGGACACGGGTCAACCTCGGCCCCGCCGAGTACAACACCACCAAGGCCCAGCAGCTGGTCATCCCGCTGCCGCCCAAGGATGTGACGACCGACATCGGTGCGCCCCACAGCGGGACGCACCAGTACTACTCGGGGTCGGGCAACGACCTCGACAACTCGATGTCGCGATCGGTGACGCTGCCGGCGGCCCCGGTCACCCTCAACGCCTTCCTCAACTACGACATCGAGACCGGGTACGACTATCTCTACCTGACCGTCAACGGCACCCACGTCCATACCAGCCTGTCCGACCCCACCCAGGGCGAGGGCATCACCGACACCAGCAGCGGCGCCTGGGTCCCGGTCTCGGCCGACCTCAGCGCCTACGCGGGCCAAACGGTCTCGCTGGCATGGGAATACGTGACCGACGGCGGCGTCGCCCCGAAGGGCGCGTTGATCGACGACATCACCATCAACGGCGCCAATGCCGGCGGTGGCGAGAGCGGCGACCCGGCGTGGGTCTTCGATGGCTTCAAGAACGTCACCCAGACGATCACCCAGGCCTACGAGAACTACTACATCGCGGAGAACCGCGTCTACTGGGGCTATGACGAGTCCCTCAAGACCGGCCCGTACAACTTCGGCTTCCTGAACGACCCGGATCGCCAGAACTGGGTCGAGCACTTCCCGTACCAGGACGGGCTCCTCGTCTGGTACCTCGACTACTCGCATCCCGACAACAACGTCGGCGACTACTGCCTGGCCGGCGACTGCGGCGGGTTCTTCCTGCCGGTGGACGCCCATCCGAACCTGCTCATCCGCCCGGATGGCCAGGTCTGGCGGCCGCGCATCCAGTCGTACGACTCGACGTTCGGGCTGCAGCGGACCGACAGGATCCGCCTGCACCTCAACGGCGTCGGCAAGACCTACGGTGGCCTCCCGGCCAACCCGCTCTTCGACGACTCGAAGAGCTACTGGGCTCCCCCGGACACCCTGACCGGGAACAAGGGCTGGTCCAGCGTGCCCGTGCCGAACACGGGGACGACCATCCGGGTCCTCGCCCAGAAGGGCGTCTGGATGACCGTCGAGGTCAAGTTCAAGTAATCGTCGCCTCGGTGGCTCCGCCACCTGGCTGTAACGGGAAAGCCCGCCGGGTGACCGGCGGGCTTTCTTCGTGGGAGTAGGCTGGTCGCATGCGTTCAAGCAAGCTCATGGCTACGGCGCTGCTGCTGATCGGACTCCTCGCCGGCTGTACCGCACCCGCCGCGAGCACGGCGCCGGAACCGACCGGTCCTGCGGCGTCGCCGACGGCTCCCGGCGCGTCGCCGACCGTCGAGAACCCGATCGCCGGACCGTCCGACGGTGGCGGCAAGATGTCCCCGAGCCTCGAGGTCCCGCCGCCCCCCGACTGAGCGCTCAGCCCAGCAACGTCGCCGCGTTGGTGATGCCGCCGATCAGGCCCGCGGCGATGGCCAGCGCCAGCGGCAGTCCTCCGACGAGCGACCACACGCCCCGCCCGCCGCGGGCCGCCGACGTCACGCACAGGGCACCCACCAGCACGATGAGGGCCAGCTTGGCCACCACGACCGCGGGCAGCCCGAGGGTCACGAAGAGGTCGCTGACGAGCGGGTTCGCCTCGGCGGCGGCACCGTGGCGGGCGACCATCACGCTGAACGTGGCGAGGTCGACCGCCTGCGCCAGGGCCAGAGTGGCGAGTCGGAGGAAGCCGACGGACGCGGCACGGTTCCAGGCGGCCGCGACGAGGCCGACGAGATCGAGCGACTGCGCCGCGAGCATCGACACCAATCCGCCCATCACTGCCCGAATCTAGCCCAGACCCCTCATCTCCGCATCCATCCGCCCACGGTTTCGTGGCGCGGAAGCACCACATCGCGTGCCAGCAGGCGGGCCGCGGTGTTCGATGCCGCCGTGCTACCGTGAATCGAGGGTCCGGCCGCAGCGGTGGAGTCCATGGGGCTGCTCGAAGCCTTCGCCCTCGGGGCGGTCGCCCAGTCATCCCTGCTGGTCGCGGGGCTGGTGGTCTGCTGGGTCAAGGTGCCCAGGCGGCTCGTCGGCGTCCTGGCGGGATTCGGGGCCGGCGCCATGATCGCCGCGATCTCCTTCGACCTCGTGCTCCAGGCCGAGGCGCTCCCGGCCACCGAATTCGCCGCCTGGATGCTGATCGGCGTGGGTCTCTTCGTCATCGGCGACCGCGTGGTCGAGCGGCGGTTCGGGAGCGGCGGGGACGGGGGCGCGATCGGAATCGTGGTCGGCTCGGTCGTCGACGGCGTCCCGGAGTCGGTCATCTTCGGCATCCAGATCGGGAGCGGACTGGCCATCAGTCCAAGCTTCTTCGCCGCGGTGCTGGTCTCGAACATCCCGCAGGCGATCGCGCCCTCGGCCGATCTCGCGGCGAGCGGTTGGGGACCCGGCCGCCTCGCCAGGCTGTGGGGCGGGGTCGTCCTGGCCTGCGCCGTCGCCGCCGCCCTCGGGGCCGCCGCGACGAGCCTCATCCCGGGCGTGACCGGGGCAGGCGCCGCCGCCCTCGCCGCCGGCGGCCTCCTGGCAATGCTGACCAACTCGCTGATGCCATTCGCCTTCGAACGCGGCGGCGCGCTGGCCGGCGTGGCCACTGCGGTCGGCTTCTGCCTCTCCGTCATCGGCAGCGCCGGGAGCTAGGCGCCAGCGGCGACCAGCTCGGGTCGCCTGAACCTAGGGGATGCTGACCACGGCCGGCCCGACCGAGCGGTCCTGCGGCTCGGCGAGGACGGGGACGAGGTGCGTCGCGAAGAGGGTCGGCCCGATGACGGCCGCGCCGGCCGTGGCCGCCCCCGCATCGGCCCACACGATCACGACGATCGCGTGGTCGTCGGCGGCCTTGACCAGGTAGAACCGCTCGAAGCCCGGCTGTGCCCGGAAGACCGGCCCGAACTCGCGCTCGACGACGGGGGCCAGGTCGTCGACCGGGACCGTCAGGTGGAGGTGGTTGATGACGACGACCGACATGCTTGCTCCCGCTTCGTCCCCATGTTCCGACGCCGTCATCCTAGAAGCGGCGGCGACCCGGCCGCTGGCCCGTCCGCTTGCGGACGTTGGGCGTGACCGTGCGGTCCCACGTGGGCCGGTCCTGCCAGCGGCCCCTCGCGCCGGGGTCGTCGTCGTGCTCGTCGCGGATCCCGGGCAGCCAGTCCGCGACGGTGTTCTCGTCGATGCCCGACTGGCCGGGCTCGCCGTCGAGGTTCGCGGCGGGCTCCTCGTCGGCCGGCAGGACCTCGATGCTCGTGACTTCCATGACCGGCGCGAGGGCGGCCTCCCCGGCCGCGCGCCGGGCGCGCGACCGGTCCGCGGCGCCCGTCAGGCTGTGGTCCTCGCGGGCGGCCCGTTCGGCGGCCCGTCCGACCGTGATCGAGGCATCCTGCTCGAGCACGCGCAGCCGGATCTGCTGGATCTCGTCGCGCAGCGCGGCAGCCCGCTCGAACTCGAGCTGCTTCGCTGCGGCCTTCATCTCGGCCTCCATCCGGGCCACGAGCGCCTCGACCTTGCGCCGGTCGGACTCGCTCAGCTCGCCGCCCTTCTCGGACGTGTAGACCTGGGTCGACTCGGCAACGGCGCGGAGCCGCTGGTTGATGTCGTGGATGCCCTTGACGATGGTCGTCGGCTCGATGCCGTGCTCGACGTTATAGGCGGCCTGGATCGTCCGCCGGCGGTCGGTCTCGTCGATGGCGACCTGCATCGATTCGGTGATCCGGTCGGCGTACATGATCACCTCGCCGCCGATGTTCCGGGCCGCCCGGCCGATCATCTGGATCAGCGACCAGGCCGAACGCAGGAACCCCTCCTTGTCGGCATCGAGGATCGCCACGAGGGTCACCTCGGGCAGGTCGATCCCCTCGCGCAGGAGGTTGATCCCGACCAGCACGTCGAAGACGCCGAGGCGCAGGTCGCGCAGGATCGCGACGCGCTCGAGGGTGTCGACCTCGCTGTGGAGGTACTGGACCTTGATGCCGAGCTCCTTGAGGTAGTCGGTCAGGTCCTCGGCCATCTTCTTGGTGAGGGTCGTGATGAGGGCACGCTCGCCGCGCTCGGCGCGGACCCGGATCTCCTCGAGGAGGTCGTCGATCTGGCCCTCGGTCGGGCGGATCGTGATGCCCGGGTCGACGACGCCGGTCGGCCGGATCAGCTGCTGGACCACGCGCTCGCTGCGCTCGAGCTCGTACGGTCCCGGCGTCGCGCTCATGTAGACGGCCTGGTGGACGGTCGCCTCGAACTCCTCGAACGTCAGCGGCCGATTGTCGAGCGCCGACGGGAGCCGGAAGCCGAAGTCGACGAGGATCTCCTTGCGCGTCCGGTCGTTCTTGTACATGCCGACGACCTGCGGGATCGTCATGTGCGACTCGTCGACCACCAGCAGCCAGTCCGGCGGGAAGTAGTCGAGCAGCGTCCACGGCCGGGACCCCGCCTCGCGGCGCGACAGGTGGCGCGAGTAGTTCTCGATGCCGGTGCAGTAGCCGAGCTCGCGCATCATCTCGAGGTCGAACGTCGTCCGCTGGCGCAGCCGCGCGCCCTCGAGGGCGCGGCCCTCGGCCTCGAGCTGGCCGACGCGGAGCTCCATCTCCGCCTCGATGTCGACGATCGCTTCCTTGAGCTTGTCCTGCGGCGTCACGTAGTGGGTCGCCGGGTAGACGTTGGTCTCCTTGCGTTCGGCGAGGAGCTCGCCGGTGAGCGGGTCCAGCTCGGTGATTCGCTCGACCTCGTCGCCGAAGAACTCGACGCGGATGAGCGTCTCCTCCGAGGCCGGCTGGAGCTCGAGCGTGTCGCCCCGGACGCGGAACCGGGCGCGGGTCAGCGCCTGGTCGTTGCGCTGGTACTGGAGGTCGACGAGGTGGCGGAGGACGGCGTCGCGCCGGTACTGGCCGCCGACCCGCAGCTTGAGCACGGTGGCGCCGTAGTCGACCGGCGCGCCGAGGCCGTAGATGCAGCTGACGCTGGCGACGATGATCACGTCGCGGCGCTCGAACAGCGCGTGCGTGGCGGCGTGGCGGAGGCGATCGATCTCGTCGTTGCGCGACGAGTCCTTCTCGATGTACGTGTCCGACCGCGGGAGGTACGCCTCCGGCTGGTAGTAGTCGAAGTAGCTGACGAAGTACTCGACGGCGTTCTCGGGGAAGAACTCGCGGAACTCCGCGTAGAGCTGCGCCGCGAGCGTCTTGTTGTGGGCGAGGACCAGCGTCGGCTTGTTGTGCTCCTGGATCACCCGGGCGATCGAGAAGGTCTTGCCCGTGCCGGTCGCGCCGAGCAGCGTCTGGTGGTGCAGCCCCTTGGCGAGACCGTCGCTCAGGCGCTCGATGGCCGCCGGCTGGTCGCCCGTGGGCTCGAACGGGGAGACGAGGTTGAAGTCGGGCATGGGCTGGTCAGGATACGACGTTCGCCAGATACGAACAAGTGTTCGTTATGCATCCAAGGCCGCATCAAACGCCGCATCGACCTCCGCCCTCGTCGCTTCGAGCGATCCCGAGGTGTCGATGACCCGCGTGGCAGCCGGCCGGACCCGTTCGACCAGCCCGGCTTGCGCCTCGATCCGGCGTGCCGCGTCCTGCGCGTCGGTCCCCCGTCGTGCGAGCCGCTCGACCTGCACCTCTGGCGCGCAGGTGACGAGCCAGACCTCGTCGCACACGGTCGCCAGCCCACCATCGATCAGTCGGATGGCTTCGATGACCACCGCGCTGGCGCCCTCCGACTCGGCCGCCTCGATCGCCCGCATGATCCGCGCCCGTGCCGGCGGTCCGGTGATCGCCTCGAGGTCGGCCAACGCCGTGGCATCACCGAAGACGATCCGACCGAGCCTCGCCCGGTCGAGCGTCCCGTCCTCGGCCAGCGCGTCGGGACCGAATCGCTCGACGATCTTGTCGAGCGTCGGCTCCCCCGGCTCGACGATGCCGCGCACGACGACGTCCGCGTCGATGACCACGACCCCAGGCCGGTCGCCGAGCCAGCCGGCCACCGTCGACTTGCCGCAGCCGATCGGCCCGGTGATCCCGATCCGCACGGTCACGGTGCGCGCTCCTCGAGCGCGAGCCAGGCGTCCTCGGCGGCGGCCAGGGCCACGTCGATGTCCGCCAGCTCGCTCGCGACCCGGCGCATCTCGACGAAGTTCGCGGCCACGGCCGGATCGCCCATGGCCAGCTCCAGGTGGTTCTTGCGCAGGCCGAGCCGGGTCAGCTCGGCGTCGAGCGTCGCCCGCTGCTTGCGATAGGCATCCTTCGACAGCTTCTCCAGCTTCCTGCCCCGGGACCGCGCCGACGCGGACGCTCCCGCTCGGCCGTTGCCGTTGCTGGACGCGGCGACCGGGGAGGCTGGCGCCGACCGCGATCCCGGGGTCGAAGTCGCCGTCGACGCCCCGCGGCCCCCGTGCAGCCGCTTCGCCTCGGCCTCGAGCGCACCCGCGACCGTCCATCCGCTGGCCACCGCGGTCCGCCACGCCTTGTAGCCGCCGTCGAACGGCGCGGCCGCCCCGTCGTCGACGACCCACAGCTTCTCGCAGACCGTCTCGAGCAGGCGCCGATCGTGCGAGACGACCAGGAGCGTGGCCGGCGATCCAGCCATGAACAATTCGATCGCCTCGCGGGCGGGGATGTCCAGGTGGTTCGTCGGCTCGTCGAGCAGCAGGAGGTTCGACGGCTGGATGCCGAGGAGCGCCAGCTCCAGCCGCGACCGCTCCCCGCCCGACAGCATCCGGACCTCCTTGAGGACGTCGTCGCCGCGGAACAGGAAGCGCGCCAGGTACGACCGGGCCTCGCCGGCGGTCACCGGGATGGCCTCGGTGAGGGCATCCAGGACGGTCGTCCCCGGGATCGCGATGCCGCGCAGCTGTGCGAGGTAGCCGAGCTGGACCGCGTTGCCGAAGGTGAGCATCCCGTCGAGTGGCGGCAGCTCGCCGGCGATCGTGCGGAGGAGCGTGGTCTTGCCGGCGCCGTTCGGGCCGACGATCCCGATCCGCTCGCCGCGTTGCGCCGCCAGGAAGGGCGCTCGGGCGACGACCCGCGGCTCGGTGGCCGGGCTGCCGTCGGCGGCAAGGGCACCGCGGCCCGGCAGGTAGCCGACAGCCAGGCCCTCGATCCGGATCACGATCTCCCCGGACCGGGTCGGTCCGGCGCCCGCCAGCGACGCGGTCGGGATCGCCAGCTTGCGGCCGGCCTTGGGGGCCTCCTGCTTCTCGGCGAGGAGCTTCTCCAGGCGGGCCTCGTGCTCGTGCATCTTCGAGAACTTGCGGTGGCTGCGGTAGCGCTGGACGAGCTCGCGCTCGCGCGCGATCGACTCGACGGTGATGTCGGCGTCCTTGACGGCCCGGGTGTCGCGCTCGACGCGCTGCCGGTGATAGGCGCTGTAGTCGCCACGGAACGTGGTCAGGCGGCGGTCCCGCAGCTCCCAGATGCGGGTCACCGCGGCGTCCAGGAACGCCCGGTCGTGTGACGCGGCGAGCAGCGAGCCGCGGCGCTTGCGCAGGTGATCCTCCAGCCATTCGAGAGCGTCGAGGTCGAGATGGTTGGTGGGCTCGTCGAGGAGCAGCAGGTCCGGGTCGGCGATGACGAGGCGTGCGAGCGATGCGCGCGTCTGCTCACCGCCCGACATCGCGGCCGGCGGCTTGCCCCACTCGTCCTTCGCGAACCCCAGGCCGCTCAGCGCCGAGTCGACCCGGAGGTCCAGCGTGTACCCGCCGAGGACGTCGTACTCGTGCTGGAGGTCCGCGTAGGCGGCCTCGGTCGAGCGGCCCTCGCGCTCGAACGCCGCGAGCGCCTCGGCCATGCGGTCGAGGTGCGCGGCGCCGGACCGCACGGCCGACCGGAGGTCCGGGGCGGCCATGAACACGGCGTCGAAGTGCGCTTCCTGCGAGAGGAGCCCGAGCGTCAGGCCGCGCTTGCGCGAGACCGATGCCGGTGTCGGGCTCGTCGCGGCCCGAGATGAGGCGCAGCAGCGTGGTCTTGCCGGCCCCGTTCGGGCCGACGAGGCCGATCCGGTCGCCGAGGGCGATGGCCGCGACGATCTCGTCGAGGATCACGAACGTGCCGACCTCGCGGGTCACGCCGTCCAGGCGGACGATCGACATCAGCGGCCCCCGGCTGGTGCCAGGTCCGCGGCCGTCGCACGGGACCACCGCCTCAGGCGTCGCGCCGGCGGCTCGCCGCGCTGCGGCACGACGCGTCGCGGCGGCGTGCTTCGTCCGCTCGGTCAGGTCCGTCCAGCGCGGGCCGGTCCGCCGCACGCCCCCGGTCATCGTCCGCAGGATCGCCTTCGCGCCGGGGCGATCGGCCTTCGGCAGCCGCTGGTCCCACGAGCAGAAGTGGGTGCTGCGGGCGCCGATGACGATGCGCTTGATCGGCCGGCCGCAGCGCGGGCACGGCTGGCCGGTCCGCTGGTAGACGTTGAGGTGTTCCTGCATCGAGCCGTCGCCGTCCGGCGCGGTGTAGTCGTCGATCGAGGAGCCGCGCCGCTCGACCGCCTCGGCGAGGATCGAACGCACGGCCTCGAAGAGGTGCCGCTCGTCCGGCGGGCGGAGCGTCTTCACGGTGCGCAGCGGGTGCAGCTTCGCGCGCCACAGCGCCTCGTCGGCATAGATGTTGCCGACGCCCGCGATGAACGACTGGTCGAGCAGCAGCGGCTTGAGCCGCCCGGACCGACGGCGGATCCGCCGTCGGAAGTCCCGCAGCGTGAACGCCGGGTCCAGCGGCTCTGGCCCGATCTGCGCGAACAGCGCCGCACCCCCGACCTCGGTGACGAGCTCGCCGGTGACGGGATCGCGTCCGTAGAGCCCGATCTTCCCGAACTTGCGGATGTCGCGGAAGCGCAGCTCCCGGCCGTCGGCCAGCTCGAGGACCAGCCGGATGTAGGGATCCTCGTCGGCGCCGGCCGGGACCACGAAGAGCTGCCCGGTCATCTTGAGGTGGATGGTCAGCGCGGCATCGCCTGAAAGGTCCACGACGATCTGCTTCGCGCGGCGGCCGACCGCCTCCACCCGCCGGCCGGCGATCGCCGCATCGAAGGCGACCCCGTCGTGCGTCTTCAGAGGTTCGCGCCCAGGAGCTGCGGGCGCCGGTGATCGTCGCCCCCACCAGGTGGGGACGCAGGTCGCGGACCACGGTCTCGACTTCGGGAAGTTCGGGCATATCCGGGGACGACGGTCAGGCGATCGGCAGCGCGATGTCGGGCGCCTCGGCCGCCTCGGCCGCGATCGCGTCGGCCCGCGTCAGCGGCGTCATCGAATCCCAGTCGTCGCCGACCTTGATGTCGACCGTCAGCGGCACGTCGAGCGGGAGGGCGCCCTCCATCGTCTCGCGCAGGATCGGCACCAGGCGGTCGAGCTCCGTGCGTGGCACCTCCAGGAGGAGCTCGTCGTGGACCTGGAGCAGCGGCCGGGCGCGGAAGCCGCCGTCGCGCAGCCGCTCGTCGAGGCGGATCATCGCGATCTTGACGATGTCGGCGGCGGTGCCCTGGATCGGCATGTTGATGGCCATCCGCTCCCCCGCCGCGCGCAGGGTGGGGTTCCTGGCGGCGAGCTCCGGGATGTGCCGCTTGCGGCCGAGCAGCGTCGTCACGAATCCCTGGGTCCGCGCCTGCTCCTTGATCGCGAGCATGTAGTACGAGATCCCCGAGTAGGTCGCGAAATAGGTGTTGATGAAGTCCTGCGCCTCGGCGCGCGGGATGTTCGCCCGGCTCGAGAGGCCGAAGTCGCTCATCCCATAGGCGATCCCGAAGTTGACCATCTTGGCCATGGAGCGCTCGCCGAGCGTCACGTCGGCCGCGTCCTTGTGGAGGACCCGCGCCGCCGTCTCGCGATGGATGTCGGCGTTCCGCGCGAACGCGTCGCGCAGGTGCTCGTCACCCGAGACGTGGGCCAGGATGCGCAGCTCGATCTGGCTGTAGTCGGCGGCGACGAGCGTGAGGTCCGGGGCGCCGGCCACGAACGCCCGGCGGATACGCCGGCCGAGCGGCGTGCGGATCGGGATGTTCTGCAGGTTCGGGTCGGACGACGACAGGCGGCCCGTCGCGGCGACGGCCTGGTGGAACGTCGTGTGCAGCCGGCCGTCATCGGCCAGCAGCGACGGCAGCGCCTCGACGTAGGTCGAGCGCAGCTTGGTGTACGTCCGCCACTCGAGCAGCTTGTCGATCATCGGGTGGGCCGGTCGCAGCTCCTCGAGCACCGAGGCGTCGGTCGAGTAGCCGGTCTTGGTCCGCTTCCCCTTCGGCAGGTTCAGCTCGTAGAAGAGGATCTGCTCGAGCTGCTTGGGGCTGCCGAGGTTGAACTCGTGGCCGACATCGGCGTAGATCTCCGCCTCCAGCCGCGAGATCTCCAGGCCGAACTCGGTGGCCAGCAGGGCCAGCGCATCGAGGTCGAGGGCGACGCCGGTCGCCTCCATCCGCGCCAGGACGGCGATGAGCGGCAGCTCGATCTCGGCATAGAGGCGGTCGAGGCCCTCGTCGCGCAGGCGACGCTCGAGCGGCTCGCGGACGGCCATCGCGGAGAGCGCCTCGAGACCTGCCCTGGCCAGGTTGTCGAGCTCCGCGACCGGGGGGAGGATGAGGTCGAGCTGCTCGGCGACGACGTCCGAGATGGACTGGCTGCGCAGCGAGGCATTCAGCACGTACGCGGCGATCTGCGTGTCGAAGGCGACGGGGGTCGCGGCCGCGTCGAGGTCTTCGCCGATCCGGGCGACCAGCAGCGGCTTGACCTCGTGTGCGACGACCGGGATCGCCAGCCGCTCCAGCAGGAGCCGCAGTGCGGCGGCATCGTGCGGGCCTTCCACGGCGATGGTCCGGCCATCGGCACCGGCGAGGGCCAGCGCGACCGGCGACCCGCGGCGCGGGCGGGGATCGTCGAGGAGCAGCCCCACGCCGACGGCCGCCTGCGCGACCAGCCAGGGTTCGAGCGCGGCGATCCCCTCCCCCGAGTGGACCTCGATCCGCGACGGATCGGCGATCGCGGCCGCGAGCGCGGCCGGGAGGTCGCCCGGCTCCGCGGCGATGGTCGGGGCCGGCGGGATCGCGGCGGCACCGCGCACCCCCGCTCCGTCGGTCGCTGCCGCTGCGGCCGGGCGCGACACGGCATCGAAATCGAGTGACAGCTGGAGTCCCCCGCCTTCCGACGGCGGCGTGACCGGTCGCGCCGACCCCCAGCCGGCCGGGCGCGCGGCCCCCGCGACGCGGGCGGCGGGCACGGACCCGTCGGTCGCGACGCCGCGCAGGGCCTCGGCCGCGTCCCCGGCCGACTCGCCGGTCATCGCCGGCAGCCGCTCGATCAGCGAGCGGAACTCGTACTCGCGGAAGAGGCGGATCACGGTCTCGCGGTCGTAGTCGCCCAGACGCGCCGCCTCGAGATCGAACTCGACCGGCAGGTCCCGCACGATCGTCGAGAGGTCGCGCCCCATGAACACCTGGTCGCGGTGCTCGATGAGCTTCTCGCGCAGCTTGTCGGGCTTGACCTCGTCGATCCGCTGGTAGAGCGCATCGAGCGTCCCGAACTCCCGGATCAGCTTGGCCGCCGTCTTCTCGCCCACGCCCGGCACGCCCGGGATGTTGTCGGTCGGGTCGCCCTTGAGCGCCTTGTAATCGATCATCTGGCCGGGCACGAGGTCGAAGCGCTCGCGGATCTTCGCCGGGTCGTAGAGGATCGTGTTCTCGACACCGGAGCGCGTCGTCATCAGGCGCGTGTGGTCGGTGACGAGCTGGAGCATGTCCAGGTCGCCCGTCACGATCGTCGTGTCCAGGCCACGCCGCTCCGCGTCCACGGTGATCGTGCCGATGACGTCGTCGGCCTCGTAGCCGGCCAGCTCGTAGACCGGCAGGCGCAGTGCCTTCACGACCTCGCGGACCTTGGGGAACTGGTCCCGGAGGTCGTCGGGCATGCGCTGGCGGGTGGCCTTGTACTCCGCGTATTGCTCGTGCCGGAAGGTGGGGCCCTGCAGGTCGAAGGCGACCGCGACGTACTCCGGCTTGATGTCCTGGATGCCGCGCAGGACGATGCTGCAGAAGCCGAAGACCGCGTTGACGAGCTCGCCCTTCGACGTGGTCAGGGGCGGAAGGGCGAAATATCCGCGGTAGATGAGCCCGTTGCCGTCGAGCAGCATCAGGCGGTCCATCGGCAGGCCTCAGGGTCGGTCCGAACGGGACGAGGGCGTGGGTGCCCAGTGTACCCGTGGCCGCGCGCGAGGCGGCGTGCGAGACCGGCGGCCGACTGCCCGCCGGTCAGGCGTCGCGGGGGCGGCGGGCTCCGATGCGGAGGGCGAAGAGCGCGAGCCCGACGAGGAGCGCCGTGATCGACCCGACGAGGATCAACGATGGCCCCTGCTCGCCGGATCCCTGCGCATCCAGCTGCTCGGAGGTGTCGCCGCCGGCCGACGGGGCGGCCAGGTTCGGCTGGGTGCGCCCGGCCTGGGCCTCGCTGCCGGCACTCGCCGCGGTATCTCGGCGGGACGGCGACGCGCCGTCACCCTGCATCCCGACCGGCGCGGCCATCGAGGCGGCGGCCGATGGCTGCAGCTCCGCGCCGGGCTGCCCGGAGGTATCGATGGCGCCAGCCGCCGCGCTGGCGCCTGCGCTGGGTGCCGGGGCCGCGCTGGCGGCGGGGGCACCGTCGATGGACTTGTCCGCGAGGAACGGCGAGGCACCGGCCGAGCTGGCGCCGCCGAGCGGTAGCAGCGACGGGGCGGTCCCGACCAGCACGCCGACGAGGCCAAGCGTCGTCAGACCGATGGCGAGCGGCCGCGAGAGCCGGTCCCGTGGCGAGCCGATGCCGGCGAGCCAGCCGCGGAGGCCGCCGCCCGCGAGGCGGCGGGCGTCGGCTGGGCTGAGCTGGTAGTCGCGCGGCCGCGATGGGGTCGTGAGGGAGCGGTTCGCGGCGACGAGGGCCAGGAGATCGCGGTGGAGCTCGGCGCAGGCCGTGCATGCGGCGAGCTGCGCATCGATGGTGGGACGGTCGGCGGCCGGAAGGGTGCCGTCGACGGCGGCGGACAGCCGCTCGAGGTCGTGGGAGGCGTGGTCGGTCGTGGTGGTCATCTCCCTGACAGGACGGGCGAGCGTCGGATCGGGTTCCGATGCCGTCGCGGCGAGCCGGGCCGCATCCGCCGCCGTCAGGCGGAAGTCGCGCGTGCGAGGCGGCGTCGGGAGCGCCACGGACGCGGCCGAGAGGGCCAGCAGATCCTGGTGCAGCCGAGCACAGTCCGCACAGCCCGCGACCTGGCGGGCGGCGCGGGCACGGTCGGCCGGGAGCAGGTCGACATCGAGCAGGCTCGCGACGATCTCGGGATCGTGGGCGTCGTGTCCGGCCGGTGTCCCGCCAGGCTCAGCCACGGAACAGCTCCATGCGGTCCTCGAGCAGGTCGCGCAGGGCGAGCCGGCCGCGATGGATCCGGGACTTGACGGTGCCGAGCGAGACGCTGGTCATCTCGGCGATCTCGGCGTAGTCGTAGCCCTGGACATCGAAGAGGACGATGGCCGTCCGCTGGTCGTCCGTGATCGTGGCAAGCGCCGCCGATAGCGCCCGGGTCCGCTCGGACAGCATCGCCGTCCGCTCCGGGTCCGCCTCCGGGCCGGTCGGTGGCTGCCAGCTCTCGTCGTCGAGCTCGGGGTACGGCTGGACCGGCCGGCGCTTTCGCGCGCGCTGCGTGTCCATCGCCGCGTTGACGCAGATCCGGTTCAGCCACGACTTGACGCTTCCGCCACGGAACGAGCGCAGGTTGCGGAACGCGGAGAAGAACGCTTCCTGGACGCAGTCGGACGCCTGGTCCCGATCGGGCACCATCCGCACGACGAGCGCGAACAACTGGTCCTGGTAGAGCGTGACCAGGCTGTTGAACGCGTCGAGGTCGCCATCGCGGGCTTGCTCGAGCAGGATGAGGTCGCGGCGCTGGACGGGGTCGTCGGAGACCGTGGTCGAGCAAGATCCGCGCGTCAAGAGGTGAGGTCCTCCATCGGGCGATTGCGGGGGACCTCCAAGCTCCGCGGACAAGGGGGACTCACGATGCTGCGCGAGCCGGGCCACTCGAGCAGTTCGACCGGCGCCGAGAGGCCAGACGTCGCACTCGCGACCGTCATCCGGTAGGGTCCTCGTCGGGGATCCTGTTCCGATGGTGTTCCGTTCGAGACCACGCTGTCGATCGCGGCCGTCGCCGACGACCAGCGAGTCGTAACCGCCTGACGGTCCAGCTTCGAGGCCTCGGCCGTGGACGCCTCGCCACCGATCATCGCTTCGGCCCCACGAACTGATCGAGGACCGCGACGCTGCCACGACGTGCCACCGAGATGTTCTGGGTCCCGGCCGGCCGCGTTTCACCTGGGCACGGGAGGAGGAATGGCCGAGGGGCAAGGAGAAGGCCCGGACCCATCGCGGATCCGGGCCAGCTGTGGGCGGGGGGATTACTTGGAGAGACGGAGGGCGGCGTTCTGGATGGACTTCTCGAGACCGAGTGCCAGAGCGGCTGGTGCTTGCCGAGGGCGTTGACGTTCACCTTGCCGCTAACGGTGGTGGCATTGGCGCCGACAATGAGGTCGCTGGACGATCGGTGAGCGCGGCGTAGATCGGCGATCTCGAGGAGGTCGGGGCTATGGCCGGTCCCACGAGTACGGCTGGGTGTTCGTCTTCGGGCGAGACCACGAACTGGAGGAACGCCGCGCGGATCGGGAGCGTCACCGCACTGTACGGCTGGTACTGGGGTGGCGGTTGCGTGAACGTGAGCCGCTGGGCCGTCTCGAGAGGCGGATACCCAGGGGCAGCGCACGTCCCCCCGAACAGTCGCCGGATGTCCGCGGACTTGTTGGAGAACATGTAGCGGGAGATAGGAATACGGCCCGACGCGGTTGAGGAACCGGCAGCCGTCGGATTCTCGAGAAACCGGCGACGCGCCGATCTCTACCGGAACCGTAGGTCTGGACCGGCCGGCTCGTCGGGTTGATCTCGGCGCTGAACGCCACGATGGCGAGCACGACATCGGCGGACGTCGCCGTCGCGTCCGGACTGCCGACGCCCTCCGCCGACTCGATGTGTGGGCCGATGCCGCGCGGATCCTTGTCGAGCGCCGCGGAGAGCTCGGTGAAGAGCCCCTTGGCGTTCGCCAGTGACCACGGCTGCACGGCGCCGCGTCCGTACCTCGCCTCGGATATCGCCAGGCCGACGATGAACCGCCTGCCACGGCGCCAACACGATCCGGCGCCGATGCTTCGGTCCCGGGCCAAGTTGGGGGAACAGGCAGATCCAGTGCTTCCGGCGTCTGTCGATCTCGACGCAGCCCGTCCGGCGGGCCTGTCCGGCTCGATGAGGCGACACCTCACCGATCGAACGCACCGTCCGCTCGATGATCGCCGTGTACTGAGCGTCCTGGAAGATGCGGAGCTTCCAGACGCCACGAGGTCCGGCCCTGAGCATCCCGTCGACACCAAGAGTAGGATCTGCGCGCGCAACGGAGAGCTGGACAGCTTGAAGACCGAGGTACGCGCGCAAGCAGGTAGGCGTACTCGGCACCGAGTCCCGCATCTTCGACACATGACGATCGGACCGACGGCGCGACGCACGTCGGCCGCGAGATCGTTTACGGCGGGTGGGAGTCGAACCCACACGTCCTTTCGGACAGCAGAGTTTGAGTCTGCCCTGTCTGCCGGTTCCAGCACCGCCGCGCTCCGTGACTATAGCCAATCGCCGAACCTGACCAGTATAGAACAGACGTTCTGGGTGACTCGCGGTGGCAGGTTGAGTCAGCGCGTCTCGCGCCAACATGGCGCCATGAGTCCTGCGCCTCCACCGGCCGTCCGGTCGGGTATCCGTCGATCGACTGCTGGCGGTCATCGACGACCCGGCTCGCGCAGCCGAGGCGATGAGCGCCCTGCGAGCCAGCGGGATCGCGACCCGGGACCTCGAGGTCCTCCGCGGCCAGGAGGGCGCGGACCGGATGGACGGGACGGGGGCGGTCAGCGGGGCCATGGGTCGGATCCGCAAGGCCCTCGCCTTCACGATGGCCGACCAGCTGGTCGACTTCGCCTGGTATGAGGCGGCCCTTCGCGACGGCCGGGCGGTGGTGATGGCGCGGGTCCGCGGCGACGCGCCGAAGGCGGCGGCGCGTTCGGGCCTTGAAGGGCCACGGCGCGCACTTCGTCAACTACTACGGGCGCTTCGCGACCGAGGAGGTGGTCCGCTGGCGCGGGCCGGAGCCCGACGTCTCGGCGATCCTCAAGCGCTAGGCCGGACGGCTGCGCGCGGACGCGCCGTCCGAGGTGTGCCATCCTCCGTCCGACAGCCAAACACCACGACCTCGAGGGATCCATGTTCCGACGTATCTTCGGCGCCGACAAGGCGCAGGCGGCCCAGCAGGCCGAGACCGCCCTGACAGGCGCCTCCACCACCGCCGGCGAGACGGCGACCGTCCGCCGCATCGTCGCCCGGCTCGAGGCGATGCCCGCCGGACCAGGCCCGGTCTCGTGGCCTCGGCCGCGTACACCCTGGCCCGCGCCGCCAACGCG
This sequence comes from uncultured Chloroflexia bacterium, assembly GCA_963834915.1. Lineage (GTDB taxonomy): Bacteria > Chloroflexota > Limnocylindria > Limnocylindrales > CSP1-4 > SPCO01. The sequence continues at coordinate 457,445 of CAWIDI010000005.1, forward strand.
GACATGGACATCAGCGCCGAGGAGACCGCGGTCATCGAGGCCGAGCTCCAGTCGCAGGACGCGATCGACGAGCCGACGGCCGTCCTCGTCACGGAGATGGCCAAGCTCCAGGCGAAGACCGTCGGCAGCACGGAGGACTACGTCGTCACGCGCGAGTTCCGGAATCTCTCGAGCGAGGCGCAGCGCATCGCGGTCGCTGCGCGCGTGCTTCGCGATCGTGGCCGCCAACGGGACCATCTCCGCCGAGGAGAACGCGTGCTCAACGAGATCGGGCGCGAGCTCGACCTCGATCCGGCGACGGTCAACGCCGTCCGCGCCGACTTCCACGACAAACTGTCCGCGGTCCAGGAAGTGCGGCGGGTCGCCGGGACGAACTAGCCGCGCAAGCGCCCTCCGCGCCGGCGGCGCGAGCAGGCGCGGTCCACGCCTCGCTGCGCTCAGGCCTGGGCGAGCCGCAGTTCGACCAGGCCGTCGCCGAGGCGGCGGCGGACCTCGGCGAGCAGCTCCGCGTCGTAGGCGACGCCGCGCCGCAGCTCCATCGGAGCGCCCCGCCGCCCGGCTCGCGGGCACATGGATGACGACGCGCGTCGCGCCCGGGCGGTCGCGCAAGACCGTCTTGAACGTCTCCATCGCCCCGACGACCCGGTCCGGCGGGGCGCTGCCGGCGAACCGGACGTGGAGGATCGTGTCCGGGCCGGCATCGAGTCGGCGCGTCGGCCGTCGCGTCGGCCACGATCCGCTGCCCGCGCCTCGTCGGGGACCGGCGGCTCGTCGTCGGTCGCGGTCCGGGGCCAGCGCCGCGACGTGTCGGCCCGACGGAGGTCGAGACCGGCTCGGCGGGCGCGATCGGCGGCAAGCGCGGGATGGCCGGTGTCGAGGCGACCGGCCTCGGCACGCCGCGGCGAGACGAACGCGGACGGCGCCCCACGGGACCGCAACGGCGCCGCTGCCCGCAGCCGCGCTCGCGCCCGCCGTGACCGGCCGCCCGCCGCGACCGGCACCGCGACCGGGCCTGGCCCGACCGGCACCATCGGCCGCGCCGCGCCGTTCCCGTTGCCGTTGCCGTTCCCGTTGCCGTTCGCCGTCGCCGCCGGCCGCGCCGACCGCGGTCGCCGGCGGCCACCTGCCGCGCGAACGCCTCCTCGCCCGAGGCCGGCGGCGTCGTCCCAGTCGACGGCGAGGTCGGCGAGGAGCGAGGCCTCCTCGCCCTTGTGGTCGACCCGTCCGGCGACCAGCAGGATCTCGCCGTCGCGCCAGGTGCCCGGCCGATGCTCGTAGAGCCGCGGGAAGACGACGACCTCGATCGTGCCCTGCAGGTCCTCCATCGTCACGATCGCCATCGTCGCCTTGGCCTTGGTGATGACGGTCCGGACGCCGGTCACGATCGCCGCCGACGACGACCCGCTGGCCGTCGAGCGATTCGTCGCGAGGTCGCCCGAGTAGGCGGTCACGAAGCGGCCGACCTGCTCGGCGACCTCGCCCATCGGGTGCTCCGAGAGGTACAGCCCGAGCAGCTCCTTCTCCCAGCGCAGCCGCTCGCGGACCGGGGCCTCGGACGCGGTCGGGAGCGGGCGCTCGAAGGCGGCGGCATCGGCCGCGCCCAGGTCGAACAGCGAGGTCTGGCCGGAGATCCGGTCGCGCTGCGTCGCCTGCGCCGCGCGCGATCGCGTCGTCGAGCCCGAGCAGGATCTGGCGCCGGGTGGCCGAACGCGCTCAGCGCGCCGACCTTGGCCAGCGCCTCGAGCACCTTGCGGTTGCGCCAGGCGGAGGTCGATCCGGGTGCAGAAGTCGGTCAGCGAGCGGAACGGCCCGCCCTCGTCGCGCGCCGCGATGATCGATTCGATCGCGCCCTGCCCGACGTTCTTGACGGCCAGCAGCCCGAACCGGATGGCGTCGCCCTCGACGGTGAACTCGAGGTGGCTGGTCGATGGACGTCCGGTGGCAGGACCTCGATCGACATCCGGCGGCACTCGGCGACCGCCGCCGCGACCTTCTCCTCGTTCGAGCGGAAGGCGGTCAGGACCGCGGTCATGTAGTCGACCGTGTGGTTCGCCTTCATGTACGCGGTCTGGTAGGCGATCAGCCCGTAGCAGGTGGCGTGCGCCTTGTTGAAGCCGTAGCGCTCGAACGGCTCGAACGCCTTGAAGACCGCGTCGATCGCCTGCGGCGGCGACGCCGCGTTCGGCCGCCTGGGTGACGAACTTCTCCTTCTGGGCGCGCAGCACCGCCGACTTCTTCTTGCGGATCGCGTAGCCCAGGGTGTCCGCCTCGGGGCCGGTGAACCCGCCGAGGGCGATCGCCGCGGACATGATGTCCTCCTGGTAGACGAAGATCCCGTAGGTCTTCTCCAGGTACGGCTCGAGCAGCGGATGGAGGTAGGTCACCGGCTCCTGGCCGTGCTTGCGCCGGATGTAGGCGGGGATGTTGTCCATCGGCCCCGGCCGGTAGAGCGCGACCATCGCGGCGAGGTCGTAGACCGAGGTCGGCTGGAGGTCGCGGACGTAGCGGCGCATGCCCGCCGACTCGAGCTGGAAGACGCCGGTCGTCTCGCCCGAGGCGAGCAGCTCGAAGGTCTTCGCGTCGTCGAGCGGGATGTCGTCGAGGTCGATGACGATGCCGCGGTTGGCGCGGACGAGGTCGACCGCCTGGCGGAGGATCGTCAGGTTCGAGAGCCCGAGGAAGTCGAACTTGAGCAGGCCGAGCGCCTCGATCGCGTGCATCTCGTACTGGCTCATCAGCCCGTCCGAGTTGGTCGCCTTCTGGAGCGGCATCAGCTCGGTCAGCGGCTCGCGGCTGATGACGACGCCGGCGGCATGGGTCGAGGCGTTGCGGGCGACGCCCTCGAGGTGGCGGGCGAAGTCGGTGATCCGCTTGACGGCCGGGTCGCCGTCGACCTGCTCGCGCAGCGCCGGGGCGATCGCGATCGCCTCGTCGAGCCGGATGCCGAGCTGGTTCGGGACCGCCTTGGCGATGCGGTCCACCTCGCCGTAGCTGTGGCCGAGGACCCGGCCGACGTCGCGGATGGCGGCCCGGGCCAGCATCGTGCCGAAGGTGATGATCTGGGCGACGTGGTCCTGGCCGTACTTGCGCCCGACGTAGGCGATGACCTCCTCGCGCCGGCCGTCCTCGAAGTCGACGTCGATGTCGGGCATCGTCACCCGGTCGGGGTTGAGGAACCGCTCGAACGGGAGCTGGTAGAGGATCGGGTCGACCGGGGTGATGCCCAGCGTGTAGGTGACGACGCAGCCCGGTGCGCTGCCCCGGCAGGTCGTCTGGATGCCCTGCTCGCGGGCGAACGCGATGAAGTCGGCGACGATGAGGAAGTAGCCGGCATAGCCCATCGTCAGGATCACGCCCAGCTCGTAGTCGAGCCGCGCCTGGAGCTCCGGGGTGACGGTCCCGTAGCGACGCTCGAGGCCGCGCTGGCACTCGGCGCGGAGCCAGCTCTCGACGGTGTGGCCGTCGGGGACCGGGAAGTGCGGGATGCGCAGCTGGCCCAGCGGGAGCGTGATGTCGGTCATCTCGGCGATGCGCCGGCTGTTGCGGATGGCGTCGGGGTGGTCGGGGAAGAGCGCCGCCATCTGCGCCGCCGACTTCACGTAGAACTCGGCGCTGTCGAACTTCATCCGGTTGGGCGTGTCGAGGTTGTTGCCGGTCCCGACGCAGAGCAGCACGTCGTGCGCCTCGGACTGGTCCTGGCGGACGTAGTGGAGGTCGTTCGTGACGACCAGCGGGAGGCCGGCCTCCGGGGCGAGCCGGAGGAGCTGCTCGTTCAGGCGGCGCTGGTCGGGCAGTCCGTGGTCCTGGAGCTCGAGGAAGAAGCGGTCCTTGCCGAAGATGTCGCCGTACTGGCCGGCGACGTTGCGCGCGAGCTCCCAGTCATCGACCTCGAGGGCCCTGGCGATCTCGCCGCACAGGCAGGCCGACAGCCCGATCAGCCCTGCGCTGTGCTTGGCGAGGTGGTCGCGGTCGATCCGCGGCTTGTAGTAGTAGCCGTCGAGGTGGGCGTCGGTCACGAGGCGGCAGAGGTTCTGGTAGCCCTGCCAGTCCTGGGCGAGGAGGATCAGGTGGAAGGGCTGGGCGTCGGCCTTGCCCTCCTTGTCGGTCATCGACCGGCGGGCGACGTAGGTCTCGATCCCGATGATCGGCTTGATCCCCTTGGTCCTGGCCGCCTGGTAGAAGGCGACCGCCCCGTAGAGCGCTCCGTGGTCGGTGAGCGCCATCGAGTCCATGCCCAGCTGGGCGGCCGCGTCGACCAGCTCCGTGATCCGTCCGAGCCCGTCGAGGAGGCTGAATTCGGAGTGCACGTGCAGGTGCGTGAAGTCGTTCGGGGCGATCGTCATCGGGAGGCCAATGGTAGTCCCCAGCCGGGCCTCCCGGCCGCGGCCGCCCGACGACCGGGCTGGTCAGACCTCGTCGAGGGCGACGGCCCGGGCCTGCAGCAGCTCGCGCTCGCGGAGGTTCCTCGTCATCGCCGCGGCGCGCTCGAACTCGGCGGCCGCCTCCTCGTGACGACCCAGTTTCGCGAGCAGGTCGCCGCGGACGCTCGGCAGCAGGTGGTAGGCACGGAGAGCCGGGTCGTCCGCGATCCGGTCGACCAGCTCGAGCCCGGCGGCCGGCCCGAACGCCATCGACACCGCGACCGCCCGGTTGAGCTCCACGACGGGTGACGGCGTCAGCTCGGCGAGGGCGTCGTAGAGCGCCGAGATCCGCGGCCAGTCGGTCTCGTCGGCGGTGCGTGCCCGGGCATGGCATGCCGCGATCGCGGCCTGGAGCCCGTACGGGCCGAGGCCGCCGCCCAGCGCCGACGCCCGGTCGAGGGCGGCGAGGCCGCGGCGGATGAGCAGCGGGTCCCAGCGACTGCGGTCCTGGTCGAGCAGGAGGATCGGGTCGCCGCCGGGGCCGACCCGGGCGTCCATCCGCGACGCCTGGATCTCCATCAGGGCGACGAGCCCGTGCGCCTCCGGCTCCGCCGGCATGAGCTCCGCCACGACCCGCCCCAGGCGCAGCGCCTCTTCGCACAGCCCCGGTCGCATCCAGTCGTCGCCCGCCGTGGCCGAGTAGCCCTCGTTGAAGATGAGGTAGATGACCCCGAGGACCGAGGCAAGACGCTTCGGCAGCTCTGCCGCGGCCGGGACCGCGAACGGGACCTGTGCCTCCGAGAGCGTCCGCTTCGCGCGGACGATCCGCTGCGCGACCGTGGCCTCGGACACCAGGTATGCCCGCGCGATCTCGTCAGTCGTCAGGCCGCCGAGCATCCGCAGCGTGAGCGCGACCCGGGCGTCGGTCGAGAGGACCGGGTGGCACGCGACGAACACCAGCCGCAGGAGGTCATCGCCGACGTCGTCATCCGCCGCCGCGTCGCGGACGGCCATGGCGACCTCCTGCTGGACCACCAGCTCCCGACCGATCTCGTCCTGCTTCTGCTCGAGGACGGCCCGGCGCCGGATCAGGTCGATGGCGCGCCGGCGGCCGACCGCCATCAGCCAGGCGCCGGGGTTCTCCGGCACGCCCGACTCGGGCCATTGCTGCAGGGCGGCCATCAGCGCGTCCTGCGCGAGGTCCTCGGCGAGGCCGACGTCGCGGACGATGCGAGCCAGCCCGGCGATCAGCCGGGCCGACTCGATCCGCCAGACCGCATCGATCGCTCGATGCGCCTCGTCCTCGATCACTGGGGCGGGCCATCCTCCGGACCGAAGACCTGCCGGATCCGGGCCTCGCCGCTGCCGATGACGCCGAGGAAGTCCTTGGCCATCTGGACGGCCACGTCCTTGGACGGCGCCTCGACGAGCGCCCAGCCGCCGATCAGCTCCTTGGCCTCGGCGAACGGCCCGTCCGTGACCGTGAACTCGCCGCCGTCGAGGCTGACTTTCGCGCCAAGGGCGCTCGGGCCGAACCCACCGGTCTGGATGAGGGCGCCGGACTTGATCGCGTCGCCCATGAAGACGCCCATCCGCTCCATCAGCTCCGGGGTCGGAGGCGGGACCGGGACGCTCTCGTCGCCGAGGGTGTACATGAAGAATCGCATCGCCTGGATCTCCTTCGCTCTGGTGAGCCTATCTTCGCGCGCCCGGGCGGTCGCCGGGCGTCAGGACTTGCCGGATCTCGAACTCCGCAGCGGCGCCGGGCATGACCGGGGCTCGCCGTGCCCATTCGACGGCCTCGTCGATCGAGCGGACCTGCCAGAGCCAGACACCCGCGATCTCCTGGAACGCCGGACCAGCCGGCCCGTCCAGGATCCAGCGGGACCCGTCCGCGACCCGGAGCCGGACCCCGTCCGACCCGGGTCGGAGGGCCTCCGCGGCCAGCAGCACGCCGGCGTTGACGAGGTCGCCGTTGAAGCGGTCCAGCGCGGCCGTGCGTCGCGCATCGCGGCGGGCGCCCGCGGCCGGGTCGTCCGTCCGGACGAGGACCACCGCTCGCATCGTCGTCCTGCCTCCGACTGCACGGGCCGGGGTGTCGATCGGCGATCGACCTGATCCGTCCCTACTCAGACGTCGAACGGGGGCCGGCCGGAATCGACAGGGTTTCGAGGCGTGCCGTCAGAATGCGACGACCATGACCTTCGAACCGCCCGCGATCCCCGAACCCGACCTCGAGGGCCTCGTCATCGACGCGCTCGAGGCGCTGCCGCCCGTCTTTGCCGAGCGGCTGGGGAGCGTGGCGATCGTCATCGAGGACGAGCCGACCGCCGACGAGCTCGCGTCCGTCGGGGCACGCGGTCTCTTCGGGCTGTATCACGGCATCCCGCGCACCGCGTACGGGGCGGACCAGGCGGCCGTCCCGAGCAAGATCACGATCTTCCGCGGGCCGCTGCTGCGGGCATACCGGACGCCGGAGGCGCTGGCCGCAGGCGTGACCGATACGGTCCACCACGAGATCGCCCACCACTTCGGGATCTCGGACGCCCGGCTCCACGAGCTCCAGGACGGCCGGGGCGGCATCTAGGTCGCCGGGACCACCGGTTCGCGGCGGCTAGGTCGCCAGGAGACCGGCGACGACCGGACCGATCCGATCGACCCATCGGGCGTACTGGACGCCGGACGGGTGGAGGCCGTCGGCGGCAACGAGCGAGCGGTCGTCCGCGGCCCGCGCCGACAGGTCGAAGATGTCCACGAAGGCGATCCCGCGCTCAGCGGCCCGCGCGGCCATGACCCCGTTGTTCACGACGATCGACGCGCGACGCTCGTCGGGATCGCCATAGTCGGCGCCCGCCGGCGTGACGGTGTAGTCGGGGATCGACACCGTGACGATCCGGTCGGGCCGCAGCCGCAAGAGCAGCGCGTCAAGGATCAGCACCGCGTGACGGTCGTAGATCTCGGCCGGGATGCCCTGGACGACGTCGTTGACGCCGATCAGGAGGCTCGCGACCGCTGGCTGCAGGTCGTCGAGGAGGGGCAGTTCGTCGCGGATGAGGTCGGCGGTCGTATAGCCGTCGACCCCGAGATCGGCCACCAGCTGCAGCCGGACGGCGGGCGCTCCGCCCGCGAGCGCGGCCACGAGCTGGTCGGGGAACCGCTCCGCCGGATCGTCGAGCCCGGTCCCGATGCTGTACGAGTCGCCCAGGGCGACGTAGCGGAAGGTCGCCCCGTCGTTCGCGGGCGTGCTCATGCGCCGGATGACGTGACCCCGTCCTCGATCGAGGCGACGGCGGCGATGAGCATGTCGATGAATCGCGGCCGGTCGATCGCCACGCCGACCTCGGCATTGGGCGGCCGGCCGGTCAGGCCGTGCAGGTCGACGACCGTGCGGCCGCGGGTGAGCTCGCTGACGGTCTCGATGTCGACGCGATACGCCCCGGTCTCCACGAGGTCCGGCACGGCCAGGTGGCCGACGACGACCGCGTCGTGGATCGGCGAGCCGTCCCAGCCATACCGCTCGCGGTGGAACCTGGCGAAGAACCGCAGCAGGTCGGCGAAGATCCGGGCCGGCCGCGTCCCGATCGCGACGAGCCGCGCGACGTCCGCATCCGTGAAGAGCGCCTGGTGGGTGACGTCGAGCGGCATCATCGTGATCGGCCGGCCGCAGTCGAAGACGATCCTGGCGGCCTCCGGGTCCTGCCAGATGTTGAACTCGGCGGACGCCGTGGTGTTCCCCTCGGCGATCGCCCCGCCCATGATCCGCAGGCTCGCGATCCGGTCCGCGAGGCGCGGGTGCGTCCGCAACAGCAGCGCGATGTTCGTGAGTGGGCCGACTGCGGCGATCGTGACCGGGCGCTCCGATCGCGCGAGGGTCGCGCGCAACAGCTCGATGGCGCCCTCCGGGCGGGCCGCGGCGGTCGGCTCCGGCAGGTCCGCGCCACCCAGGCCGTGCTCGCCGTGCACGTTGCTCGCGGTGTGGAGCGGCCGCACCAGCGGGCCGGCCGCGCCCGCCGCGACCGGGATGTCCGTCCGGCCGGCGAGGGTAAGCACCCGCAGCGCGTTGTCCGTGGTGGATGCCAGGTCCGAGTTCCCGGCCACGGTCGTCACCGCCAGGAGGTCCAGCTCCGGCCGGGCCAGGCCGAGGATCATGGCGAGCGCATCGTCGTGGCCCGGGTCGCAATCGAGGACCAATGGGATCCGAGCGGTCATCGAGCGAGTATGCCCAACTTGCGGCGGCATGGGGTACGATGCTGCATCGGCGCCGACCCGGGACTCGCGGTCGGCTCGGAATCCCCTCGCAGCGCGCGGCGCGACTCGGCCGTGGTTCGAGGGGCCTGGAGGAGGACACATGCACAAGCGCCTCGGCTTGACCCTGTTCGCGGGTCTCGCCATCTTCGTCTCGGCGTGCTCGGGCGGCGGTAGCACCGCCTCCCCGTCGGCCGCCACCTCGGTGGCGCCCAGCGCCCCGGCCAGCGCCTCGGCGCCGGCATCGGCCGAGCCGAGCCCGTCGGCCTCCGCTGAGGCCGCCACCTGCACCACGAAGCTCAAGGTCGGCCTCGTCACCGACGTCGGCCGCATCAACGACAAGGGCTTCAACCAGTCGGCCTACGAAGGCATGCAGGCCGCCCTGGCCGCGGCCCCGACGTGCTTCGAGACGAAGTACATCGAGACCCAGAGCCAGAGCGACTACGCCAAGAACATCGCCGAGTTCACGGACGCCGGTTCGGACGTCGTGATCGGCGTCGGGTTCCTCCTCGGTGACGCCCTGGGCGACGCCGCGAAGACCAACCCGAAGATCAAGTTCATCTCCGTCGACGGCGTGCCCAGCACCGGCCACGACGAGAGCTGGTCGACGAACGGCGAGTCGCTGTTCTTCGCCGAGGACCAGTCCGGCTGGATGGCCGGCGTCCTCGCCGCCTCCCTCACCAAGTCGAACCACATCGGCGTCGTCGGCGGCCTGCTGGTCGTCCCGCCCGTCGAGCGCTTCGTCGAGGGCTATGAGGCCGGCGCGAAGTCGGTCAAGGCGGACATCATGGTCGACCACGTCTACACGACGTCGTTCACCGATCCGCCCCAGGGCAGCAACGCCGCCAAGCAGATGATCGACAAGGGTGCCGACATCATCTTCGGCGCCGGCGGCCTGACCGGCAACGGCGCCCTCGAGGCGGCGTGCCAGGCGACCGGCGTCTGGGCGATCGGCGTCGACACCGACCAGTTCCTGACCCTGCCGAGCGTCCAGAAGTGCATCGTCAGCTCGGCCACCAAGAACGTCCTCGGCGCGGTCCGCGATTCGCTGATCCGCATCGCGACCGGGGCCTTCAAGGCCGGGTTCCACACCGATGACGCCTCGACCGGCGGCATCACCCTGGCCCCGTTCCACGATCAGGCATCGCTGATCACCCCGGACATCCAGACACTCCTTGACACGACCTACGCCGGCCTCGCCGACGGGTCCATCAAGACGAACGTCGTCGTCGACCAGCAGCCCAAGTAACCGTCCGTCCTACGGCGTACGACAGAGCGGCGGGGTCCTCCGGGACCCCGCCGCTCTCGTTTATCCTTCGCTGACCGAGGCATCGTCTGGAGGCGCCCGTGGCCGAGGTCCCGCCCGTCCCGCCCGTACCGCCCGTCCCGAACCCCGAAGGCTCGATCACGGCAGCCGAGCCCGGCCGGGTCGAGACCGCCGCCGAGCGGGCGAGGGGCGGCATCACGATCGACCCCGCGGTCGCGGCCGCCGGGGCGCCGAGCCTCGAGATGCGCGGCATCACCAAGCGGTTCCCCGGCGTCGTCGCCAACGACGGGATCGACCTGCAGATCAAGCCCGGGGAGATCCACGCCCTCCTCGGCGAGAACGGTGCCGGCAAGAGCACCCTCATGAACATCCTCTACGGGCTGCTCAGCCCGGACGCCGGCGAGATCCTGCTCGATGGCAAGCCGACCACCATCGCGGGCCCGTCCGACGCCATCGCGCGCGGGATCGGGATGGTCCACCAGCACTTCATGCTCGTCCCGGTCTTCAGCGTGGCCGAGAACATCGTGCTCGGCAACGAGACCATGGCCAATCCGGTCTTCCTCGACACGCGCAAGGCGGACGGGCGGATCCGCGACCTCGCCCGACAGCTTGGCTTCGAGATCGACCCGAACGCCCTCGTCGGCGACCTGTCGGTCGGCATCCAGCAGCGGATCGAGATCCTCAAGGCCCTCTACCGGGGGGCCAAGGTGCTGATCCTCGACGAGCCCACGGCGGTGCTTACGCCGCAGGAGACGGCCGAGATCTTCCTGGTCCTGCGCCGGCTCGCCGCCGAGGGCACGAGCATCGTGTTCATCAGCCACAAGCTCTACGAGGTGCTCGAGATCGCCGACACGATCACGGTCATCCGGCGCGGCCGCGTGGTCGGCCAGGCCGATCCGAAGACCGCGACCGAGGAGGACCTCGCCGAGATGATGGTCGGACGCGAGGTCTCGCTGGTCGTCGAGAAGGGCCCGGCGTCGCCGGGCGACGTCGTGCTGGCGGTCACCGATGTCTCGGTGGCGGACGACCGGGGCTCGACCGTCGTGGACGGGCTCTCCCTCGAGGTGCGGGCCGGCGAGATCTTCGGGATCGCCGGCGTCGCCGGCAACGGGCAGGCCGAGCTGGTCGAGGCGCTGACCGGCCTGCGCAGGACCCGGTCCGGGACCGTGTCCCTGGCGGGGCATGACATCACGAACCACTCCCCGCGCGACCTGTCCGGGCGCGGCCTGGCCTACGTCCCCGGCGACCGCCACCGCTACGGCCTCGTCCTCACCTTCCCGATCGAGGACAACCTCGTCCTCACCGACTTCCACGATGCCCCGTACTCGCGCTATGGGGTCATCAACGAAGGGGCGATCACGAAGCGTGCCGCCGAGCTCATCCCCGAGTTCGACATCCGCACGCCGTCGGGGGCCATCCCGACCAACACCCTCTCGGGCGGCAACCAGCAGAAGCTCATCGTGGCGCGCGAGTTCAGCCGGCCGCTGACGCTGCTGATCGCCGACCAGCCGACCCGCGGGATCGACGTCGGCTCGATCGAGTTCATCCACAACCAGATCGTCGCCAAGCGCGACGCCGGGACCGCGGTCCTGCTGGTCTCCGCCGAGCTGGACGAGATCATGGAGCTGAGTGACCGCATCGGCGTGATGTACCGCGGCCGGCTGGTGGCGATCCTGGATGCCGAGACGGCCGGCAAGGAGCAGGTCGGCCTGATCATGGCCACAGGCCAGGCGGAGGTGCCGGCATGACCGAGTCGGCGAACCCCGGCGCGACCGGCCTGAACGTCGACCCGACCACGCTCGGCCAGGGCGGCTCGCTCGGGCGGCAGCTCGTGGTCACGATCGTGGCCATCCTGCTGGGCCTCCTGGTCGGTGCGATCCTGATCATCGTCTCGGGCCTGATCGGTCCGGCCCACACGCTGGACCTGACCCTGCCGCTCACCGCGTACGGCGCGATGCTCGAGGGCGCGCTCGGCAGCCCGAAGGCGATCGCGAACACCCTCAACGCGGCGACCCCGCTGATCTTCGCCGGCCTATCGGTGGCGATCGGCTTCAAGGCCGGCCTGTTCAACATCGGGGCCAACGGCCAGCTGCTGATCGGCGGGTTCTGCGCAGCGATCGTCGGCACCATCGCCGGCATCCCCTTCCCCATCGCGATGCTCCTGGCGCTGGCCGCGGGTGCCCTCGGCGGAGCGGCCTGGGGCTTCATCCCGGGAGCGCTCAAGGCGTGGCGCGGTGCCCACGAGGTGGTCACCACGATCATGCTCAACAGCATCGCCTACCTGCTCCTGAACCTCCTCGCGAGCACGATCTTCAAGGACCCGAACGCGACGTTCCCGCGCACCCCGGACATCTCGCCTGACGCCGCGCTCCCGATCATCCTCGCCGACACCCGGCTGCATCTCGGCATCGTCATCGCGCTGCTGACCGCGGTCTTCATCTGGTTCCTGCTGTACAAGACGACGCTCGGCTTCGAGATCCGGACGGTCGGCTCGAACTCGAGCGCCGCGCGCTACGCCGGCATCCGCCCGGCGTTCATCACGATCCTGACGATGAGCATCGCCGGCGGGCTGGCCGGACTCGGCGGCGGCGTCGAGATCCTCGGCGTGACCAAGAACTACCCGGCGGAGTACATCGTCAACTACGGCTTCGACGGCATCGCCGTGGCCCTGCTCGGCCGCGCGCATCCGTTCGGCGTCATCGGCGCGGCGATGCTCTTCGGCGTCATGCGCGCGGGCGCGGGGGCGATGCAGCGCGCGACCGAGATCCCGGTCGACATCATCGGCATCGTGCAGGGCACGATCCTGCTGTTCGTGGCGGCCCAGGTCGTCATCGACCACGCCCTGCCCAGGTGGCGCTCGCGGCGCCGTCCCGAGCCCACCGAGCCGGCCAGCCCGGCTGCGGCTGCGGCGTGAGGCGGACGAGATGACCGCCGTCGCCCTCCCCCCGGTCTCCCGTCGCGATCCACGCGTCTGGTGGATCGGCGGCTTCCTCGTGGTCGTGCTGCTGGCCGCCCTGGCGCTCTACCTCGACATCCCGTACCTCGGCAGCTTCATCGACTGGCTCGTGAACCGCGTCCCGCCGCTGAGCTACCTGATCGTCCAGTACGCGGTGCCGATCGCGTTCGGGGCCATGTGCGGCGTCATGTGCGAGCGCTCCGGGGTCACGAACATCGGCATCGAGGGGATGATCCTGACCGCGGCATTCGTCGCGTTCCTGAGCGGCGCCTACCTCGACCCCGTCGTCGGCGCGCCGACGGCGGCGATCCTGGCCATCGGCATCGCGATCATCTCGGCCATGCTCCTGTCGCTGCTCCACGCCTGGCTCTCGATCACCATCAAGGCCGACCAGATCATCAGCGGCACGGTCATCAACATCCTGGCCCTCGGCGGGACGGCCTACTTCAACCAGCTCCTGGTCTCGACCTCGGGGCTCTCCGGCACCAGCACCCTGCCGCGCTTCAGCGTCCCGGACGAGATCGCCGACATCCCGCTCATCGGGCCGATCATCAACGGGCTCTTCAACCAGGGGCCGATCGCGATGAGCCTGATCGTCTTCGTGGTCGGCCTGCAGATCCTGCTGTTCCGGTCCCGCTGGGGCCTGCGGACACGAGCCGTCGGCGAGCATCCCAAGGCGGCGGACACGGTCGGCATCGACGTCATCCGAACGCGCTATCGCAGCGTCGTCCTCGGCGGCGTGTTCGCCGGACTCGCCGGCGCCTACCTGACCCTCGAGCAGTTCAACTCGTTCCAGGACAACATGACCGGCGGCGTCGGCTTCATCGGGCTCGCGGCGATGATCTTCGGGCGCTGGACCCCGCTCGGGGCGTACGGCGCCGCGCTCCTGTTCGGGACGGTGCAATCGATGCAGCTGGCGGTCCGCATCAGCCCGCCCGAGGGCGACCTCGGGCAGGTGATCTCCACGATCCCGCCGCAGGTCTTCGGGATGCTGCCCTACATCTTCACCATCATCGTGCTGGCGGGCGTCGTCGGGCGGGCCATCCCGCCGGCCGCGGACGGGATCCCGTACGACAAGGAAGCCCGCGGCTGACCGACGACGAGGGAGCCGACGCCCGGGCGCAGGCCGAACGCCGCGCGGACCGCGAGCGCACGCGGGCCATGCTCGACCTGCACGAGGGCCGCTGGCCCGTCCCACTCCTCGACGCCACAGGGATCCGCGACCTGCTCGCGTCCACGCATCGGGTCGCGATCATCGGCGCCTCGGGCGATGCCTGGCGGCCGTCGTTCGGCGTCCTGCGGACGCTGCTGGCCCGTGGCCTCGACTGCGTGCCGATCAACCCGAACGTCGAGGCGGTCCTCGGGGTGCGCGCCTATCCGACCCTCGCGGCGGCGACCGCCGCGACCGGCCCGTTCGACATCGTCGACGTCTTCCGCCGCTCCGAGCTGTGCGTGCCCCACGCGCACGAGGCCGTGGCGGCCGGCGCACGCTGCCTGTGGCTCCAGCTCGGGGTCGTGGACTGGGAGGCCGCGCGGATCGCCCATGAGGGCGGGCTGTCCGTGGTGATGGACCGCTGCACCGCGATCGAGTGGGCGCGACTGCCGGCGTAGGGCCTGGACGTTCGGCGGTGGCGCGCGGACCTCGCCGGCGCCACCCTGGCGCACCTGGACTACTTGATGAGGAAGCCGAAGAAGACCAGCACGACCCCGGCGACCGCGATCAGCGCGGCTCGCTGCGTCTGCCGGCGGAGGACGGCCATCGCCACGGACGCGCCGGTCTTGCCGTCGTCGCGGACGCCGCCGCGCCACGCCTCGTAGCGGGCGACGTTGGCGTCCTGCTCCTTGAGCGCCTGGTAGCGCGACCACGGGACCCGCGCGCGGCTGTAGCCGAGCGCGATCAGGACGGCCCCGCCCACCCACAGGATGACGTTGATCGCACCCACCGGGTCAGCCCTCCCCCGCCCCGTCGGCATCGAGTGCCGCGCGGACCGCATCGCCGGCCATCGCGGCGTTCGCCTGTCCGCGGGTGGCCTTCATGACCTGGCCGACGAGGAACGCGACGACCTGGACCTTGCCGGCCCGGTAGTCCGCGACCGCGGACGGATTCGCCGCCAGGACCTCACTGACCACGGCCCCGAGCGCCCCGACATCCGAGATCTGGCGGAACCCGCGCGCTTCGATGATCTTCGCGGCGGGGTCCCCCGATGCCACGTGCGCCTCGAGGACCTCGCGGCCGTTGGCGCGCGATATCGACCCGTCCTCGACGGCCGCGATGACCGCCGCGAGCTCGCCCGGATGGACGGTGATCCCCGTGCCGGCCGTCTTGCGCAGCCGCAGATACTCCCCGGTGACCCAGTTGGCGACCGACTTGGCCGACAGCGAGGGCGCGGCCGCGGCCGTGCGCTCGAAGAGCCCGGTCGCGTCGGGGTCCGCGACAAGCACGGCGGCGTCGTAGGGCGAGAGGCCAAGGTCGGCTTGGTAGCGCGCGCGGCGGACGGCGGGGAGCTCGGGCAGGCCGGCCCGGATCCCGTCCAGCCAGCCGGGCTCGATATGGAGCGGCGGCAGGTCCGGCTCGGGGAAGTAGCGGTAGTCGTCCGAGGTCTCCTTGATCCGCATCCGGTAGGTCTCGCCGCGCTCCTCCGACCAGCCGCGGGTCTCCTGCACCAGCGCCTCGCCGGCGTCGAGGGCCGCCGCCTGACGCTCGATCTCGAACTCGATCGCGCGCTCGACGGCGCGGAAGGAGTTCATGTTCTTGACCTCGACCCGCGTCCCGAACGGCTCCGTGCCGCGCGGCCGCAGCGAGACGTTGGCCTCGACCCGCAGCTGGCCCCGTTCCATGTCGGCGTCCGAGGCGCCGATCGAGCGGAGCAGCAGCTGCAGCTCCTCCGCATAGCGTCGGGCCTGCTCGGCGGTCCGGACCTCGGGCTCGGTGACGATCTCCATGAGCGGCACGCCGGAACGGTTGAAGTCGACGAGGCTCACGCGACGGGCGTCCGGCCCGGCCGGATGGACCAGCTTCGCCGTGTCCTCCTCGAGGTGGGCGCGGGTGATCGACAGCGTGAACGGGCCGTCCGAGGTCCCGAAGGTCAGCCGGCCCCGCGAGGCGAGCGGCAGGTCGTACTGGCTGATCTGGTAGCCCTTGGGCAGGTCCGGGTAGAAGTAGTTCTTGCGGTCCCAGCGGGTGGCCGGCGGCACCTCCGCCTCGATCGCGAGGCCGGTCGCCAGGACGAGCTCGACCGCCCGGCGGTTGATGACCGGCAGCGCGCCCGGCAGCCCGAGGCAGACCGGGCAGACGTGGCTGTTCGGCGCGGCGCCGTCGTAGGCCGTCGAGCAGCCGCAGAACATCTTGGAGGCCGTCCGCAGCTGGCAGTGGACCTCGATGCCGATGACCGCTTCGTAGCGCGCCAGCGCCGTCGCCTCCGGGTGTCGCCAGATCGACCATGGAGCTAGTTTCGCATACGGGGGCCGGTCGCCGGCACGCTCGGCCCGCCGTACCCGAACGCTACCGAACGACGACGGAAATGACGTGAGAGCGCTCTCTTGACACGGGGTGATATCGTGCATATCGAGCGTGAGAGCGCTCTCACGGAGGCAGGGAGTTTCGGTGGCAAACTCGATCACTCGGGATCGCCGCAACGGAACGACACTCGAGGAGGTGGCCTCCCGGGCGGGCGTCTCAAGGGCGACGGTCTCGCGCGTCGTCAACGGCTCGCCGCGGGTCAGCCCGGACATCCGGCGCGGCGTCGAGGCCGCGATCGTCGAGCTGGGCTACGTCCCCAACCGGGCCGCCCGGAGCCTCGTCACCCGGCGCAGCGGCTCGATCGGCGTGGTCATCACCGAGCCGGCCGGCCGACTGTTCACCGACCCGTTCTTCCCCCGCCTCCTCCGCGGGATCAGCGCGTCGCTCTCGGCCCGCGACCTCCAGCTCGTCCTGCTGATGCCTGCCTCGAGCGGCGAGGCGCACCGGACCGCCGACTACCTGTCCGCCGGCCACGTCGATGGCGCCCTGCTGGTCAGCCTGCATCGCGACGACCCCCTCCCCGAGCGCATCGCGGCGGCCGGCATCCCGATGGTCGCCGTCGGCCGGCCCCCGCGCGGCACGGCCGCCAGCTACGTCGACGTCGACAATCGAGGCGGCGCCCGCAGCGCCGTCGACCACCTCATCGCCGGCGGCCGGCAGACGATCGGGACCATCGCGGGCCCGCCCGACATGGTGGCGGCGCTCGATCGCCTCTCCGGCTACCGTGACGCCCTCGCCGAGGCCGGTCTGGGACCCGACCCGAGCCTCCAGGCGAACGCGGACTTCACCCAGGAAGGCGGCGCGGCGGCGATGGAACAGCTCCTCGCCGCCCGGCCGGATATCGACGCGGTCTTCGTCGCCTCCGACCTGATGGCCGCCGGCGCGATCGCCGTCCTCGCCAACGCCGGTCGCCGGGTGCCCGAGGACGTCGCGGTCGTCGGCTATGACGACTCGTTCGTGGCGACGTCCGTGCGCCCGCAGCTCACGAGCGTCCGTCAGCCGATCGAGGAGATGGGCCATGAGACGGCGCGTCTGCTCGTCGACCTCGTCGAGGGTTCGGATCCCGTGCCACGGCGCGTGATCCTGGCCACCGAACTCATTCGTCGCGCTTCGAGCGCCGGGAGGCGCATGCCCTGAGCCGGCCGGCGACCGGCGCGCCCCGATCCACCTGGGTCGGTGCCCCCAACCTTTGGCCTCAATCGAGGTAGAGATCGAACAGGATCTCGCAAGGAGGAGTTGATCGCGATGAGAACCCGATCCGGCCCGCGCGCCTTGATCGCCCTTGCCGGCGTCGTCGCCATCCTGGCGACCGCGTGCGGCACGGCGAACACGTCGCCGTCCGCCACGACCGCTGCCAGCGAGGCTGCGGCGACCCCGGCGGCCAGCGCATCCGCATCCCCGCCCCCGGCCGTCACGCCGGTCCCGCTTCCGCCCGATCAGCCCGGCCCCAACGGCGGCGTCGTCGTTCGTTGGTTCGTCGGCCTCGGCGCCGGCGGCCAGCCCCAGCAGTTCGCCGCCGAGCAGGCCTTCGTCCAGGCGTTCAACGACTCGGCCGCCGCGAAGGACAAGGTCTACATCTCGCTGGAGATCTACAACAACAACGTGGCCGCCAGCCTGCTGGCGACGCAGATCGCCGCCGGCAACGCGCCCGACATCATCGGGCCGGTCGGCGTGGAAGGCCTGAACATCTTCCGCGACCAGCTGCTCGACCTCTCGCCGCTGATCGCGAAGAGCGGGTTCGACACCAGCAAGTACGACCCGGCTCTCGTGGACTTCTTCAAGCTGGGTGTCGGCGGCGCCACCATCGGTGTGCCGTTCGCGACCTACCCGTCGATGCTCTGGTACAACACCAAGCTGTTCAAGGAAGCCAAGCTTCCGCTGCCGCCGACGAAGGTCGGCGAGCTCTACGACGGCAAGCCCTGGGACATGGACGCGGTCCGCACCCTCGGCATGAAGCTCACCGTCGACAGCAACGGCAACGACGCCACCAGCGCCTCGTTCGATCCCACGAAGGTCGTCCAGTGGGGCTTCGACATGCAGTACGCGGACAACAGCCCGCTTGCTGAGGCCTCCCTGTTCGGCGCCAGCTCCTTCGTCGCTGACGATGGCAAGACCGCGCAGATCGGCGATCCGGTCCGGGTCGGCGAGAAGTGGTTCAACGACGGCGTCTGGAAGGATCACTTCATCCCGAACTCCAACCAGATCAACAGCGATCTGCTGGCCAAGGGCAGCGAGTTCGCCTCCGGCAACCTCGCGATGAATGAGACCCACACGTGGTTCACCTGCTGCACGGCCCCGGCAGCCCCGGCCAAGCCGATCGTCACGGACTTCGGCTGGGCGGTCGCCCCGGCGTATAACGGCAAGACCACGGCCAAGCTGCACGCGGACACGTTCAGCATCCTCAAGACCACCAAGCACCCGGACGAGGCGTTCGCGGCCCTGACCGCGTTCGTCCAGTCGCCGGAGCTGCTCGCCGTCTACGGCGCGCTCCCGGCCGATCCGGCCCTCCAGCAGCCGTTCATCGACACCATCAACAAGCAGTTCCCGGGCATCACGCTCGACTGGAGCGTGCCGAAGTCGATGCTGTCGTACCCGGACGTCCCCAACCACCAGGCCTGGGTGCCTGACTACGCCAAGTCCAAGAAGGCGTGGCAGGCGTTCCAGAACAAGTACCGCACGTCAGACGGGGTCGACATCGACGCCGAGCTGGACGCGTTGAAGACCACCCTCCAAGGGATCTACGACGCGGCGCAGTAGCTCCTCCTCCTCACCCTCCCGGGCGGGTGTCCCGCCCGCCCGGGAGGCGTTCCCATCCCATACCATCCCCTCCCCGACGACCGGAGCCCCCATCCAGCCATGACCGAGTCGACCCAGGCGCTCTCCCCGACGACGCCGCTCCGACCCGGCTTCTCGAGCTGGTTCCGCCAGCCCCGGGTGCGCGAGGCCATCTGGGGCCTCGTCTTCATCGGACCATGGCTGGTCGGGCTCCTGCTCTTCACCGCGGGGCCGATGATCGCCTCGCTGCTCATGTCGCTCACCAACTTCGACCTGGTCCGCCCGGAGTCGACCAGGTTCATCGGCATCGACAACTACACGCGGATGCTGAACGACCCGATGGTCGCCAGGTCGCTGGGCGCCACCTTCAAGTTCGCGCTCATCTCGATCCCGGTGACGATGATCGCGAGCCTCGCGTTCGCGCTGCTGCTCAACAGCCCCAGACTCCTGTGGCGCGGCCCGATGCGCACGCTCGTGTACATGCCGATCATGATCCCGCTGGTCGCCTCGACGCTGGTCTGGATCGGCTTCCTCAATACCGAGACCGGCTGGATGAACGGGATCCTGCGGGCGCTCGGCCTCCCGGGTCCCGACTGGATCAACAGCGAGGTCTGGATCTATCCGGCGCTGTCGATCATCGGCCTGTGGGGCATCGGCAACTTCATGCTGATCAACATCGCCGGCCTCCAGGGCGTCCCCACCGAGTTGTATGAGGCGGCGCGCATGGACGGCGCCGGGTTCTGGACGGCGTTCCGGCGGATCACGATCCCGCTGATGTCGCCGGTCCTGCTCTACAACCTGGTGATCTGCCTGATCGGCACGTTCCAGTACTTCACCCAGATCTACGTGCTGTCGAACGGCCGTGGTGAGCCGAACAACGCGACGCTGTTCGTCAACCTGCTGCTCTACAACGAGGCCTTCGCCTTCGGCCACATGGGCTACGGCGCCGCGATCGCGTGGATGCTCTTCGTGCTGGTGCTTGCCCTGACGCTGGCCCTCTTCGCCTTCGCCCGGAACCGGGTCTACTACGCCGGCGGAGAGCGATGAGCAAGGCGGCCGCCATCCAGCAGCGGGCCTTCGCGGACCGGAGTCCTGTCGCGAAGAGCTATCGCAAGTTCCTGGGCAAGGCGTCGCTGACGATGTTCGCCCTGCTGATCATCTCGGCGCTGCTGCTGCCGATGCTGTACATGCTGACGACCTCCCTCCAGCAGCCGGGCCAGAGCGCCACGCCGGGCGCGCCGATCTATCCCGCCACGCCCTTGACAGGCACCTACCAGGGCCAGCAGTTCCCGATCTACACCGTCCCGCTCCCGGACGGGACCGCGCCCCAGCTGATGCTCATCGAGAAGGGCCGTGAGTCGAGCACGGTCGTTGACCCGAACGACCCGACGGCGACGCCCTTCGAATGGGTCGGCCGCTGGCGGACCCTGGAACAGGCCTGGAAGTTCGACCCGCTCATCGAGAACTACACCCAGGCGTGGAACCAGATGAACTTCCCGCTCCTGCTGCGGAACACCGTCGGGATCGCCGTCCTGAGCACGTTCGGCGCGGTGTTCTCCTCGATCCTGGTCGCGTACGGCTTCGCCCGGTTCCGGTTCCCCGGGCGCAACGCCTTCTTCGTCATCCTGATCGCCACGATCATCCTGCCGTTCCAGGTGACGCTGCTGCCGACTTACGTGATCTTCACGTGGCTCGGCTGGAACGGGACATGGCTGCCCCTGATCATCCCGCACTTCTTCGCGAACGCCTACAACGTCTTCCTGCTCCGCCAGTACTTCATGTCGATCCCGCGCGAGCTCGACGAGGCCGCGATGATCGACGGGGCCGGCCCGTTCCGGATCCTGCGCTCGATCATCGTCCCCCAGTCGGTGGCGGCGATCACCGCGGTCAGCCTCTTCCACTTCTTCTTCGCCTGGAACGACTTCCTGGTGCCGCTCATCTATCTGGCCAGCAAGCCCGAGCTGCAGCCGCTGTCGCTCGGGATCCAGCAGTTCAACGCGCTGTACTCGACGCAGCCGACGCTGATCCAGGCCGCCGCGTTCATGACCATGGTGGTCCCCATCGCGGTGTTCCTGCTCGCGCAGCGGGCGTTCATGCGCGGCGTGGTGGTCACGGGCGTCGACAAGTAGCTCGGCCGCCGGGCGGCGGACGGAACCGGGTCCCAGCTATCCGGACGAAGGAGATCTCGGTTGCGCTACGGCCACTTCGACGACGAACGGCGGGAATACGAGATCACCCGCCCGGACACGCCGCTGCCGTGGATCAACTACCTCGGGAGCGAGGACTACTTCGCGCTCGTCTCCAACACCGCCGGCGGGTACTCGTTCTTCCGCGACGCCCGGCTGCGGCGGTTGATCCGGTACCGCTACAACAACGCCCCGCTCGACGTGGGCGGCCGCTTCCTGTACGTCCGCGACGACGACACCGGCGACTACTGGAACCCGGGGTGGCAGCCGACCCAGCGCGAGCTCGACGCCTACAGCTGCCGCCACGGCCTCGGCTACACGGTCATCACGGGGACGCGCGGCGGCATCCGAGCCGAGAGCACCTACCTGGTGCCGCCCGGGGAGACGCTCGAGGTCTGGCGGACGCGAGTGACCAACGAGCGGCCGGACATGGCGCGGCTCTCGGTCTTCGGCGCGGTGGAGTTCTGCCTCTGGGACGCCCAGGACGATGCCACCAACTTCCAGCGCAACCTCTCGACCGGCGAGGTCCACGTCGAGGATGAGGTGATCTACCACGTGACGGAGTACCGCGAGCGGCGCGACCACTTCGCCTGGTTCGCCTCCTCGGCACCGGTGGCCGGGTTCGAGACGTCGCGGGAGGCCTTCCTCGGGCCGTACCGGGGCTGGGACCGGCCCGTGGCCGTGGAGACCGGCCGGATGGCCGGCTCCATCGCGCATGGCTGGCAGCCGGTCGGGGCGCTGCAGACCACGCTGGTGCTCGAACCGGGAGCGTCGCGTGAGGTGACCTTCGTCCTCGGCTACACCGAGAACCCGGCCGACCGCAAGTACGATCCGCCCGGCTCCCGCCGGCCGGACACGACTCGAGCCCGCGCCGTGATCGATCGCTACCGGGGCGAGCGACAGGTCGATGAGGCCCTCGCCACGCTGCGGACCACCTGGACGGACCGCCTCGGCGCCTTCCAGGTCAGCACCGGCGACCCGCACGTCGATCGGATGGTCAACACGTGGAACCCCTACCAGTGCATGGTCACGTTCAACCTGTCGCGCTCCGCGTCCATGTTCGAGTCCGGCATCGGACGCGGCATGGGGTTCCGCGACTCCAACCAGGACCTGCTCGGCTTCGTCCACATGATCCCGGAGCGGGCGCGTGCCCGCATCCTGGACATCGCCGCGACCCAGCTGCCCGATGGCGGCGCCTACCACCAGTACCAGCCCCTCACGAAGCGCGGCAACCACGACGTCGGCTCCGGGTTCAACGACGACCCCGCCTGGCTCGTCCTGGGGATCGCGGCCTACCTCAAGGAGACCGGCGACCTGGCGATCCTGGACGCCCCGGTGCCATGGGACAACCAGGCAGGCTCGGAGACGCCGCTCCACGACCACGTGCGGCGGTGCATCGACTTCACCCTGGCCCGGCTCGGGCCGCACGGGCTGCCGCTCATCGGCCGGGCGGACTGGAACGACTGCCTCAACCTCAACGTCTTCTCCGACCGGCCCGGCGAGTCCTTCCAGACGGCCCCGAACCGCCCCGGCGGCGTCGCGGAGTCCGTGTTCATCGCGGGTCTCTTCGTGCTGGCCGCGCACGAGGCCGAGGCGATCGCCCGGCTGCGCGGCGACGACCGGGAAGCCTCCCGCTGCGCAGCGGCCGCCGAGGCGATGACCGCGTCCGTCGAGGCATCCGCATGGGACGGGGCCTGGTACCGACGGGCGTACGACCACGTCGGGAACGTGGTGGGCTCGGCCGAGAACGACGAGGGACAGATCTTCATCGAGCCGCAGGGGATGATGGCGATGGCGGGCATCGGCCTTCGTGACGGTCGAACCCGGACCGCGATCGGGTCGGTCCGCGAGCGGCTGGCCACGCCCCACGGGATCGTGCTCCTGCAGCCGGCCTACGCGACCTACCACCTCGAGCTCGGCGAGATCTCGTCGTACCCGCCGGGCTACAAGGAGAACGCCGGCGTCTTCTGCCACACGAACCCGTGGCTCATGATCGCGGAGGCGATCACCGGCAACGGCGAGGGTGCGCTCGACTACTACCTGCGCATCAATCCATCGGCTCGCGAGGAGATCTCGGACCTCCATCGCTGCGAGCCGTACGTCTACGCGCAGATGATCGCGGGGCCCGATGCCGCGACACCCGGCGAGGCCAAGAACTCGTGGCTGACGGGGACCGCGGCGTGGAACATGGTCGCGATCAGCCAGTGGATCCTCGGCATCCGACCCGAACACCACGGGCTGCGGATCGAGCCGGTGATCCCCCGATCGTGGACGTCGTTCCGGGCGAGCCGGCGGTTCCGCGGCACGACCTACGAGATCGCGGTGCGACAGGAGCGGCCCGCCGTCCCCGCGGGATCCGACGGCGCCGCCGCCGACCGCCGCTCCGACGGCGTGTCGATCCTCGTCGACGGCCGCCACATCGAGGGCACGCTGGTCCCGCTCGCGGCACCCGGGACGCCGAACGTCCGGGTCGAGGTCCGGCTCACATGATCGAGTCCGAGGACACGGGCGTACGGGCGACGCCCGGGGACTTCCACGGGCGCCCCACCCTGCGGATGGCCAACCGCGCGATCGTCATCGAGATGCTGACCGCGGCCGGGCCGCGGATCGTCGGCCTGCGGCGCCAGGACGCTTCGGCCAACCTCCTCGCCGAGACGCCGGACCTCGGCTGGGAGACGGCGCTCGGGCGCTATGAGCTCCTCGGCGGCCACCGGCTGTGGCTGGCGCCCGAGGACTCGGAGCAGGCGGCCATCCCGGACTCCGACGGGCTCGCGGTCGACCTCCTCGCCGACGGCGTGCGGCTGACCGGGGCCGAGGAGCCCCCGACCGGGTGCGTCCGGTCGATGGAGGTCCGGCTGGACCCGGTCCGGCCATCGTTCTCCATCCTGCACCGCGTCGATAATCTCGGGTCGCACCCGCTCGAGCTGGCGCCCTGGTCGATCACCCAGCTCCCCCTCGGTGGCGAGGCGCTCCTCCCGCTGCAGCGGGCGGTCGACGGCCACGAGACGCGGCCGAACCGGGCGTTCGTGCTGTGGCCGTACTCGTCGCTGGACGATCCCCGCCTCCATATCCGGGATGGGCTCATCACCGTGGATGCCGTCTCCGGCGAGGATCTGAAGGTGGGCTGCCTGGACGACTCCGGCTGGGTCGCCTATGTCCGGGAAGGGGTCGCCATCGTGCGCCGCTTCGAGCCGCTGCCGGGCGCGCCGCATCCCGACCTCGGATGCAACGTGGAGACCTACTGCGGCTCGCGCTTCATCGAGCTGGAGGTCCTCGGGCCCACGGTCGTCCTGGCGCCGGGCTCCTCGACCACGCTGGCCGAGCGCTGGGAGGTCCGGGACGTCCCCTCGGACGACCCGATGCGCTGGCGGGACGCGCTCTCGCGGCCGTTCGACGAGCTGGTGACACGGTGAGGCGGACGACGTTCCCGCCCGGCTTCACCTGGGGAGCGGCGACCTCGGCCTACCAGGTCGAGGGCGCCTGGCAGGCCGATGGCAAGGGCGAGTCGATCTGGGACCGGTTCGCCCACGCCCCGGGCAACATCGTCGACGGCTCCACCGGCGACGTCGCGTGCGACCAGTACCACCGGTATGCCGAGGACGTAGCGCTCCTTCGCGAGCTCGGCCTCGGCGCGTACCGCTTCAGCGTCTCGTGGCCGCGGATCCTGCCGGAGCCCGGGGGCGCCGTGAACCAGCGCGGCCTCGACCACTACCGGCGGCTCGTCGACGAGCTGCTCGCGAACGGCATCGAGCCATGTCCGACCCTGTACCACTGGGACCTGCCGACGTGGATCCAGGATCGGGGCGGCTGGGGGGACCGGCAGGTGATCGGCGAGCTCGCGCGGTACGCGGAGACCGTCGTCGGGGCGCTGGGCGACCGGGTGCAGACCTGGATGGTGCTCAACGAACCGTGGATCTTCGTGTTCCTGGGCTATCAGCTCGGCACCCATGCGCCCGGGCTCCGTGAGCCGGCGCTCGCGCTGCGGGCGAGCCATATCGCGAACCTCGCCCTCGCGGAGGGCGTCCGGGCGGCACGCGCCGCGGCGCCCGCCAGCGCGCGGATCGGGACGGCGGTCGACGTCGAGGCGGTGTACCCCGCGTCCGACGACCCGCTCGACCTGGCCGCCGGGGAGCGCTTCCACGCGGGACGCAACGCCTGGTTCCTTGACCCGGTCCTGAAGGGCACGTACCCGGTCGCGTTCGTCGACCAGGATGCGGCGCTCGAGTCGATGGACATCCGCCCGGGCGACATGGCGGCCATGGCGACCGAGCTCGACTTCATCGGCCTCAACATGTACTCGCGCGCCATCGTCGCCCACGACCCGAAGGGCGGCCCGTCCGCCTACCGGCGCGTCCCGGGTAGCGGGCCGCGCACGACCATGGATTGGGAGGTCTGGCCGGCGGCGCTCCACCGCGTCCTCATGCGGAACCACCGCGACTACGGCAAGCCGATCTACGTCACCGAGAACGGCCGCGCGGAGCCGACCGCCCCGGGCGCGGACGGGCGCGTGCACGATGCCGACCGCGTCGACTACCTGGCCGGCCATATCGGCCAGCTGGCCCGGGCGATCGACGACGGCTGCGATGTGCGCGGCTATTTCGCCTGGTCCCTGCTCGACAACTTCGAGTGGGCGGCCGGCTACACGCAGCGCTTCGGGGTCGTTTGGGTGGACTTCGACGACGGCCTTCCCCGCCTCGTGAAGGACAGCGGCTGGTGGCTGCGCGATACCGTCCGCGCCGGCGAGATCGAGTACGACGAGTCGCTGGACTGAAAAGGCGGGCGGGCCGGTCGGGCCGGCTGGCGGGCCTCCGGGTCAGGCCGGGCGGGTGCGCGCCACGAACCGGCCGATCCGGCGCAGGGCCTCCTCGATCCGCTCATACGACGTCGCGTAGCACATGCGCACGTGGCCGGCGCCCGACGGCCCGAAGGCACTCCCCGGGACGACGGCGACGCGCTCCTGGGTCAGGAGCCCTTCCGTGAAGGCCTCGTCGGTCAGCCCGGTCGAGGTGATCCGCGGGAACGCGTAGAACGCCCCGCGCGGCTCGAAGGTGTCGAGGCCGAGCGCGTTCAGGCCGTCCACGATGAGCCGGCGGCGACGGTCGTACTCCGCGCGCATCCGCTCGACGTCGGCCTCGCCCTCGACGACCGCGACGAGCGCGGCGTCCTGGGCCATCGTCGGGGCCGACATGATCCCGTACTGGTGGACCTTGACGATCCCCTCCAGGATCGACGCCGGCGCCGCCACGTAGCCGACGCGCCAGCCGGTCATCGCGTACGCCTTCGAGAAGCCGCCCATCAGGATCGTCCGCTCGCGCATCCCCGGGAGGGCGCTCATCGCCCGGTGGGTGTAGGTCCCGTAGGCGAGGCGGTCGTAGATCTCGTCGCTGTAGACGAGGAGGTCGTGGCGGACCGCGATGTCCGCCAGGGCGTCCTGGATCTCCGGCGGCAGGACGGCCCCCGTCGGGTTGCACGGATAGCCCAGGAAGAGCGCCTTGGTCCGCGGGGTGATCGCGGCCTCGACGGCCGCCGGGTCGAGCGCGAAGTCGTCCTCGAAGCGGGTCGCGACGTGGCGGACGGTACCGCCCGCGAACACGATGGCCGGGACGTAGGCGACATACGACGGCTCGTGGAGGATGACCTCGTCGCCGGGATCGCACGTGGCTCGCAGCGCCAGGTCGACGGCCTCGGAGGCACCGACCGTGATGAGGATCTCGGTCGCGGGGTCGTAGTGGACGCCGTAGCGCCGCTCGAGGTGCTCCGAGAGGGCCCTGCGGAGCTCGATCGTCCCGTAGTTCGAGGTGTAGTGGGTCCGCCCCTCGCGGAGCGACTCGACGCCGGCCTCCACGATCGCCCGGGGCGTGTCGAAGTCCGGCTCGCCGACACCCAGGCTGATGACATCGTCCATCGTCGCGAGGATGTCGAAGAAGCGGCGGATCCCCGACGGCGGCACATCGAGCACGCGCTGCGCCAGCACGCGCTCGGAGAGGGCTGGGGGGCGGTCGGACGTCATGACTCGCTGAGCCTACGGCATCCGACCGCCCGGCCGCGCGCAGCGGCGGCTCGACGCCGCCGGCGCGCTCCCCCGATCGACGGCCTCCCCGTCAATCCGCGGTCGCGGTCACCAGTCCCGGCCCGCTTGGCCCCTCGGAGCGCGGCGTCGGTGGCGACACCGCCTCCTCGCTCGGCCGAGGACCGATGGAGGCTCCGGGCCGCAGCGGCTCAGGCGGCGCCATGCCTACGCGCGCCAGCCGCTCGGCCCGGTCCCGGATCCCCACCATCTGTCGCTGCATCATCACGAAGACGCCGAAGCCGACCGCGGGCATCACCACGTGGGATGCCACGCCCGACTCGCCGTACCAGACGCGGAAGCGCTCGATCAGGCGCGACCGCCCGCCTTCGAGCGGCTCGATCACGAAGGCCCAGCTGGCCGAGAACTGCTGCGGGGTCTGCCCGAGGATCGCCCCCGATGCGGCGAGGCCCTTGGTCGATGTCTCGAGCGGCTCCGTCGCATCGCCGGTCTTCGCTGCCCACGCCTCGGCCTGGGCCTTCACGAGGGCCGTGTCGGATCGCAGGACCAACGCCCGGTCCGGCTGGAGCTCGACGACCTCGAACCCGCCACCCGGATGGGTCGGGATGATGTCGCCGACCTTGATGTCGCCCCACGCCCCGACGATCTCGTCCGCGCTCGCACCGCGCTGGTCGAGTTGGTCGTAGCTGTACCAGCCCGCCTTGCCGAACCCCATCTGGACCAGCCACGGCCAGATCCGGTCCGGGGTCGCCTCGATGGTGATCCCGCGGGTCTCGGTCGCCACCGGCTGGGCGACCACGTCGTCGCCGGGCAGCGCCCGGGCGGCCTCATCGGGGTCGATGCCCCAGGTCCGGCGCCAACGACGGGCCTCCGAGACGGCGATCCCGGCCGCCGTGCCGATGGCCACGCCGGCCAGCATGAAACGCAGTCGCATACGTCACCTCCGCGACGATGCTGCGCCGGCCCCGGGCCGGGCCGCCAGAGCCGCCCGGCCCGAAGTGCGAGGGACGATCAGCCCGCGGGTCGCGTCGCCGCTGCCAGCGCCGACGGGCCGACCGCGCGCCAGTCCGCCGTGGCCGTGATCGCCTCGTAGCCGCGCGCCAGCCCGAGGAGCGCGGCCTCGGACCACGGCGCCCCGATCAGCTGCAGCCCGACCGGGAGGCCGTCGGCGAGCCCGCACGGGACGCTGATGCCGGGCAGGCCGGCCATGTTCACGGGAAGCGTGCAGGCGTCGGACAGGTACATCGCGACCGGGTCGTCCAGCCGGGCTCCCAGCGGGAAGGCCACGGTCGGGCTCGTCGGGGCGACGAGTGCATCGAGGCCCTGCGCCCAGAGCGCATCGAAGTCGCCCTTGATGAGCGTGCGGACCTTCTGCGCCTTCAGGTAGTACGCGTCGTAGTAGCCGGCCGAGAGCGCGTAGGTCCCGAGCATGATCCGCCGCTTGACCTCCGCGCCGAACCCCTGTCCGCGGGTCGCGAGGTAGCCGGCGAGGACGTCGGTGCCGTCGCCGCGCCGCGGGCCGAAGCGGATGCCGTCGTAGCGGGCCAGGTTCGCCGACGCCTCTGCCGGCGCGACGATGTAGTAGGTCGCGAGCCCGTACTCGGTGTGGGGCAGGCTGACGTCCTCGACGCTGGCGCCCGCCGCCTCGAGCGCCGCGACGGCCTCGCGGACCAGCGCCTCGACGCCCGGCTCCATGCCGGCCACGAAGTACTCGCGGGGCAGGCCGAACCGCTTGCCGCGGAGGCTGGAGCCGGCCTCGTCGTCGGAGGCGGCGAGGTGCAGCAGCGCGTCCGGGACGGGCTCGGGCGATGAGGTCGAATCGCGCGGATCGCGGCCGGCGACGGCGTGGAGGAGCGCCGCGGCGTCGCGGCTGTCGCGGGCGAACGGACCGATCTGGTCCAGCGAAGAGGCGAACGCGACGATCCCGTAGCGGCTGACTCGCCCGTAGGTCGGCTTCATGCCGACGATCCCGCACATCGCGGCCGGCTGGCGGATGGACCCGCCGGTGTCCGTGCCGATCGAGAGCGGGACGTGCCGGGCCGCCACGGCCGCCGCCGAGCCGCCGCTGCTGCCGCCGGGGACGCGATCGAGCGCCCAGGGGTTGGCGACGGGGCCGTAGGCGGAGTGCTCGGTCGAGGAGCCCATCGCGAACTCGTCCATGTTGGTCTTGCCCAGGATCACGGCGCCGACGTCGCGGAGCCGCTCCGTGATGTGCGCGTCGTACGGGGCGAGGTAGCCCTCGAGGATGCGCGAGCCCGCCGTGCACTGGCCGCCCTTCACCGAGACGAGGTCCTTGAGCCCGACCGGGATCCCGAGCAGGGGGTGGAGCGCGTCGAGCGCCGCCGCCCCGTCCGAGCGGGCCGCGGCCAGGCGCGCGTCGGCGGCATCCGCCTCGGCCAGCGCGCGCTCGCGGTCGATGGTCAGCCAGGCGTTCAGCGTCCCGTTGTCGCGCTCGGCCGCGCCGAGATGCGCGCTGGTCGCATCACGCGCCGACAGTCGCCCGGCGCGCAGCTCCGCGGCCAGCTCGTGGGCGAGCATCGCCGTGGGATCGCTCGGCATCGGGTCAGTCGCCGCCGAGGATGGCCGGCACGACGATCAGGTCGCCCTCGTGCTCGGCCGCATTGCCGACGACGTCCGCGACCGGCAGCGATGGGACCACGGCGTCGTCGCGCAGGATGTTCTCGAGCTCGATGGTCTGCGCGGTCGGCGCGATATGGTCCGTCGGGACGTCGGCGAGGATCGCGTACTGGTCGAGGATATGGTTGAGCTGGCCCTCCAGGCGGCCCAGCTCCTCCTCGGTCAGGCCGAGGCGGGCGAGGTGGGCGACGTGTTCGACATCGGTGCGCGAGAGGGTGGCCACGCCCCGATGATAGCGGGCCACCGACCCCGCGGCGCTCGCTACGATGCGGCGCATGGAGATCGAGATCCGCCCGATGGCCGCGGACGACATCGAGCCGCTGGCCGACGCGATCGCGGCGGACCACTGGGGCGCCCGGGAGTCGTGGTTCGAGTTCGTCGTCGCCCACCCGGCCTGCCGGGCGCTGGTCGCGGTCGACGCGGGCGGCCGCCGGCTGGGGAGCGCGGTCGCGACCATCAACGGTCCGGTCGCCTGGATCGGCACCATCTGGGTCGTGCCGGACCGTCGACGCGAGGGGATCGGCGTGCGGCTGACGACCGCCGTGCTCGACGCCGCCGACGCGGCCGGCTGCCGGACCTCGGTCCTCGTGGCCACCGATGCCGGGCGCCCGCTCTACGAGCGGCTGGGCTTCGCGCTCCAGACGTCCATCGTCGTGGTCGAGGCGCCCGGGACCCGCGACGACCCGTCCGGCCCGCCCGCGGATCCGCGCGTCCGCCCGTTCCGTCCCGACGACCTCGCCGCGATGACCCTCCTCGACCGCCAAGCGACCGGGGAGGACCGCGGCCACCTGATCCGCGCGTTCGCGACGCCCGTGTCCGCGACCGTCCTCGACGACCCGGACCAGGGGGTCGCCGGGTTCGTGGTTCGCGCGCCATGGGGTGGCGGCGCCACCATCGCCCCCGACCCCGAGGTCGCATTGGCGATCCTCGACGCACGGCGACGACGGACGGGCTCCGACCGCCAGGTGCGGGCTGGCGTCCTGGCTCGCAACGAGGCGGGCCTGGAGCGTCTGGCGGCGCTCGGCTGGACGGAGGCGTGGCGCGCGCCGCGACTGGCCCGCGGCGACCCCCTCGACTGGCAGCCCGACGCGATCTGGGGCCAGTTCAACCACGCACTGGGATAGGTGGCGCGCGCACGCACCGGACTCCTGGCGGTCGACGCCCCCTCCATGGGGTGATGGTCCCGTTCGGCGCGTGACGACATGCTGCTGTCGTGACCTCCACCATGCCTGCCACGCTCCCCGTGTGCCTCCAGTGCGGCACCCCCGCGATCCGGGCGGACGTGGCCTTCTGCCGGCGCTGCGGCCTCCCGTACGGCGCGCCGCCGCGGGCCGACGCCGAGCTCCCGACCTGCCCGATCTGCTACGCGACGGTCGATGAGGACGGGCGCCTGCCGAGCCTGGGCCTGCCGGGCCTGCGGGTGGACCTCGTCCATCACCGCGCGGAGCACGACCGCCACCCCGTCGGCAACGACGAGTGGCTCGAGACGCTCCGCGAAGGCGACCGCATCCGGTGGGGCCGCTGGACCGCCCCGTTCGATGTCGTCCGGCGCTACCTCGTGACCGGCCAGGTCGAGGGGGGCCGGCAGCGCCAGTTCGCCCATGACGCGATCGTGACCGCCATGACCCAGCTCCGGCGCTGGGGCGCCGACGGCGAGATCTTCGGCGACCAGCCCGAGTGGGCCGCGGCTCGCGCCGCCGTCTCGGATCTCATGGAGCGCTACGCCATCCGGCGTCGCTGACCGGTCCGCTCGTCGCGCCGGTCGCTAGCGGCCGGCCGAACCGCCCCGGCCACGGACCTGGGCGAGCGCACGGCGGGCCTGCGCCAGGTGGACCCGGTCGTGGCCGCCGATCATCCGGAACATCAGCTCGAAGCTCTCTTCACCGCGCTCCCGATGCCGGCCGATCCGCGCGTGCTCCGCCGCCGAGGTCCGCGCCCAGAAGTCCAGGTTCGATCGCCGCAGCGCCTCGAAGAGCGCCACCATCCCCTCGGCGTCGTCGCCATGGTGCAGGCGCGCGACCCACAGGTCCTGGTCGTAGCCGATGATCTCGGGCTCGTCGTGGGCGACGACCCAGCGATAGCGGCCGGCCATCACGACCTCCGCATCGGCGATGTGGGTGATGCAGCCCAGCACGGACCACTCACCCGGTTCCGGCGGCGTCAGCAGGTCCGCGCCGGCCTCGGAGATGAGCGCGCGGATGGCAGCCGGGGTCGTGGCCTGCGCCTCGGCCGGGTCGTCCGCGCCGAGCGCGGAGAGCAGGCTCGCCTGGTAGGCGGCGGCGTCGCGGATCGGGTCGGGGGTGATCATCGAGTCCTCCCTCACTTCACGTCCGCGAAGAGCTCGTCGTAGGCGTACTGGTCCCAGTCGCGGACCCAGATCTCGGCGATCCGCCCCTCGACGATCCGGTAGACGACCACGCGGTCCACGTCGATGGAGCGGTCGCCCCGCTGGATGCGCCAGCGCACGAGGGTCACGGCGTGGTCGTCGCCCGCGATGATGTCGTCGACGCCGAGGACCTCGAACCGGCCCTCGGTGTCGCGGAAGAGCCGCGTGTAGTAGGCGAGCACCGCGTCCTGGCCGCGGAACGTCCCGGCGTGGGCGGACCGTCCCGGGATGTGCAGGACGAGGTCGTCGGCATAGAACGGCAGGGCGTCGGCGGCCTGGCCGGCCTGGAGCGCCGCCGAGTAGCGCCGCATGAACTCGACGTTCGGATGGGTCACTGGTCCTCCTGCGCGGGCGCCTCGCCGGCGAGCAGCCGGCGGAACCCGTCTTCGTCCACGATCGGGCACACCCAGCTCCTGGGCCTTCGCGAGCTTCGAGCCGGCGCTCTCGCCCGCCACCACATAGTCCGTCGACTTCGACACGGAACCGGCAGGTTTCCCGCCCGCCGCGCGGATCGCCTCCTCCGCCTCCTGGCGGCTGAACCCCGGCAGCGTGCCGGTCACGACCAGGGTCCTGCCCTCCAGCGGGCCGGCACTCCCCTCCCCGGACGCCCGGACGACCGGACGTTCCGGCACGATCCCGACGTCGACGAGCTCGCGGAGGACCTCGCGGGTGGCGCCGTCGGTGAACCATCGGCCGAGCGCGCTCGCGACGGTCGGCCCGATGCCGGGAACCTCGGTCAGCGTCGTCGGGTCCTCGGTCGCGAGGCGGCGGAGCTCGGCCTCGACCGCGGCGAACCAGGGATCCGGGATGGTGGCGCCGTCCGGCGGCGGGAAGTCGTCCGGGCGGACCCGGCCGGCGAGCCAGGTCGCCAGGTCGATCGCGGTCTGCTCGCCGACCTGCGGCATGCCGAGGCCGTTCAGCACCCGCGCCAGCGGCCGGCCGACACGTGCCCGCTCGATCCGGTCCGCGAGGTTCTCGGCGCTCTTGCGCGCGAAGCGCTCGAGCGTCTCGAGGTCCTCGGCGCGCAGGCGGAAGACGTCGGCCCGGGAGTGGATCATCCCCCGCTCGAGCAGCTGGCTCAGGACCGCCCAGCCGGCGCCCTCGATGTCCATCCCGCCGCGGCCGACGAAGTGGCCGTACTCCTGCGCCAGCCGCGCCGGGCAGCGCGTGTTCGGGCAGTAGACCCGGACGGCGCCCTCGTCCTGGACGACGGGCGTGTCGCAGACCGGGCAGCGCGCGGGCATCGTGAACTCGCGCTCGTCGCCCGTCCGCCGCTCGACGATCGGCCGGACGACCTCCGGGATGACATCGCCCGCCTTCTGGAGCACGACCCGGTCGCCGATCCGGATGTCCTTGCGCCGCACCTCGTCGAGGTTGTGGAGGGTCGCCCGCGAGACCGTCGAGCCGGCGACCTTGACCGGCGTCATGTGCGCGACGGGCGTGAGCGTCCCGGTCCGGCCGACGTAGGCGACGATGTCCTCGACGTGGGCCTCGACCTGCTCCGGCGGGAACTTGAACGCGATCGCCCAGCGCGGCGCCCGGCTCACCATCCCGAGGCGCGCCTGCTGGTCGTAGCGGTCGACCTTGACGACGACGCCGTCGGTCTCGTACGGGAGGTCGTGGCGGGCCTCGCGCCAGCGCTCGGTGAAGGCGATGACGGCCTCGATGTCGAGGCCCGATCCCCGTTCCGGGTTGACCGGGAAGCCGAGGGCCGCGAGGCGCTCGAGCGCCGCCGACTGGCTCTCGACGGCCGTCCCGTCCTCGACGAGCTGGTAGTACCACGACGACAGCCGTGCGGCTGGCGGTCACCGCCGGGTCGATCTGGCGGAGCGAGCCGGCGCCGCTGTTGCGCGGGTTGGCATACAGGGCGAGGCCGGCCTCCTCGCGCTCCTCGTTGATCCGCTTGAACTCGGCCTTCGGCATGAAGACCTCGCCGCGCGCGTCGAGCGTCGCGGGCTCGGCCAGCCGGGAGGGGATGACCGAGATCGTGCGCAGGTTCGCGGTCACGTCCTCGCCGGTCGTGCCGTCGCCGCGGGTGGCGCCCTGGACGAACCGGCCGCGCTCGTAGTGGAGGCTGATGGCGAGGCCGTCGATCTTGAGCTCGGCGACGTACGTCAGCTCCGGAGCCGGCTCGGGCGCGGCGGGCAGGCCGAGGCCCTTGCGGACGCGAGCGTCGAAGCCGCGCAGCTCCTCGTGGCTGAAGGCATTGGCGAGCGACAGCATCGGCCGGGCGTGGCGGACCTCGTCGAACGTGCCGGCGGAGAACCCGCCGACACGCTGGGTCGGCGAGTCGGGCGTGATGAGCTCCGGGTGCGCGGTCTCGAGCGCGACCAGCTCGCGGAAGAGCTGGTCGTACTCGGCGTCGGAGAGCTCCGGCGCGTCCTCGACGTGGTAGAGCTCGTTGGCCCGCTCGACCTGTGCCGCGAGCGATGCGTGCCGCTCGGCGGCGGCCGCGGTGTCGAGCTCGGCTGCCGATGCGACGAGCGCCGGGTCGACCGGTGGGAGTTCGATGGCCATCGATGCGAGGGTAGCGAACCCGCCGCCACCGCGCACCGTCGGCCGTTCTGGTCGGCGCGCCTCCGCTCACGCGGCGAGGCCGCCGTCAGGTGGCGAGGCCCCGCTCAGGCCGCGAGTCCCTCGCGGAGGTCGATGATCTCCCGCTCGACGTGCGGCAGCAGCGCCGCCTCGATGCGGGCGAGCAGGCCGTCCGCGGCCGCCGCGGCGGTGCAGACGAGGTAGAGGTGGCCACCCCGCTCGGCGACGGTCGTCGGAGCGCCGCAGGCGGGGCAGGTCGGGTCGGAATCGACGGTTCGCTCGATCAGGTCGAGCATCCGGGCATGGTCGGACATGGGATACCTCAAAGGGGTTGATCAAAGGGAGAGGAACGGTCGCCGGGCCCCGTGTCATCGGACCGCTCGGCTTCCACCCTGCCACGGGGAGGCCGGTCCGGACGATGCCCGTGGGGTGGCGCCTGGGTCGCGCTTCGGGACCGGTCAGCCGGCCGGCGCGCCTGGTTCGGCGAGGTGCTCCGCGCCGATCTCGGCCGGCGTCCGGGCGCCCAGCAGTGCCAGCGCGATCTCGAATTCGTCGCGAAGGATCGCGAATGCGCGCTCGACGCCGGCCTGGCCGCCGGCCGCCAGTGCCCAGTAGACCGGCCGGCCGATCAGGACGCCGCGCGCGCCCAGGGCGATCGCGATCGCGATGTCGAGGCCGCGGCGGACGCCGCCGTCCACCCAGACCTCCGTCCGGCCGCCGACCGCGGCCACGACCTCGGCGAGGACGTCGATCCCGGCCGCGACCCGATCGAGCTGGCGGCCGCCGTGATTGCTCACGACGATCGCGTCGACGCCGTGCTCGACGGCCAGCCGGGCGTCCTCGCCGGTCATGATCCCCTTGAGGACCAGTGGCAGGCTGGACCAGCTCCGGATCGTCGCCAGGTCGTCCCACGTCAGTGCCGTCTGCGTTGTCGAGATCGCCGAGGGTGGCGGACCCGCCGGCATGGCTGCCGTGCGTCGGGTCCATCTCGCGGAAGTTGCCGAGCGGCGGCAGCGTGAACCCGGATCGACGATCCCGGTCGCGGTAGCCGAGCACCGGCAGGTCCACCGTCAGGACGATCGCGCCGTATCCGGCGGCCGCGGCGCGCTCCACCAGCGGCCGGGTCCGTGCCACGTCCGACTGGACATAGAGCTGGAACCAGCGGGTCGCGTCGGGGGCCGCCGCGGCGACCTCCTCGATCGCCCGGGATGAGGTCGTCGAGAGGATATAGGGGACCCCGGCCGCGGCGGCGCCCCGGACGGCCGCCACCTCCCCGTCGGGATGGGCGAGCCCCTGGAGGGCCATCGGCGCGACGGCCACCGGCAGCGCGACCGGGACGCCCAGCATCGTCGTCGACGGGTCGACTGACCGACACGTCGACCAGGACCCGCGGGCGCAGTCTGCGTCGCCGCCACGCGGCCTCGTTCTCGGCCAGGGCGATCTCGTCCCAGGAGCCGCCGGCGACGTAGTCGAAGGCGGCCGGGTCCATCACGGCGCGCGCGAGCGACTCGAACTCGGCGAGCCGGACGACGCGCGCCAGATCCGCGGCCGGGTCGCTCACCCGACGATCTCGAGGTTGGCGAGGCTGGCCAGCATCTGCTTGCGCCCGACGGCCGGGTCCTTGAAGGCCACCGTGACCTCCTCGTCGCTGCGCGTCAGCTTGGAGGTGACGACGATCCCGTCGCCCCAGCGCCCGTGGCGCACCCGGTCGCCGTCGCGGAAGCGCCGCTCGCCGGGGATGACCGGGCGGCCGGCCGCGCGCGCGGTCGGGGACGACGCGGCCGGCGACGTCGGGCCGGCATCGAGGGCGTCGTCCCAGGCACGGACCGGTCGGCTGAGCGACCCCGACGGCGCGCCGGCCGCGAACGCCTCGCGCTTCGCGTTGAGGTCGCGGCTCGGGCGGAACGGCTCGCCCGCGGCCGGGGCGCCGGGACGGCCGCTCCCCTCGCGGAAGGCACCCCGTCCCCCGCCACGGACCGGGGTGTTGAACCGGCTCGTGCGGCGGGCGCCGAAGACGAGATCGAGGTCCAGCTCGCGGTCGTCGTCGCCGTCGAGGCGGGGACCGACCATCAGCTCGGCCGGGATCTCGAGCAGGAACCGCGACGGGACCGCGGCCTGGCCCATCCCCCACGTGGCGCGGCGCCAGGCGTGCGACAGGTACAGCCGCCGCTTCGCGCGGGTGATGCCGACGTACGCGAGGCGGCGTTCCTCCTCGAGCTCCTTCTCGTCGTCGAGAGCGCGGCTGTGCGGGAAGAGCCCCTCCTCGAGGCCGGCGATGAAGACGACCGGGAACTCGAGGCCCTTGGCGGCATGGAGCGTGATGAGGGTCACCGCGTCGGCGTCGCCCTCGTAGCTGTCCTGGTCGGCGACGAGCGCGGTCTCCTCGAGCAGCCGGTCGAGCGCGTCGTCCGGTGACAGGTCGTCGTAGCGGGTGGTCACGAGGCGCAGCTCGAGCAGGTTGGCCCAGCGCTCCTCGCCCTCCTCGGAGCCGTCGGCGAGCATCGCCCGGTAGCCGGACGCCTCGAGGGCCTCGTCGAGCAGCTCGGGGAGGGCCAGCACGCCGATCCGTGCCCGCAGCCGGCGCACGAGGGCCGCGAACTCGGCCAGCGCGTTCCGCGTCCGCGGCGCGAGCCCCTCGAGGGAGCCGCTCGCCCCGGCTTCGATGGCGCCCCAGGTCGTGCCGTCCTCCCGGGCCGCGGCGGCGCGCAGGACCTCGATGGTCTTGTCGCCGATCCCGCGCGGCGGGACGTTGATGATCCGCTCGAAGCTGACGCTGTCGGTGTCGGAGCGGAGGATGCGCAGGTACGCGAGGGCGTCCTTGACCTCGCGCCGGGCGTAGAAGCGCGTGCCACCGACGAGCTGGTAGCGGATCCCGTAGCGGAGGAACAATTCCTCGATGGCGCGGGACTGGGCGTTCATCCGGTACATGACCGCGATGTCGCGCGCGCGGAACCGGCGGTCCTGGTCGTCGTCGTCGGCGCGACGGGTCAGGGCGCTCCCCCGTCCGCCGGCCAGGCTCTCGACCTGGCGCGCGATCCACTCGGCCTCCTCGTCCTCGTTGTACGCCTCGAAGCGCTGGATGCGGAGGCCGCCCTGGTTCTCGGTCCACAGCTTCTTGTCCTTGCGCGCGCTGTTGCGCGAGACGACCGCGTGCGCGGCATCGAGGATCAGCTGGGTCGAGCGGTAGTTCTGCTCGAGCTTGACGACCGTCGCGTCGGGCCAGTCGCGCTCGAAGTCGAGGATGTTGCGGAGGTCCGCCCCGCGCCAGCTGTAGATCGACTGGTCGTCGTCGCCGACGACGCACAGGTTGCGGTGGGTGGCCGCGAGGCGCGCGGACCCACAGGTACTGCGCGCGGTTGGTGTCCTGGTATTCGTCGACGTGGAGGTAGCGCCACTTCTCCTGGTACTTGGCGAGGACGTCGGGCGCCTCCTCGAACAGGCGCACGGCCTCGAGCAGCAGATCGTCGAAGTCGAGCGCCTTCGACTGCCGGAGCCGCGCCTGGTAGCGCGTCGCGAGGCGGGCGATCGTCCGCTCGCGGTGGTTCGCGGCGTTCTCCGAGAGGAAGGTCGGGTCGAGCATCTCGTTCTTGGCCCGGCTGATCGCCCCGAGCACGGCGCTCGGACGGAACTCGCCGGTCAGCGGCAGGTCCTCCTCCCTGAGGATCTGCTTCATCAGCGACCCCTGGTCGTCCGTGTCGTAGATGACGAACCGGCGGTCGATGCCGATCGCCTCGCCGTCCTGGCGGAGGACCCGGGCGCACAGGGCGTGGAACGTCCCGGCCTGCGACGTCGCGGCCCTTCTCGCCGACCAGGCTGATGATCCGTTCGCGGAGCTCCGCGGCCGCCCGGTTCGTGAAGGTCACCGCCAGGATCCGCCACGGCGCGACGCCGTTGACGCCGACGAGGTAGGCGATGCGGTGGGCCAGGACGCGCGTCTTGCCCGACCCGGCGCCGGCCAGGATCAGGAGCGGGCCTTCGGTCGTGGTGACGGCGCGCGCCTGCTCCGGGTTGAGCGCGCGGACGATCTCCTCGATGCGCTCGGCGCGGCGGGCCGCGATGGTGGCCGGGTCGGCGACCGGCGCCGGGCTGCGCGGGGTCATCGCCGAGCCCGGGGCATCGCGCATCCAGGCCGGCTCATCGGGCGCGGCGGCAGCGTCATCGAGGGTCGGCGAAGGCCGTCCCGACCGCCTCGGCAGCGGCCGCGGCGGCATCGTCCGGCGCAGGGTCGGTCGGGCGTCGGCGACGGGTGGGACTCACCCCGCCATTGTAGGTGGCGCGGCTTTCGCGCCTCGGCGACCGGCGGGCCGGGAGGCCCGCCGTCGCGTGCTCAGGCCCGGGTCAGGAGGCCTTGATCTGGTCGGCGGGCGGCGCCGAGATCGAGACCGGCTCGTCCCACTTGGAGAAGACGACGTCGAGCTTGAGGTTTCCCTGCGAGGCCGAGGCGACCTCGACGGTCAGGCCCGCCAGATGGTTGGTGTCCTTCTCGACGCGAACCTGCACCTTGAGCGAGCCGTCGAGGGCCACCGGGAGGCTGCTGGCCTGGGCTCCGGCGAGCTGCGAGATCTCCGCCGCGGTCAGGTCCACGTTGACCGTGTAGCACTGCTTCGAGCCGCAGGCGACGTCATCGCCCTTGACCGGTGCGATCCCGGGCTGCGTCAGCAGGCCGCCGAGGCTGTCCACGGCCTTGCCGGTGTCCGACGGATCGACACCCGTGGTCTGCTTCACGTCGGTGACCATGTACTGGGCGCCGGTCAGCGAGGTCTTGACGTACGCCTTGCCGTCGACCGTGATCAGCTCGCCGGAGAGGCCGAGGATCCCGGGGACCGCGAAGGTGGCGTGGACGGCCTTGTTCGCGACGTCGACGTCGGCCGTCGCCGTGGTCCCGGTCAGGTCGAACGAGGTGGCGCTCCCGGTCCCCATGAGGTCGCTCGAGAGCTTGCCGTCGACCGTGACGTCGATGTGGAAGCTCTTGGCCGACTCGGTCGACTTGAGGGCGGCGGTGACGATCTCGGTCGGGATCCGTGAGGGCGGGCGCGGCCGGGCCGCTGCAGGCGCCGAGGACGATCGCGACGCTCGCGACGAGGGCGAGCGAGATGGGAAGACGGCGTGACATGGGACTCCTTCGGGTGCGCCGATGATCGTCCAAGCCTCGTATCGGTAGCCGATCCTGTCAAACGCTCGAAGGTCCGGGTGCGGACAGGACGTCGCAACGACGTTGCAAGGGCGATGGCGGACATGACGGCACGGCGCGGGCCGGTCCGCGCGTAGTGTCGGCCGATGACGACCGACCGAACCAAGCCCGTGGCCCAGCAGGGTCCGTCCGTCCTCGCCATCACGGCGGACGACGACCGCTACATCGACAGCCGGCGGGCCGCGATGGTCCTGGCCGCTCGCGAGGATCTCGAGCTCATCCTCTACGACTGGGACGCGCCGCAGCTGCTCGGCGACCCGCTCCCGTCGGTCTTCTCGGCGGAGGGCACCGATACCGCCGTCCCGGACCGGCTCGACGAGGGCTGGCTGGAGCGCACCGGCCACCAGGCCGTCGCGGACCAGGTCCGCGAATCGATCGCCGCCGGCGTCACGACCACGGCCTGGCTGCCCTCGAAGCACGGCATGAAGGCGCTCTCGGACTATGCCCGGGACCATCGCGCCCGGGTGGTCGTGGTCCCGACCGACCTCCGCGAGGACGACCTCGACGCGACGTTCGAGGGCATGCGAGTCGTCGTCGCCTGACGGGACCGCTCGGCGCGGACAGCAGGGTCGCGTTCGGCGGGCCTTGGAATTCCGAAGCCCCCGGCGTGGCCGGGGGCTTCGATGTGTTCGCTGCGAGCAGGCCGGACTAGAAGTCCATCCCGCCGCCGCCGTGGTCGTGGCCCGCCCCGCCGCCGGCGTCCTTCTTCTCGGGCAGATCCGAGATGAGGGTCTCCGTCGTCAGGACCATGGCCGCGATCGATGCGGCGTTCTGGAGCGCCGAGCGCGTCACCTTGGCCGCGTCGACGATCCCCTTCTTGAAGAGGTCGCCGTACTCGCCGTTGAGGGCGTCGTAGCCGAAGCCGGCCTTGAGACCCTTGACGTGCTCGACGACCACCTCGCCGGGGGCACCGGCGTTCTCGGCGATCTGGCGTGCCGGGGCCTCGAGGGCCTTGCGCACGATCTGGACGCCGACGAGGGCGTCGCCCTCGAGCTTGATCTTGTCGAGGACCGGGATGGCCTGCAGGAGCGTGGTCCCACCGCCGGCGACGAGGCCCTCCTCGACGGCCGCACGGGTCGTCGAGAGCGCATCCTCGATGCGGTGCTTCTTCTCCTTGAGCTCGACCTCGGTGGCCGCGCCGACCTTGATGACCGCGACGCCGCCGGACAGCTTGGCCAGGCGCTCCTGGAGCTTCTCCCGGTCGTAGTCCGAGGTGGTCTCCTCGATCTGCGCCTTGATCTGGCTCATGCGGCGCCTTGATCTGGTCGGCCTTGCCGTCGCCGTCGACGATGGTCGTGTCGTCCTTGGTGGCCACGATGCGGCGCGCCTGGCCGAAGTCCTCGGCCGTGACGGAGTCGAGCTTGCGCCCGATCTCCTCGCTGATGACCGTGCCACCGGTCAGCACCGCGATGTCGCGGAGCATCTCCTTGCGGCGGTCGCCGAAGCCCGGCGCCTTGACGGCGAGGACCTGGATCACGCCCTTGAGCTTGTTGACGACGAGCGTGGCGAGGGCCTCACCATCGACGTCCTCGCTGATGATCAGGGCCGGCTTGCCCTGCTGGACCGCCTTCTCGAGCGCGGGGAGCATGTCCGGCACGCTGGAGATCTTCTTGTCGGTGATCAGGATGAGCGGCGTTGTCGAGGACGGCCTCCATCCGGTCGGGGTTGGTCACGAAGTACGCGGACAGGTAGCCGCGGTCGAACTGCATCCCCTCGGTGTATTCCTTCTCGAGGCCGAGCGACTGCCCTTCCTCGACGGTGATGACGCCGTCCTTGCCGACCTTGTCCATCACCTCGGCGATGACCTCGCCGACCTCGGGATCCGCGGCGCTGATGGCCGCGACGGCCGCGATCTGCTCGCGGTTGTCGACCGGGCGCGACTGCTTCTTGATCTCGGCGACGACCGCCTCGACCGCAGCCTCGATGCCGCGCTTGACGACCATCGGGTTGGCGCCGGCGCTGACGACCCGGAGGCCCTCGGACACCATGGCCTGGCCCAGCACGACCGCGGTGGTCGTCCCGTCGCCGGCGACGTCGTCGGTCTTGGTCGCGACCTCCTTGAGGAGCTGCGCGCCCATGTTCTCGAACGGATCGTCGAGCTCGATGTCGCGGGCGATGGTCACGCCGTCGTTGGTGATGGTCGGGGAGCCGAACTTCTTGTCGAGGACGACGTTGCGGCCCTTGGGGCCGATCGTCACCTTGACCGCGTCGGCGAGGCGGTCGACGCCGCGCTTCAGGGAACGACGAGCCTGCTCGTCGAAGATCAGTTGCTTAGCCAATTCGAGTGTCCCTCCAGGAACGTGGGGCGGTGGCGCGAGCCGACGGCAGGGCCGTCAGCCGGCGACGATCGCCAGGATGTCGTTCTGCTTGACGATGAGGAGCTCGTCGCCGTCGACCTTGAACTCGGTCCCGGCGTACTTCGCGTACAGGACCTTGTCGCCGACCTTGACGTCCATCGCCTCGCGCTTGCCGTCCTCGAGGATGCGGCCGGGTCCGGCGGCGATGATGGTGCCCTCCTGGGGCTTCTCCTTGGCGGTATCCGGGAGGACGATGCCGCTCTTGGTCATCTCCTCGCGGGCGCTGGGCTTGATGACCACGCGGTCGCCCAGTGGGCTGAGCTTGGTCGCGGTCGCAGTGGCTTTGGCCAACGTGCAATTCCTCCTGTGGCGGCGCAATGCCGTCGGACATCTGGCGGGCGGCGGTCCGACCGGGAACATGGTCGGATCGCGCATCCCGTGAACGCTTGTCGCGCATCCTGCCGCGCTCGGTCCCGCTCCTCCCGCCGGTCCATGCCGGCGACCTGGGCGGACGACCGTGCGATGACGGTCCAGCGATGCTTGGCACTCTCGCATGGAGAGTGCCAATGGCAGACTAGCGAACGCGGACCCCCGCTGTCAACCTGAACGACCGCCCGGGCGGGGTCGCCAGGGCGGTCGTGGGCGGCGCGGCGAGCCCGGACGGCTAGTGCGCGAAGGTCAGGACCACGGTCTGGCCGGCCCGCGCGAGGGTGACGCAGCCTGGGCCGTCGAAGCCGACGTAGTAGCCCATCTGCCCTTCGAACGAGTCGAAGAGCGTCGCCTGGCGGAGCGCCGGAAGGCCCGGCTTCACGGTCGTCGGCCCCTTGTAGACCTCCTGGCCCGCGTCGTTCTGCAGCGACATGTGCATGAACCGGACCTGGATCACCCGATCGCCGTCCATCGCGATCGGCTTGCCGCTGGCGCCCTCCGTGTACGGCTTCGTGGCGACCGTCAGGTCGCCGACGGGCTGCCCGGCCGGTCCGGGCAGGGACTGGTTGCCGAAGATGAAGGTGAGCGTGTCGGCGGTGTCCGAGGTGGCGACCTTCATGTCGAGCAGGCGGTCGGACGGCAGGTTGCCCTGCTGCTCCGTGATCGGGCAGGTCGTCGGGACGGGTGTGGCGGACGGGCGATGGCGAGGCGGTCGGAACGGCCGTCTCCGTCGGCGACGGGCTCACGGCGGCGACCGATGCGGACGGCGAGGCCGAGGGCGAGCCGGATGGCGAGGCGGACGGCGGCGCGACCTGGGTGCACGCGGCGATGAGCGACGCGACCGACAGCAGGCCGACGAGACGAGCGGCCGAGTGGCGCGGGTGGGCGTTCAACTGAGCCTCCGACGGGTCGGGAAGACCCGATCATACGCGGCGACGAGCTCGGGTCCGAGCTGGTCCGCCGGGACCTGCCGCTGGTCGGCAAGCCATGCCCCTGTGACGCGGACCCACTCCGGTTCGTTTCGTGACCGCGGTGCGCCGGGTGGCGCCAGGAAGGGCGAGTCGGTCTCGATCAGCACGCGATCGGCGGGTACGAGCGCGGCGACCTCGGCCGACGCCTCTTCGCCGGCGCCGAAAGACGAGGCCGGAGAAGCTGACGGCGAGCCCGAGGTCGATGACCTGCCGGCCGTAGTCGAGCGGGCCGGAGTACGAGTGGATCGACCGCTGGCGGCCGCTCCCCGAACGCGGCGCTCCAGCGGGCGTCGCCGACGCCCGCCGCGCCGCAGCTCCGCGACCAGCGCGTCCTGCGCGTCGCGCCGGCCGTCGGCCGAGCGGCAGTGGAGGATGGCCGGCTTGCCGGTCTCGAGCGCGAGGGCAAGGTTCCGGCGCAGGTTGAGGAGCTGGTCCTCGATCGGGCTGAAGACCCGGTCGTAGTCCAGGCCGGTCTCCCCGATGGCCACGACCCGGTCGTCGGACGCCTGGCGAACGATTCCGGCCCACGCGCCGTCGTCGACCTTGGCGGCATCGTGGGGATGGACGCCGACGGCCGCGTCGAGCCAAGGGAACCGCTCGACGAGCACGAGCGCGCGCTCGCACGAGGCGACGTTCCAGCCCGGGACCAGGATCCGCTCCACGCCGGCGAGCCGCGCCCCGCCGATGACGAGGTCGGCATCGCCCTCGAAGCGATCGGCATTGA
The DNA here is from genome assembly GCA_963834915.1 of uncultured Chloroflexia bacterium. Classification (GTDB taxonomy): domain Bacteria; phylum Chloroflexota; class Limnocylindria; order Limnocylindrales; family CSP1-4; genus SPCO01. Next base: position 501,953 of record CAWIDI010000005.1, read on the forward strand.
GATGGCAGTGGCTGTCGACCAGGCGCATCGCGGTCAGTCCGGTCCGGGCTCCGCGTCGAGCCGCGGGAAGAGCGGCTCCGGAGCCGTGACGCGTCCCGGCTCATCGGCGTGGCGGCCCCACGTGAGCTCGTCGAGGATCGGCGGGCCGCCGTTGCCGTCGGCGCCGTACGGGAAGTCGAAGCCGAGCTGCGCGAGGACCCGCGGTCCGGTCGCCGGCATGAACGGCGTCACGGCCAGGCCGAGGAGCCGGCACGCCTCGACGAGATCGCCCAGCACGCCGCGCAGGCGCACACCCGCTTCCTCGTCGCCCGCCTTCCAGGCCTTGGCGAGGTCCCAGGGCCGCTCGGCGTCGACGCTGCGGTTGGCCGTGCCCACGAACGCCCACAGCGCGCCGAGCGCCTCATGGAGCAGGTTTCCCTCCAGCTGGGTCCGGAACGAGATGGTGTCCGTCCAGCCCGCTTCGATCGCGCTCCCCTGCCCCGGTGCCGGCCGCTCCCCGTCGAGATAGCGGTTGACCATGCTGACGGTCCGGTTCACGAGGTTGCCGAAGTCGTTGGCCAGGTCGGCGTTGTAGCGGCGCACGAACGAGTCCCACGACACCTCGGCGTCGCGATCGAACGGCACCTCCCGGAGTGCGACGTAGCGCGCCCCGTCCTGGCCGAAGGCGGCCACGAAGTCGTCGGGGTCGAGGAAGTTGCCGCGGCTCTTGCTCATCCGCTCGCCGCCGGCGGCCAGCAGCCAGCCGTGGACCCAGACCCCGCGCGGCGCCTCGAGGCCGGCGCTCCACAGCATCGCCGGCCAGAAGATCGTATGGAAGCGGGCGATGTCCTTGCCGATCACGTGCAGGTCCGCCGGCCACCACTGGGCGAACGCTGCCGGATCGTCGGGGAAGCCGGCGCCCGTGATGTAGTTGATCAGCGCGTCGTACCAGACGTAGATCTTGCCCGCGGCCGGGTCCCAGTCGCCGTCCGGGAGCTGCGACGACGAGCCGTCCTCGAGGATCGGGAACGGGATCCCCCAGTCGCCGGGCGTTCGCTCGCGGCTGATCGAGAAGTCCTCGAGGCCGTTGCGGATGAAGCCCAGCATCTCGTTGCGCCGGAAGTCCGGCTGGACGAACGCCGGATGCTCCTCGAAGTGCCGCTCGAGCCGTTCCTGGTAGGCGGACAACCGGAAGAACCAGTTCCGCTCGGTCAGCCACTGGAGCGGGACGCCCGGGTGGTTCGGGCAGATGATCCCCTGCGCCGTCTCGACCACGTCGCTGGCGGTGCGGAAGCCCTCGTTCGGGCAGTACCAACCCTCGTACGTGCCGAGGTAGATGTCGCCGTTGGCATACGCCCGGCGGACCATCTCCTGGGCGGCGCGGACGTGGTCGGGGTCCGTGGTGCGGATGAACCGGTCGGGCGCGATCCCCAGCGCCGCCTCGGACGAATGGAAGAGCTCGACCTTCTCATCGACGAACTCGCGGGTCGGGCGGCCCTCGTCGATCGCCGCCTGGGCGATGTTGATGGAGTGCTCGTCGGTGCCGGTCTGGAAGCGGGTGTCGTCGCCGAGCATCCGGTGCCAGCGCGCGATGGCGTCGGCGCCGATGACCTCGTAGAGGGTATGGATCCCCGGCTTGTTGTTCGCGTAGGCGATGGAGGTGGTCAGGTAGAACCGGGGACGGTCGCTCATGGGAGCGCGATGGTAGCAGTCGGGCGTGGCGCGCTCAGCCGGCCCCGTGCGCGGCTCGCGGCCCCCGGGCGTCGCCGGACGCATCGCGGAACGTGTGTCCGAGGAGCAGACCGCCGCCCGCGAACAGCGCCACCGCGATGAGCGCGAAGCCGACGCCCAGGGAGGTCGCGACGACGACGGCGCCGAGGCTCAGGTTCGGCGACGACGCCGCCGACCTGGAGCGCCAGCAATTCCACGCGAGAGCATCGTCGTCCGCTGCGCCGCCGAGACCCGCGCGTGGAGCAGCTCCGAGGTGAGCGGCCCGGCGATCCCGAGCAGGAGATAGACGCCGATGTAGCCGGCGCCCACGCCGGCCAGCAGCGGGGCGCCGACCAGCAGGACCGAGCAACCGGCCGCGACCGAGGCGACGGCCGCGGCACCGGCACCGCTCCCGAGCCGAGTCGCGACGGCCGGCGCGATGACCGCACCGGCGGCGCTCGCCCCGAAGGCGGCGGCCGCGAAGATGCCGTAGGCGCCGCTGGCCTTGGCCTCGCCGCCCAGGAGCGCCGCGAAGGTACCCGGGGCGAGCAGCTCGATCCCGGCGAGCACGACGCCCAGCAGGCCGGCACGAACCAGGAGCCGGCGCAGACCGGGGTCGCCGACACCAAGGCGAAGGCCGTCGCGGATGGTGGCCGGGACCCCGCCGACGATCGCCCGAACGCCGGTCCAGGCGGGCCGCTCCTCGTGGACCACGACGAGGACCGCCATCGCGTTCGCGAACATCAGGGCGGCAGCCGCCAGCACGGGGACGGACAGGGCGATCAACGGGCCGGACGTGAGCGCCGGCCACAGCGAGATCGCCAGCGTCGGCAGCAGGCCGCCGACCACGGCGCCGATGCCGAGCGCCAGCGCCTCGGCGCCCTGGGCCCGTGCAAGCCCGCGGCGGACCGGCCCGTCGGGATCCAGGGCATTGCTGGCGTCGACGAACCAGGCGTCGAGCGGTCCCGAGCCGAGCGCACGGCCCGTCGCGCCAAGGACCATCGCGAGCGCGAACCACGGGACGTCCTGGGCGAGGGCGGCCACCGTCATCGACATGGTGGTCGCGAGCGCCGCCGCCACGAGGACGATCCGACGACCGATGACGTCGGCCAGCCCGCCGGTCGGCAGCTCGAGGGCGACGGTCACGATCCCGTAGATGGCGTATAGGCCGCCGATCGTGGCGAGATCGAGACCGCGGGCCTGCATGAGGAGGACGTTCACCGGGACCGTGAGGCCGACCGGGAGCCAGCGGAGGGCGGTAAGGAAGGTGTACCGGCGTGCGAGGCCGGTCTGCGTGGCGGGCATCAGACGAGGTCGTCCGGGTGGACCGGGACGGCCTGGACGTGGATCGAGACGACCTCGCTGCCCGCGTCACCCGATGCGGCGACCTCGGCTTCGGCCTCACGCGCCAGCTCGAGGAATCGCTCGAGGAAACGGCGGGTCGCCGCCGGCGTCAGCCGGATCTCGACGTCACTGATACCGGCCGCCCCGAGCCATTCACGGTCCCAATCCAGGCGGCGCGTCCGCCATTGCTGGTCGCGGCGGAGCTGCCAATGGACCTGCAGATCGTGCATCGCGTCAGATGCCTCGCGACCCTCGGCCTGGTCCACGAAGTCGGCGTCATCCCACGACGTGAACTTGGCCCCGGCGCGCCAGCGGCGCTCGCGCTTCGAGCGCTGCTCCTCGTCCTCGACGATGAAGCCGTAACGCTCGAGCTGGCGGAGGTGGTAGCTCGTGGACCCGCTCAATTCGCCGAAGCGCGCAGCGAGCTCGGTGGCCGTCGCCGGACCCTCATGGCGGAGCGCGCCAAGCAGCCGCGCCCGGAGCGGATGGGCGATGGCGCGCAGCGCCTCGACCTCGGTGACCCTGGTGCGATCCCACTCGTCCATGGCCGTATCATAACCGCAAAGACTTCTTTGCACAAGTCTCTTTGCAAAATAGTCTTTGGCGTCGGCGACGGCATGGCTGTCAGTGCCGGAAGTGGCGCGTGCCGGTGATGAGCATCGTGCCGCCGGCCGCATCGACGACCGCGACGGTCTCGGCGTCGCGCACCGAGCCGCCGGGCTGGGCGAAGGCCGTGACGCCGGCCGCCAGGCACGACCTCGACCGCGTCCGGGAACGGGAAGAACGCGTCGGAGCCGCACGACGGCCCCGCACGCGTCGAGTCCGTGCCGAGCATCGCGTGTGCCTTGGCGACCGCCTGCCGGGCCGCGTCCACGCGCGAGGTCTGGCCGCTCCCCATCCCGACCAGCCGGCGATCGCGGACGAGGACGATCGCGTTCGAGGTCACGCCGCGGACCAGCCGCCAGGCGAGGTCGAGGTCGAGCCGCTCGTCGTCGGTCGGGGCGCGCCGGGTCGCGCAGGTCCAGGTCGCTCGGTCGTCGGTGGTCGATGTCGGGCGCCGTGACGAGGACCGCGCCGCCGGCCGTCCGGATCGAGCCCGTCGGGTCGGGCCGGTCGGCCGGGGCGGCTCGTCGGACGGCGAGGGCCGCGTCGAGAGCGACCCGCAGGTTCGGCTTCGTGGCGAGGATCTCGAGCGCGGCCGCGTCGAACGCCGGGCGCCACGACGATCTCGAGGAAGATCGAGACGAGCCGCTCGGCCACGGCACGCGTCGACCGGGCGGGTCAGGGCGACGACCCCGCCGAACGCGCTGACCGGGTCCGCCTCGAGGGCCGCCTCCCAGGCGTCGAGCAGCGCCGCCCGCTCGGCGGCCCCGCACGGATTGGTGTGCTTGACGATGACCACGCCCGGGCCCGCGCAGCGCGCGCCCGAGGGCCGCGGCGGCCGCCGCGTCGAGGACGTTGTTGTAGGACAGGGGCTTGCCCTGGAGCGGCGGCTGCTCCGACGCGAACGGGCCGTCGGCGAGCCGTCGTCCCCGGGCCGCCGGTAGCGGGCGGCCGGCTGGTGCGGGTTCTCGCCGTAGCGCAGCGTCTCGACCTTCTCGAGCGCCACCGTCAGCCGTGCGGGGTACGGGTCGTCGCTCCGGGCAGGCCGGGCTCGTCGGGGAGCGGCAGGCCCGCGGCGGCCATCCGGCCCGGCAGCTCGGCCGCGATCCGCGCGTCGTAGGCCGCGGTATGGGCGAACGCCTCGAGCGCCAGCGCGCGGCGCAGCGCGGTCATCGATGCCGTCCGGGGCGTCGAGCGCGGCGAGGATCGCGTCGTAGCGCGCGCGGGGACGGTGACGATCGCGACGCTGGCATGGTTCTTGGCCGCGGCCCGGACCATCGACGGCCCGCCGATGTCGATCTCCTCGATCAGCTCGTCGACCGTGATCCCCGGCCGCTCGAGCGCCGCCGCGAACGGGTAGAGGTTGACGACGACGAGCTCGAACGGCGCGATCGCCGCGGCGAGCAGCTGGCGCCGGTGGTCGGCGAGGCGCCGGTCGGCGAGGAGTCCCGCCGTGGACCCGCGGGTGGAGCGTCTTGACCCGCCCGTCGAGCATCTCGGGGAAGCCGGTCACGGCGGCCGACATCGGTCACCGGCAGGCCGGCCTCGCGCAGCGCCCGCGCCGTGCCGCCGGTCGACACGAGCTCGAACCCGCGCGCGACGAGGCCGCGACCGAAGTCGACGAGGCCGGTCTTGTCGGAGACCGACAGCAGCGCCCGCCGCGGGACGGGGACGCGCGCGTCGGCACGGCTCGAGGTCCAGGCGTCACGTGCCGGCCGTCCGGGGCGACATCGAGCGCCCCGGCCAGCAGCAGCGCGACGGCCCGCGGCAGCGAGCCGGTGCTCGACGGCGCGGATCCGGTCGTGCAGGGACGCGACGTCGTCGTCGGGCAGGACCGCGACCGCCTCCTGGGCGACGATCGGGCCGCCATCGAGCGTCTCGTCGACGAGGTGGACCGTGCAGCCGGTGACGCGTCACGCCGTGGGCGAGCGCGTCGCGCGACGGCGTGCCCGCCCGGGAACGCGGGCAGGAGCGACGGGTGCGTGTTGAGGATCCGCCCCGGCGAAGGCCGCGAGGACGCGCCGGACCGACGATCCGCATGTAGCCGGCGAGCACGACGACGTCCGGCGCCGACGTCGGCGAGCGTCTCCGCCAGCGTGGCGTCGTCGCCGTCCGGGACGAGCGCGGTCTCGATCCCCTGCTCCGCCGCCCAGTCGAGCGCCGGGCAGGCCCGGTCGGCGAAGACGAGCACGATCTCGCCGCCGAGCTCGCCGCGGCGCCGCGGCCGCGTCAGCGCCCGCAGGTTCGAGCCGGCGCCGGAGACGCCGACCGCGATCCGCGCCGGCTCACGCGCGAGCGGCCTCCAGGGCTGCCCTCGACGTACCGCGCGCCGCCGATCGCCGACGCGTCGACCACCTCGCCGACGACGCTCGCCGCGATCCCCTGCCCCGCCAGGGCGCGCCACCGCGACGGCGACTGCCGCCGGTCGGCAGGACCATGACCATCCCGAGACCGCCGTTGAACGTCGCCCGCAGCTCGTCGTCGTCGAGGCCGCCGAGCGCGCCGAACAGCCGCATGACCGAGGGCATCGCCCAGCGCGCCGGGTCGAGCCGCGCCGCCAGCCCGTCCGGGAGCGCGCGGGGCACGTTGCCCGGCAGGCCGCCGCCGGTGATGTGGGCCAGGCCGTGGATGTCGCGCGCCGGCCGCGCGATCGCCGCCTCGCGGCCGCGAGGACGGCCCGGGCGTAGATCCGGGTCGGCGTCAGCAGGACCTCGCCGAGGGTCGCCATCGCCTCGTGCGGTGCGGCCGCGATCGCCGCGTCGGCCGTCGGCGTCGCCGAGCGTCAGCCGCAGCCGTTCCTGGTACGGCTCGGCGAGGTCGAGGTCCCACTGCGCCACGAGCGCGCGGACGAGCGAGTAGCCGTTGCGCGTGCAGGCCGGATGCCGCCAGACCCGACGATGGCGTCGCCGGCGCGGACGGCGGTCCCGTCGATGACCCGCGAGCGCTCGACGACGCCGATGCAGTGCCGGCCAGGTCGAAGGCGTCGGCAGTCCATCAGGCCCGGGTGCTCGGCGGTCTCGCCGCCGACCAGGGCGCAGCCGGCCTCGCGGCAGCCGGCGGCGACGCCAGCCCACGAGCTCGGCGACCGCCAGCGGGTCGAGCTGGCCGACCGCGACGTAGTCGAGGAACGCCAGCGGCTCGGCGCCGGTGCACACGACGTCGTCGGCGCACATCGCGACGAGGTCGATGCCGATCGTGTCGAACCGCCCGACGGCCGTCGCGATCGCGGTCTTCGTCCCGACGCCGTCGGTCGAGGCGATCAGCAAGCGGCTCGCGGTAGCCCGGCCGGGATCGAGAAGGCGCCACCGAACCCGCCCAGCCCGCCGACGACCTCGGGCCGGCGCGTCGACTCGACGTGGGCGCGCATGAGCTCGACCGCCCGCTCGCCGGCCGCGACGTCGACGCCGGCGGCTCGATAGGCGCCGCGCGGATCAGCCAACGACCGCCTCGCGTCGTCCGTCACGTGCGCCACGGCTCTTCGAGCATGAACTTGCGGCTGGCCGCGTCGTACGGGACGGGCTCCGGGTAGTGGCCGTCGAAGCAGGCGAAGCAGAACCGCTCGTACGGCAGGTCGAGCGCGGCCAGCACGCCGCGGATCGAGAGGTAGCCGAGCGAGTCCGCGCCGATGAACTCGCGGATCTGCGGCTCGGTCGTGGGTCGCGGCGATCAGCTCGGTCTCGATCGAGGTGTCGATGCCGTAGAAGCACGGGTGGTAGATCGGCGGGGCGCTGATCCGGACGTGGACCTCGGTCGCGCCGGCCTTGCGCAGCAGCTCGACGATCCGCTTGGTCGTCGTCCCGCGGACGATCGAGTCGTCGACGACGATCAGCCGCTTGCCGTTGACGACCTCGCGCGAGCGGGTTGAGCTTGATGGTCACGCCGCGATGGCGCAGCCCGGCCGACGGCTGGATGAACGTCCGGCCGGCGTAGCGGTTGCGGTACATCCCCTCGCGATACGGCAGGCCGGACGCCTCGGCGATAGCCGGCCGCCGCCGGGGCGCCGGTATCGGGGACCGGCATGACCAGGTCGGCCTCGACCGGGTGCTCGAGCGCGAGCTGCATCCCCATCCGGCGCCGCGACCTCGTACAGGTTGCGGCCCTCCATGTAGGAGTCGGGGCGGGCGAAGTAGATGAGCTCGAAGACGCACAGGGCCGGCGTCGCCTCCGCGTAGCGGACGGAGCGCGGCGCGTGCCCCGGCTCGAGGATGACGATCTCGCCGGGCTGGACGTCGCGGACGTACTCGGCGCCGACGATGTCGAGCGCGGCCGTCTCGGACGAGAGGCACCAGCCGGCCGACGCGTCGTCGTCGATCCACAGGCCGTCGTCCGGGCCGCCGGTCGCGCGGCCTCGGCAGCCGCCCGAGCACGAGCGGCCGGAACCCGTGCGGGTCGCGGACGCCGATGACCCGGCGCTCGTCGAGGACGACCAGGCTGAACGCGCCGCGGACGCGCGGCAGGACCTGGACCAGCGCCTCGACCGTGTCCGTCGGCCGGCTCGTCGGCGAGGAGCGCGGTCAGCAGCTCCGTGTCGGTCGACGCCGGCAGCCGGGCGCGGCCGCCCTCGAGCTGGTCGAGCAGGTCGCGGGTGTTGACGAGGTTGCCGTTGTGGCCGATGGCGAGCGCCCGGCGCGGTCCGAGGCGGTAGGTCGGCTGGGCGTTCTCCCAGATCGTCGATCCGGTCGTCGAGTAGCGGCAGTGGGCGATGGCGAGCCGCCGCGCAGGCTCGGCAGGCGCCGCTCGTCGAGGACCGTGCTGATCATCCCCAGGTCCTTGTAGAGCATCAGCTGCTCGCCGTCGCTGACCGCGATCCCGGCCGACTCCTGGCCGCGATGCTGGAGCGCGAACAGCCCGAGGGCCGCGATCGCGGCCGCATCGGTGGCTTCCGAGCCGCGCGGGACGACCGCGCCGAACACGCCGCACATCGGCCTAGACCCTCCCAGCCCAGGGCGCGGGCGAGCCCGTGCTCCCAGGCATGACGGAGGTCGGCGAGCGGGACCTCGAGCGCATCCGCGATCCGGCTGCCGCGCTCCTCGGCCGACCCGGTCGCACCGGTCCCGGCCAGCTCGATGACCAGGCGGTCGCCGCCGACGGACCCGAGCGCCTCGACCGGGAGGCCGTGCTGGCGAGCCAGCAGCTCGACGGCCGGGGCGAACCGCGGGCGGCACGTCACGACGAGGCGCGACGGGCTCTCCCCGAACAGGTCCACCGCCGGCGAGTGGGCGACCGGCAGACGCGTGACCGCGCCCCAGACCGCCCCACATCGCGCTCTCGGCGAGCGCGACCGCGAGGCCCGCCGCCGGACACGTCCTGCGCCGACGCCACGAGGCCGCGCGCGATCGCCTCGCGGACGAACGCCTGGAGGGCCGCCTCGAGCGGCCAGGTCGAGCGCCGGCGGGTCGTCCTCGCGGCGGCACCGGCGAGGGCCGCATAGGCGGACCCGGCCAGCCCCGGCGTGGCCTCGCCGACGAGCGAGGATCGCGTCGTGCGGCTGCTGGAAGGCCGGCCCGACCAGCGACGCGATGTCGTCGAGCAGCCCGACCACGCCGATCTCCGGCGGTCGGCGCGATCGCGCCGGTCGGCGACTCGTTGTAGAGCGAGACGTTGCCGCCGGTGACCGGCAGGCCGAGCGCGCGGCAGGCATCGCCGAGGCCGCGGACCCCCTCGGTCAGCTGCCAGAACGCCTCCGGCCGGGTCGGGTCGCCGTAGTTGAGGCAGTTCGTGACGCCGAGCGGGCGCGCGCCGGTGATCGAGACGTTGCGGGTCGCCTCGGCGACCGAGAGCGCGGCCCCCAGCCACGGATCGACGACGCCGACCGCCTGGTTGCCGTCCGTGGTGGCGACGAGCGCCTTGGTCGTGCCCTTGACCCGGAGGACCGCCGCGCCGCGGCCCGGTCCGGCGACCGTGTCCGCCCCGACGGTCGAGTCGTACTGGTGGAAGACCTCGTGGCGCGACGACAGGTTCGCCGACCCGAGCAGCCCCAGGAGCACGGCGCCGGGGTCCATCCCCCGCTCCGGCAACCGGTCGCGCGGCTGCGCTCGGGGCACCCGGGGCGGGGGCGGCGCGCTGGTGGGTCGGGCGCATCGCGACCCGCTGGTGGACGATCGCGTCGCTGGTCAGCGCGGTGGCCGGGATGCGGGCGATCTCCTCGGCCCCGGGATTTGGTCGGCCGGCGCCGTCCAGGCCGCCCTCACGATCGCGATGTCGCCGTCGGCGGTGACCCGGCCGATGACCGCGACCGGCAGCCCCCAGCGCTTGCAGACCTCGCGGACGTCATCCCAGCTGGTCGGGCAGGACGGCGGCGCACATCCGCTCCTGCGACTCGGAGATCATCACCTCGAAGGGCTGCCAGGCCGGGCTCGCGGCGCGGGATCGCGTCGAGGTCGACGAGCATCCCGGTCCCGCCGCGGTCGGCCGTCTCCGAGGTCGCGCAGGTGATCCCGCCGGCGCCGAGGTCCTGGAGGCCCTCGACCAGGCCGCGCTCGATCAGCTCGAGGCTCGCCTCGATCAGCAGCTTCTCCGCGAACGGGTCGCCGACCTGGACGCTCGGGCGCTTGGACGGGTCGTCGTCGGTGAAGGTCGCGCTGGCGAGGACCGAGGCGCCGCCGATCCCGTCGCGGCCCGTCGCGGAGCCGAAGAGCACGACCAGGTTGCCCGGGCCGGGCGCGGCGGCCAGCGTCAGCAGCCGCTCCTCCATCAGGCCGATGGCCATCACGTTGACCAGCGGGTTGCCCGCGTAGGTCGGGTCGAACACGAGCTCGCCGCCGACCGTCGGCACGCCGACGCAGTTGCCGTAGCCGCCGACGCCGCGCACGACCCCGTCGACCAGGTGCCGCGTCCGCGCATCAGCCGGATCGCCGAACCGGAGCGCGTCGAGGACCGCGATCGGCCGCGCACCCATCGTGAAGATGTCGCGGAGGATGCCGCCGACGCCGGTCGCCGCGCCCTGGTAGGGCTCGACCGCGCGACGGATGGTTGTGCGATTCGATCTTGAACGCGACGGCGAGCCCGTCGCCGATCGAGATGACCCCGGCGTTCTCGCCCGGACCGGCGACGACGCCCTCGCCCGCGGTCGGCAGCGTCCTGAGCAGCGGCTTCGAGCTCTTGTACGAGCAGTGCTCGCTCCACATGACGCTGAACATGGCCAGCTCGAGGTCGTTCGGGTCGCGTCCGCCGAGCCGGTCGCGGATCGCGTCGAGCTCGTCGTCGGTGACGCCCAGACGGCGGTGCAGCGGCTCGATCTCGTGCTCCATGAGCGTCATCGGCCGCCGACCGCCACGAGATCGCCGTTCGCGGCACGCGCGGCGCTCTCGACGAGCGAGCGGATGATGCCGGCGCCGTCGTCGGAGCCGAGGATCGCCTCGGCGGCCCGTTCCGGATGGGGCATCAGCCCGGCGACGTTGCCGGCCGCGTTGATGACCCCGGCGATCGCCCGCAGCGAGCCGTTGGGGTTGGCAGGGTCGCCCGGGCCGGCGACCGCGCCCTCCGCGTCGACGTAGCGGAAGATCACCCCGTCCGCCGCCTCGAGGGCGTCCAGGTCGGCGTCCTCCCCGAAGTAGCAGCCCTCGCCGTGCGCGACCGGCATGCGCAGCGGCCGTCCTGCCTCGAGCGCGTGCGTGAAGCGCGTGTCGACGCGCTCGGCGGCGATGCGGACCTCCTGGCCGGCGAAGCGCAATGAGGCGTTGCGCAGCAGGGCGCCCGGGACGAGGTGGGCCTCGGCCAGGACCTGGAACCCGTTGCAGATGCCGAGGACCAGCCCGCCATCGTTCGCGAAGGCCGTCACGGCGCGCATCACCGGGCTGAACCGCGCGATGACGCCCGCCCGGAGATAGTCGCCATAGGCGAAGCCGCCCGGCAGGATCACCGCGGCGACCCCGTCGAGCGACGCCTGCTCGTGCCAGAGGACGACCGGCTCCGCGCCGGCCAGCTCGAGCGCGTGGACGGTGTCGCGGTCGCAGTTGCTGCCGGGGAAGACGACGACGCCGATCCGCACGCTCATCCGATCACGCCTGCCCCGCGGCCACGAGCGAGGAGGTCGCCCCGAGGTCCTGGATCTCGTACGCCTCGATGAGCGGGTTCGACAGGAGCTCCGACGCGAGCCGGTCCGCGACCGCGCGGGCGGCCGCCGCGTCCGGCGCCTCCACGGTCAGCTCGACGCGACGGCCGACGCGGACGGCGCTGACCCCCTCGATCCCGAGGTGGCCGAGGCTCCCCTCGACGGCCCGCCCCTGCGGGTCGAGGATCCCCGCCTTCGGCAGGACGTTGACGGCGAATCGGAAGCTGGTCATGCGGCGATGACATCCTCGTTCAGGTAGCGCTCGAAGCTGGCGCCGGTGATGCGCTCGTAGGCCTCGATGTAGCGGGCGCGCGTGCCGGCCACGACGTCGTCCGGCAGCGCCGGACCCGGCGCCGTCTTGTCCCACGGCTGGGCCTCCAGCCAGTCGCGCACGAACTGCTTGTCGAAGCTCGCCTGCGGCCGGCCCGGCTCGTAGGTCGCGGCATCCCAGAAGCGCGACGAATCCGGGGTCATGACCTCGTCGATGAGGATGAGGTGGCTGGCCCGGGACCCCGGCGGGAAGACGTCGGGCCGGCGTCCGGCGGGACGTGGGTGCTCGATCCGCTCCTCCAGCGGTCCGACCGGCTCGTCGGGGTCGCCGCTGGATGCCAGGCCGAACTCGAACTTGGTGTCGGCCAGCAGGATCCCGCGCCGCTCGGCCACGGCCGCGCCATACCGGTAGAGCCGGACGGCCTCGTCGCGGATCCGCTCAGCGAGCTCCCCGGCGCCAGAGTCGCCCGGCGCGATGGTGATATGGTCGATCATCTGGTCGAAGCTGATGTTCAGGTCGTGCTCGCCGTCCTCGGCCTTCGTCGCGGGCGTGAAGATCGGCTCGGGCAGGCGGTCGCTCTCGCGCAGGCCGGGTGGCAGCGGGATCCCGCAGACCGTCCCGCTCGCCTGGTATTCCTTCCAGCCGGAGCCGGCCAGGTAGCCGCGAACGACCGCCTCGATCGGGACCACCGATGCCGGTCGGCAGATCATGATCCGCCCCCGGAGGTCGTCGACCGGCCCGAGATCGGCTGGATCGCCGCCGGCGGCCGCCACGCTGGCGCCGATCGTCTCGGACAGGACCGCCGGGTCGGTGTCGAGGAGGTGGTTCGGGACGAGCGTCCCGGTCTCGGCGAACCAGAACCTCGAGAGGGCGGTCAGGACGCGCCCCTTGTCCGGGATCAACGTCGGGAGGATCACGTCGAACGCGCTGATCCGGTCCGACGCGACCAGCAGGATGCGGCCGTCATCGAGCCGGTACAGGTCGCGCACCTTGCCGGAGCGCAGGAACGACTCAGCCAGCATCAGGCACCCTCACCGTTCGTGGCTGGCGTGCGGCCCGGGCGGCGACCGCCTCGCTCAGCCTGTCGAGCCTCGCGATGACCTCTGGCACGTGGCGCAGGAATGCCGCGTCGTCGAAGCAGGCGTCGAGCTGCGTCAGCGACAGCCGCTGGGCCACGGCCGGGTCGAGCGCGAGGAGGTCGCGCAGCGGCGCCCGCTCGTCCGCGGCGCGCAGGGCGGCGCGCTGCACGATCGCGTAGGCCTCCTCGCGCGAGATGCCGCCGTGCTCGACCAGGGCGACCAGCACGTTCGACGACGCGTGGAGTCCGAACCCGCGGGCGATGTTGTCGCGCATCCGCTCCGAGCGGACGATCAGCCCCTCGATCAGCCCGGTCATCCGCACGAGCATGTAGTCGAGGACGATCGTGGCATCGGGCAGGATCACCCGCTCGGCGCTCGAATGGCTGATGTCGCGCTCGTGCCAGAGCGGCTGGTCCTCGAAGGCGGTCCCGGCGTAGCCGCGCAGCAGCCGCGCCAGCCCGGCGATCCGCTCCGAGAGGATCGGGTTGCGCTTGTGGGGCATCGCGCTCGAGCCCTTCTGGCCGACCGCGAACGGCTCCTGCAGCTCGCCGATCTCGGTGTGCTGGAGGTTGCGGACCTCGGTCGCGAACCGCTCCAGCGAGCCGCCCAGGATGGCGATCGCCGCGAGCAGCGCCGCGTGCCGGTCGCGCTGCACGATCTGGGTGCTCACCGGGTCGACGTGGAGCCCCAGCGAGGCGAGCACCTCGGCCTCCAGGTCCGGCCCGAGGTGGCTGTAGGTCCCGACCGGGCCGGAGATCTTGCCGGTGCCGATCTCGTCGACTGCCGCGGCCAGGCGGGTCCGCCCGCGCTCGACCTCGAAGGCCCAGCCGGCCAGCTTGAACCCGAGCGTGGTGGGCTCGGCGTGGACCGAGTGGGTGCGACCCATCATCACGGTCTCGGCCTCGGCCCGGGCGCGCGCGATGATCGCCGCCGTCAGGCGGTCCGCGTCGTCGAGGAGCCGCTGGCCCGCAGCACGGAGCTGCAGGGCGAGGCCGGTGTCGACGACGTCGCTGCTCGTGAGCCCGAGGTGCAGGAAGCGCCCTTCGGCCCCCACCGTCTCGGCGACCTGGCTGACGAACGCGATCACGTCGTGGTCGGTCGTGCGCTCGATCTCGGCGATCCGTTCGACGTCGACCCGCGAACGCGTCGTGAGCGCGGCAAGCGCATCGGCGGGGATGAGGCCGCGACCGGCCTGCGCCTGCGCGACGGCCAGCTCGACCCGGAGCATCGCCTCGAACCGTGCCTGCTCGGACCAGATCGCGCCCATCTCCGCGAGCGTGTAGCGGCGGATCATCGGGTCGCTCCGGCGAGCACGGCCGCGCCGGCAAGATCGGCGCCGATGTCGTGGCGGCGCTGGACTCCGTCCCAGTCGACGGCGGTCGCCGCACGCTCGGCGCGATCCCGGGCCTCGGTCAGGTCCGTCCCCTGCCCCACGACCGCGAGCACGCGGCCACCGGCGGTCCGTACGGAGCCATCGGCGTCCGTGGTCGTGCCGGCGTGGAACACGAGGGCGCCGCTGTCGCCGGCGGCACCCAGGCCGCTGATCGGGTCGCCGCGCCGCGGGGTATCCGGATAGCCTGCGGCCGCGAGCACGACCGCGACGGTCGCCCCCGGGAGGACCGGCAGCCGCGGATCGGCGAGGCCCAGCGCGCGGGTCGCACCGGCCAGCTCGCCCCGTGCCGCGGCCAGGAGCAACGGGCCGAGCGCCACCGCGAGGCGCGGCAGGATGGCCTGGGTCTCGGGGTCCCCGAATCGTGCGTTGCACTCCAGGAGCACCGGTCCCGACTCGGTCAGCATCAGCCCGGCGTACAGCGCGCCACGGAACGGAGTACCGCGGCGGGCCAGCTCGGCGAGGATCGGCCGATGAAACGCCTCGATCAGCCCGGGGATCTCGTCGTCCGCGAGGTCCGGCAGCGGGCTGTAGGCGCCCATGCCGCCGGTGTTCGGGCCGCGGTCCCCGTCGGCGAGGCGCTTGTGGTCGCGCGAGAGCGGGAGAGCCAGCGCGTCGCGGCCGTCGCACAGGGCGATCAGGCTCGCCTCACGGCCGTGGAGCCGCTCCTCGACGACGACGCGGGCACCCGGCGCGTCCAGGACGCTCGCGATGGCCGCCTCGGCCTCCGCGACGTCGTCGCAGACCGTGACGCCCTTGCCCGCCGCAAGGCCGTCGGCCTTGATCACGACTCCGCCACCGTCGCCCGCCAGGCTCCGCGCGAACGCCAGCGCGGGCTCGACCGCCTCGAAGACGTCGGCGCGGGCCATCCGCACGCCGGCCGCCTCCGCCACCTCGTGGCAGAACGCCTTGCTGCTCTCGATCCGGGCCGCGGCGGCGATGGGGCCGAAGACCGCGATGTTTGCGGCGACCAGCGCATCGGCCACGCCCGCGGCGAGCGGCGCCTCCGGGCCGACCACGACCAGCTCGACGGCCTCGCGCCGGGCGATCCCCACGATCGCGGCCGGCTCGAGCGGATCGATCCCCGGCACGCAGCGGACCCGCGGCTCGCGTGCGATCGCGTCACTCCCCGGCGCGACGATCACCTCGTTGACGCCCGGCTCCGAGCCGAGCTTCCAGGCCAGGGCGTGCTCGCGGCCGCCGCTCCCTGCGATGAGGATCCGCGTCGGCATCAGCAGCCTGGCCGCCGTCACGCCGGGATCCCCGTCCGGTTCCGCATCGGGCGCCAGGCCCGCTCGATGGTCTGGGTCCGCTCCGGCCCGACGGACAGCAGCACGATCGGGACGCCGGCGTGTGCCTCGATCGCGCTGACGTAGCGCCGGGCGTTCTCGGGGAGGTCGGCGAGCGAGCGGACGCCGTTGATCGGCTCGGCCCAGCCCGGGAACTCCTCGTAGATCGGGGTCGAACGAGCGAGGGCGCGGCCGCTCGACGGCCAGACGTCGACCCGCTTCCCGTCGATCTCGTAGGCGACGCAGAGGCGTATGGGGTCGATGCCGGACAGGATGTCGAGCTTGTTGAGCATGATCGAGCTGACGCTGTTGACCGCGACCGCGTAGCGGAGGGGCACGGCATCGAACCAGCCGACTCGCCGCGGCCGCCCGGTGACGGTCCCGACCTCGTGGCCGCGCTCGGCGATGCCGGCGCCGATCTCGTCGTGGAGCTCGGTCGGATACGGCCCCGACCCGACCCGCGTCGAGTACGCCTTCATGACCCCGATGACCTCGTCGACCTGGAGCGGACCGATGCCGCCACCGGTGCACGCGCCGCCGGCGACCGGGTTCGAGGAGGTCACGAACGGATAGCTGCCGTGATCGAGGTCCAGGAGCGTGCCCTGGGCGCCCTCGAGCAGGACGTGCTCCCCGCGCGCAAGGGCCGACTGGACGAGCCAGGTCGTGTCGTCGAGATGGGGCCGCAGGCGCTCGCCCCAGCGCAGCGCCTCGGCGACCAGGGGCTCCAGCTCGAATGGCTCCGCGCCCATGGAGCGGAGCAGGACGTTCTTGTCGGGGAGCAGCCGGCCGATGCGCTCGCGCAGGACGGCCTCGTCGAGCAGGTCCTCCATGCGCAGGCCCAGGCGCCACGCCCGGTCCCCGTAGGTCGGGCCGATCCCGCGACCGGTCGTGCCGACCTTGGCGCCGTCGAGGCGCATCTCATTCGCCTGGTCCAGGGCGAGGTGGTAGGGCATGATCACGTGCGAGCTGCGGCTGACCCGGACCCGGCTGACGTCGATGCCGCGCGATGCGAGCATGTCGAGCTCGCCGATCAGGGTCAGCGGGTTCACGACGACGCCGTTCCCGATGACCGAGGTGATGTGCGGGTAGAGGACGCCCGACGGCGTCAGCCGGAGCTTCAGGACCTCGTCGCCGCTCACGACGGTGTGCCCGGCGTTGTCGCCGCCCTGGTAGCGGACCACCATGGCCACCTGCTCCGCGAGGAAGTCGGTGGTCTTGCCCTTCCCCTCGTCGCCCCATTGCAGCCCGACGATCACGGTGGCCGGCATCAGGAACGGACTCTGGCTGACGAGTCGGCGACGGCCGCTCCGTTGAGCCGATCTGCGGCGGTGATGGCCGAGCAAGACCGACGCCCATAGAAAAAGGCCCCGGTCACGGGGCCTAGGTTCGTAGAAATCTCCCGCGTCGCGCCGCCGATGCTTCGGCGGGTCGCCATGAGCTGGTCGCCCGGTCGCCTCACTGGGCGGCCGATGCGCCCTCCAAGCGCGATCGCTGACCTCCTGGTTCACGGGCCTCGCGACCCGTTGCGGACGAGGACGGGCGGAGTATAGCAGGGCGGCCGGAGCCGCCGAGACCCCCGACTGGCTCGGATCGCGCCTCCGCCGGGCGGTGCCTGGACGCATCGGTACCACCGGCAGCGGACGACCGGTACTCCTAGGAGACCCCGCCGGAGCAGGCGCCGGCCCTAGCCTTTGGGGGTGATGCGCCTGCTTGGGATCCTGGCGCTGGCGGCTCCGGTCGCCGTCGGGATCCTCCTCGTCGCGATGCCGGAGGTGGCCGCCTCCTGGGTCGATACCGTGAGCCGTTCCGTGATCGCCGCGGTGGCCGCGGCGACCATCGGCGTGTCGCTGACCGCCGGCTCCATCTACTTCGTGATGCGGGTCCGGCTTGGGCGCCTCGTGCGTGCCGCCGAGAGGATCGCCGCGGGCGACTACGCCGTGACGGTCTCGGCGAAGGGCAACGGCCTCGAAGGTCGCCTCGGCCGGGCCGTCAACGGCGTCGCCGCCGTCCTCGCGGAGACCAACGACCGGGCGACCATCGACCGCCTGACCGGCGTCGTCAACCGGAGCGCGCTCCTCGGCGCCCTGTTCGCCGAAGTCGAGCGCGCCGGGCGCTACGAGCGCCCGCTCTCGGTCGCCTTCGTCGACATCGACCACTTCAAGAACGTCAACGACACGTATGGGCACGCCTCGGGCGACATCGTGCTGCGCGGCGTCGCGCAGACGCTTGGCGCGAATCTGCGCGCGAGCGACATGATCGGCCGCTACGGCGGCGAGGAATTCATGCTCGTCCTGACCGAGACCGACGTCGAGGAGGGGGCCGTCCTCACCGAGAAGCTGCGCCAGCTCGTCCAGCGCCAGCGGTTCGCGGTCGAGGGGAACCCTGACCTGTCGGTGACGATCTCGATCGGCATCGCCGGCGGCTCCGGGACCAAGCTCCGCGTCGACACGCTGGTGCGCGACGCCGATGCGGCGATGTACTCGGCGAAGTCCCTGGGCCGCAATCAGACCTACATCTTCTCCGAGCCCGACGACGACGCCCGCGTCCCGCGCGCGCCGATCTCGAACACCGGCCGCGTCCGCGCGATGGAGATCGGCCGCGAGGCGCGCTTCGCGGCGACGGCGGCGCTGGCCTCGTTCATCAACCCGCTGCCGCACTACCGCGGCCAGCCATCGGCGCTGATCGCCTCGATCGTCGTCGACATCGCCCGCCAGCTCGAGCTCCCCGAGGCCGAGATCGAGCGGATCCAGCTCGCGGCGCTCCTCCACGACGTGGGCAAGGTCGCGATCCCCGAGGAGATCCTCGAGAAGCCGACCGCCCTGTCGACCGGGGAGTGGCGCTCGGTCGTCCAGCACCCGCGCATCGGCCAGGTGATCCTCGAGCAGGCCGCCGCGCTCAAGGACGCCGTGCCGATCATCCTCCACCACCACGAGCGCTACGCCGGCCACGGATACCCGTACGGCCTGCGCGCCAACGAGATCCCGCTCGGCGCCCGGATCGTGGCCATCGCCGACGCCTACGACGCGATGATCCACGACCGCCCGTACAAGCGGGCGATGACCCATGACCAGGCGATCGCGGAGCTCCGCCGCCACGCCGGGACCCAGTTCGATCCGGAGCTGGTGAGCCTGTTCTGCGACCTCTACACGCAGCACGCGCCGCAGCCCGACCCGTCGGTGCTGGCGATGACGACGGCCGCGGAGATGACGCCGGTCCTGCTCGCCGGTTCGCGGGCCAGCGCGCGCCGGTCATCCCGGTCGAAGATCGCCAGCACGCCGGCGGCCTCGGTCACGATGGCCTCCGGCTCCGACGGCGAGATGGAGCTCGAGCACGGCGACCTGCGGCCGCAGCGGGCGCAGCGGCCGAGGGCCGCGATCCCGCCCGCACCGATCGAGGACGCCGAGTCCAAGGGTGCGGCCGCGAGCTGACGCCGGGACGCCGCCGATGAGCGGTGGATGAGCGACCGTGCAACCCCCGATAGGTGCCCGGTGAGCGCTCGCCGCTAGCGTGGGAATCGCCCGCCAGGTCGTCCGCCGGCCCTGCCGAACCGCCGTCCGCCATGGGCCCGGCCGCCGGGGCCGGCGACCTCTTCTCCGCCCCGCCGTGACTGCCCGCCACGCAGACGCAGGGTCGTGTCCGGTGCGACCGGCCGACCGGGAAGGAGATCGGACCGTGAACAAGGTCCTGCTCACGGGGCGCCTCACGCGCGACCCGGAGATGCGCAGTCTGGCCAGCGGCAAGGTCGTCACGACCTTCACCGTCGCCAGCAACGAGTTCCTCGGCGCCGGCAAGGAAAAGGCCGAGTACCACCCTGTGGTCGCCTGGGACCGGCTCGCCGAGATCGCTGGCCGGTATCTCGGCAAGGGCCAGCAGGTGGCGATCGAGGGCCGGCTCCAGACCCGGTCGTGGGACGACGACAAGGGCGCGCGGCACTGGAAGACCGAGATCGTCGCGTCGCATGTCGAGATGCTGTCGGGGCGCAAGAAGAAGGACTACGAGGCCGAGCAGGCCGCCGATTCGCTCGTGGCCCAAGCCGAAGCCATCGGCGACGCCCCATCGGCCGACGACCCGATCGCGGACGACGCTGGGTCGTCCGCCGCGACCGACGACGGGGAGACCGTCGAAGCGGCCGCCTGACCATCGCCCATCCCTGTGCCACGGCGGCGCGTCCCCCTCCCGCGCCGTCGTGGCCGCATGTCGGCGTCCCGGCGCGCCGGGGTCAGTGGCCCCGCGCCGGGACCGGCCGTCCCGTGCCGCCTGCGATCAGCTGGCTGCCTGCTTCACGAGCGCCTTGATGCGGGTCTCGTCGGCGGCGGTCAGCTTGGTCAGCGCATAGGACGTCGGCCACATCGCGCCGTCATCCAGGTTGGCCGCCTCCTCGAAGCCAAGCGTCGCGTAGCGCGAGTCGAACTTCGAGGCCGCCTTGAAGAAGACCACGAGCTTGCCGTCCTTCCTGGCGTAGGCGGGCATGCCGTACCAGGTCTTCGGGTCGAGGTCGGGCGCCGTCTCCGTGATGAGCGTATGGAGGCGCTCGGCCATCTCGCGATCGGCCGGGGGCATCTCGGCGATCTTGGCGAGGAGGTCGCGCAGGGCGTCGGCCTTGCCTGAGGCGGCCTTGAGCTCTCGGGCGCGCTCGCGCATCGCGGCCTTCTCGTCGGTCGAGAACCCCTTGCCGCTCGCGGCCCTGCTGGCGGCCTTCTTGGTGTCGGGCATCGTTGATCTCCTTATCCGGGTCGGTGGACCCTGATGGTAGGGAGATGCGGTCGCGATGGCTTCTCGAAACCTGACCGATCGAGACGCAGGCGCATCGCGCCCCGGGCGGGCCGGCGACCCCGCTGATCAGCCGGCGAGGACGAAGTGCAGGTCCTCGCGTCCCTCGAGGGAGAAGGTGTCCCCTGCCCCGGGCGACACGTCGATGACGTACACGGGCCGGCCCCAGCGCTGGTCCAGCTCGCGATCGACATAGAACGCGGCGGGCCCGACGTCGCCGATCCGGGCGTCGCCGGGCCCGACCGGCAGCTCGCCCCTGCGCACGCAGATGGGCGAGCTGCCATCACAGCAGCCGCCCGACTGGAGGAAGACGAGCGGTCCGTGCTCAGCCGCGAGTCGCTCGATCACCTCGAGCGCCTCGGGCGTGGCCTGGACGCGGCCCTCCCCCGTCGGGGTCGGCCCTGTCTCAGAAGAACCCAAGGGCCTTGGGGTCATAGCTCACGAGGAGGTTCTTGGTCTGGGTGTAGTGGTCGAGCATCATCTTGTGGGTCTCGCGACCGACGCCGGACGACTTGTAGCCGCCGAACGGGGCGCCCGCGGGATACAGGTGATAGCTGTTGGTCCACACGCGGCCGGCCTTGATGGCCCGGCCCATCCGGAACGCGCGACTCCCGTCGCGGGTCCAGACGCCGGCACCCAGGCCGTACATCGTGTCGTTGGCGATCTCGAGGGCCTCGGCCTCGTCCTTGAACGTGGTCACGGCCAGGACGGGTCCGAAGATCTCCTCCTGGAAGATCCGCATCTTGTTGTGGCCCTTGAAGACGGTCGGCTCGAAGTAGTAGCCCTCGGCGAGCTCGCCGGGGAGCACGTTCCGATGGCCGCCGATCAGGAGCTCGGCGCCTTCGTCGAGCCCGATCTTCACGTAGCGCGTGATCTTCTCGAGCTGCGCCGCCGAGACCTGCGCCCCGAGCGTCGTGTGGATGTCGAGCGGATGGCCCTGCTGGATCTTCGCGATCCGGCCCAGGCAGCGCTCGATGAACGGCTCGTAGATCGACGCCTGGATGAGCGCGCGTGACGGACACGTGCAGACCTCACCCTTGTTGAACGCGTACAGGACGAGCCCTTCGATCGCCTTGTCGAAGAACTCGTCGTCGCTGGCCAGGATGTCCTCGAAGAAGATGTTCGGGGACTTGCCACCCAGCTCGGTGGTCGAGGGGATCAGGTTCTGGGCGGCGTAGCCCATGATCATCCGGCCCGTGGCCGTCTCGCCGGTGAACGCGACCTTCGCGATGCGCTTGCTCGAGGCGAGGGCCATCCCCACCTCCGCGCCGGGGCCGTTGACGACGTTGATGACGCCGGCCGGGACGATGGGCTCGATGAGCTCCATCAGCTTGAGGATCGACCACGGGGTCGGGCTGGCCGGCTTGACGACCGTGACGTTGCCGGCCGCGATCGCCGGCGCGATCTTCCACGCCGCCATCAGGAGCGGGAAGTTGAACGGGATGATCTGGCCGACGACGCCGAGCGGCTCGTGGAACTGGTACGAGATGGTGTCCTTGTCGATCTCGGAGATCGACCCTTCCTCGGCGCGGATCACGCTGGCGAAGTAGCGGAAGTGGTCGGCCGCCAGCGGGATGTCGGCCGCCAGGGTCTCGCGCACCGGCTTGCCGTTCTCCCAGCTCTCGGCGACGGCGAGCATCTCCTTGTTGGCCTCGATGACCTCGGCGATCGCGTTCAGCACGCGCGAGCGCTCCGTCGTCGACGTCTCGCCCCATGCGGCCCTGGCGGCGTGCGCGGCGTCGAGCGCCAGCTCGACGTCCTCGCCGTCGAGCGCGGCACCTCGGTGATCGGCTTGCCCGTCGCCGGGGTCAGGTCGACCTGGTAGCCGCCCTTCACCGGCGCGACCCAGCGCCCGCCGATGAAGTTGTCGTATCGCTCCTTGAGCGGAACGGGGCTCCCGGACATCCCGGGCGGTGCGTAGGTGAACTCCTTGTCGAGAACGGCCACGGTGCCTCCTTGTCCCCATCGGGGACGTGCGCCACGGTCTGGCGCCTGGGCTGGGACCGGGACTCCCGGCCCACCGTGTCGGCTTACGCCCGCAGGCTCCGGGTGGCTAGAGGACGACGGCCTGAACCGGCCGGGCCGTCGGCCACGACGTTGGAGATGCGGCGTGCCGTCGGCGCGGATGGCAGGGCCGCGTGCGGACGAGGGACCCCCGCGGCTCAGACGAACTCGAAGAACGACACCGCGAGGATCACGTACACGATCATCAGCAGCGCGCCCTCGAGCCAGTTCGACTCGCCATCGAGGGCGATGAGCGCGCTGATCCCGACGGCCGCCGCCACGGCGGCGACCTCGAGCGGGGTGAACACGAGGTTCATCGGCTGCCCGATGAGGACGCCGAGGAGCACCAGCACCGGGGCGACGAAGAGCGCGACCTGCAGGCTGGACCCGTAGGTCACGGCCATCGCGAACTCCATCTTGTCCTTCAGCGCGAGCTGGACCGCGACGAGATGCTCGGCCAGGTTGCCGATCGTCGGGATGATCACGACGCCGACGAAGAAGAACGAGAGCCCGAGCGTGTCGGTGAAGGTCGTGATCGAATCGACCAGGATCTCCGAGAGCACCGCGAGCAGCGCGGCGGTGAGCAGCAGCACGAGGATCGCCTGACGCCCGCTCCACATCGGCCCCGCGTGGCCGGCTGGCTCGCCGTGGCCGCCGAGGGTCTTCGAGGGGTTGGCGAACTGGTAGACCAGCGACAGGCCGTAGCCGATGATCAGCGCGATCGCGACCAGGACCGATTCCTCGGTGAGCGTCCCCTGCGTCGCGTTGCTCGACGTCGCGGCGAAGACCGCCGGCACGAAGAGGCCGATGAGGGCCACGACGAGGAGCGCCGCGTTCGAGCCGGCGATCCTCGGGCTGAACGACTGGGTCCCGTGGCGGAGCCCGCCGAGGAGCACGCTCGCCCCGAGCACGAGCAGCAGGTTGCCGATGATCGAGCCCGTCAGCGACGCCTTCACGACCTCGATCAGGCCGGCCTGCAGCGCGAAGAACGAGATGATCAGCTCGGCGATGTTGCCGAACGTCGCGTTGAGGATGCCGCCGACCTGCGGGCCGGTCAGCGAGCCGAGCCGTTCCGTCGAGAGCCCGACGACCCAGGCCAGCCCGAGGATCGCCGCCGCCGACACCACGAAGATGACGGTCTTGTCGGCGTGGACGACGAAGTCGAGCACGATCGCGAGGACGCTCACGACCACGGTCCCGACGATGGCCACCCTGGCCGGTACCGAGAGCTGTCCGAGGATCGGGATGCCGGAGCGACCCGCTGGGGTCCCGGCCGCGGCGGTCATGGCGCGATGCTAGCCGAGCCGGTCCGCGTTGTAGAGCCGGCGGCGGGGGATGCCGCTCGAGGCCGCGACCCGGCGGGCCGCGTCGCCACGCGCGGCGCCGGCCGCGACCAGCCGCTCGACCTCGGCGAGGGCCGCCGCGACCCGGTCGTCCTCTGCGGCGATGCCGGCCGGGGTGGCCGCCGCTTCCCCGCCCGCGGGGCCGATCACCAGCACGAATTCGCCACGGGCCGGGATCGTGCCGTCCAAGACCGCGGCGGCCAGCTCGTCGAGGGTCCCGCGCACGATCGATTCGTGCAGCTTGGTCAGCTCGCGGCAGACGGCCGCGGCGCGTGCGCCCCCGCAGGCTGCCGCCAGGTCCAGGAGCGTGGAAGCGACACGCCCGGGCGCCTCATACACCACCGAGCCGCGCTCGTCGGCGGCGATCCGCGCCAGACGCTCGCGACGGTCGCGGCCCGACCTCGGGAGGAACCCCTCGAACGTCCAGCGCGGTCCCGGCGACCCCGGACCCCGCGACGGCCGCCAGCACCGCGGAGGCGCCGGGGATCGGCACGACGGTCCCGGCCTCGGCCGCCCAGGCCAGGACGAGCTCGCCACCGGGGTCGCTCACCGAGGGCGTCCCGGCGTCCGTGACGAGCGCCAGGTCAGCGCCGCCGCGCAGGTGGTCGAGCAGCGTCGCGGTCCGGGCCTGGCCCGCTGCGGGCGTGGTAGCTCGTCATCTTCGTGTCGATGCCGTGGCGCGCGAGGAGCCGGTGCGTCAGCCGGGTGTCCTCGGCGGCGATGAGCGGGACCGCACGCAGCACCTCCAGCGCCCGCAGCGTGATGTCGCCGAGATTGCCGATCGGGGTGGCGACCACGTAGAGCGTGCCGCCGGACCGCGACGGTATCCTCGCCCGCCTGGCTCACCCGCGCGCGGATCCCGGTCGGCGTCGCGGATAGAGGTAGTCCACCCCGGCGGTCCGCGGCCCGAGCTTCGCGATCGGCGGCACCTGGCGCTTGAACTCGGAGGCCGCCACCATGCGGTCGACCCGCTCGATCGCCGCGGGGTCGAAGCCGAGCGCCACCATCTCCTCGGTCGAGCGCCGCTTGTCGATGCGCCAGAAGAGCAGGCGGTCGAGCTCGGGATAGCTGAAGCCGCCCTCGATCTCGTCGGTCTGGCCCGGCCAGAGGTCGGCCGACGGGGCCTTGCGCAGGATCGTGTCGGGGACGCCCACCGCCGCGGCCAGCTGGCGGACCTGCGTCTTGTACAGGTCGCCGATCGGGTTGAATGCGCAGGCCGAGTCGCCGAACAGCGTCGTGTAGCCGATGAGCGACTCGGTCTTGTTGCCGGTCCCCACGACCAGCCCGGTCCAGGTGACCGACCGGTCGTACAGGACGGCCATGCGCTGGCGGGCCATGAAGTTGCCGCGGCGGAGCGCGCTCGCGTCGGGGTCGCCCGCGTAGTAGCCGTCGACCATCGGGCTGATGTCGACCAGCTCGGAGGCAGCGCCGAGGTCGGCGACGACGGCCTCCGCGTCGGCCCGGGACGCCGGCGACGAGGTCCGGTACGGCAGCAGCACGCACAACAGCCGCTCGGCGCCGATCGCCTCGGCGACGAGGTAGGCGACGAGCGCCGAATCGATCCCGCCGGAGAGGCCGAGGACGGCCCGCTCGAAGCCGGCCTGGCGGAGCTGGCTGCGGATGAACTCGCTGATGACCCGCCGGGCGACCGCCTCGTCGATCGCGAG
Organism: uncultured Chloroflexia bacterium; assembly: GCA_963834915.1. Taxonomy (GTDB): domain Bacteria; phylum Chloroflexota; class Limnocylindria; order Limnocylindrales; family CSP1-4; genus SPCO01. The sequence goes on from CAWIDI010000005.1 coordinate 527,455, forward strand.
CTCGGCCGGCATCTCGAACGGCGACGCCGGGACCGCCGCGGCGTCTCCCGGGGCGGGGCGCGCTCATCGCTCGGTGCCGGTGGGGCGCGCGGTCCGCTCGCCCTGGGACCCGAAGCCGATCGGGCGCGGCCGCGGGACCGCCGGCGCGACATCCAGGCCTGCCTCGGCCTCCGGGTCGGCCGTCTGGTCGGACTGCAGACCGGCGCGCTCCGCGACGATCCTCGACAGCTCGCGGACGTGGAGCTCGGGCCGCTCGTCGCGCAGCAGCGGCAGGGCGATCCGCTCGCGCCGGATGTCGCCCGCGGCGATCACCACCGTGTACAGGCCCTCGTCGTAGAGCGGGGCGCTGAAGACGGCCGCGCCGTTCGGGCCGATCACCTCGGAACCGCCCCAGAAGGAGATCGACTCGTCGACCCCCACCCGGTTGCAGAACACGACGAACGAGGTCGTCAGCTGGGCATAGGTGCGCATGAGCGTCCGCCACGAGGTCGCCGTGCCGAGGCCGACCTCGTTGGTGGCCGCCAGGTCCCGCCCCGGGGACGACGACACGTTGATCAGGATCTGCGCCCCGTCGAGCGCCAGCGTCTCCGGGACGCCGAGGTGCCAGAAGTCCTCGCAGATCCCGATCCCGATCCCGACGCCCAGCCGCGACGGCACGGCGCGCAGCACGTCGCCGGCAGCGAAGAAGCGCCGTTCGTCGAAGAGGCCGTACGTCGGCAGGAACACCTTGCGGTGGACGTGGCGGAGCTCTCCGTCCTCGAGGAGGGCGGCCGCGATGAACAGGCGGTGGTCTGCCGATTCCTCGACGAACGAGACGACCGCGGAGAGACCGGTCGTGGCGGCGGCGAGAGCCGTCAGCCGCGGATCGTCCAACCGCATCGCCACCTCGCTCGCGAGGTCCTGGAGCTGATACCCGGTGAGGCCGAGCTCCGGGAAGACCACCAGGTCCGCACCGGCCGTCCGGGCCTCGTCGAGGAGGGCATGGTGACGGTCGAGATTCGCCTGGAGATCGCCCAGGCGAGGCGCGATCTGGGCGAGGGCGATGGTGAGCGATGGCTGCATGGCGGGAGCATACGCGCCGCGTCCGGCGGGGTGACGCGAGCCCTCGCCGGTGCTAGGCTGCGCGAACCCAGGGCCTCCTAGCGAGGTCAGCGTGGGCGTGCCCCGCCCCACGAGCCCGGACAGGGAGGCAGCGTCCGGGTCGAGGGGGCTCAGAGGAGGAGTAACCGAGGATGACTCGATCATCGAGGTGGTCGCCTGTCGCGGCGTTGGTCGCGATCAGCGGCGATCGTCTTCGCGGCCTGCGGCGGAACGACCGCCAGCACCGCGCCGAGTGGGACGGCCGCCGCATCGGCGACCGCCGCAGCCAGTGCCAGCGCCAGCGCGCCGGCATTCGAGGCCATCAATTACCCGGCGACGGGCGAGGCCCCTTGCGGGACCGCGCCGTACGCGGGCGAGTTCAAGAAGATCAGCGCCCCGGATGCGCGGACGGTCGTCTTCGACCTCTGCGGCTCCGACGTGGCGTTCCTTTCGAAGATCGCGTTCAGCTCGTTCGCGATCAACGACGCGGGCTGGCTGTCGACCCACATCGACCCGGCCGCGACCGATAACCAGAAGATCGTCTCCGAGGTCAACGGCACCGGCGCCTACAAGCTGAAGGCGTGGAACCGCGGCCAGGACGTGACCTACGAGGCGTTCGACGCCTACTGGGGCACCAAGGCCCTGACCCCGACCGCCGTCCTGCGCTGGAACAAGGAAGCGGCCCAGCGGCTCGTCGAGCTGCAGGCCGGGACCGTCGACGGCATCGACAACGTCGGTCCGACCGACTTCGCGACCGTCGAGGGCGACTCGAACCTCGCGCTGAAGCCGCGCACCGGCCTCAACGTCTTCTATCTCGGCTTCAACAACACGTTCAAGCCGTGGGACGACGAGAAGGTCCGCCAGGCGATCGCCAAGGGCATCGACCGCAAGCGCATCGTCGACCAGTTCTACCCGGGCGGCTCCGAGGTCGCGGACTACTTCACGCCGTGCGCCATCCCGAACGGGTGCGTCGGTCCGAAGTGGTACGACTTCGATCCCGCCGCGGCGAAGGCTGAGTTGACGGCCGCGGGCTTCGACTTCAGCAAGACCTACAAGCTCCACTACCGCCCGGCGGTCCGCGGCTACCTCCCGGATCCCCCGGTCATCGCGACCGAGATCCAGGCGCAGCTCAAGAGCAACCTGGGCATCAACATCGCGCTCGACCAGCAGGACGACACGACCTATCTCGACAGCGCGGCCAAGGGCCTGCTCGACGGGATCCAGATGCTCGGCTGGGGCGCGGACTATCCCGACCAGACCAACTTCGTCGGCTACCACTTCGGGGCCGGTGCCTCGAAGCAGTTCGGCGACAAGTACCCGGATCTCGTGGCCGCCCTCGACGAGGGTGCCAAGGGCACGAGCGACGCCGCGCGCGAGCCGGCGTACACCACGGTGAACGAGCTGATCAAGCAGCACGTGCCGATGATCCCGATCGCGCACGGCGGTTCCGCCGTCGCGTTCCGGGCCGACGTGACCGGCGCCCATTCGTCGCCGCTCACCAACGAGCAGTTCTCGGTCATGAAGGCCGGCGACCGCCCGCAGCTCGTGTTCAGCCAGAACGGCGAGCCGGGTGGCCTGTACTGCGCCGACGAGACCGACGGCGAGGCCCTCCGCGCCTGCGACCAGACGATGGAAGGCCTCTATGGCTACGAGATCGGCGGCACCGCCGCGATCCCGGTCCTCGCCGACAAGTGCGAGGCGAACGCCGACTTCACCCAGTGGACCTGCACGCTGAAGTCCGGCGTGACGTTCCACGACGGGTCGTCGTTCGACGCCGATGACGTCGTCACCTCGTTCGCCGTCCAGTGGGATGCCGCCAATCCGCTCCACAAGGGCCGGACCGGCGACTTCACCTACTTCTCGAGCCTGTTCGGTGGGTTCCTGAACCCGCCCGCTTCGTAACCCGAGTCGAGTGATCCGACCGCCCGGGGCACCACGTGCTCCGGGCGGTCCTTTATAGCAAGCCCGCCTTCCCCAGGACCAGGGGTGTGGTGATCACGTGACCCGCTTCGTCGTCCGCCGGCTCCTGCTGAGCATCCCCGTGCTGTTCGGCGTGGTCGTGCTGGTCTTCATCCTCGCCCGGATCATCCCGGGCGACCCGTGCGTGGCGACCTACGGCGACAAGGCCACTCCGGTGGTCTGCGACGCCTTCAACCACCGCTGGGGCCTCGACAAGCCGATCCCGGAGCAGTTCGTGATCTATCTGGGCGGGCTGCTGACCGGCGACCTCGGGACCTCGCTCAAGTTCGGGCGGCCGGTCACCGACGTGCTCCTCGACCGGCTTCCGCTGACCGTGGAGCTGACGATCGTCGCCCTCCTGTTCGCCACCGTCTTCGGACTCATCCTCGGCCTGGTCTCGGCCATCCGGCGCAACTCCCCCGCCGACGTCGGGACGATGGTCATCGCCAATCTCGGCGTCTCGATCCCGGTCTTCGTGCTCGGCTTGATCCTGGCCTTCGTGTTCGCCGTCCTGTTGAAAGGCACGCCGTTCGCCTTGCCCCCGTCGGGCCGGCTGACGCCCGGCGTCTCGGTCATCCCGCTCGCGACCCTCTGGGGTCTCGAGGACTGGACCGGGCTGCCCCGGACCATCCTCGACTTCGTGTCGAAGATGTACATCCTGCACGCGATCCTGACCCTTGACGGCAAGCTCTTCAGCGACGCGCTCCGGCACATGATCCTGCCGGCCATCGCGGTCGGCACCATCCCGCTCGCGATCATCGCGCGGATGACCCGCTCGAGCCTGCTCGAGGTCCTCGGGCTGGATTACGTGCGCACGGCCCGGGCGAAGGGCGTCAAGGAGCGGTCGGTGGTCCTTCGCCACGGCCTCCGCAACGCGATGCTCCCGGTCGTCACCGTCATCGGGCTGTCCCTCGGCGCCCTGCTGTCGGGCGCGGTGCTGACCGAGACGATCTTCGGCCTGACCGGCATGGGCCAGACGCTGGTGGAATCGATCAACGGCCGTGACTACAGCGTCATCCAGGGCGCGACGATCGTGGTCGCGGTGATCTACGTCGTCGTGAACCTGGTCGTCGACGTGTCGTACGCCTTCCTCGATCCGCGGATCCGGCTCGAATGACGGTCATCGAGCAGCCGGTCGAATCGGGTGCGCCGCTGGGGACCACGAAGCCCGGCAGCCTGCGCCGCGACACGGCACGCAACATCCTTCGGCAACGGTCCGCGGTGATCGGGATGCTGATCCTCGGGACACTCCTCATCGTCGCGGTCTTCGCTCCGTTCATCGCGCCGTTCCACCCGAACGTGTCGATGCTCGACACCGGCGAGACCGGGGTGAAGCGCGGGCAGCCCCCGTGCATCCACATCCTCGGCTGCCCGGCCGACCAGCCGCAGCACATCATGGGCCTCGATTCGAACCTGCGCGACGAGTTCAGCCGGGTCGTCTTCGGCGCCCGGGTGTCGCTCCAGGTCGGCATCCTGACGGTCGGGTTCGCGATCCTGGTGGGCACGGTCCTCGGCGCCATCGCGGGGTTCGCCGGCGGGCGCACGGACAACATCGTCATGCGCACGCTCGACATCGTGCTGGCCTTCCCTGCCCTGATCCTGGCCATCGCGATCGTGACCGTCCTCGGATCGGGGCTGTACCAGGCCCTGATCGCCGTCGCCATCGTGTCGATCCCGGTCTATGCCCGGGTCATGCGCGGCTCGGTCATCTCCGTGCGCGAACGCGAGTTCGTGACGGCTTCGCGCGCCCTCGGCGAGTCCTCGCGGGGGATCCTGACCCGGCGGATCCTGCCCAACTCGCTGACGCCGCTCATCGTCCAGGGCACGCTGGGCATCGGCGGCGCCATCCTCGAGGTGGCCGCGCTGTCGTTCCTCGGCCTCGGCGCCCAACAGCCCGATGCCGAGTGGGGCTCGATGATCGGCTTCGACCGCAACCTGTTCTTCTCGGCGCCGCACCTGATCTTCTTCCCCGGCCTGGCGATCACCCTGACCGTCCTCGGGTTCAACCTGCTCGGCGACGGGCTGCGCGACGCGCTCGACCCGAGGCTGAACCGATGACGAGCCCGACGACGCCCGACGAGCCCGCCGTCACGACCCTCGGCACCAGCCTCGACGAGACGACCATCGAGGAGCTGGTCCCCGCTTCGAAGCGGCGCGTGAAGCGCGAGCGCGGCGACAAGCCGCTCCTCGAGGTCCGCGGCCTGTACACCTCCTTCCACACCCGCGACGGCCTGGTCCGCGCGGTCGACGGCATCGACTTCCACGTCGATCGCGGCGAGATCGTCGGTCTCGTCGGCGAGTCCGGCTGCGGCAAGAGCGTGACCAGCCTCTCGATCATGCGCCTGGTCGCGCCACCGGGCCGGATCGAGAGCGGCACCATCGAGTTCGACGGACGCGACCTCCTCAAGGTCTCGGAGGAGGAGATGCGCAAGCTGCGCGGCGACCGCATCAGCATGGTCTTCCAGCAGCCGACGTCGTCGCTCAACCCGGTCTGGACGGTCGGCCGCCAGATCGAGGAAGTCCTCCAGATCCACCGCGGGATGAAGGGCAGCGCCGCGCACGCGCGGGCCGTGGAGCTCATGAAGATGGTCGGCATCCCGGACCCGGAGCGCCGGCTCAAGGCCCACCCCCACGAGATGTCCGGCGGCATGGCCCAGCGCGTGATGATCGCGATGGCCCTCGCCTGCGAGCCGGAGCTGCTCATCGCCGACGAGCCCACGACCGCGCTGGACGTCACGATCCAGGCGCAGATCCTGGACCTCATGCGAGCCCTCCGCGACGAGACCGGGACCGCCATCATCCTGATCACCCACGACCTGGGCGTCGTCGCCGAGATGTGCGACCGCGTCGCGGTGATGTACGCAGGCGAGATCGTGGAAGAGACCGATGTCACCTCGCTGTTCCGCGAGCCGCGGCATCCCTACACGCAGGGCCTGATCGGCTCGATCCCGGTGGTCGGCCACGTCACCGACGAGCTGGCGGTCATCCCCGGGAACGTGCCGAACCTGATCGACCTGCCGCAGGCCTGCCGCTTCGCGCCGCGCTGCGCCGCCCGGGTGGAATTCGACGTCCGCCTCGCGACGGAGCAGCACCCGGAGCTCCGGGCCGTCGGCTCGGCCGACCATCGGGTCCGCTGCTGGCTCTACCACGACGCGGACGGGAACCCCCTGCCGCCACCGGTCCGGCCGCTGACGGAGGCGGCGCCATGACGGCGGGGATCGCGTCGCTGCCGGCCACGCGGCCATCCCCGGCGCCCGGGGAGGTCCCGCTCGTCGAGGTCCGCGACCTCGTCAAGCACTTCGATATCCGCGGCGGGATCCTGCAGCGGGTGATCGGCACGGTGCAGGCGGTCGATGGCGTCTCGTTCCAGATCCGCCGCGGCGAGACCCTCGGCCTGGTCGGGGAGTCCGGCTGCGGCAAGACGACGGTCGGGCGCCTCCTGCTCCGCCTCATCGAGCCGACGAGCGGCTCCATCCGCTTCGACGGCGTCGACATCACCAAGCTCGACGGCGCGACGCTCAAGCCGTACCGGCGGCGGATGCAGATCATCTTCCAGGACCCGTTCTCCAGCCTCGATCCGCGGACACCGATCGGCGACAGCATCGGTGAGGGCCTGCGCATCCACGGCCTGGGCAACGACCAGGAGCGCCGGGCCAAGGTCAAGCGGATGATGGACCTGGTCGGCCTCCCGCAGTACCAGGCACGGCGCTACCCGCACGAGTTCTCGGGCGGCCAGCGGCAACGGATCGGGATCGCCCGTGCGCTGGTCCTCGAGCCCGACCTCATCGTCTGCGACGAGCCGGTCTCCGCCCTCGACGTGTCGATCCAGGCGCAGGTCCTGAACCTCCTGAAGCAGCTCCAGCGCGAGCTCGGGCTGACCTACCTGTTCGTCGCCCACAACATGGGCGTCGTGGAGCACATCAGCGACCGGGTCGCGGTGATGTACCTCGGGCGGATCGCCGAGGTGGCCGATCGGCGCGCGCTGTTCGAGCGGCAGGACCACCCGTATACCGAAGCGCTCATGTCGGCCATCCCCATCCCGGATCCCACGATGCGGCGCACGCGGGTGATCCTGCGCGGCGACGTGCCCAGCCCGGTCAACCCGCCGTCGGGCTGCCGGTTCCACCCACGCTGCCCGTTGCGCGAGCAGCTGGGGGCGCCGGCGATCTGCGCGGAGGCCGTGCCGCCGCTCCTGCCCGAGGACGGCGACCACCGGGTGGCCTGCCACTTCCGCGGCCCGGCGGTCGAGGCAGCGGCGGTGGCTGCGGACCCGGCGGCCATGACGCCGCCAGCGGGCGCGAGCCCGGCCCCTTAGCGCGACTCGTCCTCGCGCTGCTCGGGCGACTTGGGCAGCATCGTCGTGTAGCCGAACCCCTCGGGCATCGTCGTCGCGCTGGTCTCCTCGATCGTGGCCGGCGAGGAGAGGGCGGCTGGGTCCAGCGCGGGTACCTCGAGCCCGGTACCGACCGCGGCCGCGCCCGCCAGCGATGCCAGTGCCGAGGCCGGCGTGCCGCGGCGGACCCGCTCGTCGAGCAGGTGGGCGATGCCGACGTCGGTCTTGAGGGCCTCGTCGGAGAAGTGGCAGGCGGCCGACTGGTCGGCCTCGAGGACCTTCAGCGGCGGATCGTCGGTCCGGCACGTCTCCGGCTGGCCGAGCCGCTCGTAGAGCCAGCAGCGGGTGTGGAAGCGGCACCCGGAGGGCGGGTTCACCGGGCTCGGCACGTCACCCGTCAGGATCACCCGCCGGCGCTTGCGCTCGGCCGTGGGATCCGGCACCGGGACCGCCGAGAGCAGGGCGCGGGTGTACGGGTGGCCGGGTGCCGTGTAGACCTGGTCCGGCGGCCCGATCTCGACGATCTTGCCGAGGTACATGACCGCGACGCGGTCGCTGATGTGCTTGACGACCGAGAGGTCGTGGGCGATGAACAGGTAGGTCAGGCCGAGCCGCTCGCGGAGGTCGGTCAGCAGGTTGAGGACCTGGCCCTGGATCGAGACGTCCAGCGCGGAGATGGGCTCGTCGCAGACGATGAACTCCGGCTCGACCGCGAGGGCGCGCGCGACGCCGATGCGCTGTCGCTGGCCGCCCGAGAACTCGTGCGGGTAGCGCGACACGTACGTCGGGTCCAGGCCGACCAGGCGCAGCAGGTCGGCGATCCGTTCGCGCTTCGCGTCGCCGGTCGCGAGGTGGTGGGTCTCGATCGGCTCGGCGATCGTGGCGCCGACGGTCATCCGCGGGTCGAGCGATCCGTACGGGTCCTGGAAGATGATCTGCATCCGGCGGCGCATCTTGCGCAGGGCGTCGGCCTTGAGGCCCATCAGGTCGACGCCGTCGAAGACGACCCTGCCCGCCGTCGGCTCACGCAGCCGGATCAGAGCACGCCCGGTCGTGCTCTTGCCGCAGCCGGACTCGCCGACCAGCCCGAGCGTCTCGCCGCGGCGGATCGTGAACGACACGCCATCGACCGCCTTCACGGACCCGACCGCCTGCTGGAAGATGCCCGAGCGGATCGGGAAGTAGATCTTGAGGTCCTCGACCTCGATCAGGTCGTGCTTCGACGGCGCGCTCGGGTCCGGTGCCCCGGTCAGCGTCGCGGTCATGCGATCCACCCGTCGGGCTGGGTCGCCCAGCACCGGGCAAGGTGCCCCTCGGTCGCTCGCAGCGTCAGCTCTGGCTCGTGCTCGCGGCAGATGTCGCGGACATACGGGCAGCGCGGGCTGAAGCGACAGGTATCCGGTGGCGAGATCAGCACCGGGGGCATCCCCTCGATGGTGCGCAGCTTCTCGCCGCGGACGTCGTCGATCTGCGGCAGCGAGTCGAGCAGGCCCCATGAATAGGGCATCCGCGGCTGCTCGAACAGCTCGTCGACGGTCGCGGTCTCGACGATCCGTCCCGCGTACATCACGTTGACGCGGTCGCACATGCCGGCCGCGATGCCGAGGTCGTGGGTGATCATCAGCACGGCGGTCCCGAATTCGTCGGAGAGCTTCTCGATGAGCTCCAGGATCTGCGCCTGGATCGTCACGTCGAGCGCCGTCGTGGGCTCGTCGGCGAGGATCAGCTTCGGGTCGCAGGACAGCGCGATCGCGATCATCACGCGCTGGCGCATCCCGCCCGAGAACTGGAACGGGTAGTCGCCCAGCCGTTCCTTGGCGCGCGGGATGCCCACCTTCGAGAGGAGCTCGATGACGCGGTCGCGCGCGGCACTGTCGGGAAGGCCCATGTGCTGTTTGATCGCCTCCGCGATCTGGTAGCCGATCGTCAGGGTCGGATTGAGGCTGGTGAGCGGGTCCTGGAAGATGAACCCGATCTCCTTCCCGCGCAGCTTGCGGATGCCGTCGTTGCTCAGCTTCAGGACATCGATCCCGTCGAACGTGATCGACCCCGCCACGATCTTGCCCGGCGGGTCGGGCACGAGCCGGGCGATGGAGAGCGCCGTCACGCTCTTGCCGCAACCGGACTCGCCGACCAGGCCCAGCGTCTCGCCGTACTTCATGTCGAAGCTGACGTCGTCGACCGCCTGCACGACCCCGCTGGGCGTGAAGAAGTGGGTCGAGAGGCCGCGGACCTCGAGCAGCACGTCCGACGCCCGCTCGGTCCTGGGACCGGTGTCGAGGATGGAGCCGGGTGCTTGGACGCCCGGCGTCACTTCGATGATCGTCGGGCGTTCCGCTTCAGGGATGTCCGCGTCGGTCGTCGGCAACTACTGCTTCCCCTTCAGCTTGGGATCCAGCGCGTCGCGCAGGCCGTCGCCGAGGAAGGTGAAGCTGACCAGGGCGATCGCGATACAGATGGCCGGGAAGAGCACGAGGTGTGGCGAGGACAGGATCACCTTCTGTCCGTCGGCCACGAGGCTCCCCCACGACGCGCGCGGCGCCTGGACGCCGACGCCGATGTAGGCGAGCGTCGCCTCGGCCAGGATCGCGGCCGGGATCCCCAGCGTGATCGCGACGATGATCGGGCCCATGCCGTTGGGCAGCAGGTGGCGCGTGACGATCTTGCGGTCGGAGACACCGATCGCGCGGGCCGCCTCCACGAACTCGGTCTCCTTCAGGGAGAGCATCTGCCCGCGGACGAGGCGTGCCACCGTGACCCAGCTGGTCAGGCCGATGGCGACGAAGACCAGGAGCAGGCCGTCCATGGCCTTGCCGAACGCGGTCTCGCGGAAGGCGACCGACAGCAGGATGATGAAGAGCAGGTCGGGGAACGCGTAGATGACGTCCGTGAACCGCATCAGGAAGTTGTCCGTGCGACCGCCGAACCAGCCGGCGGCGGCGCCGAGCGGCACGCCGATGGTCAGCACGACGACCTGGACCACGATGGCGACGGTCATGCTGATCCGCGCGCCGTCGAGGAGCCGGCTGAGCAGGTCGCGGCCGATCTGGTCGGTCCCGAAGAGGTGCCCGGGACTGCCCGCCGGGAGCGGCTGGCTGCCGTTGGCCACGATCGCCTTCAGGTCCTGCTCGGTGTAGGGGTACGGCGCGATGTACGGGCCGATGATGGCGATGATGAACAGGACGATGACCGAGACCAGCCCGATCATCGCCAGCTTGTTCTTGCGCAGGCGGCCGAACGCCTCGCGCCACAGGCCCGTCGAGGCCTGTGGCCGGGCGATCGTCCCCTGGGCCGCCTGGGTCGCCATGCGCGTCGCTCCTCCCTAGCTGTAACGGATCCTGGGGTCGATGTACGCGTAGAGCACATCGACCACGAGGTTGAGGAAGGCCACCGCGAAGGCATACAGGATCGTCATGGCCATGAGCACGCCGTAGTCGTGCTGACTGATCGAGGTGATGTAGTAGCGCCCGACGCCGGGGATCGCGAAGATCGTCTCGATGATGAACGATCCGGTGACCAGGAACGCGAGCGTCGGCCCGAGGATCGTCACGACCGGGATCAGCGCATTGCGGATCATGTGCCGGGTCACGACCTTGCTGTCGGCGACGCCCTTGCTCTGCGCGGTCCGGATGTAGTCCTTGCGCGTCACCTCGAGCATCGAGGCGCGCGTGTACCGGGCGATGACCGCGATCGGGAACCCGGCGAGCGCGATCGTCGGGAGGATCCAGGTCTCCGGGCCTTTCCAGCCCCTGGTGGGCAAGACCTGCAAGGTCACCCCGAAGAAGATGATCAGCAGGATGGCCAGCACGAAGCTGGGCATCGCGATCCCGATGATGGAGACACCGGTCGAGAGGTAGTCCGGCCAGCGGTTGTGGCCGAGCGCTGCGAAGATCCCGAGGGGGATGCCGACGAACACGGACAGCGCGAACGCCATGAGCCCGAGCTGGACGGTCACCCAGATGCCGCTGCCGACGATGTCGTTGACGGTCCGGTCCACGAACTTGTAGGACGGGCCGAGGTTGCCCTGCAGCAGGTTGCCGACCCAGTGGATGTACTGGAGCGGCACCGGATCATCGAGACCGTACTTGGCGTTCAGCGCCGCGATGACGTTCGCGGGGAGCGCCTTCTCGCGCGCCCATGGGCCGCCCGGGACGGCGTGCATCAGCGTGAACGTGATGACCGAGACGACGAAGAGGACCGGGATGATCCACAGCAGCCGGCGGATGAGATACCTGGTCACGGTGTTCCTCGATCGTCCTGTGGTTGTCGCAGTCTGGTCAGCGATGAGGTCGGGTCCGCGGCCTGGGCCCTGCAGCGCCGGAGCGCTGGAGGGGCCGGGTCGCGGGGTGGGACGCGGTGCGTCCCACCCGTGCGATGGTAGGTGCCGAGGCGCCTACTCGTGCTTGGCGATCGAGATGTTCTCGTAGAACAGGTCGCCGATGACGACCGAGTCCTGTCCGGTGCCGGTGACACCCTGGACCCACGGGCGGACCTCGTAGTTGCTGATGCGCCAGCGGGTGAAGACCGCCGGGGCGTCGTCCACGAGGAGCTCCTGAGCCTGGTTGTAGAGGGCGATGGACTTGGCCGCGTCCGGCTCAGCGCCGGCCTGGGCCACGAGGGCGTCGAACTCGGGGCTCTTGTACCCCTCGTCGTTGTTGCCGCTCTCGCTCTGGAACAGCGCTCGGAGGAAGTTATCCGGGTGCGGGTAGTCCGCGCCCCAGGCGTTCCGGGCGATCGAGAAGACGTTCTTCGGGCGGTCGACGACGAACTGGTCGAACGTCTCGCCCTTGAGCTCGCTCTTGATGCCCAGGTTCTTGCTCCACTGCTCCTGCATGTACGCGGACGGGATCTCGTGACCGGCGTCCGTGTTGAAGCCGAAGGACAGGGTCGGGACCTCGCTGACGTCCTTGTAGCCGAGCTCGGTGAGCGCGGTCGCAAGTTCGGCCTTGGCGGCCTCGACGTCGTACTTGAGGCCGATGTCGGCCTGGTGACCCGGCATGCCGGGCGGGATCGGGCTACCGGCGACGACGCCCTGGCCGCCGTAGACGGTGGCCATCATGGTGTCCTTGTCGATCGCCATCGTGAGCGCGCGACGGAAGTGCTTGTTGGCCGTCGGGCCCTTGGTGGTGTCGAAGCCCCAGTAGTCGAACACGAGGACCGGCTGGGTCACGACGAGCGGGCCGAGCTCCGCGTCGGCCTTGATCCGCGGCACGTCCGGCGGGTTGGCCGCCAGCATGTCGAGCTCGCCCGCCTCGAAGGAGGCCTGGTTCGCGGTGGGATCGCCGCCGATGGCGAAGTGGAGCTCCTGGAGGGTCGGCTTCTGGCCGTACCAGTTCGGGTTCGGCACGAGGACGATCTCGGACTGGTGGGTCCAGGTCTTCATCATGAACGGGCCCGAGCTGACGAAGTTCGCCGCCTCGGTGAAGTTCGGGGTCTCGACCCACTTCTTCTGGATCGGCGCGGCGCCCCAGAGGGCGACGATGTCCAGGAAGTAGGCGGCCGGGTGGGCCAGGGTGATGGTGAAGGTCTTGTCATCGGGAGCCGCGACGCCGAGCTTGGCGAGGGCGGCGTCGATGTCCGCATCCGACGGGGCCGGCGTGGCGCCGGTCATCTTGATGAGGTCCGCGGCGCCGACGACCGGCTCCAGGAATGCCTGGTAGGTCGAGGCGGTGCGCGGGTCGGCGAGACGCTGCCAGGCGAACACGAGGTCGGCCGCGACGATCGGATCGCCATTGCTGTACTTCGCGTCACGCAGGGTGAACGTGTAGTTCAGGCCGTCGGCCGAGATCTTGGGAAGCTCGGTGGCCAGCGACGGGACCGGGTTGAGGTCCTTGTCGAAGTAGATGAGGCCCCGGTTCAGGGCGTGCAGGACACCGATGTCCGTGCTGGTCGACGCCTTGCTGGGGTCGAGGGTGTCCGGATCCTCGCTACCGAGCGTGACGCGCAGCGACTGCACATCCGCAAGGTTGGCATCCGGTGTCGGCGAGGCGGCGGGCTCCGACGCCCCCGCGGACGCCGGCGGCGTCGAGGCCGCTGGCGAGGCGCTGGTGGTCGTGCCGCCACAGGCGGTCACGATCATCACGCCGGCCGCGAGCAGGCCGAGTAGTCGTTTCTGCATCAACTGTCCTCCGAACGGGTGGATACCCGATGTCTCCCGCAGACACGACCGTTCCCATGCCTTTTCCGATGTCCGCCTGGTAGGTCCCGCTCTTGAACCGGGTCGAGACTCCCACTCGAACGGGTTTCAGGGCGAGCCGAGGCGGCAGCACAGTTCGGGTCGGTGCGCTGCCGGTACTATCCACAGCGCCCGAGGGACTGTCAACCTCGACCTAACGAACGTTCGTATGGAAGCGTGGAACGCGGGTCGGGATCAGTCCGGGCACGGGGTCTGCGCGCCGGTCATCGGACGCCAGCGGAGGTTCGGCTGACGGGCCGCAGTGGCTTCGTCCAGCCGCCGCACCGGCGCCGTGTGCGGGGCGCTCGTGACCATGGCCGGGTCGCGGTCCGCCTCCTCGACGATGGCGGCCAGCGCGTCCGCGAACGCGTCGAGCGTCTCGGCCGATTCGGTCTCGGTCGGCTCGATCAGCATCCCCTCGTCGACGATCAGCGGGAAGTAGATGGTCGGCGGGTGGAAGCCATGGTCGATCAGGCGCTTGGCGATGTCGAGCGTGCGCACGCCGGTGCGCTTCTTGATCGAGGTCGCCGATGCCACGAACTCGTGCATGCACGGCCGGTCGTACGGGAGGTCGAACGTGGCGGCGAGCCGGCTCTTGAGGTAGTTGGCCGCGAGGACCGCATCGTCGCTGACCTCGGCAAGGCCGGTCCCGCCGTGCGCCCGGATGTACGCGTACGCGCGCACGAGGACCCCGGTGTTGCCGACGAAGCTGCGCAGCCGGCCGATCGACGTGGGCCGCTCGCCGTCGCGCTCCAGCCGGTACGAGCCGTCCTCCTCGCGCAGGACGCGTGGCGCGGGCAGGAACGGGGTGAGGCGCTCGCCGACCCCCACCGGCCCGGCGCCCGGGCCGCCACCGCCGTGGGGCGTGCTGAACGTCTTGTGGACGTTGAAGTGCATGACGTCGAAGCCCGCCTCGCCCGGCTTGAACCGGCCCATGATCGCATTGAGGTTCGCGCCGTCCATGTACGCGAGCGCGCCGGCCTCGTGGACGGCCTCGAGGAGCTCGCCGATCCTCGACTCGAACAGGCCCAGCGTGGACGGGTTCGTGATCATCACCGCGGCCGTCCGCGGCCCGAGCGCCGACCGGAAGGCGTCGACGTCGACGCCGCCGTCCGCCGCCGACGGCACCGTGATGGTCCGGAAGCCCGCCATCGACGCGGTCGCCGGGTTCGTGCCGTGCGAGCTGTCCGGGACGAGCACCTCGTCGCGGTCGGTGTCGCCGCGGGAGCGGTGGTAGGCGCGGATCATGAGGATGCCGGTCAGCTCCCCCTGCGCGCCGGCCGCCGGCTGGAGGGAGACCGCCTGCATCCCCGAGATCTCGGCCAGGGCGCCCTCCAGCTCCCAGAGCAGCTGCAGGGTCCCCTGGGAGGCCGAGTCGGGCGTGAGCGGGTGCAGGTTCGCGAACCCGGGCAGGCGCGCCGCCCACTCGTTGAGCTTCGGGTTGAACTTCATCGTGCACGAGCCGAGCGGGTAGAACCCGGTGTCGACCGCGAAGTTGAGCTGCGAGAGGTTGACGTAGTGGCGGACGACGTCCGGCTCGTTCATCTCGGGGAGGCCCGGCGGTTCCACGCGCAACGCCTCGGCCGGGATGCGGTCGAGGGCGTCCTTCGGGGGGTGCGGGATCTTCCCGCCGCCGCGGCCCGGGTCGGCCGCGCTCGAAGAGGGTCGGCTGGAGGCGCGGCCCGGTGACGCTCATGCGCCCACCGCCGATGGCCGGCCACGAGCGCCGTTGGCCCCGGCACCCGCCTCCACGCCGGTCGGCGGCCGCCCCATGAGGACGTCGCCGAGGACATCGGCGAAGCGCGCGATCTCGGCGCTGGTCGTCACCTCGGTGGCGCAGACCAGGAGGCCGTCGGCGAGCGACGGCTCGTCGGGCAGCGCGTCGGCGAGGACGAGGCCGCCGAGGATGCCGTGGTCGAGCAGGCGCCGGTGGACCGCCGGGCGCGTTCGGCACGCGGACGACGAACTCGTTCAGGTACGGCCCGTCGTGCAGCCGGGACGCGCCGACCCCGGCGAGGGCCGCCTCGAGCTCGGCGGCGCGCGCGGCACCGCCCGCGGCGACGTCGCGCAGCCCGTGCGGACCGATCACGGCGAGGTAGATCGAGGCCGCGAGGGCCAGCAGCGCCTGGTTGGTGCAGATGTTGCTCGCCGCCTTGTCGCGGCGGATGTCCTGCTCGCGCGCCCGCATCGTCATCACGAAGGCGCGCTGGCCATCCATGTCCGTCGTCATCCCGACGAGCCGGCCGGGGATCTGGCGGACGAGCGCGTCGGTCGAGGCCAGGATGCCCAGGTATGGGCCGCCGTACTGCGGGGCGATCCCGAGCGGCTGCCCCTCGCCCGCCGCGATGTCCGCCCCGTAGGCACCGGGCGGGGCCAGCACGGCCAGGCTCACCGGCTCGATGACCGCCACGAACAGCGCACCGGCCGCGTGCGCCAGCTCGCCGATCGCGGGCATCGGCTCCAGCAGGCCGAGGAAGTCGGGCTGCGCGGCGATGACACCGGCCACTGGACGGTCGGGCTCGGCGAGCATCCGCTCGAGCGCTTCGAGGTCCGTGGTGCCGGCCGCAGGCCCGTCGGCCACCAGGGGGATCTCGTCGAGCTCGAGGCCCCCGCCGAAGTAGGTCCGCAGCGTCCCGCGATAGTGCGGGTGGACCCCGCGGCTCACGAGCACGCGGTCGCGGCGGGTGGCGCGGCAGGTCATCAGCGCGGCCTCGGCCGTGGCCGCGGCGCCGTCGTAGTGCGATGCCGAGACGACGTCCAGGTCGACCAGCTCGGCCATCAGCGACTCGTACTCGTAGATGCTCTGGAGCGTGCCCTGGCTGACCTCGGGCTGGTACGGCGTGTAGGCGGTGTACCACTCGCCGCGCAGCAGCAGCTGGTCGACGGCCGGCGGGCTCCAGTGGCGGTAGACGCCGGCGCCCAGGAACGACACCAGGTCGGTCCGGTTGCGTCCGGCCATCGCGGTCAGCCTGGCCGCCAGCTCCAGCTCGGGCTCGGGCGGTGGGAGATCAGCCGGGACGCCCGTAGCGCCGCGGGGATGTCGGCGAAGAGCTGGTCGACCGAATCGAGGCCGATCGCCTCGAGCATCCGCGCCCGGTCGGCGGCGGTGTGCGGACCGTAGGGCATCTCGGCCGTCAGCCCGCGGCGATCAGGGCGTCGTAGGCCGCCGCGTCGAGCAGGTCGTCGAGCGCTCCCGGGTCCGCGACCTTGACGCGGACCATCCAGCCGCCGTCGTAGGGGTCGCTGTTGACGAGCTCCGGATTGCCGCCCAGCGCGTCGTTCGTCTCGGTGACCTCGCCGCCGAGGGGGGCGTAGAGATCGCTGACGGCCTTGACGGACTCGACCACTCCGAACGTGGCGGCGGCCTCGAGGCTCCGGCCGACGGCAGGGAGCTCCACGAACACGATGTCGCCCAGCTGGTCGGCGGCGTAGGCGGTGATGCCGACCGTGGCGGTCTCGCCGTCGAGGCGGACCCACTCGTGGTCCTTGGTGTAGCGGCGGTCATCGGGGACCATCGCGGGCGAACCTCCTCCTGCGCGGCTGGACGCCGCAGGCGACCCGGATCCGATCCGCGCTCGGCGGCTAAGCCGGGCGGCGGTAGAACGGCAGGTCGACGACCCTCGCGGGGACCCGCGCACCGCGGACCTCCACATCGAGCATGGTACCCGTCTGCGAATCACCCGGCGCAACGTAGGCCATGGCGATCGGCACGCCGAGCGTCGGCGACTGCGTCCCGCTGGTGACCACCCCGGTCCGGCGGTCGCCGACGTGGACGGGGTACCCGTGACGGGCGATGCCGCGCCCCTCGACGATGAGCCCGACGAGGCGCTTGGCCGGCCCGTCCGCGGCGACGCGCTCGAGCGCCGCGCGCCCGACGAAGTCCCCGGTCTTGCCCAGCTTGACGACCCGCCCCAGGTTCGCGTCGAACGGCGTCGTCTCGAGGTCGAGCTCGTTGCCGTAGAGGGGCATGCCGGCCTCGAGCCGGAGGGTGTCCCGGGCGCCGAGCCCGACCGGCACGCCGTCGGCGGCACGCACCCCGGCGAGCAGCACGTCCCACAGCTCCCCGGTCCGCGCGGTGTCGACGAAGACCTCGAAGCCGTCCTCGCCGGTGTAGCCGGTACGGGCCACGAGGGCCGGGATCCCCGCCACGGCCCCCTCGGCGATCGCGTAGTAGCGGAGGGCGCCGAGGTCGACGTCCGTCAGCGAAGCGAGGATCTGGCGCGAGCGGGGTCCCTGGACGGCGACGAGCCCGGTCGCCAGCGAGCGGTCGTCGAGGAGGGCCCTGAAGGGAGCGAGGCGCTGGACGAGCGTGTCGGACACGACGTCGGCGTTGCCGGCGTTGGCCACGACCAGGAAGCGGTCCTCGGCGAGCCGGTAGACGATGAGGTCGTCGATGACGCCGCCATCCGGCGCGCAGATCATCGAGTAGTGGGCGCGGCCGATGGCCAGCGATGGCGGGTCCGTGACGAGGGCCGCGGCCAGGCCGGCGCCGGCCTCCGGGCCTTCCACGAACAGCTCGCCCATGTGCGACAGGTCGAAGAGCCCGGCCCGCTCGCGGACGGCCCGGTGCTCGTCGAGGATGGATCCGTACTGGACCGGCATCATCCAGCCGCTGAACTCGATGAGGCGCGCCCCGAGGGCGACGTGGCGGTCGTGCAGGGGCGACTGCCGCGCTGCCTCCGGCTGGGTCACGAGGCGACGCCGCCGGTGTCGCCGCCCGTTGCCGCAGCGACGACGTCGGCGGCCCGGCTGACCAGCGCCCGCTCGGTCTCGAAGGTCAGCACGGCGGCAGCCTCCGCGAAGGGGATCCAGCGGACCTGCTCGAACTCGTGGTCATGGTCGGCCAGGTCGCCGCCGGTCGGTTCCATCATGAAATAGTGGACCGTCTTGTGGATGCGGGTGCCGGACTGGACGAAGAAGTACTCGATCGAGTCGAGCGGGCCGGTGATCCGCACCGTCAGGCCGGTCTCCTCGGTGACCTCGCGGATCGCGGTCTCCTCGGTGGTCTCGCCGCTCTTCGGCGTGCCCTTGGGGAGGGTCCACGTGCGCCCGTCGCGGTCACGCCGGCGACAACCGACGACGAGGTACGGCTGACCGGACTCATGACGAACGACGACCCCGCCGGCGGAAGTGGCGGTCGAGGTCCTCAGCCGCGCCACGGCGCCGAGGCGGCGCTCGGACGCCGGGTCGCCGCGGCTCCCTCGGAGCGCGTCCAGCGCATCACCACGGCGTGGTGTGGGCGTCCGCTCGATGGTCGCGGACCAGCGGGCCGGATGGACCTCCAGCGCCCGCGGAGACTCGTCAGCGGAGCGATATCGGGACGGCGCAGCACGGTCGCGGTCGTGACCGCGGGGCGGAAGGCCGAGGCCGAGACGAGCCCCATCCGCCGCTCTCGGGCTCGGGCCGAAGCGCGGACGAAGTGGGCCGCCGGCCTGGCCGCGTACTTGGCGGCGATGCTGTGATCCATCGATCCCATAGTACCGGTTCAGTCCTGCCTTGCAAGGGCGGCACGCACGGTTTCCGCGCGCTCCGTTGTCAGGGTGCCACGGGCGACCGCGAGGTCCACTTCCCGCTCCGCCAGGGCGCGGTACAGCGGCATGGCCGCCGGCGCCTCGGCGCGCAGGGCCGCCAGGTGCGCCTCGAGCGTCCCGAGGTCGCCGCGGGCGATCGGCCCGGTCAGCGCCGCCGCGATGCCGAGCGCCCTGGCATTGCCGAGCGTCCCCTCGATGAGCGGCCCGTAGATCGCGAGCGAGCCGGCCTCGTCGAGCCCGGCCACGCGACCGAGCGTCGCGATCGCATCGAGCAGCGCCACGAAGCCCCCGGCGGCCAGCACCGCGGCCGCGTGGTAGGCGGCCTTGGACCCGGCGGCCAGCCGGACGGGCCGCGCCCCGAGCGCCTCGGCCATCTCGGCGAGCAGGCCCGCCAGCTGGTCGTCGGCCTCGATGGCGATGGTCGCACCCCGAAGCGCGACGACGGCCCGCTCCGTGTCGGCGAAGGCGACGAGCGGATGGAACGCGCCGACCTGGGTCCCGGCAGCCATCGCCGGTGCCAGCACGTCGGCGTCCAGCGCCCCGCTGGTATGGACCATCGCCTGGCCGCTGTACATCCGGATGGACCGGGCCAGCGGCGCGATCGCGTCGTCCGGCACGGCGACGATGACCAGCTCGACATCGTCGAGGAGCGCCTGCGGCTCCGCGAAGGCGCGGACCCCGTCGACCTTCGAGCGGAACCGCTCCCGGTTGGCGGCATCGCGGCTGGCGACCGCCTGGACCGGCCAGCCGGCACGGCTCAGGGCGACGCCCAGGGCGGTCCCGACGGCACCGGCGCCGATGATCCCGATGACCGGCGGCTCGCCCGGCTCGGCGTGGCGATGCGGGTGCTGGTGATCGCTCTCGTGGAGCTCCTCGCCGTGGCGGTGGAAGCCCGGAGGCGCCGGGTCGAGGTCGATGCCGGCGGCCTCGATGGCCGCTTCGGTCTCGGCGTGGGCCTTCGAGGGGGCACCGTCCGGCGGTTCCCGCCACGCCCTCATCGGCCGGCGGCCGCGATGGGCGGGCGGGCGCGGTACGCTTGCACCCACCGAGTGTAGCGAGCCAGTGAGGAAGCGCGCGTTGACAGCGATCGATCCGTTCGGAGCCCGGCGACCCCTCGGCGACGGCCTGCCGGACTACTACCGCCTGGCGGCCCTGGGCGACCGGATCGACCTCGCATCGGCCCCGGTGACGGTCAAGATCCTGCTCGAGAACGCGCTCCGCCACGCCGGCGAGGGGATGGTCCACGCCGCGGACGTCGAGACCCTCACCGCCTGGCGACCCGGCCAGGCCGCCGAGGCCGAGATCCCGTTCATGCCATCGCGGGTGATCCTCCAGGACCTGACGGGCGTGCCGGCGGTCGTCGACCTCGCGGTGATGCGCGACGCGATGGCGGACCTCGGCGGCGACCCCGCGCTGGTCAACCCGCTCGTGCCCGCCGACCTCGTCATCGACCACTCCGTGCAGGTCGACCGGTTCGGCACGGAGGGCGCCTTCGCCTTCAACGTCGAGCGCGAGTACGAGCGCAACATCGAGCGCTACCAGCTGCTGCGCTGGGCGCAGACCGCATTCCGCGACCTGCGGATCGTGCCGCCGGGGACCGGCATCGTCCACCAGGTCAACCTCGAGTTCCTGGCTGCGGTCGTCACCGAGCGACCGGACGCCCACGGGCCGCTCGCCTTCCCGGACACCGTGGTGGGCACCGACTCCCACACGACCATGATCAACGCGCTCGGCGTCCTCGGCTACGGGGTCGGCGGGATCGAGGCCGAGGCCGTCCTCCTGGGCCAGCCGCTCTACCAGCCGATGCCCCACGTCGTCGGCGTCCACCTCACCGGTGCGCTGCCACGGGGCTCGACCGCGACGGACCTGGTGCTCGTGGTGACCGAGATGCTGCGCCGGCACGGGGTGGTCGGGGCGTTCGTGGAGTTCGCGGGCGACGGGCTGGCGAGCCTGGCGCTGGCCGACCGGGCGACGATCAGCAACATGAGCCCCGAGTTCGGGGCGACCTCGACGCTGTTCCCCATCGACGACGAGACCCTGGCGTACCTCCGCCTCACCGGCCGGACCCCCGCCCATGTCGCGCTCGTCGAGCGCTATGCGAAGGAGCAAGGGCTGTGGCGCGCGCCCGGTGACGGGCCGACCTTCGACGAGCGGCTGACGCTGGACCTCTCGAGCGTCGAGCCATCGGTCGCCGGCCCGCGCCGGCCGCAGGACCGCGTCCCGCTCCAGTCGCTCCGCGAGAACTTCCGTTCGAACTACCCCGACGGCCTCGAGCCGCTGGTCGAGCCGGAGAGCGAGGTCGAGGAGGCGTCCGGCGAGTCGTTCCCGGCGTCCGATCCTCCCGCGTTCGCCTCGGCCGACGCGGGCTCCGAGCCCGCGCCGCCAGCCGACCCCGTGGTCGCCGATGCGGCCCCGATCGACCGCCGCGCCTACCGGCCCATCGAGATCGAGGTGGGCGGGCAGCGCGCGACGATCGGGACCGGCTCGGTCGGGATCGCGGCGATCACCTCGTGCACGAACACCTCGAACCCGACCGTGATGGTCGGCGCCGGCCTGCTGGCGCGGAACGCCGTGGCGCGCGGCCTGCGCGTCGGCCCGACCGTCAAGACGTCCCTGGCGCCCGGCTCCAAGGCCGTGACCGGCTATCTCGAGGCGGCGGGGCTGATGGCCCCGCTCGAGGCGCTGGGCTTCGCCCTGGCCGGCTACGGCTGCACGACGTGCATCGGCAACTCCGGCCCGCTGGACCCCGCCATCGCCGGCGCGATCGAGGCGAACGACCTGATCGTCGCGGCCGTGCTCTCGGGCAATCGCAATTTCGAGGGGCGCATCCATCCGCTGGCCCGGGCGAGCTACCTGGCCTCGCCGCCGCTGGTCGTCGCGTTCGCGCTCGCGGGCCGCGTCGACATCGACCTCACCACCGAACCGCTCGGGGTCGGCTCGGACGGGCGCCCGGTCCATCTCGCGGACATCTGGCCATCACCTGACGAGATCCGCTCGGTGATCGCGGACTCGATCGACGCCGAGCTCTTCCGGCGCACCTACGCGGTGGTCTTCGAAGGCGACGAACGCTGGCGGGCGCTGTCGATCCCCGAGGGGGAGCGCTACGCCTGGGACCCGGACTCGACCTATGTCGCCAAGCCGCCCTTCCTCGACGGCGTCGCGGACCGGCGCGCGGCCGTCGCGGACATCACCGGCGCCCGGGTGCTCGCCGTCCTCGGCGACTCGGTGACGACCGATCACATCTCCCCCGCCGGCTCGATCTCGCCGGCGTCGCCCGCGGGCCAGTGGCTCCAGGCGCATGGCGTCGGCCCGCTCGAGTTCAACTCGTACGGCGCGCGGCGCGGCCAGCACGAGGTGATGGCCCGCGGCACCTTCGCGAACATCCGATTGCGGAACCGGCTGGTCGAGCCGAAGGAAGGCCCCTACACGGTCCACCTGCCGTCGGGTGAGGAGACCTTCATCTACGACGCGGCGATGCGCTACGTCGCCGAGGGCGTGCCCCTGCTGGTCATCGCCGGGCGCGAATACGGGTCCGGCTCCTCGCGGGACTGGGCGGCCAAGGGGCCGCTGCTGCTGGGCGTGAAGGCCGTCATCGCCGAGAGCTACGAGCGGATCCACCGCTCGAACCTCGTGGGCATGGGCGTACTCCCGCTCCAGTTCCTCCCCGGCGACAGCGCGGCCTCGCTGGGCCTGACCGGCCGCGAGACCTATTCGATCCTGGGGCTCGACGGCGGGCTCTCGCCGCGCCAGCGGGTGACGGTGACCGCGGTCGCGGACGCAGCGGCGGGCGGGGACGGGCGGGAGCGGCGGTTCGAGGCGATCGCCCGGCTCGACGGCCCGATCGACGTCGATGTCTTCAACGGCGGCGGCATCCTGCCAACGGTCCTCCGCCGCCTGGCGGCGTCGAACGCCTGAGCCGGGTCAGGCGCTGCGGCGCCGGCCGAGCGCTTCGATCGAGCCAGCGGCCAGGAGCGAGCCCGCGAGCGTGCAGGACGCGAGCATGAGGTTGCGCGCCGCCGCGTGGGTGTCGCCGGCCGCGCTCGCGGTCGGCCCAGCGCTCGAGGCAGGTCGAGACGGTGTCGTCGGCCACTTGCTGGGCGCCCGGGCCGGTGGCATCGCAGACGTCGATCATGTTCTCGACGATCCGGCGCATGCCCGAGCCGAGCGTGCCCGCCCGATAGCTCTCGATGACGTCGGCGGCACCTTGCTGGGCGACGAGCAGGCCGATCTCGGTGGGGACGGGGACGGTGATGGCCATCGACGGGAGACTCCGCTGGGGTGCGAGGCCCTCCGATCGTCGACGCCGTGGCGGCGCGAGAACAGGGCGAACTCCGGCAGACCCGGCCGCCGCGGGTTGCGCGGTTCCGGCAACGCCCGGACACGGCGAAGCCCCCGGAGGGAGATCCGAGGGCTTCGCATCCGCGGGGAGGAGGGCCGCGTTCGAACTTCAGACGGAGGATCGGGGCGGGCCGTGACGCGAGGTCGGGAGGCGGCCGATACCTGACAGCTCGTGGCATGTCGGCGAACTACCATGGCCTCGGGCCCGCGACACGCGGTCCTGCCCGAACCGACCTCGCCCCGACGACCGGCGAGGCGACGCGACCACTGGAGGACCGCCCGATGACCTCGCTCTACGACGCCGCCATGGCCCACCACATCTGGGCGACCCGACGACTCCTGGACGCCTGCGACGAGCTGTCGCGCGAGCAGCTGGTGGCCATCACCCCCGGGACCTACGGTCCGATCATCGCCACGCTCGGCCATCTCGTGGGAGCGGACGGGTGGTACCTGTCGTTCTTCGACGACCGGGCGGCCCGCCTCGAGGAAGACGAGTCCCTGACCATCGACGACTTCCGATCGGTGATCACGACCAACGGCGCGTTGTGGATGGAGCTGCTCCAGGGCGACCTGGATCCCGACAAGGATGTGGTCGAGCACGGCGAGGGCTGGGACTTCCACGCCCCGGTGGGTCTTCGCATGGCGCAGGTCTTCCACCACGGCACCGACCATCGCAGCCAGGTCTGCACCGCCCTGACGAGCCTCGGTGTCACCCCGCCGCTGATCGACCTGTGGGACTACGGCGAAGCGACCGGCATCACCAAGGGCGTGGAGCTCTAGGTCGAGGCACGCGGCCGACTCGGCCGCGGGAGCGCGATCACGGCCAGAGGTCGATCTGCGGCAGCCCCGCCGCGCCGAGGACCTCGTTCAGCTCGGCGCAGTGGTAGATGTCGTGGGTCAACGAGCGCTGGATGATCGCGCCGCGGGTCCGGGTCCTCGCGTCGCCCCAGTCGTCGCGGGCGATCTGCTCGCCCAGCATGTCGAGCGTCCAGCGGTCCAGGGCCCCCTCGACGATCCGGAAGGTCGAGTCGAGCGCCGCGACGAGCGCTGAGGCGTCGAGGACGTGCTCGAGGTCGTCGTCCCCGGGGCAGTCGTACGACGCGTTGGTGAACGGCGTCGTCTCCGCGCCCGGCTCGCCGGCGAGGTCGCAGAGCCCGAAGACCCGCTGGCAGGCGAGATGGCCGATGGTCGCCCAGATCGGCCAGCGCTCGGGCGACGGCCGCAGCGCGAGCTGCTCGTCGGTCAGCGTCGCGACCACGTCGCGGAGCTGCTCGTTGTAGAAGGGCCACATGCTGAAGGCGGGGCGGATCGTCTGATCGGTCATGCCAAGACCGTACTCCCGCGGCGCGGCAGCATCCTGTCAGGTATGTCGCGCGCGTGTGCTGCGACCTGACCGACCCGTCGTGGCCGGCCGATCAGGTCCCGGCCGCCGCGCGGACGTAGTGCGGCAGGAGCGTCGCCCAGCCGCCCCGGTTCCGGTCACGCCACGGTTCGCCCTCGGCCCCGAGGCGCTCCCAGCCGCGGTGCTCGATCTCGACGCGGGTCGCGGCATCGCCGATCGGCAGGAAGCGGATCTCGACATCGGTCGCGTCGCTGCGGTCGCGGTTGAGATGCCACGTGTAGCCGAGGCGTTGCGGCGGCTCCCACACGGTCACCTCGCCCCAGTCGTGCTCGATGCCCGACGCCCGCCGCTCGAAGATGCGGCCGCCGGGCCGCGGTTCCAGGACCACCGTGAGATCGGGCCTCGCCCGAGACGGTGTGGTCCTTGGGCCACCAGCGGGCGATGTCGGCGGTCCAGACCTCGAAGGCGTGGTCCACCGGGACGTCGACCTCGAAGGTCAGGCGGATCGGCTCGATCATCGGTCGTGCCGATCGGCGCGGGTGTTGGTCGCGAAGAGACGAAACCGCGCGGCGGATTCCCCCCAGACGCGCTCCACGTACGCCTGGACGGCGGCCACCCCCTGGTCGTGGAGCTGGTAGATCCGGCGCGTGCCGACCGGCGTCTCGGTCACCAGCCCGGCACGTTTCAGCAGGCGCAGGTGGCGCGAGACGGCCGGCCGGCTGATCGGGAGCGCGTCGGCGATCTCCTGCACGGACCGTTCACCGGTCCCGAGCAGCTCGACGATCGCCCGCCGGTTCGCGTCGGCAAGCGCGTCGAAGGGGTCGCCGGCGGGCTGCGGGGTGGCCATCGGATCAGGACCGCGTCAGATGGCCCGCATCTTGTTGGCCTTCGGGTCGTGGGTCACCTCGGCGAGGCCCAGCGCCTCGAGCAGGGGCGGCATGTAGACGCCGAACCGGCCGCGCAACCCCTTCTTGAGCCCGTACCAGCCACCGAGCGGGTTGTCGGCGGCGCGGCCCCACGCCTCGACCGTGCCATCCGCCGCGGGCTTCTGCTCGTCCGCACCGCCGAGCGGCATCCAGTCGCCGTGGGCCTTGAGCATCGCATGGAGATCGTCGATCGCTCGCGCGTCGTACAGCAGCTTCGTGCCGCCGACCTGGCAGACGATCGTCGGCGGGTCCGACGCCTCGTCGCGGTACATCGTGTACTCGGACGTGCCGGGCGGGGTCTTCAGGACCCACGGATCGTCCTTCGTGCCGGTCCCCGTCGCCATGTCGTCGACCTCCTCCGTGCGCCGTTCCATCCGTAACCGTTCGGCTACGGTAACAGTGCGGTCACGGATCGGCAAGGCGCCGCCGCCGCGTCAAGCCGGGGACGGAGCCGGATACAGGAACAGGGCCCGAAGGCCCTGCACTGCTGGAAGGAGCTGGTGGGCGATACTGGATTCGAACCAGTGACCTCGCGGATGTGAACCGCGCGCTCTAACCGACTGAGCCAATCGCCCGAGGGGTCACGACGCCACACGGGGCGTCGGACGGGAACCGGCCGATCATACCCGCAGGCCGGGCCAACGGGCAACGATCGCCTCCGGATCGACGCCGGAGGCGACGATCAGCTTCTGCCGGCTGGTGGCGCCGGCCACGATGCGGATGTCGTCGCGGCCCACGCCCAGCTCCTCGGCCAGGAGCCGGACGAGCGCGTGGTTGGCCGCGCCTTCGACCGCCGGAGCGGTGACTCGCGCCTTCAGGACGCCATCGAGGACACCGTCGACACGGTCGGCGACGGCACGCGGGGTCAGGCGGACGGTGAACCGGACATCGGGGTGGGTCAAGGGCTCCACGCGGGATCGCGACCCGGCATCGGCCCGGGCGGCGGCTGGGGGTCTACCGAGTCTAGCAGCCGCGCGGCCAGCGGCGACGCGCGGCGGCCGGGCCAAGCCCGGTCAGTGCGCGTGCTCGGGCTCGCCCGGCTCGTGGTGGTGCGGCCGTTCGCCGAAGATCGCCCGCCCGATCCGCACGATCGTGGCGCCCTCCTCGATCGCGAGCTCGAAGTCGTCGGACATCCCCATCGACAGCTCCGGTCCGAGGGCGGGCCAGCGCGCGCGCAGCCGCTCCCCGAGCTCGCGCAAGCCGCGGAACGTCGCGCGGGCGTCGGCGGCATCGGTCGCCAGGCGTCCCACGGTCATGAGGCCGCGCACATCGAGGTTCGCGAGGCCCAGCAGCTCGGGCAGCTCGACCGGCACGTCATCCGGGGCGAAGCCGGCCTTGGCCGGGTCGGCATCGACGTTCACCTGGATGAGCACCGGGTAGCGGGCACCGGGTCGTGCCTCCGCGGCCAGGCGGTCCAGCCGGACGCCGAGGGCCAAGGAGTCCACGGTCTGGATCGCGTCGAACACCTCGAGCGCCCGCCGCGCCTTGTTCGACTGGAGCGGCCCCAGCAGCTGCCAGGACGCGCCCGGGACCTCGGGCGCCTTGGCCTCCCCTTCCTGGACGCGGTTCTCGCCGAGGAGGGCGAACCCGGCCGCCACCGCGGCGCGCAGCCGGGCGGCGTCCACGGTCTTCGAGACCGCGACGAGGGTCACCGAGGCGGGCTCGCGTCCGGCACGCGACGGCGGCATCGGCGATCCGCTCGAGGACGCGCGCTCGCGCCTGGGCGAATGCCTCGATGCGATCCGGCTCCGGTGGCGTCACCACCGGCCGGCTACTTCCGGCGGAGGAAGCTGGGGATCTCGAGGTCGTCCGCGTCGTAGGTCGGGGCGCGCTTCACCGGGGCGGGCTCGCCGACCGAGCGCTCGGTCCGCGTCGCCGCGACGGCGGCCGCTTCGGGCTCGCGAACGAGGCCGTCGAGGCTGTGGTCGAGCGTCTCGTCGCGCTGGCGCTGGAGCTCCTCGAGGAAGTCCCGCTCGCGCGGCGCACGCATCGATGCCGACGTGTCCATGACCCCGGTCGCCTCGCGGGCGCTCGAGTGGCGCTTGCGGCCACCGTCGAAGCCGGTCGCGATGACCGTGACCATGACCTCCTCGCCGAGCCGCTCGTTGAAGCTCGTGCCGAAGATGATGTTCGCCTCGGGGTCGGCGGCCTCCTTGATCGCCTCGGCGGCCTCCTGGACCTCGAAGAGCGACAGGTTGGCGGATCCGGTGATGTTCCAGAGGATCCCCTGGGCGCCGTTGATGTCGAGCTCGAGCAGCGGGCTGGCGATCGCCATCCGCGCGGCCTCGACGGCCCGGTTCTCACCGCTCGCGCGGCCGATCCCCATCAGCGCGGAGCCGGCGTCCTTCATGATCGCGCGCACGTCCGCGAAGTCCTGGTTGATCAGCCCGGGCACCGTGATGATGTCGCTGATCCCCTGGACGCCCTGGCGGAGCACGTCGTCGACGACACGGAATGCGTCGAGGATGCTGGTGTTCTTCTGGACGACATCCTTGAGCCGGTCGTTCGGGATGGTGATCAGGGCGTCGACCTGGCTCTTGAGCTCCTCGGCGGCCTTCTCGGCGACGAGCTTGCGCTTGTTGCCCTCGAACGCGAACGGCTTGGTCACGACGCCGATCGTGAGCGCGCCGCCCTCCTTGGCGATCTGGGCGACCACCGGCGCGGCCCCGGATCCGGTCCCGCCGCCGAGCCCCGCGGTGATGAAGACCATGTCCGAGTCGGCCAGCGCCTGGGAGATCTTCTCGGAGTCCTCCTCGGCCGATCGCTGGCCGATCGACGAGTCGCCGCCGGCACCCAGCCCGCGGGTGACCTTGTCACCGATGCGGATCTTGTGCGGCGCGTCGGACTGGAGGAGCGCCTGCGAGTCGGTGTTGCAGGCGATGAACTCCACGCCCATCATCTCGGCCCGGATCATGCGGTTGACCGCGTTGCTGCCCCCGCCCCCGACCCCGATGACGCGGATCAGCGCGAAGTTCTCGGAGTCGGAACGCAACGTCATCGAAGTCATCCTCCAGCGCCCCTCGGCGGGCGTCGATCCGTCGTTTCGCCGGACCTTGGGACTCCTGGGGCAGAGCCGGGTCCTGTGGATAAGCCCGGAGTATAGCGCCGACTCCGCGGATGCCGACAAGCCTCCTTCGGCGGTCGCCGGTGCGTGGCGCGACGCTTGCGGTGCCGGGGCGCACCGTCGGGTGCGCGCTCCACGTCAGCCGGTCAGGAGGCTGAGGCGGACCGTCCGCGTCGCGTTGTCGGGATTGGGGTCGAGCAGGCAGATGGACTGCCAGGTCCCGAGCGCCAGCCGGCCCTCGACGACCGGGACGGTGACCGACGGCGGCGCCAGCAGCGGCAGGACGTGGTCGGCGCCGTGGCCCGGCGACCCGTGGCGGTGGCGGTAGAGCCGCTCCTCGCGCGGCAGGAGTCGCTCGAGCGCGGCGAGCAGGTCGTCGTCCGAGCCGGCACCGATCTCGACGATGACGACCCCCGCGGTCGCATGCGGCGCGAAGACCGAGAGCAGGCCGTCCCCGGCGTCCGCGACGAACTCGGCGCAGGCCGCGGTCAGGTCGGTGAGCCCCGGCGACGACCCGGTCCGGACCGTGAGCTCGCGCGTCCTTACGGGAAGATGCTCCGCAGCGCGTCGCGGACGCGGCCGAAGCCGCCGCCGCCCGGCGCCGATTCGTAGCGCAGCGGCTCGCCCGAGGTGAGGCTGATCGCGCCCCACTGGAGGAGCCCCACCGCCGTGCTGTAGGACGGGTTGAGGAGGGTGTCCACGAGGCCGGCGATCCCGGCCGGCGCGGCGACGCGGACCGGCATCTGGAGCACGCTGCGGCCGAGCTCGGCCGCGCCCGCGAGCTGCGACGCGCCGCCGGTCAGGATCACCCCGGCCGGCAGCATCCCGACGCCCGCCGCGCGGATCTCGTTGGCGAGCAGCTCGAACGTCTCGCGCATGCGCGCCTCGATGATCTGGCAGACCTCGAGGCGGCTGACGGTCCGCCCGGCATCCTCGCCGAGGACCGAGACGCTGATCTGCTCGTCGTCGGCCTCCTCGACCGAGCGCAGGTCCGCGGTGCCGTGGCGGATCTTGAGCTCCTCGGCGACCTGCAGACTGGTCTTGAGCCCGATGGCGACGTCGTTGGTGACGTTGTTACCGCCGACGGGCAGGACCCGGGTGTGGAAGGGCGAACCCTCCTGGAAGAGCGCCAGGTCGATGGTGCCGGCGCCGATGTCGGCGACGGCGACGCCCAGCTCCTTCTCGGTCTCGGACAGGACCGCCTCGGCCGAGGCCAGCGAGTCCGCGACCAGCTCGTCGATCTTGACGCCGGCCGCCGACACGCACTTGGTCAGGTTCTGGACCGCAGTGGCCGACGCGGTGACGATGTGGGTCTCGACCTCGAGGCGCAGCGCGCTCATCCCGAGCGGGTCCTTGACGCCCTCCTGGCCGTCGACCGTGAAGCCGCGGCGCTCGACGTGGAGCACCTCGCGGTTCGACGGGATCGAGACGGCGCGGGCCACCTCGATCGCGCGGTTGACGTCCTCGCGGGTGACCTCGCGGTGGTGCGCGGTGACCGCGACCTGGCCGGGCGAGTTGATGCTCTCGACGTGCTGGCCGCCGACGCCCACGAACGCCCGGTCGATCTTCCAGCCCGACAGCCGCTCGGCCCGCTCGACCGCGTCGGCGATGGACCGGATGGTCTGGTCGATGTTGATGACCACGCCCTTCTTGAGGCCGGACGCGGGAACGGTGCCGTGGCCCATGATCGTCAGCCGGCCGTCGCGGCTCACCTCGCCGATGAGCGCGCAGACCTTGCTCGTGCCGACGTCGATGCCGACGAGGACCGCTTCCCGTTCCACCATCTTGTCCGTCTCTCCCGTCCGTTGCTCTCGTCTAGAGGAAGTGTCGCCGGATGAGCGCCACGTTGTTGAAGATGCGCAGGCCGAAGGTGATGAGTGCTACCAGGTAGAGGTCCAGGCCGAGCCGGTCGCCGACGAAGGTGAGGAGCACGGCGATGATCGCATTGACCAGGAACCCGCTGACGAAGATCCGATTGTCGTAGACCCCATCCAGCTCTGCACGGACCGCTCCGAGGACGGAGTCCAGGGCGGCGAGGATCGCGACCGCAGAGTACCGGCTGAGCTCGAAGCTGACGTTGACATTGAGGACGAGGCCCGCCAGGACGCCGACGAGGAGTCCGAGCAGGGGAAGCAGCACGCCGTCGTCGTCCTCGATCCGGTGGGTTTCGGCAAGGCTACTCGACCGCCAGCGCACGCGGCAACCGTCCGCGCAACCTTCGACGGTCCGCTCACCCGGGCGCCGAGGGTGACGGCGTCGCCGTTACCTTCGGCGTGGGCTTCGGCGTGGGCTTCGGCGTGGGCTTCGCGGTGGGTTTGGCGGTCGGCTTCGCGGTCGGGCCTGGCGACGGCGTCGGGCGCGGCACGTAGGTCCCCTCGGTCCCCGACGCCAGGATGACGCGGTCGACCGTGTCCTCACGTCCGACCAGCAGGCTGCGCAGGAGGCGGACTTGTTCCGGGATGAGGTCCGGCGTCCGGATCGTCGGCGTGTAGATCCCGAAGACCGCGGTCCAGCCCCCGGCCGGCGTGGAGCGGAGCAGGAACCCGTTCTCGTCGGTCAGCACGATCGAGAGCCCCGTCGCCTGGCTGCCGACGTCGGCGGGGACCAGTGAGGCGAGGCGCGTCGCGGCGTCGAGGTCGATGGGATCCAGGGGCGCCCCCTCGATCAGGCCGGTGGACGCCTGACGCCGGTCGTCCACGACGGGCAGCCCGGCGGTGGCCGCGCCACGCACGTCCGGGACCTTGGCGAAGAGCCGGCCGTCGACGTCGGCGAGGTACTGCCGGTCGGCGACCTTCCAGATCAGGATGGGAGCCCGCTCGGTGAGCGTCACGGCGAGCGTGTCCGGCCACTCGATCCCGACGCGGGCACGCTCGACCGTGGGGATGGTCTCGAGGTCCGTCTCCAGCGGGCCGGTCGAGATGCGGAACAGGTTCTCGCCGCGGACCGAGGCGAGCGCCGCCTCGACGGCCGCGGGGTCGGTCCAGGCCGGCGCCTCGGTGAGCCGGACCCGGCTGTACTGGAAGGCGCTCGACGAGGAGACGCCGTAGACAGCCGCCGCGCTGGCGAGCATGACCAGGGCCGCACCGGCGCGGATGGGGGTCAGGCGCGGCGCCGACGCGCGCCGGACGCGGGGTGTCCGGCGGCCCGGCCCCAGCGGTGTCTGGCGGCGGGCCGACGGGCGGATGCTCATCGCGGCAGGTCCGCTCCGGTGAGGCGGCCGGAGACGGCCGAGGCCGCCCGCTCCCGGGCGAGGGCCACGACCCGCTCGCAGACGGCCGCGAAGTCATGACCGCCGGCCGCTGGCATCGTCGGGAAGAGGCTGATCGGGGTGAATCCCGGGATGGTGTTGATCTCCGAGACGTAGATGCGCTCGCCCGCGACGAGGAAGTCGACCCTGGCGAAGCCCTCGCAGCCGATCGCCCGGTACGTGTCGCGCGCGAGCTTGAGGATCGTGGCCTTCTGGGCGGCGCTGACCTCGGCTGACGTCGAGGTCTCCGAGAGTCCCGGCGTGTACTTGGCGGCGTAGTCGTAGAACTCGTGCCCGGAGACGATCTCGCCCGGCCCGTACAGCTCGAGCGCATCGTTGCCCAGCACGGCGACCTCGAGGTCCCGGGCGCCGTCGAGGTAGGTCTCGGCCAGCGCGTGGGTGTCGTAGCGGAACGCGAGCTCGAGCGCGGCCGGCAGCTCGGCCGGGTCGTGGACCAGGGTCATCCCCACCGATGACCCGAGGCCCGCCGGCTTGACCATCAGGCGGGGATCGTCGCCGGCCTCGGCGAAGGCCCCGAGCTCGACCCTGACCGCGGCCGGGTCTGCGGCCCAGCGCGCCGCACTGACCTCGCGCCAGTCGACGATCGGCAGGCCGAGTCCGCGGCACATCCGCTTGAAGAGCCGCTTGTCCATGCCGAGCGCCGACGCAGCGACGCCGGCGCCCGTGTAGACCAGGCCGGCCGCCCCGAGGAGGGCCTGGACCGTGCCGTCCTCCCCGAACGGACCGTGGAGGGCGATGAAGACGACGGGCGCCGGATCCGCGGCCGCCAGTCGGTCCACGGCGGCTCCGGCGTTCGACGGCCCGTCGGCACCGAGCCCCGCCGGGTCGTCGTAGGCGGCGGCCGGCCGGTCGCCGCGGACGTGATCCGGCGGCAGCCACCACCAGCGGCCGTCCAGGTCGATGAGGACCTGGCGGACCGGATGGCCGAGACCGGCGAGCGCATCGGCGATCGCCGTCCCGGAGACGACCGAGACATCGTGCTCGGCCGACGGGCCGCCAAGCAGCACGACGATAGGGATCCGGGCGGTCATGCCCCCGCCGTCCGGTGTCATGGGGCCGGCGTCCCGGGTCATCCCGCCGGCTCCCAGTCGCGCCAGTCGCCGAGGAACTCGATCTCGGGCAGGAGCGTGATCCCGGTCTCGGCGGCCACGACGGCCTGGACGTGCTCGGCCAGGCGGCGGACGTCAGCGGCCGTGCCGCGCTGGTCGTTGACGATGAAGTTCGCGTGCTTCTCGGACACCGACGCGCCGCCGATGCGCAGCCCCTTGAGCCCCGCGGCCTCGATCAGCCGCCCGGCCGAGTCGCCGGGCGGATTCCGGAAGACGCTCCCCGCAGACGGGATCCCGAGCGGCTGGTGGGTGCGCCGCCAGGTCCGGATCTCGTCGAGGCTCGCCGCGATCGCCGCCGGATCCGCCGGCGCGAGCCGGAAGGTCGCGTCCATCACGAGCTCCGGGTGCGCTCCCGGCTCGATGTGCTTGAAGCGGCTGTCGCGATACCCGAACCCCAGGTCCGCGACCGGCAGCGATCCCTCCGTGCCGTCGGCTGCGAGCACGGCGGCCGACTCGATGATCCCGGCGACGTCCCCGTCGTGCGCGCCGGCATTCGCCCACACGGCCCCGCCGACCGTTCCCGGGATGGCCAGACCGAACTCGAGACCCGTCAGGCCGGCTTTCTGCGCCTCCGTGGCGGCCCGCGCCATCTGCACGCCGGCCTCGGCGACGAGGCGCTCCCCGTCGATGCGGATCCCCTCGGCGCGGACCTGGATGACCAGGCCGCGGATCCCGGCGTCGGCGATGACCAGGTCGCTCCCCCGCCCCAACAGAAAGTGCGGGAGATCCCGGCTCCGGGCGAACTGGACGAGCTTGCGGAGCTCGAACCGGTTGTGCGGCGTCACGAAGAGGTCCGCCGGCCCGCCGACGCGCATCGTCGTGAACCGGGCGAGCGGCTCGTCCCGCGAGGTCTTGACGCCGATCCGCCGCTGGATCTCGGTGCCGATGACGATGGCGTCGAAGGCGGCGATCATGGCGCCACGCCCCGCGAGATCCGATCGACCGCGTCCCGCTCCGGCAGCGGCCGGCGCTCCCCGGCGGCCATCACGATCTCGGCGACGGCGTCGGCCGCCGCCGGCCGGCCGAGCGCGCGAGCCGCGGCGGACATCGCGAGGTGGCGGGCCGGGTCATCGAGGATGGCCGCGGCCTCGAGGAGCGCGTCGGCGTCGAATGCCTCGTCGTCGATCAGGCGCGCGGCGCCGGCCTCCACCAGCACCTGGGCGTTGGCACGCTGATGACCGGCGGCGTGCGGGTACGGGACCACGATGACCGGGACGCCGAGGGCCGTCACCTCGGCCAGCGTCGAGGAGCCAGCACGCCCGACGACGAGGTCCGCCGCGGCGAGGGCCGCGAGCATCTCCTCGCGCAGGAACGGGTATGGCCGGTAGCGCGCTCGAAGGTCGGCCGGCAGGGCCTCGCGGTCGGCCAGCGCGGCCGAATACCCGGCATCGCCGGACACGTGGATGACCGTGACCCGCTGGACCAGCCGCTCGATGGCGCCCGAGACCGCGGCATTGAACCGACGGACCGCCTGCGATCCCCCGAAGACGAGCAGGACCCGCTCCCCGGCGGGCACGTCGAGCTGCTCGCGCGCGGCTGCCCGGTCGACGTCGCGGGTGTCGCGGATCGGCGTCCCCGTGAGGTAGCACGGGACGTTCGGGGCTCCGTCATGGAGCGCGGCACAGGTCGCCTCGAACGACACCGCGAGGGCCGTCGCCCTCCGTGCGGTCGCGCGCACCGAGCGGCCGGGGATGACGTTGCCGTCCCACATCACGACCGGGATCCGCAGGCCGGCGGCGGCCACGATGACGGGGATGGCCACGTAGCCGCCGGTCGTGAAGATGACCGCCGGGCGCTCGGAGGCGAGCATGGCCGTCGCCTGCGGGACCGAGGCGCCCAGCCGGATCGGGTCGAGGATCGCGTGGATGTCGCGCCCCGACGTGCGCAGGGACCGCGCCGCGAGCCGGCGCATGGCGATGCCGGACGGCGGGACGAGGGTCGCCTCGAGGCCGCGGTGGCCGCCCAGCCAGCGCAGCTCAGGAGCGTCCGGACGGCCGCGGAGTGACCTGGCGACGGCCAGCGCCGGGTAGATGTGTCCGCCCGTTCCCCCGGCCACGATCAGCGATCGCATCCTCGTTCCACGTCCCCTTTTCGACGGTCTCGCGCGAGATCGAGAGCAGGATCCCGACCGCGGCGAAGCTGATGATGAGCGATGAGCCGCCGGCGCTCACGAACGGGAGGGTGATGCCGGTGATCGGGAAGAGCGCGACCACGACGCCGATATTGATGAACGCCTGGATGCACAGCCACGCCGTGATCCCGGCCGCCAGCAGCGCCCCGAAGGTATCAGGTGCGGCCAGCGCGACCCGCATCCCCGAGTAGGCGAGCGCGAGGAACAGCACCACGACGATCCCGGCGCCGAGCAGCCCGAACTCCTGGCCGATCTCGGCGAAGACGAAGTCGTTGAACGCGTTCGGGACGGAGACCACGCTCGACCCGAGCCCGGTGCCGAACAGCCCGCCGACCCCGAGCGCGAGCAGGCCCTGGATCGTGTGAAATCCGGTCCCCAGCTCGTCCGACCAGGGATCCAGCCATGCCCGGATCCGCGTCAGCTGGTAGCCCTTCAGGCCCGCCATGACGACCACGGGCAGCGCGGCCACCACGAGCGCGGCGAGATGCACGAGGTTGGCGCCGGCGACGAAGAACATCGTGAACGCCGTCAGCCCGATGACCATCGTGGTGCCGAGGTCGGGCTCGCGGAAGACCAGCACCACGATCGGCGCGACGATGATCAGGAACGCGAGCGTCCCGCCCCAGAAGGAATGCACGCGCGTGCCGCGCTTGGCGAACCAGTGGGCGAGGTAGATGACCATCGCGAGCTTCGCGATCTCGGCGGGATGGATCGCCGGGATCAGCGGCAGCTCGAGCCAACGGGCGGAGCCGCCGACCACGCGGTTGAACTGCGGGACGAAGACGAGGACCAGGAGAGCGACCGCGACGAGATAGAACGGCACCGACACGAGCCGCAGGTAGCGGTAGTCGACCTTCATCATCACGACCATCGCGATGATGCCCAGGACCGCCCACTGGATCTGCGGCCCGACGGTCGCGAAGGTGTCGGCGTTCGACGACAGGTAGCCGCGGATCGCCGAGGACGAATAGACCATCAGGATGCCGACGGCGGTCAGCGCCACGACGACGACGAGGATCACGTAGTCGGCCTGGTGCCGCTCGCGCTGGACGACCGACCCGGCCCGCGTCCTCGCCGGCTGGCGGTTGGCGGCCCTGCGCTCCTCGACGGGCGAGAGCTCCCGCTCGCGGACCGGGCGACCGAGCCTTGGGATCGGCGGGGCGAGGTTCATCGCGGCAGCCCTCCGGTGTGCTCGGTCTGGCGCTCGGCCACGAGCGCGGCGACCGCCGCCTTGAACGACCGGCCGCGGGCGGCGTAGTCCACGAACATGTCGAAGCTGGCGGCCGCCGGGCTGAGCAGCACGGTCGCCGGGGCGGACGCGCCGCGGGCGAGCGCCTCCCGGGCCAGGCCGTCGGCGATGCGCACGGCATCCGCGAGCGTCTCCGCGCGCATGGTCCGCACCAGTCCGGCGGCACGGAAGTCGTGCTCGAGCCGCGGGCCGCTCTCCCCGATCAGCACGGCCGCGACGGCCCGCTCGGCGACGACGGGCGGGAGGGCGGAGAGGTCCACGTCCTTGTCGCGGCCGCCCGCGATCAGCACCACGGGTGCCCCGAACGAGCGCAGGGCGGCGATCACCGCGTCGGGCTGCGTGCCCTGCGAATCGTTGACGAAGCGGACGCCGTCGATGGTCGCGACCGGCTCCAGGCGATGCTCGACGCCCTGGAACGCCGCGGCCGCGGCCCGGATCGCGTCAGGATCGATCCCGAAGAGGAGGCCGACCGCGATGGCCGCCATCGCGTTGGAGACGTTGTGCGCGCCGGGGATGGCGAGCTCGGCGATCGGCATGATGCGGCCACCCGGGCCGGACGCCGCCACGTCGCCGCCGGCGACCCCCAGGCGCTCGACTCGATCGGCCACGATCCAGCCGTCGACGACGCCAAGCCCGCCGGCGGACGGCGGCCGCTGGCCGTAGCTCAGAACGCGCGCACGGCTCCCGTCGGCGTAGCCCGCGACGACCGGATCGTCGAGATTGAGGACCAGGGCGCCGTCCCGGTCGACCAGATCGGCGAGCCGCCGCTTGGCCAGCCGATACGCATCGAGCGAGCCGTGGCGGTCGAGGTGGTCCGAGGTGACGTTGGTGTAGACCGCGACGGTCGTGCCGCGCGACAGGGTCGGGAGCTGGAGCTCGGATAGCTCGTACACGACGCGATGGCTAGTCGTCAGCTCCGGGAGCCGTTCCACGATCGGGATCCCGATGTTGCCCCCGAGGACCGCCGGGTGCCGCGGATCGGCTGCGAGGATCGCCGCGGCGAGCGAGGACGTGGTGGTCTTGCCCTTGGTCCCGGTGACGCCGACGGTCGGTGCCGGGCAGAGCCGGAGGAAGAGGTCTGGCTCGGAGATCAGGGCGGGCGCCGCCGCATCCCCGGCCGCGCGGGCATCCACGAGCCCCCGAAGGGCGGCGCGGAGGCGCGGCTCGGTCGTCGGGTAGTCGGGGTTGATCGCCGGTGACGAGGTCACGAGCTCGGCACCCGCCCAGGCCGCTGCCGGGTCGATCGCCGGTCCGGCCAGGAGGCGCACCGCGCGACCCTCGAGGGCGTCGATGGCCCCCATCAGGTCGTCGGCCGGCCGGCCGTCGTAGACCGTGACCCGAGCCCCGGCGTCGACGAGGAAGCGCGCCAGCGCGAGGCCGCTGCGGGCGAAGCCGAGGACGGTCACCGAGCGGTCGCGGAGCGCACCGGCACGGACGCCATCCAGGGTCAGGGCATCCGGATCGATCATCCGCGTCGGGGCCATCACGCGAGTCGGTCCAGCGACGCCAGGAAGAGCGTCACCCCGAGCAGCGCCGCGAGGATCCCGACGATCCAGAAGCGGATCGTGATCTTCTCCTCGTCCCAGCCCCCGAGCTCGAAGTGGTGGTGCAGCGGACTCATCCGGAAGATCCGTTTGCCGCCGCTCAACTGGAAGTAGCCCACCTGCACGATCACCGACAGCGTCTCGATGACGAAGATGATGCCGATGAGCGGGAGCACCAGGACCTGGCCCGTGATGAGCGCAGTGACGGCCAGGGTCGCCCCCAGGGACAGGGCTCCCGAATCGCCGATGAAGATCTGCGCTGGATGGACGTTGAACCAGAGGAACCCGAGCAGCGCCCCGATGATCAGGGCGCACAGCAGCGCCAGGTTGGCCTGGTTCGGCGTGTTGAGGAGGGCGATCAGCATGTACGCGACGAACGCGATGGCGACCGTGCCGCCCGACAAGCCATCGAGGCCGTCGGTGATGTTCACGCCGTTGGCCGTCGCCACGATCGCGAAGGCGGCGAACAGGACATAGAGGCGGGCGTCGATCGGGACCTTGCCGACGAACGGGACCGCGATGGCCGTGATGTCGTAGGTCTGCTGGATCTGGTAGGCCGCCACGATCGCGACGACCGTGAGCCAGATCAGCTTCTGGCGGGCGCGGATCCCCTCCCCCGTGCGTGCGTTCAGGTAGTCGTCGACGGCGCCCAGCAGGCCGACGCCGGCGAGGGCGGCGATCGGCGCGAAGGTCGAGGCGTCGGGCTGATTCTTGAGGAAGAAGTAGATCGCGACGACGACGCCCACGATGAGCAGCCCGCCCATCGTGGGCGTTCCCTCCTTGACGTAGTGGCTCTCCGGGCCCTCCTCGCGGATCCGCTTGCCGAAGCCGATCGCCCGGAGAACGCGGATGTAGGGCGACATGAGGATGACCACCAGGGCAAACGCGAGCAGGAGTCCCTGGATCAGCTCGACGGTCATCGCGCCGCCCCCCGCTCCGCCCGGAGCGCGTCGACCAGTGCGTCGAGGCCGATCCCACGCGAGCCCTTGACCAGCACGACATCGCCGTCGCGGAGCCGCGGTCGCAGCACATCGAGGGCGACCGCGGCGTCCGGCACGACATGGATCCGGTCCAGCGCCAGGCCGGCATCGGCAGCGGCGGTCGCGATCGCCCCGGCCGCCGACCCGACGACCACGAGCAGCGCCGCCGATCGGCCCGCCGCGTCACCCACGGCGCGGTGGCCCTCATCGTGCGCATCGCCGAGCTCGAGCATCTCGCCGAGCACCGCGACCGACCGTCCGGGGAGGTCCCGGAGCACCTCCAGCGCGGCGGCGACCGAGCCCGGCGAGGCGTTGTAGCTGTCGTCGATGACGGTCACGTCGGCAAGACGGACGAGGGTCATCCGATGCGGCGCCGACCAGCCGAGCGCGAGGCCGCGGACGATCTCGTCGAGCGTGAGACCGGCGGCCAGGCCGACAGCGGCCGCGGCCAGGCCGTTGTGGACCGACAGCCGGCCGAGCGATGGCGTCGTGGCCGGGCGGCTCTCCCCGTTCGCCCGCAGCGTGAAGCGCATCCCACCGCTGCCCGCCGAGACCACGGCCTCGGCACCGACATCGGCATCGTCGGCGAACCCGTAGGTCAGCGGCCGCGCCGCGCTCCGCGCGCCCATCCGACGGACGATCGGGTCGTCGGCGTTGAGGACCGCCGTGCCCGTGGGAGGGAGCGCCTCCAGCAGCTCGCCCTTGGCGGATTCGATCGCCTCGAGGCTGCCGATCCGCGACAGGTGGACCGGCTGCACGGCCGTGACCACGCCGATCGAGGGCCGCCCCATCGCGGCGAGGTCGGCGATCTCGCCGCCGACGTACATGCCCATCTCGAGCACGGCTGCCTCGTGCTCCGGCCCGAGCTCCAGCAGCGTCAGCGGCAGGCCGATCTCGTTGTTCTGGTTGCCGGCGCTGCGCAGCGTCCGGAAGCGGTGCGCGAGGACGGTCGCCACGGCCTCCTTCGTCAGGGTCTTGGCGATGCTGCCGGTGATCCCGACGACCAGGGGATCGAAGCGCCGGCGCCAGCCAGCCGCGACCGCGCCGAGCGCCGCGACCCCATCGGCCACGCGGATGACGCTGACATCGCCGAGCGCGGCGGGATCGCCGATCGGTCGCGTGACCAGGAGCGCGGACGCGCCCGCGGCCACGGCGGCCGGCAGGAACGTGTGCCCATCGGTCCGCTCCCCGGGAAGCGCCACGAACAGGTTGCTGGGCCGCACGGCCCGGGAGTCGACGGCACCGCCACGGACCGGGCGGTCGGAACGGGCGAGCAGCCGTCCGCCGGTGAGGCGAACGAGCTCGTCGGCGGAGATGGCCTCGCCCGCGTCGGTCACGGTGGGGAGTCTCGCACGGACCGCGGTCACCGGGCCGCGACCGGGCCGACCGTCGTCATCCGGTCCGTCAGGAGGTCGGGCGTGGTGATGGCGTCGGTGGCGATGCGCCGGAACAGCTCGAACGACATGACCGGCATCTCGAGGTGGCCGACCCGGTGGA
Organism: uncultured Chloroflexia bacterium; assembly: GCA_963834915.1. Lineage (GTDB taxonomy): Bacteria > Chloroflexota > Limnocylindria > Limnocylindrales > CSP1-4 > SPCO01. The sequence goes on from CAWIDI010000005.1 coordinate 567,981, forward strand.
CGGTCGGGGTGCCCTCCTCGATCCGGATCGCGACGACGAGGTCCGGGACGCCCTTCTCGCGGGCGATGTAGCCCACGAACGAATAGTTGAAGAGGTCGACCTTCCACGCGCCGCGGCCGTGGTTGGCCTTCGTGTCCCAGATCTGGGCCGTGCCGGTCTTGCCGCCGACGTCATAGCCCTTGACCAGCGTGCGGTCCTTGTAGAACGGGACCGTCGTGACGACGTGGTTCATCAGGCCGATGAGCTGGGTCGACAGGCTCTTCGTGATCACGTGGGCCTTGGGCGCGTCGGTGATCTCCCGCTCGCCGATCGCCTTGACCACGTGCGGCTGGACGATCGACCCGCCGTTCATGAGGGCGGCGAACGACGACGCGAGCTGGATGGGTGTGACCGCCACGCCCTGGCCGAAGGCGCCGTTCGCGAGGTCGATCTGTGCCCACGGCTTCAGGCCCGGGTCGCGGACGATGCCCGAGACCTCGTTCGCGACGTCGATGCCGGTCTTGGCGCCGAACCCGTACTTGAGCCACGTGTCGTAGAGGATCGCCGAAGACTCGCGGGTGGTCGCGCCGAGGTCGAGGGCGACCTTGGCGGCGACGACGTTGCGCGAATAGGCGACCCCGTCCTCGAAGGTCATCCAGCCCATCCCGGTCCGGTCGGCGTCATCGATCTTGGCCCGGCCGCCGTCGAGTCGCAGGGTGCCGGTGTCCTTGATCCGGGTCTTCAGCGTGGCGCTCTTGTTCTCCAGGGCGGCGCTGGCCGTCATCATCTTGAAGACGGACCCCGGTTCGTAAACGGATGAGACGATCGGGTCGACGAAGCGGTCGGGGTGCTTCGCGGCGATCGCGCGGTAGTCGTTCGCGTCGTAGGACGGATAGGTCGCCTCCGCGTAGACCTCCCCGGTGTACGGGTCCATGACGACGGCGGAGACGCTCTTGGCGTCGTCGGCGACGTAGGCCGCCATGAGCTCCTGCTCGACCGCCAGCTGGAGTCCCGCGTCGATCGTCAGACGGACGTCCTGGCCAGGCGTCCCGGGCGAGACCACGGTCGAGGTCTCGGGGATCGGCTGGCCGCGGGCGTCGCGCTGGAAGTCGGCGACGCGCGGCGACCCGCCGAGTGTGTCCTGGTACGCCTGCTCCACGCCGTACTGGCCGGTGCCGTCGCGATTGACGAACCCGAGCAGCTGCGCGGCGAGGGTCGAATCGCGACCGCCGCCGGCCTGCGGGTAGACCCGCAGCGGCTCGGCCTCGAGGGTGATCCCGGTGAGGGTCCGGTCGGCCGTTGCCGCGCGGATCTGGTCGGCCACCGCGGGCTCGATCTCCCGGGCCAGGATGATGTAGGACTTGTCCGACAGCAGCTTGTCGCGGAGCGCGGCCTCTGCCGTCGGATCGAGCGCCAGGATGCGCACGAGCGCGTCCCCGGTCTCCTGGCGCTGGGTCGGGGTCAGGATCTTGGCGTTGGCCACGATGCGGTCGCGCTCGACGGTCGTGGCCAGGACGACCGTCCCGCTGCGGTCGTAGATGTCGCCACGGCGGCTGGGCTCCGAGATCTGGATCGTGGTCTGGACGGCCGCCTTGGTGGCGAGCTCGTCACGCTGGACGACCTGCCAGTACGCGAGTCGGACCATCACGGCGAGCGCAGCCACCATGAACACCAGCAGTAGCACCAGCAGCCGCGAGCGGGAATCGGTCCGACCCAGCATGGTTCGCTCGATCGCCTAGCGGGCCGGCAGGATGAGCGGATCGCTCAACTGGCCCAGGCCGGCGTCGAGGGCGAGCTTGCGGATCGCCGGCTCGTGCCCCAGGCGGCTCAGGTCCGAGTGGAGGTCCTGCGACCGGGAGTCCAACCGGTCCCGGGTGACCTGGAGGCGCCCGATGTCGTAGCCGGTGGCGGACTCGCGCACGACCTGCGCCAGCCAGAAGAACGCGAGCAGGAAGGCGATGACGATGGCGCCCAGGACCAGGCTCCACTGGCGAGGGTGTCGCCCCGCGCGGACGGCCGCGCGCGCCCGACGTCGCTTGAGGGTGGGTCCCTCCGCGATGCGCGGGCGACCGCCGAGCGTGATCGTTCGTGGGCGGGCGCCCTCGTAGACGGCCACCGGTCAGTCGGCCGACATGAGGCGGAGGCGCGGAGCGCGCGGGTCGAGGAAGGTGAAGGGGTCGGTCGGCACGACGTTGGTCGCCTCGCCGTACTCGACATCGAAGCCCTCGGGCTGATGCTGGCGGTCCTGGCGCTCGCGGACCTCGTGCTGGCGCCGGCCGTACGACTTGCGGCGGCTGGACTGATGATGCTTGCTCATGGGGGCTCCTCCTTCCGTTCCTGTGGTCGCGGCCGGCTCGTCTGGCGGCTCGCGTGGTCGTCGGTCGATCGGCCCCCTTTACGCGGCCAGGCGTTCGGCGGCGCGCAGCCGGGCGCTGCGGGCTCGGGGGTTGGCGGCGATCTCGGTCGCCGACGGGGTCAATGAGGGCCGGGTCACCATCCGCAGGCGCGGGTTCTTGCCGCAGACGCAGACCGGCAGCTCCGGCGGGCAGATGCAGCCCCGCCGTTCGGCGGCGATGAACCGCTTGACGATCCGGTCCTCCAGGGAGTGATAGCTGAGGACGACGAGGCGGCCGCCGGGCCGGAGCAGGTCCAGCGCGGCGGAGAGGCCGGCCTGGAGCGCCTCGAGCTCCTCGTTGACCGCGATGCGCAGCGCCTGGAACACCCGGGTCGCGGGATGGGTCCGGCGGGGCTGGCGCGGGTTGGGCGGCGCGACCTTCTCGATCAGGGCCGCCAGGCGCTCGGCGGTGTCGACCGGTGCGGTCGCCCGCGCCTCGACGATGGCCCGGGCGATGCGGGGCGCCTTCGGCTCCTCGCCGTAGCGGCGGAAGAGCGCGGTCAGCTCGGCGGCGTCGAGCGTCGCCAGCAGCGTCGCGGCAGGGACGCCGCGGCCGGTGTCGAAGCGCATGTCGAGCGGGCCGCCGGCGCGGAACCCGAACCCGCGGTCCGTGTCGGCGAGCTGGAAGCTCGACAGGCCGAGGTCGAAGAGGCAGCCGTCGACGGCACCGAACCCGGCCGCCGGCGCGACGTCGCCGAGTTCACTGAAGTTGGCCTGGCGAAGGACGAGCCGATCGCCGAAACGTGCCCGGAGACGACCGTCCACCCTGGCGACGGCCGCCCCATCGGCATCAAGGCCGAGGAGGCGGCCATCAGGGTCGGTCGCCTCCAGGATCCGCTCGGTGTGCCCACCGCCGCCCAGGGTGGCGTCGATCTGAAGGCTGCCCGGCCCTGGAGCGAGCATCACGAGGACCTCCTCCACCAGCACCGGCTTGTGCCCGTCCTTCATCTCTCCTCCGTCCCGAACGATCGGATCCCGAGCGGATCCTGGAAGCGCATGTGGTGGCGCTAGATCCCCAGCCCTTCGAAGGCTTCGGCCAGCGCTTGTGGGTCATCGAGGGCTTTGCGGTAGTCGTCCCACCGCTCGGGCGCCCAGATCTCCACGTGGTCGTGTGTCCCGACCACCACGGCGTCCGCCGTGAGGCCGATCGACTCGCGCAGATACGCCGGGACGAGGACTCGTCCCTGGCGGTCGAGCTCTGCGGGTGCGGACCCGGCGAACACGAACCTCGTGAAGCGCCGGGCGGTCTGATCGGTGAATGGGAGTGCCGCGACCTTGGCCGAGAGGGACTCCCAGCCGGCGGCGGTGTGGATCGCGAGGCAGGGATCCAGCCAGCGGGAGACGACAGCCCCGGCGTCCAGCTGGGCGCGGAACTTCGCAGGGACGGCGATCCGCCCCTTGTCGTCCACCGTGTGCCGGTACTCGCCGGTGAACACCAGTCGGGTTCCCCTGTCGTTGTGGTTGCCATGCGGCTCGGGCCTGTGGCGGTGAGGAGGGCCCGGCGGTCTGCCCGGGTGTCGTCTTGGTTCCCCACTTTTCACCACTTCGCGCCACTTCGGGCCATCATAGCGGGCAAACGGCTGCCGTCAATGCCATTTCTGCGCGTCGCCGGACGCTCGTCGCCGCGGCGCGGTCGTGGTCGTGGCGCGGTCGTGGTCGAACGGTCATGACCGTGCGGGCTCCCGATCCCGCGCTCGTCAGCGGGCCGCTACATGGCCGAACGACCGCCCACAGACCGTTATGGCCGGTCCAGACCCGCGTCGGGACGCTCCGATGGCCGTCTGCCCGTCGTGACCGCAGCGTCGAGCACGGATCGACTGCGGGACGGGTGCCTCCCAGGTCGGGACCGCCAGTCGGTCGGCCATATCGGTCCCCGGGTGATCGTTAGGGCAGGTCCGGGGCGGGATGGCCTACGGGAGGGCCGGTGCGGGACGGCCTATCGCGTCGGCGTCGGGATCCGCAGCTGCTGGCCGGACTTGAGGCCGGTCGTCTTCGTCCAGGGATTCATGTTCTTGACCCGCTGGAGGGAGACGCCGAAGTAATTGGCGATGCTGGCGAGGTTGTCACCCGAGCGGATGACGTAGATCCAGCAATCGGACTTGCCCGGGCAGGCCGTCAGCAGGGCGTAACGGTCCGAGGTCGGCTTCTTCGTCGGCTTGGGAGTCGGCTTAGGGGTCGCGGGCGGCGTGGCCGTCGGCTCGAGCGTCGGCGATGCTGGCGAGGCGGGCGAGGCCGTCACCGCCGCGGGGCTCGCGCTCGGCACCATCGCCGATGGGGCGACCGACGCGGCGGAACCTCCGGCCGACGGTGCCGCCGCGACGGCCGAGGCCGAGGCGGCGGGCGTGCCGGTCGCGACCGCGATCGATGGCAGGGTGAGGCCGCCGTTGGCCATCGTGAACCCGACCGAGATCAGGAACGCCAGGGCGAGGGTCGCCAGGGACACGGCGATCGCGGGGGTCAGCGAGGCGAGGGCACGTGGCTTGGCCGGCGGCACCGGTGTCATGGCGACGGCGCCGCGTTGATAGCGCGGGCAGTTGACGTGGCCGGTCGTGAGACAGACGAGCTCCTGCTGGCGGAGCGACTGCGGAACGGCGTCCGTCAGCGCCGCGCACCGGTTGGCGGCGTCGGGCACCTCGATGGGCTCGGTCAGGGCACCGTCCGTCCGGACGGCCCGGAAGAACGGGCAGACGGCCGTGTTGGGCGAGCGACCGGAGATCATCGAGAGCCACGTCGACGGCTCCGGGACGGCCGCGCCCGGATCGGCGAAGGCGTCGATCGTCTGTTCGGCGAGCAGCTCTTCGGCCGTCCAGTCGTCGGGCGGCGGATCGGCTGGCGTCTTCGCTGGCACGCACGCTCCTCGACGGTCGATGGCTCGGAAGGCCGGGAGTCTAGTACCTTTCGTTCCTTGCCGTGGCGACGGATGGGGTGCTAGGCTCCGCCGCCAGAACCGACCGAACCCCCGTTCGGCCCGCTCGATCGAGGCGAATCGCCGCGTCATGGCCCTGCCACTCCCGCTCATCCCGCCGCAACCCGACGCCTTCCACCTGGCGCCGCACCGCATCAAGCGCTGCACCTTCCGGCGCCTGATCCAGGTCGAGGCCGGCGGCGAGCGTGTCTACGACGTCGAGTGCCTCTACCCGGATCGCAAGGCGCCGATCCCGCTCGGCGACCTCGATTCGGCGACGCCGATCTGCAACAGCTGCACCGCCCCGCACATCTTCCGCCCCGACGAGGACTGATCGCCGCCTGGCGGCCCGGCGCGGCGTCGGCGCGGAGGCCCGGGCGATCCGCGCCTGGAAAGCGTCAGCGAGGCGGTCTGTAAGCCGAGTTCTGTCCCGAGCGGGCGCCGAAGCGTCCGGCCGGGGATGGCCATCCATCTGAGGCCGGCGGTTACCTACCGGCTCATGCGGCCGACCCGAGGGCTGGGCAGCGCACCTCTCCCCCGTCGCCGGTCTCCCGGCGTCGGGTTGCGCCCTCCTATTTGGCCTTGCTCCGGGTGGAGTTTGCCGCGTTTCACTCCGGCGGCGACCCGAAGGCCGCCGGCGGCATCGTCACTGTGGCACTGGTCCTCGTCTCACGACGGACGGGCGTTACCCGCCACCCTGCGCTGCGGAGCTCGGACTTTCCTCACGACGAGCGGGTCGCCCCGGACGCCGCGCGACCATCCGACCGTCTCGCTGACGAGGCCATCCTACCCGGCGCCGGTATCCCGGGCTGCCGGCGCGAGGACGATGCGGCCCTTAGGCCCGTCGAAGAACAGGTTGTCGGTGGTCCGGGTGACCTGCTGCGGACCCTGCAGCGCCGCGAAGAAGACGGTCTCGAAGTCGCCCTGCGGCCCCATGCAGAGCATCAGCGTCATGCCGAGCTCGCCGAACCTGAGGGTGCCGGTCGCCGGGTCGTAGGTGAAGTCGCCGCCGAACGAGTTGCAGCCGCCGGTGCCCTGCGCCCGATCCGCCGTGAAGTTGATGAACGGGGTGCTGGCCGGGACCGACGCCCGGCCCGCGACCGAGACGACCCCCCAGTTCGTGCCGGCGAGCGTCGGCGGATGGGCCGCCCCCGACGGGCTGGCTGACGCCGCCGATCCGCCGCACGCGGCGGCGAGCAGGGCGGCGAGGACGATGAGCGCGACCTGACCGATGGGGGTTCTCACGGTCGCCTGACGATGCGACGTGGTCGCCGGTTCCGAGCGGCCGGCAGTTCGCCGGTCGCCGCCGCGATCACGGCCGGCGGACGACCGAGGCCGGACCGCCCGCCTGCGCCCGGTCGATCGCCTCGTTGGCCAGCCGGTCGGCGACCGAGTTCTGGGCGCGCGGCACGTGGGCGGCGGTCCAGCGCTCGAAGCCGCCGAGCGTCTTGCGCGCCGCCGACCAGAGCGGGATCAGCTTCGCGTCCTTGACTCGCCAGCGGCCTGACAGCTGCTCGACGATGAGCTTCGAATCGAGCAGCAGATGGACTTCGCGGGCACCGAGGTCATGCGCCAGCTCGAGCGCCCGAACCACCCCGGTGTACTCGGCCACGTTGTTGGTCTGGATCCCGAGATAGGCCGAGATCGAGGCGTCCGGGTCGGCCTTGTCGTCGCGCGCATCGGGGCGGGCGAGGTCGTAGAGTGCCGCACCCGAAGACGCCGGCCCCGGGTTGCCGCGGGCGGCGCCGTCGGTGCGGATGAGGAGCCGAAGCGAGCCCGCGGCTGCGGGAGCCGGAGCGGATCTCGGTGCAGCGGCCGTGGTCGTCGGCGCGGCCGCGTCCCCGGTGGCCGGCCGCTCGACGGTCTCGCCGTCGGTCCAGAGCGTCGGCGGGCCGTCCGGGTCGTCGGTGCGGTCGCGGGACGTCAGGCGGGACCCCCGCCCGTGTCATCGTCGGGCGACTCGGCCGCGACCCCGCCCGGGCCGGACGGCAGCACCGGCAGCTCCTTCCCGGCGCCGGACGAACCCGACCGGCCGCGCAGGAAGCGCCAGGCCATCTTGAGCGGGTCGTAGTACTCGTCCGCCACGCGCTCCTTGAGCGGGATGATCGCGTTGTCGGTGATCCTGATGTGCTCCGGGCAGACGTCGGTGCAGCACTTGGTGATGTTGCAGTAGCCGATGCCGCCGGCCTCCTTGAGGTACGGCCGCCGATCCGCCTGGTCGATCGGGTGCATCTCCAGCCCGGCCGTCCGGACCAGGTAGCGCGGTCCCATGAACGGCCGCTCGGTCTCGTGGTTGCGCAGCACGTGGCAGACGTCCTGGCACAGGAAGCACTCGATGCACTTTCGGTATTCCTGGACCCGCTCGATGTCCTCCTGCTGCCAGCGCCAGTCCTCCTGGGGGACGTCGGCGGGCGGCGTGAACGGCTCGATGGTCTTGTTGACCTCGTAGTTCCAGGAGACGTCCGTCACCAGGTCGCGGATGAGCGGAAAGGCGCGCATCGGCTCGACGGTGATCGGTTGATCGAGGTCGAAATCCGACAGCCGGGTCTTGCACATCAGGCTCGGGCGCCCGTCCACCTCGGCGCTGCACGACCCGCATTTCGCAGCCTTGCAGTTCCAGCGGACCGCGAGGTCGGGGGCTACGTGTCCCTGGATCCAATGGAGGGCATCGAGGACGACCATCCCTTCCTCGACGGGGACGTCGAAGTCCTCGAGGCGGCCTTCCGACATCGACTTGCCGCGGAAGACCCGCAGATGGGCCTCAGTCATCCGACCCTCCCATCAGTGGACGCCCAGCAGGGTCTGCAGCGCATCGGCCATCGCCAGCAGCGGCCGCGTCCCGACCGCCATCGCACCGTCGCTGGCGCGCGAGACCACGCTGTTGACCTGGCCCCACGTCGCGTCATCGGTGGCCGGGTGGTCGAGCCGGCTGTGCGCCCCGCGGCTTTCCGTCCGCTGCCGCGCGCTCCGCGCGATCGCCTCGGAGACGGTCAGCAGGTGGTCGAGCTCGAAGACGAGGTTCCAACCCGGGTTGTAGGCCCGGTCCCCGACGACCCGGACGCCATCGAGTCGCGTCCGCAGCACAGCCAGCTGGCGGATCGCATCGCTCAGGTCGGCCTCCTGCCGGAAGATGCCGACGAGACGCTGCATCATCTCCTGGAGGTCGCGCTGGATCGCGTACGGGTCCTCGCCGTCGGTCCGCTCGAAGGGCGCCTCGAGCGCGCGCTCCGCTTCGAGCACCTGGATCGGGTCGACGTGCGGGTCCGTGCCTTCGGCCAGGGCATGCGCACCGGCCGCTCGGCCCGTCCGGGCACCGAAGACGAGCAGGTCGGAGAGCGAGTTCCCGCCGAGGCGGTTGGCGCCGTGCATCCCGCCCGCCACCTCACCGGCGGCGAACAGCCCGCGGACCCCGGTCGCCCCGGTGTCCGCGTCGACGCGGATGCCGCCCATGACGTAGTGGGTCGTCGGCCCGATCTCCATCGGTCCGGCCGTGATGTCGACGTCGGCGAGCTCCTTGAACTGCTCGTACATCGAGGGCAGCTTGCGCCGGACGTGGTCGGCCGGGAGGTAGCTGATATCCAGGAACACGCCGCCGTGGGGCGAGCCGCGACCTTCCTTGACCTCGGTGTAGATGGCCCGTGCCACGTTGTCCCGGGTGGACAGCTCGGGCGGGCGACGGTCCTCCGTGGAGCGGCCCTGGGATACGGCGGTCACCCAGCGAGCGGCCTCCTCGTCGGTCGCGGCGTACTCCGCCCGGCGGTCCTCCGGCAGGTACCTCCACATGAAACGCTCACCCGAGGCGTTGCGCAGGATCCCGCCCTCGCCGCGGACCGCCTCGGTCACGAGCAGGCCCCGGACGCCGGGCGGCCAGACCATCCCCGTCGGGTGGAATTGCACGAACTCCATGTCGATGAGTTCCGCGCCGGCGCGGTAGGCCAGCGCCTGGCCGTCGCCGCTGTACTCCCAGGAGTTCGAGGTGATCTCGTAGGCCTTGCCGATGCCGCCGGTCGCGAGGACCACCGCCCTGGCCGGGAAGAGGATCGGACGCCCGGTCGTGCGCCAGTACCCGAAGGCTCCGGTCACGCCCCTGGCGCTCGTGATGAGCTGCGTGATCGTGCACTCCATGTAGACCGTGATCCCCATCGCGACGGCGCGGTCCTGGAGCGTGCGGATCATCTCGAGCCCGGTCCGATCCCCGACGTGCGCCAGCCGCGGATGGGTGTGCCCGCCGAACGGCCGCTGCAGGATCCGCCCGTCCCGCGTCCGGTCGAAGATCGCCCCCCACTCCTCGAGCTCGCGGACGCGGGCCGGCGCCTCCGTCGCGTGGAGCTCGGCCATGCGCGGGTTGTTCATCTGCTTGCCGCCGACCATCGTGTCGCGGAAGTGGATCTGCCAGGAATCGTCGCTTGCGACGTGCCCTAGCGCCGCCGCGATCCCGCCTTCGGCCATGACCGTGTGCGCTTTGCCGAGGAGCGACTTGCACACCAGTCCGACGTCCGCCCCGGCGGCCTTCGCCTCGATCGCCGCCCGCAACCCCGAGCCGCCGGCCCCGATGACCAGGACGTCGTGCGGCCGCGTCTGGGTCGGGTTGGGGTCTGCCATCGATCGACGCCGGCCTAGAACCGGATGACCGGGTCGGCGATCAGTCCGAGACCGAGGGCGTGGATGTACAGGTCGGCGACGACGATCGAGATCAGGCTGGCCCAGGCCAGGACCATGTGCCGGGCGTTCAGGCCGCTGAGACGCAGCCAGGCGGCGTGACGGGTCTGGTTCGAGCGCGAGCAGGAGAAGCAATCGAGGCGCCCGCCGACGAGGTGGCGCATCGAGTGGCAGCCGAACACGTAGCCGCTGAGCAGCGTGACGTCGACGAGCAGGATCACGCTCCCGAGGCCGAGCCGGGGACCATCCGGACCGGCGAACGTCGACCCGACCTCGGCCCAGTGGATCGCCAGGAGCACGACCGCCAGGTAGAGGAAGAAGCGGTGGAGGTTCTGGAGGATGAACGGCAGCGCCGCCTCCATCCGGTAGCGCCGGTGGACGATCGGCTCCCCGACGGCGCAGGCAGGCGGATCGGCGAGGTAGGCGCGGTAGTACGCGCGCCGGAAGTAGTAGCAGGTGGTCCGGAAGCCGATCGGGATCCACAGGGTCAGGATCGCCGGCGAGATGCCGAAGGGAAGGCCGAGGTCCTTGAACAGCGGGAAGTAGAACGGCGACAGGTAGCCGTCGGCTTCGTTCGCCGCGCCCATGAGCGGCGTCCACAGCAGCGCACTGAAGATGGAGTACAGGACCAGGACCGCGAGCCAGAAGCCGACCCCGAGCGGCGAGGCCCACCAGGCGTCCGAGCGAGTGGTCGTGCCGAATCCCTGCGGCGCCGTCCCGGTCGGCTTCCGCGGCGGGCGGCCGGCCCGGAGGGTCGCGGGCCAGCTCGTCATCCGGCGGACCCGGCCTGGGCCATGCGCGCGATGACCGCGTCGGCGAACTCGCGGGTGCCGGCCGGTCCACCGAGGTCGTAGGTCGTCGCCTTGCCCTCGGCGATGACGCTGCGTACGGCCTCCTCGAGCCGGGACGCGGTCTCGCGGTGACCGAGATGGCGCAGCATCAGCGCGCCGCTGAGGATCATCGCGGTGGGGTTCGCCTTGTCCAGGCCCGCGTACTTGGGGGCGGAGCCGTGGACCGGCTCGAAGACCGCCGACTCCGCGCCGATGTTCGCGCCGGGCGCGACGCCGAGGCCGCCGACCAGCCCGGCCGCGAGGTCGCTGACGATGTCGCCGTAGAGGTTCGGCAGGAGCAGCACGTCGTAGAGCTCGGGCTTCTGGACGAGCTGCATGCACATGTTGTCGACGATGCGGTCCTCGAACTCGATCTTCCCCTCGTAGTCCGCGGCGATGGTGCGGCAGCTCTCGAGGAAGAGGCCGTCGGACAGCTTCATGATGTTGGCCTTGTGGACCGCGGTGACCTTGCGACGGCCGTTCGCGACGGCGTACTCGAAGGCGAATCGCGCGATCCGCTCGGAGGCCTCGCGGGTGATGATCTTGATGCTCTCCGCGGCATCGCGGCCGACCATGTGCTCGATGCCGGCGTAGAGGTCCTCGGTGTTCTCGCGGACGATGACCAGGTCGATGTCCTGGTAGCGCGACTCGACGCCGGCCATCGAGCGCGCCGGCCGCAGGTTGGCGTACAGGCCGAGCGCCTGCCGCAGACCGACATTGACGCTGCGGAACCCGCCGCCGACCGGCGTGGTGATCGGGCCCTTGAGCCCGACCTTGGTGCTCCGGATCGACTCGAGGACCTCGTCCGGGAGCGGGGTCCCATGGGTCGCGATGGCCGCCTCGCCGGCCTCCACGGGCTCCCACTCGAAGCCGATGCCGGTCGCATCGAGCACGCGGGTGGTCGCCTCCGCCAGCTCCGGCCCGATGCCGTCGCCGGGGATCAGGGTGATTCGATGGGCCATGGCCCGATTGTAGCGACGCAACGAGCGTGACGGCGGCCGAGGCCCTCCGGCGCGGGCCGCATCGGCGGGGCCCCCGAACGCGGTACCATCGCTGTCCCGTCCCGACGCACCTCTGGAGGCCGTCCTCGCCCGTGAAGATCCAGGAAGCCGACGCCAAGTCGCTGCTGGTCGCGCAGGGCCTGCCCGTCCCGGCGTGGGAGGTCGCCCACACGGTCGACGAGGCCCGCGAGGCCGCCCGCCGGTTCCTCGACGCGGGTGCCGGGAAGGTCGTCATCAAGGCCCAGGTCCTGGTCGGCGGGCGCGGTAAGGCCGGCGGCGTGAAGCTCGCGGGCTCGGTCGACGAGGCGGCGACGGTCGCCGGCGCGATCCTCGGGATGGACATCAAGGGCATGACCGTCCGCAAGGTCCTGATCGGGGCGGCCGCCGAGATCGTCAAGGAGTTCTACCTGTCGGCGGTCCTCGACCGCGCCGAGCGACGGATCCTGCTGATGGGCTCGGCGGAGGGCGGCGTCGAGATCGAGCAGGTCGCGGCGACGAACCCGGCCGCGATCGTCCGGCGGCATGCCGATCCGCTCCTCGGGCTGCTCGACTACCAGGCCCGCGACCTCGCCTTCGCGATGGGCCTCGGCGGCCACCTCAAGGCCGCGGTGCAGATCGCCAAGGGCCTGGTCGCGACGATGCGCGCCTACGACGCCGACCTCGTCGAGATCAACCCGCTCGCCATCGTGCGCGAGACCGGACCCGATGGGGCCGCGCTGGAACGGCTGGTCTGCCTGGACGCCAAGGTCACGCTCGACGACTCCGCGCTGGGCCGCCACCCCGGGCTCGAGGACCTCCGCGACCCCGATGAGGAAGACCCCGCGGACCGCGCGGCGCGCGAGGCGGGCCTGACCTTCATCAAGCTCGACGGCACCATCGGCTGCATGGTCAACGGCGCCGGCCTGGCGATGACCACGATGGACCTCGTCAAGCGCGCCGGCGGCGAGCCCGCCAACTTCCTCGACATCGGCGGCGGCGCGCGGTCGGACAAGGTCGCCCTCGCGATGCGGCTCATCCTCGACGACCCGAAGGTGGACGCCATCCTCGTGAACATCTTCGGCGGCATCACCCGCGGCGACGAGGTCGCCAAGGGCCTGATCGACGCCCGCGCCCAGCAGGTCCGCGACGTCCCGATGGTCGTCCGCATCGTCGGCACGAATGCCGCCGAAGCGGCGGTCCTGCTGGAGGAAGCCCACTTCGAGACGGCGGCGACCCTCGACGAGGCCGCGGCCAAGGCCGTCGCGGCATCCCGGGGCGCGGCCGCATGAGCATCCTGATCGGGCGCGATACGCGGCTCGTGGTCCAGGGCATCACCGGGCGCGAGGGCGAGTTCCACGCCCGGGCGTCCGCGGCCTACGGCACCAAGGTCGTGGCCGGCGTGACGCCGGGCAAGGGCGGCCAGGTCGTCCTGGACGGCACGGTCCCCGTCTTCGACACCGTCGCCGAGTCGGTCGCCCAGACCGGCGCGAACACCTCGCTGATCTTCGTGCCGGCCGCCGGCGCGCCGGACGCGGTGATGGAGGCCGCCGCCGCGGGCATCGCCACGATCTTCTGCATCACCGAGGGGATCCCGACCCTCGACATGATCCCGGTCGTCGAGGTCGTCCGGGCGCACGGCGCGCGGCTCATCGGACCCAACTGCCCGGGCGCCACGTCGCCGGGGCGCGCCAAGGTCGGCATCATCCCGGCAGCGATCCATCGCGAGGGCCGGGTCGGGGTCGTCTCCCGCTCCGGGACGCTCACCTACGAGGCGGTCCAGGCGATGACCGATGCCGGGCTTGGCCAGTCGACGTGCGTCGGGATCGGCGGCGACCCGATCATCGGCACGAACTTCCTCGACATCCTCGAGCTCTTCGCCGCGGACGACGAGACGGACGCGATCGTGCTCATCGGCGAGATCGGCGGCGCTGCCGAGGAGACTGCCGCGGCGTGGGCCGCGGAGCACCTGCGGGACATCCCGAAGGTCGCGTTCATCGCGGGGCGGACCGCCCCGGAAGGCAAGCGCATGGGCCACGCCGGCGCGATCATCTCGGGCGGCGCCGGCACCGCGGCATCCAAGGTCGAGGCGCTCGAGGCGGCCGGGTTCCGGGTCGCCGGCTCCCCGACCGAGCTCCCCGGGCTGCTGCGCGACGCGGGCTACCGCGGCCGGAGCTGACCTCGTGCCGGGACGTGGCCGCTGATGGGCGCGAGCATGGACCTGATCGCCGGCGATGCGAGGGAGATCCTGCTGGTCATCGGGCAGGAGGATCCCGATCTCGAGGCAGCCGGACCCCGCTTCGATGCCCACCTCGCGCTTGGCGGCGGCCTCGACCCCACCTGGCTCGACCTCTTCGCGGAGTCGGCGCGGACCGCCACCGGCAGCCGCGAACCGACGGACCTGATCGACGCCCGGATCGAGCTCGACGGACCGGGCGCCCCGTCGAGGGACCGCACGATCGAGCGCATCGACCCGACCTGGATCACCGCCGTGGCCCGCCTGCCGGACGCGTCGATCGACGCGATCGCGGGACGCTGGATCGAGTTGGTCGGCGAGGAGCTCGGGCCGCTGCCACGCGAGGAGAAGCCCTGGATCCGCGACCTCGCGGCCCAGATCGTAGGGTTCTGCCGGCACGCCGATCGTTCCGCGGACGTGCTGTTCGTCTGGTCGCTCCGGTGAGCGACGGTTCATCCCAGCCGGATGCCTCGGTCCCGCGCGAGGCGTCCTTCGCGGCCAACCGCTCGCTCTGGGACGTCTGGACGGGCATCCACGCCGAGGGCGACTTCTACGATCTCGCCGGCTTCCGCGAGGGCGGCGTCCGCCTGCGCCCCTACGAGCTCGAGATGGTGGGCGACGTGGCCGGCAGGTCGCTGCTCCACCTCCAGTGCCACTTCGGGATCGACACCCTGTCGTGGGCGCGGCTCGGGGCGCGCGTCACGGGCGCCGACTTCTCGCCGGCGGCGATCGAGCTCGCGACGGCGCTGGCAGCCGATCTGGGCGTTGCGGACGCCCGCTTCGTCTGCTCGAACCTGTACGACCTTCCGGAGCACCTCGAGGGGACCTTCGACGTCGTGTACACCTCGCGCGGCGTGCTCGGCTGGCTCCCGGATATCGATGGCTGGGCGCGGGTCGTCGCCCATTTCCTCGCCCCCGGCGGCACGTTCTTCATCACCGAGGCGCACCCGGTCTTCAACACGTTCGAGAACGAGGGCGTCGCGCCCGGCGAGCTGCGCCTGGCCTATCCGTATTTCGAGCACCCTGAGCCGCTCCAGTTCCCGGTCCAGGGTTCCTACGCGGACCCCGACGCCGATGTCGGCGACCAGACCGAGCACGGCTGGGACCACGGCCTCGGCGAGATCGTGACCGCCCTGATCGGCCACGGGCTGCGGATCGAGGCGCTCGTCGAGCACCCGTTCCTGGCCTGGGGGGCCGACTTCCTGGTCGAGGGACCGGACGGGGACTGGCATCTGCCGCCGGGCACGGCCGGCGAGCTGCCGCTGATGTTCTCGCTGCGGGCGACCAAGCCCCGCGGCTGAGCCGCCGGTCGCTTGCCCGCGGGTCCGGAACGCCGGCGCCGCCGGGGTCAGTGCAGGTGGTCCTGCCAGTCGTCGGGCACGCGGTCCGCGGGGCCGGGCACCGTCTGGTCGAGCGGGTGGTGCAGCGGTGGCGCCAGGGCTGGCCCTCGTACGCGCGGTCCGTCGCGAAGCTGTAGAACCAGTCCTCGCCCGGCTCGTAGGAGCGCACCATCGGATGCCCGGGAGTCTCGGCGGCATGCCGGCGGGCATGCTGGGAGGGCGAGCTGTCGCAGCAGCCCACGTGCCCGCACTTGGTGCAGCGGCGCAGGTGGTACCACCAGCCGCCGGTCGCCTCGCACTCGACGCAGCCCGGCCCCGATGCGGGCACGCTCGGGTCGATGGCCGCGGCGAGGTCGTCGACGGCCATCAGCCAGCGCCTCGGGTGAAGCCCAGGCTCGTCCACGACGGGCCGCCCGGCGCCTCGATCAGCTCCACCAGGACCCCGTGGCATGCCCGCGGGTGGAGGAACGCGACCGGGCCCTCGGCGCCACGGCGCGGGGCGCTGTCGATGAGCTCGAGCCCGTCGATCTCGAGGCGGAGCAGGGTCTCCGCGAGGTTCCCCACCTCGAAGCAGATGTGGTGGAACCCCTCCCCCTTCGAGGCCAGGAATCGCGCGACCCCGGTGCTGTCGTCGGTCGGCTCGACCAGCTCGATCTTGGACTCGCCGACGCCCAGGAAGGCGATCCGGACGCGATCGTCGGGGATGTCCATGACGGTCTCGAGGCCGAGCCCGAGCGAATCCCGCCAGAGGCCCAGCGAGGCATCGATCGAGCGGACGATCAGCGCGACGTGATGGACCTTGCCGAGCCGGCGGATGGGCTCGGGGACCTGACCGAGGGGCGATGTCGCGTTCACTGGCGCAGATTACCCTGCCGCGATGGACCAGATCAGCGGTGTCGCCGTCCCGATCCGGCTTCCGCCGGGACTGGCACGCCTCCGACGGCGCTGGGACCTCGCCGCATCGCTCGGGGCGCGGTCGCACGTCACCGTGCTCTATCCGTTCCTGCCGGTCGCGGCGTTGACGCCCGACGTCCGGCACCGGCTCGACGGGATCGCCAGGTCGGTCGAGCCGTTCGAGGTCCGCTTCGAGCGCGTGCGCCGCTTCGAGGGCGTGGTCTGGCTCGACCCGGAGCCCGCCGAGCCGTTCCGCTCGATCACCGCCGCCATCGTCGAGCGATGGCCCGACCACCCGCCGTACGGCGGGATCTTCGACACCGTCATCCCGCACCTCACGATCGCCGAATCCGGGACGGCGCCGCTCGAGGAGGTCGAGCGCCTGGCCGAAGCGGAGCTACCGGTCGTCGCGCGGGCGTCCGCGCTCGAGCTCTGGCGGCAGGAGGCCGATGGGCGCTGGCACCCGCACTGGCGGATGCGGCTCGGCGCGCGGGTCAGACCGTGATGAGCTCGCGGTGCTCGCCCCAGCTGACGCGCAGGCGGTCGCTGATCTCGCCGACCGTGGCGTGGGCGCGGACCGCGGCGAGGATCGACGGCATCAGGTTCCCGTCCCCCGCGGCGACGCGGCCGAGCTCGGCCATGGTCGCCTCCCAGTCCGCGGCCGAACGCTCGGCGCGGACGCGCCGGACGCGCTCGATCTGGCGGCGCTCCCCGTCCGGGTCGATCTGGTGGATGGGCGGGGTCGTGACCTCGTCGTCGCGGAACTTGTTGACGCCGACGACGACCTGCTCGCCCGATTCGATCGCCCGCTGGACCCGGTAGGCCGCCTCCTGGATCTCGCGCTGCTGGAACCCGCGCTCGATCGCGACGAGCGTCCCGCCCATCGCCTCGATCTCGTCGAGGTAGGTCCAGGCGGCCGCCTCGAGCTCGTTGGAGAGCGATTCCACGTAGTACGAGCCGGCCAGGGGGTCCGGCGTCTCCGTCACGCCGGCCTCGTGGGCGATGATCTGCTGGGTTCGCAGGGCCAGGCGAGCGGCCTCCTCGGTCGGCAGGGCCAGCGCCTCGTCCCGGGCATTGGTGTGGAGACTCTGGGCGCCGCCGAGGACGGCGGAGAGCGCCTGGATGGTGGTCCGCACGACGTTGTTGTCGACCGACTGGGCGGTCAGGCTTGACCCGGCGGTCTGGACGTGGAACCGGCACAAAAGCGAACGGGCGTTCGATGCCTCGAAGCGCTCCCGCATGATCGTCGCCCACATCCGGCGGGCGACCCGGAACTTGGCGACTTCCTCGAAGAGCTCCGACCAGGCGGCGAAGAAGAAGCTCAGGCGGCCGGCGAAGTCGTCGACATCGAGCCCGCGCGCCACGGCCGCCTCCACGTAGGCGATCCCGTCCGCGAGCGTGAAGGCGAGCTCCTGCGCGGCGGTCGCCCCGGCCTCGCGCATGTGGTAGCCGGAGATCGAGATGGTGTTCCACTTGGGGAGCTCGCCGGCGCAGAACTCGAAGACGTCGGTCACGAGCCGCATCGAGGGGCGCGGCGGGAAGATGTAGGTGCCGCGCGCGATGTACTCCTTGAGGATGTCGTTCTGGGTGGTCCCGCTGATCTGCGCGCGCGAGACCCCCTGCGCCTCCGCCGCGGCCACGTAGAGCGCCAGCAGGATCGGGGCGGTGGCGTTGATGGTCATCGAGGTGCTGACCTCGCCGAGCGGCAGGCCGTCGAGGAGCACGCCCATGTCCACGAGGCTGGAGACCGGGACGCCGACCCGGCCCACCTCCCCCTCCGCCTCACGGGCGTCGGAGTCGTAGCCCATCTGGGTGGGCAGGTCGAAGGCGACCGACAGGCCGGTCTGGCCCTGGTCCAGCAGGTAGCGGAACCTGCGGTTCGTCTCCTCGGCGGTCGCGAAGCCGGCGTACTGCCGCATCGTCCAGAAGCGGCTGCGGTACATCGTCGGCTGGACGCCCCGGGTATAGGGGAACTCGCCGGGCAGGCCGAGGTCCCGGGCCTCGTCAAGGCCGGCCGTGTCGGCGGCGGTGTAGACGTCGCGGACCTCGATCCCAGACGAGGTCTCGAAGCGCGGCCGACGCTCCGGCGCGGACCCAAGCGCCTTCGCCCGGAGGGTCGCCCGCCAGCGCTCGCGGGCGGGATCCCGCCCTTCGCCGGCGGGCCGCTCGGGATGGCTCACCGGAGGGTCACGAGGAGGTCACCGAGGTCGACCGTCTCGCCGGCGGCCACGGCCACCCGTTCGACGACCCCATCGCGAGGAGCGCGCACATCGTTCTCCATCTTCATCGCCTCGACCGCGAGGAGGCGGCTGCCCGCGGTGACGGCATCGCCGGCGACGACGGCCACCGAGGCGACCCTCCCCGGGATGATGGCACGGATGTCGAGCGGCCCGTCATGGCCCTTCGCGGTCCCCGCCGTGGTCGCACGGTCGCGGAGGGCCGCCCGCTCGGCATCCTCGACCGTCACCTCGAAACGCCAGCCATCGACGACGACCTCGAGGCCGCCGTCGTCGAGCGGGAGCACGAGGGCGGGACGAGACCTGGGCGCGTCCGGTGCGTCGGGTCCGTCGGGCGAGCCATCGAGCGCCGGCTGATCCGGCGGCCACTCGCCGAGGACCGTGCCGGTCGCTCGGTCCGTGACCCGCTGACGCCTCATCGGGGCCACCGGTCGACTGAGTCGGCCCGGGCCGCGGAGCGCCAGCCGCCGGATGTCGCAGGCGCCGCCCGCGTCGCGCCGGACGTCGTCGTTACGACTCCCCGGCCTGGGACGGTGGCGGCCGGCGCGGCCGTTGTCGCCGCCTCGATCGCCCGGTCCACGACGGTCGTCCGTTCCGCCGCACCGTCCCAATGCTCCTCCACCCAGTCGGTCGAGAGGTTTGCATCCCGGAACGACGCGTCCCGGGCCACGAACCGATGGAACGGGAGGGTCGTCTGGATGCCCCCGACCACGGTCTCGTCGAGGGCTCGCCGCAGCCGGTCGATGGCGGCGGGCCGGTCTCCCGCGACGACCATGATCTTGGCGACGAGGTTGTCGTATTCGGGTGGGACGCGTGCCCCCACCTCGCCGGCGGTATCGACCCGGACCCCCGGCCCAGCGGGCATCGCCCAGTGGCGGATCGTGCCCGGGGTCGGGGCGAAACCGCGGCCGGGGTCCTCGGCGGTGAGGCGCACCTCGATCGCGTGGATCGTGGGCTCCCCTGCCCTCGCGGCGGCTGCGAGCGCCTCGGCGGAGAGCGGCCGGCCCGCGGCGAGCCAGAGCTGCTCGCGGACGATATCGAGGCCGCTCACGAGCTCCGTGACGCCGTGCTCGACCTGGAGCCGGGTGTTGACCTCCAGGAACCAGACCGCCCCGTCGCGGTCCAGCAGGAACTCGGCCGTGGCCGCGTTGGTCAGCCCGGCCGCCGCGGCGAGGCGGACGGCGCCGTCATGGAGACCGAGCCGGGCCTCCCGGGTGAGACCGGGCGCCGGCGCCTCCTCGACCAGCTTCTGGTGGCGCCGCTGGATCGAGCAGTCGCGCTCCCCGATGGCGACCACGGTGCCGGTCGCGTCGCCGAGCAGCTGGACCTCGACGTGGCGTGCTGGACGGATCTCACGCTCGAGATAGACCGTCCCGTCGCCGAAGCCGCTGGCTGCCTCGGCGGAGGCCGTCGTCAGCGCGGCGGGCAGGTCCGCGGCACGCTCGACCCGCCGCATGCCCCGGCCGCCGCCGCCGGCCGCGGCCTTGACCAGCAGTGGGAAGCCGATGGCCTCGGCCTCCGCGACGACCGCCGCAACCGCGTCGGGGCGATCGACCGGCACCGGGTCCAGGGTGCCCGGGACGGTCGCCACCCCGGCCGCCCTTGCCAACCGGCGCGCCCACACCTTGTCGCCGAGCGACTCGATCGTGGCTGCCGAGGGGCCGACGAAGGTGAACCCAGCGTCGGTGACGGCGGCGGCGAAGGCGGACCGCTCGGCCAGGAACCCATAACCCGGATGGATCGCCTGCGCCCCGGTCGACACCGCCGCGTCGAGGATCGCGCCGATGCGGAGATAGCTCTCCGCCGGAGCCGCCGGCCCGAGCCGAACCGCGCGGTCGGCAAGCCGGACGTGCAGCGCATCGGTATCGGCATCGCTGAAGACCGCCACCGTCTCGATGCCCATCTCCCGACAGGCACGGATGATCCGGACTGCGATCTCGCCACGGTTCGCGATGAGGACCCGGTCGAACGGCCGGTCGTCTTTGCGCAAAGACGCGTCCGTGGCCCTCCCCGCGTCAGAGCGGGATGTTGCCATGCTTCTTCCGCGGATTGACGTCGCGCTTGTCGGCGAGCATCGCCAGGGCCGCGATCAGCCGGGAACGCGTCTCGGACGGCTGGATGATGCCGTCGACATATCCGCGACCGGCGGCGATGTAGGGGTCCGAGATCTCGGCCTCGTATGCCGCCGCGAGCCTGGCACGCTCGGCATCCGGGTCCGCGGCCGCGGCGATCTCATCGCGATGCAGGATGTTCACGGCACCCTCGGCGCCCATCACCGCGATCTCGGCCGTTGGCCACGCGAGATTGACGTCGCCGCGGATGTGCTTGCTGCTCATCACGTCATAGGCGCCGCCGTAGGCCTTGCGGGTGATCACCGTCAGCTTGGGGACCGTCGCCTCGCAATAGGCATAGAGGAGCTTCGCGCCGTGCCGGATGATCCCACCGTGCTCCTGGCTCACGCCCGGGAGGAATCCCGGCACATCCACGAACGTGACGAGCGGGACGTTGAAGGCATCGCAGGTGCGCACGAACCTCGCCGCCTTGACCGATGCATCGATGTCGAGCGCACCGGCCAGGACCGAGGGCTGCTGCGCCACGAGCCCGACGCTGCGGCCGCCGAGCCGCGCGAAACCGACGATGATGTTCGCCGCCCACCCCGGCTGGATCTCGAGCAGGTCACCGTCATCGACGACCCGCGACAGCACCTCGTGCATGTCGTACGGCTGACGTGGATCCGTCGGGATCATCGAGTCGAGTTCGACATCGGCTCGCTCGGGTGGATCGTCCGATGCGGCCACGACGGGGTCGACGAGGTTGTTCTGCGGCAGGTGGGCGAGCAGCGCCCGCACGTGGTCGAACGCGGTCGCCTCATCGCGGGCCGCCAGGTGTGCAACACCGCTGCGGGTCGTGTGCGTCGTCGCGCCGCCCAGGAATTCCGCATCGACGTCTTCGTGGGTCACGGCCTTCACGACGCTGGGGCCGGTCACGAACATGTACGAGGTCCCCTCCACCATGATCGTGAAGTCCGTCATCGCCGGTGAGTAGACCGCGCCACCGGCGCATGGCCCGAGGATCACGGAGATCTGCGGGACGACGCCGGAGGCCATGACGTTGCGCAGGAAGATGTCTGCGTAGCCGCCGAGCGCGGCCACCCCCTCCTGGATCCGGGCGCCGCCGGAATCGTCGAGGCCGATGATCGGTGCGCCGACCTTCATCGCCAGGTCCATGACCTTGCAGATCTTCCCGGCGTGGGCCTCGGCCAATGAACCGCCGAATACCGTGAAGTCCTGGCTGAAGATGAAGACGAGCCGTCCACTGATGGTGCCGTGGCCGGTGACCACGCCATCGCCGAGGATCGCGTCTGGGCTGCGGTCGTGACTGGTCACGAACGCGTCGAACTCGACGAACGATCCGGGGTCGAGCAGCAGGTCCAGTCGCTCGCGTGCCGTGAGCTTGCCGGCGGCGTGCTGCCGATCGATCCGTTCCAGTCCGCCGCCGAGCAACGAGGCCGCGCGCATCGCCTCGAGTCGGTGGAGTCGCTCGTCGTTGTCAGACACGGCTCAGCCACTCCCATCTGGCGTCTTTGCGCAAGGACAGGGACCCATCATACCGGCGCGGATGCGCATTCCGAGCCGGCCCGCCCACAGCGCGGATATCCACAAATTCGGTGAACAACTCCGTGATGCTGTGGATAACCCGGGTCGCGTTAGCCACATGAAGGGCGTAGCATGGCGGGCACGTTCCCCCCTTCCCCCGCCGCCACGGCATGCAACGGACGACAATTCGAGGTGATACCCCGGTGACCAACGTGATCGCGATCGCCAACCAGAAGGGCGGCGTCGGCAAGACGACCACCGCGATCAACCTCGCGGGTGCGTTTGCCGAGGAAGGGCATCGCGTCCTCTGCATCGACATGGACCCGCAAGCCAATCTCACCGCCGGCTTGGGGATCAATCTCAATACCGTCGAGCGATCGATGGCGGATGTGCTCGCCGATGGACGCTCGACGCTGCAGGACGTGATCCTGCCGACCGAGACGGCCGGCATCGATGTCGCCCCCGCACACATCGACCTCGCGTCGACCGAGGGCGAGCTCTTCACCGCACTCGGTCGCGAGCAGATCCTGCGCGAGGCGCTCGAGGGCCAGGTGAGCGACTACGACTACGTGCTGATCGACTGCCCGCCCAACCTTGGTCTGTTGACGGTCAACGGGCTCGTCGCGGCGAACGGCGTGATCATCCCGGTCCAGACGCAGTACTACGCGATGAAGGGGTTGAACAACCTGGTGAAGGTCATCAACCTGATCCGGGTCAAGCTCAACCGCGACCTGCGCATCCTCGGCTTGCTGCCGACGTTCTTCGACGGCCGGACCAACCTGGCTCGCGACATGCTGGACGAGCTGCGCGTCGTCGGCGACCACCACGTCTTCAACAGCATCGTGCGGAACACGGTGAAGCTTGGCGAGGCGCCACTCGCCGGTCGCCCCATCACCACGTACGCCGGATCGAGCGATGCCGCCCGCACCTATCGCGAGCTGGCACGGGAGGTGATCGACCTTGTCCCGGCCTGATTTCCGAGCCGCGGCCGCGCGGCGACTCTCGGAAGACCGAGAGCTCTCCCCCGCCATCGTCAGCCTGCTCGGCTCGGACGGCCCCGTCCGGTCGGTCGGCGTCCGCATCGTTGCCATCGACCGCATCGAGCCCAACCCGGAACAGCCGCGCCTGGCATTCGATCCGGCGAGCCTCGACGAATTGGCCGCCTCCATCCGCGAGCATGGCGTCCTCCAGCCGATCCTCGTGCGTCCGCTCGATGGCACGCGATTCCAGCTGATCGCCGGCGAACGTCGCTGGCGGGCGTCGCGGATCGCCGGTCTCGACACGATCCCGGCGCTGATCGAGGAGATCGACGACGACACCGCCCTCGAGATCGCGATCATCGAAAACCTCCAGCGCGAGGACCTTTCACCGCTGGACGAAGCGGCGATGTACGACCGCATGGTGCGCGAGCACGGCTACAGCATCCGCAAGCTCGCGGACAAGCTCGGCAAGGACAAGGGGTACCTCGAGAACCGGCTGCGCCTGGCCGATGCCCCGCCCGAGATCCGCGAGCTGGTGTCCTTGCGCAAAGACACGCTGTCGCATGCCTACGAGCTGATGAAGGTCGACGACCCGCGCAAGCGACGGCGGCTGGCCGCCCAGGTGGCCCGCGGTGAGCTGACGCTGGTCAAGCTGCGCGACAAGATCGAAGGGCGACGCACGCGGGCGGCCCAGGACGACGACGGCGTCGAGGTCGCGCTGGTCGACATCGAGATCGATGTCCTGCCGGTCGCGGCCGAGCCGGTCGCGGCGGAAGCTCCGGCGACCGATGGCGACGACTGGTCCCCCGCCGCTCGTGCGCCGCTCGGCGAGAACTCGCTCGTCGACGCCAAGCAGCGCCTCGGCGATGCGGTCGAGGAACTGGTCGACGTCCTGCGCAACCCGGCGGTCCGCCACTCCATCCCGTCCACGGACCGGGCCAACCTCGCCAAGTACCTGACGATCTCGAAGCTCAAGCTCGAGAACGTGATCGCCATGGTCCGGAGCGACGAGCCGGGCTGATCGCCGCTGGCTAGGCGGTCACCACCCCCAGCCAGCCGACCGCGAGCACCGCGATCCCGATCGCCTGGAGCTCCCAGGCGCGCTCGCGCGATGGCGGACCCGCCCGATAGCCGACCGCGGCGCCGGCGAGCAGCAGGCCCGCGCCCACCACGACCCCGGCGACCGCGGCGGCCGGTGCCGAGCCAGCGGCGATGGCGTCGAGTACCGGCCCGGCCGCGATGGCCAGCACGACGGCGACCAAGCCGAGCCCGAGCCACCACGACCGCTCGAGGCCGAGCGCCGTCGCCACGGACCGGACGCCCGCCGCGCGATCGCGCTCGAGGTCGGCCCGCGCGTTGGCGATCGCCACGACCGCGCCGGCCACGACCGCGGCGGCGACGAGGCGCCCCATGAACGACGGGAGCGACCCCGCCGCCCCGAGCCACGCGAAGACCGGCAGCAGCGGGATGCCGATGGCGAAGGGCGCCCACGACCACGGGGTGCCCTTGATCGTCAGGTCGTAGCCGAAGCCGATCGCGAGGATCGCCACCGCGATGCGCCAGGACGGCCCATCCGGAGGGCGCTGCCAGCGCCAGCCCGAGCGCCGCCGACGCCACGAAGGCGACGCGAGCGTGTCTCGGGTCGACGAGCCCGGCCGGGATCGGCTTCGAGGGCTTGTGGCCGGCGTCGCGGGGCGCGTCGACCAGGTCGTTGAGCATCCCGATCGAGGCCTGGAGCGCGGTCATCGACAGGCCGAGCCGGATGGCGGTCGGGGCGTCGCCGCCCGCGACCAGCGCGATGGCCGTCGTGGCCAGGCCGTCGAGCAGCGAGGGGAAGGGATGGGTGAGCCGGAGCCAGCCGCCGAGGTGGCGCGTGAGGGATCCTTCCCCCGGTCGGGGCGCGCCGGGCGCCTCAGACGTAGACGATCTCCTCGAAGTTCTCGACGAGGTACTCGACGAGCCGCTCGCGGCCGTCCTTGAGCTGGACGTGGATCCCGGGGACGAGCGTGAAGAGCGTGACCGCCGGGACCATCAGGCGGCCCTGCCGATCGCGGCCGAGGCTCGCCGGCGGCCCGCCGCCGGAAGCGAACACCCGTTCGAAACCCGGCTCGTCGAGGCGGGTGGCACGGCGGAAGTCCTCGACCACCCGGACCACGCCGCGACGGATCGCGACATCGCGCATCGTCTCGGCAGCCCAGGCGTCGATCTGGCCGTCGCTCTGGTCGCCCAGACGGTTCCGGTATTGGGCCGGATCGCTCGACAGCCCGGTATCGCCCACGGTCCCTCCTGTGCCTGCGTCAAGGCCCGAAGTATGCCAGAGCGGGCCGCTCAGGCGGCGGTCCTGGAGTCCGATCGCGCGCTGGCGGCGGCCGCCTCGGCGGCCTCCCGCGAGCCCTCGGGCCAGTCGTTGAACCGGTCGGTCAGCCATCGGCCGATGCGGCCGGGCGGCGACACCGGCGGCGCGTCCTTGACCAGGTCGTGGAGGCGCGTCCAGAGGTCGGCCGTGACGGCGTCGATGGCCTCATGGGTCGGCCGGCTGCTCACGACGATCGGCTCCCCCACCTGGACCCGGACCCGTCCGCCGAAGCGCAGCCAGCTCGTGCCGTTGATCGCGATCGGGACGAGCGGGACGCCCGAGCGGATCGCGAAATACGCGGCCCCCTCGCTCAGCGGCAGCAGCTGGGCCTCGCCCGGATGGATCCGGCCCTCGCCGGCGATCGCGACCACGCCGCCGCTGCCGATGGCGGCCGAGACCCGGCGTGTCGCCTCGAGCAGGTCGTTCTTCCCCGGCTTGTACGGGATGGTCGTACCCGTCCAGAGCATGATGCGGTTCCGTCCGCCGACCCGCATGTCCTCCTCCTTTGGCCCGAAGAAGGACAGCCGCGGCCGCCACGGCAGGGTCGCCATCAGCACGAACGGATCCGACCAGCTCAGGTGGTTGAAGCAGTAGATCGCGGCCCCGGCCGGGAGACGTTCGCGACCCTCGAGGCGCGGACGCATCCAGCCCCGCGTGATCGCCGACGCCGCGAGCCGGGCGGCGTAGTAGCGGATCGTCCGCCGGACCGGGTGGACCGCGGCCCCCGCCGCAGCCGCCGACCGGCTGGTCGGCGCTCATCGGCCCGTCACGACCGCAGCTCGACCGCGTCCGCGTCGAGGTCGGCGAGCCGCTCGAGCACCAGGTCGGCGAGGTCCACGCGTCCCCGGAGCCGGCGGGACGCTGTGGTTGGGGACCAGCACGACCGTCATCCCGGCGGCGCGGGCCGCCGCGACGCCGTTCTTCGAATCCTCCACCACGAGGCACGTCCGCGGGTCGACGCCCGAGCTGGCGGGCGGCCTCGAGATAGACGTCCGGCGCCGGCTTGCCGTGGGGCACCTCGTCGGACGACACGACGACCCCGAAGACGTCGGTCAGTCCGGTCGCGGCGAGCGTGGCCTCGATGACGGCCTTGTGGGCCGACGAGGCGACCGCGACCGGGTGGTCGGTCGCGATCCGGCGCACGGCTTCGACCGCGCCGTCGATCCGCGGCGCACCTTCGGTCTGGTAGCGAGCCACGACGGCGTCGACGATCTCCTGCTCGATCTCCGACGCGGGCCGGTCGAGGTCAAGGCGGTCGCGCATGATCCGCGCCCAGCCCGCCGAGTTGGCACCCATCACCGCGGCCTGATCCTCGCCTGTCCACGTCCGGCCGTGGCGCTCGGCGAAGTCGGCCCGGATCTCATCCCACCAGATCTCAGAGTCCACGAGCACACCATCGAGGTCGAAGATGACCGCGGCGACGCGGGTCACGTCGGATTTGGCGGAGGCAGGCTGTGGGACGGGCGGCGGACCGCGCCGCGTCGGGGCCTCGTCGACATCGTCCGACCGGCCCGAGTGGTCCATGGCCGAGAAGACGGCCTGGGCGAACTCTGCGACGTCCTCGGCGCTGTCGTCCTGGCCGCGCAGGAGCACGCCTTCGATCTGGAAGTTGAGGAGGCGATGGCCGCCCTGGATCTCGACCGCCAGCTCGCCGATCTGCAGGCGGCTCCAGCGCACGAGCTTCCCGGAGGCGCGTGGCCCTTCGCCTGGGACGTTGACCCGGACGTTGACCTGGAGCATGCCGGCGGTCGTCACGACGAAGATGAGATAGCGGACGGTCGGGTCCTCGCCCCAAACGACCCAGCATTCCGGGTCGGCCTCCGCACCGAGCAGGTCGAGCGCGTTCGAGATCGTCGCCAGGACCTTGGGGGTCATGGCGTTCTGCCTCGGCGCGGCGTCGCTCCACTCGCTCAACCGCATCGGCGGCCCTCCCTCGGCTCGTCGTGACTGCCCCTGGTCGATCCGAGCGCGAGGCTAGCACACGGCGGTCGCGTCGGCGTCATGGACGTCCGACGATGGCCGGCGCCCGCGGGACCGGTACGCTATCGGCATGCGCATCGATCGGGCGTTCCTCGGCTGGGGCATCTTCTTCATCCTCGTCGGCGCCGTCCCCCTCGCGGTCCGTGGCGGCTCGCTGACGGCCGACCAGGTGGCGGCGCTGTGGACGGCGTGGCCGCTGTTCCTCGTCGGGGCCGGGCTGGCTCTCCTCCTGCGGGGCACGCCCCTCCAGCCGCTGGGCGGCCTCCTCGTCGCGGGCGTGAGCGGCGTCATCGTCGGCGGGTTCCTCGCCGCCGGGATCGGCGGCTTCTCCGTGGCCGGGTGCGGCGACTCCGGCACGGCGCGCCCGTTCCCGGCGAACGTCGGCTCTCTCACCTCCCCCGCCCAGGTCTCGATCACCCTCGACTGCGGCACCCTCGACGTCGCCGCGCAGGATGGGACCGGCTACCGCGTCGAGGGCGAGGATGCGACGGGGACCGGGCCGGACGTCCGCCTCGACGGCAACGACCTGACGATCCGTTCGAACGGTGCGGACCGCGGCCCGTTCGATTGGCTGGGGCCGCGCGAGACGTGGCGCGTCGGCCTGCCGCGCGACGTCGATCTCGACGTGGACGTCGAGGTCGACGCGGGATCGTCCACGATCGACCTGGCGGGCACGCGGATCGGCTCGGCCGATGTCGAGCTGAATGCCGGCAGCGCCGTCCTCGACCTGTCGCAGACGCGGTCGATCGGCGACTTCGACGTCCAGGTGAACGCGGGCTCGATCGGCATCCTGCTGCCGTCGACGAACTCGACCGGTTCGCTCCAGGTGAACGCCGGGTCCGTGAAGCTGTGCACGTCGCCCGGGGTCGCGCTCCGCATCCGCACCGGCGACGGGTTCGCGGCCTCGTACGACTTCGACGGCCACGGGCTCGTCCAGACCGGCTCGACCTGGGAGAGCCCCGACTACGCCACGGCCCCGGTCCGCGTCGACCTCGAGACCGAGGGCAACGCCGGGTCGTTCACCCTTGATCCGGCGGAGGGCTGTGATGACTGATCGGCTGCATCGATCCCGCGAGGACCGCATGCTCGCCGGGGTGGCGGGCGGGCTCGCGGAGCAGCTCGGCGCCGACCCGTCGATCATCCGCATCCTGTGGGTGCTCGTGGCGATCCTCTCGGGCGGTATCGCCGTCATCGTCTACATCGCGATGGCGATCATCGTCCCCGAGGAGGACGACGCGGATCGATGGTCGCCGGGGACCGCGACCGAAGCGGGCACGACCGCGTCTGCCGTGGCGGCCGGCGCCACGGGTCCTTCGCCGCCGGCTTCCGCAGGAGCGCCGCCGGTCGACGGCAGCCGGCTGGGTCGCGCCGCCGCCGCGCCCTCGACGACCCCGGCGACAGGGCGACGGCGGCCGCCGCGGCGCGATCGTGTTCGGGTTGATCCTCGTCCTCATCGGTGCATACCTGCTGATCCGCGAGTTCGCGCCCGCCGTCGACCTCGGCCTCGCGTGGCCGATCGCGTCGATCGTCCTGGGCGTCGCCCTCGTGATCCTCTCGATCCGGCCGAAGCAGGCGTCGTCCTAGCCGCCGCCACCGTCGGCACCCGGGTCGCCCGCTCCCGTACGATGCCGCGGTGGACGTGACCATCATCCCGTCGGTCGCCCTGATGTCCGGCGTGGGGATCGTCGGCGGCCTGGCGTTGCTCGGGCGCGGGATGCGCGGTCACGGCATCGCGACACGCATCTCCGACACGTCGACCTCGGCCATCGCCTCGATCGCCGCGGGCGAGGTCCGGGTCAGCGGCATCATCGAGCCCGCCGAAGTCACGCTGGTCTCCCTGCTCCAGAGCGTGCCGTGCGTCTACTACCGCTCGGCGGTGGACGACGACCGGGACGAGATGCCGCACGACGGCGGACTCGTGGAGGAGCGAGCGGTCGGATTCCGTGTCCGCGACGCGACTGGCACGTTGCGGGTGTTCCCCCGCGATGCACGGATCGACGCACCCGAACGCTGGAGCGACCGGTCGGGCACGTTCGGGGATGAGCCCGTCGGGCTGTCGCTCCGGAGCGACGGGGCGTTCCGGTCGGCCGAGCCGGACACGGCCGCGCAGATCGCCGACCTCCTCCGGGTCAAGACGCCAGGCTCCCCGACCGATCAGTGGTCGGACCTGCGCGGGCGCGGCCGCGCGTACCGCGAGGCTCGCCTCGAGCCCGGCGACGAGGTCACGATCGTCGGGCAGGCCCTCCCCTTCGGTGACCTCGGCGATCCGACCGGCGCCGACGTGGGCCTGGGCTCGGGCGGGATGCTCGATGACCCCGAGGTGGCCATGGACCTCGCCGAGGCGCAGGAGGCCGGGGCCTT
Organism: uncultured Chloroflexia bacterium; assembly: GCA_963834915.1. Classification (GTDB taxonomy): domain Bacteria; phylum Chloroflexota; class Limnocylindria; order Limnocylindrales; family CSP1-4; genus SPCO01. The sequence goes on from CAWIDI010000005.1 coordinate 597,706, forward strand.
GGCCGACGATCCGGAGGAGGCCTGGGGGAACGCCGCGATCCCGGGGTTCGGCATCGGGCGGCCGGTCCGCGCCGCCACGATCGATCCCGCGGCCCATCCGCTGCCCCTCGGCGATGCCGCCGACGCGGCCCGGATCGAGCGGACCTTCACGATCGCCCCGGACACGCTCGTGGTCGCGGCCACGTCCGATGGCCCGCTGCTCATCACCTACGGTAGCCCGGGAGCCGCGACCGAGCGCCACCAGGACCAATTCCTCGTCGGGTTGCTCGGGGCGGCGCTGGCCATCGGGTCCGCCATGGTCTTCGCGGTCATGCTCGATGGCGGGTTCGGCTCGTGAACGCGGCGTCGTACGCGGCGGTCTTCGCCATCGGCATCGTGCTGCTCGTGATCGCCTACATCGTGGTAACAAGCTACAACGCTGTCATGGCACTCCGGCAGCGCATCGACAAGGCCTGGTCGAACATCGGCGTCGCGCTCCAGCAGCGCCACGACCAGCTGCCGAACCTGGTCGTCGGCCGTGCGCGGCCTGATGGCCTACGAGCAGGACGTCCTGATCGAGGTGACCCGGGCTCGCGCGGCGTACGCGCCGTCCGCCCCGATCCCTGCGCAGGCCGCGGTCTCCGCGATCACGAGCGGTGCGATCCGCACGCTCTTCGCCACCGTCGAGCGCTATCCGGAGATCAAGTCGGCGGCCAACGTCGCCGACCTCCAGGCCGAGATCGAGCGCCTGGAGGGGATCATCGCGGACCGCCGGGAGCTCTACAACGACCAGGTCTACCGCTACAACACGCGCATCTCGCAGGTCCCGACGAACGTGCTCGCCGGGATCCTCGGCTGGACGGCCCGGGACTTCTTCACGCCGGATCCCGGGGCCGCCGTCCGGCCCGACGCGTCCCTGGACCTCGGGAGCGGCTCGGCCCCGTGACCCGCCCGGCCACCGCCGCGCGTGAGCGCCAGGTCCGGCCGACCCGCCCTCGCGAGGTCGGGTACGTCTGCCCGCAGCGCGGCTGCGACGACACCGCCCGCCGGGAGCCCGGTCCCGGTGCCGAGACCCCCGCGGAGACCGGGCGATGATCTCGTCGCTCGGCGCCATGCTGCGGATGAGCATTCGCCGCTCGCGGGCCGACTGGCCGATCGTCGTCGCGGCCGGCCTGATCTGCCTCATCGCCTCGACGCTGGTGGCCGCCGGGGTGATCTACGGCGATGCCGTCGCCAGGGCCAGCCTGCACCGCGCCTTGGCCGACGCCCCCGTCGCCGGGACGAACATCTCGGTCACGGTCCACATCCCGCCGGTCGACGGCGAGCCGCTCGATCCGAGGGTGACCGCCGAGCTCGACGCCGTGTTCGGCCCGACCGGCGGGGCGATCCAGCGCCAGGTCAGGTCGGGCTCCTTCGCGCTGCCGGACCAGCCGGCCGATGCCGTCCATGACCTGGCGGTGCTCGGCTACGCAGACGCGTTGCCCGACCACGCCAGCCTCGTCGCCGGGACCTGGCCCACCGAGCCGACGGCGGCCGGGCCGATCCCGGTGGCGATCTCGGAGGATGTCGCGGCATCCCTTGGGCTCGAGCTCGGTCGGCGGCTCCGGCTGGAGAGCCGGACCGCCGCCGGGTTCATCGCCGAGATCCAGGTTGCCGGCATCTTCCGCATCGCCGATCCCGCGGCACCCTACTGGTTCGCCGAGGGCCAGGTGCTCGACGGCGTGCAGGTCGGAACCAACTACACCACGTATGGTCCGTTCTTCACGACCCGCCGCGCCATCATGACGCGGGCAGCCCCCGGGTCGGTCGAATTCGGCTGGCACGCCTTCCCCGACACCGCCGCGCTTGCGGTCGCCGACATCGGCGGCCTGCGCGCACGGGTGGACGCCCTGCCCGCGCGGCTCGACGCCGCGATCGGCGACATCGCGGTCGTCCAGACCGACCTGCCGGGGATCCTGGCCCGCATCGAGCCGTCCCTGCTCGTCAGCCGCACGGGGGTGCTGGTGCTGACGATCCAGCTGGTCGCGCTCGCGGTCTTCGCGGTGCTGCTGAGTGCCTCCCTCCTCACCGAGCATCGCCGACTCGATACGGCGGTGCTCCGCTCGCGCGGGGCCGGCCCATACCGGGTCCTCGGGCTCGCCGCCATCGAGGGACTGGGGCTGACCGTGTCGGCGGCCCTCGTGGCGCCCTGGCTGGCGGCGGCGATGCTGGGGACCTTCAACATCGCCGGGCCCTTGGCCGAGATCGGCCTGCAGATCGCGCCCGAGGTCAGCTCGGACGCCTATCTCGCTGCCGCCGCGGCGGCCGCCATCTGCCTCATCGCGCTGACGTTGCCCGTGGTCCGGGCCGGACGCTCGCTGGCCGCCGTCCACGGCACGCTCGCGCGGGGCGAGACACGGGGCGTGGGACAGCGGTTCGGCCTGGATATCGCACTGGTGGTGGTCGCCGCCATCGGGCTGTGGCAGCTCCGGCACTACGGTGTCCCGCTGACGCGCACGGTCCATGGCACGCTCGGGCTGGATCCCCTGCTCGTCGCCACCCCGACGATCGGACTGCTCGCCGGGGCGATCCTCGCGCTTCGGATCGTGCCCCGGATCGCCCGCGTGATCGAGCGGTTCGCGACGCGCGGCCGGGGCCTCGTGCCGGCGATGGGTGCCCGCCAGCTGTCGCGCCGACCGCTTCGGTACACCCGGGCGGCGGCGTTGCTGATCCTGGCCATGGCCATGGGCGTCTTCGCCGTCTCGTACGCGTGGACGTGGTCTGCCTCGCAGGCGGATCAGGCGGCATTCCAGACCGGCGCTGATCTTCGCGTCGTCCCTGGCCACGGGGCGGGATCCACGCCCGAATGGGCCCAGGACCGACGTTTGGCGGCGTTGCCGGGGGTCATCGCTCGCACGCCGGTCAAGCGTGAACCGATGCGCCTGCCCGGGACGTCCCGGACGGGCCGGCTTGTGGCGATCGATGCGGCCGCGGCTCCGTCGGTGGTCGACATCCGATCGGACCTGACGTCGATCTCGCTGCCGGACCTGATGGCACCGTTGGCCGCGAAACGGCCGACCGTCGTCGCGGTGCCGCTCCCGGGCTCGCCCCGCACGATGCGCCTGGCGGTCGACGTCGAGATCCGCGCGCTCGAGCGGCTCGAGCGCGACGAGGTGACGAACGCCGATACCTACAAGGACGCGGCGCTATCAGCGATCGAGGGCTGGCCCGGCCTCGGCGCGTCCGTCGTGGTCCGTGACGCGCTCGGCATCCTGCATCGGTTCCCGGGCGGCACATCCACGCTGGACGCCGGGTCGCACGTTCTCGACGTGACCCTGGCTCCCCCGGACACGCAGGATTCCTTCGCCTATCCGCTCGAGCTCTTCGCGGTCGACCTGTCACTCACGCTGCCGCAGGGCTACCGGGCGACGGACGCGACCGTGACGGTCCGCGATGTGGCCGCCGCCGGCGACGATGGCGCGTGGCAGCCCGTCGCGCTCGGCCTGGACGCCGGCTGGCGGAGCACCGCCTCATTCTTCGGTCGTCCGCCGAACACCATCGCCGGCCGGGACCATGGCCCCGGATCTGACGGCATCCGCCGGGGCAGCCTGGCCTGGGCGCCTGGCCGGGAGCCGACCGGTTCGGTCGTGCGCTCGTCCTGGACTGGGCCCCGGCCGCCCTCGGCGACGTCGCCCGTCAGCGGGTGCCGATCATCGCGACCGACGCCCTCCTGGAAGCGACCGGAAGCCAGGTCGGTGACGAGATCACGCTGACCCTCGGCGGGGTCGCGCGCCAGGTCCGGGTCGTCAGCGCCGTCCGCGCGTTCCCGGGCGGCGATCCCGACGGATCCGACCGCGGTCATCGACATGGCGACGCTGACGCTCCTGCGTTTCGAGGGGGACGCCTCGGTCGAGGCGCCCGACGAATGGCTGCTGTCGGCCGATGACGATGCCGCGGCGGCGATCGTCCAGGCGCTCCAGCGACCACCGACCGGCGGCGGCACGGTCGTCAGCCGCGTCGGCCTGAGCCGAGCGCTGGCGACGGACCCGGTCGCGCTCGGCACCATCGGGGCGCTCGCGATCGGGTTCGTCGCCGCGGCGATCTTCGCGGTCATCGGGTTCGTCCTGAGTGCGGCCGTCTCCGCGCGCGAGCGGTTCGCGGAGTTCGCGCTGCTCCGCGCCCTCGGTCTGTCGTCGGGGCAGCTGTCCGTCTGGCTCTCGCTCGAGAACGCCTTGCTGGCCGCCTTCAGCCTGGTCAGCGGCAGCGTCCTCGGCCTCGTCATCGCGTGGGTCGGTCCTGCCCTTCATCACGGTCACCCAGGGCGCGGCGACGCCCTTCCCGCCGGTCGAGGTCGAGGTCCCCTGGATCGCTGGTCGGGCTGCTCGAGGCCGCGACCGGCGTCCTCGCGCTCGGCGCGACCATCGCCGCGCTCGCCTGGTCGCTGCCCGCGGATCGGGCTCGGGTCGGTCCTGCGGATGAGCGAGGACTGACCGATGCGCCTCGTCGCCGCGGTCGCTGCCCTCCTCCGCCGGCTGCGCGCCGAACGGGCGACGGTCGTGCTCCTGTTCGTGCTGGTCGCCGTCACCAGCGGTCGCCGTCGCGGCCGCGCCGCGCCTGTTCGAGTCGCGTCGCGGACGACGGCCTTCGGTACGAGCTGGCCCAGGGGACGGCCATCCAGCGCAACCTCGAGTTCGCCGAGCGTCGACCCGCGTGCCGGCCGGCCGCGGCGGCGACCCGCTCGTCAGCCGTCGCCGCCCGCCGGCGAGACTGCTCCGCGACGGACTTGCTCCACCGGTCAGGTGCGACCTGATCGACGAGTCCGCTTCGTCGTCGATTCGGCGCGCTTCAGGCTCGCCGAGGCGCACCGCTCCTGCCGACCTTCGTGACGTTCCGCGAGGCGGACGGGCTCGACGGACCAGCTCGACCTGGCGGACGGCCGCTGGCCGGCGCGGGTGGCGCCGCCGAGACCGCCCGATCCGGCAGCGCCACCGGCCTTCGAGATCGCGCTGTCGACGCCGCTGCCGAGCGCGTCGGACTCGCGGTCGGCGACAGCCTGACGCGCCACGGTGGCCATCGGCGACCCGCTCCTGCGCCGGAGGTCTCGCCGACGCCCGAGGCCGCGGTCCGCATCGAGCTCGTCGGGACCTTCACGGTCGTGACCCCGGCGCCCATGTCTGGTTCGACGACCCGAGCCTCGGCGCGGCCACGATCGGGGGGACGGCCGACGCGCCGGTCGCCTTCGCGACCGGCCTCGTCGCGCCGGCGGCCTACGCCGACGTCCTCGCCCTGGGCCTGCCGGACACGCGTACCGATGGCGGCTGCTTCGTCGACCCCGACCAGGTTCGACGCCGGGCAGCTCGACGACGCTCGTCGCCGCCCTCCGCCAGCTCCAGCTTCGCTACGGGACGACGGCCGAGCGGCCCGGGCGTCACCGTCCTGCGCACCGGCGCTCCTGGCGAACGTCCGAGCGCTATGTCGAGCAGCGCGCGACGACCGAGACCATGCTGTCGCTGGCCGCCCTCGGACCGCTGATCGTGGCCGCCGGCGCCGTCGGCCTGATCGGCATCCTGGTCGTCCGACGGCGCCGTCCCGCGTCTCGCGCTGGCGCGCGGGCGCGGCGCATCCGGCGGCCAGCTGCATGGCGACCCAGCTCTGGGAGGGACTGCTCGTCACGGTCCCGGCGGCGCTGCTCGGACTCGGCCGTGGCCGTCGCCGTCGTCCCGGCCCGACCGAGCGACCTGTCGTCGCTCGGCGCGATCGCGGTCGCCCTCGGGGCGACCGTCATCCTGCTGATCGCGACCTGGCCGGTCGCCCGCCGCGCCCGCCGCGACCTCGAGCGCGATGACCCGCCGGTCGCTCCGGATGAGCCCGCGACGGCTGGTCTTCGAAGCGCTCGTCGTCGGCCTGTCGCTGACCGCCGCGTGCGCTGCTCCTGCGCCAGCGCGGCCTCGGGCGCCGAGCCGGCGGGGCGCGACGCGCGGCGACCGGCCGGCTTCGACCCGTTCCTGGCGGCGGCGCCGGTGCTGATCGGCGTCGCCGTCGCGCGTGCTGACGATCCGCTTCTACCCGCTCCCGGTCCGCGGCCCTCGGCTGGCTGCTGGCTCGCCGGCGCGGGCTCGTCCCGGTGCTCGGGTTGCGTTCGCTCGGGCCGGCAGCCGTCCGTCGGCGAGCCTGCCGCTGCTGATCCTGATGGTGACCCTGGCCATCGGCACGTTCTCGTCGGTTCTGCTCGCCAGCCTCGAGGGCAGCCAGGCCGCGGTCGACGATGCAGGAGGTCGGAGCGGACTTCCGGATCACGCCGACCGCCGGTGGCGGCGCTCGATCCGGAGTCTCGCTCCGCGGCTCGGTCGCCGGCGTCGAGGCCGTCGCCGCCGGCCTGACCGTCGCCCGACGCGTCGCTCGTCGACGAGCCCGCGCAGCCTGTCCGACGTGTTCGCGCTCGCCGTCGAGCCCGGGCGCCTACGACGCGGTCCTCGCCGGGACTCCCGGGGTCCCGGCGCTGGCCAGCTGGTTCTTCGAGCGCACCGATCGGCCCGGACGCCGGGACCGCCGCCGCATCCGATCCCGGCGGTCGTCTCGACGCGCCTGCCGGATCTCGGCGGTCGGGACGACCGGTTCCACCTCGTCCTGCGCGGCCGGCGGCATGGACTTCCGGGTCGCCGCGCGGATCGACGGGTTCCCGGGGATCGCCGCGACGCACGCCGTTCGTCATCACGTCCTTCCGCTCGGTCGCCGCCGGCTGGCAGGGGAAGTCCGCTCGCGTCCGTCGGTCCTGTTCGTCCGTGGCCCGGACCGGCTCGTCGACGGCCTCCGCGGGCCTAGCGCCGAACGGGCCCGGCACGCCAGGTCGTCTCGCGCTACGAGCGGTACGCGGCGATGCGCGCGACGCCGCTCGTCGGGGCGGTGAGCGGCGGGTTCGGCGATCGCGCTCGCGGCTCGCCGCCGTGTACGCCGGCCTGGCGGTGATGGCCGTCGTGCTGCTCCACGCGCAGCGCCGTTCGCGCGAGGCCGCCTTCCTGCGGACGCTCGGCGTGACCGGCCGGCAGGTGGTCGGCCTGACCGTCATCGAGCAGGGCGTGCCGCTGGTCATCGCGCTCGTGCTCGGGATCGCCCTCGGGTCTCGGCCTGGCGTGCGCTGCTCGAGCCGGGGATCGACCTGGCGGCATTCAGCAGCCCGGATGCGACCGTCGCCCTGACGGTCGATCCGATCTCGATCGTCGCGCGTGGCCGGGTCGATCACGGTGGTCGTCGTCGTGGCGATCGTCCTCAGCTCGTGGCTGGCCCGACGGCTCGACATCGGCCGGACGCTGCGGATCGGCGAGGATTGACCGGAGCCCGTGACCATGGAGCGACGATGAACGAACCGACCTCCGAGATCATCGACCTCGCGGCCGCCGAGACAGCGGGCGCGGGCGGTCGCGCCCGCGCTACGGCGATTCGGCGCTGATCGTGTGCGACGGCCTGGTCAAGATCTACAAGGTCGCCGACCTCGAGGTCGTGGCGCTGCAGGGCCTCGACCTGCTCGTCGAGTCTGGCGAGTTCATCGCCATGGTCGGGGCATCCGGGTCGGGCAAGAGCACCCTGCTCAACATCCTCGGCGGGCTCGACGTCCCGTCGGCCGGCCGGGCCGTGGTGGCCGGCCACGAGCTCACCCGGATGGGGTCGCGCGAGCAGACGCGCTACCTGCGCCGCGTGATCGGGTTCGTCTGGCAGCAGACGTCGCGGAACCTCCTGCCGTACCTGACGGCCGCGGAGAACGTCGCCCTTCCGATGGTCCTCGACGGCGTCGGGCAGGCCGAGCGCCGGCGTCGCGGCCCGCGAGCTCCTCGACCAGGTCGGCCTGGCGGATCGAGCCGACCACCGACCCGACGCGATGTCCGGCGGCGAGCAGCAGCGGGTCGGCGATCGCCGTCGCCCTGGCCAACCGCCCGGAGGTGATCCTGGCCGACGAGCCGACCGGCGAGCTCGACACGGCGACCGCGCACGAGGTCTTCGACCTCTTCCGGCGCCTCAACCGCGAGCTCGGCGTGACGATCGTCGTGGCCACCCACGACGCGCTGGTCAGCGAGCAGGTCGACCGGACCGTCGCCATCCGCGACGGGCGGGTCAGCAGCGAGGTCCTTCGCCAGCGGACGCGTCTCGCCGACCGGCGACCACGAGGTCCACGCCGTCGAATACGCAGTGCTCGACCGGGCCGGCCGCCTCCAGCTGCCGCGCTCCCAGGTCGAGGCGCTCGGCCTCGAGCGGCGCGTCCGACTGGAGCTGCTCGGACGATCACATCGCGCGTGTGGCCGGACCGGCCGCAGTACTCGCGACCCGCCGGCGTCCGGCCGACGATCCTCCGCCGTCCGGACGGCGTCGACGACCGGCCGGCCGACCTCGAGCGGCCGCGGTGAGCGCCTGCGATCGACGACCCGGCCGTCGAGCGCGGGTCCGTCGGACCGCCATCGATGCGGAGCACGGCCGATGGTCGAGACGCACGGGCTCGAGCCGCGACTTCCCGATGGGATCGACGGTCGTCCATGCGCTCCGCGGGGTCGACCTGCGCATCGAGCGCGCACGAGATGGTCGTCGTGCGCGGCCGATCGGGTTCGGGCAAGACGACCCTGCTCTCGTTGATCGGCGGCCTCGACCGACCGACGGCCGGCGACGTCGTGCTCGATGGCGAGTCGGTCGGCGAGATGGGTCCGGCCGCGCCTGATCGACCTGCGGCGCCGCCGGATCGGCTTCATCTTCCAGGCGTTCGGCCTGCTGTCGATCCTGTCGGCGGCCGAGAACGTCGAGGTCCCGCTCCGTCTCGTCGAGGCGGAGCCGCGGGCGCGCGAGGAGCGGGTCGTCGTCCTCCTCGAACTCGTCGGGCTCGGCGAGCGCGGCCGCCATCGACCGCACGAGCTGTCGGGCGGCGAGCAGCAGCGCGTCGCGATCGCGCGGGCGCTGGCCAATCGCCCGGACCTGCTGATCGCCGACGAGCCGACCGGCCAGCTCGATTCGGCGACCGGCCGGGCGATCATGAGCCTGCTGCGCGCGATCGTGCATGCCGAGGGATTGACCGCGATCATCGCCACCCACGACCCGATGGTCATCGACCAGGCGGACCGGGTCATCGGCCTCGAGGACGGACGGATCGTCGCGACGGGCGCCACCTCGTGAGCGATGAGCCGGAGCCGGCCACACCCGAGCGACAGGTCTGGCTGGTCCGCCACGGGGAGACCGAGTGGGCGCGCCTCGGGCGCCACACCGGCCGCACCGACATCCCGCTCACCGACGCCGGGCGCGACCAGGCCGATGCGCTCGGCCAGCGGCTTGCGCGCCATCGCTTCGCGCTGGTGCTGACCAGTCCCCTGTCGCGGGCCGCGGACACCGCCCGTCTGGCGGGACTTCGGCGACGTCGCCGAGGCCGAGCCCGACCTGATGGAGTGGGACTACGGCGCCCTCGAGGGCCGGATGACCGCCGACATCCGGGCGGAGTACCCGGACTGGTCCATCTGGACCGGCCCGTGGCCCGGCGGCGAGACCATCGACCAGGTGCGCCGCCCGCGTCGACCGGGTCCTCGCGCGCTGCCTGGCGCCCGACATCGATGGCGACACCCTCCTCTTCAGCCACGGCCATCTCCTGCGCGTCCTCGGCGCACGGTGGCTCGGCCTGCCGGGGGCCTCGGGCGGCCTGTTCGCGCTCTCCACCGCGACGGTCTCGATCCTCGGCTGGGACCGCGAGCGGCCCGTCATCGAGGCCTGGAACGAGGACTGCCACCTGGGCACCGCCAGCGGGGCGCCGACGACCAGCGCGCGGTCCTGAGGGTCGCGGCAGCGATCGACCGCAGCGGGTCAGGAGCGGATGGCTCCGGCGGTAAGATTCGAACTTACGACCAAGCGATTAACAGTCGCCCGCTCTACCACTGAGCTACGCCGGAGCGGAGACGCGGGGCCCCGGGCAGACGCCGGGACCGCTCGCGAGTGGGCGCCGAGACGACGCCGCGCGACAGGATAGCACGAGGGCGCCCGGTGGTCGGACGCCTTCGGACCCGGATCTGCGGACGTCAGGCGCGGGCGGACCGCAGCTGGAATCCGGCGACCACCTGCATGATCCCCAGGATGACCAGCCAGATGCCGCCGAAGAGGGCGAGCGTCAGCGCGGAGTCGATCGGGTACTCGAGGACGATGATCCCGGCGATCACGCCCAGCACGCCGCTGAACAGCCGCCAGTTGCGCCCGTCCTTGCGCGAGAACGCCATGATGAAGGTCACGATCCCCTGCGAGACCCAGAAGATCCCGAGCACGAAGATCATCACCTCGACCGACTGGAACGGCGTCCGCAGCAGGGCGAAGCCGACGATGACCGAGAGGACGCCGATGATCGCGGACAGGACCCGCATCCCGGTGTCGCCGTCCTCGGTGAAGGCCTCGATCACCGACATGATCCCGCTGATGAACAGCCATGCCGCGAACAGGATCGCCACCGCGACGATGGTCTTGCCGGGCCAGGCGATGGCCAGGACGCCCACGACGATGCTGACGATCCCGAGGACGACCACGAGTCCCCACGACCTGGCGAGGCCGGCGAGCATCGCCTGGGTCTGGTCCGCGGTCCCTGAAGTACCTGCCATGGAAGAGCCCTCCACTTCCCGGGCCGCACCCGCGCCCCTGGAGCGCCGACCCCCGCCTCGATTCTAGGGCGCCTCGATGGGGCTGTCGGGGCGATTCCCCCACTCCTCCCACGAACCCGCGTAGCTCTTGACGCCGTCGAATCCGGCCAGCTCGTGGAGCACGAACCAGACGAGCGCCGCCCGCACGCCGCCCTGGCAGTAGGTCGCCCGGATCTCCGCGGGCTCCGCCCCGGAGGCGCGGACGAGGGCGACCATGTCGTCGACCGGGCGGAAGGTGCCCTCGTCGGTCAGCAAGTCCGAGAAGAGGCGCAGCCGGGCACCCGGGATGTGGCCGCCCCGCCGGGCTCGCAGGTCGGCGCCGACGTATTCCCCGGCCGTCCGCACGTCGAGCAGGCGCGTGGGCCGGTCGCCGGCCGGCCCCGAGCCGGCGGTGGACTCGCGGCTCCAGGCGAGGACCTCGTCGTAGGTCGCGATCAGCGAATCGTCGCGCTCGCCGAGGCTCACCGGCTTGCGCAGGCCGTCGGCGAGGTCGGCCTCGGGGACCTCGGTGGTCGTGGGCTCGCCGGCGCGCCGCCAGGCGTCGATCCCGCCGTCGAGGATGTGCAGACGCTCGCGCGGGAAGCCGTAGAGCCGCAGCAGCCAGTACCCGCGGATGGCCTGGCGGTTCATCCCCACGTCGTCGTAGAAGACGATGCGGTCGCCGTCGCCGACCCGCCACCGGCGGAGCACGCCCTCCGTCGCCTCCCGACCCGGGACGAGCCATTCGCGCTCGGCGTCGCCGGTCTCGGCGGCGGTCCCCTTGAGCGCGAGCTCCTTGTGAAGGTCGGAATAGACGGCCCCGCTGATGTGGCGCTTGTTGTAGACGCGCTTGTCCGGGGAGACGTGCACGACGCGAACGTCAGGGTCGTCGAGATGCGCCGCCAGCCAGACGACGTCGACGAGCGGACCCGCGGCGTCGGCGGTGGCCCTGGCGGAGGCCTTGCCCTTCTTCGCCGTCGGCATGGTCAGCCTCCGCCGAGCATGCTGCTGGTCGTGTAGAAGGTCTCGGACGCCATCGACACGATGCTAGCAGGGCGCTCGGGGCGTCTGCCGCGCTACGCTCCGCGCCATGACCGACGCCCCGACTCCGCAGCGTTTCCGCACGCTCGTGCTCCTTTACCCGGTCATCGACGCGCGCTGGGGGTCCGGCCTGCTCCGCCGGCGTGCCCGTCGGGTGATGACCCGCGAGGAGCGCGCGACCATCGAAGGCGTGGTCGAGCGGCTGCCCGCCACGGTCCGCCGGTGGAGTGACGGGCTGGCCGAGCTGGCACCGCTCGACGTCATCGAAGTTCGCCGCCCGATCCCCACCCTGTCATCGAGCGGCGGCGGCCGCTGGTGGGTCGGGCCGCGCGAGGTGCGAGCGGCTCTGGAGGAGCACGCCCCGCCGGACCGGTACGACTCGGTCTACGCGTTGTGGCCGTGCGACCCGGAGGTGCCGCAGTGCGGCTGGGGCTGCACGGTCGGGCCGTCGGAGGCGACCTTTGGCGCCGGGTTCAGCTCGATCTCGACGGACCACTGGCCGACGCTCGCCACGGATCCCGATCCCGAGCAGGGGTACGTCCACGAGTGGCTGCACCAGGTCGAATCGGTCTACCGCGAGCTGGGGCTCGGCCCGGACGTGCTGCCCGGGCTCCATGACGCTGGCGACTTCACGTCGACCCGCGACGAGCTGGAGCCGCCGTTCGGGCGGAGCTACGCGGAGTACCACGATGGCACCGGCACGGGGCGCGCGGGGGCGCGGACGTGGTCGCCCTGGTACCGCGACTGGATGACCGGCCGCCTCCGGCGTCTCGACGGGGAGTCCGGCGGGCCGCCCATCGGGCTGACGCCCGAACGCTGGTCGCTGCGCGGCTGATCCCGGATCGGTCCGCCGTCAGTCCTTGTGCTGGGACGCGTGCCGCGGCTGGCCCAGCGAGCGGACGTAGCGCAGCATCGCCTCGGTCGCGGCCGCGACGGGGGTCGTCGGTGCGGGCTTGGCGGCCGGCGCCTTGGAGACCGGGATCGCGTCGGGGCCGGCCATCGGGATGACCGTCTCGATCGGCATCCGGACCGACGCGACGGCTCCCTCGGGGAGCGGGGCGTCGCCGGCGTCAGCGTGTTCGGCCGCGGCAGCCGGGGCCTCGGCCTCCGGGGCTGAAGGATCTGCCTCAGCGGCCGGCACGTCGTCGGCGCTGGCGCCGTCCATCACGGGCACGAGCTCCGGGCCGCGCGCGCCGGGGTCGAAGGCGCCCAGCTGGTGCGGGCCGCCGTCGGCCTCGGGGCCGTGGTCGGTGTCGTCGCCGCCCACCTCGATCGACCGGGGAGTGTCCTCCTCGCGCGCCAGCTCGGCGACCGCCGCGGCGCGTGCCTCGCCGCCGACCTTCGCGAGGTCCGGCGGCTCGGGCAGGACGTCGGCGAGACGGGCGAATTCGGCCGGATCGGTCTCGGCGCCCAGGCGGTCGAAGAACGCATCGAGGTCGCGGTGATAGTCCGCGACCGCGCCGCCGATCTGGCCGACCTCGTCGTCGATGAGCGCGGTGTGGCGGACGAGGTAGCTGTCGAGCTCCTCGCGGCGGACGCCGATGCGGCGCTCCGCCTCCTCGTGGATGCGAGCGGTCTCTTCCCTGGTCCAGGCATGGATGCCCGTGATGTCGTCCTCGGCGAGGCGGCGCAGCTCCTCGGCCTCGGCCGCGGCGCGCGTGCGGACCTTCTCGACATGGGCCTCGGCCGCGTTGTCGACCTCGGTCGACATCCGCGCGCGCTCGCGCTCGGCGGTGGCCTGCATGGCCTGGGCGAGCTCCTTGAGGAACCCGCGGGAGGACTTCGGGGCATCCGGCGAGACCGCCGGATCGGCGACGGCCGTCAGCGTCGGGCCATCGGTCGTGTGGTCGGGATCATCGGTCGCGTCGACCGGATCGAGGTCGGATGAGTACATACGTCCTGCCTGTGGAAGGGACTCGGATAGTACTCATGGCCTATGCGGCCCACAACGACCCCGACGAGATATCGGTGCTTCCGGGAACCGCCCGGGGGCGGGCCGGGACCGCTCGCGGCCCCGGCGCCCGGGACTACTCGAGGTAGTCCTTGAGCTTGCGGCTGCGCGACGGATGGCGGAGCTTGCGCAACGCCTTCGCCTCGATCTGGCGGATCCGCTCGCGGGTCACGTTGAACTCCTTGCCGACCTCTTCGAGCGTCCGCGCCCGGCCGTCCTCCAGCCCGAACCGAAGCTGGAGCACGCGCCGCTCGCGACCGGTCAGCGAGTCGAGCACCGCTTCGACCTGCTCCTTGAGGAGCTGGTGCGACGCGGCCTCCGCCGGCGCCAGGGCGCCGCGGTCCTCGATGAAGTCGCCGAGGTGGGAGTCCTCCTCCTCGCCGATCGGGGTCTCGAGCGAGACCGGCTCCTGCGAAACCTTGATGATCTCGCGGACCTTCTCCGGCGTGACCTGGACCTCCTGGCCCTTGGACATCGCCTCGGCGATCTCCTCGACCGTCGGCTCGCGGCCCAGCTCCTGGAGCAGCCCGCGCGAGACGCGGATCAGGCGGTTGATGGTCTCGACCATGTGGACCGGGATGCGGATGGTCCGCGCCTGGTCCGCGATGGCCCGGGTGATGGCCTGGCGGATCCACCAGGTCGCGTAGGTCGAGAACTTGAAGCCCTTCTCGTAGTCGAACTTCTCGACCGCCCGGATCAGCCCGATGTTGCCTTCCTGGATGAGGTCCAGGAACGACATCCCGCGGCCGATGTACTTCTTGGCGATCGAGACGACCAGCCGGAGGTTGGCCGAGGTCAGCTGCTCGCGGGCATCGCGACCGATGACCACGATGTCGCCCTTGCGGTCGCGCAGCTTGGTGTTGAGCGGGACCTCGGGGTCGTAGCCCATCCGCTTGAGGAGCTCGGCATCCTGGCCCGCCTCGACCCAGCGCTGGAGCGCGGGGAACGCGACACCCTCGCGCGTCCAGTCCCAGATCGCCCGCAGCCCGACGTTGTCGCGCGAGTCGAGGTCGCCGTTGTGGACCGACAGGAACGACCAGTCGAGCAGCGGCAGCAGGGTGTCCGGCGACGGCGTCTCGTTGTAGGTATGGAGGAGCTTCTTGGCCTCCTTGAGGCGCTCCTTGGTGCCGTCGGACTGCGCGTCGCGCCCGGCCTTCACGAGGTGGAAGTCCGGTGCCGCGACCAGCAGGTCCTTGGCGCCCTTGGACGAGATGGCCGCACGGACCATGTCGTGGGCCTCGGGGCCGTACGGCAGGCGGTGCTGCGGCTTCTGGGTGCGGGTCTTCCGCTCGGTGTCGTGGAGGGTCCACTCGTGGAGCGAGACGATGCCCTTCCACGGCTCCTCGACCAGCTGCTCCCCGAGCTCGATGGCCTTGGCCAGGACGACCTCTTCCTCGGCGGTCAGCAGGGCGACCTTGCCGATCTCCTTGAGGTACATCCGGACCGGGTCGTCGATCCCGATCATGTCGGCGGAGATCGCCTCGAGGTCTTCGGCCGACGGCTCCTCGAGCTCCTTGGCGTCGAGCTTGGCCGGCGCGTCCGCCGGCAGCTTGGCGACCGGATCGGCAGCCCCGTCCTCTTCGACCACGACACCGACGACCGCGTCGGCTTCGTCGGCGAGGGCCTCGGGCCCGAGGTCCAGATCGTCGTCGTCGTCATCATCGTCGTCGTCCGACGCGACGGCCGCGGCCGAGGCGCGCGACGGCCGGAGGCCGGCCAGCTTGGCCTCCTCCATCTCGGCCTTGCCCCGCCGGGGGCGCGAGAGGACGGCTTCGACGAGTTGCTTGTCGAGGGGATCTGCGGGCATGGTTACCTCCGGTGGCTGACGAGCAGCCGGGTCTGGTCTCGACGTCGGTCGAGCGACCGGCGCGCTTCGTTGATCTGTTTTCGTTCGAGCATCAGGCGGGCGATCGCGTCGGTGTCACCGGCACGGTCGGCCTCCCCCTGGGCGGCCTCGTTGTAGTCGCTGCGCTCGCGCAGACGTTCGTCCTCGAGATCGAGGAGCAGGCGGGCCACCTCGTAGTCGAGCTGGCTGCCGTCGAGCGTCCGCGGGTCCGGCCCCGGCTTCGCATACAACGCGCGGGCGAGGGCGGCCGTTTCATCGTCGAGCCCGAGCAGGAGCGCCGCCGCATCGAACGGCGGGTGGACGCCCTGGTCGTTGGACTCGCGCTGGAGCACGATCGCGCGGAAGAGCTCGCGGGCGACCGTGGAGGGCAGCTGGTCAGGGCCGAGCTCCTCGACGACCTTCAGCTGGAGGTCCGGGATCAGGAGCAGCAGGCGCAGCAGCTCCGCCTCGACCGGGGTGACCGCGCGGAGGATGTCGTTGATCGGCAGCGCGTCCGGCGAGGCCAGGACGGAATCCGCGGTGATGCGGCCCGGCTGGTCGCCGCCACGTCCGGGGCCGGCGGCCGCCAACCGGCGCTCGAGGACCTGGTGGAGGACCTTCTCCTCGACCCCCGAGACACGGCGGACCTCCTGGAGCGCCTCGTCGCGGCGGAGCGGGTCGGCGATGTCGCGGATCGACGGCATGACCGCCTCCACGAAGCCGATCCGCCCGGACGACTGCTTGAGGTCGAAGCGGGCCGCGTGATGACCGATGAGGTATTCGACGAGCGGCTTCGCGGCCGCGATGGCCGCCGTCCACGCCTCCGGGGACTCGCGGACCACCTCGTCGGGATCCTTCCCGTCGGGGAGCCGCGCGACGCGGACGTCCTCGAGCTTCACGCCGGACGAATCCGACTGGAGCTGGCCGACGAGCCCGGCGAGTGCCTGGATCCCGAGGGTCCCGGCCTTCTCCCCGGCCGCGTCGACGTCATAGGCGAGCACGATCCGGTCGGCATAGCGGGTGAGCAACGCGACCTGGCCCGGCGTGAGCGCGGTGCCGAGGCTGGCCACCACGTTGTCGAAGCCAGCCTGGTGCGCCATCAACGCGTCCGTGTAGCCCTCGACGATGACCGCCTGGCCGCCGGTGCGCCGGATCGGCCCCTTGGCCTTGTCGATGAGGTAGAGCGTGCGGCTCTTGTCGAAGAGCGGCGTCGCGGCCGAGTTGAGGTACTTGGGCCCCTCCCCTTCGAGGAGGCGGCCGCCGAGGCCGGTCGCGTGCCCGGAGGCGTCGCGGATGGGGAAGATCACGCGGTTGCGGAACTTGTCATAGACGCCCTGGCGGCCGTTCGAGCGCGGCGCGGCAAGGCCGACTTCGACGAGCTCCTCCGGGCGCACATCCCGCTTGGACTGGAGGGTGCGGGTCATCTGGTCCCAGCCGCCCGGCGCCCAGCCGAGCTGGAAGGTCTCGACCGACGCGTCGGTGATGCCGCGGCCGTGGACGTACTCGAGGGCCGCGGCGCCGGTCTTGGAGGAGGTCAGGACCGCGTGGTAGAAGGCGATGGCGTGATCCAGGATCTGGCGGAGCCGCGCCTTGCGGGCGTCCTCACGCTTGGTCCGCTCGTCGATCTCGACGCCGGCGCGCTGCGCGAGCGTGCGGAGCGCCTCGGGGAAGGTCGCGCCGTCGCGCTGCATCACGAAGCTGAAGATGTCGCCGCCCAGGCCGCAGCCGAAGCAGTGCCAGCTCTCGCGGACGGGCGTGACCACGAACGAGGGTGTCTTCTCGCCGTGGAAGGGGCACAGGCCCTTGTAGGTCGTGCCCGCCTTCTTGAGCGTCACCGTCTCGCCGACCACCTCGACGACCGACAGCTTGCTCTTGACCTCGGCCGTGACTCCGACCGACAAATGGCGCCTCCTGGATCTCGTCTTGCGATCAGCCGCCCCGCAGCGCCCGATCGACCCGTCCGACCGCCCCGCCAGGCGCCGGACATGACTGTGGGCCTGTCAAGTCTTGACAAGCCCTGCTGATGAGAATCATGCCCGAAGAGAGGTAGTTTGTCAACCCCTTTGTCAATACCCGGTGGGGGTATCCAGACGCTGCCGACGGATCGTCAAGCCTCCAGGTCAGCCCAGCCGGCGATGTCGACGCCGTGGTTGTCGGGCGAAGCCAGGATCCACGTGCGCTGATCCTCGTATGCCTTGACGATGCGCCCACCGGCCGCGACGGCAGCCTGCACGCGTTTCTCGGCCTCCTCTGCCGGGACCGACACATCGATGTGCGTACGACCACGCCGCGCGCGCGGGTCATGAAGTTCGTGGAACATCAGGTGCGGCCCGCGCCGGATAGGGTCGGTCAGGTCCGTGTCGCCGGTGCGCCGGTACCCGAACGCCGCCTCCCAGAACGGGCGGGTGTCCACGCCGGCATCCTGCGCGACGGCGATGCCGACCACCACCAACGCGGTCGGATCGGATTCGAGGCGCATCCGGTGCGCGGCTGCGCTGACCTGCGCTGCGAGGTCGGCGTCCGCTCTGCTCAGGGCTCCGTCGGCCCGTGAGCAGGTTCGGACCGTGACGCCCTCCGGCCGGACGTCGACGTCGGGGTCATGGCCCACGGTCCGAGCCGCTTCGGCGATGGCGGACACGAACTCGGCGGCCTGGTCGAACGACGACGTCCGGTAGAAGACGTGCGCGCCCCAGAACAGCACACGCCAGTCCTCGACACCGGGCGACGCGTGGAAGTCCTTCGGGAGCAGCTGCTCGAACTCGGACATGGGTGAGCCTCCTCGTCAGTCGCGGGCCGGCGGGTCCTGCGCCCAGCGTGACATGCTCATGAGCCGCTCACAGCGCGCGGTCGGCGGGACCTCGTGAGCCGTACCATCGGGCGTGATGCGAAGGCACATCCGGGGATGACGAGCGAGGCCACAGCCGCGCGCAGCCTTGGCGGCCGGATCCGGGAGGTCCTGGGCGACCCGGAGTCGCTGCGGTCGTGGACCGCGGTCGCGAACGACGCGATCATCGCGACGGCCGGCATCCTCGAGGGGTTCGCGGGCGCGGGAGCCGACGAGCACGCCCTGCTGGTCGCGGCGACGGTCGCGACGGTCGCCGGCACGCTCGCAGCCGGCGGGGCGAAGTTCGCCGAGGTCGATGCGGAGCGCGAGGCCCACCTCGCGGCCGCCGCCGACGAGGCGGCGTCACTCGAGGTCGCGCCAGAGGCCGAATTGGAGGAGCTCGTCGCCTACTACGTGGCCAAGGGCCTGTCGCCCGACCTGGCGCGACAGGTCGCGGGTGAGCTGATGGCCCACGACGCGCTCGCCGCCCAACTGGAAAGCGAGCACGGGATCCTCGATGTGATCTCGGTCTCCGATGCGCTGATCGCGGGCGTCGGGGCATCGGTCGCCTATGCGATGGGTGCCGCGATCCCGCTGCTGATCACGATCTTCGTGCCCGCGGCGATCGAGACCTGGCTCATCGCCATGGCGGTGGTCGTGTCCCTCCTCGTGACCTCGATCATCGGGGCCCGCACGGGGCGCATGCATGTGGGCCGGACGGTGGCACGCACGCTGACCATCGGCATCGGCACGATGGCGATCAGTTTCGCGGTGGGGCAGCTCGTGTTCTGACGCGGGCAACACGGGCTCAGGCGGGTGGGCATCCCCTGCGCCATGACACCGACACGACGGATTGCGACGCGCCGATGACCGCGGGCTAGCTCAGGATCAGGCAGACGTGGAACTTCCCGTCGAGGCCCGTGCCTCCTCCGTACCCATCGATGACGTCACCCTGACGACCGACGACGTTGCCGTCGCGGTCGACGAGCTCTGCCGTCCCATCCCGACGCCATGCCGCCCATCCGCTGGGCCAGACGACGCTGATCGGCGCACCTCCGTCCAACGACACGAGGATCAGCGCGTCCCCATCGACCTCGATCCTGGCTGGAGCGAGGGCTGCGGCAGGACAACCCATGGTCGGGATCAGGTGTGGCGGAGCGGTCTCGATGTGCAGCGCGGTAGCACCAGCTGGGATCGCAGGGCCGGGCCAAAGGGGCGTGAGTCTCACGGTCAGGGCGACGACCACGACGACCGCCACGATCAGGACCACGATCGTTCGTCTTCGGAGATGCATGGAAGCTCCCCCCTGATGGCGTGGCCGTCAGCCGGGCGGCTCGGCCCGATCCAGCGCTTCGAGCAGCCGTGTCAGGAGGTCGTAGCGAACCTGCGCACGGCGCGCCTCGTCGTCCATGACCTCGCGGTTGGTGGCGTCGCCATAGCCCGCGGTGAGGCGCACGTTCCGGCGTCGGACCTCCGACAGCTCGGTGGCACGCGCCTTGAGCAACACGCGGCGGAGCTCGTCGAGGGCGGCGTCGGTGTCGAGTTCGACGTGGAGGTCCACGCCGCGCCGACCGCTCATGTCGTGCCGATGACCCGGGTGAGCAGGGCAAAGCCGCTCGCGCTCCCCTGCCAGCGGCCCTCGAGCTCGCCGATCCCGACCCGACGGCGCACGTAGCGCATCGCGACGATGGCCACGACCACGTCGTCGAGCGGGCCGATCACCGGCACGAACTCGGGAATCAGGTCGATCGGACTGAGGATCCAGGCGATCAGCCCGATGAGCACGACCCGAACGTCCGCCGGGACCTGACGGTCGCCGACGAGCGAACGAAGCAGCCGGAGCACGTCCGGGATCACCGCGAGGAGCTCCCGGACGGGCACGTCCTTCGGCCGCAGGAGGAAGAACAACGTGAGCAGCGCGATCCAGAGGACGGCAAGGCCGATGACCAGGCCGACCACGAGCTCCCATCCCATCCGGACGGCTGCGGATCAGGCGAAGCGGCGCGTGACGCCGGGTCAGGCGTCGGCGCGCTCGGCCTCGGGTTCGGGCTTGGGCGGCGTCGCACTCGCGGCGGGCGGATCGGCCGGACGGCTCGGCGCCGCGTCGGCGACCGGCTCGAGATCGATCGTGCGGACGCGACGGGTGCGTCCCGCCTCGGTGCGCACGAGTGCCGACGGGATGAGCCCGCCGGGCATCGACTCGACGACGGCGATCTCGCCGCTGTACAGGCCACCGCCGATGATGCGGACGCGGCGGCCGATGGTGATGCCCTCGCGACCGCTCTGGGCGTTCACGTCGATGGCGACCACGCTCGGGCGCACGTAGGTGACTTCAGGAGTGTCCGTGGGGGCTGGCCGTCGGCTGGTGCGGGCCACCGGGTAGGTGACCTTGCGCTTGCGCACCGCCTAGGAGTCCCGTCGCGAACGAGGCGCGTCCTTGGGTGGCTTCGGCTCGTGGCCGGGGCGCGGCGGGCGCGGGGCCGTTCCGGGAGCCATGTCGGGCCGGCGTTCGGCCGGCGGGCGCTCGCGCGCGGCCTGGACCGATGCCGTGAATGCCGCCGCGGCGGCGGGCGTGAGGCTCTTCACCCAGGCGCTTTCGACTTCCTTGACGCGTTCGGTCTGGGCGAGTCGCTGCTCTCGCTCGTACTTGGAGTGCTTTGCCATCAAGACCTCGCTTCGTGTCCGCGCCGCACATCGGGCGCGTGACTGGGGTGAGTGTAGACGGTGCGTGACGACATCCGTTTCGCCGGAGTCGATACCATCCCGGCATGGACTACGGGATCTGTCTTCCGAATTTCCGCGCGGGCGCCTCGGTTGAAGGCATCGATGCCGCGGCGGAGGTCGCCGCGCGACTGGGCTGGTCGACCGTCTGGACGACCGACCACGTGATCGTCGACCACGCGAGCGTCGACGAGTACGGGCGCATCTTCGAGGCCGTCCTGACGCTCGCCTGGGTCGCCGGGCGACACCCGGGGATCCGCCTGGGCACGAGCGTCATCGTGGTGCCGCAGCGGAACGCCGTCCTGCTCGCCAAGGAGCTCGCGACGCTCGACGTGCTGAGCGCGGGCCGCGTGACCGCGGGGGTCGGCATCGGCTGGAACACGACGGAGTTCGGAAACCTGGGCCTCGCCGACCGGTTCCACGTGCGGGGCGCCTACCTGGACGAGACGATCCGCCTGTGGCGCCACCTGTGGTCCGGGTCGCAGGAGCCGTTCCGCGGCCGGTTCCACACGATCGAGGACTTCGAGTTCGAGCCACTCCCCGTGCAGTCGTCGCTCCCCATCGTCATCGGCGGGCGCGCCGAGCCGGCGCTGCGCCGCGTGGGCGAGCTCGGCGACGGCTACCACTCGAGCTCGACCGCCCCGGCGGCATACGGCGAGCGGCTGGCGACGATCCGGGCGGCCGCCGAGGCGGCCGGACGGCCGATGCCGTCGCTCTCGGCTCGGGTCAACGTGGTCTTCGGCCCGACCGCGGACACGTCGTATTCGATGCGTGGGACCGTCGAGGAGATCGCGACCGAGATCCGGGCGTGGACCGATGTCGGCGTCACGCACCTCGCGCTCGCGTTCGGGACGACCGATCCGGCCGAGGTGGTCGTCCGTGCCGAGCGGTTCGCGCGCGAGGTCGCGCCGCTGGTCTGAGGCGTCAGCTCGCCTTGGCCTTGGCGGAGGCGGTCATCGAGGACCCGTCCAGCTTCGTCAGGTAGCAGGTGACGCCGCGCTCGTCCTTGTCCCAGTCCTTCTCGAGCGGGTAGAAGGCGCCGAGATCGTACGTGGCTGCATCCGCCGTGTCGACATACGCCATGAGCGCATTCCCGCAGGTCTCGGAAAGGTAGCTGGCCATCGCGGCATCCGTCGGCAGCGGGGCGCCTTTGGCGGCCGGGTGCGCGGTCACGATGATGACCTCAGCCGTGTGGCTCTCCGAGCAGGGATGGTGCTGGACGTCCTTGACGGTGTCGGTCGCGGTCGTCGGGATATCGAAGCAGTCGCCCGCCTGGAGATCCGAAGCACCCCCGCTGATCCGGTCCCGGAACAGGAAGGCGCCGGCGACGAACAGCACGATGATGCCGATCCGCAGGATGAACTTCATGCCCGGACGGTGACTGAAGGCAACGTCCCGAGGCATCCCCCAGGAGTCCGGCCTCCCCAGGGGTACTCGCCGATCCCTAGGGCTTGGCGACCATCAGGAAGACGACCAAGACCAGCAGCACGATCTGAAGCCGCGTGACGAGGAAGATCTTGTCCAGGCTCGCGCGGGCCGCCACGGAGGTCGGGCCCTCGGTCGCGAACAGCTTGCCGGTCTTCTCGCCGTTCGGGCCGAGGTAGAGCGCTCCGATGAGCACCAGGACCAGCCAAGTGAGCATGCTGACGGAGACCCACAGCTGCGAGAACTGCCACTTGTCGATCACGAGGAACAGCCCGGCGACGAACAGGATGATCGCGGTGGGGAGGAAGATCCGGAGCCCCAGGTAGCCGATGGCCCGTGCGGTCCGCGGGAGCTCGCTCGGATCGTCGGAGCGGGCGGCCCGCCAGGCGAGGACCTGCGAATAGAAGACTCCGCCCACCCAGACCATGGCGGCGAGGACGTGGACGTACTTGACCAGCGTATATGGCAGGTCGCTCATGGTGCCTCCCTCGAACCCGCCCGGATGGGCCGGCTATGCGCGGGAGGATACTCCGGCGGCCCTACCGCAACCTGCCCGCCGCGAAGTCCTTGAAGAGGTCCGCGTAGCCGGGCCGACCACGTTCGTAGCCCACGGCCCACAGGCCCGCGCCGGCCAGCCCGTGCGCGTCCGCGAGGGCGAGCTTGGGGGTGAGCGTCGCGGGCGAATCGACGTAGACGGCCTCCCAGCCCGCACCGGCCGGGTCGGTGCTGGGGATGGCGTACATGTCGACCTGCTCGATCGGGTCCAGCGTCGCGGTCAGCGACGCGTCGGCATAGGTCGACAGGTGGTCCGAGGGGATCCAGGTATCGCCGCGGCCCGTGTCCGGCGCTCCCAGCTCCGGACCGGTGACCGGCCAGACCATCCCGTAGAGCGGCAGGCCCAGGATCGTCCGCTGGACCGGGACCCCGGCCCCGGCGTACAGGTCGAGGGACCAGCCGAGGTCCTCGGGCTGGCCGTCGCGGCGATCGAGCGGAGCCGACGCGCCGGGGGCGGATCCGGCCCAGTGGTAGTCGTAGCCCATCAGGAAGATCCGGTCGGCGCCGGCCTGGCTGGCCGCCGCGGCCATCGCCGCCCCGGTGACGTGGGCGGTGGTCGCCACTGAGACCTGGCCCTTCCCGGTGTCGCCCCGGAGGGCTGCTCGAAGGCGGCCGATGAAGGCACCATACGAGGCCACGAACCCGAGGTCCATCGACTCGACGTCCACGTTGATCCCGTCCGCATCGATCTCGTGCGCCAGCGCGATCAGCGACGAGATGACCTTGTCCTGGCTCTCGACGGTCCCGCCGAACAGCTGCTTGTTGCGTGCGGAGCCGAAGCTCGTGAACACCAGCTCGACCCGGACGCCGCGGCCATGGGCCTCCGAGATCATCCGGCGGCCGACGTCGCCGGTGATCCGGCGGTAGCCGTTCTGAGTCGTGTCGATCGTCCCGTCGCGCTTGTTCGTGACCGAGAACAGCGCCAGGGTCGTCAGGGTCGTCGTGGCGAGGTGGTCGACGATCGTGTCGTCCATCTCCCAGTACGGGACGTAGCCGTAGAGCTCGTGACCGGGC
The DNA here is from genome assembly GCA_963834915.1 of uncultured Chloroflexia bacterium. Classification (GTDB taxonomy): domain Bacteria; phylum Chloroflexota; class Limnocylindria; order Limnocylindrales; family CSP1-4; genus SPCO01. The sequence continues at coordinate 621,642 of CAWIDI010000005.1, forward strand.
GTCGGCACCGGGGTGGCGGGCACGGTCGGCAGGCCGCTCCCATCGGACGCCGGGCCGCTTGGGCCGGCGGGGCCGTTCGCCGCGCCACTCGACGTCGGGGTCGTCGAGCCGCAGCCGACGAGGAGGATCGCCAGGGCGGCCACGGCGAGTCGCTGGAGCATCGGGACAGGGTCACGGCTGGGGCAGGAACCGTCAAACGGGGGCGTCGCGGCATGCGCCGCATCGATTCACGTGACAGTCGCCAGGTCCTCGGCCGACTGTCCCGCCCGGGCGCGCGGCCGCTCGGCCATCCGCACGCCTCCGCCAGCGCGCTTGGATTCGAACATGAGCCGATCGGCGAGCGCGTGGACCCGCGCCGTGGTGGCCGGCTTGTGCGATCGCTCGATCGGATAGACCCCGATCGAGGCACCGACCCGAACCACACGATCGTCAAGCTCGATGGGCTGGGAGATCGTGTCGTGGATCCGCTTGGCGAGCCGCTTGGCGGTCGCCACGTTCGGCAGGTCCGCGAGGAGCACCCCGAATTCGTCGCCGCCGAGCCGAACCGCCGCGTCGGTCAGGCGGATCGACGACTGCAGGCGTTCGCCGACGACCCGGAGGACCTCGTCGCCGACCGGATGACCGTTCCGGTCGTTGATCGCCTTGAACCCGTCGAGGTCGATCGCCAGGAGCGCGCCCAGGCGGTCGTGGCGCTGTGACGAGTCGATGGCATGGGCCAGTCGGAGGTCGAAGCCCGGACGGTTCAGGAGGCCGGTCATCGGGTCGTGATGCGACATGGTCGTGGCGTCGTGACTCTGCCAGACGGCCAGCACGAGCAGTGCCGCGACGAGCGCCGCCCACCATCCGAGCGTGGTGTACGTGTAGGCCAGGATCCAGCCAAGGACGACCTCGGTGGCAGCGGTCGCTCGGTAGGCCGTGTCATAGAGGCGCATCAGCTCGCTGCGGGTGAGACCGTCGCGCAGATGCACGGTGCCCGCCGCAAGGCTGATGGCGATGAGCGTCATCACCGCCCCGCCGCCGATGATGGCGATCAGCTCGACCGCTTGCGGCTTGTCCGGGAGCAAGCCCGAGTCCAGCCCGGATCCAGAGCAGGACGATGCCGCCGGCGACGGCCGACAGGGTCAGGCAGGCGTGGTTGGCGACCGTGCCGTACCACGGGACCTCGCGCAGCTCGCGCCGCTCGATCGTCGACAGCAGGGCCACGAGGCCGCCGGCCGTCGGCCCGCCGACCGCCATGGCCGCGATGATGAACGGCAGGTGGAAGGTCAGGGCGCCATGACCGTGCATGCGCTCGACGCGAACGCCGCCGAGGAGCCCGATCGCGATCCAGAACATAAGGCCGAGGAGGATCCCCTCGCGACCGCCGGCAGCGGTCAGCGAGATCGACTCGTCGATGGGAAAGGTGACGGCCGCCCAGGCAAGCGATGCGAGACCGACGACGGCGGTGACGGCGGTGTAGACAGCGAGAGAACCGCGATCGCGCGGCTCGGGGCGACCTTGGGGACGTCGCCGGGTCATCGCGGATGTCGGAACGGATCCATCAGGGGGCACTCCCAGGATCTGGATGGAGCGCTCGGCGGACGGAGCCGAAACGCGATGTCCTGCCCATCCCACGGACCCTGGTGATCGTGCCGGTCACGCGTTCGGGGCGCCGCGCCAGGTCACGATGTCCTGTCCGGGTGGTCCTCCGGGCGATGTCGTTCAGACCGCTCTCGACCGCTCGAAAGGCGACCCGACCGCACTGCCGTCAGTGTCACCGGACGGCTCCCGAAAGCGAGATGACGATGGTCCTATCGAAGTCCTGGTTTGGGGCCTCCGGGCACCGGATTTCCGCGGTGGGATGAACGGGCGCCGGCGGTGAGCCGGCGCCCGTCCGGATCGCGCCACGCTCGTGGCGCAACGGTCACATCTGCGTGAGGCCCAGGATGTGACCCTCGGGGTCGGCGACCAGGGCGAGCTGGGCGTTCCCGTCGGGGCTGAACTTGGGCATGACCACCGATCCGCCGAGATCGACCGCCTTCGCCAGCGTGGCGTCGATGTCGTCGACCGTGACGTAGCCCGTGACGTGGCCGGTGGAGCCGTCCGGCGTGGCGCCGACACCCACGATCAGCCCGGTCTGCGCCGGGTCGGTCATCCCGTAGCCGCCGGGGAAGTCGGTGTTCAGCTTCCAGCCGAACAGGTTCCCGTAGTAGCGCTGGAGGGCGCCCTGGTCCTTGCCGACGATCTCGAAGTGGATCACGCGTGCATCTGCCATCGGTCCGTCTCCTGCTGAGGGACCTCGGTCATCGGTGCCGCGGTCGCCCTTCGAACCAGTGACGAACGGGTCCCGCCCGAATCGACGTCGATCAGACGGCCCTCGTCAGCGGTTGCGGTCGGCGCGGACGAACAACGTCGTCCCGACGACCATGAAGAACAGGAAGAACCCGCCGGTGATCAACGCATCCAGCCACATCGGGTGGAGGACCGCGGCGGCATATTCGGGCTTGCCCAGGTAGAAGATGTTCCGGGCCAGGTCGATCGAGTAGGTCATCGGGATGATCTTGGCGAGCAGCCCGAGGATGCCGGACGAGGCGGCGACCGGGATCAGCGCCCCCGACAGGAACATCTGCGGGAAGATCAGCAGCGGGACCCCGATCGCGACGGTCTTCTGGTCCTGGGTCAGGCCGATGAAGAAGACGCCGAGGGCGCCACCGGCGAGGGCGAGCACGGGCGACAGGGCGATGACCCGCAGCAGGTCGCCGGCGTCCATCGGGATCTGCATGACGAAGATCATGGCGACCACGCCGACCAGTGAGACCATCGCCGCGATCCCCGAGCCGATGAGCTTGCCCAGCAGCACCGAGAACCGCGAGATGGGGGCCACGAAGAGCTCCGCCGTGAAGTCGTTCTCGCGCTCCTCCACGAGGTTGGTGATCCCGGTGATGGTCCCCTGGTACATCCCGTTGGCGATCATCCCGATCAGCATGAACGGGAGATAGTCGAACGGGAGCGCGCTGCCGAGGTTCTGGCTGATGCTGCCCCCCAGGACCCCGATGAACAGGATCGGGAAGACGACCGTGAAGGCGAGGGAGAGCGGGCTCTTGACGGCGCGCAGGATCTCCCGCCAGGCGATGGCAAAGACGGCGTTCGCCTCGCGGGTCATGGTGGCGGCCCGGTCGGCCGGGACGGCCCCGGCGCGGGGTCCGGTGGCGATGCTGGTCGTCATGCGACGGCCTCCTGGTTGGTGCGGAGGAGCTCCACGTAGGCCTCCTCGAGACTCGGTTCATGGACGCGCAGGACCGTGAGCGGCGTGCGGATGCCGGCGATCAGCGCCTGCGGGGTCGTGTCGGCATAGCCGACGCGGACGAGCCCGGCCGGGTCCTCCACGGGCGAGAGGCCCATGCCGGCGAGCTCTGCGACGAGCGCGGGGCGGTCAGCCGCGTCGAGCACGACCGAGCGGTCGAGCAAGCGGCGCTTCATCTCGTCCGGCGTCCCGATGACGGCGATCCGGCCGTGGTCGATCACACAGACCCGGTCCGCCTCCTCGGCTTCCTCGAGGTAGTGCGTGGTGAGGAAGACGGTCGTGCCGTCGGCGTTGCGCACCTCGCGGAGGTAGTCCCACAGGCCGCGGCGGCTGACTGGGTCGAGGCCCGAGGTGGGCTCGTCGAGGAAGAGCACGCCGGGCCGGTGGATCAGCGAGCGGATGATCTCGAGCTTGCGCTTCATGCCGCCCGAGAAGGTCTTGAGCGGCTTGCCGAGCTCGTCGGCGAGCCCGACGATGCCGGCGAGGTGCTCGACGCGCTCGCGGTACTCCGCGGGCATCGCGCGGTAGAACGGCCGGTAGCCGTACAGGCCGTAGATCGCGGCATGCAGGCGGATGTTCTCCTCGCCCGAGAGGTGCAGGTCGATGCTCGGGTTCTGGAAGATGATCCCGATGTTGCGGCGGACCGCGGTGGCTTCCCGGTCCAGGTCGTGGCCGGCGATGGTGACCGTGCCGCTGGTCTTGGCCAGCGTGGTGGTCAGGATGGAGATGGTGGTCGTCTTTCCCGCCCCGTTCGGCCCCAGGAACGCGAACAGCTCGCCGGGCCGGACATCGAAGCTGATGTCGTCGACGGCGGGGGTGGTCGCCTTCTTGTAGCGCTTGGTCAGGTGGTCGACCGAGATGATGGGGTCGGTCTGGTCGGTGTTCATGGCCCCATCCTCGGCGCGGACTGTGGAGCCGGCGTGGAGACGGGGTGGCGAGGTAGCGGGAGCCGGCGACGACGCGCCGGGACGGCGAACGCCGGCGAGCACCGGTCCGGCCCGACGGGAGGAGGTACGTCGGTCCGCACTGGCTCGCCGGCGTCTTGGATCGCCGGGGAGGGAGGATGGCTGTCATCCTGTCGGCCATGTCTGAGAACCGCCTGAGAAATCCGCGGAGGGATCGCCGTCATGACCGACTTCATCTCCGTCCCGGGCGGCGAGCTGCGCGTCGTGGACGAGGGCGCAGGACCGCCGATCGTCCTCCTCCACGCGGGCATCGCCGCCCTCGAGAGCTGGGATGCGGTCGTCCCGCGCCTGGTCGCCGCGGGATATCGGGTCGTGCGCTACGACGCGCGGGGATGGGGCCGGTCCACGACCGACGATGTCGAGTTCTCCGAGCGCGCCGACCTCGTCGCGGTGCTCGATGCCGCCGGCATCGGGCGTGCCGCCCTCGTCGGCAACTCGCGCGGCGGGATGCTCGCCTTCGACACGGCGATCGAATCGCCGGACCGGGTGGTCGCCGTCGTGGGCGTCGCCGCGGGACTGGGCGGCTTCGACGGCGACGCCACGCCCGAGGAGGTCGCGCTCTTCGAGGAGATGGAGCGGCTCGAATCGCTCGACCCGCCCGACCCCGACGCGGTCGCGGAGATCGACATCCGGGTCTGGGTCGACGGGCCGGGCCAGCCGCCGACGCGGGTGCCGGCCTGGATCCGCGAGGCCGTCCGCTCGTGGGACGCGCCGCTCTACGCCGCGGGCCACGTCATGGGCCGGCGCGTCCGGCTCGACCCGCCCGCCGCCGCACGGCTCGACGATCTCCGGGCGCCGGTCCTCGCGATCGCCGGTGCCCTCGATCCAAGCGAGGTGGCCCAGACCGCCCGGCACCTGGAGGCGCACGCCCCACAGGCGCGTGCGCTCGTCTGGCCGGACGTCGCGCACATGATCGGCATGGAGGCGCCGGAACGCCTGGCGGACGCGATCGTCGGGTTCCTGGCCCCACTCCCCCGCTGGAGCTAGCCGCCCGACGGGATCAGCGGGTCGCCGGGCACGAGCGGGCGCATGGAGATGCCCCAGACCCAGCGGAGGTCCTGGCTGAGGTAGGCCTCGACATAGGTGAACCGGTCCGAGCAGGATCCGGGATCGCAGGCCGCCGCCTGGGCGCCGACCATCGTGACCTTCCAGGCCTGCTCGTCGAAGTTCGAGCGGGGGGTTCCCGGCCTCGGGGCCGTTCCCGCCCGGTCGGCCTCCATGACGCCCTGCAGCTCCCCCAAGATCCCGAGCTGGATGGCGATGACGCGATAGGGCTGGACCAGGCCCGAGAGGCCGATCGTCCGGTCGACCAGCGCCTCGTTCACGTTGACCGGTCCGCGGGGCGCCACGGCCTGGATGACGGGCATGGGCGCTGCCCCGCCCGGGGACCCGCAGCCGATCGTCCCGATCAGCAGCGCCAGACACAGCGCCAGTCCACGGGACTGCATCCCGTCATCGTCGCACGCCCGACAAGGGTGGGCGCGGCATGTCAGCCGCGGGCGTCCACCCAGCCGAGCGTGCGCTCGACCCCCTTGCGCCAGCGCGCGATCCCGGCCGCGCGTTCGGCATCGCCCATGGCCGGCTCCCAGCGATGGGCGGGCCGGTCCATCGCGCGGAGCGCGTCGAGGTCCGGCCAGAAGCCCACGGCGAGGCCCGCCGCGTACGCGGCGCCGAGCGCGCTGGTCTCCGCGATCCGCGGCGCGACGACCGTCCGGTCCAGGATGTCGGCCTGGAGCTGCATCAGGAATCCGTTGCGGATCATGCCCCCGTCGACGCGCAGCTCCGGCGGCAGCGGGGCGTCGAGGTCGGCGGCCATGGCCACCCCGAGCTCCTGGACCTGGTACGCGACCGCCTCGAGGGCCGCGCGGGCGATGTGGGCACGCGTCGCATAGCGGGTCAGGCCGGCGATGACGCCCCGGGCGTCGCTGCGCCAGTGCGGCGCGAAGAGCCCCGAGAAGGCCGGCACGAAGACGATGTCGCCGCTGTCGGGCACGGAACGGGCGAGCGTTTCGACCTCGGCCGCGTCGGTGATGATCCCCAGCTGGTCGCGCAGCCACTGCACCAGCGAGCCGGCGACCGCGACGGATCCTTCCAGCGCGTATGTGGCCGGTCCGTCGCCGAGGCGGGCCGCGACCGTGGTGATCAGGCCGTGGCCCGAGTGGACCGGCCGCTCGCCGGTATGCAGGAGCATGAAGCAGCCCGTGCCGTAGGTGCACTTGATCTCGCCGGGCTCGAATCGCGTCTGGCCGAACAGCGCCGCCTGCTGGTCGCCGAGGTCGCCGGCGATGGGCACGCCCGCGAGGTCGCCGATCCCCTCGCCGTAGACCTCCGAGGACCCGCGGATCTCGGGCAGCATCGCCGCAGGGACGCCGACGGCGTCGAGCAGCCCCGGGTCCCACGCGAGCGTCTCGAGGTCCATCAGCATGGTCCGCGAGGCGTTGGTGACATCGGTGACGTGCCGGCCGCCCCGGACGCCGCCCGTCAGGGACCAGATGAGCCAGCTGTCGATGGTGCCGAAGAGCAGGTCGCCGGCCTCGGCGGCGGCCCGACGCTCGGGGCCGCCCGCCTCGAGGATCCAGGCGAGCTTGAGCGCGGACGAGTACGTCGAGATGGGGAGCCCGGTCCGCGAACGGAAGCGGTCCGCACCACCGGGACCCGCCGCTGCCAGCCGCTCGCCCGCCTCGGCGGTCCGGGTGTCCTGCCAGACGATGGCGTGGTGGACCGGGCGGCCGGTCCGACGGTCCCACACGACCGTGGTCTCGCGCTGGTCGCTGATCCCGACCGCGGCGAGCGCACGCGCGTCCGCGCCGGACTCGCGCAGGGCCACGCGGACGCAGGTGCGGACGCGCTCGACGATCTCGTCCGGGTCGTGCTCGACCCAGCCGGGTCGCGGGGTGATCTGGGCGTGCTCCAGCTGGTGGCTGGCGACGACCGACCCGGACCGGTCGAAGAGGATGCAGCGGCTGCTCGTCGTCCCCTGGTCGATGGCGGCGACGAGCGAGCGCGGCTGCATGCCGGGGCGTTCCCCGACGACTAGTAGCGGTAGGCGGCCCGGTCGATCGAGGCGGCCATCCGCCCGACGTCACGGAGCTGGTACAGGATCGCGAGGACCGACAGGACGATCCACGCGACGGTGGCGACGATCCCGTTCGAGAACAGGCCGCCGAGGAAGCCGCTGTGGATGCTGTCGAGCTTCACCTGGTTGAGGGCGATCAGCACGCCGTTCACCACCGCAGCCGAGCCGCTGATGGCGGAGACGTAGATGACCAGGAACGCCGGCACGCCCAGCACGAACGTGGCGAACGCGAAGACGGCGCCGACGATCAGCCCGACGAGGACCCACAGGATCCCGGAGTCGATGCCGAGCCACGAGAGCAGGCCGACCCCGAGTGCGTACCCGAGCGCGCCGCCCATGATCACCACCGCGGCGTAGTACCAGAAGTACGAGATCACGGCGAGGAAGAGGCCGAAGATCAGGCCGATGATCCACGACAGGACCGTCGTGAAGATCCCACTCTGCCCGAACACGTCCTGACCCCACTGCGCGCCGGCGACCAGCCCGAACAGGAAGGCCCAGAGGGGCAGCAGGATCGTGAAGAACTTGAGGCCATAGGCAGCCCAGGCGGCCCCGATGACGATGGCCAGCAGGCCGACGATGATGCCTTCGATGGACATCTGGATCCCTCCGCATACCGGCTCCCGCCGCTGGGCACGTGCGGAATGAACGGGGCCTTACGCGCGGACTATACGCTGCGGGCAAACCTTGCAGGACGGTTTCGGGCCAGATTCAGGCGTCCCGGCGGGAGTGTCCCATGGCGTCCCGGCTGCGCAGGAGATTCGCGCTCGCGTAGTGCACCTGCTTGCGGAGTGACTCGACCATGGGCGCAGCGTAGAGTCCCTCGTCGGCCTCGAGGAGATGGGCGATCTCGCGCAACTCCGTGTCCTTGCCCGCGTACCCGCGGATGCGCCGCGCCGTGGCCGTCAGGACCTGCCCGGCATGGGCGTAATCGCCATCGCGGTTGCGCGCGACGGCCTCCTGGCGCGCGCGGGCGGCGAAGCAGCGTGCAACGGCGCGGTCGACCGCCTGGTCGCGCGGCTGCGCGTCGTTCGCGCCGTCGTCGGCGAAGGTCCACGCGAGGCGGACGGGCTCTGCCGCCGCCGGTCCGTCCTGGGAGAAGCAGCCATCACGGTCCGTGAGAACGAGGATCGCCCCGGCGTCGCGTCCCAACTCCCCGTACGGGAACGACAGGCGCAGGACCACCTCGACGGTCTGCCCGGAGACGAGGTCGCCGATCGCGACCGCGGTCCGGCCGCCACTCCCCGAGACGGCGTGCGGGGTGATCGGCTCGACCCGCAGGTCGTCGCGGGCCGTCACGTCGAGGGTGACGCCGCGGGCGACGACGGCGAGCGCCTCCCCGACCTCGGAGGTGATCGCATCGCGGATCTGCGCGGCGTCCGCGATGTAGTAGAAGTGGCCGCCGCCCGCGTCCGCGATCGACTGGAGGAGCCCTTCGTCGAAGTCGCTGCCGACGCCGAACGTCGTGGTGGACACGCCCCTGGCGCGGAGCGCGGCGGCGTGGCCGGTCAGCGTGTCGGGGTCGGTGATGCCGACGTTCGCGAGCCCGTCGGTGAGCAGCAGGCAGCGGTCGATGCCTTGCGACCGGAGATGCGCCGCGACCTGCTCGCAGCCGCGCAGCCAGCCCTCGCCGAGGTTGGTGCTGCCGCGGGCCTCGACCTCGCGGAGCCGCTCGATGGCGGTCCGCCGCGCACCGGGAGTGGCCGGCGTCGATGCGAAGACCACCTCGACGACGTCGTCGTAGACCACCAGGCTCAACCGGTCCTCGGCTTCGAGCCGGCCGACGGCCTCCTCGATGGCGAGCTTGGCCGTTGCGAGCTTCGGCCCGGACATCGAGCCGGAGCGGTCGAGCACGATGGCGAGGTTGACGGGCGGCCGGCGGCGGCCCTCGGTCGCCCGCGGTGCGGTCACCGTCGCGAGCACGAACCGCTCACTGTGGCGGCCGGGGCGGATGAAGCGGCGGTCCTGGCGGACCTCCAGCGTGGGTTCGGTGCGGTCGGTCATGACGGATCCTCCTCGAGGAGCTCTCGGGCGATCGCCAGGAGACGGTCGACCTGCTTGTTCTGGGTCCGGCTCAGGGGCCGGCGGACGTGGAGTTCGATCTCGGGGGCGAGGACGATGCGCTCCCACTGCGAGCGCTCCCCCGGCGGCGTCGCGGGGCGTGCCGGCTCGGCGGCGAGCGGCGCCTCGCGCACCATGAGCGGGGACCGCGGCCCGGTGCAGCGAGGGCGTGGCCGGCGCCGGACGCCGAAGGCCTGGGTTCGAGCACCTTGCGCAGGTACTCGAGGGCAGAGTCCGCCGGGACGGCCGCCGGCTCCTCGGCCAGCGAGCGCACCTCGGCGGCACCCAGCCCATCGAGCCGCCGCCGGATCTCGGCCAGCGGCAGGTGCTCCCGCTGGAGCCGCCGGATGAGCCGGAGGCGCGCGAGGTCCTCGTCGCCGTACTTGGCGCCGGGTCCCGGCTGCCCGGGACTCGCGAGCAGCCCGGACGAGATGTAGTAGCGCACCGTCCGCGGCGTGACCGCGGCCAGGTCGGCGAGCTCCGTCAGCGAGTAGCGTGGTTCGTCAGGCACAGCAGAAACATATCAGTGTCACGTTACACTGTCAAGACTTCCTCGACCGTGGCGCCATGCGCTCTCCACACTCGCTCCATACCCCCGACCGAGGCTGGGAAGCAGACAGGGGTCCGAGGTGGACCTCACGTGAACGCAAGGAGCGCACATGCGCCGCATCATCCCCGCCATCCTCCTGATCGCCGTCCTCGCCATCGGCGGGGGCATCATCGCCTCCACCGCCTACCAGGCCGGCCTCCAGACCGCCGTCACGACCACCGCCGGTGGCACCGTGGTCGCCCCCGTCGTCATCCCGGCCTACGGCTACGGCTGGCATGGGTTCGGGCCGGGCTTCGGCTTCGGGTTCGGTTTCCTCGGCTTCCTCGGGACGCTCCTCTTCGTCGTGATCGTCGTCGGGCTGATCCGGGCGATCGTCTTCGGCGGCCGCGGCCGGCACGGCCACTGGGGCGACCGCGGCTCGCGCTACCAGGGCTGGCGCTCGACCGTCCACCACGAGTTCGAGGACTGGCACCGCGAGGCGCACGACCCATCGGCCCGGCCATCGAGCGGCCCGACGCCGCCGGATGCTCCGGCCGGCTGATCCCCTCCCTCCAGCGCGCCACGCGTCCCCGGGCCTCGTGCCCGGGGACGCATCCGCGCTCCCTCCCCCCACTACGATGCCAACCATGCGTACCGTGCTCGTCGTCGACGACGAGGCCAGGATCGTCCAGCTGGCCCGCGACTACCTGGAGCACGCCGGCTTCGCGGTCCTCACCGCGTCCGACGGGCCGTCGGCGCTCGAGGCCGCCCGGCGCCACCATCCGGACCTCGTCGTGCTCGATATCGGGCTGCCGGGACTCGACGGGCTCGACGTCACCCGGGCGCTGCGCCGCGACTCGGCGATCCCGATCGTGATGCTCACGGCCCGCGACGACGAGCTCGACAAGCTGCTCGGCCTCGAGCTCGGCGCCGACGACTACCTGACCAAGCCGTTCTCGCCGCGCGAGCTCGTCGCACGGGTCAAGGCCGTGCTGCGGCGGACGGAGGGCGCGGCGGCACCGGGCGACGTCATCCGGGCCGGCGAGGTCGTCCTGGACGTGCCCCGCATGCGGGCCGAGGTCGCCGGCCGGACCGTGGACCTGACGGCGACCGAGTTCGGCCTCCTCGCGACGATGGCGGCCAGCCCGGGCCGCATCTTCACGCGCTCACAGCTCCTCGACGCGGTCCGCGGCGTGGCCTTCGAGTCCTACGAGCGAGCGATCGACTCCCACATCAAGAACCTGCGGCGCAAGGTCGAGCCGGACCCGCGCGAGCCGCGCTACGTCCTGACGGTCTATGGCGTGGGCTATCGCTTCGCCGACGACCGGGAGCTGGGGCCTGATGGCCGGGACCCAGGGTCGCCCGTGAGCGCCGGACCCGGGGGCGGGCCACCGGCAGGCCCGCCGAACCGCCGCTGGCGCGCCGACCACGGCCCGAGCCGCCCATGGAACGACCCCGACTGGGACCGCACCGACCCGCTCGCGCGCCAGATGCGCCTGCGCGCCCGGATCGCGCGGCGACGGGATCGGCGCAACGGCGCCCCGTGGCATCGGCGCCAGGGGTTCGGCTGCATCTTCGCGGTCCTCTTCCTGATCGTCGTGGGGTCGCTCGTCACGGCCATCGCATCGGTGCTCTCGCACCTCGGACCACTGCCTGTCGTCATCGTGGCGGTGATGGGCGTCGTCATCGTGGCCGCCCTCCTGCGCGGCACCATCGGCGCGGCGCGGGACCTCGACCGGATGCTCGCGGCCACCCGCCGCGTCGAGGACGGCGACTACGGGGTCCGCGTCGGCAAGACCCACTCCGACCTGCCGCCGATCCAGGAGCTCGCCCGCGGCTTCGACACGATGGCCGCCCGCCTGCAGGCCGACGAGGAGCAGCGCCGGACCCTGCTGGCCGACGTCAGCCATGAGCTGCGCACGCCGCTGGCGATCATCACCGGGAACCTCGAGGCGATCGTCGACGGCGTCTACCCGCCGGATCCGGCCCACCTCGCGCCCATCCTCGACGAGACGCGGGTCCTCGAGCGGCTCATCGACGATCTGCGGACGATCTCGCTGTCCGAGGCCGGCATGCTGCCGCTCCACCCGGAGCCGACGGACCCGGACCTGCTGATCGCCGATGTCGCGCGCTCCTTCCGGCCGTCCGCGGAGGCGGCGTCCGTCGCGGTCATCGTGGACGCGGCCGACGAGCTGCCGATCCTCGAGGTGGACCCGGTGCGGATCCGCGAGGTGCTGTCCAACCTGGTCGCCAATGCGCTGCGCCACACGCCGGCCGGCGGGCGCGTGACGATCGGCGGGAGCGTCGAACGCGAGTCGCTCGTGCTGACGGTGACCGACACGGGACCCGGGATCGACCCCGAGCTCCTGCCGCACGTCTTCGACCGGTTCGTGAAGGGCGTCGACTCACGCGGCTCGGGCCTGGGCCTCGCCATCGCGCGCGGGCTCGTGGAAGCCCACGGCGGATCGATCTCGGTCACGTCGCCGGCCGGTGCCGGGACGACGTTCCGGGTGTCGCTGCCGCTCGTTACGGGCGGGTGATCCGCACGTCGTCGACGGCCGCCTCGACCGTGCTGGAGTGACCGAGGTCGGCCGCCTCGAAGACGATCCGTACGGTCTCGCCCGCCCACGCCGTCATCGACACGCCGAATGCGGTCCAGTGCGGGTTGTCGAGGTTGCCGGCGCCCACCTCCTGGCGGACCAGGGTCCGGGAGCCGTCGGCCCGCTCGACATACGCGCGGAAGTAGTCCGCCGACGATGAATCCGGGCTGTGGGCGAGGTAGTAGCGGAAGGTGAGCCTCCCGACCGTGCCCGGGAGTGTGATCGGTGCCGAGCGGATGCTGGTCCGCCCGTCGAGATCGTTGGCGCCGACGCTCGACCCGGCCGACAGGCCGGTGGCGATGACGCGCGCGCCGGAGATCGCGGTCCCCGACTGGCGTGCCGTGGCGACCGGCGTCCCGCGCTGCCAGGCCCCCGACGTCGCGGTGTCCGTCCCGAGCGGGTCGATGACCCAGCCGCGCGCGACCTCGAAGTCGTCGAAGAACGGCCCGCAGTTGGCCTGCGTCAGGCCCACCACCGAGTAGAGGCAGCCCGCGTGGTCGATCAGGTAGAGGATCGCCTTCTTGTTGCGCAGCGTCTCGCGGGCGATCAGCTCGTCTGCCGGGTAGAAGCGGGCATTGCTGCTGACCTGGCTGTGCGATGGGTACAGCTCCATCGTGTACATCCAGATCCGCTGGGTCCCATATGCCCAGTCGATCTCGTCGCCGTCGGTCACGTAGAGCGAGCTCGACTGCATCGCCTTGTAGCCGTTCGTCGCCGCCATGTGCTGGCCGATCGACACCAGCGCGGCGTGGTCCGCGGCGGTCATGTCGGCCGGGACGTCCGTTCGCGTGTAGCCGTACGGCCACAGGATCTGCTCGCCCGCAGTGTGGAACGTGATGGCCGCCTTGATCTGCTGCTGGCCGTTGATCCGGCGGCTCGACATGAAGTCGCGGATGACCCGTGCCTCCGGGGTCGAGAAGGCGGCCGACCCGTGGTAGGTCGCCGACGACTTCGAGGCGGAGGACCCATGGCAGCATGCCCAGCGGTAGCCGTAGTTGCGATTGATGTCGGTGCCGACCGCGGACGTGCCGCTGTTCGGCTGGCGGTTCTTGCGCCAGGCGCGGTACGCGGAGCTGGCGAGGTCGTACTCGCCGCCGTCGGGGTTGACCATCGGGATGATCCAGACCTCGCGGAGGTTGACGAGCCGGGTGATGGCCGCGTCCGTGCCGTAGCCGGTCGGTGAGCCAGCGCAGGATCGCGAGGGATTGCTCGACCGAGAGGTGCTCCCTGGCGTGGTGGAGCCCGTCGAACATGACCTCGGGCTCGGGCTCGTCCACCGCCACGTTGTCGGAGACCTTGACGGCCCAGATGTCGCGCCCCTGGTAGCTCTTCCCGATCGACTGCACCGCGACGATGTCGGGGTGGGCCGTCTGGGCGGCCTGGATGGTGGCGACCATCTCGGCGTAGTCGTGGTAGCGGCTGTCCTTCGCGGGAAAGCTGGCGTTGGTGGGCGCCGGATCGGCGGCGCCGGCGGCCGTGATGACGCTGGCGAGGAGCAGCGGGACGACGAGGGCCGAGGGCGGCGGGTCGGGCGTGCATCGACCAAGGATGCCCCGGTCGGGCGGATCTGGCCACCCCGTCGATGGGGCCACGGCCGGCCCGGGACCGGCGGTTCGGCGGGAACATCGGGCCGGCCGCCGGAGTCTGAGGCCCACCGGACCGGTCCCACGACGACGATCGGCTGGCCATCGGGAGGGTCGAGATGACCCGATCCACGACACGCGCCGGGGCCGGGCTGGCCGCCGCGCTGCTGCTCACGATCCTGGTCGCGGCGCCGGCGCTCGCCTGCGGCGGGCTGATCGGCCCGAACGGCGCCGTCAACCTCCTCCAGACCACGACCTTCGCCGGCTACCACGACGGCGAGGAGCACTACGTCACCGCCTTCCAGTTCGCCGGCGGCGGCGGGTCCTTCGGCAGCCTCACGCCGCTCCCCGGCGTGCCGTCGAAGGTCGAGAAGGGCGGCGACTGGACCCTCCAGCGACTCGTCCGCGAGACCGAGCCACTCCTGCTCCGGGACGCGGCGGTCCGCATCCGCGGCGGCATCCGCGGGTGCCGAGGTCCTGATGGAGGTCCGCATCGACGCGCTCGACATCACGGTCCTCAAGGGCGGCGCCGACGAGGTCGGTGCGTGGGCGACACAGCACGGCTTCCGCCTGCCGCCCGATGCCCCCGAGGTCCTCGACTTCTACGCCGCGCGGAGCCCGATCTTCCTCGCTGCGGTCTTCGATGCCGACGCCGCCGCGGCGCGCGGCCAGGCGATCGGCGACGGCACCCCTGTCCACATCACGATCCCGACGGCCGACCCGTGGGTCCCGCTGCGCATCCTGGCGCTGGGCAAGACCGGCGAGGAACGCGTCGCTGCCGACGTCTTCCTGCTGACGGACCGCTCCCCGGCCCTGCTGCCCGTCCCGACCGGCGACAACGGGATGTCGCTGGACCACAGCGCCCCGGCGACCGCGTCGCTGCTGGACGACCTCCGCTCCGACCGCGGGATGGCGTGGGTGCCGACGCGCGGCTGGCTGACGAAGGTCCGCGTCGACGCCCGGGCCTCGCAGCTGGCATTCGACCTCGCGGTCGACGCGACGGGCACACGGACCCCGTCCCGGGTGGCCGCCGGGCTGGCACTGCCGTCCGCGGCCGGCGGCTCGGATCCCGCCGGCGTCGCCCTGGGGATCGCGTTCAGCGTGGTCGGGATCGGCGGGATCCTGCTGCTCATCCGCCGCCGGCCGCCGGTCGAGGCCGACTGAGGGCATGGCCGCCGGCGTCGCCGCGCGGACCGTCCGCCGACCGGGGCGCCTCGCCCTGGTCGGCGGCATCGGCATGTCGCTCGGGCTGGCCGGCATCGCGGCGGCCTGGGCGCACGCGCCCGTCCTCGACGACCGCAACGGTCGCCATCGAGATCCACTACTCGCACTACGCGCCGAATGCGGTCACGGTCCCGCTCGGCGTGCCCATCCGCTTCGTCATCGCAACACCGACCCGATCGACCACGAGTGGATCGTCGGCGACGCGGCGGTCCACGCCCGGCACCGGACGGGCACGGAGCCGGTCCACGGCGCGCGCCCGACCGAGGTCACGATCCCGGCCGGGCCAGACCGTGACGACACGTGACCTTCGACGCCGCCGGGTCCGAGCTGTTCATCTGCCACCTGCCCGGCCACGAGGCCTACGGGATGGTCGGGACGGTCACGATCACCGGCGGCTGAGCGCTTCCCCGCCCGCGCGCCGCTATCCTCGACGGGATGCGTCCACTCCCCGAGCCGTACGAGGACATCGCCGCCGGCCGACCCGCGGCGATCGCGCCTCGCCGGCCCGGCGCTGCTCGGCAGCCGGCTGCTGACCAAGGACCTCGCGTTCCCCTACGAGGAGCGCGACGCGTTCCACCTCCGCGGGCTGCTGCCGGACCGGGTGCTGACCATCGAGGAGCAGGTCGAGCTGGAGCTCGAGCACCTCCGCCGCAAGGACGACGCGCTCGAGCGCTACATCGGGCTGGCCGCGCTCCAGGACCGCAACGCGACGCTCTTCTACCGCCTCCTCGCCGAGCACCTCGACGAGTTCATGCCGATCGTCTACACGCCCACGGTCGGGCGGGCGTGCCAGGAGTTCAGCCACATCATCCGCCGGACCCGCGGCGCCTGGATCACGCCGGCCGATCGCGACCGCATCCCGGAGCTGCTCCGCCAGGGGCCGTACGACGATGTGCGGCTGGTGGTCGTCACCGACAACGAGCGGATCCTGGGCCTCGGCGACCAGGGCGCCGGCGGCATGGCCATCCCGATCGGCAAGCTCGCGCTCTACACGGCGGCCTGCGGCATCCATCCGGTCCTGACGCTGCCGGTCTCCCTCGACGTCGGGACCGACAACCCGGCGCTGCTGGCGGATCCGCTCTACCTGGGCCACCGGGCGCCGCGCCTGCGCGGGGCGGAGTACGACGCCCTCGTCGAGGCGTTCGTGGTCGGGGTCGAGGCGGTCTGGCCGGGCTGCGTCATCCAGTTCGAGGACTTCAAGCAGACCAACGCGCTGCGCCTGCTCGACCGCTACGCGCAGCGGGTCCCCTCGTTCAACGACGACATCCAGGGGACGGCGGCGGTGGTCGTGGCGGGCGTGCTCTCCGGCCTCCGGGCGACCGGCACGACGCTGGCCGAGGCACGGATCGTGCTCGTCGGCGCCGGCGCCGCCGGGATCGGCATCTGCCGGCTGCTGCGCCTGGCCATGCACGAGGCCGGCCTCTCCGACGCGGCCATCGCCGGCGCCATCACGGCCGTCGACACGCACGGGCTGGTCCATGACGGCCGCAGCGACCTGGACGAGATGAAGCGCGAGCTCGCGGTCCCGGCACCGGGCCCGGACGCGGGGCCGACGGACCTGGCCGAGCACGATCCGGCGGCTGCGCCCGACCGTGCTGGTCGGGACGACCGGGGTTTCGGGCACGTTCACGGAGGCGGCCATCCGGGCCATGGCCGATGGCACGCCGCGACCGGTCGTGCTCCCCCTGTCGAACCCGACCTCCGCTGCCGATGCGGTCCCCGCCGACATCCTCGAGTGGACGGGCGGCCGGGCCATCGTCGCGACGGGCTCCCCGTTCGAGGCGGTGGAGCGGGACGGGCGGCGGCACGAGATCGCCCAGGCGAACAACGCCTTCATCTTCCCGGGTGTCGGCCTCGGGGCGATCGTCGCGGAGACCTCGGCCATCACCCAGCGCATGTTCCTGCTGGCCGCGCAGACCCTCGCCGCGGCGGTGACGGACGAGCGGATCGCGACGGGGGCGATCTACCCGCCGGTCGATGCTCTCCGGGCCATCTCCCGGTCGATCGCGCTGGAGGTCGCCGCCGAGGCGGTCCGTGCCGGGCTCGCGGGGAGCGGCGCGCCCGCGGATGCGGCCGCGCGCGAGGCCGCGGTCGATCGGGCGATGTGGTGGCCCGCCTACGTCCCGTACACCGCCGTGCACACCGCGGAACGGCGGCGCGAGACCGAGGTCTGACGGTGGACACCCGGCCCGGGCCGATCGGCGTCCGCGCCGCCGTCCTGCGCGAAGCGGATGCCCCGGTCGGCATCGAATCGCTGACGCTGGCGGCGCCGCGGGCCGGCGAGGTCCGCGTCCGGATCCTGGGCTCCGGCGTCTGCCACTCCGACCTGCACGTCCGCGACGGCGACTGGCCGCGGCCGCTCCCCGTGGTCATGGGCCACGAGGGCGCCGGGGTCATCGAGGCGGTCGGGCCCGGCGTCACGGATCGCCACGTCGGGCAGCCGGTCGCCCTCGCCTGGCTGGTCCCGTGCGGGATCTGCCGCGCGTGCCGGGCGGGCCGCCCATGGGCGTGCCCGGACTCCCCGTCGTTCCGGCACGCGATGCTCGACGGCGCGACCGTCCTGCGCGGCGCCGGCGGCGACGCGGTCCTGAGCTACTGCGGCATCGCCACGATGGCCGAGGCCACGGTCGTGCCGGTCGCGGCCGCCATCCCGATCCCGGACGGCATCGACCCGGCGGTCGCCGCCCTCATCGGCTGCTGCGTGACGACCGGTGTCGGGGCCGTCCTCAAGACCGCGGAGGTCCCGGCCGGTGCCACGGTCGCGGTGATCGGCCTCGGCGGCGTGGGGCTGTCCTGTGTCATGGGCGCCGCCCTGGCCGGCGCCGCGCGGATCGTGGCCATCGACCGCGTCGCGGCCAAGCTCGTGGTCGCGCGCGAGGTCGGGGCCACGGACGGCATCGCGGCCGGCGACGACCCGACGGCGACGATCGAGGCGCTGCGCGACCTCACCGACGGCGGCCCGGACTACGTCTTCGAGGCGATCGGCCGGGTCGAGACCGTGGAGCTCGCCATCGAGAGCCTGCCGCTCGGCGGGACGGCCGTCCTGGTCGGGATGACGCCGCTCGACGCGCGCGCGTCGTTCGCCGTCTATCCGTTCGTCGACGGCAGCCGCCGCCTGCTCGGCTCGAACTACGGATTCGCGGATCCCGCGATCGACCTGCCGCGCTATGCGCGGCTCCACCTCGAGGGCCGGCTCCCGGTGGAGCGGCTCATCGACCGGAGGATCGGCCTCGCCGAGCTCGAGGCGGCATTCGCGCGACTGCGTGCCGGAGACGGCCTCCGGCAGGTCGTCACTTCCTGATGCCGACCGCCCAGATGGAAGCCTTGTCGACCGTCCCGACGTAGCTCGACCAGGCGTCGAACGTCGTCGACTTGCCGGCTGCCAGCGTCTTCGCACCGATGACCGAGCGGGTCACGTCGACGACCGTCCCGACCCGGTTGTAGGTCGTCATCATCACGCGGTAGGAACTGACCGCGACGCTGGACCTGACCGTGCCGCTCTTCCGGAACCGCGAGTCCTGATAGGACGAGGTCACGCCCGAGTACGAGAGCAGGACCACCTTGGCGTGCGTGCTGACCGAGCGGACCGTCACGACGGTCTTGGCGTACCCCGTGGGGACACTGCCCACGATCCGGAACGGCGCCCGGACTCCCGTGGTGATGGAGATATCGGTCCGCCCCGTGCGGGTCGCGAGGAGATGGCCGGAGGCGTCATAGAGCTTGGCGGTGATCATCGACGGGCCTTGCGAGCCGGACGGGCCGTTGTAGACCTCGCCGACGATGATCAGCGACGAGCCTTCCACGCGCGCCGAGCTCGTCACGAGGCTCAGGCCCGACGCCATCTTGCGGATGTTCAGCTGATAGAGGTCGGTCGAGGAGGTGCCCTTGGTCGTCACCTTGACCGCGTAGCTGCCCTTGGCGAGGCGCTTGAAGATCTCCTCGGTGGCGGTGCCTCCGCGGTCCGACGTGTACAGCAGCTTGGAGCAGCCGCTGTACAGGCTGAGGCTTGCGTCCTCGGGGAGGTTGCCCAGGACCACGCGCACGGCGGCCGCCGACGTGATGGAGAACTTGTACCAGTCGACATCGGTAGCGGTCGTCAACCGCCCCGTCCGCCAGGCGCCCGACGACGAGACCGTCGCGGCGCTGCTGCACGTGTTCGACGCGTCGCCGGCGGTCTTGACGTAGGTGGCGGTCAGGTGCTTGGCCGCGGCCGTGATCAGCACGGCATGATTGCGCGCGCCGTTGTCAGACCACTTGCTGAAGCTCCACACGTCCTCGCCGAGGGTGACGCTCGCGGGCGCCGTCACCGTGAGGTGCGAGCCCTGGATCGCCGTACCGGTGGGCGGCGGCGCGCCGTTCACGCCGTTGATGCCGAGCGTGAAGCCGGCCGGTGACGAGACCACGTCCACGGTCCCGGTCTTCGGCTGGTAGTCCTGGTGCACGGTCGTGCTCAGGCCGCCGGCATCGGTGACCTTGAGGTAGATGCGGACGGAGGACGGGTAGTCGTGGTCCGGCGCGTTGAACGTCCAGCTCTTGACGCCGGTCTTGGTCTGGATGACATGCTCGTGGCAGTTCGACGGGCAGTGCTCCACGGCCAGGGTCCAGGTGAACTTCGAGGCGGCCAGGGTGCCATCCTGGGGATCGGTCCCGGTGCCGACCACATTGATCGGGTCGCCGACCGCCCAGGTGAAGCTGGACGCGGGGGCGGTGATGGTCGCGGTCGGCGCCGAGTTGCCGACGTTGATGATCCGCGATGTCGTGTCGATCTCGCCGCCGGCGGTCACCTTGAGCCTGGCCGTCACGTTGCCGACGGTGGTGTACGTGTGCGACGTGGTGACGCCCGTGTCGTCGTAGGTGCCGTCGCCCTCGAAGTCCCAGGCGAACTGCATCGAGTCGCCGTTGGGGTCGTTGGAGGCGCTGGCGTCGAAGTCGACGGTGAGCGGCGCCGGGCCTGATGTCGGGGTCGCGGTGAACGACGCGTTGGGCGGGAGGCTCGGGTAGTAGCGGATCGCCCGGATCTCCTGGCGGTCGTAGTCCGCGTAGAGGATGTCGCCCGCCGGCGTGACCCCGACGTAGACGGCGCCGCCGTCGGTCTCGCTGGACCGGCGCAGGTTGGCGAACCGCTCGATCGACGAGAAGTCCGGGTTCGCGGTCGCGCTCGATGCGGGTGCGAACCAGATGCAGCGGCGGGTGTAGTCCGAGAAGAAGAGGCCGTTGTCGTACTTGGTGGGGTAGTTGCCCGCGGTCGTCCGGAATGCGATCCCCGAGATCGAGGAGCTGCCCGTCCCGCAGTTGTCACCGCTGACCGTATCGTCGTGGTTGTAGGTGAACGCCGGGCCGGCGAGCGCCGGCGGGCTGGTGCACAGCGGGATGTCGAGGCCGGCGTACTGCGGTGTCACCCCGCCGCCCTCGCGGCATGGCCAGCCGAAGTTGCGCACGGCCGCGTTCGGGTCGGGGATCGTGTTGATCTCTTCCCAGGTCGTGAACCCGACGTCGCCGATCCAGACCGACCCGTTCCCGCGGATCGTCATCCGGAAGGGGTTGCGCAGGCCGTAGGCGATGATCTTGCGGGCGTTCACGACGCTGTTGCCGATGTTGGCGTTGGTCGACCACGCGGCGCCCGTGTCGGGATTGATGCGCAGGACCGTGCCGTCGAAGCCGAGTGGATCGCCGGAGCCGTTCGTGCGGATGTCCTGCGAGCGCAGGGCGCCGCCCTCGTTCGTCGGGTCGCCGCAGGGGTTGACCGGCGTCACGGATCCGCTGCCGAAGGAGCCGCCCTCCTCGCCGGTGTCCGGGCCGTTGAAGCTCGCCCCGTCGCCGGCACTGACGTAGAGCGCGCCCTCCGGGCCGAACGCGAGCGTCCCCAGGGAGTGGCTCGGGAACTGCTGGCACCAGTCCTCGATGAGCGTCGTGGTGCTGGTGACCGAGGTCCCCGCCGCGTTCGTGGTCATCCGGACGAGCTTGCCGGAGATCATGCAGCCGTCGGTGTTGCCGCCCGGGTTCGGCGAGGGACACTGGTCGCCCCACTTCTGGCCGGCCGGCCCGCCGAGCTGGTGGTCGTAGGCGTACAGGGCGTAGACGTACGGGCGGGTCGGGAACTGCGGGTCGACCACCAGCCCCATCAGGCCGCGGTCCCAGTAGTTGTGGACCTGGCTGGACAGGTCGGTCAGCTGAGTGGCCGTGCCGTCGGTCAGGCTGTCGTACTCGTTGATGACGCCGCCCTTGAGGCCGACGTAGACCTTGCCGGCCGGCGAGAACGCCACGACCATCGGGTGATCCGGCAGGCCGCCCCAGACCAGCTCGTCGCGGAATCCGGACGGGACGGTCGCGCTGGACTCGGCCGCGACCCCGGTCGCGCTGAGTGGCAGCAGCATGGCGGTGAGGGCGAGCGCGGCGAGCGCAGTGAGGTGGCGTCGGCTGGTGGTCATGGGTCCCGTCGCTGAAGGAAGGGTGGATGAGGGAAGAAAGGGATATGACCGGAGCCCCGACCCCGATCCCCACGTCACGGGCCGATGGGGCCAGGACTTCCGTACCATCGGCGATGGGACGGTCGGGGGTCAATCGAATGGGACCAGGAACCGGTGCGTAGCGTAACCGGGACCGCCGAATGGTGTCGATGGTCCCGGTCTGGTGGGGTCGGCCGGTCCGCCGGCCGGTCGAACCGTCAGCCGGCCGGCGTGGCGGCGGGCCGCAGACGGCCGTCGGCGAGCGCGTTGGTCAGGCGGTCGAGCACCCGGTCTGCGCGCGGCTGCCGGATGGTCCCGGCGGCCACGGCCTTGTCGAGGTCCGCCTTGACGGCGCCCACGACCGCTTCGCTGACCACGGCGTAGTCGACCTTCTTCGTCCCGGCGAGGTCCTTGAGCGACGTCCCGTCCTTGAGCGCCGCGCGGACCTCGGCCGGGGTCATGCCGAGGGCCTTGGCCCCCGCTTCGAGCCCATCGCGGATGACCCCGAGCGCGCCGCGCGCCGCCTTGGCGATCCGCCCCTGCGCGCCGGCCAGGACCTTGCAGCCATCGGTCGTGGAGGCGTCGAGCCGGGCCTGCAGCCGATCCCCGGCCGCCTTGGTCAGGTCGCCGTCGGCGACGGCCTTGGCGATGGTCGTCGCGAGCGCCTTCCTGGCGGCCGCCTTGAGGGCGTCCTCGGTCACGCCCAGATCCGCGGCGAAGGCGGCGCGATAGGTCGCGCAATACTCGGCCGTTGCGCCGCCGGCAGCGGCGCTCGGGGCCGCCGCGGGGGCACCGCCGCCCGATGCCGGTGGCGACATCGGGGCGGCGGCGACCGCACTGATCAGGGTGCCGCCGACGATCGCGGCGACGACGAGGGCGCCGGAGAACCCGGCGAGACGGAACTTCGACATTCGAGTGATCCCCTGCGACGCACGTCCTGGATCGGTCGTGTGGTGGCCACAGCCTCGCGCCCGGTCATCAAGAACGTATGTGGACCGATGGCACCGTCTTCACGACTCCTGAACACCGGCACCGCTAGGATGCCGCCCATGTCGGCACGCGCCCACGTCCTGGTCGTCGAGGACGAGCCACGCCTTCGCGACCTGCTGCGGCTCTACCTCGAGCGGGACGGCCACGCCGTGACGGTGGTCGGGGACGGCCATGCGGCGATCGCTGCGGTGGATTCGACCGACAGCCCCCCGATCGACCTCGTCGTCCTCGACCTGATGCTCCCCGGGCTGGGCGGGGAGGCCGTGCTCGAGGCGATCCGCGGATCGGCGGACATCCCGGTCCTCATCGCCTCCGCCAAACGATCCGACGCGGAACGCATCGCGGGCCTGCGCATGGGCGCCGACGACTACCTGGTCAAGCCGTTCAACCCGCACGAGCTGACCGCCCGCGTCGCGGCGATCCTGCGGCGGACCAGTCGGGCGACCCCCGGCACAGCCGCGGGCACGCTCTCGCTGGCCGCGGGACGTGCCACCATCGACCAGGTCAGTCGCCGCTACACCATCCTGGGGCAGACGGGCCGATCGCCGGCCGGCTGACCCCCGGCGAGATCGGCCTGCTCGCCGCGTTGGCTCGCGACCCTGGCGCGGTCCTCACCCGGGAGCAGCTGCTCGACGCGGTCACGCGGCGGCCGGATGACGTCTACGACCGGGTCGTCGACGTCCACGTCGCGAACCTGCGCCGCAAGCTCGGCGACGATGCCGCCGACCCATGGCTGATCGAGACGATCCCGCAGGTGGGCTACCGGCTCGTCGCGACCCGGGACGAGCCGTGATGATGGGATCCCGCCGGCTTTCGCTCGGGGCGCGGCTCGGGCTGATCCTGGGTGCGATCGTCCTGGGCGTCCTGCTCGTCACCGGGCTGGTGGTCAACCGCGTGGTGAGCAACGGGTTCCAGACCGTGCTCGAGGGCCAGCAGCAGCAGCGCCTCGATGACGCCGCGTCGAACCTCTCGGACCGGCTCGACCGCCCGGCGCGGGTGCAGACCGTGGTCCGCCGGCTGGCCACCAACCTCGGCGGCGAAGTCCGGGTCGTCAGCCCCGACGGCACGACGCTCTCCGCATTCGGCAAGGCACCCGACGGCGATGTCGCCGACTACACCTCGCCGATCGAGGGCGCCGACGGGACGGTGCTTGCCACGCTCGAGGCAGCCCTGCCGGCGCGCGTCAGCGACCGCGGGTTCCTGCCGCTCTTCAACGCCACGCTGATCCTGGCCGGGATCCTGAGCGTCATCGGCATCGCGCTCGCATCGGCGTTCGTGGCCGACCGGATGACGCGCCCCGTCCGCGACGTCGCGGGTGCCGCTCGGCGCCTCGGCGCGGGCGACGCGGACGCGCGGGCGACCGGGGGCGGCGACCGCGAGTCCGCGGAGCTGGCGAGTGCCTTCAACACCATGGCCGACCGGCTCGGACGGTCCGAGATGCTCCGGCGGCGCGCCGCGAGCGACATCGCCCACGACCTCGCGACGCCCGCGACCGTCCTGGAATCGCAGCTCCAGGCGATGGTCGACGGCGTCGTGCCCGCCGACCGCGAGAACCTGGAGGCCGCCCGGTCGGCCTCCTCGGCGCTCGGCAGCGTCGTGGCCGAGCTGAATGACCTGGCAAGCGCCGAGGCCGCCCCGCTCCAGGCCCAGCCCGTCGCCGTCGCCCTGGACAGCGCGGTCCACGACGTGGAGATGGCGCTCGACGGGCTCCGCCGCGAGCGCGCGGTCCTGCTCGCGGTCTCGATCCCGACCCAGATCCCGGTGCTCGTCGACCCGAGCCACCTGTCGCGTGTGCTCCGCAACGTCATCGGCAACGCGATCGCGCACAGCCCCGCGGGCGGGAGAGTGACGGTCACGGCCGCACCAGCCGCGCTGGATGGCGGTCTGGCGGGCGCCACGGGCTCGCCGGCCATGGTCGCGATCCGGGTCACCGACGAGGGGCCGGGGATCGCGCCGGGCGATGTCCCGCACGTCTTCGAGCGGTTCTACCGGGCGGATCCGGCCCGGGCCGTGGACCCGGCGACCGGACGGCGCACCGGCAGCGGCCTCGGGCTCACCATCGCCCGCGAGCTCCTCGCCGCGAACGGCGGCCGCATCGAGGTCGAGACGACCGGCCCCACCGGGACCACGTTCCGGATCGAGCTGCGCGGGGCCTAGGCCGAGCCGCTGTCGTCGCGCGGGAGCGTCGTCGCGGGGGCGTCGTCACCCGGCTCGAGCGGTGCGAGCACCGGCGGCTCCGGGTCCTCGATCGGCGGGAGCAGCGGGAGGCCGGTGATCAGCCGGGTGCTGCGCCCGTGGGTGATGAAGGTCCACCCCCAGCGGACGATGACCACGGCCCGATTGGCGAACCCGATGAGATAGGTGATGTGGATGACGAGCCACAGGACCCAGGCCGTGAAGCCGCCCTGGCGCCCGAACGGGCCCAGCCAGCCGATGTTGGTCACGCCGGCCAGGCGCCCGATGACCGCCACGTCGCCGTGGTCGCTGTAGCGGAACGGCTCATAGGGCCGGCCGAGGACCCGCCGGCGGATGACCTTCGCGGCATAGGAACCGCCCTGCATCGCGCCCTGGGCGACGCCCGGGGTGGGCTTGCCGTCCTTCCACGGCTCCACGGCCGCATCGCCGACGACGAAGACCTCGGGATGGCCGGGGAGGGTCAGGTCCGGCCCGACGAGCACGCGCCCGGCCCGGTCCATCTCGGCCCCGGCGGCCTTGGCCACGGTCCGGGCGAAGGTCGAGGCCGTGACACCCGCCGCCCACAGCACGGTCCGCGTCGGGATGGTCGTCTCCCCGTCGGCCGAGACGACGCGCACCTGGTGGTCGTCGATGTCGATGACACGGGTCTTGGTGCGGACCGTGACGCCGAGGCGCTCGAGCTGGCGCTGGGCCGAGACCGAGCGGTCCGGCGGGTACGGCGGCAGGATCCGGTCCATCGCCTCGATGAGGATGATCCGGGTGTCCTCGGGGTGGATCGAGCGGAAGTCGTGCCGGAGTGACTGGCGGGCGATCTCGCCGAGCGCCCCGGCGAGCTCGACCCCCGTGGGACCGCCCCCGACGAGCACGAACGTCATCCACTCCTGGCGGCGCACCGGGTCGGCCTCGCGCTCGGCGGCCTCGAACGCGATGAGGATCCGGCGGCGGATCTCGGTGGCGTCCTCGATGGTCTTGAGCCCCGGGGCGATCGTCGCCCACTCCGGATGGTCGAAGTAGCTGTGCCGCGCGCCCGTGGCGACGATGAGCGTGTCGTAGTCGATCGGACCGCCGTCCGAGAGGATCACCTGGCGCCGCTCCAGGTCGATGCCCTTCGCCTCGCCGAGGATCACCGTCGTGTTGCGCCGCTTGCGCAGGATCCCGCGCAGTGGCTGGGCGATCTCGGCCGGCGAGAGGACGCCGGTCGCGACCTGGTAGAGCATCGGCTGGAAGAGGTGGAAGTTGCGCCGGTCCACGAGCGTGACGCGGACCTCCGGGTCGATCCCCAGGCTCCGCGCGGCGTACAGCCCGGCGAACCCCCCACCGACCACGACGACGCGGTGCGGCAGCCGGCCGGTGACCGCGCTCGCGGCGGGCGCGTCGGGCGCTTCGGGCGCGTCGGGCGCGTCGGGCGCCATCGCCCTACTTGTCGCGTTCGGCCGCGCTGGTCAGGGCGGCCTGGGCGGCCGCCAGCCGCGCGACCGGGACGCGGAACGGCGAGCACGAGACGTAGTCGAGCCCGATCTTCTCGCACTTGGCGATCGAGGCGGGGTCGCCGCCATGCTCGCCGCAGATCCCGAGCTCGAGCCCCGGCTTGGTCGAGCGGCCCTTGTCGACGGCCGTCTTCATCAGCCCGGCGACCGCGTCATCGAGGGTCTGGAACGGGTTGACGGGGAGGATCCCCTCCTCCACGTACTTGAGGAGGAAACCGCCCTCGGCGTCGTCACGGCTGTAGCCGAACGTCATCTGCGTGAGGTCGTTGGTGCCGAAGCTGAAGAAATCGGCCTCGCGGGCGATCTCGTCGGCGGTCAGCGCCCCGCGCGGGACCTCGATCATCGTGCCGAACTTGTAGTCGACGTGGACGCCGGCCTTGGCCTCGACCGCGGTGGCCTCGGCCTCCAGCAGCGCGCGGGTGCGGGCCAGCTCGTTCACGTGCCCGACGAGCGGGATCATGATCTTGGCGATCGGGTGGCCGCCGGCCTGCGTGACCGCGATCTGCGCGTTGAGGATGGCCCGGGTCTGGATCTTCACGAAGTCGGGGATCATGAGCCCCAGGCGACAGCCGCGGAGCCCCAGCATCGGGTTCTGCTCGTGCAGCGACTTGATGGTCGCGAGCAGCTCCTTGTCCTCCTCGGACGCGCCGCCGGTGACCTCTGCGCGGGTCACCTTGACGAGCTGCTCCTCGAGGTTCGGGAGGAACTCGTGCAGCGGCGGATCGATCAGGCGGACCACCACCGGCAGCCCGTCCATCGCCTTGAAGATGCCCTCGAAGTCGCCCTGCTGGAGGACCTCCAGCTTGGCCATCGCGGTGTCGAAGCGCGCGACGGCGGCCGCCTCGTCCTCGTCGAGCGTCTCGCCCGACGCGGCCTTCGCCTTGGCCCTCGTGGCGACGTTCGCCACGAGGATCGCGTCGCGCACGATCTCGAGCCGCTCTCCCTCGCGGAACATGTGCTCGGTGCGGCACAGGCCGATCCCCTCGGCGCCGTAGCTCCGCGCCTGGGCGGCCTCCTCGGGCTTGTCCGCGTTGGTCCAGACGCCCATGCGCCGGATCCCGTCGGCCCAGCCGAGCACCCGCTGGAGCTCTGGCTGGTCCTCGAACCGCGCCGAGACCGTGGGCAGCGCCCCCAGGTAGACCTGCCCGGTCGCGCCGTCGACGCTGATCCAGTCGCCCTCCGCGAAGGTCGTGCCGGATTCGGTGCTGTGGGCGGTCTTCGCCGCGTAGTCGATCACGAGCTCCGCGCAGCCGGCCACGCACGGCTTGCCGATCTGCCGCGCGACGACCGCGGCGTGCGACGTGGCGCCGCCGCGCGCGGTCAGGATCCCCTGCGCCACGGCCATCCCGTGGAAGTCGTCCGGCGAGGTCTCGATCCGCACGAGGACGACCTGCTCGCCGCGACCGACCCACTCGACCGCGGTGTCGGCACTGAAGACGGCGCGGCCCACCGCCGCACCCGGCGACGCGTTCAGGCCCTTGGCGACACGGGTCGCGGCGGCCAGTCCGGCGGGGTCGAACTGGTCGCGCAGGAGCTGGTCGACGTGGGCCGGCTCGATGCGGGCGATGGCCTCTTCCTTGGTGATGGTGCCCTCGTCGACCATGTCGACCGCGATCCGCACCGCGGCGGCCGCGGTCCGCTTGGCCGAGCGGGTCTGGAGCATGTAGAGACGCCCGCGCTCGATGGTGAACTCGAGGTCCTGGACGTCGCGGTAGTGCTTCTCGAGCTGCTGGCCGATCCGCTGGAACTCCGCGTAGACGGCCGGCATCTCCGTCTCCATCTGGGCGATCTTCGGCGCGGTGCGGATGCCGGCCACGACGTCCTCGCCCTGGGCGTTGGTGAGGTACTCGCCGAAGAGGACCTTCTCCCCGGTGTTCGGGTCGCGCGTGAAGGCGACGCCGGTGCCCGAGTCGTCGCCCATGTTGCCGAAGACCATCGTCACCACGTTCACGGCGGTCCCGAGGTCGTCGGCGATCCCCTGGTTCTTGCGATAGTCCTGGGCGCGCTTGCCGAACCACGAGGCGAAGACCGCCTTGATCGCAAGGTCGAGCTGCTCGTCCGGGTCCTCGGGGAAGTCGCGGCCCGTGTCGGCCTTGACGATCGCCTTGAACTCCGCGACGAGGGCCTGCAGGGCCGCCGCGTCGAGCTCGGTGTCCTGGCGCGCGCCATGGGCCGCCTTGGCGGCCTCGAGGGCGTGGTCGAACCGATCGCCCGAGACCTCCATGACGATCCGGCCGAACATCTGGATGAACCGCCGGTAGGCGTCCCAGCCGAAGCGCTCGTTGCCGGTCAGCGCGATCAGGCCGTGGAGGGTGGCCTCGTTGAGCCCGAGGTTGAGCACCGTGTCCATCATCCCGGGCATCGAGAACTTCGCGCCGGAGCGGACGCTCACGAGCAGCGGGTTGGCGGCGTTGCCGAAGCCCTTCCCGGTGCTCCGCTCGACCTCGCGGACCGCGTCGAGGACGTCGACCCAGAGGCCGTCGGGCAGCCGCTCGCCGGCGGCGAAGTAGTCGTTGCAGGCCTCGGTCGTGATCGTGAAACCGGGGGGCGTCGGCAGGCCGGCGATGGTCATCTCCGCGAGGCCGGCGCCCTTGCCGCCGAGCAGGTCGCGCATCTGGGCGTTGCCCTCGGCGCGGCCATCGCCCCACGCGTAGATGTAGCGCTTGGCCGCGCGATGCGGGCGGTCGGCAGTGGGGGTCGCGGTTGCCATCGGTTGCCTCCGGCGTCGGGGTGACGGGCCTGCGGTCATTCGTGGGCGGCCCGTGTGGGGGTCGGGTGATGCACCGACGATTGTACCGTCGCCGTCCGGGGTCCCTTGGTTGCGTGATGGTCGCGAGCGACCGTGAGCACCGCGTCGCGCTGGAAGAACCGGCGACCTCGGGGGTCACGGGCCGCTACCATCGGCACGGCAACCTCCCGCTGAGGCGACGGAACGAATGACTGAGCTCCTGAAAGCGCCGATCGACGACGAGCGCAACATCGAATCCGAGGACGAGCGCTACAACGCGCGAATCGTGCGACGGATCGACTACACCCACGACCTCGCCCGGATCTGGGTGCGCTTCGACGGCGAACCGACACCGTTCGAGCCGGGGCAGTACATGACCATCGGCGTCTTCGCCGACGGCAAGATCTGGCAGCGGCCGTACTCGGTCGCCTCCTCGCCGCGCGTCGCCGGCGACGAGGGCTACGAGATGTACGTCCGCCTGGTCCCGATCATCCGCTTCACCACGCTCCTGTGGCGGCTTCCGACCGGGCACCCGATGCGGATGATCGGACCGAAGGGCAAGTTCATGCTCGAACCCGACGACGACCGGACGCACCTGTTCGTCTCGACCGGGACCGGCATCGCCCCGTTCATCTCGATGATCCGCGACACGATGCTCGCGGGTGCGCCGCGCAAGACCGTGGTGCTCAACGGCGTGTCGTACGTGGACGAGCTCGGGTATCGCGAGGAGCTGGAGGGACTGCAGGCGAGCCACGCCTACCCGGTCACCTACGTGCCCACCATCAGCCGGCCGGCCGATCCGCGCAACGCGGGCTGGGCCGGGCGCACGGGACGCGCCGAGCAGGTGGTGATCGACGTGTGCAAGGACCTCCACCTGCGCCCCGAGAAGACGGTCGTGTACATCTGCGGCAACCCGGAGATGATCCTCAACGCGGAATCCGCCCTGATGGACCACGGCTTCCCCGAGTTCCACGTCAAGAAGGAGCTCTACTGGCCGAAGGGCAAGACGGCCACGCCGGACGCTGAGCCGGGCGCACCCGGACCGTCGTGACATTCGGCCCGGCCGAAACGGGCCGGCTGCCGGGTCAGGCCCGGGGGCCCTCCGCCTAGCATCGAGTCACGGTCGACGAGGACCGCTGCTCGATCACAGGGTGGACATGCATCACATCGTCGGGGCTGAACAGCTCTCGCCCAACGTCACCCGCCTGGTGGTGGAGGCGCCGCGGATCGCGGAGATCCGCCAGCCCGGCCAATTCGTGATCGTCCGGCTGGGTCCCGGCGCGGAGCGCATCCCGCTGACGATCGCCGATTCGGACCCGGACGCGGGCACGATCACCTTGATCATCCAGGCCATCGGCAAGAGCACCAGCGACCTCGTCGAGCTGCGCCCGGGCGACGGCATCACGGACATCGCGGGTCCGCTCGGCAGCCCGACCGAGCTCATCGAGACCGGCCACGCGGTGTGCGTCGGCGGGGGCGTCGGGACGGCGGTCATCCTGCCGATCGCCCAGGGCCTCCAGCGGCTCGGGGTGCGGGTCACCAGCATCATCGGCGGCCGCTCACGCGAGTGGGTGATCCTCGAGCCGGAACTGGCCCGTTGCGGCGACGTGATCACCTGCACCGACGACGGCAGCTACGGCCGGCCGGGCTTCGTCACGGACGCGCTGGCGGACGTCCTGGCGGCCGGCGCCGACGCGGTCTATGCCGTCGGTCCCGTCCCGATGATGCGTGCGGTGAGCGAGCTCACGCGCGCCGACGGCGTGCCGACCACCGTCTCGCTCAACGCGATCATGGTCGACGGCACCGGGATGTGCGGCGGCTGCCGCGTCTCGGTCGGGGGCGAGACGCGCTACGCGTGCGTCGACGGCCCCGAGTTCGACGGGCACCAGGTCGACTTCGCCCTGCTCGCCGACCGCCTGACGACCTATCGACCCTTCGAGCAGGACGCCCTCGCGAAGCGCGAGGCCTGCCGGATCCCGGCCATGGCGGCCGCGGCCGCGACGGAGGCGGCCCGATGACGGACCCGAAGCCCGCCACCGACATCCAGGAGATCGTCAAGCGCATCCTCGCCGGCGAGGACGTCACGCTCGACCCCCGGCAGCGGATGGCCCTCGACCGGGTGCCGATGCCCGAGGAGGACCCGGAGCGGCGCAGCCACTCCTTCGAGGAGGTCAACCTCGGCTTCACCGAGCACCTGGCGATGCTCGAGGCCGAGCGGTGCCTCCAGTGCAAGAACCCCAAGTGCATCGACGGGTGCCCGGTCCGCGTCAACATCCCCCGCTTCATCGACCATCTCCGTCGCGGCGACATGGCCGCCGCAGCCGGGTCGCTGCTCGACGACAACGCCCTGCCGTGCGTGACCGGCCGGGTCTGCCCGCAGGAGACCCAATGCGAAGGGCTGTGCCTCCGCGGCAAGAAGGGCGCGCCGGTCGCGATCGGCTCGCTCGAGCGCTACGTGGCGGACTGGGCGGGCACCCATCCAGAGGCCCTGGCCCACGCGACCCCGGCCCCGCTCGACAAGAGCGTGGCGATCGTCGGCTCGGGGCCGGCGGGCCTGACCGCCGCCGGGGAGCTCGCCAAGGCCGGCTACCGGGTCACGGTCTTCGAGGCCTTCCACGCCGCCGGCGGCGTGCTGATCTACGGGATCCCCGAGTTCCGCCTCCCCAACGACATCGTGGAGCGCGAGGTGGCGCGGCTGGTCGACGGCGGCGTGACCATCGAGACCAACGCGATCATCGGCAAGACCTACACGCTCGCGGAGCTGCGTGAGCGCTTCGATGCGGTGTTCCTCGCCGTCGGTGCCGGGCTGCCGGTCTTCATGGACGATCCCGGGCGAGAACCTCAAGGGCGTCTACTCGGCGAACGAGTACCTCACCCGCGTCAACCTCATGGGCGCCTGGGGCGCCGACAGCGACACCCCCGTGCTGCACGGGCAGCGAGTGGTCGTGGTGGGCGGCGGGAACGTCGCGATGGATGCCGTTCGGACCGCCCGCCGCCTGGGCGCTGCCGAGGCGACGATCGTCTACCGCCGGGGTCACGACGAGCTGCCCGCCCGCGCTGAGGAGGTCCACCACGCCGAGCAGGAAGGGATCCTGTTCGAGCTCCAGGTGGCGCCGCTGGAGGTGATCGGCGACGCCGACCACTGGGTCACGGGCGTGCGCTGCCAGCGCATGGCGCTCGGCGAGCCCGATGCATCCGGCCGGCGGCGGCCCGAGCCGATCCCCGACTCCGAGTTCGTCATCGACTGCGACATGGTCGTGGTCGCGATCGGGACCCGGTCGAATCCGCTGCTCCGCGCCACCACTCCGGACCTGGCGGTCAACGAGTGGGGCTACATCGTCACCGACGAGGACGGCATGACCAGCCTGCCTGGCGTGTTCGCCGGCGGCGACATCGTCCGCGGCTCGGCCACGGTGATCCTCGCCATGGGCGACGGCAAGCGGTCGGCGGCGGCCATCGATCGCTGGCTCAAAGGCGCGCCGGCGGATGTCGCCGCGCCGGGCGTCGAGGTCGCCGCGGCGGACGTCGCGGCATCGACGAGCGAGGCCCCGATCCCCCAGCCCTGATCCATCCGCGGCGCGGGCGCGGACCGGCGTCAGCTGGCGGGGTGCGCCGCCCGGTAGTGCGCGGCAAGCGTGTCCTCGCCCCAGTCGTCGGCGAGGTCGCGCCACACGGCGTGGATGTGGTTCGCGCCGTTCTGGGTGTTGTCGTACTCGATCAGGAAGCGCGGCCCGCGGACGGCGTAGTAGTGGCCGCGACCCGGGACGTCAGGCCCGGCCCAGGCGAACGCGACCGCCGCGAGCCCGTCGGTCGCGATGCGCTCCCAGGCGGCGTCGGCGACCTCGCCGCGAGCGCGACCGAGATAGTGCCGGATCAGCGTCTCGAGGCCCGTGCGCGCCGCGGGGCCGAGGTCCTCGTGGCGGATGCCCGCGGGGATGCCGTCCACGGCGGCCCGCCGGCCGTTGCCGCTCAGGATGTCCGGCGGCGCGACCGGGTCCACGACCGCGATCGCGCGCTCCGCGCCGGACAGCGAAGCCAGCAGGGTCCGGGCGAGGCTCTCCTCCCCCGTCAGCGCGCGCTGGCCGGTCCGCGGCCCGTCCGGGACCACCGCCGGGTTCGCGCCGAGGAACGATGGCGCCGCGGCGACGATGCGCTCGCCGATCGCGGTCAGCTGGATCGCGACGTGATGTCCGCCGACCCGCCACGACCACGGGTCGCTGCCCGTGGGGTCGCCGAAGACCGCGAACCAGTAGCGCGCCGATTCGCGGCGGGTCCAGTCCGCGCGGCCGGCCCGCCGCTCGAGGTCGCCCAGGACCGGCTCGAGCGCGACGATCGAGCGGATCTCGCCCGCCCCGCGCACGCTCATGGCGGCGTCCACGACGGCCCACGCCAGCCCGCCTTGCGCGGCGTCCATGTCGCCGAGGGCCAGGCCCTCCCGTGGCCCAGGTCGGTAGTCCCACACGAACCGCTCATCGGCGCCGAACGGGAAGGTCGCCCGCGACCGCTGCGCAGCGTCCAGGCTCCCGAGCCAGGCGAGCGCGGCCGCCCGGATCTCGGCCCCGGCGGTGGCCAGCGACTCGATCACGCGGGGCGGGCCGAGATCGCGCCGGACATCACGACGGGACCGTCACCCGTTCCGCGCGGCGTCCAGGCGGTCGAGGATCAGGCGGGTCACGCCCTCGACCGGCACGCGCTCCTGCGTCATGGAGTCGCGGTCGCGGACCGTCACCGCACCGTCCTCGAGCGACTCGACGTCGACCGTGACGCACCACGGCGTCCCGATCTCGTCCTGGCGCCGGTAGAGCTTGCCGATCGCCGCGGTGTCGTCGTAGACGGCCATCGTGTGGCGCTGCAGGTCGGCCTTGATGCGGTGGCACAGCTCCACGATCTCGGGCCGCTTCTTGAGCAGCGGCAGCACCGCCACCTTGTACGGGGCGAGGTCGGGGTGCAGCGCCAGCGAGACCCGGGTCTCGCCGCGGACCTCCTCCTCGCGATACGCGTCGATGAGGAACGTGAAGGCCGCCCGGTCCGCGCCGGCCGCGGTCTCCACGATCCACGGGATGACGTGCTCGTTGGTCGCCTGGTCGAAGTACTCCAGCAATTCCCCCGACGCCTCGCTGTGGCGCGACAGGTCGAAGTCGCCGCGGTTGTGGACGCCCTCGAGCTCCTTCCAGCCGAAGGGGAAGCGGTACTCGACGTCGATCGCCTTCTTGGCGTAGTGGGCCAGCTCGTCGGGCGCGTGCTCGCGCAGCCGCAGCCGCGAGGGCGTCACGCCGTAGCGCTCGTACCAGGCGCGCCGCCGGGGCAGCCATTCCTCGAACGCTGCCGCGGCCGCCGCTTCGGGGCGGACGAAGTACTGCATCTCCATCTGCTCGAACTCGCGCATCCGGAAGACGAAGTTCCCCGGCGAGATCTCGTTGCGGAACGACTTGCCGATCTGGGCGATCCCGAACGGCAGCTTCTTGCGCGACGACTGGAGGACGTTCTTGAAGTTGACGTACGAGCCCTGGGCCGTCTCCGGGCGCAGGTAGATGACCGACGCCTCCTCCTCGACCGGTCCCATGAACGTCTTGAACATGAGGTTGAAGCGGCGCGGCGGCGAGAGCGGGCCGCCGTCGACCGGGCAGCGCAGCCCGAGCTTCTCGACGATCCCCGGGTCCTGCAGCTCGGTGGCGGTCAGGTGCTCCGCACCCGGCAGCTCGTCGAGGCGGAATCGGCGGTGGTCGGTGGCGCACTCCACGAGCGGGTCGCTGAACGAGCCGACATGGCCGGAGGTGATCCAGACCTGGGGGTGCATGAGGATCCCGGCATCGAGCCCGACGATGTCGTCGCGCTCCTGGACCATCGCGCGCCACCACGCCCGCTTGACGTTGTTCTTGAGCTCGACACCGAGGGGGCCGTAGTCCCAGACGGCGTTGATCCCGCCGTAGATCTCGCTCGAGGGGAAGATGAACCCGCGCCGCTTGCTGAGCGAGACGATGGTCTCGAGCTCGGCCACCGCGGGCGCGACGTCATCCGGGTCGTCGTGAACGGGTCGGGTCACTGGTGGGCGTCTCCGCTGATACGCGACCGTGGCAGGGCCGCGCGGGAATGGACCTCCCGATGCTAGCAGAGTGAACCCCAGGGACGATCGAACAGGGGGCTTGACATCGCAGGATCCCATTGTAGATTCGGTCGACCGACCGACTTCGGTCACTCGACCGACACGACGGCACATGGGAGGACCCAGCGATGGCCTACGAGATCGAAGGGAAGCTGCTCGAAGTCTGCACCTGTAATGTCCTGTGCCCGTGCTGGATCGGCGAGGACCCGGATGGCGGGAAGTGCGACTCCACGCTGGCGTGGCATATCGACGGCGGCTCGATCGAAGGCGTGGACGTGACGGGCCGGACGGTCGCCCTCTCCGTGCACATCCCGGGCAACGTCCTGGTGCCGAAGTCCTGGAAAGCGGCGGTGTTCGTCGA
Source organism: uncultured Chloroflexia bacterium (assembly GCA_963834915.1). Lineage (GTDB taxonomy): Bacteria > Chloroflexota > Limnocylindria > Limnocylindrales > CSP1-4 > SPCO01. The sequence continues at coordinate 657,274 of CAWIDI010000005.1, forward strand.
CGACGGGGCGACGGACGAGCAGCAAGCGCGCCTGCTCAAGGTCTTCACCGGTCAGCTCGGCGGCGCCATCGCCGACCTCGCCGGCCTCATCGGCGAGGTAGTGTCGGTGGAACGCGTCCCGATCACGTTCACCGTCGATGGCGGCCGGGGGCATCTCACCATCGGCGCCATCGCCGATGCCGAGATCACGCCGTTCACCGGCGCGACCGGCAATCCGACGATCCTGTCCGAGACCGTCTTCTCGACGATCCCGGGGTCGCCCGTCTTCGCCGGAAAGGCCGACCACTTCACGCGTGACGGCGATCCCCATGGCCTGCCCAACGTGAACATGTCCGGGAACAACGCGCTCCAGGGCCATTTCCGGTTCGCGGCCTGACGGCGACGAAGCCGACGTAGACGGACCCGACATGTTCGCGCCCGCTCATCTCCGCTCCCCGCGACGCGACCGAGCGATCCTGACCGGGTCGCTCGTCGCGCTCGCGGGCACGGCCTGGCTCGCCCTGTGGGCCTGGGAAGGGTCGCCCTACGGCCACTACCTCCACCACGCTGCCGACGCCGGCCCGCTCCCGCTCGAGGCAGCGCTGTTCGCGATCGGGTGGGTGCTCATGATCGTCGCGATGATGCTGCCGTCGAGCATCCCCCTGGTCATGACGTTCGGGGCACTGGTCGGCCGCCGACGTCGATCCGGCCGGCTGGTCGGCCTGCTCCTCCTCGGCTACCTCATCGTGTGGGGCGGCTTCGGCCTGGCGGCCTGGGTCCTCGACAGGGGGATCCATGCCGGCGTCGATGCCCTCCCCTGGCTGGCAGAGCATCCGCAGCTCATCATCGGAACCACGCTCCTCGCAGCCGGGCTGTGGCAATTCAGCCCGCTCCGCGATCGCTGCCTGGAGGAATGTCGGAGCCCGCTCGGGTTCGTGCTGAATCGCTGGCGCGGCACGTCCGAACGACGCGAAGCCCTTGCGATGGGCATCGCCCACGGCGCGTTCTGCGTCGGGTGCTGCTGGTCGCTGATGCTGGTCATGTTCGGTGTCGGCCTCGGCAGCGTGTCGGCGATGCTCGTGCTGGGCGGCGTCACCGCGATCGAGAAGAACCTGCCCTGGGGACGGCGGATCACGCGGCCGCTGGGCGTCGTGCTCGTGCTCGCGGCGGTCTACGCGATCGCCGCGTGAGGCGGGGCGCGTCGTATCCTCGACCCATGACGGACCTGACAACGACACCGTCGGCGACCCGTGCCGAGCGGCGCGACCAGGCGACCGCCGACACGCATCGCGCGATCCTGGATGCGGCGCGGCGCTGCCTGCTGGCCGACGGCTACGCCAACCTCTCGACTCGCCGGGTGGCCGAGGCGGCCGGCGTCCCGCTCAGTCAGATCCACTACCACTTCGGCAGCAAGCAGCGGCTCATCCTGGCCCTCCTCGCGGCCGAGAACGACCGGCTGATCGAGCGACAGCGCACGATGTTCGACGCACCGGATCCCCTGTGGGTCCGGTGGGAGCGCGCCTGCGACTACCTCGACGCCGACATCGAATCGGGCTATGTCCGGGTCCTCCAGGAGATGATCGCCGCTGGCTGGTCCGACTCGGAGGTCGCGGCCGCGGTCCGCGAGATGATCGGAGGCTGGTATCGCGTGCTGGCCGACGTCGCGCGGTATGAGGAGGAACGCGGCGTAGGCCTCGGCGGGTTCACGCCGGAGGAGGTCGCCGCACTGATGGGCACGCCATTCCTGGGCACCGAAGAGTTGATCCTGCTCGGCGTCACCGAATCGACGTTGCCGATGCGATCCGCCCTGCGAAAGGTCGGCCTGCTGCTCCGTCACGTCGCCGAACCGGCGAAGACCTGACGACAGCGAGGACGTCATGACGACGACCACGTCGCCGACCCGATCGCCGGACGTCGACCGTCCGCGCCGTGCGCCAGAGCAGATGCGTGCCCGCTACCCGGATGTCACGGGCGTCGTGGAGCGCGATGGTGGCCAGGTCGCATACGAGGTGTACGGTGCGGGCGATCCGCCGCTCGTGTTCGTACCGCCATGGCAGATCGTCCACGCTCGCATCTGGAAGTCGCAGCTTCCGGAGTTCGCTCGCCGTCACCTCGTGGTCGCCTGGGACAACCGCGGGAATGGTCTCTCGGACCGACCGACCGACCCGATCGTCCATACGACCCGCGCCCGCGCGGCGAACCTCGAGGCAGTCGTGGAGGCGTCCGGCGTCCGGGCGGCGGTGCTCGTCGGGTTCTCGGGATCATCCGGGCCGATGATCCTGTTTGCCTCGGAGCATCCCGAGCGCGTCCTCGGACTCGTGTTCATCTGCCCGGCCTCGCCGTTCGGGGAGCCTTCCCGGTCGTGGCAGGTGCCGTTCGAGGAGCCGTTGGCGAGCGATGCGGGCTGGAACCGGGAGAACATCCACTTCTGGCGCCGCGACTATCGCGCCTACCTCGAGTTCTTCTTTGGAGAGGCGTTCACGGAGCCTCACTCGACCAAGCAGATCGAGGATGCCGTGGGCTACGGCCTCGACACCGATCCCGAGGCGCTCGCCGCCACGAGGCGGGCGCCCGCGACCCTCGACCTCGAGACGGTCACCGCGATGTGCGGCGCCATCCGGACCCCGACGCTCGTCATCCAGGGCACCGGTGACCGGATAACCGGCATGAGCCAGGGGATCGGCCTCGCTCGCGCCATTCCGGGAGCCCGTCTGGAACTGCTGGAGGGGGGCGGTCACATCGTCATCGCCAGGGACCCGATACGGGTCAATCTGCTGATCCGCGAGTTCGTCGCGACGATCCATCCAGGGCCGGGTCGGTCGGGCTGATGCGTGCCGTCGAGCCAGCCGAGACCGGCGCCGTCACGGGTCCGGATGGCGTCCGGATCGTCTACGACATCTTCGGCGCGGGAGAACCGACGGTCCTGTTCCTGCCGTCGACTCCGATCGTGCATTCGCGCCAGTGGAAGGGCCAGATCCCCTATCTGAGTCGCCACCATCGCGTCGTTGCCTTCGACGGTCGTGGCAATGGACGCTCGGACCGCCCGACCGACCCCGACGCCTACCGCGAGGCGTCGATGGTCGGCGACATCGAGCGCGTCATGGACGCGACGGGCACCGCGGCGGCGATCCTCGTCGGACTGTGCGGCGACGGGGTCTGGAGGGCGATCGAGCTGGCGGCGGCGAGGCCGGACCGGGCCCTGGGGATCGTCGCGTTCGCGGCCGGCGTCCCGCTGTTGTCGCCCCCGCACCCATGGAAGGTCCAGTGGTCGTTCGAGGACGAGCTGCCGACCGACGAGCGCTGGGCAAAGGTCAATCGGCACTACTTCAAGCGCGATTACCCGGGCTTCGCACGGTTCTTCTTCGAGGCGATCACCTCCGAACCGCATTCGACCAAGCAGGTCGAGGATGCCGTCGAGTGGGCAGTGCACGGTTCGGTCGAGGCGATGATCGCGGACTACGAGGTCGCTCAGGACTGGGATCTGGCGGCCGTCGAGGCAACGTGTCGCGCCGTACGCTGTCCGATGCTCCTCGTCCACGGTTCCGAGGACCACTGTCAGCCGGTGGCCCGGTCGCATCGCCTCGCGGAACTGACCGGAGCGCCGCTCGTGGTCGTGGATGGCGCCGACCACATGGTCCCCTGCCGGCATCCCATCCTGGCGAACCTGCTCATCCGCGACTTCATCCGGTCCCTTGCAGCGGAGACGATCCAGTGACGGCGACGCCGACCACGCGAACGTGGACGCGCGCGCTGTCGAGACCTCGCCGAGCGCTCTATATCTCGTCGCCGATCGGGCTGGGGCACGCGCAACGAGACGTGGCGATCGCCGACGAGCTGCGAGCGCTCCGTCCCGACCTCGAGATCGACTGGCTCGCCCAGCGCCCGGTCACGGACGTGTTCGAGTCGCGCGGTGAGCGGATCCATCCGCTGAGCGCCCAGCTGGCGTCCGAATCCGCGCACTTCACCGCCGAATCGGCCGGCCACGATCTCAATGCATTCCAGGCCATCCGGCGCATGGACGAGATCCTGGTCGCGAACTTCATGGTCTTCCACGAGGCGGTCGAGACCGGCGAATACGACCTCGTCATCGGCGATGAGGCGTGGGAGGTCGACTACTACCTGCACGAGAACCCGGAGCTCAAACGAACCGCCTTCGCCTGGATGACCGACTTCGTCGGCTACCTTCCGATGCCCGCTGGCGGCGAGCGCGAGGCGTTCCTCACGGCCGACTACAACGCCGAGATGATCGAGCATATCGCGCGCTTCCCGCGGCTTCGCGACCGGGCGATCTTCGTCGGCGACCCCGGCGACATCGTGCCCGACGACTTCGGTCCGGGCCTGCCCGCGATCCGCGACTGGACCGAGCGCCACTTCTCGTTTTCGGGCTACGTGACCGGGTTCGACCCGGTACCGCTGCTCGAGGGCCGCGAGGCGCTGCGGCGCGAGCTCGGCTACCACGACGACGAGCGCGTGGTCGTGGTCACCGTCGGCGGGTCCGGTGTCGGCGAGGCGCTGCTGCGGCGGGTCATCGCGAGCTATCCGGGAGCGGCCCGACGCGTCCCCGGCCTCCGGATGATCGCCGTCGCCGGCCCCCGGATCGATCCGGCCAGCCTGGATGCGTCCAGCGGCGTCGATGTGCGGGCGTACGTGCCGGACCTCTACCGACACCTGATCGCGGCCGACCTCGCGGTGGTCCAGGGCGGCCTGACGACGACGATGGAGCTTGTCGCCGGCCGGCGCCCGTTCCTGTACTTCCCCCTGGCCAACCACTTCGAGCAGAGCCGCCACGTGCCGCACCGCCTCGATCGATATGGGGCCGGCCGCCGGATGGACTACGCGACCTCGGACCCTGACGCCATCGCCGACGCCATCGCCGGCGAGATCGACCGCCCGGTCGCGTACCGGCCGGTCGCCTCGGACGGCGCGGCTCGTGCGGCGGCACTCATCGCGGAGCTGGTCTGACCGATCGAGGTCGTGGCCCTCGCGTCAGGTCGCGGGGAGCGCCTCCGCGAAGAGGCGCAGGGCGTTGCCGCCCATGACCTTCGCGATCGACGCGTCGTCGAGGCCCGCATCGAGCAGCCCTTCGGTGATGCGGATCATGCCGGTCGCGTCGAACGGCACCGGGACGCCCCCATCGAAGTCGGAGCCGAGCCCGACGTGCTCGACGCCGGCGACATCGACCGCGTAGCGGATCGAGCGCACGATCGCGGCCGTGTCGCTGCCGCCAGAGGCCGTCGGCCAGAACCCCATCCCGACCAGGCCGCCGCTCGCGGCGATGCCGCGCAGGTGCTCGTCGGACAGGTTGCGGGCGTTGTCCGCGATCCCGCGCGCGCCGGTGTGCGAGGCCACCACCGGTCGCGTCGACATCGCGAGGACGTCGCTGACGGTCGCCGCCGACGCGTGCGCGACATCGACCAGCATCCCGCGCGCCTCCATCCGCTCGATCATCTCGCGGCCGGCGGGCGTGAGGCCGCCCTTCTCGATGCCGTGCGCCGAGCCGCCGAAGGCGTTGTCGAAGAAATGGCTCGGCGACATCATCCGGTAGCCGGCGTCGGCCACCACCTCGACGTTGGCGGGATCGTCGTCCAGCGCGTGCGCGCCCTCGATGGCGAGGAGGCCCGCGGTGACCGGCCAGTTCGGCCCGCGCGACGCGAGGTGCGCGGCGAGGTCCGCTCCCGAGCGGATGATCGTCAGGCGGCCGGCGGAGCGGGCGGCCATCGCGTCGGCGCGGGCGGCGAGGTAGAGCGCGCGGGCCAGCAGGCTCCGCCACGTCCGCGGCGGCCAGCCCGAGCCGAGCGCGAGCAGGATGACGTCGTCGGTGCGGTCGTCGTTGCGCTCGATGTTGAGGTGGCGCGGCGACTTCGTGCTCGCGGCGAAGACCTGCACGGCCACGTTGCCCTCGATCAGGCGCGGGACGTCGACGTGCCCGCGGTCGCCGCGCACCAGCAGGTCGCGTCCCCACAGCAGCGAATCCGCGTGCAGGTCGACGATGCCGAGGGTCTCGTGGAGGGCGCGCGCCCGCTCGGTCGCCGGGTAGCGACTGACCGTCGGGTTCGGGCAGAGCCGGCGCTCGGTCCTCGCGACCAGCCGACGGCCGGCCAGCCGGGCGCCGGCCGCCGCCGCCACCCCCACCGCGGCCGTCACGACCGCCGCGTTCAGTGCACGCGATGCCATCGTCGCCGCGCCGCTCAGGCCACGCGCCAGCGCGTCGGCGTGATCCGGATCACGACCGGGTACTCGGCATCGTAGTAGCCGGGCTCCCAGCCATAGCTCGCGATCATCGCCGCGTACTTGGCGGTGAAGACCGGGTCCGCGGAGGCCGGACCCCCGTCGGGGTCGATGCGGGCCTCGCCCTCGATGGTCACGTACGCGTCGCCGTGGTCCTCGGTGTCGAGGTTGAAGGCCACCAGCGGCTGCGCGGCGATGTTGCCGTTGCGCGCGGCCCGCTTGTGGGAATGGATCTTGATCTCGCCGTCCGCCCACTTGAACCAGACGACCGAGCTCTGCGGCTGCCCGTCCGGGTTGACGGTCGTCAGCCAGCCGACGAGGTCGGTCTCGAGGCGCTCGGCGATCCGGGCGCCCGCCGGGGTCGAAGGGTCGAGGGTCTTCATGCGTCCTCCTGGTGCAGGTCGAGTCGGAGCACGACCTCGTCGTCGACGATCCGGTCGGTGGCGACGAAGCCGTAGCGCTCGTAGAAGGGCTGGGGCGATCCCTCGCCCTGGCCGGCGCTCACCCACAGGATGTCGGCGCCGGGCCGGTCGCGCACGTAGGCCACGACCTCGTCGAGGGCCGCGGTCCCGTAGCCGCGCCGCTGGAAGCGGCGGTCGATGAGCAGCCGCCAGAGGTAGTACGGCCCGATCAGGTCGGCCTCCATCTGCCGGATGCCGTCGCTGATCATGACGAACCCGACGAGCGTGCCGTCATCCGCGTGGACGGTCCACATCCGCGGGGCGGCGCGGGCGTCCGCGATGGCGTCGCGGAACGAGCCCTCGACCGATTCGACGAACCGCTCCTGGGCCGGATCGACGGCCAGCGTGAGCGCGGCGGCGCGGTCCCCGTCGGTCACGATGTCGCGCAGCGAGACGGCGGTCATGGCGCGGCCACCGGGGCGTGGCGGACCTCGTCGAGGAACGGCAGCGAGCGGGCCTCGCGCTCGAGCACGTGGCGGACGAACTCGCGCAGGGCGACCTCGACCTCGCGTTCCACGGCCGGCGCCAGGCGCAGCTCCGCCAGCGCCTCGACGTCGAGGCGCTGGTACGCCTTGACCAGCTTCAGCGCTTCCAGGCTCAGCCCGGTCCGGTCGTGCGGTGGCCCCGGGCAGCGCTGGCAGACGACCCCGCCGAGCGGCGGCACCCAGCGGAACCGCTCATCGGACTCGAGGACCCGGTCGCACTCGACGCAGCGATCGACCTCGGGCCGGCTGCCCAGCTCATCGAGCAGGTGCATCTCGTACCAGCGCGCGACGCGCCCCGCGGCCATGCCGACATCGAGCAGCTCGTAGGCCCGCCGGAGCAGCGCGTAGAGCGGTTCTGCCGCGTGCCGCTCCTCGAGGGAGCGGTCGGCGAGCTCGGCGAGGTACCACGCCGTGGCGGCGCCCTCGAGCGAGTCGCGCAGGTGCAGCCAGGCATGCCCGACGCTGACCTGGGTGACCACGTCGAAGGTCCGGCCACGGGCCAGGGCGACCGTGAGCTCGGCGAACGGCTCCAGGCTGCCCCCGAGGCGCGACGTGGGCCGGCGGACCCCCTTGGCGATCGCCTTGAGCTTGCCGACGCCGGGCGTGATCAGCGTCAGGACGCGGTCCGCCTCCCCCAGGTCGAAGCGCGAGAGGACGATGGCCTCGGTCGTGTAGCGGCGCGGGATGGGCATCGGGGCGACGGTACCACCGATGCGCACGGCCTTCCGCCACGCCCGCGCATCCGATGGGCCCCCGGCCGCGTATCCGCTGGTAGACGCCGGCGCGGTCGCGTCCCCCGTGCCGGCGTCGTCCCCTCCCGACACTATCTGCTACCTAGGGCGCGCACGTTTCGTGTACACTCGACCGACGATGACGACATCGACCGACATCGACCTCGACCAGCTGATCGCCGACACCGAGGGCGAGATCCTGCGCCTGGTCGCCGATCGCGACGCCTCGACCCACGGGCTGTACGAGATGGTCCGCTACCACCTCGCGCTCGACGGCTCCGGGCGCCTCCGGGGGCAAGCGGATCCGACCGCTCCTCGGGCTCCTGGCCTACGCCTCGATCACCGGCGAGCACGCCCGTGCGCTGCCCGGTGCCGCGGCGGTGGAGCTGGGCCACAACTTCAGCCTCGTCCATGACGACATCGAGGACGGCGACATCGAGCGGCGCCACCGCCCCACGCTCTGGACGGTCCACGGGGTCCCGCAGGCCATCAACACCGGCGACACGCTGTTCAGCCTGTCGCGGATCGCGCTCCACCGGCTGAGCGACCTCGGGTTCCCCGACGCCAAGGTGCTGCGCCTGATGCGGCTCTTCGACGAGACCTGCCTGGCCCTGTGCGAGGGCCAGTACCTCGACATCGCGGCCAGCCTGTCCAACGAGCTCGATGACCGTCGACGGCTACTTCGACATGATCGGGCGCAAGACGGCGGCGCTCATCGCCGCCTCGATCGAGGCCGGCGCGCTGCTCGCCACCGACGACGAGGGGGTCATCGCCCGCTACCGCGGCTTCGGCTGGGCCCTCGGCCTCGCGTTCCAGGTCAACGACGACCTGCTCGGCATCTGGGGCGCGGAGCACGCCACCGGCAAGGCCGCCTCGGACGTGGCGCACCGCAAGCAGACGCTCCCGGTGATCTACGCCCACGAGACCGCGGGGCCCGAGGACCGCGCCCGCCTCGGGGCGCTGTACGCGGCGCCCGACCGGACGCCCGACGAGGTCGCGGAGATCATCGCCATCCTCGAGCGGACCGGCGCCCGCGAGTACACGCGCGAGCAGGCTCGCCGCTACCGCGACGAGGCGCTCGCCGAGCTCGACGGCGCCGGGGTGCTGGGCGCCGCGGCCCGGACCCGCCTCCAGCAGATCATCGTCGCCGCGATCGACGCCTGAGGATGTCGGCCCCGGTCGCGGACGACCGGGGCCGACGAAGCGCGAACTAGGTGTAGGCGGCGTTCCGGCAAACGACGATCGTCATCCTGAGATCGGAGAGCTCGTTTCGTCCCACGTGTAGATCGAGTACCAGCCCCGGTTGGCCGTGCTCGAGCGCAGGTGATACGTCGGCGCCTGGCTCCGATACCGTACCGCCGGCATGAGCCGCCGAAGGCATGATGGCTCCGGCGAGGGCGGCGACCGCCACCAGGCGAAGGGCAGACTTGGCCTCATGCATCGTTCCCACCCCCCGACCGTCCGCCTCGCCGTCGCGCGAGGAGGACGATCACGCTGCCAAGGGCCAGCCCGGTCACAGCGACCAGGATGCCCATGAACGCCAACACAGAAGGAATGCCTTCGCCGGACGTGGTGTCGACTGGGCGTGGTGAGGCAACGGATCCGGCGGTCGGCGAGTCGGCGATCGGCGTCGCCACCACTGCCTTCGGGACAAGAAGTGCGAGTGCTTGATCGAGCGTCTTGACAGCCGCAAACTGTGGGCCGACTGCGCTCGTCTTGAACATCCCCGGTACCAGCGTCAACCCGTCTGTGCCGATTTCCCAAGCGATGATCGAGCCGATTGACGTGCCGTCCCCGAAGGACGAGGTACTTATGAGGTAGCGGTGCCCGGGTCGCAGGCCCATGTCGCCGGGTCGACCGCACGTGTTGCTCGGGAGTTCGAAGCGCTGGTTCGGCTCGATCGAGGCCGTGGGGACTTCGGCGTCATGCCGATCCGCGAAGACCTTGTCGATGTCGAAGACGATGACCCACGGCTGGACACCGAGTTTCGCCGGGCCGTCCTCATCGGCAGAGACGACGCTCCCCGACCAGGTGTGTCCCTGCACGGCGGCAACGTGGCGGGGCGCATCCGGTGGACACGGATCCTCGGCCCTGGCCGACGGTGCAGCGACCGCGACGAGCGCGAAGGTGCCGGTGAGGACCGCCAGCCGTGCACACGCGACTAGCCGGCGACACGTGCGGCAATGCCATCCCATCGCTGCAGTCTCCCATGGCGCCGTTCTCGGAGACGTCTCGAACGCGTCGAAGCTGGCCCGTGCGAAGTGTCGGGAATCGAGCCGCTATCGGACGGCGAACACCCCGATCGCGAAGCCCATCGATGCGCGGCGCCAGGCCGCATAGCTGGCCCGCATCGCAGCCGCGCGGTCCAAGAACGCGACACGCTCCGGATCGTCGGGATGGGCCGCGGCCCAGGCCTCGACGGCGTCGGCGTAGGCCGACTCGTAGGCATCCCACTCCCTGGTCGAGACCGCGTCCACCGTGACCAGCTCCAGCCCGGTCGCGAGCGCGAGCGCGGTGAGCCCTCCCGATCCCTCGGCCAGCTCGCCGCGGTCCATCCCGAATGCCGCGAGGCCCTCAGGGTCCGGCTCGCCGACCCAGATCCCGTCGCCGAAGACGACCAGGCCGCCGGGCGACACGATCGAGGTCAGGAACGCGAGCGTCTCCGCCTGGTCGCCCACGATCCCGGTCGCGCCCATCGCGATCGCGAGGTCCACCGCGCGGCCGGTGAGGAGCGCGCCGGGCGAATCGGTATCGATCAGGGAGAGGCGGCCGGCCACGCCCGCCGCCTCCGCCGCCGCACGGGCCTCGGCGAGGAACCAGCGATTGCGGTCGAATCCCTCGGCGCTCGTCCCCGGCCAGCGGCGCAGCAGCCGGACCAGCAGCTCCGCCTTCCCGGTGCCGATCTCGACGACCCGCGCGCCCGACGCCAACGGCAGGCGCTCGACGAGGTCGTCGAGGCGATCGGATGCCACCGGCCCGAGGACCGAGCGGCCGCCGTGGGCGACCGTCGTGAAGCGCGCCGGGTCGCCCGCGGGCGGCAGGTCGTCTATCGGTCCTCGTCCTCGGGGTCACGCCGCTCGCGGACGACCAGCACCTTGCCGACCCGTCGCCCGTCGGTCGTCTCGACCGTCAGCGTCAGCCCGTCGACCTGGACCCGGTCGCCGGGCTTCGGGACCCCGCCGATGCGGTGGTAGATGAGCCCGCCGACGGTGTCGTACTGGTCCTCGTCGTCGAGGCCGAGGGAGGTGTCGAAGAGCTCCTCCAGGTCGTCGACCGCCGCCCGCCCGTCGATCCGCGCCTCGTCCTCGGAGATCTTGACGATGAGGGGCTCCTCCTCGTCGTACTCGTCCTGGATCTCGCCGACGATCTCCTCGAGCAGGTCCTCGATGGTCACGAGGCCCGCGGTGCCGCCGTACTCGTCGAGCACGACCGCGAGGTGGACCTTCCGGCGCTGTAGCTCGTGGAGCAGGTCGTCGACGCTCATCGACTCCGGGACGAAGACCGGCGTGCGCAGGATCGAGCGCAGCGACGGCCGCTCGCTGACGGAGCCCTTGAGGAACGGCAGGAGGTCCTTGGCGTAGAGGATGCCCACGATCTCGTCGATGGTCTCCTCGAAGACCGGGATGCGGCTGTGGCCCTCCTCGATGACCGTGTCGATGGCGTTCTCGAGGGTCGAATCGGCCGGCAGCGTGATCATGTGGATGCGCGGGACCATGACCTCGTGGACGCGCTGGTCGCCGAGCTCGATGACCGCGTTGATCATCTGCTCCTCCTCGGCCTCGAGGATCCCCTGCTCGCCGCCGCGCTCGACGATCAGGCGCAGCTCCTCGGCCGTGATCTGCGCGTCGCTCGAGACCTCGGCGCCGAACAGCCGGACGATCCCGCCGGTCACCCAGGTCAGGAACGCGATGACCGGCTTGAGCGCGCTGCCGAGGAAGTCGATCGGCAGCGACAGGGTCATCGCGAAGCGCTCGGCATGGGCGAGGGCCAGGGTCTTCGGCACGAGCTCGGCGAAGATGATCGTGAAGAGCGACAGCAGGATCGTGACGATCAGCAGGGCGACCCCCGATGCCGTGCCCTCGTCCATCCCGATGCTGACCAGCAGCGCGGTCATCTGCTCGGAGAGGCTGATGGCCGCGTAGGCCGAGGCGAAGAAGCCGATGAACGTCAGGCCGAGCTGGCAGACGGCGAGGAAGCGGCCGGGCTCGTCGAGCAGGCGGCGGACGCGCTTGGCGCTCTGGCTGCCCTCGTCGACCAGCTGCTCGACGCGGCTGCGGCGGATGGACACGAGGGCGATCTCCGCCGCCACGAAGAAGCCCTCGAAGACGGTGAGGATCACGATGACGAGCAGCTCGCCGACCGGGAGGATCAACCCTCCGTCCCTCCGGCGGGTTTGGGCCGGGGCTCGCGGATCCGCGCCGGGACGCCGACCGCCAGCTTGCCGGCCGGGACGTCGTGGGTCACGACCGCGCCGGCACCGGTCTTCGCGCCCTCGCCGATCTCGATCGGCGCGATCAGCATGGTGTCCACGCCGAGGAAGGCGCCGTCGCCGACCGTCGTCGGGTGCTTGCGCGTCCCGTCGTAGTTGGCAGTGATCGTGCCGGCCCCGACGTTGACCCGCTCGCCGAGCTGGGCGTCGCCGAGGTAGCTCATGTGGTGCTGCTTGGACCCCGCCCCGAGGCGGGAGTTCTTGAGCTCGGCGTAGTTGCCGACCTGCGCGCCGCGCCCGATGACGCTCCCCGAGCGCAGGTGGCTGAACGGCCCGACCGTCGCCTCGTCCTCGATGACCGAGGATTCCGCGATGCTGGCCCAGACCTGGCAGCGCTCCCCGACGGTCGTGTCGATGAGCTGGCTCCCCGCACCGATGACGCTGCCGGCACCGACCGTGGTCGTGCCGCGGAGGATGACGTTCGGCTCGATGGTCACGTCGGCGGCCAGGTCCACGGTCCAGTCGATGTAGGCGGTCGACGGGTCGCGCATCGTCACGCCGGCCCGCATGTGCGCCTCGTTGAGCCGGACCCGGAGGCTCCACTCGGCGGCCGCGAGCTGGTTCCGGTCGTTGATGCCGTCGAAGCGGCCGTCGTCCTCGAATGGCACGGCGGCCACGATCCGGCCGTCCTCCCGCGCGAGACGGACGAGGTCGGTCAGGTAGAACTCCCCGGTCGCGGCCGACGGCTCGAGCGTCTCGATCCGGCGCCGAAGCCAGGCCGCGTCGAAGGCATAGAGCCCGACGTTGATCTCGTTGCCCTCGAGCTCGTCGGGGGTGGCGTCCTTGGCCTCGACGATGCGTTCCACGGTCCCGAAGTCGCCGCGCACGACGCGCCCGAGCGCGGCCGGATCGGCCGCGAAGACGCTGGCCAGCGCGATCGCGGCGCCGTCCGCGCGGCGCGCCTCGATCACGGCCTCGAGGTCGGAGCCGGTCACGAGCGGGACGTCGCCCGACAGCACGACGACCTCGCTGGCGCCTTCCGGGACCGCCGCCATCGCCGAGCGGACGGCGTCGCCCGTGCCGCGCGGCTCCGCCTGGAGCGCGAAGACGGCCTGCCCCGCGAACGCCTCGGTCACGGCCGCGACCGGCGGGGAGTAGATGACCACCGGCTGGCCGCCGGCCGCACCGTCGGCGGTGGTCGCCCAGGCGTCCAGGACATACGCGAGCATCGGCCGCCCGCACATCGGGTGGAGGACCTTGGGGAGCGACGACCGCATGCGCGTCCCGAGCCCGGCCGCCATCACGACGGCGACCGGCCCGGATGCCGGGTCCGGATCGGATGGGTGGGCAGTCATCAGCAGGGTGGCGGCATCGTATGGTCGGCTCGTTCGGGGTGTCAACCGGCCCGCGGCCGGTAGGCGACGACCTCGATCTCCACCTTGAACCCCTTTGGCAGCGCGGCGACCGCCACCGTCGAACGGGCCGGCGGCGGATCCGGGAACGCCTCGGCATAGACCGCGTTCATCGCCGCGAAGTCGTCCATGTCCACGAGGAAGACCGTGCTCTTGACGACGTCCGCGAACCCGACCCCGGCCGCGTCGAGCAGCCCGCCGATGTTCTGCATCGTGCGGCGGGTCTCCGCCTCGATCGTGCCGTGCTCGAACTCGCCCGTGGTCGGGTCGATGGCGCCCTGGCCCGAACAGAAGACGAAGTCCCCGGCCACGATGGCCTGGCTGTACGGCCCGATGGCCGCCGGGGCGGCGTTGGTCGCGATGGCCGATCGACTCATGGCTGGTGCTCCGTGCTGGCGAGGATGGTCGTCGCGACGACGAATGGCCGCTCGGTCCCCGGCGCCGGGATGGTCCCGGCGTCCAGGGCCGCATCGACGGCCGCGGCGGCAGCCGCGGCCTCCGGACCAGAAGGATAGAGCGCCCAGAGGGTCGGCCCTGATCCGGACAGCCCGATCGGCCGCCCCAGGAGCCGGCTGAGCGCGCGGCGGAGCGGCACCAGTCCCGGCAGGACCGCGGCGGCCGCGGGGAACAGGTCGTTGGCCATCGTGAGGACGCCGGCCCGCGCGGACAGGTCGGCCGCGGCGAGCCCCGAGCGCAGCTCCTCGGCGCAATGGGCCGAGCTCATCCGGACGGAGCCATCGCCGACCCCGCGGATCGCGGCGAACGCGGCGAAGACATCGGCCGTCGGGAGGGCGACGGCCGGCGTGACGAGCAGGACGCCGGGCGCGCCGCGCAGCCCGTGCAGCGGTGCCACGCGCTCGCCACGCCCCTCGACCAGCGCGGGACCGCCCGCGAGGAAGAACGGCACGTCCGAACCGAGCCCCGCGGCCACGGCCTGCCGGGCGTCGGGCGCGAGGGTCGCGCCCCAGGCGGCGAGCGCGCCGTCGATGGCCGCCGCCGCGTCGGAGGAGCCCCCGCCCAGGCCGGCGGCGACCGGGATCCGCTTCTCGAGCCGGAGGGCGAGCGGCGGCGGCGGCGCGGGACCGCCGGGGTGCCCACCCCCGACGGCGGTCCGTGTGGCCGCCACGGCGCGGGTGACCAGGTTGTCGGGCGCGGGTCCGGGGTCGAACCCGGTCACATGGAGCGAATCCGGGCCGCGCACCGCGGCCGCCAGGCTGAGCCGGTCCGAGAGCGCCAGCGGCACGAAGACCGAGTGGAGGTCGTGGTAGCCGTCGGGCCGCCGCCCGACCACGGCCAGCGTGAGGTTGAGCTTGGCCGGCGCGAGGCGGACGACCGGGGCGCGGTCCGCGCTGCTCACCGGTCCTCCCGGCGGCCGCGCCGGTCGCTGCCCAGCGGCCCGAGGGCCTCGCGCAGCGCGATCCACTCCCCCACCGCCAGCGTCTGCGGGCGGCGGTCCGGCTCGATGCCGCTCGCCGCCAGCGCCGCGGTGACCCGCGTGCCGTCGACGGGGAGCTGCCGGACGAGGACGTTGTGGAGCATCTTGCGGCGCTCGCGGAAGCTCGCCTGGACCAGGCGCCACAGCTCGTCTTCCGCGACCGGGTCGAGCCGGTCGTCGAGGTCGTACGGCTCGACCACGATCACGGCGGACTCGACGGCGGGACTCGGCTCGAAGGCGCCGGGCGGGACCCGGATCGCGATCCGGACCCGGGCGTGGTACTGCACGAAGACCGACAGGTAGCTCATCTTCCCGGGCGGCGCAGCGATCCGCTCGGCCACCTCGCGCTGGACCATCAGCACCAGGCGCCGGGGGCGGGGCGGCGCGCCGAGGAGCGCGTGGAGGATCGGGCTGGTGATGTGGTACGGCAGGTTCGCGACGACGTCGTAGGGCTCCTCCACGAGGCGGGTCAGGTCCTGGTCGAGCGCGTCGCCCTCGACCAGGCGCAGCGCCCCGGCGTCGATCGCGGGCGCGAACCGCTCGCGCAGGAAGGCGGCGAGGCCGCGGTCGAGCTCGACGGCCGTGACCGCGGCACCCGACTCGAGCAGCGCCCCGGTCAGCAGCCCGAGGCCCGGTCCGATCTCCAGCACCCCCCGGTCCGGGCCGGGGTCCGCCTCGGCGACGATCGCGTGCAGCACGTCGACGTCGGCCAGGAAGTTCTGCGAGAGCGAGTGGCGGGCGTGCAGGCCGGCTGCCCGCAGCGTGGCCCGGACCTCGGCGGCGTCCAGGCGCGGCCGTGCCGCGCCGCTCATCGGGTGGCCAGCTTCAGCGACGGCCGGGCGTCGAGATCGAGCCCCGACCGCTCGCCCGCGACGACCCGCCGTCCGCCGGCGGCGCCGATCATCGCCCCGTTGTCCGTGCACAGCGCCGGCCGCGGCACGATCAAGGGCGCGCCCAGGGCTTCCGCCTCGCCGGCGAGACGCCCGCGCAGTGCCCGGTTCGCGGCAACGCCGCCGCCGAGCACGATCGAGCGCGCCCCGGCCGCGCGGGCGGCCCGGATGGTCTTGGTGACGAGGACGTCGACCGCCGCGTCCTCGAACCCCCAGGCAAGCTCGGCGACGACCGAGTCGGGCAGCGGGGCGTCGGGCTCGTCCTTCAAACCCGCCTCGACGCGGGCCGAGGCCACGATCCGGCGGGCGGCGGTCTTGAGACCGGAGAAGCTGAAGTCGTAGGTGTCACCCAGCCAGGCCCGCGGGAAGACCCGGTCGCGGCTCGTGGCCGACTCGGCCGCTCGCGAGATCGCCGGTCCGCCCGGGTAGCCCAGGCCCAGCAGCCGACCGACCTTGTCGAAGGCCTCGCCCGCGGCATCGTCGACGGTCGTGCCGAGGAGCCGGTAGGTGAGGTGATCGGCCATCTCGACCAGGAAGGTATGCCCGCCCGAGACGACGAGGGCCACGAGCGGGAAGACCGGCTCCGCGGCATCGGGCGCGCCCGGGTCGGCCAGCCAGGCCGCGTAGACGTGGCCCTCGAGATGGTTCACCCCGATCAGCGGGCGATCGTGGACCCACGCCAGGGCCTTGGCGAAGTTGATGCCGACCAGCAGCGAGCCGGCGAGCCCGGGGCCGTACGTGACGGCCACGGCATCGATGTCGGACCAGGCGACCCCGGCGTCCGACCAGGCCTCGTCGAGGACAGGGATGATCCAGCGCAGATGGGCCCGGGCGGCCACCTCGGGCACGATCCCGCCCGTGGCTGCGTGCATCGCCACCTGCGACGCCACCACGTTGGCATGGATCGTCCGGCCGCCCTCGACCAGGGCGATCCCGGTCTCGTCGCACGACGATTCGATGGCCAGGACCAGGGGGCCGCTCACGCGCCGCCCTCGTCCGGTCCGGCGTCCGGCGGCCCGCCCGGCGCGTTCGGTCCGGCGTCCGGCGGCCCGGCCGGCGCCTCGAGGGCCCCTTCAGGCGCCTCCGCTGGGGCCGGCGACGCGTCGAGGGCGGCCCGCAGCCGCGTGATCCGCGCCTGGTGAGCGGCCTCGGCGAGCCCCTCGGTCGTCATGATCAGGGCGTCCTCGTTGTCGTCGCTGTAGTAGCGGGGCCGCAGCCCGACCGGGCGGAACCCGTACTTCTCGTAGAGGCGGCGGGCGGGCAGGTTCGAGAGCCGGACCTCGAGCGTCGCCTCGCGGGCGCCGCGGTCCTCGGCGAGGTCGAGGAACGCGAGGAGGAGGCGCTCGCCGATCCCCTGGCGACGCCAGTTCGGATGGACCGCGAAGGTCGTGATGTGGGCCTCGTCCACCATCAGCCACATCCCGCCGTACGCGACGATGCGGTCGTCCGCGCGGGCGACGAGGTACTGCGCCAACCGATTGGATTCGAGCTCGCTGCGGTAGGCGTTGGCCGGCCACGGCGCGTTGAAGCTGGCCCGCTCGATGTCGTGGACGAGCGGCAGGTCCTCGATCCGCATCGGCTCGATCCGGATCCTCAGCGGGGGTCGCGCGACCATTCGACCTCCCCGCTGCTGGTCCGCACCCCGCGCGGGAGGGTCACATACTCGGGGACGAGCCTTGCGAGGTCGTCGACGGCGGCCGTCCGCAGGCGCTCGGCGCCGGCCGCCAGCAGCTCCCCGGCGAGCCCAGCACGGGCGGCCTCGCCGAGCACGTTCGCGTCATCGGGCGCCCGGCCCTCGAGGTCCAGCGCCATCAGCCACGAACCGGGCGCCAGCGCGGGCTCCGTGCCAGCCGGCAGCAGCTCGGCCGGGACGCCCTCGCGGACCAGCATCCGGTCCGACGGGCCGGCCGGTAGCAGCAGGGCGCCCGGACCTTCCAACGTGCCACTCCGTCGCCCGGCCGCGAGGAGCGCCACCCCGGTCCCGGTCCCGATGATCGGCCGCCCAAGGCCGTGGGCGAGCCCCTTCGCCGTCGCGATCCCGACCCGGAGGCCGGTGAACGCGCCCGGACCCGTTCCGACCACGATCGCCGCGATCCGCGACCGTTCGACGCCGTGGTCGGCCAGGAGCCGCTCGACCGCCGGCAGCAGCGTCTCCCCGTGGCGGTACCCGGCCGGCCACGACGCCTCCGCGAACACGGCGCCATCGGTCGTGCCCAGCGCGACCACGATCCGGGTCGTGGCGGTGTCCAGCGCGAGGATGACCGGCTCGCCGCTCATGCCACGGCCGCGAGGTAGCGCTCGTAGCCGTCGCCATGGGCCACCAGCCGGATGGCCCGCGGCTCGTCGGCGGAGCCATCGATCAGGACGTCCAGGCGCTCGACCGGGAGCGCGTCGCCCATCCGGTCCGGCCACTCCATGACGACCACACCCGACGTCCAGCGGTCGTCCAGGAGGCCGCCGGCCAGCGCGTCCGCCGCGTCATCGAGGCGGTAGAGGTCGACGTGGTAGAGCGGCAGCCGTCCCTCGTACTCGGCCATCAGGATGTAGCTCGGCGAGGCGATCGTGTCGGTCACGCCGAGCCCCGCCCCGAACGCCTTGGCGAGGTGGGTCTTGCCGGCCCCGAGGTCGCCCCACAGGCAGACCAGGTCGCCGGCGCGGGCCGCCGTCGCCAGGGAGCGGCCGAGCGCGGAGGTCGCGTCGAGATCGGGGCAGACGACCTCGCGGGCGAGCGGACGGGTCACGGACATGGCGCCCTTCAGGCGAACCGTTCGAGGTCGCCCAGCGGCACCGCGACGATGCTGCCGTCGGCCAGCTGGACGCGGCCCGCCTCCAGGTCGAGGCCGTCGCCGAAGTGCCGCCGTCCGGCGGCGCCCATCCAGCGGCCCTCGTGGCCGCTGAGCGACCCGCCGCGGATGCGCACGAGGTCGGCGGCGGGCATCGGCAGCTCGAGTCCCGGATGATCGAAGACGAGCATCGGTGGGTCGGGGACGATCGCGACCTCCCGCCCGGCGAGGGCGACGAGGGCGGCCATGATCGTCGCGGCCATGGGACGCCGGGTGGCCCCCTCCATCACCAGGACCGCGTAGGACGGCAGACGGTGGAGTGCGGCCCGCTGGCGTGCCTCGGACGCGAGGAAGTCGCGCCGCTCCTTGCTCGCCAGCCCGGCCACCACGATGCCGCGCACGCCCATAGCGCGCGCCCGGGTCAGCGTCTCCGCATCCACGCGGGCGTCGACCACGAGGATCGAACCGGCGAGGCCGACGTCGAGACCGCCCGGGCGCAGGCCGCCGTCCGGGCCGGTCGCCATGCGGACCCGGCCGCGCGTCGCCCCGCCGAGTGCGACGATGCCGCGGATGCCGTGCCCCGCCGCGCGGATGGTGACCGAGGTGCCGACCCGCACGTCGCGGACGATCCCGGCCACCGGGGTCTCGATCGGGTCGACGATGTCGCCGGTGGCCACGCGCCAGCGGTTCTTCCACGGGAACAGGTACTCCCCGCCGACGGGGGCGCGGCCATGGCCGGTCGGGACGGGCTCGCCGGACCGCGACGTCGGCTGCCAGCGCTCGCCCGGGAGCGGCACGGCGTCGACCGCGACGTGGCGGTCCTCGAGACGGCCGTCGCGCAGTCGCTCCGCGATCGGCGCACCGACGACGACCGAGGCGCCGGTCTCGACCAGCACGCGGTCGCCCGGGGTCAGCCGGAAGGTCGCATCCACCGGTGACTCGATGAGGCGGCGCGAGGGCACGAGGGCGAGGGAGCCGGCGGTCATCGGGGCGGCGTCCCGGTGACCGCGCTCTGCCAGCCGTCCAGCAGCTCGCGGCGGCGATCGCTGCGCTCGGGCAGGCGGAGCGGCACGTCGCGCAGGTCGACCATCAGCCCCGCCAGGCCGCCGGCGACCTCGACCGCGAAATGCTTCCCACGAACGCCGAGCCGGACCCCGTCGCGGAAGTGGAACTCGGCCACGGCGGCCGTCCCCGGCGGCAGGGCGACGACTTGGAGCCCGCCCGGCTGGAGGTCGACCGTCGCCCCCGAGGTGTCGCCGTGGACGACCAGGCTGCCGGCGCTCCGCCCGGTCCGCAGGCCGGACGGCGTCACGACGGTGCCGACCGGCGCGAGCAGGTCGTCGACCAGGTCCGCGATGACCGCGCGCCGCTCGTCGGCGTCCGGGATGGAGCCCAGGACCCCGAGCAGCCGGGCATGGTCCACCGCGTAGGAGGCGGCGCCGGGCCGCCGCAGCACGTCGTTGATGGCAAGCGCGGTCGACGCCGGCGCCATCGTCGACCAGGCGCCGCCGGCGGCGACGACGAGATCGGGCGGCGGGCCGGCGCCGAAGTCGGGCGTGGCGTCGTCCAGCCGCCCGAGCGCGGCCCGCAGCGCGGCCAGCCGGAAGGCCGCCCCGTCGGCGGTCGCATCCGACCAGGGGGCGATCCGCAGCTCGCGCATCCGGTCGCGCAGACGGTGGCGGTCGGCGGTCATCGTGGCCCAGCCGAGGACTCGATCCACGTCCGCGTCGTCGGGGTCCGCCGGCACGAACCGCGCCTCTGGGACGATCGCGAGGTCGGTGGTCGGCCCCTCCCCCGGCCCGCCCGGGCCGGAGCGCGCCCGCAGGCCGCCGTCGAAGCCGATCTCGACCACCTCGACCTGCCGCCCGAGCACGTCCGCGAGGCTGGCGGCCGCGGCCCCGATCGCCCGCCGCGCATCGTCCGCCGGCAGGGCCAGCTCGATCAGGAGCTGGCGCAACGGGGCGCCGCCGGCACCCTCGCGCGCCGCCGGGGCGAGGAGGAGCTCGCCTTCGCGGGCGGTCGCGTCGCCGAACGAGGCGACCCCCTCGGCCATCGCGCCGGCGAGGATCACGAGGCGTTCCGGGCGTCGAGAAGCGACCGCCGCCACGAGCGCCGTCAGCTCGGCGAGCTGGCCGCGCTCGTCGGCGCCGGGAGGGTCGCCGGCTCCGGCGAGGATCCCGTCGACGGCCGGGTCGAGGAGCATCGAGGTCATGACCAGCGGATCGGTGGTGGCGGCGCTCGCCGCGACGACCCGCCAGCCGCTCCGGGCCGCCGTGGCGGTGAGTGGCGCGAGGGCGCGTTCGGACGCCGCGACGACGGCCAGCGTCCTGGCCGGCGCCGACCGGACGCGGACGGTCGGGATGGCGTCGACGGCGGCCGGATCGATCCCCAGGCGCGCGGCGATCTCGGGCGCGGCGTGCGCGAAGCGCTCCACGACCAGCTGCGTGGCCGTTTCGTCGGCGACGGCCGCCGGCAGCGCCACGGAGCCGAGAAGGCGCCAGGCGTGTGCCACCCGGCCGATGAGCGCCGCGCCGCTGGTCGCGCCACCGCGGTCGGCGGCCAGGAATGCGCGTGGATCGCTGGTCACCGGGCCATCGTACCCGTCGCTCTCGATGACGGCGTCGCCGTCAGGCGTCCCAGGTGACTTCTTCGTCGAGCTCTTCGAGGCGGGCGATCAGCTGCTCGATGCCGTCCTCGTCGGCCAGGATCTCGCTCGCCGAGGCGTGCTCGCCACCGAACAGGCCGCGCAGCACTGGGTCGAAGAAGAGCATGGCGTTCGCACCGAGGGAGCGATACGGCCGGCTGGCCTCGAGGAAGTGGACCGCCGGCGCGGTGAGGCCGCGCAGCTGGATCTCCCGGGCGACCTGCTCCACCAGCTCGTCGCGGCCGTCGTCGGACAGCTCGAGGGGCGTGCTCATGCGGCGGTCGGTCCGGGCAGCGTCGGGGTCACGGACCGGATGGTACGGCACGCGGGCGGGGGCGAGTGCAACGCCGGGATGGTCGGGCGCACCTAGGGTCTCCGAACGGTCAGGGTCCGCAGCGCGACGGCTCCGGGCGCGGCATCGTACACCCGGGGCACGCGCCGGGCCATGGCGGTGACGACCTCCCAGGAGTTCGTGGTGCGCGTTCGCGCCAGGTCGGCCGCGGTGATGCGGTCGCCGCCCTGCGCCCCGATGAGCGTGAACTCATCGGCCGGCGTGACGGGCTCGCCACCGACGTCGGTGACATCGACCATGACGGCATCCATCGAGACGTTCCCGACGATCGGCGCCCGCCGGCCCCGGACGAGCGCCTCCGCCCGGTTGGAGAGCGCGCGCGACCAGCCGTCGCCATAGCCGAGCGGCAGCGTGGCGATCCGGCTCGGCCGCGCGGTCTCGAACGACGGGCCGTAGCCGATCCCCGATCCGGCCGGCAGGTCGAGGACCCGCACCGGCCGGGCGTGGAGCGAGAGGACGGGCCGGATCGCGTCGGCCGCCGCCACGCCGGCCGGAGTGCCGATCAGCTCGTCGGGGACGAGGCCGTAGAGCGCCAGTCCCGGGCGGATGCCGTCGTAGGCACCGACATCCCCGAGCAGCAGCCCGGCGCTCGCCGCGGCGTGCCGGGGCGGCAGGTCGATCCCCGCGGCGCCCAGCGCGGCCGCAGCGGCCTCGAACCGTGCGAGCTGGCGCTCGGTCCGCTGCCCGTCCTCGGGCGCCTGGAGGTGCGTCCACAGCCCGGAGAGACGCACGCCCGGGGCGGCCGCGACCGAAGCCGCCGCCACCAGCAGCGCGTCGAGGTCGAACCCGTCGCGGCCGAGGCCGGTCTCGACCTCGAGCTCGACCGACAGCTCCGGGAGCGCGCCGCGGCCCGCGTCGGCGGGCGCGGGACGGGCACCCTCCAGCAACGCCGCCAGCAGGACCGGGTCGCCGGTGCTCACCGCGATCCCCTGCGCGGCCGCCTCGCCCGCGAGCGATGACGGGATCGGGTACAGGACCACGATCGGCGCGGCGATGCCGCCGTCGCGCAGCTCGACCGCCTCGTCGAAGGTCGCGACGCAGAAGCCGTCCACGCCGGCCGCCTCGAGGGCCTGCGCGACCGGGACGGCCCCGTGGCCGTAGGCGTCGGCCTTGACCACCGGCCGGACCGCGACGCCGGCCGGCACCGACCCGCGGATCGCACCGAGGTTGTGGACGAGGGCGTCGATGTCGATCTCCAGCCAGGCCGTCCTCGGCAGCGGCGGGAGCCCGGCGGCCGAGAGCCGCGCCTCGATGGGGCGGCGCTCGCCCATCACTTGGGGGCGAACCCGAGGCGGCCCTTGGCGGTACGGCGCTCCTCGGCGGCCGCGAGCCGCTTGCGGGCGAGCGCCAGGCCGTCCGGGAGATCCGACGCGAGCAGCCCGGAATCCCCGAAACGTTCGCGGACCTGGTCGCCGGCGAGGCCGTGCAGGTAGACCCCGAGTCGCGCCGCGGCGTACGGGTCGAGCCCCTGGGCCAGCAGCGAGCCGATCGTCCCGGCCAGCACGTCGCCGGTCCCGCCCGAGGCCAGCGCCGGGTTCTCGAACGGAGCGACGGAGACGTCGCCGTCGGGCGCGGCGATGACCGTGGCGGCGCCCTTGAGGACCACGACCTGCCCCCAGGTCGCCGCGGCATCGCGCGCGGCGGCGACCCGGGCCGCGTCGTCGGCCCCGAGATCGCCGTCGTCCGCGGGATCGCGACCCGCGCCCGCGCGCAGCCGTGCGAACTCGCCGGCATGCGGCGTCAGGACGGCCGGGCGGCGGCCGCCCTCCCACCAGGCGTCCATCGAGGCCAGCGAGCGGAGCGCCTCGGCATCGAGCAGGATCGGCGCCTGGTCCGGTCCGGAGACGTCGATGAGCTCGCGGACCAGCTCGGCGGTGGCCAGCCCGGGCCGCAGCCCCGGTCCGACCACGATCGCGTCGTGCTCGTGGTCGAGGATGCGGGCGAGCGCCGGTTCGGGGTCGACCTCCTCGACGTCGTCCTCGGGGAGGCCCATCGTCGTCGCCTCGACCACCTTGGCCGCGAAGAGCGGCTGGAGCGACTCGGGGACCGCGAGCGTGACCAGGCCGGCTCCGGCGCGTCCGGCGGCGCGGCAGACCAGGAGCGCCGCCCCGGCATAGTCGAGCGAGCCGGCGATGACCAGCAGCTTGCCGAACGAGCCCTTGTGGCCGCGCGGCGGGCGGGTGGGCAGCAGCGACCCGGCGATCTCGTCGTCGAGCCGGACGGCGCCCTCGGGGAGCGGCGCGGACTTCGGGGATGCCGGGGCCTCGCCACGGGTCACGCGAGCCCCGAAGCCGACCGGGGCGCGCTCAGTCATCGACCGCCTCCCCCACCGGCGCGAGCGGCGCATCGCTGGCGAGCGCCGCGGCCCCGCCGGCCTCGGCCAGGTCGCGCAGCCGCTCGATCCGGGCCAGGATCCGGCGCTCCCGATCGTCCAGGCGCTCCTCGATGTCGGGCGGGAAGAGGAATGCCCCGCCCATCGTGCGGATCCCGAACGCGATCGCGACGGCATAGTCCGACTCGTGGCTGATCGACACCGCGATCCGGCCCATCCCGAGCTGCTCGGCGCGGGCGGCCGCGCGGCCGTGGAGGCGGATCGATGGCTGGCCCGTCGGGAGGCGCTCCACCTCGATGTCGCGCCAGCCGATGCCGCGGACGCCGAGACCCAGGACCTTGGAGACCGCTTCCTTGGCCGCCCAGCGGCCAGCCATCGTCTCCGGCCGGTCGCGCACGTAGCGCTGCTCGGCCGGGGTCAGGACGCGGTTCGAGAAACGCGACCCGAACCTGGCAAGGGTCTCGCGGATGCGCTCGACCTTGATGATGTCGATGCCCAGCTCTGTGGTGCCGGGCGGGACCGGGCCATCCTCGAGCGGATGGGGTCGCGAACCTTCCCCTCCGGCTTCGGAGAGTCCTTCGCCGGGACCCCGGGGAGGGTGCCCGCTCACCGTTCCTACTCGACCGTCACCGACTTGGCGAGGTTGCGCGGCTGGTCGACGTCCGTGCCGCGGGCCGTGGCGACGTGGTAGGCGAACAGCTGGAGCGGGATGATCGCGAGGACCGGCGACAGCGCCTCGTGCGTGTCCGGGACCCAGCACACGTCGTCCGCGAAGCGCTCGATCTGGACGTCGCCCTCGGTCGCGACCGCGATCACGCGGGCGTCGCGCGCCCGGCCCTCCATCACGTTGCTGATGAGCTTGTCGTAGACCGGCGACTTGGTCGCGACGGCCACGAGCGGGCATTCGGCGTCGAGCAGGGAGATCGGTCCGTGCTTCAGCTCGCCGGCGGCGTAGCCCTCGGCGTGGACGTAGCTGACCTCCTTGAGCTTGAGCGCGCCCTCGAGCGCGACGGGATACCCGTAGCCGCGCCCGACGAACATGAAGCCGCGCGAGTTGACGTAGCGGCGGGCCAGCTCGGCCGAGCCCGCCGAGGCCGTCTCGAGCGCGCGCGCCGCGGCGGCCGGCAGCCCCCGCAGCGCTTCCCCGAAGGCCAGTTCCTCCGCGTCCTCGAGCATGCCGCGCGTGCGGGCGATGGCCGCGGCCAGGACCAGCAGCGTCGTCACCTGGGTGACGAAGGTCTTCGAGGCGGCCACGGCCATCTCCGGGCCGGCCTGCAGGAACAGGACCGCATTGGCCTCGCGGGTGATCGCGGAACCGACCGTGTTGGTCACCGCGATGATCGGGCAGCCGCGCTCGCGGGCGAGGCGCACCGGCGCGATCGTGTCGGCGGTCTCGCCCGACTGGGTCACGGCGATGACCAGCGTCTTCCCGTCGAGAGGCGGCGGCCCGTAGCGGAACTCGGAGCCCACGGTCGCGCGGACTGGGATGCCGGTCCAGGCCTGCAGCGCCGCGGCGCCGATGAGCGAGGCGTAGTAGGCGCTCCCGCAGGCGACGAGCTCGATCCGCTCGACGGCGCGCAGCGTGTCGAGCATCCCGTCGATCTCCTCGACGCGGATGCGGCCGTCCCGGCTCACCCGTCCGGCGATCGACTGGGCGAGCGCCTCGGGCTGCTCGTGGATCTCCTTGAGCATGAAGTGCTCGTAGCCGCCCTTCTCGGCGGCCTCGGGCGTCCAGTCGATGGTCGTGATCTCGCGCTCGCGGTCCTCGCCGAACTTGTCGGTGATGACGACGCCCCACGGCCGGAGGTCGACCACGTCGCCCTCCTCGAGGAAGATGATCTGGTCCGTATGGGCCAGGATCGCCGCGACGTCCGAGGCCAGGAAGCTCTCGCCGTCGGCCAGGCCGACGACCAGCGGCACGTCCTGCCTGGCGCCGACGAGGCGATCGCCCTCGGCGCGGTGCATGACGACGATCGCGTAGGCGCCCTCGATCAGCTGCAGGGCGTGGCGGACGGCCTCGGCCAGGTCGCCCTCGTAGGCCTCCTCGATCAGGTGGGCGATCGCCTCGGTGTCGGTCTCCGACGTCAGGCGGTGGCCGCGGGCCTCGAGCCCGTCGCGCAGCTCCCGGAAGTTCTCGATGATCCCGTTGTGGATGACCGTGATCTCGCCGGTGCAGTCCTGGTGGGGATGGGCGTTGAGGTCATTGGGGCGGCCATGCGTCGCCCAGCGGGTATGCGCGAGGCCGATGGCCGCATGGGGCGTGCGGTCCGCGATGGCCGTCTGCAGGTTGACGAGCTTGCCGGCCCGCTTGTCGACGAAGAGGTCGCCCGCGTCGTCGACCAGGGCGATCCCGGCCGAATCGTAGCCGCGGTACTCGAGCCGTTTGAGGCCCTCGATGAGGATGGGGCCCGCGTCGCGCGGTCCCGTGTAGCCGACGATGCCGCACATGTGCTCAGGTCCTCCGTTCGCCGCCGCCGGTCCCTGGCCGGCGCACGGTGGTGACCGAGTTGGATGGGCACCGGCGCTAGTCTAGCCGCTCCCTTGCGATCTCCGCGAGGGTGTCGGCGAGCCCGCGCACCACTTTTTCGTCCACGCCCTCGACCATCACCCGCAGCGCCGGTTCGGTCCCGGACGGGCGGACGAGGACGCGACCGCCGGGTCCGAGCTGCTCCCGCGCCTCGGCGATGGCGGCGCCGAGCACCCGATCGGCCTCCCACTGGTCCTTGTGACGGGCCTTGACCGCGCGCTGTTGCTGCGGCAGCAGGGGGATCCGGGCGGCCAGGTCCGCGAGCGACTGCCGCTCGCGCGCCATCACCCGCAGGACCTCGAGCGCGGTCACGATCCCGTCGCCCGACGTGGTGTGCTCGAGGACGATGACATGGCCGCTCTTCTCGCCGCCGAGGACCGCGCCGGAGAGCTGCATCCCCTCGAGGATGTACTTGTCGCCGACGGGCGTGCGCAGGATCTGGCCGCCGGCCGCCTCGACGGCCGTCTGCAGACCGCCGTTGGAGAGGACCGAGACGACGAGGCCGCCGCCCGGCAGCGCGCCGCGGGCGAGGCGGTCGAGCGCGAGGATGCCGAGGACCTGGTCGCCGTCGACGATGTGCCCGCCGGCATCGACCGCGATGAGCCGGTCCGCGTCGCCGTCGAGCGCGAACCCGACGTCGGCGCCGCGCGCCGCGACCGCCTCGGCGAGGGAAGCAGGGTCCGTGGCGCCGGACCGCACGTTGATGTTCACGCCGTCGGGCTCGGCGTGGATGACCTCGACGGCCGCGCCTGTCGCCGCGAGGATCCGCGGGCCGAGCAAGCAGCCCGAGCCGTTGGCGCCGTCGAGCACGATCCGCAGCCCGGCGGCGTCGATCGTGGCCGCCAGTCCGAGGCGATGGTCGACGTACGCGTCGACGAGGTCCGAGCGGTCGATCATGCGGCCCAGCAGGGCGTTGGTGACCCCGGGCAGCTCGTCCGCCTGCCAGATCAGCTGCTCGAGCTCGTCCTCGACCGCGTCATCGAGCTTGAGGCCGTCCCGGTCGAGGACCTTGAGGCCGTTGTCGTCGGCCGGATTGTGCGAGGCGGAGACCATGATCCCGCCGGCGAACGGCCCCTGGCGGGCGAGGAAGGCGAGCGCCGGCGTCGGGACGACGCCGACCACATGGACGTCGACGCCGAGGCTCGTCGCGCCGGACGCGATGGACGCCACGAACATGTCGCCCGAGCGACGCGTGTCCTGCCCCACCACGATCGCCCCGCCCGGCTCCGAGAGGTGGTGCGCGGTCGCGCGTCCCAGGGCGTACGCCAGGCTCGGCTTGAGGTCGACATTGGCGACGCCGCGGATCCCATCCGTGCCGAAGAGACGGGCCACCTTCAGCCTCCGACCGGGGATTGGGACGGTGCGGCCGCCGACGGCGAGGGCGCGGCGCGCTGGGTCACGGTGACGAGCACGGTGGCCGGGCTCGCGGAGACCATGGTGAGGTTGGCTGGCAGCACGGCCGTGACCGGCACCGCGGTCGTGCCGAGCTCGAGGCCGGCGACATCGACTTCCATCACGAGCGCCGACCCCTCCAGCCGGTCGAGTCCGGCCACCGAGCCGCCGATCGTCACGAGGATCCGGTCGACATCGATGCTGTAGGTCCGGTCGGCCCGCTCGCCGTTCAGGTCGACCCCCGCCTCGAACGTGCGGGTCGAGGTGACGGGGCGGAAGGTGACGGCGACCGTGACCGCGCTGTCCCCGATCGGGACGACCCCGGCCGGGAGGTCCAGGTCCGAGGTCTCCGTCAGGTCGCTGGACGCGCCGTTGATCGAGACGGGCTTGGTGTCGACGCTCTGCAGCACGCTGAGCTGGTCGGCATCGCCCTCGACGGTGACGACGGTGGGGGTCACGGTCACGGTCTCGACCTCGAACCCCGGGGCCGGCGTGCCGGTGATCAACGGCTTCACCGGGAGCGTGCGCGATTGACGATCCGAGAAGACCGGCAGGGTCACGTGGACGAACCGCGGGTTCAGGTCCACGGGGCTGACGCGATTGCCGACGCTGTCGACCGGGATGATGTCCACGTCCTGGTCGATGTCGATCCCGGGCTCCTGGACGACCACCGATCCGGTCGCCTTGACGACCTTGTCGACCAGTGACTTGGCGCCGGAGACCTCGACCTGGGCCGGCGCGAAGGCCATGACGCCGACGGTCAGCCCGGCCGGCGGCACGCCCTGCTCGATCTCGACCGGGACGGTCCGGGTGGTGAAGGCGTCGAGCTGGATGTTCACGAATGGCGGATCGACGCCCAGGATCTGGATCCGCGCGTCGGCGTTCTCGACCTGGACCGGGCGGCGGACGATCTCGCCGTTGGGCTCGATGCCGGTCAGGTCGACGAAGGCCGTGAACGACGATGCCGTCGGCGCCGGGACATCGCTCGGTGCGAAGTAGCGGATCTGGTTCGTCGGCGGCGGCAGGGTCAACAGCACGGCCTTGTCGGGGATGTTGCGCGGGATGACGGGGACCGGCTGGGTGAACGAGTTCGAGTTCTGGGTCAGCACGACACCGCCGTACAGCAGCGTCGCGAGGCCGATCGCGGCGAGCTTCAGCGGCCAGTTGTGGACGATGAGCTGGAGGGCTCGGGTCACCGCGGTACCTGGGCCGCGGCCGTCGAGCTCTGGTCGTCGTCGGGCGGATCGCGCGGGGGCGGTGGCGTCGAAGGGGAGCGGCCGACGAGCCGGCCGAGGTCGCCGAGCCGCGGAGCGCGGCCGCCGGTCCCGTTGGGGCCGGTCGGCCGCCAGCCGAGCGCGCCGCGCCGCCCGCCGGCGGGGTCGAGTCGCTGGCGGATCGCGGCAGCGAGCTGGGCCTGGTTGAGGTTGCGGACGATCCGGCTCCGCTCCACGAGGCTGATCTGGTGGTTCTCCTCGGAGACGACGACCACCAGGGCGTCGGTCTGCTCGGCGATCCCGAGCGCCGCCCGATGGCGGGTCCCGAAGCGCTCCGTGTGGATGGTCATCTCCGCGAGCGGCAGCAGGGCGCCCGCGGCGAGGATCGTGTCGCCGCGCACGATCACGGCGCCGTCGTGCAGCGCCGTCCGAGGTGCGAAGATCGTGCGCAGCAGGTCCGCCGAGACGTCCCCGTGGATCATGATCCCGGTCTCGGCCACCTCCTCGAGCCCGGTCTCGCGCTCGATGACGATGAGCGCACCGTGCCCCTCCGCGGAAAGGGCGGCCGCCGCCTCGGCGACCTCGTCGGCGACGTGCTCGGCGACCCGCGAGTCCGCGGGTGAGAGGAGCCACGAGAAGGACCCGACGCGCCCGATGCGCTCGAGCGCCCGGCGTAGCTCCGGCTGGAAGACCACGACGAGGGCGAAGAGGCCGACCACGGCGCCGCCCTGCAGGATGCGGGTCAGCAGGATCAGGTTGAATGCGACCGCCAGGAAGTAGACGACGATCAGGACGCTGACGCCGATGACGAGGCGGACGGCACGGGTACCGCGGATCAGGCTGAACAGCCAGTAGATGAGGAGCGCGGTGATCCCGACATCGACCACCGTGCTCGGGCGGACCTGCTCGAGGATCGATCTGAGGAGCTCCGTCATCGTCGCCCGAGTGTAGCATCGGGCATCGGGCCGGCCACCCGGCGGATCAGGCGCAGAAGGCGGTCAGCCGAGGGTCGTCGGGGAACCGCTCGGCGGCCATCGTGCACAGACGGGCGCGCGTGAGGTCGTCCCCGGCAAGCTCGGTCAGGCGCCCGAGGAGGACCAGCTTCTCGACCGCGGCGGTCCGCCAGCCGCGGTCCAGGTAGAGCTCGGTGAGCGCGAGGTGGATATCGCCGGACGCCGGCGTGACCGCCAGCGCCTGGTAGCAGGCATCCAGCGCGGCATAGAGGTTCCCGATCGAGCGCTGGGTGGCCGCGGCCTCCAGGAAGTAGCGACGGGCCTCGTCGGGATCGCCGGCGTCGAGGGCTGCGTCCGCGGCGGCGGTCATCGTGGCCGCCGCTGCCAGCACGGCCCGCCGCGGGTCCCGCTTGGGCTCGGGCGGGGCGGCGGGGCTGTCGGAGCCGGCCTCGATGCCGAGGGCCGCGGCGAGCGCGTCAGCGGCCTCCGTGTCGCCGGCCTCACGCAACCGTCCGGCGAGCACCTCGACGCCCTGGCGGCGGCTCCGCGATTCGGCGAGCTCGAGGGCCAGCCGGCCGGCATCCGCCGCGTCGCTGAGCCGACCGGCGTGGTCGAGGACGACCACGAGGCGGTCGAGCGTGTCCGCCGCCTCGGCCCGCCGGCCGGCCATGGCCAGGAGCTCGGCCCGGCCGCGCAGCGCACCCTCGTCCTCGGGCGCACGGGTCAGAGCCGCGTCGTAGGCGCCGAGCGCCTGGGCGGTCCGGCCCATCCGCGCCAGCACGCCCGCGAGGCTCGTCTGGGGCATCGCGCGCTCGGGCGCGATCGTGCCGGCCTCCGTGTAGGCCGCGATCGCCTCGTCGAAGCGGCCCCGCTGGGCGGCCGCGTGCCCTCGACGGAGGGCGTCCTTGTAGCGCTCGAAGGCGTCGCTCACGCGGCCTCCTCGCGGCCCAGGAACTCGACGAGCAGCGCCTTCTGGACGTGCAGCCGGTTCTCGGACTGGTCGAAGATCAGGCTGCGCGGGCCGTCCAGGACCTCGGAGGTGATCTCCTCGCCGCGGTGGGCCGGCAGGCAGTGCATCGCCAGCGCCGAGGGGCCGGCCGCGTCGAGCATCGCGTCGTCCACCTGGAAGCCGTGGAAGGCGTCGCGCCGCTCCTCGGTCTCGGCCTCCTGGCCCATCGAGGTCCAGGCGTCGGTGTAGACGATGTCCGCGCCGCGGACCACCTCGCGGGGGTCGGACCCGAAGACCAGCCGCCCGCCGGCCTCCGCCGCGAGGGCCGTCGCACGGGCGACGATCCGCTCATTGGGACCGTAGCCATCCGGGTGGGCCAGGCGGATCTCCATGCCCATCGCCGCGCCGACGAGCGCCAGCGAGTGGTAGACGTTGTTGCCGTCGCCGACGAACGCCAGCGCGACCCCCTGGAGCCGGCCGAGCCGCTCCTCGATCGTGAACAGGTCGGCGAGGGCCTGGCACGGGTGCTCGCGCAGCGTGAGGCCATTGATGACCGGGATCCCGGCCTGCGCCGCGAGCTCCGCGACCACTTCGTGCGGCCCCGTCCGGACCACGATGCCGTCGACGAAGCGCTCCAGGTTGTGGGCGACGTCGCGGACGCTCTCGCGGGCGCCCAGGACCACGTCGTTGGTCAGGTAGATGGCGTGCCCGCCGAGCTGGGCCATGCCCGTCTCGAACGTGACGCGGGTGCGCAGGCTGGGCTTCTGGAAGAGCATCGCCAGGGTCCGGCCGGCGAGCGGCGGCGGCAGGTGCCGGCCGGACTCCCGGAGCTCCCGCTTGAGCCGCGCCGTCGTCGCGAAGACGCGTGCGACCTCGTCGGCGGACAGGTCCGCGACGCTCAGAAGATCGCGCCCGCGCAGCGACGCACTACCCATGCCGGCAGGTCTCGGTCATTCGGGCGGTCATCGCCCTACTGTAGCGGCGCCACCCCGTGCCCCGCAGCGCCCCGAAGGTCTTGGTCGGGCCACTCGGTTGGAGCGGCCGCGACTAGCGCTTGGTGTACTGGGGCGCCTTGCGAGCGCGCTTCAAGCCGTACTTCTTGCGTTCCTTCATCCGAGGGTCCCGGGTGAGGAAGCCGGCCTGGCGCAACGGCAGGCGGTTGCCGTCGGGGTCGATCTCGAGCAGCGCGCGGGCGATGCCATGGCGGATCGCGCCCGCCTGGCCGGTGACCCCGCCGCCTTCGACCTTGATCATGGCGTTGTAGCGGCCCTCGGTGCCGGTCACGCGGAACGGCAGCCGCAGCTCGCTCTCGTTGACGGCGTTGCCGAAGTGCTCCTCGAGGGAGCGGCCATTGACCACGATCTCACCCTCGCCCGGCAGGAGCCGGACGCGGGCGATCGCCGTCTTGCGACGGCCGGTCCCGGAGAAGAATGCGGGCGATGCCATGCGGTCGGACTCCTTGTCAGGCGAGCGGCTCAGGCCGCTGGGCCTGGTGGGGATGATCAGCACCCGGGTAGACCTTGAGCTTGCGCAGCTGCTGGGTCCCGAGGCGATTGTGCGGGAGCATGCCCTTCACCGCGCGACGGATGACTTCCTCAGGGCGCCGCGCAAGGAGATGGCCGAGCGTCTCCTGCTTGAAGCCTGCGGGGTAGCCGCTGTGTCGGGAATAGAGCTTCGATTCGAGCTTGTCGCTGGTGACCGCGATCTTCGCGGCGTTGAGGACGATGACGTGATCACCGGAATCGAGGTTCGGTTGGTACGAGGGCTTGTGCTTGCCCTCGAGCACGCGCGCGATGCGCGACGCGAGGCGGCCCAGGGTCTCGTCCGTCGCGTCGACGACGAACCACTGGCGATCGATCTCGCTCTCCCGGACCGCGATGGTCTTGACGTTCATCGTTCCTCGTGTTCTCCGTTCGCTTCGCCCGGCCGGCGCCCGAAGGCGACGCGCCTGAGGCAGAGACCCCGTGCCGGGGCGGCTGCCCCGTCGAGGGCCGGTCCCTTGGCGCTGAGCGCCGTCCGGACCGCTGCTTCGTCCATCTTCCCGAGCCCCACCTCGATGAGCAGGGCCACCATCCGTCGGACCATCCCTCGCAGGAAGGACTCGGCCCTGACGTCGATCGTCACCAGCCGGCCGTCCCGCCGGACCCGGACCGCCATGACGGTCCGGACCGGTGATCGGTCCGTGGCCCCGAAGGCGCTGAAGTCGTGCCGGCCGATGAAGGCCGACCCGGCTCGCTCCATCGCGGCCGTATCGAGCGGGGCCCGGACCCCGAGCGCGGTGCGCTCGCGGAGAGGACTTCGCGGCCCGTTCCAGACGGTGTAGCGGTATTCCCGGTACCGCGCCGCATAGCGGGGATGGAACGTCGAGGTCGTCCGACGCAGATCCCGGATGGCCACGTCGCGAGGAAGGATCGCCTCGAGGGCGGTCCCCAGCTCCGTCACCGACAGTCGCCCGCCGTAGGGGAAGGTGATCACCTGCCCCATGGCGTGGACCCCGGCATCCGTTCGGCCGGCCCCGTCGACCCGCTGCACCACCCCGTCACCGAGGCGCATCAGCGCGTCTTCCAGGACCCCCTGGACCGTCCGTTTCCCAGGATTGACCTGGAAGCCGGCGAAGTCCGTGCCGTCATATTCGACCGTTGCGCGATAGCGCAAGGGTGCGCCCTCTCGAGCGCCTTGGTTCTGGGCTATTTGATGTCCGCTCCACCGAGCTCAGGCGAAGGCGCCAGCGAGCACCCGCGCGAGCGCACTTCGAGGTGCGTGAGCGCGGGCGCGGAGGTGGCAACGCCCGCATGGGCCGGTGCAGTGGACATCAGACCAGTTCGATCTGGACGATCTCGGCCGCGTCGCCCCGGCGCTGGCCGATGCGCACGATCCGGGTGTACCCGGACGAGCGGTCGGCGTACTTGGGGGCGATCTCGTCGAACAGCTTGTTGACGACGAGCGGCTCGTTGGGGAACTGCGAGACGATCGCTCGGCGAGCCGAGAGGTCCCCTCGCTTGGCCAGCGTGATGGCCTTCTCGACCCGTCCGCTGATCTCCTTGGCCTTCGCCTCGGTGGTCTTCACCCGCTCGTAGCGGATGACCGAGACGGTCAGGTTCTTGTAAAGGCTCATCCGCGGGCCGTGCTTTCGGCTGAGCTTCCGACCGCCGATGCGATGGGCCATGGGTCAGGCCTCCGTCTCGTCTGCCTCGAACGGCTCGTCGCCGTCGGGGAGGTCGAGGTCATCGGTCTCAGAGTCGGGGACGATGAAGCCCCGCATGCGCAGGCGCTCCTTCATCTCGTCGAGCGACTTCTTGCCGAAGTTGCGCATCCGCAGGAGGTCGTCGTCCTTCAGCTGGAGGAGCTGGCCGACCTTCACGATGTTGTTGCGCTTGAGCGAGTTGTACGCCCGCATCGGCAGGTCGAGCTCCTCGATCGGCATGTCGAGCATGTTCGAGGGGAGCGCGGCCGTGCCGGTCGGCGCGATGACCGGGGCGGCGGCCATGCCGACCGTCACGAACGGGCGGAACTGGTTGACCAGGATCTCCGCGGAGCGGCTGAGGGCCTCCTCCGGGGTGATCGTGCCGTCGGTCTCGATCTCGATCGTGAGGCGGTCGTAGTTGGTCATCTGACCGACGCGCATGCCCTCGACCCAGTAGTTGACCTTGCGGACCGGGGTGAAGATCGCGTCGACCGCGATGACCCCGATCGGCAGCGCGTCGGCGCGCTCGGCGCCCAGGTAGCCCACGCCGCGCTCGACCGTCAGGTCCAGCTCGATCGTGACGTCGTCGGTGTCGAGCGTCATCAGCACGAGGTCCGGGTTGACGATCTCGACATCGGCCGACTCGGCGATGTCCGAGGCCGTGACCGCGCCGGCGCCGCTCTTGATGAGGCGGAGCTGGACCGGGTGGGCGGCGTAGCTCTTGAGGCGGAGCTTCTTGACGTTCAGGACGATCTGGGTGACGTCTTCCTTGACGCCGGGGATCGTCGAGAACTCCTGGTACACGTCACGGATCTGCAGGCTGGTGACCGCCGCGCCCTCGAGCGAGGACAGGAGGACGCGCCGCAGCGCGTTGCCGAGTGTGACGCCGTACCCGGCCTGCAAGGGGCCTGCCTCGTACTTGGCGTACGTGCCGGCTTCCTCGACTGGCTCGATCTGCGGGCTCTCGAGTTCGATCATGAGGGCGGGTTACCTCGAGTAGTACTCGACCACGAGCTGCTCGTTGAGATCGAGCGG
The DNA here is from genome assembly GCA_963834915.1 of uncultured Chloroflexia bacterium. Taxonomy (GTDB): domain Bacteria; phylum Chloroflexota; class Limnocylindria; order Limnocylindrales; family CSP1-4; genus SPCO01. The sequence goes on from CAWIDI010000005.1 coordinate 692,689, forward strand.
CATCTGGTCGCGGCTGGGCGGGGTGACGACGGTCCCCGCGAGGGTGGCGGCATCGACGCGCAACCACTCCGGGGCCTGGTGATTGCGGAGGGTCTCCTTCGCGATCTTGAACGGCTCGCGAGTGCGGTGCGACTCGCGGACGGAGATCACGTCACCGGGCTTGAGCCGGTAGGACGAGATATCGGTCGGGCGCCCGTTGACGGCGAAGTGGCCGTGATTGACGAGCTGGCGCGCCTGCGCCCGCGAGGTCGCGAAGCCCAGCCGGTAGACCACGTTGTCGAGCCGCGTCTCGAGCGAGCGCAGGAGGTTCTCGCCGGTCACGCCGGGCCGGTTCTCCGCATCGACGAAGTAGTTGCGGAACTGGCGCTCGAGGACGCCGTAGGTGCGGCGGACCTTCTGCTTCTCGCGCAGCTGGAGGCCGTACTCGCCGACCTTGCGGCGACGCACGCCGTGCTGGCCGGGAGGGCTCGGGCGACGCTCGAAGGCGCATTTCTTCGAATAGCAGCGGCTGCCCTTCAGGAAGAGCTTCGCGCCTTCCCGGCGGCAGAGGCGGCAGACGGATTCGGTGTAACGGGCCATGGGTCCTCGGGGCTCAGACTCGGCGCCGCTTGGGGGGGCGGCAGCCGTTGTGCGGGATGGGCGTGACGTCGGTGATGGCGCTGACTTCGAGGCCGGCAGCCTGGAGCGAGCGGATGGCCTGCTCGCGACCGGCGCCCGGACCCTTCACGTAGACCTCGACCTGGCGCATGCCGTGCTCCATCGCCCGGCGGGCCGCGCCGTCGGCCGAGAGGGCGGCGGCGTACGGGGTGCTCTTGCGGGAGCCCTTGAAGCCGGCGACGCCGGCGGAGCCCCAGCTGATGACCGCCCCGTTGAGGTCCGTGATCGTGATGATCGTGTTGTTGAACGTGGCCTGGATATGAACGTGCCCCTGGGGGACGTTCTTCTTCTCACGCCGGCGCTGCTTGACCGCCTTCTTGCGTTCCGCCATGCCTGGTCAGCCCCTCGCTACTTCTTGCGCCGGACGCCGACGGTCTTCTTCGGACCGCGACGCTGGCGAGCGTTCGTCTTGGTGCGCTGGCCACGGACCGGCAGGTTGCGCCGATGGCGAAGGCCGCGGTACGACCCGATCTCGGTCAGGCGCTTGATGTTGAGGGCCACTTCTCGACGGAGATCGCCCTCCACCTTGTAGCGCCGGTCGATCAGCTCGCGGAGCCGGTTGACCTGCTCTTCGGTGAGGTCCCGCACGCGGGTGTCCGGGTTGATGTTCGTCTGGGCCAGGATCTTCTGGCTGGTCGGCAGGCCGATCCCGAAGACGTAGGTGAGGGCGACCTCCACACGCTTCTCGCGTGGGATGTCGACGCCGGCGATGCGTGCCATCGGTTACCCCTGCCGCTGCTTGTGCTTGGGATTGCTGCAGATGACCATCACGGTGCCGTGGCGACGGATGACCTTGCAGTTGTCGCAGCGCGCCTTGACGGAGGCTCTGACTTTCAACGGATCCTCGGTTTTCTCGGGTGTCGGTGTGGTTGGCTTACTTGAGGCGGTACGTGATCCGGCCGCGCGTCAGGTCGTACGGTGACAACTCGACACGGACGCGATCACCGGGCAGGATCCGGATGAAGTTCATCCGCAGCTTGCCGCTGATGTGGGCGAGCACCCGGTGGCCGTTCTCCAGTTCGATGGCGAACATCGTGTTCGGAAGCGGTTCGATGACCGTTCCCTCCACTTCGATCGCATCTTTCTTGGCCACAGGCTACGTGCTTCCCTTTCTCACGCGCAGTGTCGGCCCAGGTCGGGCCGACACACGAACGCGTAGCGTATCAAATCCGGGCCGAGCCGGCAACCGTCGGTCATGCGACCGTCAGGATCTGCGGTCCCTGCTCCGTGATGGCGATGGTGTGCTCGAAATGTGCCGCGAGCGAGCCGTCGCGGGTGGCGACGGTCCAGTCGTCGTCGAGGACATGGGCCTCGTAGCGACCCAGCGTGAACATCGGCTCGATCGCCAGGCACAGCCCGACCTCGAGCTTGCGGCCGGGCCGGCCGGTGCGGAAGTTCGGGACCTGCGGATCCTCGTGCATCTCGGTGCCGATGCCGTGGCCGACGAACTGGCGGATGATGCCGTAGCCCTTCGGGAGCGCGACGTCCTCGACGGCCGCGGAGATGTCCTCGATGTGGTTGCCGGGAACGGCCGCCGCGATGCCCGCCATCATGGCCGCGCGGGTCGAGTCGATCAGCTCGGCCACCGCCGCTGGTGGCTCGCCGACGAAGAAGGTCCGCGCGGCGTCGCCGTGCCAGCCGTCGACGATGGCGCCGGCGTCGACCGAGACGATCTGCCCGTCGCGCAAGGTTCGCGTGCCCGGGATCCCGTGGACGATCTCGTCGTCGATGGAGATGCACACGGTCGCGGGGAACGGCCGCCGTGGGTTGATCCCGGGATACCCCTTGAACGATGGGGTCGCCCCCGAGCGCGCGATGTGCGCCTCGGCAAGCCGGTCGAGGTCGGCGGTCGAGATCCCGGGCGGATCTCCGCCTCGATCAGGTCGAGGACCTCGCCGACGACGCGACCGGCGCGGCGCATCCGGTCGATCTCGGCGCGGGACTTGCGGGTGACCACGGTCAGCCCGGGCCTGACGCCGGGCCGTCGAGCGACGCCAGCAGCTCGGCCGTCACGCCGGCGATGGGGTGCCGGCCATCGGCCGTCGCGAGAACGCCACGACGGCGATAGTGCTCGACGACGTCGAGCAGCGGCGGGACCTGCTGGTCCATGCGGGCGCGGACGGTGGCCTCGGCGTCGTCGGCGCGCTGGCGGAGCGGCGATCCGTCGATGTCGCAGACACCCTCCTCGTTCGGCGGGTTCGAGATCAGGTTGTAGACGTGCCCGTTCGCCGCGCAGATCCGGCGGTTCGCCATCCGGTGCACGAGGTCCTCGAGTGGGACGTCGATGTACAGGACGCGGTCGACCCGCCGGCCCTCGGCCTCGAGCGCGTCGTCGAGCGCCTCGGCCTGGACCGTCGTCCGGGGGAAGCCGTCGAGGATCGCGCCACGGAGCGCATCGGGTGCATGGAGCCGGTCGAGGAAGACGCGCACGATCGTCTCGTCCGGCACCAGCTGGCCGCGGCTCATGTAGCGGTCCGCCTCGCGGCCCAGTGGCGTGCCCGCGGCGACCGCGGCTCGGAGCAGGTCGCCCGACGCCAGGATCGGCGCGCCGAGATGCGCGGCGACGGCCGGTGCCTGGGTGCCCTTGCCGGCACCCGGGGCCCCGAGCAGCACGACGACCATCATGGCCGAGGGAGACGGACCCTGTCGGCGTGCCTGAGGCGCGCCATGGCCAGGGCCGTCACCGGATGAAGCCTTCGTAGTTGCGCATCATCAGCTGCGCCTCGATCTGTTTCATCGTCTCCACCACGACGGAGACCACGATGAGCAGGCTCGTGCCGCCCAGTCCGAGCGTGGCGAGGTCCGGCAGGGCGAGCGCGAGCACCGACGGCGAGACGGCCACGATGGCCAGGAACAGTGCCCCGGCGAAGGTGATCCGGGTCACGACGCGGGCAAGGTAATCCTGTGTCGGGCGGCCCGGCCGGATCCCCGGGATGAAGCCGCCGTTCTTGCGCAGCTGCTCCGCGGTCTCGTCGGGCTTGAACGTGAAGGCCGTGTAGAAGTAGGTGAAGCCCATCGTCAGCAGGAAGTACATGAGGATGTAGATGATCGAGCGCGGGTTGAAGAAGGTCACGATGCCGGTCGCGATGTCGCGGACGATCGGGATCTCCGAGCTCGTGAAGTACGACGCGAGCTGCTGCGGGAACAGCAGGATGCTCACCGCGAAGATGATCGGGATGACGCCGGCCTGGTTCACCCGGAGCGGCAGGAACGTCTGACCGCCCTGGTACATGCGCCGGCCGCGGACACGGCTGGCGTACTGGATCGGGATGCGGCGCTGCCCTTCCTGGATATAGATGATCACAGTGACGGCCGCGATGGCCAGGACGCCGAGGAGGGCGAACATCGCGATGTTCGGGTTCGCCAGGAACCCGCTGATCGCCGAGGGCGCGCGGCTGACGATGCCCGCGAAGATGATGAAGCTGATGCCGTTGCCGATCCCCCGCTCGGTGATCAGCTCGCCGATCCACATCAGCGCGACGGACCCCGCGGTCAGGGTGGCGATCTGTGTCAGCGTGGAGAAGCTGGCCAGGTCGAAGCCGCCGGTCAGGACCCCGCGCGAGTTCAGGAGCGCAAGGAACCCGTAGCTCTGCAGCATGGCCATCGGCACGGCCAGGTAGCGGGTGTACTGGTTGATCTTGTTGCGGCCGTACTCACCCTCGCGGCTGAGCGCCTGCAACGAGGGCACGACGCCCTGCATCAGCTGCATGATGATCGAGGAGTTGATGTACGGGTTCATCCCCAGCGCGACCACCGAGAAGGTCGCGAGTCCGCCGCCCGAGAACAGGTCGAGCAACCCGAAGAGCGGGTTCTCGTCGACGAACTGCACGAGCTTCGTCTTGTCGATGCCCGGGACCGGCACGGCCGCGAGCAGCCGGAAGACGATCAGCAGGGCGAGGACATAGATGATCCGGCGCCGGATGTCCGGCGCTCGGAAGGCGTTCAGCAGGGAGTCGAACACGGCTCAGGCGTCGCCAGAGGGGGTCTCGGCGTCGCCGGACGCGTCGGCGGCGGGTGACGTGGCGGGTGTCTCGGCGGACTCCGTCGTCTCGGCCTTCGCGGCCTTCGGCTTCGAGCGGGCCGTCGCCGGCTTGGCGGATGCGGTCGGCTTCGCGGCCTTGGCGGCCTTTGAGCTTGAGCCTCGGGACCGGCCGTCTCGGCGGTCTGGGTCGTGTCAGCCGCAGCGGTCGCCTCGGCTACGTCGGCCTCCGGCTCGGCCGCGGCAGGTGCCTCGGCCTTCGCGGACGCATCGGCCTTGGGTGCCCGGGCGGGCCCAGTGGCCTTGGCGGCCGCCTCGTCCTTGGGCTCGCGGCCGAGCGCCGGCGTGGATGTCGTCGGGACCTCGAGGACGTTGACGGACCCACCGGCCGCCTCGATCTTGGTGCGGGCCGAGGCGGTGAACGCGTCGGCGACGACGAAGAGCGGCGCAGAGAGCTCGCCGGCCCCCAGGATCTTGAGCGGCTTGTCCAGGGTCCGGACCAGGCCGACGGCCCGCAGGATGTCCTGGTTGATGGTGATCGGCGCCGCGTCGGCCTTGGCCTTGCCGCCCTTGGGCGCCTCGACCTCGAACGCGCCGCGCTCGGCGAGCGCGCCGATCGCACCGACGTTCACGACCTCGTACTCGATCTTGAAGCGGTTCTTGAAACCGCGCAGCTTCGGGATGCGCATGTGGAGCGGGGTCTGCCCGCCCTCGAACCAGGCGGGGATCCCGCCGCCGGCGCGGGCCTTCTGGCCCTTGGTGCCGCGGCCCGCGGTCTTGCCTTTGCCGGCGGCGATGCCTCGCCCGACGCGGGTGCGCGCGGTGTTCGATCCCGCCGGCGGGCGGAGGTCGTGCAATTTCATGCCTTCTCCTGGGCCTCGGACTCGGTCACTTCCTCGACGGTGACGAGGAAGCGGACCTGGCGGACCATGCCCCGCGTCGCCGCGTTGTCGGTGATGACGCTGGTGCTGCCGATGCCATGCAGCCCCAGCGCGCGGACGGTCGCCCGGTTCCGCGCGATGTGGCTGATCTCACTCTTGACCTGGGTGACCTTCAGCTTCGCGGCCATCAGCGGCCCTCCGGCGTGGGGGCCGGCTGACCCGAGATCCGGCTGTAGAGGCGGACGCCGCGGCGGGCGCTCAGCTCCTCGGCCGAATGCAGCGAGCGCAAGGCCTCGATGGTCGCCCGCGTCACGTTGACCGGATTGGTGGAGCCGTAGGTCTTCGACAGGATATCGCGCACGCCCGCGGCCTCGAGCACGGCGCGCACGGAGCCGCCGGCGATGACGCCGGTCCCCTGCGAGGCGGGCTTGAGCATCACGCGGCTGGCGCCGAACTCGACCCGGATCTCGTGGGGGATGGTGGTCCCCACCATCGGGATGCGGATGAGGTTCTTCTTCGCGTCCTCGACGCCCTTGCGGATCGCCTCGGGGACCTCGCCGGCCTTGCCGAGCCCCGCGCCCACGGTGCCAGCGCCGTCACCGACGACGACGACCGCGCTGAAGCTGAACCGCCGGCCGCCCTTGACGACCTTGGCGACCCGGTTGATCTGGACCACGCGCTCCTCGAGCGCGAACTTGGATGCGTCGATGCGTGCCACGGGGCTCCTTCCGATCAGAACTCGAGGCCGGCTTCACGGGCGGCATCGGCGAGCGACTTGATCCGCCCGTGGTACCGGAACCCGGCTCGATCGAACACGACCCGCTCGACCCCGGCGGCCTTGGCCCGCTGGGCGATGAGCTTGCCGACGACCGCGGCCTCCTGCGACTTCGTCTCCTTGGAGCCGCGAAGCTCCTTCTCGACGGTCGAGGCGGCTGCGAGCGTTCGGCCCGACGTGTCGTCGATGACCTGCGCGTAGATGTGGTTGATGCTGCGGAACACCGCGAGGCGCGGCCGCGAGTCGGTCCCCGCCAGGTGGAGGCGGATCCGCTCGTGGCGCTTGCGTCGCGCGGCACCGCGGGTGGCGACCTGCGTCATCGCGTTCGTTCCTTCTCCGTCACGGTGATCACTTCTTGCCGCCGATCTTGCCGGCCTTGCCGGCCTTGCGGCGGACCTGCTCGCCGGCGTAGCGGACACCCTTGCCCTTGTAGGGCTCGGGCTTGCGCGTGGCGCGGACGGTGGCGGCGATCTGGCCGACCAGCTCCTTGTCGATGCCCACGACCGCGAGGCGGGTCGGGGTCTCGACCTCGAAGCTGATCCCCTCGGGCGGGTCGATCTCGATCGGGTGGCTGTAGCCCAGGTTGAGCTGGAGCTTGCGGCCGTTGAGCGCGGCTCGATAGCCGACGCCCGTGATCTCGAGGCCCTTCCGATAGCCGTCGCTGACCCCGATCACCATGTTGTTGATGAGGGTCCGTGTCAGGCCGTGGAGCTGCTTGTGGGTCTTCTGCTCGGTCGGGCGGGTGACCACGACGGTGGCATCCTCCCGGGTGATGGTCATGTCCGGGTGGAGCGCCCGGCTGAGGGTCCCCCTGGGGCCCTTGACCGTGACGTTCCGTCCCTCGATGGTCACATCGACCGAGGCTGGGACGGCGATGGGCAGGCGTCCGATACGTGACATCTGTCGCCTACCAGACGAAGGCCAGGACTTCGCCGCCCAGCTGCGCCTGTCGCGCCTGCTGGCCGGTCATGATCCCCTGGCTCGTGCTGACGATGACGATGCCCAGGCCACCGAGCACCCGGGGGATGTCGGTCTTGCGGGCGTAGACCCGCAGGCCGGGCTTGCTGATGCGCTTGAGGCCCGAGACGACCGGCACCTTGCCGTCGACGTACTTGAGCGTCAGGCGGAGGACCGCGGCGCTGCCGTCCTGCTCCTCGGCGACGTCGGCGATGAAGCCTTCGGCCTTGAGGATGCGGGCGATCTCACGCTTGGTCCGGGACGCGGGCACCACGACCTCGGCGTGCCGGGCGCGCGAGGCGTTCCGGACGCGAGTGAGCATGTCCGCGATCGGGTCGGAGATGTTCATCGGTTCCCTACCAGCTCGACTTGGTGACGCCCGGCAGCTCGCCGCGGAGCGCTCGCTCGCGGAAGCAGATGCGGCACAGTGCGAAACGGCGCATGAAGGCGCGCGGCCGGCCGCACACGAAGCAGCGGTGGTAGCCGCTCACCTTGTGCTTGGGGGTGCGCTTCGCCTTGGCGATCAACGATTTCTTGGCCATGTGATTCCCTCCCCGCGCCTACGAGGCGAAAGGCATGCCGAGAAGTTCAAGAAGCTTCTTGGACTCCTCGTCGGTCTTCGCCGTCGTCACGATGCTGATCTCCAGCCCGCGGAGACGGTCCACCTTGTCGTAGTCGATCTCGGGGAACGCGAGCTGCTCGCGCATCCCGAGGGAATAGTTGCCCCGCCCATCGAACGACTTGCCGGGGATGCCCCGGAAGTCCCGGATGCGCGGCAGGGCCAGCGTGGTCAGCCGGTCCATGAAGTCCCACATCCGCTCCCCGCGGAGGGTCACCTTGGCGCCGATCGAGTTGCCCGTCCGCACGCGGAACTGGGCGATCGAGCGCTTCGCCTTGGTGACGATGGGCTTCTGGCCGGTGATGGTCGCGAGGTCGCCCACGGCGGCGTCAAGCGCCTTCGCGTTGGTCAGCGCCTCGCCGAGGCCGATATTGACGACGATCTTGTCGAGCCGCGGCACCTGGTTGGGGTTGGCGTACTCGAACTGCTTCTGGAGCGCCGGCACCACTTCGGCCCGGTAGCGCTCGTGGAGTCGGCTGCTCACGACTTCACCTCGAGCTGCTCCCCGCAGTGCCCGCAGACGCGCACCCGGCGCCCGGTCTCGAGCGTGGCGTGCTTGATGCGGGTCGGGTTGTGGCAGCTGCCACAGACCACCATGACCCGGCCGATCGGCACGGGCTGGGCGATGTCAAGGATGCCGCCCTGCTGGACCTTGGGCATCCGGTCGGTGGTGCCCGCGGACTGGCTCGGCTTGGTGTGCCGCTTGGCGATGTTGAGGCCTTCGACCACGACGCTGACGCCGCCCTTGGCGGAGCCGCGTCGGTACAGGCTGCGGGCCCGACCGGCCGGCTCGCGCCGGACGATGCGGTCCACCTTGCCGCGCTTGCCGGCGTCCTTGCCGGCGAGGATCACGACGGTGTCGCCCTTGCGGATCTCGGGCACCTTGGTGGCGCGGGTGGACGCGGCCATCACAGCACCTCCGGGGCGAGCGACACGATCTTCATGTAGTTTCGGTCGCGCAGCTCGCGCGCCACCGGCCCGAAGATGCGCGTGCCGCGCGGATTGCCCTGGTTGTTGATGAGCACCGCGGCGTTCTCGTCGAAGCGGATATAGCTCCCATCCGGGCGGCCGTACTCCTTGGCGGTGCGGACCACCACGGCACGGACCACATCGCCCTTCTTGACGGCGGCGTTCGGGATGGCCTGCTTGACGCTGGCGACGATGACGTCGCCGACGCCGGCCTCGGTCTTGAGCGAGCGGCCCATCACCCGGATGCACTGGATCGTGCGCGCGCCGGTGTTGTCGGCCACCTTGAGGCGAGTCTGCGACTGGATCACGACGCGGGCTCCCCGGCCGCGACATCGGCGTCGGCGGCCTCGGCGGCCTCGGCCGCGGCGCTCTCGGCCGCGACGGCTTCGGCCTCGGCCTCGGCACGGACCCGCCCCGGATGGGCGGCCGAATGGATGGCCTCGGTCGTCTCGGTCTCCTCGGAGATGAGATCGATGGGCGTGCCGCTCTCACCGGCCCGCGCGAGGACGCTGACGAGCCGCCAGCGCTTCGTGGCCGAGAGCGGTCGCGACTCCTCGATCAGGACCGTGTCGCCGATCCTGGCGTCGTTGGTCTCGTCGTGCGCCTTGAACTTGGTGCTCAAGCGGATCACCCGCTTGTACAGCCGGTGCCGCGTGAGGCGCTCGACGGACACGACGATCGTCTTGTCCATCTTGTCGCTGACCACGCGGCCGACCTTGGTCTTCCGCTTGCCGTCCACTCGGGTGCCTGCTCCTGTCATCGCGTGATCTCCCTCACGCCGTCTTGCCGAGCTTGCGCTCGCGCTGGACGGTCAGGATCCGCGCGATCGTTCGCCGCGTCTGCGGGATCGTGCTGAAGTCCTTCAATTGCCGGGTCGAGAGCGCGAAGCGCGCTCCCCAGAGGTCCTGCTTGGCCGCCTTCAGGGCGTCCTCGAGTTCCGCGTCGGAGAGGGCCCGGACCTTGTCGATGTCCATCACGCCTCCTTCGCTCCATCGCGGACGACCACGCGCGTGGCGACCGGCAGCTTGTGGCTCGCGAGGCGCATGGCCTCGATCGCCGAGTCATGGTCCACGCCGGCCATCTCGAACAGGATCCGCCCAGGCTTGACGACCGCGACCCAATGGTCGGGAGCGCCCTTGCCCGAGCCCATCCGGGTCTCGGCCGGCTTCTTCGTGGCGGGCTTGTCCGGGAAGATCCGGATCCAGATCTTGCCGCCGCGCTTGACCGAGCGGGTCATCGCGCGTCGCGCCGCCTCGATCTGGCGACTGGTGATCCAGGCCGGCTCCTGCGTGGCGAGGCCGTACTCGCCGAAGGCCACGCTGTGGCCGCCCTTGGCGACGCCGGACATCCGGCCGCGCATGACCTTGCGGTGCTTGACCCGCTTCGGCATCAGCATGGGTCAGGCTCCCGTCCCGGCAGCGGCCGGCACGTTCAGATCGCGCGCGGGGACACGCTCCGGGGCGATGTCGCCCCGGTAGATCCAGACCTTGACGCCGATGCGGCCGTAGGTCGTATGGGCATGGACCTGGCCGTAGCTGATGTCCGCACGGAGCGTGCCGAGGGGGATGCGCCCCTCCTTGTCCCACTCGCGACGGCCCATCTCCGAGCCGCCGAGGCGGCCGGCGACGGCGATCTTGACGCCCTTGGCCCCGGCCTTCATCGATCGCTGGATGGCCTGCTTCATCGCCTTCTTGAAGGCGATGCGGCGGCTTAGCTGGCCCGCGATGTTCATGGCCACGAGATAGGCGTCGAGCTCCGGCTGGCGGATCTCCTTGATCTCCAGCTTGACCTTGCGGTCGGTCAGCGCGCCGACCTGCTGGCGCAGGATCTCGACGTTGGCACCGCCCTTGCCGATGACGATCCCCGGCTTGGCCGTGTGGATCGTGACCGTCACGTGGTTGATGCCGCGCTCGACCTCGACGCCGCTCACGCTGGCGTTCGCCAGGCGGCGATCGATGAGCTGGCGGATGAGGATGTCCTCCTTGAGGGAGGCGGTGTATTCCTTGTCATCCGCGTACCACTTCGCGGTCCAGGTGCGCGAGACACCCAGGCGGAAGCCGTATGGATGGACCTTGTGTCCCATGTCAGGCCTCCTGGTCCGCGACGACGATCGTGATGTGGGTCATCGGCTTGTGGATCGGGAACGCGCGCCCCTGGGCCCGTGGGCGGAAGCGCTTGATCGTCGGTCCTTCATCGGCGACGGCATCGAGGACGATGAGGTCCTCGGCCGACAGGTTGTGGTTGTTCTCGGCGTTCGCGGTCGCGCTGTGGAGCACGCGGGCGACGTCCTTGGCGGCGTACTGCGGCATGAACTTGAGCAATGCCGCAGCCTCCTCGACGGGCTTGCCCTTGATGGCCGTCGTGACCAGTCGGGCCTTGCGGGTCGAGCCCCGAAGGTACTTGGCGGTAGCGGAAACACGCACGGTCAGGTCGCTCCCTACTTCAGCGCCAGCGACCGCTCGGTGTGCTTGCCATGCCCGCGGTAGTTGCGGGTGGGGCTGAACTCACCGAGGCGATGCCCGACCATGTTCTCGGTCACGTAGACCGGGACGTGCTTCTTGCCGTTGTAGACGGCGATCGTGTGGCCGATGAACGTCGGAAAGATCACCGACGCACGCGACCAGGTCTTGACGACCTTCTTCTCGTTGCGCTTGTTCATCTCCTCGATGCGGCCGAGGAGGCGGGCCTCCACGAAGGGGCCTTTCTTGATGGAACGGGACATCGGCTCCTACCTCCCCGCTACTTGCGATGCCGTGACCGGACGATGAGACGTCCGGTCGTCTTCGACCGCCGGGTGCGATAGCCCATGGCGGGCTTGCCCCACGGGGTCTTGGGCGGCATCCCGGTCGGGGACTTGCCCTCACCACCGCCGTGCGGATGGTCGCGCGGATTCATGACGACGCCTCGGACTTCGGGCCGCTGGCCGAGGTGGCGGGCGCGGCCCGCCTTGCCGAGGTTCTGGTTCTCGTGGTCGAGGTTGCTGACCTGGCCGACGGTGGCCATGCACTTGATGCTGACGCGGCGGACCTCGCCCGACGGCAGGCGGACCTGGGCGTACTCGCCTTCCTTGGCGAGCAGCTGGGCCGAGGTGCCGGCGGAGCGCACGATCTGACCGCCCTTGCCGGGGATCAGCTCGATGTTGTGGATGGTCGTGCCGAGCGGGATGTTCGCGATCGGCAGCGCATTGCCCAGCCGCGCCTCGGCCGCCGGACCGGCGACGACGACGTCACCGACCTTCATGCCGTGGGGCAGGAGCATGTAGCGCTTCTCGCCGTCGCGATAGTGGAGCAGGCCGATCCGCGCGGAGCGGTTCGGGTCGTACTCGATCGTGGCGAGGCGCGCCGGGATGCCGATCTTGTTGCGCTTGAAGTCGATGATGCGGTAGTGCTGCTTCTCGCCGCCGCCGCGATGGCGGACCGTGAGGCGCCCGGCGTTGTTGCGCCCGGACCCGCGGATCTGCTTCTCGAGCAGGGGCTTGTGCGGCTCCTTGGTGGTGATCTCCTCGAAGGTCGAGCGAGTCATCTGCCGGAGCCCCGGCGAAGTGGCCTTGTAACTGCGAAGCGGCATCGTCAGACCCCCTCGAAGAATTCGATCTTCTGGCCAGGGGCCAGCGTGACGATGGCCTTGCGCCAGGGCGTCGTGTGGCCGACGATCCGGCCCCGCTTCGTCCCGCGGCGCTTCTCCTTGGACTTCGTCGTCAGGACGTTGACCGCGATGACGGTCACCTTCTCCTTCTGGTAGAGCTCCTCGATCGCCGCCTTGATCTGGATCTTGTTGGCGTCGTGGTGCACCGCGAAGGTGTACTTGCCCCGCCCGGACTCGTCGATGGACTTCTCGCTGATGACGGGGCGCAGGATGATCTCGGGTGCGGTCAGGCCGCTCATGCGTAGACCTCCGACATCCGGGCCAGGGAGGCCTCCTCGATGAGCACGACATCGGCCTTCAGCAGGTCGACGACGTTGAGCGAGTCCGCGAGGATGATCTCGACGGTAGGCAGGTTGCGCGCCGACAGCTCGAGCTTCTCATCGCGGGCGGGCGACACCACCAGCACGCGGCCGGACGCCTGGAGGGCGCCGAGCACGACGGCGAGGTCGCGCGTCCTGATCGCCTCGAGCCCGAACGTGTCGATGACCTTGATGGCTTCGTCGCCGAACTTGGCCGTCAGGGCGCCGCGCAGGGCAAGGCGCTTCATCTTGCGCGGGAGCCGCTGTTCGTACGAGCGCGGGTGCGGGCCGAAGACGGCGCCGCCGCCGCGGTAGTGCGGCGCGCTGACCGAGCCCTGGCGGGCGCGGCCGGTGCCCTTCTGGCGGTACGGCTTGCGGCCGCCGCCGCGGACCTCGCCGCGGGTCTTGGTGTCGGCGGTGCCGGTCCGGCGACCGGCGAGCTGGGCGGTCACGACCTGGTGGAGGACGGCGGCATTGATCGGGGCCGCGAAGAGCGCATCGCTGAGCTCCACGCTGCCGACGGTCTTGCCCGTCCGGTCGTACAGGTTGGTCTGCGGCATCGCGTCAGGCCTTCTTCACGAGGATCAACGAGCCGCGCGCGCCGGGGAGGCTCCCCTTGACCAGCAGCAGGTTGCGATCGGCGTCGGTGCGCACGACGCGCACCTTCTTGATGGTCGCCCGCTCGTCGCCCATGTGACCGGCCATCTTCAGGCCTCGGTAGACACGACCGGGGGTGGTGCCGGGGCCGATCGATCCGGGCTCGCGATGGTGGTCGGAGCCGTGGGTCTTGGGCCCGCGGTGGAAGTTGTGGCGCTTGATGTGGCCGGCAAAGCCCTTGCCCTTCGAAACGCCGGTCACGTCGACCTCGTCGCCGACGGCGAACAGGTCGGTGAGGGCGACGGTCTGGCCGACCTCGTAGTCCCCGACGTCCTCGACGCGGAACTCGCGGATCGTCGCGACCTTGGGCAGGTCCTTGAGCTGGCCCGCCTCGGGCTTGGACAGCTTCCTGGAGACCTCGGTGCCGAGCTGCACGGCCGTATAGCCGTCGCGCGCCGTCGTGCGCAGGCGCGTGACGGTGTTCGGCTCGATGGACACGACAGAGACGGCGACCATGGTGCCGTCGTCCTCGAAGACCTGGGTCATGCCGACCTTGCGGCCGATCAGTCCGATCCCCATCACATCTTGATCTCGATGTCGACGCCAGCCGCAAGGCTGAGTCGCATCAGGGCGTCGACCGTCTTCGACGAGGGGTCCAGGATGTCCACGAGCCGCTTGTGAGTGCGGATCTCGAACTGCTCCCGGCTGTCCTTGTCGATGAACGGCGACCGCAGGACCGTGAACTTCTCGATGCGGGTCGGGAGCGGCACGGGGCCGACGACGTCCGCGCCGGTGCGCTGGGCCGTCTCGACGATCTGGGCCGCCGACTGATCGAGCAGTCGGTGATCGTAGGCCTTGAGGCGGATCCGGATCCGCTGCTTCGCCATCTCGTCCCTACTCGGTGATGGTGACGATGGCGCCGGCGCCGACGGTCCGGCCGCCCTCGCGGATGGCGAAGCGCTGGCCGACCTCGAGGGCGATCGGGGTGATCAGCTCGACGGTCATCTCGACGTTGTCGCCGGGCATGATCATCTCGGCCCCGTCGGGCAGCCCGATGGCCCCGGTCACGTCGGTGGTGCGCAGGTAGAACTGCGGCCGGTAGCCGTTGTAGAAGGGGGTGTGGCGGCCGCCCTCCTCCTTGGTCAGGACGTAGACCTGGGCGCTGAACTTGGTGTGCGGCTTGACCGAGCCTGGCTTGGCCAGGACCTGGCCGCGCTCGATCTCCTCGCGCTCGATGCCCCGGATGAGGCAGCCCACGTTGTCGCCGGCGCGGCCCTCGTCGAGCAGCTTCTTGAACATCTCGACGCCGGTGATGACGATCTTGCGGGTGGCCTTCACGCCGACCAGCTCGACCTCGTCGCCGACCTTGACGATGCCGCGCTCGATGCGCCCGGTGGCGACCGTCCCGCGGCCCTTGATCCCGAAGACGTCCTCGACCGGCATGAGGAACGGCTTGTCGATGGCCCGCTCGGGGGTCGGGATGTAGCTGTCGACCGCGTCCATCAGCGCCTGGATGGGCGCGTAGGCCGGGTCGGCCGGGTCGTCGCCGGCCTCGAGCGCCTTGAGCGCGCTGCCGCGCACGACCGGGATGTCGTCGCCCGGGAAGTTGTACTTGCTGAGCAGCTCGCGGACCTCGAGCTCGACGAGGTCGAGCAGCTCGGGGTCGTCGACCATGTCGACCTTGTTGAGGAAGACCACGATGTAGGGGACCTCGACCTGGCGGGCCAGCAGGATGTGCTCGCGGGTCTGGGGCATCGGCCCGTCGGTGGCGGCCACGACCAGGATGGCGCCGTCCATCTGGGCGGCGCCGGTGATCATGTTCTTGATGTAGTCGGCGTGCCCCGGGCAGTCGACGTGGGCGTAGTGGCGGGCGTCGGTCTCGTACTCGACGTGGGCGATGGCGATGGTGATCCCGCGCTCGCGCTCCTCGGGGGCGTTGTCGATCGAGTCGAAGGCGCGGTACTCCGCCTCGCCCTTCAGGGCGAGGTACTTGGTGATCGCCGCGGTGAGCGACGTCTTGCCGTGGTCGATGTGGCCGATCGTGCCGATGTTGACGTGCGGCTTGGTGCGCTCGAACTTCTTCTTGGCCATCGTGGCTGCTCCCGCTAGACCTTGGACTTCTGGACGAGTTCCGAGGCCAGGTTGCCCGGCACCTCGGCGTAGTGGCTGAATTCCATCGACGAGGTCGCACGACCCTGGGTCATGCTCCGCAGGTCGGTGACGTACCCGAACATCTGGGCGAGCGGCACGAACGCGCGGACGACCTGGGTCGTGCCCCGCGATTCCATCCCCTCGATCTGGCCGCGCCGGCTGTTGAGGTCGCCGATCACGTCACCCATGAACTCCTCGGGCATGAGGACCTCGACCTTCATGATCGGCTCGAGGATGGCCGGGTCCGCCTTGGAGAAGGCGTCCTTGATGGCCATCGAACCGGCGATCTTGAACGCCATCTCGGACGAGTCGACGTCGTGGTACGACCCGTCGAAGAGGGTCACCTTGACGTCCACGACGGGGAACCCGGCGTAGATGCCCGTGGCGAGCGTCTCGCGGATGCCCTGGTCGACCGGCTTGATGTACTCGCGCGGGATGGTCCCGCCGACGATCTTGTCGATGAACTCGTAGCCGGCGCCCTTCTCGGCGGGCTCGAGCTTGATGACCGCGTGGCCGTACTGGCCCTTGCCGCCGGTCTGGCGGATGAAGCGCCCGTTGCCCTCGGCCGCGCGGCGGATGGTCTCGCGGTAGGAGACCTGCGGCTTGCCGATGTTCGCGGCGACCTTGAACTCGCGGATCATGCGATCCACGAGGACATCGAGATGGAGCTCGCCCATCCCGGCGATCAGCGTCTCGGAGGTCTCCGGGTCGGTGTGGACGCGGAAGGTCGGGTCCTCCTCGGACAGGCGCTGCAGGGCGAGCGCGAGCTTGTCCTGGTCGGCCTTCGTCTTCGGCTCGATCTTGACCTCGATGACCGGCTCGGGGAAGGTCATCGACTCGAGGATGATCGGATGGTCGGGGTCGCTCAGCGTGTCGCCCGTGAAGGTGTCCTTCAGCCCGACGGCCGCGGCGATGTCGCCCGCGTAGACCTCCTCGATCTCCTCGCGGTGGTTGGCGTGCATCTGCAGGATGCGGCCGATCCGCTCCTTCTTGCCCTTGGTCGGGTTCATGACGTACGAACCGGCCTTGAGCGTGCCCGAGTAGACCCGGAAGAACGCCAGCTTCCCGACGAACGGGTCGGCGGCGATCTTGAACGCCAGGGCGCTGAACGGCTCCTTGTCGTCCGGGGTGCGGATGATGTCGCCGCCGGAGCGCGGATCGATGCCGATCATCGGGGGCACGTCGAGCGGCGACGGCAGGAAGTCGACGACCGCGTCGAGCATCTTCTGGACGCCCTTGTTCTTGAGCGCCGAGCCGGTCAGGACCGGGATGATGCGCGTGGTCAGCGTCCCGAGGCGGAGCCCGTGCTTGATCTCGTCGACCGTGAACTCCTCGCCCTCGAGGTACTTGTGGGTGAGGTCGTCGTCCATCTCGGCGACGGCCTCGATCATCGCGCGGCGGTGCTTCTCGGCGTCTTCCTTGAGCTCCGCGGGGATCTCGACGACGTCGATCTGGTTGCCCAGGTCGTCGCGGTAATAGACGGCCTTCATCTCGACCAGGTCGATGACGCCCTGGAACTGGTCCTCGCGACCGATCGGGACCTGGATCGGCACGGCGTTCGCGCCGAGGCGGTCCTTGATCGAGGCGACGCAGCGCCAGAAGTCGGCACCGGTCCGATCGAGCTTGTTGATGAAGCAGAAGCGCGGCACGCCGTAGCGGTCGGCCTGTCGCCAGACCGTCTCGGACTGCGGCTCGACGCCGGCCACGCCGTCGAAGACGACGACCGCGCCGTCGAGCACGCGCAGGCTGCGCTCGACCTCCACCGTGAAGTCCACGTGCCCGGGCGTATCGATGATGTTGATGCGATGGTCGCCCCAGAACGCGGTCGTGGCCGCGGCCGTGATGGTGATGCCGCGCTCCTGCTCCTGCGGCATCCAGTCCATCGTGGCCGCGCCCTCATGGACTTCCCCGAGCTTGTAGATCTTCTTCGTATAGAAAAGGATCCGCTCGGTGACCGTGGTCTTCCCAGCGTCGATATGCGCGATGATCCCGATGTTCCGCGTCTTCGCGAGCGGAACCTGCCGTGCCACGGTGCTTATGCTCCCCGGGTTACCACTTGAAATGGCTGAACGCCTTGTTGGCGTCCGCCATCTTGTGCGTGTCTTCTCGTCGCTTCACCGCCGCTCCGAGGCCGTTCATGGCATCGACGAACTCGGCGGCGAGCTTCTCGCTCATGCTCTTGCCGTTGCGCTTGCGGGCCGCCTGGACGAGCCAGCGGACGCCGAGCGACATGCGGCGGTCGCCCCGGATCTCGACCGGGACCTGGTAGGTGGCGCCACCGACGCGGCGCGGCTTGACCTCGATGATGGGCGTCGCGTTGCGCATCGCGGCCTCGAGGATCTCGAGACCGGGACGGGCGGCCTGGGCTTCGGCGCGGGCCAGCGCCTGGCGCAGGATCCGCTCGGCCAGGTTCTGCTTGCCGCCCTTCATCAGCTTGGCCGAGAAGCGGGCGGTCAGGCGGTTCGCGGGGACCGTCTCGTACTTGGACTTGCGCGGGATGCTCGTTCGGCGCGGCATGTCAGCGGGCTCCCGGCTTCGCGCTGGCCTTGGCGCCGTACTTGCTGCGACCCTGCTTGCGGTCGCGCACGCCGGCCGCGTCGAGCGTGCCGCGGATGATGTGGTACTTGACCGACGGGAGGTCCTTCACGCGGCCGCCGCGGACGAGGACCACCGAGTGCTCCTGGAGGTTGTGGCCGATCCCGGGGATGTAGGCCGTGACCTCCATCTGGTTGGTGAGCCGCACGCGCGCGATCTTGCGCAGCGCCGAGTTCGGCTTCTTGGGCGTCATCGTCCGGACCTGCAGGCAGACACCCCGCTTCTGGGGGGCGCCGGGGATGGGTACCTGGCGCTGCCGCAGGCTGTTCCAGTTCTTGCGCATCGCCGGCGCCTTGATCTTGGAGATCTTGCGCTGGCGGCCATGTCGCACGAGCTGGCTGATCGTCGGCACGAAAACGCTGCTCCTCTCGTCGAAGTGATCGGGTCACGGTCGTTGCCGACCGGCCGGTCCGGTGAGGCGATCGCCTGGGGCGGGCGACCGGCGGGGACCGGTTCAGGGGTTCAGGGTTATGTGGTCAGGTGGTCGACGGCGCGCACGCCGTTGGCGGACCCCTCCCGAGGCCACGAAGGCGGAGTCTATCAGCGGCCCGCTGAGCGTGTCAAACGCTCGGCGGGCCGCCCCGGGGGCCCGTTTTCCGGGCCCCGGATCAGCTCTCGGTGTCCCCCTCGGCCGGGGCATCCGTGCCGCCCGCGACGAAGGCGGCGACGCCCTCGTCCTCGGCGGTCTCGGTCGAGTCGGCCTCGCCCGACAGGAACGGGTTCGCGAAGTCGGACTCGTCGTCCGCGCCGCCGGCGATCGTCGCCGCCAGCACGAGCTCGGTCGCCTCGTCGTCCGGCGTCCGGCCCTCCCCGTCCTCGAGGAACGGGTTGTACTCGGAACCGAGGTCGTCGAGGGCCTCGCCGGCGAGCGCCTCGAGGGCGGCTCGCCGTTCGCGCTCCTTGCGCGCGGCCACGTTGGCCGGCGCCCCGGTCCCGGCCGGGATGAGCTTGCCGATGATCACGTTCTCCTTGAGCCCGATCAGGTGGTCCTTGGCGCCGTTGATGGCGGCCTCGGTCAGCACCCGGGTGGTCTCCTGGAAGGACGCGGCGGCGAGGAAGCTCGAGGTGTTCAGCGAGGCCTTGGTCACGCCGAGCAGGACGGTCTGCGCCGTGGCGGGCTCGCCGCCCTCGGCCAGGACCCGGTTGTTGTGCTCCTCGAACTCGAGCCGGTCGACGAGCTCGGTCGGCAGGAGGTCGACGTCGCCCGGCTGGTCGATGCGGACCTTGCGGAGCATCTGGCGGACGATGATCTCGATGTGCTTGTCGTTGATGGTGACGCCCTGGCTCCGGTAGACCTTCTGGACCTCCTTCACCAGGTAGCGCTGGACGGCGTCCTTGCCCCGGGTGTCGAGGTACTCCTGCGGGTTGATCGGGCCATCGGTGATGGCGTCGCCCGCCCGGATCTCCGCGCCGTTGTCGACGAGGATCTTGGCGTTGTGGGGGATGAGGTACTCGCGCTCGACGACGTCCTCGGCGCGGACGACGAGGCCGTCCTTCTCCTTGACGAGGAAGCCCTTGACCGGCGCGGCGATATCGGTCGCCGTGCCAGCCACCTCGTGGCGCGCGAGGACCTGGCCGAGCTCGACCACGTCGCCGGGCGCCGCGAGCAGCTCCGCCTTGGGGGGCAGGAGGAGCGACGTGTCGTAGACCTCGGTCGAGATGACCTTGACCTTGGTCGGCCCGTCGCCGCGGATGATCTCGACGATCCCGTCGATGTGGCTGATCTCGGCCTTGCCCTTGGGGATGCGCGCCTCGAACAGCTCCTCGACGCGCGGCAGGCCGGCCGTGATGTCCAGCCCGGCGACGCCGCCGGTGTGGAACGTGCGCATCGTCAGCTGGGTGCCCGGCTCGCCGATGGACTGGGCGGCGATGATGCCGACCGCCTCGCCCGAGCCGACCATCTCGCCGGTGGCGAGGTTGCGGCCGTAGCACGCCCGGCAGACGCCGTAGCGGGCCTCGCAGGTGAGCGGTGAGCGGACGAGCGCCTCGTCGACCCCGGCATCGTCGATGCGTGCCGCGATCTCCTCGGTGATCATCTCGTTGCGCTCGACGAGGTACGTGGGCTCCTCGCCCTTCTTGGTCTTGACCGACGGGTCGGGCAGCGAGGCCGCGGCGAGCCGGCCGACGAGCCGGCGCTGGAAGGCGTCCCGCTCCTCGCTCGATTCGGCGCGGATGATCCAGCTCCCCTCCTCGGTGCCGCAATCCTCCTCGCGGGTGATGACGTCCTGGGCGACGTCGACGAGACGGCGGGTCAGGTAGCCCGAGTCGGCGGTCCGCAGGGCGGTGTCCGCGAGGCCCTTGCGGGCGCCGTGGGTGGAGATGAAGTACTCGAGGACCGTCATCCCCTCGCGGAAGTTGCTCCGCACGGGGACGTCGATGATGCGGCCGGACGGGTCGGCCATCAGGCCGCGCATCGCGCCCAGCTGGCCGATGTTGCCCTTGTTCCCGCGGGCGCCGGACGCCGTCATCATCGTCACCGGACCCGTCGGGTCCAGCGACTTCATCATCTCGTCGGACATCCGGGCGGTGGTCGTCCTGCCACACCCCGACGACCTGCTCGTAGCGCTCGTCCTCGGTGATGAGGCCGCGCTGGAACTGGCGGTCGATCTCCCCGACGGCGTCGTCGGCGGCCTCGAGGCGCGCCGCCTTGTCCTTGGGGATCTCGATATCGAAGAGGCCGATGGTCATGCCGCCACGGGTGGCGAACTCGAACCCGACGCTCTTGATGCCGTCGACGAGGTGGGCCGTCTCGTCCGCCCCGAGCTGGCGGTAGCAGACGTCGACCAGCTCCTTGAGGTCGACCCGGCGCATGACCTGGTCGTGGAAGCGCAGCTGGTCGGGCAGGATCTGGTTGAAGATGATCCGGCCGATGGTCGTCCGCCGGCGCTCCGCGCGGAGGGTGCCGGACTCGGCGTCCCAGACCTTGACCTCGACGTCGACGAGCTCGTGGAGCGTGGCGCCGGTCTTCTCGCGGAGCTGGTAGGCGAGGATCGCCTCGTCCTCGGTCGGGAAGGTCCGGACGGCCTTCTTCGACTTCGCGGCCTGCGAGTCCATGGTCAGGTAGTAGCAGCCCAGGACCATGTCCTGGGTCGGCGCCACGACCGGGCTGCCGTCGGCGGGCGACAGCAGGTTCGCGGTCGAGAGCATCATCGTCCGCGCCTCTTCCTGGGCGGCCGTCGAGAGCGGCACGTGGACCGCCATCTGGTCGCCGTCGAAGTCCGCGTTGAACGCGGTGCAGACGAGCGGGTGGATCTGGATGGCCGAGCCCTCGACGAGGACCGGCATGAACGCCTGGATGCCCAGGCGGTGCAGCGTCGGGGCGCGGTTCAGCAGGACCGGGTGGTCCTTGATGACCTCTTCGAGGACGTCCCAGACCTCGGGCCGGACGCGCTCGACGATGCGCTTGGCGCTCTTGATGTTGTGGGCGAAGCCCTTCTCGACGAGCTGGCGCATGACGAACGGCTTGAACAGCTCGAGCGCCATCTTCTTGGGCAGCCCGCACTGGTGGAGCTTGAGCTCCGGGCCGACGACGATGACCGAGCGGCCCGAGTAGTCGACGCGCTTGCCGAGCAGGTTCTGGCGGAACCGGCCCTGCTTGCCCTTGAGCATGTCGGACAGCGACTTGAGGCGGTGGTTGCCGGTACCGGCGATCGCGCGGCCGCGACGGCCGTTGTCGATCAGCGCGTCGCACGCCTCCTGGAGCATCCGCTTCTCGTTGCGGATGATGATCTCCGGGGCGCCCAGCTCGAGCAGTCGCTTGAGCCGGTTGTTGCGGTTGATGACGCGGCGGTAGAGGTCGTTGAGGTCGGAGGTCGCGAAGCGGCCGCCGTCGAGCTGGACCATCGGCCGGAGGTCCGGCGGGATGACCGGCAGCACGGACAGGATCATCCAGTCCGGGCGGGTGCCGCGAGCGGCGGAACGCCTCGATGAGGCGCAGCCGCTTGATGGCCTTCTTGCGCCGCTGGCCGGAGCTGGTCCGGACCTCGACGTGGAGCGAGCGGGCCAGCTCCTCGAGGTCCATCCGGCTGATGATCTCGCGGACCGCCTCGGCGCCCATGCCCGGCGCCGAAGACGCGGCCACCCTTGGCGCCCGAGCCGTAGCGCTCGTCGAGCGCGCGGTACTCGTTCTCGCCGAGCGTCTGCATCGGCTTGAGGCCTTCGAGCTCGTCGCGCAGCTTGCGCAGCTCGTCCTTGAGGCCCTGGGCCTGCTCGGCGAGGCCGCTCGCGCTCGTGGCGCAGCGGTCTCGTCCATCGCGGCCCGCAGGTCCTCGATCTTCTGCTCGACGGCGCGCGCCTCGTCGGCCTCGCGCTGCTGGAGCTCGCGTTGACCTGCTCGGTGTAGGCGCCGACGATCTTGCGCAGGCGCGCGGTGGCTTCCTTGCCGCCCTTGTCGCCGGCGGCGACGATCGACCTCGCCCGTCGGGGCGAACGCGATGGTCTCCTCGGCGACGCCGGACTTGAGCGCGGCGAGCGGCGCCTCGACGGTCCTGGGCGGCCGCGACGATCTCCTCGGTCCGCGCGGCGCGCTGGGCCTCGAGGTCCGCCTTGGTCGCGGCGAGGTCGGCGTTGAGCTCGTCCTTGGTCTTGTTGAGCTCGGCGCTTGAGCTCGTCCTCGAGCTCGGCCAGGCGCTGGCCGGCCTTGCCGCCGCGACCCTCGGCCTCGTCCTCGATGCGCGCGCCAGGGCGCGCTTGCGCGCGTCCTCGTCGACGTGGGTGACGATGTACAGCGCGAAGTAGAGGATGCGCTCGAGGTTGCGCGGGCTGATGTCGAGCAGGATGCCCGAGCCGGCTCGGGGTGCCCTTGAAGTACCAGATGTGGCTGACCGGGCTGGCCAGCTGGATGTGGCCCATCCGCTCGCGGCGGACCTTCGAGCGCGTGACCTCGACGCCGCACTTGTCGCAGATGATGCCCTTGTAGCGGATCCGCTTGTACTTGCCGCAGTAGCACTCCCAGTCCTTGGTCGGACCGAAGATGCGCTCGTCGAAGAGGCCGTCCTTCTCCGGCTTGAGCGTCCGGTAGTTGATCGTCTCGGGCTTCGTGACCTCGCCCTTCGACCACTCCCGGATCTGGTCCGGGCTGGCGAGCGAGATGCGGATCGCGCTGAAGTTATTGACTTCGAGCATGGTTCTCCTCCGCGCCGCCGCCTGGCTCGGCGACGCGATGCGGACCGTGAGCGAGCGGCGTCGTGCCGGCCGAGACGCGGCGCCGCGGGTGGTTCAGGGACGGGTGCGAGTGCAGGTGCAGGCGATCAGTCCTCGAACCCGGCGAGGTTGATCCCGCCGAGATCGGGGAGCAGGTAGCCGGAGGCGTCGTCCTCGGCCAGCGGGATCTCCTCGTCGTTCTGGTCGAGGATCTCCGCGTTCAGCCCGAGGCTGCGCAGCTCCTTGATCAGGACCTTGAAGGACTCGGGCACGCGCGGCGGCTGGATCTCCTCCCCCTTGACGATGGCTTCGTAGGTCTGGACGCGTCCGAGGACGTCGTCCGACTTCACCGTGAGCAGCTCCTGGAGGATGTTGGCGGCGCCGTACGCCTCCAGCGCCCAGACCTCCATCTCGCCGAAGCGCTGGCCGCCGAACTGGGCCTTGCCGCCCAGCGGCTGCTGGGTGATCAGGCTGTACGGGCCGGTCGACCGCGCGTGGATCTTGTCCTCGACGAGGTGGTGGAGCTTGAGCATGTAGATGTAGCCGACGGTGATCGGGCGGTCGAACACCTCGCCGGTCCGGCCGTCGCGGAGCTCGATCTTGCCGTCGAGCATCTGGCAGGCCGGCCTCGCGCAGCTCGTCCTGGATCTGCTGCTCGGTCGCGCCGTCGAAGACGGCGGTGGCGGCCTTCAGGCCCTTCTCGTGGAGCGCCCAGCCGAGGTGCGTCTCGAGGATCTGGCCGATGTTCATCCGGCTCGGCACGCCGAGCGGGTTGAGGATGATGTCGACCGGCGTGCCGTCCGGCAGGAACGGCATGTCCTCGGCCGGCAGGATCTTGGCGATGACGCCCTTGTTGCCGTGGCGGCCGGCCATCTTGTCGCCGACGCAGATCTTGCGCTTCTGGGCGACCGACACCCGGACCAGCCGGTTGACGCCGGGCTGGAGGTCGTCGTTGAGCTCGCGACGGAACTCGCGGACCTCGACCACCTTGCCGCGCTCGCCGTGGGGCAGGCGCAGCGAGCTGTCCTTCACCTCGCGGGCCTTCTCACCGAAGATCGCCCGCAGGAGGCGCTCCTCGGCGGTCAGCTCGGTCTCGCCCTTGGGCGTGATCTTGCCGACGAGGATGTCGCCGGGGCGGACCTCGGCGCCGATGTAGACGATGCCCTCCTCGTCGAGGTCCTTGAGGGACTCCTCGCCGACGTTCGGGATGTCGCGGGTGATCTCCTCGGGGCCGAGCTTCGTGTCGCGCGACTCGATCTCGTGCTTCTCGATGTGGATGCTCGTGAACAGGTCGTCGCGGACGAGGCGGTCGCTGATGACGATCGCGTCCTCGTAGTTGCCGCCCTCCCAGCTCATGAACGCGACGAGCACGTTCCGGCCGAGGGCGAGCTCGCCGTTCTCGGTCGAGCTGGAGTCGGCGATCGGCTGGCCGTCGGCGACGCGGTGCGCCGACGTCGACGATCGGGCGCTGGTTGATGCAGGTGCCCTGGTTGCTGCGGACGAACTTCTGGAGCTTGTACTCGTCGAGCTCGCCGGCGTCGGTCTCGATCGCGGATCCGCTCGGCGGTGACGCTGGTGACGACGCCGCCGCGCCGGGCGACGAGGACCTGGCCGGAGTCGCGCGCGGCGCGCTCCTCCATGCCGGTGCCGACGATCGGCGACTCCGGCTCCAGGAGCGGCACGGCCTGGCGCTGCATGTTCGAACCCATGAGCGCGCGGTTGGCGTCGTCGTGCTCGAGGAACGGGATGAGCGCCGTCGCGACGGAGACGACCTGCTTGGGCGAGACGTCCATGTACTCGATCTGGCCGGCGCGCGCCTCCGGGAACGTGTCGCGGTAGCGCGACGGGATGCGCTCGGCGAGTGAAGTGGCCCTCGTCGTCGAGCGGCGCGTTCGCCTGCGCGACGACGTGCTCCTCCTCCTCGTCGGCCGGGAGGTACTCGATCTCGTCGGTGACGATCGGGCGGATCGGGAAGGCGTGGGCCTTCTGCTTCTTGAGCTCGGCGATCGCGGCGCGCGTTGAACGGCTCGCCGGCCTTGAGGACGACATCGCCGCCCTTGGTCACGAGGTCGCGCGCCGGCCTCGTAGCTGGCGAGCCCGGGATCGTCGAAGCCGACGGTCCGCTTGACCTTGCGGTACGGGCGTCTCGATGAAGCCGTAGCTGTTGATCCGGCCGTAGGTCGCGAGCGAGCCGATCAGGCCGATGTTCGGGCCTTCCGGCGTCTCGATCGGGCAGATCCGGCCGTAGTGGCTGTGGTGGACGTCGCGGACGTCGAACCCGGCGCGCTCGCGCGACAGGCCGCCCGGGCCCGAGGGCCGAGAGGCGGCGCTTGCTGGTGAGCTCGGCCAGCGGGTTGGTCTGGTCCATGAACTGGCGAGAGCTGGCTGCCGCCGAAGAACTCCTTCATCGCCGCCACGACCGGGCGGATGTTGATCAGCGCGTTCGGGGTCGCCTTGTCGATCTCCTGGATCGTCATGCGCTCGCGGACGACGCGCTCCATGCGCAGCAGGCCGATGCGGAACGCGTTCTGGATCAGCTCGCCGTTGGCCCGGATGCGCCGGTTGCCGAGGTGGTCGATGTCGTCCTTGGGATGGAGCCCGCGGTTGCACTCGATCAGGTGGCCGACGATCGCGGCGATGTCCTCGCGGGTGATCGTCCGCTGCTCGCGCGGCGAGCTCGAAGCCCATGCGCGCCGCGACGGCGTCGAGCTTCTTGTCGAACTTGTAGCGGCCGACCCGACCGAGGTCGTAGCGGCGGAAGTTGAAGAAGAGGCTCTCGACCAGCTGGCGCGCGTTGTCGCCGGTGGGCGGATCGCCCGGGCGGAGCTTCTTGTAGACCTCGATGAGGGCCTCGGCCTGGGTGTGGGTCAGGTCCTTGTCGAGCGTGTTCGCGATGAACGGGTGGTCCGCGTCGATGTCGATCGCCGCTGAACAGCGCGGCGATCTCGTCGTTCTGCTCGTAGCCGACCGCGCGGAGCAGGGTCGTCGCCGCGATCTTGCGCTTGCGATCGACCTTGACCCACAGCTGGTCCTTGTTGTTCGTCTCGAACTCGAGCCAGGCGCCGCGGTTCGGGATGACCTTGGCGCTGAACAGCATCCGGCCCGACGCCGGGTCCTCGACCTCGCTGTAGTAGACGCCCGGCGAGCGGACGAGCTGGCTGACGACGACGCGCTCGGCGCCGTTGATCACGAACGTGCCCTGGTCGGTCATCCACGGGTAGTCGCCCATGTAGACGCGCTGGCGCTGGATCTCGCCGGTCTCCTTGATCAGGAGCTCGACGTTGACGTACAGCGGCTTGCTGAAGGTCAGGTCCTTGGTCCGGCACTCCTCCTCGGAGTACTTGGGCGCGCCGAACTCGTAGTCGAGGAACTGGAGCTCCATCACCTTGCCGGTGAAGTCCTTGATCGGGCTGATCTCGTCGAACAGCTCCCGCAGCCCCTTGTCCACGAACCACGCGAACGAATCGAGCTGGAGCTCGATCAGGTTGGGGATCTCGAACTTCTCGTAGCTGACGCCATCGACCTTCTTGTCGATGCGGGCGTACGAGATGCGACCCGACGGGGTCACGGGCGCGAGTCGACGACTCAGCGAGACAGCATGAAGCACCACTCCTTGACGGAGGCTTGGAAGGGGAAAGAGGGCCGCGCTCACAGAAGGAGTAGGATATCGCGATTTCTCATCTTGTCAAATGGCCCCAGTTCTGGTCAAACGGCGGCCGATGTTTCGGGTTTCGGCGGCCGGTTTCCGCCGGATCACCGGTCGCGACGCACCGGTGAGCGAGCGCACCCCAGGGTGCGTGAGCGAGCGGCGAGCGAGGCAACGCACGGATGCGCCGCCCCGCCGCCGGCCGACTCCACGGCCACTTACTTGATCTCGACCTTGGCCGCCCTGCTCCTCGAGCGCGGCCTTGATCTTCTCGGCCTCGTCCTTGGTCACGCCTTCCTTGACGGCCTTCGGCGCGGCGTCGACGAGGTCCTTGGCCTCCTTGAGGCCGAGGCCGGTCAGCTCGCGGACGACCTTGATGACCGGGATCTTGTTCGGGCCGATCTCGGTCAGGGTGGCGGTGAACTCGGTCTGCTCCTCGGGAGCGGCCGCGGCGCCGGCGCCGCCGCCACCGCCGGCGGCCGGGGCAGCGGCCGCGGCGGCCGGCGCCGCAGCGGTCACGCCGTAGCGCTCTTCGAAGCGCTTGATGAACTCGGACAGCTCGAGGACGGTCATCTTGTCGATCGCTTCGAGCAGGTCGTCCTGGGTCATGGCAGCCATGGGTGGGGTCTCCTTGGGGTCGGTGATCGGTGTCGTGGTCGGTCGGGTGGAGGGGCGCTACGCGCCTTCGGCCTCGGCCTTCTGCTCGGCCACCTGCGCGAGGGCGTAGCCCAGGTTGCGCAGCGGCGCGGCGAACAGGCCGGCCAGGGTCGCGACCGGCGCCTGCATCCCGCCGGCCAGCTTGGCCAGCAGGACCTCGCGCGACGGCAGTGCCGCCAGGCGAGTGACAGCGTCGGCGTCGATCGCCGTGTCGCCCAGGACGGCGCCCGTGATCCGCACGATCTTGTTGTACGGACGGGTGGCGTCGAGGACGGCCTTGGCGGTCCCGGCTTCGTCGTTCCCGAACGCGATGGCGGTCGGGCCGGTCGAGGAGCGGGCTCAGGGCCGCACCGACCGAATCCTCGGCGGCGATGCGCATGCAGCCGGTTCTTGACCACGCGATAGCTGACGTCCTGCTTGCGCAGGGCGCGCCGGATCTCGGCGATCTCCTTCACCTTGAGGCCGCGGTACTCGGACACGATCAGCGTCCGGCTGTTGGCGAGATCCTCGCGCAGCTCGGCGACCGTGGCCTGTTTGGCCTCCGTGGGCATGTGGCCCTCCTTCGTTCGGCACGCAGCCGGCGTGCGGCGGTGGGCGCCCGACCTGCTGGTCGGATGTGCCCCTGCGACGGCCCTGACGACCTCCGGCGGAGGTCGACCCCACTCGCAGGGGCGCTGCCCACCCGAAGGTGTGCGGCACCGATCTGCCTCGGCGTGCTCGTCGTCGTCCCCGGTCCCTCCCCTGCGGGCGGGCACCGGTCCGGTCCGGCGGATCAAGCCCCGACCGTCGACGACATTCGGTGCGTCCGCGGCGCGGGAGCGCAGGCTGTCTGCGGCGGTCCGTCTATCTGGTCAGATGACCGGCCTCTCGGCTGTCATCGCGTCTGGTCGGCCGGCGTCCGCCGGCCGGCGGGTCAGGCCGCGGCGGCGGCCAGGACGCCCGGCAGGTCGACCCGGATGCCCGGGCCCATCGTGCTGGCGATCGTGAGGGTCTTGAGGTACTGGCCCTTGGCGCCCGAGGGCTTGGCGCGGTTGACCGCGTCGACCAGGGTCGCCAGGTTCTCGAGCAGGGCGCTCGGCCTCGAAGCTGCTCGCGCCCGACCGCGACGTGGACGATCCCCGCCTTGTCGACCTTGTACTCGACGCGGCCGGCCTTGACTTCCTTGATGGCCCGCTCAAGGTCGAAGGTGATGGTGCCCGCCTTGGGGTTCGGCATCAGGCCGCGGCGGCCGAGGATCTTGCCGAGCTTGCCGACCAGGCCCATCGAGTCGGGGGTCGCGAGGGCGACGTCGAACTCGAGCCAGCCGGCCTCGATCTTCTTGACCAGGTCGTCGCCGCCGACCTCGTCGGCGCCGGCGCGCAGGGCCTCCTGGGCCTTCTCGCCCGTGGCGAAGACCGCCACGCGGACGACCTTGCCGGTGCCGTGCGGGAGGACGACCGTGCCGCGGACCAGCTGGTCGGCGTGGCGAGGATCGACCCCGAGCCGCAGGTGCGCCTCGATCGTCGCGTCGAAGGCGACGGTGGTCGTCTCCTTGACGAGCGAGACCGCCTCGCTCGGGTCGTAGACGCGGCCGTGCTCGACGAGCTTCGCCGCCTCCGTGTACTTCTTGCCGTGTGCCATGTGTGGGACCTCCTGTCGGTCGGGTCGTCCCCGACCTCCCCCTTGCGCGGGGTGGGCGTCCGGCTGGATGTGCGCGGCCGGTCGCGCGTCGACGGCGGGCGGACCGCCTAGTTGACGACCTCGATGCCCATGCTCCGGGCCGTGCCCTCGATCTGGCGGGCGGCGGCCTCGACGTCGTTGGCGTTGAGGTCGACCATCTTGATCGCCGCGATCTCGCGGAGCTGGTCGCGGGTCACGCGGCCGACGGTCTCGCGCTTCGCGGTCCCGGTCCCCTTCTCGACGCCGGCCGCCTTGCGGAGCAGGTCCGCGGCGGGCGGGGTCTTGAGGACGAACGAGAACGAGCGGTCCTCGAAGATCGTGATCTGGGCCGGGATGATCTGGCCCGCCTTGTCAGCGGTCTTCTCGTTGTAGGACTTCGTGAACTCGACGATGTTGATGCCGTGCGGGCCCAGCGCGGTGCCGACAGGCGGGGCGGGAGTCGCCTTGCCGGCCGGCAGCTGCAGGGTCAGGACGATGCGGATCTTCTTGGCCACGGGGCTCGCGGTTCCTTTCTAGAGTTTCTCGACTTGCAGGAAGTCGAGTTCGACGGGGGTCTCGCGGCCGAAGATGCTCACCAGCACCTTGACCTTGTTGCGCTCGGGGTTGACCTCGTCGACCGTGCCGATGAACTCGGCGAACGGCCCGTCGGTGACCCGGACGCTCTGGCCCTTGGTGAAGGCGACGCGGAACTTGGGGGTCTCGACGCCCATGTGCCGCAGGATCTGCTTGACCTCGTTCTCGTCGAGGGGGATGGGCTCGCTGCGGACGCCCGGGATGTTGGCGCCGCCGACGAAGCTGGTGACGCCCGGCGTGTTGCGGACGACGAACCAGCTGTCCGGGTCGAGGATCATCTCGACGAGGACGTACCCGGGGTAGACCTTCTTCTGGACGGTGTGGCGCTGACCCTGGCGGATCTCGATCTCGTCCTCCATCGGGACGAGGACCTGGAAGATCTTGTCCTCCATGCCCATCGACTCGATGCGGTGCTCGAGGTTGGCCTTCACCTTGTTCTCGTACCCGGAGTACGTGTGGATCACGTACCAGCGCTTCTCGGGCGTCCGGGTCTCGATCGTCAGTTCGGTCATCGTCGTCGTCCTAGCCAGCCGTCGCGATGATGCCGATGATGCCGCGGAAGACGCTGTCCAGGAGCGTGATATAGAGCCCGATGACGAAGCTGATGGCGAACACCAGCACGGTCAGGTTGCGGACCTGCTCGAGCGTCGGCCAGGACACCTTGCGGAGTTCGGACACGACTTCATCGAAGTATCGGCGGAAACGCTTCACGTCGGTGGTTCTTCTCTTCGGCTACGGGCGGGAAGTGGCAGGGGCGATAGGACTCGAACCTACAACCGCTGGTTTTGGAGACCAGTGCTCTGCCAATTGAGCTACACCCCTGCGGTGGCGGCCTGGCTTACTTGGCCTCACGGTGCAGTGTATGGCGTCGGCAGCGTGGGCAGTATTTCTGCAGCTCGATCCGGTTGGGATCGTTGCGCTTGTTCTTGCGAGTCGTGTACGTCCGCTCCTTGCACTCCGTGCAGGCGAGCTGGATCGTGGGACGCGCTTCGACTTTGGCCATGTGTGGTCGTCCCTACTCGGTGATGGTGACGATGGCGCCGGCGCCGACGGTCCGGCCGCCCTCGCGGATGGCGAAGCGCTGGCCGACCTCGAGGGCGATCGGGGTGATCAGCTCGACGGTCATCTCGACGTTGTCGCCGGGCATGATCATCTCGGCCCCGTCGGGCAGCCCGATGGCCCCGGTCACGTCGGTGGTGCGCAGGTAGAACTGCGGCCGGTAGCCGTTGTAGAAGGGGGTGTGGCGGCCGCCCTCCTCCTTGGTCAGGACGTAGACCTGGGCGCTGAACTTGGTGTGCGGCTTGACTGACCCTGGCTTGGCCAGGACCTGGCCGCGCTCGATCTCCTCGCGCTCGATGCCCCGGATGAGGCAGCCCACGTTGTCGCCGGCGCGGCCCTCGTCGAGCAGCTTCTTGAACATCTCGACGCCGGTGATGACGATCTTGCGGGTGGCCTTCACGCCGACCAGCTCGACCTCGTCGCCGACCTTGACGATGCCGCGCTCGATGCGCCCGGTGGCGACCGTCCCGCGGCCCTTGATCCCGAAGACGTCCTCGACCGGCATGAGGAACGGCTTGTCGATGGCCCGCTCGGGGGTCGGGATGTAGCTGTCGACCGCGTCCATCAGCGCCTGGATGGGCGCGTAGGCCGGGTCGGCCGGGTCGTCGCCGGCCTCGAGCGCCTTGAGCGCGCTGCCGCGCACGACCGGGATGTCGTCGCCCGGGAAGTTGTACTTGCTGAGCAGCTCGCGGACCTCGAGCTCGACGAGGTCGAGCAGCTCGGGGTCGTCGACCATGTCGACCTTGTTGAGGAAGACCACGATGTAGGGGACCTCGACCTGGCGGGCCAGCAGGATGTGCTCGCGGGTCTGGGGCATCGGCCCGTCGGTGGCGGCCACGACCAGGATGGCGCCGTCCATCTGGGCGGCGCCGGTGATCATGTTCTTGATGTAGTCGGCGTGCCCCGGGCAGTCGACGTGGGCGTAGTGGCGGGCGTCGGTCTCGTACTCGACGTGGGCGATGGCGATGGTGATCCCGCGCTCGCGCTCCTCGGGGGCGTTGTCGATCGAGTCGAAGGCGCGGTACTCCGCCTCGCCCTTCAGGGCGAGGTACTTGGTGATCGCCGCGGTGAGCGACGTCTTGCCGTGGTCGATGTGGCCGATCGTGCCGATGTTGACGTGCGGCTTGGTGCGCTCGAACTTCTTCTTGGCCACGTGACCGTGTTCTCCTTTGTCGCGGCAGTGCCGCTGTGGACCGGGGCTCTCCCAGCCGGCTGCGCCGGCAGAGGGTGGAGCCCACAATCGGACTCGAACCGATGACCTCTTCCTTACCAAGGAAGTGCTCTGCCAGCTGAGCTATGTGGGCCTGGGAGCTAGCGCGAGAGATCTCGTAGTAGTGGTGGGCCGGGAGGGATTCGAACCCCCATGCCTTTCGGACCTGGTCTACAGCCAGGCGAGCCGCCGTTGCTCAACCGACCCGATGTGGCGACGGCACCGGATCGAGCTGCGGCCCGTGGTGGATCCGGCCACCGGTTGGATGCGCGCTGGAGCCGACGACGGGACTCGAACCCGGAACCTGCGGTTTACAAAACCGCTGCTCTACCAATTGAGCTACGTCGGCACGACGGGCAGGAACATACCGCAGAAGGTCCGATTCCGGCGCCGGGGAATGATATGGCCGTCCGCGTCGACCGGTCAAGCGCGAGTGGTTCGCGGCTTCCGCGCCTTCGGCCTCGCGACCGGTGAGGGGGTGGCCGCCGGCTCACCCGGGAGCAGGTCGTCGGACGAGACCGCGGCCGCGTCACCGGCGGCGGGCACCGTCGCCGTGTCCCGCCGGGCGGGGGGCTTCGCGGTAGGCTTGGCGGCCTTTGCCGGCTTCGCTGTGGCTTTGGCGGCCCTTGCCGGCTTCGCCGCGGGAGACGCTGCGGTCGCCGTCTTCGACGGCTTCGGCGGGGCCGTCGGCTTCGTGGCGGCATTCGCCGGCTTCGGCCCCGCGGTTTTCGCCGGCTTCGGCGCGACGGCCTTCGCTGCCGGCTTCGTCGCGATCTTCGCCGGCTTGGGCGCGGCGGCCGACATCACCACTGCCTTCGCTGGTTTGGTGGCGACCCGTTCCAGCTTGGCCGAGGATCTCGCTGCCTTCGTGCCAGCCGGCGTGGTCCCGGGCTCCGCGGCCTCCGGGGCCGTCGTCGGTTTCGAGACCCTGGCGCGGGTGCTCCCCCGCTCCATCGGCGAAGCCTCGGGCACTGGATCCGAGGTCGACACCTTCGCCTTCTTCGCCGTCTTCGCCTTCGTCGCCTTCGCCTTTGCCTTCGTCGTCTTCGTCGCCTTCGCCTTTGCCTTCGTCTTGGCCCGCCCTGACTCGAGGGCCGGCGTGACCTCGGGCACAGCCTCCTCGGCCACGGCCTCGATCGCGTCGCGCGTCGCTGGCGGCTCCTCGCGGGCGGTCGCGCGCGGCGCATCGAACGGCAGCGGCGGCGTCGACCGGCCGTTCGGGTCGCGCTGTGAGAGCGCCTCGAACAGCAGGATCGAGCCTGCGACGGCGGCATTGAGCGACCCGATCGCCCCGCGCATCGGGATCCGCATGAAGAGGTCGCAGCGTCGGCGGACGGCCGGCCCGAGTCCCTGGCCCTCGCTGCCGACGACGATCGCGAGCGGCCCGCGGAGATCGCTCTGGCGGACGGTGAGCGCCGCGTCGGCCTCGGCTCCCGCGACCCTCAGCCCGCGGACATGCAGGTCCGCAAGGCCGCCGGGGAGGTCGTCGACCGGACAGAGCAGGAGGTGTTCCGTCGCCCCGGCCGAGGCCTTGACCGCGGACGGCGTCAACGGCGCCTGCCGATGCGTCGGGAAGAGGACGCCATGGATCCCGGCAGCCTCGGCGCTCCGGAGCAGCGTGCCGACGTTCTGGGGGTCCTCGAGGGAGTCGAGCACCAAGACGAATGGCGGCTCCCCGCGCTCGACGGCCCGCGCGAGGATCTCCTCGATGGTCGCCCAGCGCCGCGGCGCGACGACGAGCCCGACGCCCTGATGGCCGTCGAAGCCGGCCAGCGCGGTCAGGGAGCCGCCCTCCAGCTCGACGATCGGGATTCGGAGGCTCGTGGCATGGAGCACGAGTCGCTCGAGCGCCTGTCGGCGCTGCGGCACGACCAGTAGGCGCATCGCCTCACGTCGAGCGGCGAACGCTTCTTCGACGGGCCGGCGGCCGGCGATCAGCTCCTCGTCCGCCCCGATGAGGTCCGGAGGCGGCAGGGCCGGAGCTGCCTGGAACGGCCGATCGGATCGCGGGGCCGGCCCGCGGCCGGGATATGGGGGGCGTTGGTCGCGGACCCAGGGGCCGGGTCGGCCCGGGGCGCGAGGGCGGTCGTACCCGGACGGGCGACCGCGATCGGGCGGGCGGCCCCCCTCGGACCGGAACGGCCTGTCGGGCGGGCGGAAGGGCCGGTCGTCGGCGCGGAATGGCCGGTTCGGGGGCGGCCGATCGCCACCCTGGTCGGGTGGCCGATGTCCGTGATGTTCGGGCGGTCGGTCCGGTGGACCGCCCCGGTGCTGGGCCGGTGGCCGTCGGTCCGACGAGAAGCCGGGGTCGCGGCGCGGTCCCCCGGCCCGATCCGGCGAGCCATCGTGGCGAGGCGGGCCGCCCGCGCGATCGGGAGGCCCACCCGGCCGTGGCCGTGGACCGTCGAAGGTGGGTCGTGGCCCGTTCCCATACGCGCCCGGCGGGCGCCGATCCGGGCCGTGGGCGCCGGGTGGGCGCCGATCCGGGCCGTGGGCGCCGGGCGGGCGCGTCGGCCGGCCGGGCGGGCCCGAACGCGGCGGTCCGGAACGTGGTGGCCCCGAACGCCGGGGCACGGAACGGGGCGGGCCGGAACGGGGCGGGCCGCCATGGCCCCGAGGGCCACCGCTCGGTCGGGGCCTCCGCTCAGCGTCGTCGTCGCGGGGGCGGTCAGCCACGGCCGACTGCCTCGAGCCGTCGCCAGCGCTGGCCGTCACGGGTGTCCTCGACGGCGATCCCGCGGGCCGCCAGCTCGTCGCGCAGGCGGTCGGAGCCAGCCCAGTCGCGCGCGGCCCTCGCCGCAGCCCGTGCCTCGATCAGCGCGGCACTCTCGGGATCCAGCTCGTCGCCGTCGGGCAGGACGCCGAGCACCTCGTCGATGTCGCGGATGGCCCCCGCGATCGCGGCCGCGTCGGCCGTCGAGATCGACCGCGCCTCGATGCGCCGGTTCGACTCGCGGACGAGGTCGAAGACGGCGGCCAGCCCGGCCGAGATGTTGAGGTCGTCATCGAGGGCGGCAGCGAACGCCTCCCGGGCGCCCGCGACGAGCTCCCCGACCGTGGGGTCGTCGGCCCGGTCCTCGCGGTAGGCATCGAGGGCCGCGAGCGCCGAGTCGAGCCGGGCGAGCGCCGCGCCGGCGGCCGCGAGCGACGCGTCGGACGAGTCCAGGCGTGCGCGGTAATGGACCGCGATCAGCGCGTAGCGCAGCGCGCGTGCCGATACCCCGTCGGCGAGGAGGTCGCCGACCCGCGCGATGTTCCCGAGCGACTTGGCCATCTTGGCGCCACCCATCTGCAGGTGGGCGCAGTGGAGCCACGTCGCCACGAACGGCTTGCCAGTCGCGGCCTCGCTCTGGGCGATCTCGTCCTCGTGGTGCGGGAAGATCAGGTCCACGCCACCCGTGTGGATGTCGAACGACGGGCCAAGGTGGGCCATGCTCATGGCCGAGCACTCGATGTGCCAGCCCGGCCGCCCGGGGCCGATCGCTGTCTCGAAGCTCGGCTCACCAGGCTTCGGGCCTTTCCAGAGGGCGAAGTCGCGGACGTCGTCCTTCGCGTACTCGTCGGCTTCCACGCGCTCTCCCACCCGCAGCTGCTCCGGGTCGAGCCTGGCCAGCTGGCCGTAGGCGGGCCACGAGGCGATCCGGAAGAAGATCGAGCCGTCGTCCGTGCGATACGCGTAGCCGCCCTCGAGCAACGTCGTGATCAGGGCGACGATCTCGTCGATGTGCGCGGTCGCCCGGGGCATGACGTCGGGCACGGTCATCCGGAGCGATGCCGCGTCCTCGAGGAACGTGGCGAGGTATCGGTCGCCAAGCTCGCCGATCGAGATCCCGGCGGCCGCCGCCCCGCGGATGATCTTGTCGTCGATATCGGTGATGTTCATGACCCAGCGGGCGGGCTGCCCGCGCCAGCGCAGGTAGCGGACCAGGAGATCGGCGAACAGGAACGACCGGAAGTTGCCGATGTGGGCAGGCCCGTAGACGGTGGGGCCGCACGAGTAGATGCGGAACGTCTCGCCATCGATCGGTGAGACCGGTCGCGTCTCGCCCGACAGCGTGTCGTGCAGCCGGAGCGTCATGCGCCCGAACCTCCACCGACGGCCGCGAGCGTCACGAGCGCGAGGGCCGAGGCCGACCGGCCGGCCCCCTCGGCCCCGTCGAGGTTCCCGCTGGAGGCCTTGACGTTGACGGCGCCCGGCTCGACGTCGACGAGCGCCGCGATCGCCAGGCGCATGGCTTCGAGGTGCGGGCCGAGCCGGGGACGCGCGGCCACGATGGTCATGTCGAGCGCCTCGACGCGCCAGCCGGCGGCGCCGGCTCGAGCCACGACGTCCGCCAGGAGCCAGCCGCTGTCGACGCCCGCCGGTGTCGAGGGGCCGGCCGGGAAGAGGCGCCCGAGGTCGCCGAGCCCGGCCGCGCCGAGGATGGCGTCGCTGATGGCGTGCAGGGCCACATCGCCGTCCGAGTGGCCGGAAAGGCGCGGCGCGCCGGCGATCCGGATCCCGCCGAGGACCAGCGGACCACCTGGACCGAACGGGTGCGAGTCGTGTCCGATCCCGGATCGCCGGACGATGCCCTGGCTCAGCGCCGCCTCGACCCGCGCGAGATCGGCGGGCAGCGTCACCTTGAGATTCCTCGGATCGCCTGGCACCACATGGACCTCGATGGTACAGGCCTCCAGCAGGGAGGCCTCATCGGTCCATGTTTCGGGTCCGTCGGCCGGGTAGCGCTGGAGCGCGGCCCGGAAGATGTCGGCGCGGATGCCCTGCGGCGTCTGCGCGGTCGCCAGCCCATCGCGGTCCACGGTGCCGGCGACGCGTTCGCGGTCGATCCGCTTGAGGGTCTCCGCCACGGGGAGTGCGGGGATGGCGGCCCCGTGCTCCGCCGTCGCCCGGATGACGTCGCGGACGAGGCTTGCCGAGACGAGCGGTCGGGCGCCGTCGTGGACGAGCACGACCCGTGCCGTCGGATCTGCGGGCCACTCCGGTGGCAGCGGGGCTTCCGCGAGTGCCTGGAGCCCCGCCGCGACCGAGACCTGGCGACGGTCGCCCCCCGCGACGACCGCCACGACCGATGACGGCAGCCACGATGCCGCGCGCACCTCGTCCGTCCGGTCCGCGGCGGTCACGACCGCGATCCGCCCGATCTCGGGGACCGCGGCGAGCGCCTGGATCGTCCAGGCGAGCAGCGGCCGCCCGGCGACCGGCGCGAAAAGCTTGTCGGTGCCGCCCATCCGGACGGAACGACCGGCCGCGACGATGACGGCGTCGACCGCGATGGACCCGTCCGCCGCGAGCGACCCGCCCGGCGCGGCCCCGGGCGCCGCGGCGCTCAATCGAGTCGCGGCTGGGCGAAGATCATCCTGCCGGCGACGGTCTGGAGCACCCGCGTCACGGACACGTCGACGTCGTGGTCGATGTGCCGCGCGCCGCCTTCCACCACGATCATCGTCCCGTCGTCGAGGAACCCGACACCCTGGCCGGCCTCCTTGCCCTCCTGGATGACCCGCACGCGGAGCTCCTCACCGGGCAGGACCGCAGGCTTCACCGCGTTGGCCAGCGAGTTGATGTTCATCACGCGCACGCCCTGCAGCTCGGCGACCCGGTTCAGGTTGTAGTCGTTGGTGAGGATCACCCGGCTGCGAACCCGCGCGAGGGCGACGAGCTTCGCGTCGACCTCGACCACGTCCGGGACGTCGTCCTCGATGATCTCGACCGGCGTCCCGGGGTCCTTCTGCATCCGCGCGAGGATCTCGAGCCCACGACGGCCGCGGTTGCGGCGCAGGGTGTCTGAGCTGTCGGCGATGTGCTGGAGCTCGTCGAGGACCATCCGCGGCACGACCAGGGTGCCGTAGATGAATCCCGATTCGACGATCTCCGCGATCCGCCCGTCGATGATCGCGCTCGTGTCCACGATGATGTGCGGCTCCCCGGTCGCGTGGCTCTCGGGCTTCTCCTCCGGCGGTCGGCGGAAGATGCCGACGGCCTCTGCCGCGATCAGCAGGTCCTGGCGCTTCGCGACCGTGAGCCCCACCATCCCGAGCCCCAGGAAGATCGAGACGCCGAGCGGAAGCCATGTCCCGAACGGGTCCGGGAGCCGCGACAGTGGGAGTCCCAGGAGCAAGCCCAGGAGCAGCCCGATGATCAGCCCGATGACCGCGGTCACGAACTCGGCGGTCGAGAGCTGCTCGACGCGCCGGATCAGCCAGGCAGCCGGCACGACCGTGATGTACGGGAGCAGGCCGAAGCCGACCACCATCCAGGCCACGACCCACAGGGCGACCAGCGCACCGGAAGCTTCGAAGCCGCGGAAGAGCCCATTGCCGGTCGTCGCCAGGACGAGCCCGATCGACCCCCCGAGCAGCGCGCCCAGGACACGGATATAGCGGATCAACGACTCCCTCTCGGAGTGCTCCGGCGACCCCGTGGCCGGAACGGTCCGGACGGGTCCGTCAGCCTAGCATCGCGGGCACGGCCTCGCCACGCCCGGATGATCCCGCACCAAGGGCTGCCCGGATCGCGTCGGCGAGCGTCGACACCGCGACGACCTCGATGCCGGCCGGGGCGACCGGGCGGACGCCCGGCCCCGAGCGCGGCACGATCGCCCGGCTGAAGCCCAGCCGCGCGGCCTCGCGGAGCCGGCGATCCAGGCCCGGGACCGCCCGGAGCTCGCCGAGCAGGCCGACCTCGCCGATGGCCACGAGACCGGGCGACACCGGGCGGTCGCGCAGCGATGACGCGAGCGCCAGCGCCAGCGGCAGGTCCAGGCCAGGTTCGGCGACGGTCAGCCCGCCGGCCAGGTTCGCGTAGACGTCGTGGTCGGAAAGGCCGATGCCCGCGCGGCGGCCGAGCACGGCCAGCAGGAGGCTGAGTCGGTTCGCGTCCAGGCCGCTGGCGCGCCGGGTCGGCGACCCGTAGCGTGCCGCGGCGACGAGCGCCTGGACCTCGACCAGCAGGGGACGGCTGCCTTCCAAGGTCGGGGCGATCACGCTGCCCGGCGCCGGTTCATCGTGGTCGGCGAGGAAGGCGCGCGCCGGGTCGCTCACCTCGGCCAGGCCGTGCTCGCCCATCTCGAAGACGCCGACCTCCTCGGTGGATCCGAACCGGTTCTTGGTCGCCCGCAGCAAGCGGAGGGCCGAGGTCCGCTCGCCTTCGAGGCTCAGGACCGCGTCGACCAGGTGCTCGAGCGTCTTGGGGCCGGCGATCGAGCCGTCCTTGGTCACGTGCCCGGCGAGGATCACCGCGATCCCCTCCCCCTTCGCGAAGGCCATCAGCCGGAGGGTCGATTCGCGGACCTGGCCGACGCTCCCCGGGGCGCCCTCGAGATCGCCCACCATCGCCGTTTGGACGGAATCGACGACGAGCACCGTGGGCGGCTCCGCACGCGCCGCCTCGATCACCCG
The DNA here is from genome assembly GCA_963834915.1 of uncultured Chloroflexia bacterium. Classification (GTDB taxonomy): domain Bacteria; phylum Chloroflexota; class Limnocylindria; order Limnocylindrales; family CSP1-4; genus SPCO01. The sequence goes on from CAWIDI010000005.1 coordinate 732,160, forward strand.
GTCGATGTCGTTCTCGGCGAGGATCCGGATCCGGGCACCGACCGTCCCGTCGAGCAGGCCGAGTCGCGCCGCGCGCAGGCGCACCTGGGAGGCGGACTCCTCGCCGGTCGCATAGAGCGCCCCGGCCGATCCGCTGTCGCCGACGAGGCCGGCGGTCGTCTGGAGGAGGAGCGTCGACTTGCCGATCCCCGGCTCGCCGCCCAGGAGCACGACCGCGCCGGCGACCAGGCCGCCCCCGAGCACCCGGTCCAGCTCGCCGATGCCGATGGGGCGACGTGGGACGGTCTCCTCGGCCACCGCGGTCAGGGCCACCGCCTCCGGTCGGTCCGAGGGGCCGGCCTGGCGGGTCCGGGCACGCTCTGCTCGGCCTGCTGCCCGGACCACGGTCTCCACGAGGCTGTTCCAGCCGCCGCAGGCACGGCATTGGCCCTCCCAGCGCAGGAACGCCTCACCGCAGCTCTGGCAGACGTAGCGACTCTCGGCTCGAGCCACCGTCAGCGACCTCGGGCGCGCCGGGCGCCCCCGTTCACAGTGCTTCGACCGGCGTGCGCGGCTCCGCGGCGTGGATGTCGAGGCCGGCTTCCGGGTCCCTGTCGACGACGATCGTCGTGCCCGGCTCGTACCGGCCGAGCAGCAGGTGCTCGGCGAGGACGTCCTCGACCATGTTCTGGATGACCCGGCGCAGCGGTCGCGCGCCGTAGGCCACGTCGTAGCCCAGCTTGATGATGTGCTCCTTGGCCGCGTCCGTGACCTCGAGATGCATCTGCTGCGCGCGGAGCTGATCGCGCACGCGAGCCAGCATGAGGTCGACGATCAGCGTGATCTCCTCGACCGTCAGCGAGCGGAAGACGACCGTCGCATCGATCCGGTTGAGGAACTCGGGCCGGAACGCCTGCTTGAGCTCGGCGTTGACCTTGTCCTTCATGAGGTCGTACGAGATCTGGGCCTTGGACGCGTCCGTGTCGTCCGGTCACGCGGAAACCCAGGCTCGAGTTGGTCTGGAGCTGCTTCGCGCCGAGGTTCGAGGTCATGATGATGATGCAGTTGCGGAAGTCGACCCGGCGGCCCTTGGCATCGGAGAGGTGCCCGTCCTCGAGGATCTGGAGGAGGATGTTGAAGACCTCCGGGTGCGCCTTCTCGACCTCGTCGAGGAGCACGACCGCGTAGCTCTTGCGCCGGACTGCCTCGGTGAGCTGTCCGCCCTCGTCGAACCCGACATAGCCGGGGGGCGCCCCGACGAGCCGGCTGACGTTGTGGCGCTCCATGAACTCGCTCATGTCGATCTTGATGAGCGCGTCCTCGCTCCCGAACATGAACTCCGCGAGGGCCTTGGCCAGCTCGGTCTTCCCGACGCCGGTCGGGCCGAGGAAGATGAACGAGCCGATCGGCCGCTTCGGGTCCTTGAGGCCGGCGCGGGCGCGGCGGACCGCCTTCGAGACGGTCTCGATCGCCTCCTGCTGGCCGATGACCCGGTTGTGGAGCGCGTCCTCCATGTGGAGCAGCCGCTCGGACTCCTCCTGCGCGATGCGGGTGACCGGGATCCCGGTCCACATCGCGACGACCTGGGCGATCTCCTCCTCGTCGACGACCGGCTGGTCGCCCGACATCGAGGCCTGCCACTCGGTCCGGAGCGCATCGGCGGTCTCGCGCGCGGTGGCCTCCGCCTCGCGCAGCGTCGCGGCCTCCTCGTACTCCTGATTATTGATCGCCGCGTCCTTCTCCTTGGTGATGCGCTCCAGCTCCTTCGTCGCCTCGCGCAGGGCCGGCGGCGCGCTCGAGTGGCGCAGGCGCACGCGCGATGCGGCCTCGTCGATCAGGTCGATGGCCTTGTCCGGCAGGTGGCGGTCGGTGATGTAGCGCGTCGAGAGATCCGCGGCGGCCTTCACGGCCTCGTCGCTGATCGTCACCTTGTGATGCTGCTCGTAGCGCTCGCGGATCCCCATCAGGATCGCCACGGTCTGCTCCTGCGTCGGCTCCTCGACCATCACTGGTTGGAACCGGCGCTCGAGCGCGGCATCGCGCTCGATGTACTTGCGGTATTCGTCGAGCGTCGTCGCCCCGATGCACTGGAGCTCGCCGCGGGCGAGCGGCGGCTTCAGGATGTTGGCGGCGTCGATCGCGCCCTCGGCGGCGCCGGCGCCGACCAGGGTGTGCAGCTCGTCGATGAACAGCACGGCGTCGTTGGTGTTGCGCAGCTCCTCGATGATCTTCTTGAGCCGCTCCTCGAACTCGCCGCGGTACTTCGTGCCCGCGACCAGCGAGCCGATGTCGAGCGTCAGGACGCGCTTGTTGAGGAGGGTCTCCGGGACGTCGCCCGCGATGATCCGATGGGCGAGGCCCTCGGCGATGGCGGTCTTCCCGACGCCCGGCTCGCCGATGAGCGCCGGGTTGTTCTTGGTCCGCCGCGACAGGATCTGGATGACCCGCTCGATCTCCTTCTCGCGGCCGATGACCGGATCGAGCTTGCCCGCCCGGGCCGCCTCGGTGAGGTTGATCCCGAGCTGGTCGACGGTCGGCGTCTTGCTCGCGCGCTTGGTCTCCTGGGCGGATGGCCCGGCCGACGAGCTCTGTGAGAGGACCCGGATGACCTCGTGACGGACCTTGTCGAGGTTGACGCCGAGCGACTCCAGGACACCGGCGGCGATCCCCTCGCCCTCGCGGACGAGGCCCAGGAGCAGGTGCTCCGTGCCGATGTAGTTGTGGCCGAGTCGACGCGCCTCGTCGATCGCCAGCTCGATGACCCGCTTCGCCCGTGGCGTCAGCCCGACCTCGCCGACGACGGGGCGGTCACCGCGGCCGATGATGAACTCGACCGCCGTCCGCACCTTCGCGAGCTCGACATTCATGTTCTCGAGCACGCGCGCGGCCACGCCCTCGCCCTCGCGCACGAGACCGAGCAGCAGGTGCTCCGTGCCGATGTAGTTGTGGTTGAACCGCTGCGCCTCGTCCTGCGCGAGCGTCAGGACCTTGCGGGCGCGATCGGTGAACTTGTCAAAGCGATCCATCGGGTCGAACGTCTGTTCCCTTGCCTGGCGTCACGGGCGTGGCGCTTGCGGGCATGCTAGCACCCTCCCCTCGCGTGGGTCGGGCACAGGGTTGGGACCGGGAATCACGACGACCCGCCGGGGACCGGCGGGTCGATCGATGCGCGGGCGACGGAGGTCAGCCCTTGGTGTTGGCCTCCATCGTCTCCTTGGCGATCTCCTCGACCGTCTCGGCAGCAGCCTCCTCCACGGCGGCCTCGTCCGCGGCGACCGCCTGCACGATCTCCTCGACCGTTTCCGCGGCCGCGGCTTCCTCGGCAGCCTCATCGGCAGCGACCGTCTCGACGATCTCCTCGATCGCCTCGGTGGCGGCAGCCTCCTCGACCTCCTCGGTGGCGACGATCTCGTCGATCACCTCGGTCGCAGCCTCGGATGCCGGCTCGACGTTCGCGTCGTTGGCGGCGGCGGCGTCGGCCAGCTTGGCGATCTCGGCGGCACCGGCCGCCTCGAGGGCGGCTTCGTCGGCGGCGACCGTCTCGACGATCTCCTCGATCGCCTCGGTGGCTGCTGCCTCCTCGACCGCCTCGTCAGCGGCGACGTTCTCGAGGACCTCGTCGATGGCGGCGACCGCCTCGGTCTCCTCCGCGGCCTCGATGGCTTCGACGTTCTCGGCGGTCTCACCGATCTCGGCGGCCGCGATCTGCTGGCGGACCTGGGCGAACGCCGAGGCCAGCGTGTTGTCGATCCCGCCCTCGGGCTCCTGGACCGCGTCCGACATCGAGTAGCCGCGCTCCTGGCGCGGACGGCGCTCCTGGCGGGGTGCGGCGGATGCGCCGGACCCGGAGGCGACCGGCTCGGGCGCCGGGCGGGCCGGCGGCTCCTCGGCCTGCTTCAGGCTGAGGCCCAGGCGATGGCGCTCGGAGTCGAGCGAGATGATCTTGAGCTTGAGCTGCTGGCCCTCGTGGACGACATCGGCCGGGTGGGCGACGCGCTGGTGCGAGAGCTCGCTGATGTGGATCAGGCCCTCGAGGCCGTCGCGCACGCGGACGAACGCCCCGAAGTTCACGAGCTTCGTGACGGTGCCATCGATGACGTCGCCGACGTTGAAGTCCGCGACCGTCGAATGCCACGGGTCCGGCTGGAGGCGGCGGATCGACAGGCTGATCCGGCCGCGCTCGTGGTTGATGTCGATGACCTCGGCCTCGACCTCTTCGCCGACCTTGTAGCCGGCCTCGGGGTTGTTGACCTTGTTCCAGCTGAGCTCGCTCTTGTGGACCAGGCCGTCGATGCCGCCGAGGTCGATGAACACGCCGAACGGCGCGATCGAGCGCACGGTGCCCTTGACGGTCTGCCCGACCTGCAGGCTGCTGAACAGCTCGTCCCGCTTCTCGCGGCGCTCCTCGTAGAGGGCGACCTTCTCGGACAGGATGAGCCGGTTGGCCTTGCGGTTGACCTCGAGGATCTTGAGGCGAAGCTTGCGGCCGACGAACGGCTGCAGCTTCTCCGCGATCTCCTGGGCCGCGTCACGCGGCTGGTCGTTCTGCGGACGGCGCGGGAAGTCGACGATCTGGCTGATCGGCACGAACCCGCGGATCCCGCAGTCGACGATGAGGCCGCCCTTGTTGTGGTCGATGACCGGCGCCTCGATGATGACGCCTTCCTCGAACTGCTCCTGCATCGCGCGCCACTTGCGCTCGAGGCCGGCGCGGCGGAGCGAGAGGACGACGTGGCCCTCGGGCGACTCCGGCTGGAGGACGTAGACGAGGACGGTGTCCCCGATCTTGAGCTCGGGCTGGCCCTCGCCGTGTCGACCGAACAATTCACGGTTGCTGACGACGCCTTCGCTCTTGGCCCCGATGTCGACAAGGATCTCGTCCTTGTCGATGCGGACGACCGTCCCGTCGACGACGTCTCCGTGCTTGAAGCTCTTGATATCCGAGTCCTGCTCGGCGAGGAGCTCCTCCATCGTCGTCGGCTCGGGGCCGAGCTCGCGGACCGGGGCGACCGGCTCGTCTTCCTCGGCGGCGGCGGGCGCGTCGGCGGTCTCGTCGGCGCTGACCCCGCTCTCCGCGGGAGCCCCGGCGTCCGCGGCAGCCTCCACGGCCGGGGTCTCTTCGGCGGCGGCAGGGGCCTCCGCGACGACCTCGGGCGCTGCGGCGACCTCGGGTGCGGCGACGGCCTGGGCGGCGTCGGGCTCGGGCGTGGCTTCGGCCACCACTGGCTCGGCGGCGGGCGGCGTCTCGGCGACGGGCTCGGCCTGGGCGTCGGGTTCGACGGCCGGGGTCTCGGCGACGGCATCCGGCTCGGCGGTATCGGGGGCTGGATCGGCGGAGGCTTCGGGGGCGTCCGGCGAGGTG
>CAWIDI010000005.1:742500-964681 GCA_963834915.1 uncultured Chloroflexia bacterium
GGACGGTGGTCCGCCCAGCTTCCCACATGAGAGACCTTCCACGTGGTACTCAGGTGGCTGATCACGGAGGTCGGTCGCTTTCGCCTACGGGGCTCTCACCCTCTATGGCCTGCCGTTCCAGGGCAGCTCGACTAGCGATCGACTTGGTAACTCCGCCGGGACCTTGCCGGGTCCCGATGATCTGCTCCTACAACCCCCACTCAGAAACGGCGGCAACCTATCGCGCTGAGTGAGTTTGGGCTCTTCCCTTTTCGCTCGCCACTACTCAGGGAATAGTCTCCTTTCCTCCAGCTACTGAGATGTTTCAGTTCGCTGGCTTACCTCTTCCTGGCCTATTTGATTCAACCAGGAGTGACTGGGCATGACCCCAGCCGGGTTTCCCCATTCGGACATCTCCGGATCAAAGTCTGCTCGCGACTCCCCGGAGCTTTTCGCAGCCTGCCACGTCCTTCTTCGGCTCTTGGCGCCAAGGCATCCACCCCGTGCCCTTTGTAGCTTGACCCCCTCCAGCCTCTGACCAGGTGGTCAGTCGCGGACGGGATCGATCGGGATCATTTCCTTGACTACTCGGCGAAATCGAAGATCTTCAATCTGCCGAAACACATTCCAGTTGTTAAGGTGCGGCCCGCCCGAGGGCGGACCTCCCGATGGATCGGCCGAAGCCGTTCCCTCGTCCAGCGTTCCGCTGGTCGGTGGCCTGCCGAAGACGACAGGGCACGGATCAGGGGATCGATGTGGTGGCTGATCCAGATCGGCCCGCCTGGGCGGGGCCGCTGGGATCGTTCGGTATTCATGTTTCGCGAAGCCGGCGCGACGTCAGAGCTGGTGGAGACGAGGAGACTCGAACTCCTGACCCTCTCCTTGCAAAGGAGATGCTCTGCCGACTGAGCTACGTCCCCGCGCCGGTGGGGTGGGTGGTGGTGGGCGTTTCTGGACTCGAACCAGAGACCTCTGCCTTATCAGGGCAGTGCTCTAACCAGCTGAGCTAAACGCCCGCCGCGGACAGCGAAGCCCGACGACCGAGGTCGTCGAGGGCAGCTGCACCTTGACCCTTGAAGAGTGACAGGAAACACGGACGCGGATGTCCGAAATGGGTTCGGTGTCTTTCCAGGTCGCTTTCGGTCTCTGACTCGAGCCTTGCGGTTCGGGCCAGCGAGCTCCACCTGGCGGGGATACTCGAACGACCGGGCGATCAACCCTAGGAGCCATCAACGCCTCGACCCCACCAAAAGGTCGAGACTCGGATCTCCCTAGAAAGGAGGTGATCCAGCCGCACCTTCCGGTACGGCTACCTTGTTACGACTTCGTCCCAATCACCAACCCCACCTTCGACGGCTGCCTCCTTGCGGTTGGCCCACCGGCTTCGGGTGTTGCCAGCTTTCATGACGTGACGGGCGGTGTGTACAAGGCCCGGGAACATATTCACCGCCGTATGCTGACCGGCGGTTACTAGCAACTCCGGCTTCATGTAGGCGAGTTGCAGCCTACAATCCGAACTGAGACCGGCTTTAAGGGATTCGCTCCACCTCGCGGTTTCGCAGCCCGTTGTACCGGCCATTGTAGCGTGGGTGTAGCCCAAGGCGTAAGGGCCATGCTGACTTGACGTCATCCCCACCTTCCTCCGAGTTTCTCTCGGCAGTCCCGTGTGAGTGATACAACACACAGTAGGGGTTGCGCTCGTTGCGGGACTTAACCCAACATCTCACGACACGAGCTGACGACAGCCATGCAACACCTGTGGCCAGGCCCCTTGCGGGGAACCGACGTTTCCGCCGGGATCCTGGTCATGTCAAGCCTTGGTAAGGTTCTTCGCGTTGCGTCGAATTAAACCCCACGCTCCGCTGCTTGTGCGGGCCCCCGTCAATTCCTTTGAGTTTTAGCCTTGCGGCCGTACTCCCCAGGCGGGACACTTAATGCGTTAGCTTCGGCACTGGCGGGGTTGATACCACCAACACCTAGTGTCCATCGTTTACGGCTAGGACTACCGGGGTATCTAATCCCGTTTGCTCCCCTAGCTTTCGCGCCTCAGCGTCAAGAACAGGCCAGGAAGTCGCCTTCGCCACTGGTGTTCCTCCCGATATCTACGCATTTCACCACTACACCGGGAATTCCACTTCCCTCTCCTGCCTTCGAGTCGATCAGTATCGCGTGACCCTCCCCAGTTGAGCCGGGGGCTTTCACACGCGACTTGAACGACCGCCTGCGCGCTCTTTACGCCCAGTAAATCCGGACAACGCTTGCCACCTACGTATTACCGCGGCTGCTGGCACGTAGTTAGCCGTGGCTTATTCGTCAGGTACCGTCATGATCTTCCCTGACAAAAGAGGTTTACAACCCGAAGGCCTTCATCCCTCACGCGGCGTTGCTGCGTCAGACTTTCGTCCATTGCGCAAAATTCCCGACTGCTGCCTCCCGTAGGAGTCTGGGCCGTGTCTCAGTCCCAGTCTGGGTGATCGTCCTCTCAGACCACCTACCGATCGTCGCCTTGGTGAGCCGTTACCCCACCAACGAGCTAATCGGACGCAGGCCCCTCCCGAAGCGCCTTGCGGCTTTACTGGTGCCAGTGAAGGCACCACCACATGCGGTATTAGCCACCCTTTCGGGCAGTTATTCCCCACTTCGGGGCAGGTCACCCACGCGTTACTCAGCCGTCCGCCACTAACGATCAGAGCAAGCCCCGATCGTCCGTTCGACTTGCATGTCTCATGCACGCCGCCAGCGTTTATCCTGAGCCAGGATCAAACTCTCCGATAGAAACGCGCCATCTTGCGATGGCGACTTCGTTCCGAGGGTTCGACCACTCGCACATCCTTATCACGGATTTCCTGTCACTCTTCAGTTGTTAAGGTGCAGCGTCCAAGGCGAAACCGCCCGCGGCGCAGACCCCGAATGATGGGGCTTGGTGGCCCTGGTGTCAAACCAGCGACCGAGGGTCACCGGGGACCGGCGACCCGCTCCGAGCGCACCCCGTGGGGTGGCACGAGCGCGAATGGTAGGGGTGGCGCCGGAGTCCCGTCAAACGCCTCGTGGGAGGCTCAGATCGGGCTCGTCTCCACGAGGAGGATGAAGGCCGCGCCACTCAGCCAGCAGAGCAGCGCGAGCTCGGCGGAGCCGCCCACCGCGAGGGGTCCCGTGAGGATCACGTAGAGCACCAGGCCGAGGAGCGCCGCGGCGCCGGCCTTGGCGAGGCGGAGCAGGATCTCGAAGACGAGGTTGCTCATCGCCGGCTCAGACCGCCCGCCGGCCCTGGAGGGCCCGGATCAGCGTCACCTCGTCCGCGTACTCGAGGTCGCCGCCGACCGGCAGGCCGCGGGCGATCCGGCTGACCAGGCCGACCGTCGATTCGAGGCGCTCCGCCAGGTACATCGCGGTCGCCTCCCCTTCGAGGGTCGGGTTGGTGGCGACGATCACCTCCTCGAACGGCGACCCATCCCGCTTGGCCTCGTCCGCGCGGGCGAGCAGCTCCCGGATGCGCAGGCGGTCCGGGCCGATCCCATCGATCGGCGAGATGGCACCGTGCAGCACGTGGTAGAGGCCCTTGAATTCACCGGTGCGTTCGAGGGCGAGGACATCGAGTGGCTCCTCGACCACGCAGAGCCGCGTCCGGTCGCGGCCGGGGTCCGTGCAGATCGCGCACAGGGGCGCCTCGCTGATGTTGAAGCAGCGCTCGCAGAAGACGACCTTGTCGCGGACATCGATGAGCGCCGCGGCGAGCGCACGTGCCTCGGCGTCCGGGGCGCGCAGCAGGTGGTAGGTCAGGCGCTGGGCCGTCTTCGGGCCGACCCCGGGCAGGCGCGCGAACGACTCGATGAGTCGGGCGACAGGTTCGATGAGGGGCGTGGCCACGATGGGGCGAGCCCTACATCCCCGGGATGCGCATGCCGCCCGTCACGGCCGCCATCTTCTGCTCGGCGAGCTCGCGCGAGGCACGGAGCGCGTCGTTGACCGCGGCGAGGACGAGGTCCTGGAGCATCTCGACGTCCGACGGGTCGACCGCGGACGGATCGATGGTGATGCTCGACCAGCTCCTGCTTGCCGGTGGCCTGGGCCGTCACGACCCCGCCGCCGGCGGAGCCGTCGACGATCGTCGACTCCAGCTCGGTCTGGACGCGCAGCATCTCCTGCTGCATCTGCTGGGCCATCCGCTGCAGATTCGCCATGCCCATGGGCTCGCTCCTCCTCCGGGTCGCTTCGTTCGGTCAGTCTGGCGGAAGTCCGTGCTGACTGCTGGCGCGCCAGCCGCGCGGGTCGATCAGCGGACCTCGCCGACGTCGGCGAGGTCGTCGGCGAAGATACGGCGCGCCTCGGCAACGAGGTCGTCGGCGGCGGCCGGCACGAGCTCCAGGTTGGTCGCCACGCTGCGGACGCTGACATCGCGGCCGAGGAAGCCGCCGATCGCGGTCTCGAGCTCCGGGCGCCGCCGTTCCGCGTGGTCCTTCAGGAAGCTCATGCTCTCGGGGAAGCCGAGGGTGACGATGTTGCCCTCGACGCCCATCGGGCGACATTCCTTCATGACGGCGCGGACCGCGGGCTGGACCGAGCCGATGATGGTTGGCCAGCCGTCGCGGAGCCGGGCCAGGTCCGGGCCGACGTCGGCCGACGCGGGGATGGCGCCCGGTCCGGGGCTCGTGGGTGCTGCGGCATCAGGTTCGGGAGTGCCGGGCTCGGCCGTGGCTGGTGCGGGCGTCTCTGTCGGGATGGCCGCCGCGGTCGGCGGTTCGGCATCGTCCCGGCTCGGGACTTGTGCGGGGGCGGGCTTGGGAGTGGCTGGCTCGGGCTTGGCCGCCGCTGGCGCCGCATCGGCAGGCAGGGCCTGTGCTGACGGCGCCGCCTTGCGTGCGGGGGCCTTCTCGGGCGCGTGAGCGGCCGCCTCGGGCGGGTGTGCGGCCGCGGGCGTGTTTGCTGGCGTACCCGCGGGCGTGCGGGCGGCCGCCGGGGCATCCCCAGCGCCGCGGGATCCCGTGAACAGCGCCAGCTCGAGCTGGAGGCGAAGGCCGCCGACGCCGGCGCGATCGGGATCGATGGCGGCGAGCCGGCGAGCGGCGTCGGCGAGACCGGGGACGGCGGCCGCATCTCCCGACGACAGGTCCGCGACGAGGCGGCCGCGGATGGCGTCGATGGCCTGATCGAGAAGCGTGCGGGCGTCGCGGCCGCGTTCTTCGAGCGTGTCGAGCAAGGCGATCCCGGTGGCGGCGTCGCCGGCCACGAGAGCATCGATGAAGGCGTCGACGGCATCGGCGTCGGCGAGACCCAGGAGGTCGCGGACGCGGCGCTCATCGATGTCGTCGGGCGCAGCCGACAGGAGCTGGTCCAGCATCGACTCCGCGTCGCGCATGCCGCCCGCGGCCAGCCTCGCGATCAACGACAGCGCCGCCGGGTCGGCGGTGCGGCCGTCCGCGGCCAGGATGCGCGCGAGCTTGCCCTCGATCTCCGGGGTCGTCAGGCGGCGGACGTCGAAGCGCTGGAGTCGCGACAGGATCGCCGGCGGGAAGCCGGACGGCTCCGTCGAAGCGAACATGAAGACGACGAAGTCGGGTGGCTCCTCGAGCGACTTCAGGAGCGCGTTCCAGGCGTCCTTCGTGATCTGATGGGCCTCGTCGAGGATGTAGACCTTTCGCTTGAGCTCGCCGGGCGGATAGCGCAGCCGTTCACGCAGGTCACGGACGGCGTCGATGCCGCGGTTGCTGGCGGCGTCGATCTCGACCAGGTCGAGCGTCGTCCCTTCGCGGATCGAGATGCACGAGGGGCAGGCGTCGCAGGCGTCGCCGTCGCGCAGGTCGGTGCAGTTGACGGCCTTGGCGAGGATCCGCGCGAGGGACGTCTTGCCCGTGCCGCGCGGCCCGACGAACAGGACCGCGTGCGAGACGCGACCGGTCCGGACGGCGTTTCGCAGCGTCTCGACGACCGCTTCCTGGCCGACGATCTCAGCGAACGTCTGCGCCCGCCAGCGGCGGTAGAGGGCCTGGTGCGGGACGGCTGACGTCAACTGCGGCTCCGAGCAAGGGCGCGCGGGATCGAAATGCCGTGCACCCTCCGTCGACCAGGTCGTCCCCGTGCCCACCATGACGAGCGGCTCGGACCAGGCCGTTCCGCGGCACTCGGCGATGGTCGCTTAGTGCTGCTTCCTTCCGGACCTGACACGGTTCGCGGTTCGCCGCTGCGCGGGACCCGGTCCTCAACGTCGCTCGTCGGGCAGCGTTCGAAGACGGAGACCTCGGGAGGGGATTCAGCCCTGCTGGAGCGGATTGCAGGTACAGGGCACCGCTAGTTCCCCGCCTAGCACGGCTCGCGAAGGATACCCGGTTTGATCGCCGAGGCGCGTCGTCAGGCTCGCCACTCCGCGCGGTCGTGGGCGAAGAGGACCCGCGCGGGCGCGAGGCCGCGGAGCCGCTCGATGGACCGGTCGTAGGCGTCGCGATCCCGGGCCGAGGTGCGGCCTTCGCGCGCGGTCGGATCGCCGGTCCATTCGCCGACGGAGTAGACCGCCTGGCCAGTGAGCACCGTGCGCCCCTCCCCCGTCTCGACGACGAGCGACTGGTGTCCGAGCGTGTGACCGGGCGTCGCCACGACGCGGATCCCCGGCATGACCTCGTGGTCGCCGGCGGTCTGGACATAATCGACGCCCGGACCCTCGATCCAATCGAGGATGGTGTGGTCGGTCGTGTGGGCGAGGTCCCACTCGGCGGGCTGGACATGGATCGGGATGCCGGTGAGCTGGGCGTTCTGGCCGGCGTGGTCCACGTGCAGATGGCAGTTCACGATGGCCGTGATGTCCTCGACGGCGACCCCGGCTTCGGCCAGCACGTCCGGCAGCCGCCGAGGGACCGTGTGGTAGCGCGCGTCGAGGTCGGCGTCGCCGGACCCGAAGCCCGTGTCGAAGAGGAGCAGCCCTCCGGGATGGCGGATCGCGTAGGCGACGACGACGCCCTCTTCGCCGGGCCAGGGCTCGTCATCCGGGAACGTGAAGGTGCCCATCTCGAGGGCGACGATCTCGATCATCGGCATGGATCGCGATCGAGTCGTGATGCCAGCGGCCGGGACCGTCGATCCAGGATGACCGTCAGCGCCGCGCGTAGTTGGCGGAGAGGGCGGGATTCGAACCCGCGACGGGTTGCCCCGAACCGCATTTCCAGTGCGGCGCCATAGTCCACTAGGCGACCTCTCCCCGTGGGCGTGAGCGAGCGCGCGGACGAACCAACGCCGGCATCGGCCGAGCCGGGACGACGGGGGGTGGCGGAGAGGGCGGGATTCGAACCCGCGGTGCTTTCGCACACCGCTTTTCGAGAGCGGCACCATCAACCACTCGGACACCTCTCCGCGGGAGAGGATACCAAACTGCTGCTGACGGACCCCCTGGCCCGGAGGTACGGCCCGCCCTCAGGCGACCGGCGACACCACGAAGAGGGCTGCCGCCTCGTCGCGGCGGATGCCGCTGACGATCTTGATCCGGCGCGTCAGCGCCTCGTGCTGCGCCAGCTGCAGGACGGTCCCGGCCGCGCCGGTCCGGGTGTTGGGCAGGGCGAAGACGAGGGCCTCCACGTCGCTCTCCAGGAGCGCGCCCACGCACATCGGGCACGGCTCGAGCGTGGCGAAGATCGTGACGTTGTCGAGACTCGGTGTCCCGAGCTTCCGGGCCGCCTCCCGGAGCGCGCCGACGACGGCGTGGGCGGTGGGGTCGTTGGTCTCCTGGACTCGGTCGTGCGCCCGCGCGACCATCGCCTCGTTGACGACCGCGACCGCGGCGATGGGCCGCTCGCCGCGGGTCCGCGCCAGCTGCGCCTCCGCGAGCGCCTCGCCCATGAAGAGTTCGTAGTTCATGCGACCGATGCTAGCAGACGACCCCCGCCGGATCGCCACGGGCGGCACCGAACCGCAACCGGCCGATGAGCGGGCCGCGCGCTAGGATTCACGGCTGTGGCCACGTTGAAGCGCATCGGGATCCTGACCGGCGGCGGAGACGTCCCGGGCCTCAACGCCGTCATCAAGAGCGTCGTCTACCGCGCGACCGAGGTGGGTTACGAGGTCCTCGGGATCCGCCGCGGCTGGGAAGGGCTCACCCACGTCCGCCCGGAGCTCGGGGCCGACCCCGACTACCTCCGGCCACTCGACCGCAACAACACCCGGACCATCGACCGGACCGGCGGCACGATCCTGCACACCTCGCGGACGAACCCGCGCAAGATGCGCGAAGGCGGTCTGCCGCCGTGGATGGACGAGAGCGCGCGCGCCGGCTTTGCCGTCGGTAACGGCGTCTACGACCTCACTCCGCTGGTCCTCGACCATCTCGGGGCGCTCGGCCTCGACCTGCTCGTGACCATCGGCGGCGACGACACGCTCTCGTATTCGCAGGTCCTGGTCAACGAGGGCGTCCCGCTCGTGGCCATCCCCAAGACGATGGACAACGACGTCCAGGGGACCGAGTACTGCATCGGATTCTCGACCGCGATCACTCGCGCCAAGGAAGCCATCAACCGTCAGCGCACGACCCTGGGCAGCCACGAGCGGATCGGCGTGTTCCGGATCTTCGGCCGCGACGCCGGGTTCTCGGCGCTGTACACGGCGTACGTGACGTCCGGCCGGTGCGTGATCCCCGAGGCCCCGTACGACCTCGACGCGCTCGCCGGGATCCTGGCCGCGGACCACAAGGCGAACCCGAGCCGCTACGCGTTCGTGATCACCGCCGAGGGCGCGATCTGGCACGGCGCGCAGATGAGCGACATCGGCGAGGCCGATGCCTTCGGCCATCGCCACAAGGCGAACATCGGCGAGGCGCTGGCCTCGGAGCTCAAGGCACGGACGGGGATCGAGACCCTGGCCTCGGAGCTCACCTACGACCTCCGCTCCGGGGAGCCCGACTCGGTGGACTCGCTGGTCGCGACCACCTTCGCCAACGTGGCGATGGACCTGGTCGAGTCGGGCGAGACCGGTCGGATGGTCGCGATCCAGGATGGCAAGTACGCGCATACGCACCTGCCCGACCCGGCCCTCGGCCCGCGCAAGGTCGACGTCCCGGTCATGTACAACGCGACGCGGTTCCGCCCGCGCTACGACGGCAAGCTGGGCGACCCGATGCTGCTGGTCGGGCTCGACTGAGGCCGGACTCCGGGACTAGCCCTCGAGGCCGGAGAGGCCCCGAACCGTCCGCGCGACGGCCGACATGTCCTCATCGGCGTGGCCGCCGGCCACGAGACCGGTCTCCAGCTGCGCCACGAGCGCCGTCAGCGGGAGGACCGCGCCGAGCTGGGCGGCGAGGTCGAGGGCGATGCCGAGGTCCTTGCGGTGGAGGGCGACCTTGAAGCCGAGCGGATAGTCGTTGTCGATCATCCGGCCGCTGCGGTTCGCGAGGACCCAGCTCTGGGCGGCGCCACCACCGAGCGCGCCCACGACCTGCTCGACGTCGAGGCCGGCCTTGATCGCGAGCACGATCCCCTCGGCGACACCGAGATAGGCACCCGCGAGGATCACCTGGTTGACGGCCTTGACCGCCTGTCCGGCGCCGATCGGGCCGACGTGGGTGATGGTCCTGCCCATCGCCTCGAGCACGGGCCGCGCCCGCTCGACATCGTCCGCGTCACCGCCCACGAAGATCGTCAGCGTCGCCTTCTGGGCGCCCTCGCTGCCACCCGAGACCGGCGCGTCGACCATGGCGAGGCCGCGCTCGCGGAGACGGGCTGCGAAATCCCAGCTCCCTGACGGCGCGATCGTGGAGCAGTCGATGATGAGGGTCCCCGGGCGGGCGCCCGCCACCACCCCGTCGGTCCCGAACAGCACGGCCTCGACGTCCGGGGTGTCCGAGACGCAGATCACCACGATGTCCGCATCGGCCACCGCATCGGCGGCAGTGGCAGCCATCACGACACCCTCAGCGACGAGGTGCGCGCCACGTCCGGGTGTCCGGTTCCAGCCCGTGACCGGGAACCCGGCACGAGCGATGTTCGCGGCCATCGCCTCGCCCATCGTCCCGAGACCGAGGAAGGCGACGCGGGGCAAGTCGGTCATTTCGTCACCGTGAACGGCGCGACGGCCAGCGACGTGTAGCCGTCGTCGAGCAGATAGTGCGCATCGTAGTCGCCGGGCGGCAGCGGCCAGTCCCCCTCCCCGGTCGAGTCGATGACGACCGTCCCCTGGACACCCTGGTCCGTGTAGACGTAGAAGACGTAGCTGTCGACCAACGGGTCTGCGCCGCGGGCGTAGATGCCGATCCAGTCCCAGCGCGACCCGGGCGCATCCCGCCAAGTCGCCGTCATCGGCGCGCCAGCCTTGTAGCTCGCCGCGTCCATCGTGAGCGTGGGCTTGACACCGGCCGCGGCCACGGAGAACGGCGATCTCGCGACGATGACGTCCCCGTCCATGAGCCGGATCTCATAGTCGCCCGGCTGGAAGCGCGTCGCGTCGATATCGACGACGCGATCCGGCCCGGACACGACCGAGCTGTCCATCACGAGCTGGTCGCCGGCGCTCTCCAGGCGGTAGATCGGGCCGGTCTCGCGCTCGGGGTGATCGGCGTGATAGCGGACGGTGAGCCGCCCATCGGCCCCCACCAGTCGCTGGTCGACCGCGATGTACGGCGGCGGCGTCCCTGGCGAGACGTCGAACGTGCCCATGACCGAGCGGTGATCCGTGCCCCACGGGTCCACCGCGAGGTCGACCTGTGGGCCGCCCTGCTCGCCGATGATCTTGATGTCCGTGGCGGTCGCGCCACCGGCCGAGTAGATGATGTCGATGCGGTCCTGCGGGTCCTTGTGATCGGGGTAGTCGTCGACGATCGGACGGCCCGCCCACCAGGTCAGGCCCGGATCGACGACCGGGTCCGGGTGCAGCGAGCGATACGCATCGGTGAAGCCGGCGGCGGCGATGGCGGTGCTGACCGGCCAGGCGACCGCGTACTTGATCTGCGGCAGCTTCCCGACCGTGGCCGCGGTCCAGTCGAGGTGCGACGGCGCGTTGAAGTCGCCCGTGAGGAACGTCGGGATCCCCGCGGCGAACAGCGCCGGCAGGACACGTCGAGGCGCTGCTGGATGGCCGGCATCCGCGTGTCGTTCTCCAGCTTGAGCACCGCCTCCACGGTGCCGCCGTCGCGGACCAGGTACGGCCCGTACGGATCCGACGGGAGGTGGACGTTCGAGAGTGCGACGACCGCACCCGGCGCCACCTCGATGTAGACATAGCGTCCGTCGGCGCCCGGCGGGTCGATGATCGGGAACTTCGAGATGACCTGGTTCCGGACGTTCGCATAGGGATAGCCAGCCTTGTCGGCCAGCTCCTGCGTGTGGCCCTCCGCCTCCTCGATCGCGACGACATCGGGGTCGGCGAGCTTCACGGCCTCGACGATCTTCGCGAAGTCGACCTGCTGGCCGCCGTACTCGATGTTGAAGTCCATGAGCTTGAGCTGGACCGCGGCCGGCGATGGCCGGGGGGTCGGTGTCGGTTCCGCGGTCGGGGTCGGGCTGGCGGTCGGCGCTGCGGACGGCGCGGACGCGGCCGTGGACGTCGAGGGGGTCGGGGCAGTCCCGCAGCCGGCCAGGGTCAGCCCTGCGAGCAGCACCACGACGCCGCGCCAGCGCGCTCCAGCGGTCATCGATCAGAGCACCACGGCAGCGACGATGGCGAGCAGCGGCGGGATCGCCTGGATCGCGGCCGAGCGGGCGAACGCACGGTTCGATGCGACCAGGACGGTCCCCGCGAGGGCCATGCACGCACACGCGAACAGCACGATCGCCTTGCCGGCGACCGCCTCCCCGTTCGCGACGAGGGCCAGGCCGACCACGATCCCGATCGCCAGGAACAGGTTGTAGAAGCCCTGGTTGAAGGCCATCGGCCGGACGATGTCGGCCTGCTCCTGCGAGTGGAGACCGAAGCGCTGCCAGGTCGCCGGACGGCTGAAGGTCACGCTCTCGTAGTAGAAGAACAGGAGGTGCAGGAGCGCGGAGATGACGGCGAAGACCTGGGCGATGAGGGGCATGGCGCCCATCGTACGCACCGCGCGCGACCGCGGCCGGCCGGTTTCGGCTTTCGTGGCGAGGCGTGCTCGACGGCCGGCGACGGGGGCACCGACCGCGACCCGCAGGCGATTGCGGGCCAGACCGCCCCGCCCCCAGACGCCATCTGGCTCTACCGCCCGACGTGGGGCGTCGTCACGCTTGGTCGGCCGGCGTACACCCGATCCTCCGCCGGCACGAATTGTGAGGAGATGGCGATGGCGACCACGACCGATCTGGCGAGGACCTCGGCGGTCCGGCTCGCGGCACGAGCACGGACCGCGACGAACGACCTTCGGCTCGGCGGTGGACTCCTGCTCGTCGCCGGAGCCACGATCCTGATGGGGATCATCACGGCGGAAGCCCTCTACCCCGGGACCTTCTCCACAGGGGCGAACGAGATCAGCGATCTCGGCGGCACCCGCCCACCGGACAGCGTGATCCTCCAGCCGTCCGCGACGATCTTCGATGTCTCGATGATGGCGATCGGCCTGCTGGTGATGGCGGGTTCATGGTTCGTCCATCGAGCCTTCGGCTGGCGCTCCGTGACCATCCCGCTGACCGTGCTCGGTGTCGGGGCGCTGGGGGTCGGGCTCTTTCCTGGCAACACAGGCGATCCCCATGCGATCTTCGCGATGATCACGTTCGTCTCGGGCGGGATCGCGGCGCTGACCGCGGCCCGGGTCGCCAGCGGGCCGTTCCGGTATCTCTCATACGCGTTCGGCGCGGTGTCGCTCGGGACGCTCGTGAGCTACATGCTGCTCGGCGACGCCAGCCCGATGGCCGGACTCGGGATCGGCGGCATCGAGCGCTGGATCGTCTATCCGATCGTCCTGTGGGTCACGGCCTTCGGCGGCTACCTCTCCGGTCGCGCCGACGGCCGCGGCGAGGCGGAACCAGTCTCGACAGCAGGTGCCGCGTGACCGCGGATCGCACGGCGGCGGCGCCGGTCAGGAGGGAGACGCAGATGCGCAAGATCGCGGTGGTCGTCGTGGTGCCGGTGCTGGTGGGTGCAGCCCTGGTCACTGCGGCACGGGCTTGGCGTCGTCACCCCAGGGTAGGCACCGTGTTCGTGAACACGGTCGTGAATCCCGTGCTCGTCCGGCGCGGCCTGACCGGCGGTGGCCGCTCCGAGCTCGGCACGCTGGAGCACGTCGGCCGGCGATCGGGGATGGTGCGGCTGACCCCGGTGCATCCCGAGCCGACCCCGAACGGGTTCCGCATCCTCGTGCCACTCGGCATGCAGTCGGAATGGGCGCGCAACGTGCTCGCCGCCGGCCATTGCCGGATGGAGCTGCACGACCAGGTCTTCGTTCTCGAGCAGCCCGTGATGATCGACGCGGGAGCTGCCGCGGACCTGCCCGACCCGGTCCGGCGCCTCATGGCGGCCCTCGGGTTCATGTACCTCGACATGCGTGTCGCGTCGGCAGATCCGGGTTCGCTCGCCGACCTGGCGGCCGTGGCGGTCGCGCGCTAGTCGACGGTGATGGTCCGGCTCGTCGTCGTCGGGCCACCGGCGTTCGTGACCATCGCCATGACCGAGCACGGGCTCCCGCAGCCGCGCCCCTTGTCGGCCGCGGCCTCGGGTGGCAATGTTCCCATATGGTTGCGAGCGATGCGCTGACTGACGCCGACGCCTGCTACCTCGCACAGATCTGGGAAGACTGCGAGGGCTGCCTCGGACCGGGCGCCGAGTTGCTCGATCTGCGACCTGCGCCCGCCGGGGAAGGCGTGCGGCTCGTCGCCCGGTATCGCCTCGGCGAACGCGAACGGGAGAGCGCCGCTTCGGGCGAGACGATGCTCGCCGCACACACGGTCCTCCGCGCCCGGATCCTGTTCGACCGGATCCGATTCGGCTACTCGGAGCTCGTGGAGCATCGCTGACGATCGACCGATCGAGCTCCACCGCGACGCGGCACGGAACGGCGGGAAGGTCGGCGGGAAGGTCGGCGGGGTGTCGCGATCGGGCTCGGTTCCCGATCAACGGAGAATGGCGCGCCCGGCGGGACTCGAACCCACGACCTTTAGGTCCGCAACCTAACGCTCTATCCACTGAGCTACGGGCGCACGCGGTCCGGCACGGCAGCGCACGGACGCGGCGCAGTGTACCGCGTCGCGGGCGGAGGACGCCGACAGGGCCGTCAGATCGTGGCAGGCCCGGCCGAGTCGCGGACGCGCCAGCTACGCCGCGGCCTGGAGACGTGGCCGATGGGAAGGCGGCGCACGAGGACCGGAGCGAGCGCACCCCAAGGTGCGTGAGCGAGGACCGGAGGCGACAACGGCACCCAGCGGTCACGGATGCCGGGGCGCGGGTGGCGGAGAGGGAGGGATTCGAACCCTCGATGCAGGTTACCCCACATGGCGGTTTAGCAAACCGCTGCACTAGACCTCTATGCGACCTCTCCGAGCGGCCGAATGCTACCACCGAGGCCCGGCGTCAGGGGATGCGGACCCTCGAGAAGTCCGTCCCGTTGTAGCGGTCCAGGTCGACCCGTCCGCTGATGCCCGGGACGCTCCCGCTCGACGTGTACTGCCAGAACGACCAGCCGTTCCCGCCCCAGGCGTCCGCCGGGACTGTCGGGGTGGTCGCCGTCGTCCAGTGGGCGATCCAGAGGACCTTGTAGCCGTTGTCCGCGAACCACGTCGTGTCGCCGGCGTACTTGACCCAGAACGCGGGCGACATGTAGATCACGCCACGGACGCCGGTCCGCTCGTAGATCCGCCCGAGGTAGGCGCGGACCCAGTCCTGGAGCTGGTTCTGGTTGAGGCCGCCCGAGACCTCGAGGTCGAGGACCGGGGGGAGGTCGCCTGACGCGATCTGCGCGGTATCGAGGAAGTGGTCCGCTTCTGCCTGGCCGTCGCCGGGCGTCAGGTCGGGCTGCGCGAAGTGATAGGCGCCGATGATGATCCCGTTGGCGTTCGCGGCGGCGCGGTTGGCGGGATAGGTCACGTCGACGTAGTCGATGTCCTCCGATGCCTTCATGAACGCGAATCGCTTGCCGGCCGCGGCGACCTTCGCCCAGTCGATGGTCCCCTGCCAGTGGCTGATGTCGATCCCCTCGGTCAGCCCGTTCGACGGGACGACCGGCGGCAAGGTTCGGAACATCCCGGTGGCCGCATACAGGTAGGCGACGCCGTAGAGCGATCGCACGGACTTGCCATCGATCGCCGAGATCCGATACCAGCGCTGGCTGGTGAAGGTCTTGCCCGCGCAGGTTCCCCGCCACGTCGACCCGATCATGGTCGCGACCACCGTGATCTTCGAGCCGGCCTTGAGCGTCCGCTTGCTCGGTCGCGTGATGCTCGGCCCGAGGCGGGCGCTCGTCGCGCAGATCGTGAGCTTGGTGCTGACGCTGGCGACGGTGTTCGGCTTGTTGACGGTCGTCCCTGGCTTGAACAGCCCGGACGCGGCATACAGGTGGTCCCACCCGTAGAGCGACCTGACGGTCTTGCCGCCGATGGAGGTGATGACGTACCAGCTCCGCCCGGTGGTCGTCTTGCCCGCGCAGGAGACGGTCCACGTGGAGCCCGTGACCGTCATGACGACGGCGACGTTCACGCCGCTCCCGAGCGTGGCCTTGATGGCCGCGGTGGTGCTCGGCGTCGTTCGGACGTTGACGCCGCTGCAGGCCGTCGTCTTGGCGGCGGTCGACGCGCCGAACACGTCGGTCGGCGCGGCGACGGACATCACGGCCGTCGACAGGACGGCAGCAAGCATCGCCAGCGCGAGCAGCGCGACGAGCGGGATCGTGGGTCGGCGAACGGAGCTGCGGGCGGCGACGACCAAGCTGGGCACCTCGGTGAAGGCCCCTAAGCGTGGCAGATGCCGTCAACCCGGGCTATCCCCCCGTTCGGGCCATGGAGAACCGGCCCTTCTGGCGCCGTCACGCGGTCGGCGCCGTGCCTATTGCCAGTCGGTGGTAGTCGACCGTGGCGGGCTGGCCCGGCCCGTTGCAGGGCGGCAGGTCCTCGGCGTTCATCACGAGCCCGCCGATCTCGATGGGTCCGTCTGCGACGAGGCCGACCGCCTGGAGCGGGAGCCTCGCGGTGCGATCGCACCAGTTGCCGACGAGGAACGAGAAGGCGCGCGATGCGCCCGCATCGAGGATCGGGCCGTCGTTCGTGACCGGCAGGGTGCTGTGCGCGAGCTCGCGCCCGGTCGAGTCGAGCATCGCGACCACCGGATGCGCGGGCAGCCGGCACGCCGTCGCGCCCGCGGTCACCGTGACGTCGGCGCCGCGACTGCCGGCCGCGCCGCCCCATGGTCCGCCACGGATCGTGAGGTCGGCGACGGTGCAGTCGGCGCCGGCCGAGGACGGCGAGGCGGCCGGGGTCCCTGCCGGACTCGGGGATCCGCTGGCGGGTGCCGACGCGCTGGCGCTCCCGGACGAGGTCGGCGTCGACGGGGTCGGCGTCCCGCTCGGGACCACCGTGGACGTGCATGCCGCGATGAGCGAGAGCAGGGTCACGCCGAGGATGGTGGCGAGCGTCGCGAATCGCCGTCGTTCGCGTGGTGTCGCTGATCGAGTCATGGGCGGGATTGTGTCAGTGGTGCCCAATTCATGCCGCGCGATGACCTGGCCGGACCAGCCGATGCCAGCATTGACATGCGGCGGCACGCTCGGCGACACTTCGCGGACGCATGCACCACCTCTTCTACTTTCCAAGCCCGGCATGATGGTTCCCGGTCGGTAGACCGGGGGCACGGGTCGTGCCGGGCGAACGAAGCAGAGGTCAAGCCTCTGCTTTTTTGTTTGGCCCGACCGATCGACGAGGAGATCTGAGCACGATGTTCGTCGTGATGGCCACCGGTGCCAGCGAGGCCGAGGTCCTCGGCGTCAAGAGCCGCATCCTGGCCGAGGGCCTGACCCCGTACGACCACGTCGGCGTCGACCGGGTCGTGATCGCGGTCGTCGGCGAGATCGGGTCGCGCAAGCCGGTGCTCCTCGATCGCCTGGGCGCGCTGCCCGGGGTCGAGACCGTCACGCCGATCAGCCGGCCGTTCAAGCTGACCTCGCGCGAGTTCCACCCCGAGGACACCGTCATCCGGGTGCTCGACGCGGTGATCGGCGACGGCTCGCTGACCGTGATGGCCGGCCCGTGCTCCGTCGAGAGCCGCGACCAGCTCTTCGAGACCGCGGACGCGGTCAAGGCGGCCGGGGCGACCATCCTCCGCGGCGGGGCGTTCAAGCCGCGGACCAGCCCGTACGCGTTCCAGGGCCTGGGCGTCGAGGCGCTCCGCTACCTCGCGGAGGCGCGCGAGCGGACCGGCCTGCCGGTCATCACCGAGGTCATGGAACCGTCCCAGGTCGACATCGTGGCCGAGTACGCGGACATCCTCCAGATCGGCACCCGGAACATGCAGAACTACTCGCTGCTGCGCGACGTGGGGCGGGTCGCGCCGGCCGGTGATGCTGAAGCGCGGGTACGGCGCGACCGTCGAGGAGTGGCTGATGGCCGCCGAGTACATCGTCTCGTCCGGGAACCCCAACGTCATCCTGTGCGAGCGCGGGATCCGGACGTTCGAGACGTACACGCGCAACACCCTCGACCTCTCGGCGGTGCCGCTCGCCCACCACCTGACCCACCTGCCGGTCATCGTCGACCCCAGCCACGCGACCGGGAAGCGCTGGCTGGTCACCCCGCTGGCCATCAGCGGCGTGGCGGTCGGGGCCGACGGGGTCATGGTCGAGGTCCATCCGACCCCGGACGACGCGCTGTCGGACGCCGAGCAGCAGCTCACCCTCGATCAGTTCCGCGACATGATGGACGCCGTCACGCCCATCCACGCGATGGTGGCCTCCCGCCGGCAGCAGCCGATCGCCGCCGGCGCCGGCGTCGGCTCGGGCGGCGGATTGTCGAAGCATTGACCGCCGTGACCGCGCCGACCCCCGACGTCGCCGTCGTCCGCGCCGCGCCCCGGCTGCGCGGCGACCTGCGGCTGCCCGGTGACAAGTCGATCAGCCATCGGGCGCTGCTGCTGGCGGCCCTCGCGGCCGGTGAGAGCCGCATCGAGCGCGCCGGCGATGGGGCAGATGTCCGCTCGACGGCGGGGATCATCCGGGCGCTCGGGCGCGACCGTCGAGCGGGTCCGCGACGACGGCCGGACGGTCGACTACCGCGTGGTGTCGCCCGGGGTCGAGGGGCTCCGAGCGCCGGCCGCGACCCTCGATTGCGGCAACTCCGGGACGAGCCTGCGGCTGACCAGCGGCATGCTCGCCGGACTGCCCTTCACGAGCACGCTGGACGGGGACGTTTCATTGCGTGGCCGCCCGGTGGCTCGTATCATCGAGCCACTGCGTCAGATGGGGGCGGTGCTCCATGCCCGTCGGGACGATTCCCTCCCTCCCCTGACGGTGACCGGCCGCTCGCCGCTCGCGGCCATCGACTACACCACCGCGGTGCCCAGTGCGCAGGTGAAGTCGGCGGTCCTCCTGGCAGGGCTTCGAGCGGACGGACGGACGACGATCACCGAATCGATCGCCACGCGCGACCACACGGAGCGCATGCTCCGGGCACGCGGCGTGCCGCTCGAACGTGAGGGCGGCCCCGACGGGCCGGTGAGGTGGACGGTGACAGGAGGGCTAGCGGTGCAGGCGATCAGCGAGCGGGTGCCCGGGGACGTCTCCGCGGCTGCCTTCTGGCTGGTCGCCGCGTCGATCCACCCGGATGCCGAGATCCGGCTGCATGACGTGGGCGTGAACCCGACCCGCCGCGCGGTCATCGACCTGCTGCGCCGGATGGGCGCGGACATCGAGGAGCAGACGGCCGGCGGCGCGGATGACGGCGTCGGCGAGCCGCTGGCCGACATGGTCGTGCGCTCGTCGTCGCTCCACGGCACGGACATCGCACCGGAGGACGTGGCCGCAGCGATCGACGAGATCCCCGTGCTGTGCCTCGCCGCTGCGGCGGCCACCGGCACGACCACGATCCGCGGGGCGGGCGAACTCCGCCACAAGGAATCCGACCGGATCGCCGGCGTCGCGGCCGGGCTCAGCGCGCTGGGCGCCAGCGTCAGCGGTCGACGGCGACGACCTCCGCATCGAGGGCGGCTCGCGCCTGCGCGGGGCCGCGACCGACAGCCTGGACGACCATCGGCTGGCGATGACCTTCGCGATCGCGGGGCTCATCGCCGACGGCGACACGACCGTCGGGCGGCCCGGCTCGGCGGCCATCTCCTATCCCGGCTTCTTCGACGACCTCGAAAGGGTACGAGCATGACCAAGCGAGTCGTCCTCATCGGCCATCCGGTCGCGCATTCGCTGTCCGGCGCGATGCATCAGGCCGCCTTCGATTCGCTCGGGATCGACGCACGCTACGAGCTGTGGGACCGCGCCCCGATCGACCTGCCAGAGGCGGTCGCCGAGCTCCGCGGCGAGGACTTCCTGGGCGCCAACGTCACGATCCCGCACAAGGAGCGGGTGGTCCCGATGGTGGACCGCCTGACCGAGGAGGCCCACGCGACCGGGGCGGTCAACACCATCACCCGCGAGGGCAAGCGGCTGATCGGGCACAACACCGACGTGCCCGGCTTCAAGGTGGCCCTGGACCGCCTCGTCGGCAAGCAGAAGATGCCCCGTTCCGCGGTCCTGCTCGGCGCCGGCGGCGGCGCCCGGGCCGTCGTCTACGGCCTCATCACCGAGGGCTTCCAGCGGATCATCGTCTTCAACCGCCACCTCCATCGTGCCGAGGGGCTGGTCAAGCACTTCGGGCGCAGCGCGGCGCACATGGAGCTGCGCGCGATGCCATGGCACGAGTCGATCATCGAGGCCGAGCTGGCGAAGGCCAAGGTCCTCGTCAACGCCACGTCGATCGGCCTGACCGCCGACGAGAGCCCGCTGCCCGCCGAGATCCTGCCCTCGGAGCTGCTGGTGCTGGACCTCATCTACGCCCGCACCCGGCTGCTCCGCGACGCGGCGGCCGCCGGCTGCCAGGTCGCGGACGGCGAGCAGATGCTGCTCCACCAGGGCGGGGCCGCGTTCACGCTGTGGACCGGCCAGAAGGCGCCGCTCGAGCTGATGCAGGAGAAGCTCGCCGAAGCGCGCGCCGGCGGGCTCCGCTCGGCCGAGGGCGAGCCGACCGGCGAACCCGACGCCGAGGCATCGGTCGCCCCAGCCACGGCCGACTGACGGCCGGGCGCCGGACGCGACCGCCGCGGAGCCGATGATGGCCGCCTTCCAATTCCTGACCGCGGGCGAATCGCACGGCCCCGCGCTGGGCGCGACGGTCGAGGGCGTCCCGGCCGGCCTGGCCCTGACCGAGGACGCGCTGGCCGTCGACCTGGCACGCCGCCAGCGCGGGTACGGCCGCGGGGCGCGGCAGGCGATCGAGCAGGACCGCGCCGAGATCCTGGGCGGGGTCCGCCACGGCGTGACCCTCGGCTCGCCGATCCTCCTCCTCGTCCGCAATCGCGACTGGGAGAACTGGACGCGGGTCATGCAGGTCGGGCCGCTGAGCGATGCGGAGGCCGCCGAGCTGCTCGCGGCCGCCGAGGACGGCAACAAGCGGGCGACCCCGGTCACCCGCGTCCGCCCGGGCCACGCGGACCTCGCCGGTGCCCTCAAGTACGGGTTCACCGACGTGCGCGATGTGCTCGAGCGCGCATCCGCGCGCGAGACGGCGGCCCGGGTCGCCGCGGGCGGGGTGGCACGGGCGTTCCTGCGCGAGCTCGGCATCGAGGCCTGGTCGTTCACCGCCGAGGTCGGCGGAGTGGCGGTCGACCCGGCGAACTGCACGCGACCGCGCGACGAGGCCGACGAGTCGCCCTTGCGCTGCCCGGACCCCGATGCCGAGGCGGCGATGATCGCCCGGATCGACGAGGCGCGGTCCGCCGGCGACACGGTCGGCGGCGTCTTCGAGGTCGTGGTCCACGGGTTGCCGATCGGGCTCGGCTCGTACGTCCATTGGGACCGGCGGCTGGATGCCGCGCTGGCCGCAGCCGTGATGAGCATCAACATCGTGAAGGGCGTCGAGTTCGGCCTCGGGTTCGAGCAGACGCGCCGTTTCGGCTCGGCCGTCCACGACGTCATCGAGGGCCGCTCCGCCGACGGCCGCTGGGTCCATCGCACGAACAACGCCGGCGGCCTGACCGGCGGAGTCACCAACGGCGAGCCACTGGTCGTGCGCGGGGCGGTCAAGCCGATCTCCACGCTGGCGCGGCCGCTGCCGTCGGCGGACCTGGTCACCGGCGAGGCCGTCGACAAGGCCCACTACGAGCGCAGCGACATCAGCGTGGTCCCAGCCGCCGGCGTCGTCGCCGAGGCGATGGTGATGCTGACGCTGGCCGCCTTCGTCCTCGAGAAGAGCGGCGGCGATTCGATGGCCGAGGTCAAGGACAACCTGGCCCGCTACCGCGAGCGGATCGGCCGGACGCCCGACGCCCCGGTCGCCGGCGGGCGACGCGCGGCTGCCACCTCGGTCGATGGCGCCGCCGCGACCGCTGGCCATGGCCTGACCGGCACGGACGAAGCCGGCTCCGGCGGCGACGACTGACGACGATGGACGTCGTCCTCGTCGGCCTGCCCGGGAGCGGCAAGAGCATCATCGGCAAGCGCCTGGCCGCGCGCCATCGCGCCGCGTTCATCGACCTCGACGAGCGGATCGAAATCGGCGACCGGCCGGGACATCACGGCGATCTTCGCGGAGGACGGGGAGCCGGCATTCCGGGCCTTCGAGCGGGAGGCGATCGCCGCGCTCGGCGCACCGGACCCCGACCCGGAGGTCCGCCGCGTGATCGCGACGGGCGGCGGCGCCGTAGTCGACCCGCGCAACCGCTGGGCGCTCTATCGCGGACGGGCCGCGGTCTGGCTGGACGGGCGGCCCGAGGTGCTCGCCCAGCGACTCCGGCGCTCCCCGCGCGTCCGTCCCCTGGTGGCGACGCGCGACCCGATCGGGGCACTCCGCGACCTCGGTGCCCAGCGCGAGCGCTTCTACGCCGCCGCAGGCGTCCGCAGCCCCGGCATGGCGGAGGTGGGGTCGGTCATCGACGACCTGGATCGCCAGCTCGGCGCACTCGACTTCGCGGGCGGCCCCGCGACCACCCTCCTGCGGGCCGAGACGCCGATCGGCCGGTTCGTCCTCGGCGAGGGGATCGCGCGCGCGGCCGTGGGTGCTGCGCTGCGGCACGCCTCCGCGTCGCGGGCCGTGCTCGTCTCCGAGCCCGGTGCGTGGGCCGCCGCCGGCGAGGCGCTGGCGGCCGGTCTGGCGGCGGACGGCTGGCAGATCGCGACCGTGCTGCTGCCGCAGGGCGAGGACGCCAAACGCCTCGGCGTCGTGGAGGCGGCTGCCAGCGATCTCGCGAAGCTCCGCGTCGAACGGGGCGAGCCGCTCGTCGCGATCGGTGGCGGCGCGCTCGGCGATGCGGCCGGGTTCCTCGCGGCCACGTACCTCCGGGGCGTCCCGATCATCCATGTCCCGACGACCCTCGTCGCCCAGATCGACTCGTCGATCGGCGGCAAGACGGGCGTGGACCTGCCGGAAGGCAAGAACCTGCTTGGCGCATTCCACCAGCCACTCGCCGTCGTGATCGACGTCGCGTTCCTGCGGACACTCCCCGAGCGGCAGCGGCGGGCTGCGCTCGGCGAGGCGGTCAAGATGGCCGCGCTCGGCGACGAGCGCCTCTTCGAGGTCCTGGAACGCGACGGCGACGCGATCGCGCGCGGCGACGAGGCGGCGATCGAGTCGGGGGCCGTGGCGGAGGTCGTCGAGCGAGCCGCGATGGCGAAGGTCGTCGTCGTGCAGGCCGACGAGCGCGAGCGGGACGCGGCGGGCGGGCGGATCTCGCTGAACCTGGGCCATTCGCTGGGCCACGCCTTCGAGGCGACCGCCGGGTTCGGCGGGTTGCTCCACGGCGAGGCGGTGGCCTACGGGCTCCGGGCCGCCTGCTCGATCGGCGTCGCCGCCGGGGTGACGCCGCCGGCCCGCGCGGAGCGGATCACCGGCCTGCTCGATGCGCTCGGTCTCGCCAGCGCTCCCCTGCCCTACCCGCTGGAGACCGTCATGGACCACCTCGCCACCGACAAGAAGCACGCCGGCGGCCGGCTGCGCTGGGTGCTGCCGACCGCTGACGGCGTCGTCGTCCGCGACGACATCCCGCTCGAGCTCGTCGAGGCCGCCGCCTCAGCCCAGCTCACGAGCCAGGTGCCGGCATGACCGTCGTGCTGGTCCTGGAGGGCCCGAACCTGAACCTCGTCGGGACGCGGGAGCCCGAGATCTACGGCTACGAGACGCTCGAGGAGATCCACGCCGGGATCGCGCAGCGCGCGGATGCGCTCGGGCTCGAGGTGCGCTTCTTCCAGTCGAACCACGAGGGCGCCCTGATCGACCGCCTGCACGAGCGCGACTTCGACATCGCGATCGTCAACGCCGGCGGCCTGACCCACACGAGCATCTCCCTCCGCGACGCGCTGCTCGGCGTCCAGCGGCCGTTCATCGAGGTCCATCTCTCGGATCCCGGGCAACGCGAGGCGTTCCGGCACGTCAATTTCCTGCACGACATCGCGCTCGAGTCGATCGTCGGCCAGGGGGCGCGCGGCTACCACGTCGCACTCGAATTCGATCGTGCGCTGGGCCGACGGCGACGGGGTGGACCATGGTTGAGCGACGGCCCGAGACCGCCGAGGTCCGCCGGCTCCGCACGAAGATCGACGCGCTCGACCGCAAGCTCGTCACCCTCCTCAACGAGCGGGCCGAGCTGGCCCGCCAGGCCGGACAGGCGAAGGCGGCGGCCGGGGTCCGCAGCATCCGGGATGCCGAGCGCGAGCGGGAGGTCCTGCTCCGAGTGTCCATGGCGAACACCGGGCCGATGCCGCAGGCTGACCTCCTCGCACTGTACCGGCGGCTGATGACAGCGACCCGGGCGCTCGAGGCGAAGGACCGCGCGACGGCCCACGACAGGAGTGACCGCGACGTCTGACCGGGAAGGGGCCTCGCTCCGCGCCGCCGGGCCGACCACCCGGTTCGCCCCCGCGCCGACCGGCTACCTGCACCTGGGCCACGTCGCCAATGCCATCGTGGTCTGGGGCATGGCGCGGGCAGCCGGCGGCCGCGTCCTGCTGCGGATCGAGGACCACGACCGGCAGCGCAGCCGGCCCGAGTTCGACCGCGCGCTGCTCGAGGACGTGGCCTGGCTCGGGTTCGTCGCCGACTCTGGACCCGTCCGTCAATCCGAGGACGACACGCCGTACCAGGCCGCGCTCGAGACCTTGCGCGACGCCGGCCTCGTCTACGGCTGCGACTGCACGCGCTCCACCTTCGAGGCGTGGGCCGCCGCGAATGGCCAGCCGTGGTCCGCGCAGGGGTGTCCGGGCGGCTGTCGCGAGCGCGAGCTCGATGGCCCGGTCCTGCGCGCAGCGCTCGGCGGCGGCAAGGAGCGCTGGATGGATGCGCTCGTCGGTCCCTGCGAGGGCGAGGTATCGGAGGCGGGCGACCTGCCGATCCGGGACCGCCACGGCAACTGGACCTACGGCTTCGCCGTCGTGGTCGACGACCTCTGGCAGGGCGTGGATCTCGTCATCCGTGGCCGCGACCTGCTCGATTCCACGCCGGCGCAGATCCGGCTCGATTCGCTGCTGGGCGGGGACTCCCCGGCGACCTTCGCCCATCACGGGCTCGTTCGCCGGCCGGACGGCCACAAGCTCTCGAAGGCAGACGGTGCGACCGGGATCCGCGACCTGCGCGCGGGAGGACGGTCGGCCGCCCAGCTCATCGGCGAGGCGGCGGCCGCGATCGGGCTGATCGACGCGGCACGGCCGATCCGCGCCGACGAGGTCGCGGCGCTGTTTCCGGTGCCGGCCGCGGACTAGGGCTCGGTCCGGTCCTCGATCTCCCAGGCGTGGTCGAGGGCGTGCCACGCGATCCGGCGGGCGGCATAGCGTGGCGGCCACTTCCGGCCGGCGATGGGCGAGCCGTCCGAGGGCTGGCGCAGGACCTCGAGCATCGCGGCGCGCATCGCCTCGACGGCTCCCAGCGACGCCGCGGTCGGTCGACCTCACCTTGACGCCCATGACGCCGGCGTACGCGTCGTCGCCGCCGTCGACGTGCTGGACCATCTTGTCGCGGTCGCGGCCGCCGCCGCGGGGACCCTTGCGGAGCTCGGCCGGCGCGGCCGCGGCGACGCGCTCGAAGACGGTCCAGGCGGCCTCGACGACCGACGCGAGCCGTTCGGCTTCGGCGGCAGAGACGGGCCGCCGATCCAGGTCGGTGATCGCGGACGGGACGCCGAAGTCGGTCCCGCCGTCGCCGCCGACGGTCTCGACGACATCGAACTCGATCGTGGTCGGGAGGGCCAGGCCGGCCGCCTCGGCCACGGCCGCATACCGGGGCGCGGCCGCGAGGAGGGCCGCCTGGGCGAGGTCGGCGTCCTTGCCGCCGCGGCACCAGCCGGGCCAGTCGAGCGCCCACGCGAACGCCTTCTTGGTGCCCTGTTCGAGGCCGATGGCGACTCGCTCTGTGGTCATGCTCCTACCCTAGCGCGATGCGGTCAGGCGCAGCCGACGCCGAACCGTGCGCGGGGCCAGCGCTCGATCGTGCCGGTCGCGGTCTTCACATAGACAGCGTCGCCCGCGGGGACCGTGTAGAGGCGCCACTTCTTCGTGTGGTAGCCGGTGTCCGTCGCATCCTCCGGGAGCTTGGTGTTCGCCTTGAAGCGGCCGATGGACTCGTCGGCGAGGGCGCCGCGCGGGTCGCGGAAGAACTGCTCGTCGCGGTGCAGATACAGGAAGACTGTGCTCTCCCAGCCGCAGCCCTCGGGCCCGGCCACCGACATGACGACGGTGGTGTTGACCCGACCTCCGAAGCGGTCGGACCAGACCGTCGCCCCGGCGACGGGCATGTCCCGCGGCGCGAACTCGGACACGTCGCAGGCCCGGATCCCGACGACCTCCCATCCGACATCCTCGGTGATGCCCGCGAACCGGTCGGTGGCCACGGCGACAAGCTTCGGGTCATCGCCGACGAGGTAGCGAAAGCGCGCCCAATGGCCCTCGACCTCCGTCGGCTCGAAGCCGGTCTTCGGGATCGACTGATACGGGACCCGGATGTTGTCGAGGGCCTTGTCCGGCGTCGCCCCGGGATCGAACGGTCCTGGTTGCGCCGGGACCTCCTGCCCGAGGTCGGCCACCGGGCCATCGCAGCGCAGCTGGCCGGCGAGGTCGGCCACCCAGATCGGGACTGCCTCCGGCGTGGCGGTCGGGGTGGGCGGACTGGCGGTCAGGGACGCGGCCGCCACCGAGGGTGACGCGGTCGCGCTGGCCGGCGCCAGGGTGAGCCCGGGCGGCGACGGAGCGATGGCCACCGAGCAGGCGGCGAGCAGCAGGCTGGCCGAAACGAGGAGGGCCAGGGAACCGCGACGGAGCTGGGCGTCTGCCGTCATGCGGGTCAAGACGCCGAGCGCGCCGGACCTGTTACGACGTGGCGGGCCGGCCGCATCAGCCCAGGCGGGTCGCCGCCCGAAGCTCGCCGACGAGGCGCTCGAGGCCATCCACGTCCCGGCCGTCCGGGCCGAGGGCGTCCACGAGGGCTGAGGCGACGATGACCCCGTCCGCGCCAGCCGCGGCGATCGCGCGGACATGGGCCGGCTTGCTGACCCCGAATCCGACGGCCACCGGGACGGGCGACGCCGCCTTCACGTCGCGGACCAGCTTGCCGACGGAGCGCGGGAGCGAGGTTCGCGCGCCCGTCACGCCCACCAGCGAGACGCAGTAGAGGAACCCGCCGCTGCGAGCGGCGATCGCGGCCCGCCGGATCGGCGAGGTCGTCGGGCGCGACGAGGTAGACGACGGCGAGGCCCGCCTCGCGGGCGACCGCTTCGAAGGGCGCGCCCTCGTCGGGTGTCAGGTCCGCCACGATGAGGCCGGCCGCCCCGGCCCCGGCGAGCCGCCGCGCGACGGCTTCCCCGTCCCCGCCACCGATGACCTGGTTGGCGTAGCCCATCGGGACGAGCGGGAGGTCCGGCCGCGCTGCGCCGATCCGCTCGATCAGCCGGAGCGAGTCCTCGAGGGTGGCGCCGGCCCGCAGGGCGACGCCCGATGCCCGCTGGAGCGTGGCGCCGTCGGCCAGCGGATCGGAATACGGCAGCCCGACCTCGAGCAGGTCCGCGCCGGCGTCGGCCGCGGCGAGGGCGACGCGCAGGCTCGTCTCGGCATCCGGGTAGCCCGCGACGACGTACGGGATCAGCGCCGCCCGGCCGTCGGCATGGGCACGCGCGAACGCGGCGGCGATCCGCCTGGCGCCGGCGGTGCCGTTGGTGCCGGTCGCCTCGTGCCCGTTGCGGGCCGCGTCGCGGTCGTCATCCCTCGGACGCCCACGGCTCGACGTTCGCGAACCGCTCGAGCGCGGCAAGGTCCTTGTCGCCGCGTCCCGAGAAGCCGACGATCGCCAGGACCTCGTCCGCCCACGGGTCGCGCGATCCGTCGGTCCCGGCCAGGAGCTTGGGGACGGCGGCGATCGCGTGAGCGGTCTCGAGGGCCGGGAGGATCCCCTCCATCCGGGTCGTCGTCTTCATGGCGGCCACGGCCTCGCGGTCGGTGGCGGCGGCGACCTCGATCCGGCCGCCTTCGGCCAGCGCGGCGAGCTGCGGCCCGATGCCCGGATAATCGAGGCCGGCCGAGGCCGAGTGGGCCTCGATCACCTGGCCATCACGGTCCTGGAGCATCAGCGAGCGCGACCCGTGCAGGATGCCCGGGGTGCCGCCGAGGATCGCGGCGGCGTGCCGTCCGGTCTCGATGCCGTCGCCAGCCGCCTCCACGACCGCGAGGCGGACCGATGGCTCGCCGATGAACCGCGCCAGCAGCCCGATGGCATTCGAGCCGCCCCCGACGCAGGCGATCGCGACATCGGGGAGGCGTCCCTCGACGGCCAGGATCTGGGCGGCCGCCTCGTCGCCGATCCGGCGCTGGAGGTCGCGCACGATGGTCGGGTAGGGATGCGGCCCCATCGCGGAGCCCAGCACGTAGTGGGTGGTCTCGACGTTCGTGACCCAGTCGCGCATCGCCTCGTTGACGGCGTCCTTGAGGGTCGCGGTCCCGGACGTGACCGAGCGGACCTCCGCCCCGAGCGCGCGCATCCGCAGCACGTTCGGTCCCTGGCGCTCGATGTCCTCCGCGCCCATGTAGACCACGCATGGCAGGTCGAGCAGCGCGCAGGCCGTGGCGGTCGCGACGCCATGCTGCCCGGCGCCGGTCTCGGCGATGACCCGGGTCTTGCCGAGCCGGCGCGTGAGGAGCGACTGGCCCAGGGCGTTGTTGATCTTGTGTGCGCCGGTGTGGGCGAGGTCTTCGCGCTTGAGGTACAGCCGAAGCCCGGGGATCGCCGGGGGCGTCGCTCGCCTCCCGTGCCCGGCCGCGGCGGCCAGACCCATCGCCTGAATGCGGACCGCGTCGGCCAGGCGGTCCGCGCGATAGAGGGCCGTGGGTCGCCCGGCGAAGCTGGCCAGCAGCTCGCGCAGCTCCGACCAGAACACGGGGTCCTGGCGGAGGGCGTCGTAGGCGTGCTCGAGCTGCTCTAGGGCGGCCATCAACGTCTCGGGCACGTACCGCCCGCCGAAGTCGCGCTCCATCCCCCAACGGCCGTGCTCGTCCGCTGCGAGCAGGCCCGCGTGGACCGGCGTCGGCCCGAAGGCGAGGTTGGGGCGGTCGTCGCGCGCGGCACGGGCGCGCTTGGCGAAGAGCGCCACGAGGTACGGGTCCTTGCGCGGCCGATGGCCGGGCTCCCGCGGCAGCTCGACCCCCGAGGCGACATCGACGCCGACCGCCGGGATGTCGCGCAACGCCCTCGCGACGTTCGCCGCCGTGAGGCCGCCGGCCAGGGTGACCGGCAGCTCCCGGGCGATCGCGGCGGCCAGTGCCACGGAAGCGCGCTGGCCGGTGCCGCCCGGGTAAGGCCCGCCGGCGGTGTCGACGAGGAGGCGTTCGACACCGCCGGCGAGGTAGGCATGGCCGTCCGCCACGAGGCCGGTCGCGGCGGCGGCCACGTCCGGTGGCGGTTCGGCGGGTAGATGCAGGACCTTCCAGACAGGACGCCCGACGGACGCCACGATCGAGACCGGCTCACGACCGCTCAGCTGGACGACATCGGGATCGACGGTCGCGACGATGGCGGCCAGCGCCGCGGGCGAGGCATCCGCGGTGATCGCCACGATCAGCGGGCGGCCCGCCGCGGCCGTGGCCGTCCGGACCGTCAGGGCAAGCTCCGCGGCCTCGTCGAGCGATAGCTCCCGCGGCGTCCCGGGCACGAGGTTCACGCCCAGCGCATCGGCACCTGCCGCCACGGCCGCCACGGCACTCCCCGCGTCACCGATCCCGCAGATCTTGACGAGCGGCCGCCGCGCGGTGTTCGCCGGGTCGTCGGGGGCGGCGCCGGCGGCGACGAACGAGCGCACGGTCGCTGCCGGGTCGGCGCTGCGCACGAGGGCTTCGCCGACCAGTGCGCCGTCGAAGCCCTGCGCCCGCCAGCGCGCCACGGTCTCCACGGTCCGGACTCCCGACTCGGCGATGACGATGCGATCGTCCGGCACGAGCGGACGGAGCCGGCCGGCGCGGTCGGGATCCACCGTGAGCGTCCGCAGGTCGCGGTTGTTGATGCCGATGAGGCGCGCTGCGGTGTCGACGGCCAGTCCCAGCTCTCGTTCGTCGTGCGCCTCGACCAGGGGTTCCAGCCCGAGTGAGAGCGCGAGCTCGACGAGGTCGCGGAGCCGCCGCTTGCCCGGATGCAGGACCGCGAGCAGGAGGACCGCGTCCGCGCCGGCGACACGGAGCGTCTCGAGCTGCCGCGGGTCGACCACGAACTCCTTCGCCAGGACGGGGATCGAGACCGCGGCCCGGACCGCCCGCAGGTCGGCGACCGAGCCGCCGAACCAGTGCGGCTCGCACAGGACCGAGATCGCGGCGGCGCCGCCGGCCTGATAGGCACGGGCACGCGCGACGATGTCGTCGCCGTCGGCCGCGATCCGGCCCGCCGACGGCGACGTGCGCTTGATCTCCGCGATGACGTGCAGGCCGGGGGCCAGGAACCGCTCGATGATGCCGCGGACCGGGGGCGCCCCCGCGAGCGCGGCCGGGTCGGGCGGACCGGCATCGGCCAGCTCGCGATCGATGTCTGCCTGTCGCCGCGCGGCGATCTCCTCGACGACACTGGGGGCCGCCTTCCGTCGCGGCCGCTCGACGGTCGCGGTCATGTTGCTGCCGTCGAGGCGCCGGCCCCGGCGCCAGCCTGGGCCTCCTCCGCCTTCGCCGCGTCGGCGACGCGGCGCTCGTCGCGCAGCGCCTTCAGGGCATCGGCCGCCAGGCCCGCGTCGATCGTCAGCGTCGCGCGATCGATCCCCTCCTCCATCGTGCCGACGGCCCCCGCGACCAGCAGTGCGGCCGCGGCGTTGAGCACGACCACGTCGCGCCGCGCACCCGGTTCGCCGCGCAGGATCGCCTCGATCATCCGGGCGTTCTCGGCCGGCGTGCCGCCGCGCAGCTTCGCGGTCGCGACGCGCGGGAAGCCGAGCTTCGCGGCGTCGATCGCGTGCCGTTCGATCGCGTCGGGCGCCACGTGGTAGAGGACGCCGCTGCCATCGAGGGGCAGCTCATCGACGCCCTCGCCGTGGATCACGAACGTCCGCTCGGTCCCGAGGCGCTGGGCGACTTCGGCCATCCGGGCCGCGAGCCCCGCGTCGCCGACGCCGAGCAGCTGCCGGGTCGTGCCCGCGGGATTCGTCAGCGGGCCGACCAGGTTGAACGCCGTCCGCACGCCGATCTCGCGGCGGGTCGGGCCGGCATGGCGCATCGCCGGATGGAACGACGGGGCGAACATGAAGGCGAAGCCGACGGTCCGCAGCGCCTCGCCCGCGGACGCAGCGTCGTGGTCGATCCGGACGCCCAGGGCGTCGAGGACGTCGGCCGATCCGGCTTGCGAGGTGATCGCCCGGTTGCCGTGCTTGGCGACGACCACCCCGGCCCCGACCGCGACGAGCGCCGCGCTCGTCGAGATGTTGAAGGTGCCGCTCCCGTCGCCGCCGGTCCCGACGACATCGATGGCGCCCTCGGGCGCGTCGACGCGGATGGCGCGCTCGCGCATGGCGGTCGCGAACCCGGCCAGCTCGTCGATGGTCTCGCCACGCATCCGGAGACCCATCAGCAGCGCCGCCAGCTGCGCGGCGGTCGCCTCGCCGTCCATCACCGCGCCCATGGCGAGCCGGGCTTCGTCGAGCGTGAGCGAGCCGCCCTCGACGATCGTGGCCAGCGCGGAGCGGACCTCCTCGCTCATCGGACCGGTTCCAGCGCGTGGCCCGCCGCCGCCGCGCATCGCGGACTCCAGGCCCTCGGGGCCTTCGGCGGACTCGGCCATCCCGGCCGTGGCGAACGACCCGGACACCGCGTCGAGCTTCGACGCCTCCCCCTCCCCGGCCAGTCGCAGGAAGTTGGCGAGCAGGTGTGGACCCTTCCGGGGTCAGGACGCTCTCGGGATGGAACTGGACGCCCTCGAGCGGGAGCGTCGCGTGGCGCAGGCCCATCACCACCCGGTCGACCTCGCTCATCGCGGTGATGCGCAGCTCCGGTGGCAGGGTGGCGGGATCGACCGCCAGCGAGTGGTAGCGCGCCGCCATGAACGCCGGCGGCATCCCGGCGAGCAGGCCGGCGCCGTCGTGGGTGACCTCCGACGCCTCGCCGTGGACGAGGGTCGGGGCGCGGACGATGGTCCCGCCGAACGCGACCGCCATCGACTGCATCCCGAGGCACACCCCGAGCACGGGGATCTCGCGCGCGGCGGCGGCCTGGATCGCGCCGACCGAGACCCCGGCATCGTCGGGATCGCCCGGGCCGGGCGAGATCACGATCCCGCGGAGGTGCGCGGCCGGGTCGTCGGCGAGCGCCTCGACGCCGGACCGGTCGATCGCATCGTTGCGCACGACGCGCACGTCGGCGCCGGCCGCCTGGAGGGCCTGGACCAGGTTGAAGGTGAAGCTGTCGTAGTTGTCGATGACGAGGATCACGTCCGCGCTCCGATGACCGGCTCCGGGGTCGGGGCGTCGTCGTCCGCCGCGGGCGCGTCGGGGACACCCGCGGCGAGGTCGATCGCGCGGCGCACGGCCGCGGCCTTGTGGTCGGTCTCCTCGAACTCGCGCTCGGGCACGGAGCCGGCCACGATCCCGGCGCCCGTGTGGACGTGGGCCTGGCCGTCCTTGAGCACGGCACTGCGGATCGTGATGGCCGTGTCGAGGTTGCCGTCGTAGCCGAGATAGCCGACGGCGCCGCCGTACAGGCCGCGGCGCTCGCCCTCGGCGGCGGCGATCAGCTGCATGGCGCGGACCTTGGGCGCGCCCGAGAGCGTGCCGGCCGGGAAGACCGCCCGCAGCGCATCGAGGGCATCGAGGTCTGGGCGGAGCCGCCCCTCCACGTGCGAGACCAGGTGCAGCACGTGGCTGTAGCGCTCGACCTCCATGTACTTGCTGACGGTCACCGTCCCGGGCCGCGACACCCGCCCCAGGTCGTTGCGGCCGAGGTCGACGAGCATCACGTGCTCCGCGCGCTCCTTCGGGTCCCGCTGGAGCTGCTCCGCGAGCAGGGCGTCCTCGCGGGCGTCGATGCCGCGCGGCCGGGTCCCGGCGATCGGGTGGGTCGTCAGCTTGTCGCCCTCGACCTGGAGCAGGAGCTCGGGCGAGGCGCCCACGACCTCGAACGTCGGGGTGCGCACGAAGAACAGGTACGGGCTGGGGTTGACGCGGCGGAGCGCCCGGTAGAGCCCGATCCCGTCGAGCGTCTGCCCGGTCGACGGATCGTCCGGAAGGCCGAACGACTGCCGCCGGGCGAGGACCACCTGGATGGCCTCGCCCGAGGCGATCGCCTCCTTCGCGACCTCGACGGCGTGGATGTAGGCCCCGCGGCCGAGGCTCGTGTCGGTCGGCGCCGGCGACCCCGCCGGGACGGCCGCCGGACGGCGGGCGGATCCGGCGATCTCCGCCGCGGACGGGCGTCCGGCCCGGTCCAGCGCCTCGAAGATCGCGGTCTCGGCGATCCGGTAGCGGCCCTCGAGGTCGGGCGCCCCGGTGTGCAGCGACGCGATGGCCGACAGGGTGTGGGTGAGGTGGTCGAAGACCAGGACGAGGTCGGTCTCGATGAAGGCGGCCAATGGCACTCCCACCGGGTCCCGGTCCGGGAGCGGCACACTCGGCTCGAACGTCGAGACCGCGTCGTAGGCGAGGGCGCCGACGGCGCCGCCGGTGAAGCGCGGCATCCCCTCGACCGGCAGGACCCGGCGGCGCGGCACGAACTGCCGGATCGCATTGAGCGGGTCGGCGGCGGGCGTCGTCTCGATGGGCAGGTCCGGGGCGTAGGCGCGGACCGTGACGGGTCGCGTCTGGGTGTGGGCGACGCCGTCGCGGACCTCGAGGAGCCGGCGCGGGCCGACGCCGAGGAACGAGTAGCGGCCCAGCCGCTCGCCGCCCTCGACCGACTCGAGCAGATAGGCCGGGCCGCCGTCGTCGAGCCGGAGGAACGCCCCGATAGGGGTCTCGAGGTCGGCCGGGCGCGTGGCGCGCAGCAGGATCGTGTCGGCCTCGGCGGCGAGGCGTTTCGTCTGGGCCAGGCTGAGCGGATCCGTGGTGGTCATCGCGGTAGGGCCTCTGGAATCAGAAACGACCATTCGTCCCGGGACGAAAGGTCGTGCCTTCCGCGGTGCCACCCTCATTCGGCGATGCCGCACTTGCGTGACCGACGGGTCGGATGGTGTCGCCACCATCGCCGATCGGCGCTGCCCTGTATCGCTGGCGCTCTGCGCCGGAGCCTACTGGCGGTGACCCGCGTTCGGTCCGGAGGCTCCCGGGTCCATTCCCTGTCGGCGTCGTCCCGGCTCGCACCAGCCGCCGGGTCTCTGGATCGACGTGCGACGGGTACTCGTCCCGTTCACAGCCCGTTCTTCGTGATGTAGGGGCGGAGTATGGCCGGGCGTCGCTGAGCTCGTCAAGCCTGGCTGGCGTCGCGGCGTGAACGCAGCGCCCTTGTCGTCGAACGAGTGGACCTTTCGTATCGGAACGCTGGTGTTCCAGTCGTCACGTTGGGGTGTCGCCCGCTCGTTCCGTGGAACACCAGGAGTCCAGACTGCCGTCGATCCCTGGCTAGGGCGGTCAACCCGTGCGCGGGGCGCCTGATCCGAAGGCCCTCGCCGCACTTGCCGGTCGCCCCAGGCGACGACTGGAACGCCCTCGGTCCAGGGCGGCTGGCCCGCTCGGCATGGGCCGACCCGACGCACCGGCGCCGTCAGCGACCATCGAGCCGACGCCGCCCCCGCTCGAGTCGTCATTCAACGCTCGACCGCCACGGACCCGTCGCAACGCCATCGGCGCCTCGCTCGATCTGCCGAGCGTGGCGGAGAGGGTGGGATTCGAACCCACGAAGTCTTTCGACTTTGCGCTTTTCAAGAGCGCCGCCATCGACCGCTCGGCCACCTCTCCGTGGCGCAGGATACCAGCGGGTCGGCGATGCCTAGGCGAAGGTGTGGCGCCGACGATGCCCCGGTGATCGTTCCTCGCCGAGGGTCCGCTTGACGAACGGCAGCCACGCCAGCGCCCCGAGGGACTGGGCGAGGACGGCGAGGATCAGCAACAGGCCGGGAACGACCAGCGCCACACTCGGGACGACCAGCTCGAGCGACAGCCCGAGCTGGAGGTCGACATGGCCGAACCCGGCCTGATCGCCCGATCCGTTGCTCGTGCCCGTCCCGAAGGTGAGGGTGGGATCGCTGTCGCGCCCGTGGCTCCGCCTGCGGTGCCGCCGCCGGTCGTGCCGCCACCGAGACCGACCCGACTCGGCGATGACGTCGGTGAAGACGACCCATCGGCGTCGGCGTCGGGGCTGGCGAGTCGGTGGGCACGGTGGAGCCGGCGGCGGTCGGAGTCGGGGTCGGCCGCGGCGTCGCCGTGGGCCGCGGCGTCGGAAACAGGTTCGGAAACGACGGCAGGACGACGGTCGGCGTCGGCCGTGGGGTCGGCGCGCGCGTCGGGGCCGGCGTCGGCGTCGGCGTCGGCGTGGGCGTCGGCGTCGGCGTCGGGGCTGCTGTAGGTGTGGGAGTTGGGGTCGGCGTGGCGGCCGGCTGCACGACCTTGATCTGCACGAGTGCGGTCGTGCTCAGCAGATCGTCGATCCGGTAAGTGAAGGTGTCTGTACCCGTGTAGCCGTCGTCCGGCGTGTAGTGGAATGATCCGTCGTTTCGGAGCGTGAGGTTCCCGTGCTTGACATCGATGACGACCTCAGGACGGCCGACGCCGATGTTCAGGTCGTTAGCGAGCACCCCCGGTGCCGGTACGTTGATGCGAGTCTCATAGAGCGTCGCATAGGAGTCGTTGTTGGTCACCGCCAGCAGGGCGGCCGCGAAGGTAGGAGATGCGACGACGGCAGCGAGGACGAGTGACGCCGACCGCGACGCCGATGCGACGGGAGGAATGCCGTGCTGGCCGCCCGGTCATGCGACGGCCCTCGGCGCCCAAAGCCGCATCGAGGCATGGCGGGTCGGCGCCGGGCATCGGGGCGTCGGCAACGGTTGCGAGCCCGGTCACGAACAGCTCGACCAGGCGGGGGTCCAACTGGGTGCCTGCGCCGCCTTGCAGGCGGCGAATGGCCTCGTCGGTTTCGAGCGCTTTGCGATACGCCCGCGACGTGGTCATCGCGGAGAAGCTGTCGGCGACCGAAATGATCCGGGCGATGAACGGGATGTCCTCGCCAGCGAGGCCGATCGACATAGCCGGTTCCGTCCCAGCGCTCGTGGTGATGGCGGATGCCCGCGCGGATCAGGTCGGTGTCGGGCAGGTCGCGCACGATCAGGTCGCCCAGGACGACGTGCTGCTTGACGATCTCGTACTCGTCGTCCGTCAGGGCGCCTGGCTTGCGCAGGAGGTGGTCGGGCATGCCGATCTTGCCGATGTCGTGCAGCAGCCCGGCCATGCCGGATCGACCCCGACGGTCGTCTCGTCGAGACCGGCCTGCTGCGCGAGGAAGACCGCGTATCGAGCGACGTCCTCGGAGTGCCGCTTCGTATAGCGGTCCTTCGTGTCGACGGCGAAGACCAGGCCCTGGAGGACGTCGAAGGTCGCGGCGCTACCATCCTGGATGCCGTCCGCGCCCGTGACGCGGATCTCGTTGCCGCCGCTGGCCTTGGCCGCTCCGAGCGTCGAGGCGACCGTCGCCAGGAGGACCGTCAGCGAGGCGCCGTCGTGCGGGTACGTCGCGATCCCGGCGCTGATCGTGATCGGGATGCCGATCCGCGGCGTCGACCTCGAGGCTGCGCTCGACGAGGGCGTCGCGCGACGGCCTGGATGGCCGGCTCGAGCTCGGCGAGGTCTTCGGGCGGCGCGATGACCAGGAACTCGTCCGGGCCATAGCGGCCGATGACCGTCTCGGTCGGGCAGGCCACGTCGAGGACATCCAGCACGGTCATGAGCACGGTGTCGCCGGCCTTGTGGCCCTGGTTGTCGTTGAGCAGGGTGAAGTTGTCGATGTCGATGAGCGCGACGCCGATCGGGCTCGCCGGTCGCCTTCGAGGCCTCCATCCGGCCGGCGAGGAGGCTGACCAGCGCGCCGTGGTTGTAGGTGCCGGTCAGGGGGTCTCGGCGGGTGGCCTCGACCAGCTCGGCGGTCTGGCGGGTCAGCCGCTTCTGCGCGGACCGGAAGATCAGGAAGAGCAGGACGGCGGCGACCGCCGCGGCGCTGAGCGTGACCAGCACGACCTGGAGCCGGACCGCGTCGAGCTTGGCGAGGATCGGGCCGGCGTCCCGCCAGATCGTGAGCTCGCCGAGGGTGGTGCCGGCTCCGTGCTGGTGATCGGGAGCCGCTCGCGCAGGACCATCGGCGCGGTCATTCAGTGGCCGGGAGCGCGCCCGCGATTCGGCGAGCGGGACGATCGCGGCGTCCGCCGTCGGGTCGATGGCTGCGGCCGGCAGCGGTCGGCGGAGGCGCCGGGCTGTTCCGTCGCGAAGAGCGTCCCGTCGGCGCGGCGCAACTCCGAGTGGAGGATCGCGTTGCTCGCTGCCGAGCGAGGCGAGCAGGTCTGGAACTTGGCCTGGCGAGCCGGGTCGGCGCGGTCCGGTGGCGGTCAGGTCCGACCCGGCCAGCAGCTTCCGCGGCGACGAGCACGCGGACGGACGCGACGTCACCCCCGACGACGGCATTCGTCGCCGCATCGGTGAAGTGGGCGGTGACCATCGATGGCCTGCGCCGAAGCGGTGACGCCGACCAGCACGAGGAAGGCGCCATAGACGAGCAGCAGCAGGACAGGGCGGCGGATCCGCGGTTCGGAGCCGAACACGGAAGGGGCAGGTCTCCGGACGAGCGTTGTATCACGCGAGCGTACGAGCGGGTGCCGGCACCTCCCACGGAACGTTCGTCGCGGATCGCGGCCGCCATCCGGGTCAGTGCGCGGGCGCACCACCCCGCGTCAGTCGATCCGGTCGCGTCCCAGGTACGGTCGCAGGACCTCGGGCACCGTCACGCTGCCGTCCGGTCGCTGGTACGTCTCGAGCAGGGCCGCCACGACCCGCGGCAGGGCCAGGCCGGACCCGTTGAGGGTGTGCAGGAGCTCCGCCTTGGCGCCGGCTTCGGGCCGGTATCGGATCGCCATGCGGCGGGCCTGGAAGTCGTGGAAGTTCGAGCACGAGCTGACCTCCAGCCAGCGCTCCACGCCCGGCGCCCAGACCTCGAGGTCGTACTTGCGCGCCTGCGTGAAGCCCATCTCGCGCGTGCTCATGAGGAGCACCCGGTACGCGAGCCCGAGGCGCTGGAGCAGGATCTCGGCCCGCTCGGTCATCCATTCCAGGGCCGCCGGGGAGTCCTGGGGCCGCTCGAACAGCACCATCTCGACCTTGTCGAACTGGTGGACGCGCAGGATCCCGCGGGTGTCCTTCCCGGCCGCGCCCGCCTCGCGGCGGAAGCACGGCGAGTACGCCGCATAGTGGATCGGCAGGTCCGCCGCCTCGATGATCTCGTCGCGGTGGAGGTTGGTCACCGGGACCTCGGCCGTGGGCACCAGGTAGAGCTCGTCGCGGGTCACGACGTACATCTGGTCTTCCTTGTCGGGGATCTGCCCGGTGCCGACCGCGGATGCGGTGTTGACGACCGCCGGGGGCCAGATCTCCGTGAAGCCGTGCTCGCGCGTGTGGACGTCGAGGAACCAGTTGATCAGTGCCCGCTGGAGTGCGGACCCCGCGCCCTTGTAGACCGGGAAGCCCGAGCCGGTGATCTTCGCGCCGCGCGCGTTGTCGAGGATGCCGAGCGCCTCGCCGAGCTCCCAGTGGGGCTTGCGTGTCCAGGTCGCGGCGCCGGCCGCGGCATCCGCGCCGACCTCGCCCTCGACCGGCTGGTCGAGCGGCAGCAGCTCGCCCCACGTGCGGACCGTGACGTTGGCCTCCTCGCCGCCGACGGGCACGTCCGGATCGGCGGGGTTGGGGATGCGCAGCAGCTGATCGTCGAGCGCGGCTTCGACCTCGGCGAGCTCGGCATCGAGGACCTTGATCCGCTCGCCGGCGGCGGTCGAGTCCGCCTTCAGCTCGCTGACGACCGGCCCGTCGGGAGCCGCGCCACCCTTGATGGCCTCGCCGATCCGCTTCGACGCGGCGTTGCGCTCGGCCTTGAGGGTCTCGCTCTCGCCGAGCAGCCGACGCCGCGACGCGTCCAGCTCGAGGGCCCGGTCGACGAGCGCCGGGTCCTCGCCCTTGTCGATCGCGCCCTTTCGGATGACATCGGGCTCGTCGCGGAGCCGCTGCAGGCCGACGCTCATGCCACCACCTCGCCGATCCGGCCGGCCTCGCGGAGCCGATCGATGACGAACGGCGTGTCGAGGCTCGCCAGCAGCCAGCCGGCTCGCGGACCGTTCGGGCGCCCCAGGAACGTGAGATAGAGCGCGGTGAAGGCCGCCTTCGGCTCGAGGCCGGCCGTCGCGGCGGTGCGGAAGATCACGTCCTGCCACGCGTCGCCCGAGCCAGGAACGGTCTCCTCGGCGGCGTCGGCGAGCGTCGCGAGCCATGCACGCTCCGTTGTCGCGAGGTCCGCGGCCTCGTTCGGGAGCGTCTCGTGGACGCGGATCCGCGCGCGCTCGGGCGCATACGCTTCCAGCCATCCCCGGGCGGCGGCCACGCGCTCGTCGAGGATCCCGCGTTCCCTCGTGGTCAGCGGGCTCCCCTTCTCCGCTTCGACGCGGGCAGCGACATCGACCCCCGGCACCTGCGCAAGCAGGGCCAGGTGCGAGAACGCCGGCCGGAATGCCGCGGCCTCGGCAGCCACGTCAGCCCCGGGGTCCAGCAGCGAGTACCGGAACGTGGCCTCGACGCCCGGCGGGAGCTCGCCCTTGACCTCGCGGCCGGCGGTCGCGGCCGCGAACT
Source organism: uncultured Chloroflexia bacterium (assembly GCA_963834915.1). Classification (GTDB taxonomy): domain Bacteria; phylum Chloroflexota; class Limnocylindria; order Limnocylindrales; family CSP1-4; genus SPCO01. The sequence goes on from CAWIDI010000005.1 coordinate 781,825, forward strand.
TGTCGAACTCGTCGAAGAGGCGCGGGATCTGGTCCGTCCCGTCGGGGTCGAACTCGATCGCGTGATTGGGCTTCGGGCGCAGGAAGAGGAAGCGGAGCTGCTCCGGCGGGATGACCTCGGCGATCGTGTGCGCCGCCGCGCCGCGGCCCTTGGAGGTCGACATCTTCCGGCCGCCGATGTTGAGGAACTCGTACGGCACGTTGAGTGGCGGCTCGCGCTCGAAGACCTCGCGCGCGATCGCGTCGCTGCGGTCGCGCGAGCCGCCAGCCGTGGAGAGGTCCTTGCCGCACGGCTCGATGGTGACGCCGAAGAACGACCACTGCGCCGCCCATTCGAGGTTCCAGGGCAGCTTGGCCGCCCCGCCGAACGGCGAGATCCAGCCTGACGACCCACAGCCGGTGGCCCATTCCACGTGGCCCGGGCGGCACTCGTAGAAGACCCGCTCGCCGTCCCACTGGGTGACGATGGTGGTCCCGACCTTGCCGCAGGTGGGGCAGATGACGCTGGCCGGGTGCCAGACGTCGGGATGCTGGACGTTCGCGACGCGGCGGTAGATGTCGCGCACCACGGCGGCCTTGTCGAGGGCGATCCGGATGTACGGGTCCATCGCGCCGGTGGGATAGATCTCGCTCATCCAGTAGTAGCGGTCCGGGTGGATGCCGAGACCGGCGAAGACGTCGATGAAGACCTGGGCGTGGTGCCGCGCATAGGACGCATGGCCATCGCCGGCCTGGTCAGGGACGTGGGCGAGCGGCCGTCCCATCTCGGTCTCGACGGCGTCGGGGGTCAGGAGCGCCTGGGCATCCATCGGATCGAGGTCGTCGACGCCGTAGAGCAGCGTGGTCTCGATCCCGTTCGCGCGCAGCGCGCGCGTGATCGTGTCGAGGATGACCGGCCCGCGCAGGCTGCCGACGTGGACCGTCCCCGACGGCGTCTTCGAGTCGTTGACGACCTGGGGTCCGCGGTCGCGGACCTGTGCCGCGAGTTCGTCCGCCCAATCCATTGCTTGTCCCCGTCTACTGGCACCCGCCCCGTCGAACCGGCACGCGCGCTCCGAGGTCCGAGGCGGAGCCCCGCGACGCCATCGGCCCGAGGATTCCCCGAGGGCCTAGGTGATGCTGACGATCTTGTAGGAGAAGTCTCCGGCAGGCACCCGCACGAGGATCTTGTCGCCCTTGCGCTTGCCGAGCAGCGCGCGCCCGACCGGGCTCTCGTTGGAGATCCGGCCCTCGCCGGGCTTGGCCTCGGCCGAGCCGACGATCGTGAAGGTCTCGCTGCCGTCGCCGCTCTCGACCGACACCGTCGAGCCGATCTGCACGTGCTCGGTCGAGTGGTTCTCGTCGATGATGGTGGCGTTCTTGATCAGCGCCTCGAGCGTCTGGATCTTGCCTTCGACGAACGCCTGCTCGTTCTTGGCGTCCTCGTACTCGGCGTTCTCGGACAGGTCGCCGTGTTCCTTGGCGTCGTGGATCCGATTGGCGACCTCGGGCCGCTTGACGCTGATCATCTCGTCAAGCTCCGAGCGGAGCTTGGCGAGACCCTCCTTGGAGAGGTAGGTGGGCTTGTTGTTCACGTCTGTGGGCCCCCGCGCTGCAGGTGGTCAAGTGGTCCGACCGGGCTGGGCGGTCAAGCTAGATAAAGGAAAGAACTCCAGGCGTCCTGCGGAGCGAAGTCCGCGCACCTGAAGTTCCGACCGGGCCCGAATGGTAGTGCGGCACCGTGCGGCTGTCAAAGCGCCATGAACGCTCGATGGCGGGCTGTCGGCCGATCGTCACGGCTGCGGCGGACCGCCCTCCGACAGGCGCACGAGTCGGCGCTTGATCCGTTGCAGCGACCCGCGGTCCGGGAGCGCGACGAAGAGCGTGTCGTCGCCCGCGATCGAGCCCGCGACCTCCGGCCAGCGCGCCCGGTCCAGCGCGGCCGCGATGGCGTGCGCGGAGCCGGGAAGCGTGCGCAGGACCAGCAGCAGGCCGGCTTCGTGGATCTCGAGCGGGAGGTCGCCCAGGAGCTTGCGCAGGCGGTCCTCGCCGGAGGTCTCAGCCTCGATCAGCCGTGGCGGCAGCGCGTAGGCCGCGGTCCCCTCGCGAGGCACCTTGATGAGCCCGAGCTCAGCGACATCGCGGCTGATGGTCGCCTGGGTCGTCCGGAACCCTCGTTCGCGGAGTGCCGTCGCCAGCTCCTGCTGGGTGCGGACCGGTCGCTGCTCGACCAGGTCGCGGATCGCCCGCTGGCGGAGCTGCTTCATGACCTCCACGGCGCGCTACGCGGGCCGGATCCCGGTCGCGATGAGCATCAGGACCAGCCCCGCGAGCGCGAACCGGTAGACGACGAAGACGTCGAACGAGTGGCTGCGGACGTAGCTGAGGAGGACCCGGATGGCGAGGATCCCCGAGAAGAATGCCGCCGCCAGCCCCACGAGGAGCGGCGCGAGGCTGACGTCGACGCCGGACTCGCCGGCGGCGAGCTTGCGGGCCTCGAAGAGCGCGGCCCCCGCGGTGATCGGGGTGGCCATCAGGAAGCTGAAGCGCGCAGCCGACGCCCGGTCGAGGCCGGCCAGGCGGGCCGCCGAGATCGAGATGCCGGAGCGGCTGATGCCGGGGATGAGCGCGATGGCCTGGGCGACCCCCAGCGCGAACGCGACCGGGAAGGTGACGTCATCGACCCGTTTGGTCGTCGCCCCGAGGCGGTCCGCCAGCCAGAGCCCGACGCCGCCGACGACCAGCGTGAAGGCGACGACCCCGGGCGCCCGGACCGCCTGCTCGAAGATGTCGTTCAGGAAGAAGCCGGCGACGGCCGCCGGGACCGTGGCGGCCAGCAGCAGCCAGGCAAGCTTGCGATCCGGGTCGCCACGGAACGAGCGATCGCGGATGGTCGCAAGCCCCGCCGGCACGAGACGCAGCCAGTCGGCGGCGAAGTAGATCAGCAGGGCGCCAAGGGTGCCGACGTGGAGCATCACGCTGAACGCCAGCGAGTTGATGAACGGATCGCTCCAGCCGAAGATCCACGGCACCAGCAGCAGGTGCCCTGAAGAGGAGACCGGCAGGAACTCGGTCAACCCCTGGACCACGCCCATGACGAGGGCCTGGAACACGGTATCCATGGCTCAGACCCTCGCAGAGGCTGACGGCTACCTGATGAACAGCGGGGCGAGCACCAGGGTGATCGTCGCCAGAAGCTTCACGAGGACGTGGAGCGACGGGCCAGCGGTGTCCTTGAAGGGGTCACCGACGGTGTCGCCGACGACGGCCGCGGCGTGGGCGTCGGAGCCCTTGCCGAGCACGTTGCCCTGGTCGTCCTTGAGGTTGCCGGACTCGATGTACTTCTTGGCGTTGTCCCACGCGCCGCCGCCGTTGTTCAGGACGGTCGCGAGCATGACGCCCGAGATGGTCCCGACCATCAGCATGCCGGCGACGGCCTCGTAGCCGAGGAAGACGCCGATCAGGATGGGCGTCGCGACGGCGACCAGGCCAGGGGCGACCATCTCGCGGAGGGCGGCCTTGGTGGTGATGTCGACGACACGAGCGTAGTCCGGTCGCTGGGTGTAGTCCATGATCCCGGGCATCTCCCGGAACTGGCGGCGGACCTCGACGATGATCGACTGGGCCGTCTTGCCGACGGCGCGGATCGCGAGGCTCGAGAAGAAGTACACGAGCATCGCCGCGAGAAGCGCGGCGATGAAGACGTTGACGTTGGCGAGGTTGACGGACTCGAGGAGCTTGGCGCCGTCGACGCCGGCCAGGATGCGCCGGCCCTGGATCACGTTGATCTTGTCGATGTAGGCGCTGAACAGCAGGAACGCGGCCAGCGACGCCGAGGCGATCGCGTAGCCCTTGGTCAGGGCCTTGGTCGTGTTGCCGACGGCATCGAGCCGGTCGGTGATCTCGCGAGCGCCCTTCTCGGCGCGGCTGAACTCGGCGATGCCGCCGGCGTTGTCGGTGATCGGGCCGAACGTGTCCATCGCGAGGATGTAGGCCGTGGTCATCAGCATGCCCATGGTCGCGACCGCGGTGCCGAAGATGCCGCCGACGTTCTTGCCGTCAGCGCTGATCAGGCCGGCATGGTCGCCGAGCCAGAAGCTCACGAACAGCGCGATGGAGATCGTGATCGCGGTGACCAGCGTGGTCTCGAAGCCCACCGCGGTGCCGCTGATGATGTTGGTCGCCGGGCCGGTCTTGGAGGCCTCGGCGATCTCGCGGACCGGGCGGAACGAGCCGGCCGTGTAGAACTGGGTGATGTACACGAATGCGACGCTGGTCGCCAGGCCGACGATGCCGGCGAAGAAGAAGTAGACCCAGGTCGGGAGGTCGAAGATCGTCCCGACGCCGCCGTTGGTCTGCATCATCACCGAGGTCGTGATGGCCAGCCCGACCACCGACAACAGGGTCGTGACCCAGTAGCCGCGGTTGAGCATGTTCATCGGGTCCTCGGTCTCCTTGCCGCGCACGAAGAAGATCGCGACGATGGTGGCCAGGAGCCCGAAGGCGCGCACGACGAGCGGGAAGAAGATCCAGGACTCCGGGTGCGGCCAGCCCGAGGCGGACGCGATGGCGAAGACCGCGACGCCCAGGATCATCGCGCCGATGTTCTCGGCGGCGGTCGACTCGAAGAGGTCCGCGCCACGACCGGCGCAGTCGCCGACGTTGTCGCCGACGAGGTCCGCGACGACGCCCGCGTTCCGGGGGTCGTCCTCGGGGATGCCCTTCTCCACCTTGCCGACGAGGTCGGAGCCGACGTCCGCGGCCTTGGTGTAGATCCCGCCACCGAGCTGGGCGAAGAGGGCCACGAACGAGGCCCCGAAGCCGAACCCGACGATGAGGAACGGCGCGTCGGCCACCGTCACGTCGCCGACGAAGGTCTTGTACAGGGTGAAGATGCCCCACACGCCGAGCAGCGACAGCGAGACGACGAGGAAGCCGGAGACCGCGCCGCCGCGCATGGCGACCTGCACGGCTTCGACGAGGCTGCGCCGCGCGGCCGAGGCCGTGCGCACGTTGGCCTTGACCGCCACGAACATGCCGATGATCCCCGAGGCCATCGAGCAGGCCGCGCCGACGAGGAAGGCGAAGGCGGTCATGAGGCCGATCGGGAGACCGGCGAGCTTCGGGACGTCCGCGACGGCCGCCGTTTCGACGAGCGTGATCACGACGCCGATCACCACCGCCCCGACGAGGGCCAGGATGGCGATCGTCGTGTACTGGCGACGGATGAAGGCGACCGCGCCCTCGTAGATGGTGCCGGCGACCTCCTGCATCTCCGTGGTGCCCGTATCCCGGCTGAGGACATCGCGGGCGAGGTAGATGGCGAAGAGGATGGCGATCAACCCTGCGGGCAGGATGATCAGCTGGAGCGCACTGGCATCCATCAGGTCAGAGGGTCCTCCAAGTGGGCTGTTTGCCCCGGACGGCCGGGCGCGGGATGGGCGCCGCCATTCGGCGTTTCGTCCGGGGAGTGCGTGCTTCCGGTCACCCGTCCCATGCATCGGCGAATGGGACCTTGCAGACCGGCAGCGAGTGTAGCAAGGCGCCGGAGAGCGGGTCAAACTCGGAGCATGCGGACGATATGCACTCGCCCTGCAGGCTCACGGCGGTCGTGCCGGTCAGCCCCTATACTGCCGGACTTGTGACCCACCGACGCGCCTTGTGAGCAAGCGACCCGCGCTCGGGTGCCTCCTCGAGATCGTCGAGACCCTCGCCCTCACGCTCATCATCTTCTTCGTCATCCAGAACTTCGTCGCGCAGCCGTACAAGGTGCAGATGCAGTCGATGGAGCGGACGCTCGAGCCCGACCAGTACGTCCTCGTGGACAAGCTGACCCCTCGGTGGGACGGCTACAAGCGCGGCGACATCGTCGTCTTCAAGCCGCCGGCCGACTGGGGTCCGGCCGACGACACGCCCTACATCAAGCGTGTCATCGGCGTCGGCGGCGACACCGTCGAGATCCACGACGGCCTCGTCTACATCAACGGCACCGCCCTGGACGAGCCGTACCTGTATGCGGAGCCGGAGGGCGGGCCGCCGCAGGAGACATCCGCGGACTCCGACCAGTCGCGCTGGGTCGTCCCGGCGGGCGAGCTGTTCCTCATGGGTGATCACCGGTCGAATTCGGCCGATTCGCGCGCCCACGGGACCGTGCCGGTGGCCGATGTCGTCGGTCGAGCCTGGCTCCGCTACTGGCCGCTCGACACTTTCGGGATCCTCCCGACACCGACCTATCCAGCGCTGGTGCCGGTCTCGCCGTGAACCCCGCCCTGGCGGGGGTCGCCCTCGCCATCACGATCGGCGCGATCGTGGCGGTCTCGGTCCGGGATTCCCGGACCGCGGTCCTGGGGCTCGCCGTGGTGCTCGTCGCCTCCCCGTTCCTGGCCGATCCACTCGCCGACACCCTGGGCCTCGCGGCGACGGCCGTCGGCGCGGTCCTGGCCGTCTACCTGCTCTGGATCGCCCTGCGCAGCGACCCCGCCCCCACCGGCGGGTCACGGCTCGGCTGGGCCGCCGACTCGGCGGTCGCCGCGGCGGCCGCCACGGTCGGCTACGGGACGCACGGCCTCGGCGTTCTCGGCCAGGGCCCCGCGCTGGCACAGGCAGCGGGCTTCGCCCTCGCGGCCCTCGCGGTCGCGCCGCTGTGGACCGGGCGCGACATCATCCGCGTGGGGATCGGCCTGCTGCTCCTGACTGATGGCGCCCTGCTCGTCCGGGTCGCCCTCGGCGGCACGCCGACGGCACTCGAGCAGCTCGTCACGGCGGGGCTCATCGCCGGACTTGGCGGGGCGATCGGCGTGCTCGCGGTCTCTGCGAGCCGCGACGGCGGTGATGGCTTCGAGCTCGCGGCCGGGGCCGGCCGGCGGGGCACGCGTGCGGCCGACGCCCGACCGGCCGACACCCGGTCGATCGACCGGCGGTGACGCTCGCGATCTTCCTCGCGGTGACCTTCGGCGCGGCGGGCGGCGCGCTGGTCCTCGGACGTCGTCCGCTCGCGTCCAGCGTCGTCGGCGTCGCCGGCCTGGCGCTGGCCCTGCTCACGGCCCTGCTGCTCGATCCGGCCGAGCACGTCACCGTGGGCGGGGCCCTCGTCGCCACCTCGGCGTACCTGCGGCTCTTCCTGGTGCTGGGGTCCGCGGTCGGGCTCGTCCTCGTGGTCGTCGGGCTGGCGACCCGCTCCCGCCGTGACGCCCCGGCCGTCACCCTGGGAACGCTCGGCGCCGCCGCGCTCGCGATGTCGCTCGCCGACCCGCGGATCGCCGTCCTGGCGATCACGGCGGGCGGCCTGCTCGCGGTCCTCCTGACCCTCGTCCCCGGCGGGAACCGGGCGGCCGCCACGACCGGCATGCTCGAGCTGCGGGCGCTCACGGTCGCGGGCGCGATGGCGATCGCCGCCACGGCCTGGATCGGCCGCGACCTCAGCCAGCTGGTCGCCCAGCCAGTCGTCTTCGGCCTCGCCTATCTCGCGTTCGCCCTGGCCGTGGCCATCCGCTTCGGCGCCATCCCGTTCCACATCTGGGCGGCGCGCCTCACCGACACGGTCCCCGAGGCCGCCCTGCCGATCGTCACCGCCTGGGGTCCGGCCGCCTTCGCCGTCGTGGCCCTCGCCTGGACCGACGCCTCGGTCGCGCCGCTCCTCGTCGAGATGGACGCCGAACGGGCGATCGTCCTCGGTGTCGCGGTGACCACGATCGTGCTGGCGGCGTTCGCGGCGTGGCTCCAGGACGACCTTGAGCACGTCGTCGGCTACTCGATCATCGGGGACGCCGGCGTCGTCCTGCTGGCGATCGCGGCGCTCGACCCCGCTGCCTGGGCACCGGCGCGCATCTGGATCCTCGCCTACGTCGTCACGAGGAGCGCGTTCGCGGCCTGGAGCGCGTCGCTCCGCGAGACCTACGGGACGGGCAGGATCCCGGACCTCCGCGGCTGGGCGATCCGCTCCCCCGTCCTGGCCGTCGCCTTCGGGCTGATCGTCTTCGCGGGGATCGGACTGCCCGGCCTGGCCGCCTTCGACGCGCGGGCCTCGCTGGTCGACCTGGCGCTGGGCGCGCCGCTCGGGTTCCTCGTGATGCTGGGAACGTTCGCGCCGCTCGCCTACGAGGCACGGCTCCTGGTCGTCGGGCTGCGGCGACCGCCGGCCGAGGTCCCCGCGCCGCTCGGGCGCGTCGGGCTGCCGCGCCGGACCGCGCTCGACCTGACCGACGTCCGCGAGTCAGTCGCGATCTTCTGGACCACGAACAGGGCCGCGCTCGCGTCGCTGCTGACGGTCGGCCTGGCGGTGCTGGCGGTGGTCGTCGCGACGGGCGGGCTGGGCGGCCCGGAAGCCGCCAAGGGGTTCGCCCCCGGCGGCGAGGGTCCGAGCGAGTCGTTCGAGCCCGCGCCGGAGCCCGGGTCGTCGTTCGAGATCCCGTCGCTGCTCCCGGGCGAGGGGTCCCCGGGGGACTCGTTCCAGCCGATCGCGACCGACTGAGCCGAGGCCCGAGCCGCAGACCCGCTGGCCTACTCGCCGGGGGCGAGCACCCAGTGGTCGACGTCGCGCTCGTAGTCGAAGAGCTCGCCCGGCTCGAACCAGAGCGCGAGCTCGCTCACGGCGGCCTCCGGGCCGTCCGACGCATGGACGATGTTCTGGGCCGTCTCGAGCGCGAAGTCGCCACGGATCGTGCCGGGCGCGGCCTCGTGCGGGCGCGTCGCGCCGTTGATCGCCCGGACCACGGCGATGGCATTGGGGCCTTCGAGCGCTGCGGCCACGAGCGGTGCCGAGACGATGAAGTCCACGAGGCCGCTGAAGAACGGCTTCTCGCGATGGGCCGCGTAATGACGCTCGGCGAGCGCCCGGTCGACCTGGACGAGCTTGAGGCCGACGATCTTGAGGCCTCGCTCTTCGTAGCGATCGAGGATCCGCCCGACCAGCTGGCGCTGCACGCCGTCGGGCTTGATGAGGACGAGGGTCCGTTCAGAGGCTGACATGATTTCCTTGGGTACGGATCAAGTGTGGACGCCCGATATCGTATCGGGTGGGGAGCAGCTCGGCCTGCGCCCGCCCCTGGGCCGGGTCAGGACTCGGCGGGCGGGTCGCTCGAGGCAGGACTCGGGGCGTGGCCGTCGCCCTGGCTCGGGGCATGACTCGGCGGTTGGCTGGCGGCCATCGCGGCCCCGTAGGACTGCATCGCCCCGACCTCGTGGCCGACCGCGCGGAACGCGTCGCCGCGCACGAGCTGCAGGCCGGGGTCGGCGGTCTCCCCGATGAGGTCGAGGACGGCCGGCGCCGACGAGGGCGACAGGCGCACGACGAGCCCGAGGGCCACGGCCGCGGCCGACAGGTCGCCCGCCGCGATCGCACGACCGCCCGCTCCGAGCAGCTCCGCGGGGTCGGTCGGCGGGGGCGGCGGCCAGACCGGCCGGATCGGCGAGAGCTCGGGATCGGTCTGGTCCCACAGGCCTGGATCGTCGGGGAGCGGGCCGGGATGGAGATGCGGGCCGTCGTCCTCGTCGGGCGAGCCGGTGACGTCGGCCGGCACGGCATCGTCGCCGGGGTGCGCGGCCCGGTCCGGCGGGAAGAGGGTCGCCGACGAGGGCACGGGCTCGGCCGGGTCGGCCGGCCAGACCGCGGACCGCGGCATCCCCGCGAAGACCGAGTCGATCGGGCCGTCGGCGAGCGTCAGAGCCAGTCCGGCGAGCTTCCTCGCCTCGCTCGGCCGGCCCAGGCCGGCGGCCGCCTCGGCCGCGATGACCAGCACGACCACCGCCTCGTGGCCGGCGGCCAGGACCTCCCGGGCGACCTCGCCGGCTCCGACCAGGTCGCCCGTGCGCCAGCGCGCCTCGGCCAGGTCCACGGATCCGGGGACGTCGAGCCCGCCGATGCCCGCGAGCGTCTCGAGCTCGGCCCGCGCGAGCGAGAGCGAGCCCATCCGGAGGTGGACACCCGCGAGCACGAGGTCGGCGCCGCGGGTCGACGCGTCCGCGACGGGCGGCGGCGCGTCGGCCGGGTGCGGCGTCGCGTCGGGCTCGATCATCCGGGCACCCGCAGGCGGGCATCGAGGCCGCGCAGATAGCGGGCGGGCGCGACGGCCGCGAGACGAAGCGATCCCTCCTGGACGAGCGCCGCGGCGACACGCTGGACCGACGCCGCATCGACGGCGTCGACGGCTTCGAGCGCCTCCTCGAGCGTCAGCACCCGATCGTGGAGTGCCTCCTGCCCGCCGATCCATGACGCGACGTGGCGGGTGTCGTCCATCCGCAGCTCGAGGCCGCCGGAGAGGTACCGCTTGGCCTTCACGAGCTCGTCCTCCGGGACCAGCTCGTCGCGCAGCCGGGCGAGCTCCGCCAGGATCGCCTCCAGCGTCTCGCCCAGGCTGGCCGGATCCACGCCCGCCGAGATCTCGAGCGCCCCGGCATCGGCGTAGTCGACGACCCCCGACGAGACGTCATACGCCAGTCCGCGCTCCTCGCGGACCGACAGGAAGAGCCGGCTGCTCATCCCGTCGCCCAGGACGGTGTTCAGGACGGCGAGCGTCCAGCTGTCCGGGTGGTCGCGGTGGAGGGCCGGCACCCCGATGCACAGCTGTGCCTGGGCCGTGTCGCGCTTGCCGATCGCGACGCGGGGGCCCGCCGGCAGGGCGGGTGCGGGGGCGAAGCCCGGGACGACGCCGTTGCCGGTCCCGAACGCGGCCGACGTGAGCGCCACGGCGTCGTCGTGGGCGAGGTCGCCGGCGATGGCGACGACCGTGTTGGCGGGGCGGTACATCGTCCGCCAGAAGTCGCGGATCGTGGTGGCCGGGAGGGATCGGATGCGTTCCTCGTCGCCGCAGATCTCGCGCCCGAGCGGGCCGTCGCCGAACATCGCGGTCTGGAAGAGGATCTGGCAGTACTCGGACGGGTCATCGAGGTACGAGCGGATCTCCTCGACGATGATCCCGCGCTCGCTCTCGATCTCGTCCTCGGCGAGCGTCGGGCGGACGATGAGCTCGCCCAGGACATCGACGGCGCGCTCTGCCTCGCGGCGCGGGACGCGGACCCAGTAGACGGTCGACTCGCGGTCCGTCGCGGCGTTGAACGAGCCGCCGACCCCCTCGATGGCCTCGCTGATCGCGCGGGTCGTCGGGTACGCGGCCGTGCCCTTGAAGGTGATGTGCTCCATGAAATGGGCGACGCCGGTCTGCGCATCGGATTCGAGGCGCGATCCCGCCAGGACGTACGCGGCGATCGAGACCGAGCGCGCGCCGGGCACCCGGGCGCTGATGACGCGCGGGCCAGACGGCAGCGCGGTCCGTTCGAACATCGGCCCGATGGTACAGGAACGGGTGCGGCGCCCCGGCCGGTGGCCGGGACGCCGCGTGATGGCCGAGTGGACGATGGCTACTTCGGGAGGACCGTCGGCGAGCCACTCCTGCGAGGAAGTAGATCGACGAAGGCGAGCGAGACGAGCCACATGAGCGGATGGATCTCGGAGACCTTGCCGCTTCACGAGCTTGATGAGCACCCAGGAGATGAACCCGGCGCCGATGCCGACGCGTGATGTCGTAGGTCAGCGGCATGAGGATCATCGTCAGCAGGGCCGGCAGGCCGTCCTCGAATCGCCGACATCGGGATGTCCTTGACCAGCGTGAACATGAGATAGCCGACGAGCACCAGGGCAGGCGCCGTGGCGACGCCCGGCACGATGCCGGCGAGTCGGGGTCAGGAAGATCGCGAGGAGGAACAGGACGCCGGTGACGACCGAGGTGAGCCCGGTGCGGCCACCCTCGGCGACGCCGGCCGCGCTCTCGATGTAGGTGGTGTTCGACGAGGACGCCGGCCGAGCCCGCCGACGGCGGCGGCCACGCGAGTCGACGAGCAGGACGCGGCTGACGCCGGGGACGCGAGCCGTCCTCGTTGGCGAGGCCAGCCTCGGCCGCGACGCCGGTGACCGTGCCCATCGTGTCGAAGAAGTCGGTGAGCATGATCGCGAAGATCGTCAGGATCGCGGACAGGAAGGCCCGAGCGTCCGAAGACCTGGACCGAGGTCGAGACTTGCCCGAGCGTCGAGAAGTCCGGGGTCGGCGGTGAACGTGTCGGGAGCTTCGCGGAGCCGACGATCAGCGCGAGGAGCGTCGTCAGCAGGATGCTCACGAGCAGCGCGGCCGGCACCTTGCGCGCACAGAGCACGATCGTGAGGAGCAGGCCCGAACGATGAACGACGAACTGGTCGAGTCGTGGTCGGGAACTGGACCGTGACGAGCGTGCCGCTGCCGGCCTTGATGAAGCCGCCGTTGGCGAAGCCGATGAACAGGATGAAGAGGCCGATGCCGACGCCGATGGCCCGCTTCAGCGCGAGCGGGACGGCGTTCATGATGGCCTCGCGGAGCCCGGCCAGCACGAGGACGGTGACGAGCGATGCCTTCGATGACGATCACGCCCATGGCGCCCGCCGGGGACAAGCCCTTGGCCGTCAGCGTGAAGGCGACGATGGCGTTGATGCCGAGGCCCGCGGCCAGGGCGAACGGGTAGTTCGCGAAGACCCCCATCGCGATGGTCATGAGCCCGGCGACCAGGGCGGTCGCCGCGGCGATCGCGGGGAACGTGAAGGCCGGGTCCGCATCCTTGAACCCGCCCGTCAGGATCGACGGGTTCACGAAGATGATGTAGGCCATGACCATGAACGTGGTCAGGCCGGCCTTGGCCTCGGTGCCGACGTTGGTGCCGCGCTCACTGAGCTTGAAAAACGACGCGATCGCGTCCACGCGTTCCACTCCCTCTCCACGTGGCGCGCCGAGACCCTAACGCGGGCTCGGACCGCGCCACAGCCACCCGTCGTACGGCCGACCCTCCGCCGGCCGCGGTGCCTGTCCCCCGGACCGGGCTCGGGCCCGGCCTCCCGACCTGCTACTCGTCCTCGTGGGCGTCGAGGCCGAGCAGCTCCATCTGGACGTAGTCGCGCATCTCGAACTCGAGCTGCGTCGGGGCGAACGGCGACACGGGGTCGCCGTCCGTGCCCGGGCCGATCGGCGCGAACTCCACGACGACCCGCTCGTCGCCCTGGACGAGCGCGTAGACGAGGAGCTGGTCCGGGCGCGTCTCGAACTCGAGGTGCTCGAAGGAATCGATGTTCAGCGTGATCGCCAGCGGCGTGAAGTAGGTGGAGACGTCGTCGGCGTCGGTGACGATCCGCTCGACCCAGCCGGTGCCATGGGCGACGACCTCGCGGCCGCGCAGGTAGCGGTAGGTCACGGTCTGCTTGAGCAGCGGCCGCAGGAGGTTGAGCATGTCCGCGCGACTCGACACGAGGCCATGGTTCACGAAGAACTTGGCGGCCGGCGGAGTCGTCACGAGTCGTCTCCCGGGCACAAGAGGTGGACGAGGTGGCGCAGATGGTACCGCACGGCCGGGGCCGTCACGACGCGTATCATCGCGCTCATGCTGCTCGTCCTGGACATCGGAAACACCAATGTCACCCTCGGCCTGTTCCGGGCCGGGACGCTCGTCGCGACGCGTCGCGCGGCGACGCGCCCGGATGCGACCGCCGACGAGTTCGAGACCGTCATCGACGCCCTCCTGCGCCTCGATGACGCCTCCCTCGCTGACGTCTCGGCCATCGCGGCCGCGTCCGTGGTCCCGGCGCTGACCGCCGCCGCGTCGACGATCGCGGCCCGCCGGGAGCGCCCGATCCTGCTCGCCGCTGCCGGGACGATGCCGCTGGCCGTCCGGGTGGACCGCCCGAACGATGTCGGCGCGGACCGCCTGGTCAACGCCCTGGCCGCGGGGCGCCTGTACGGCACGCCGGCCGTCGTGGTCGACTTCGGGACCGCGACGACCTTCGATTGCGTGGCCGCCGACGGGGCATACGTCGGCGGTGCCATCGCGCCGGGCCTCGAGCTCGGCCTCGAGGCGCTCGCGACGCGGACCGCCAAGCTGCCGCGGATCGAGCTGCGGGCGCCGTCGCGAGCCATCGGTCGCGACACCGTCTCGGCCATGCAGTCCGGGACGGTCTTCGGCTACCAGGCCCTCACGACGGGGCTCCTGGCGCGGATCCGGGCCGAGCTGGCCGAGGCGAACGATGTCGCGCCGGGCGACGTGAAGGCGATCCTGACCGGCGGGCTCTCCGCGGCGCCATGGGCCGAGGCGCTCGAGGGGATCGACGCGATCGACCCCGCCCTCACGCTCAAGGGTCTGGCGATCCTCCACGCGGAGGTCGTGGGCGGGGAGCGGCTGGAACTCGGGCTGTCATGACGGAGGGCGAGGGCCGGCTCGCGGGTCGCCTCATCGGCCTCGGCGTCACGGGGTCGATCGCGGCATACAAGGCCGTGGAGCTGCTCCGGGCCCTGCGCGCGGAAGGGGCCGACGTCGCCGTGATGCTCTCGCCGGCGGCCACCCGGTTCGTGGGGCCGTTGACCTTCGCGGCCTTGTCCCAGCATCCCGTGGAGACCGAGTTGCTCGACCTCCTCCCGGACAGCCGCATCGGCCACATCGTGCTCGCGGATTCCGCGGACGCGATCGTCGTGGCGCCGGCCACGGCCCATTGGCTGGGGGCCATGGCCAACGGCTTGGCGAGTGACGTCGTGACCGCGACGTGCCTCGCCACATCGGCGCCGGTCGTCGTCGGGCCGGCGATGGACGGCGACATGTGGACCCATCCGGCCACCGTCGGCAACGTCACCCGGCTCCGGGATGCCTTCGGATACTGGATCGTCGAGCCTGCGAGCGGCCCGCTCGCCTCGGGCCAGTCCGGCGTCGGCCGTCTCGCCGAGACCGCCGAGCTGGTCGATGCGGTGGTCGCGGCCGTCGCCGGTCGGCCCGTCCGTGCCCCTGACCTCGCCGACCGGCCGCCCGTGACCACCGCCGTCCGCGAAGCCGACCTCGAGGGCCGCCACATCGTGGTGACCGCCGGCGGGACGCGCGAGCCGATCGATCCGGTCCGCTTCATCGGCAACCGCTCGACCGGGAAGATGGGGCTCGCCGTCGTGCGGGCGGCCCTCGACCGTGGAGCGCGGGTCACGCTGCTGGCCGCGAACGTCGAGGTGGCCCTCCCCGACGACCCCGGGCTGACCGTCATCCGGACCGGCTCGGCGGCCGAGCTGGAGGCCGCACTGGCCCGGCTCACCGAGGGCGGCGGGGCACGTCCGGGGTTCGATGCCCTCGTCATGGCGGCGGCCGTCGCCGATTTCCGCCCGACCGAGGTCGCCGACGCCAAGCTGCCCCGCGAGAACGGCCTCACGCTCCGACTCGAATCCACGCCCGACCTCCTGGCCGGCGTGGCGGCGAGCACGGCCGCCCGCCGGCCCCGGCCCGTGCTGGTGGGCTTCGCCGCGGAGACCGGCTCGCTCGAGCGGGCGCCGGACAAGCTGCGCCGCAAGGGCGTCGACCTGCTCGTCGCCAACGACGTCGCCGAAGCCGGCTCCGGGTTCGGCACCGACACGAACCGGGTGACGATCCTCGCCGCCGGCGGCGAGCGCACGGAGCTGCCGCAGCTGCCCAAGCGGGAGGTCGCGGACCGCGTCCTGGACCTCGTGGCCGCCGCGCTGGACGAGCGCGACCGCGCCGCGCAGACTGGGCTGGACCGCGAACCCGCTTCGGAGCCCGCATGAGCGCCACGACCGACCACCCCCGCCGCCTGACCGTCGTCGACATCGCCCGCCAGTACGCCGACGGCGAACGGCTGGCCATGCTTACCGCCTATGACTTCCCGACCGCCCAGCTGCTCGATCAGGCCGGCATCCCGCTGCTGCTCGTCGGAGATTCACTCGGGCAGGTGCTGCTGGGCTACGAGACCACGGTCCGCGTGACGATGGCCGAGATGGTTCATCACACGAAGGCCGTCGTCCGGGGCTCGGCGCGCGCGATGGTCATCGCGGACATGCCGTTCCTCTCGTATTCCTCGACCGCCGAGGCGATCGAGAATGCCGGCATCTTCCTGCGCGAGGCGGGTGCCCAGGCCGTGAAGGTCGAGGGCGGCGTCCGGACCGCGCGGATCATCGAGGGGCTGGTCCGTGCCGGCATCCCGGTCATGGGCCACATCGGCCTGACACCGCAGGCGATCAACGCGATCGGCAGGGTCCGGGTCCAGGGCAAGGACCGCGACCAGGCCCGCGCGCTGCTGACCGACGCGCAGGCCGTCCAGGAGGCCGGAGCCTTCGCCGTGGTGGTCGAGCTCGTTCCAGAGCAGCTCGCGGCCGCGATCACGGAGCGGTTGCGCATCCCGACGATCGGCATCGGTGCGGGCGCCGGCACCAGCGGCCAGGTCCAGGTCATCACCGACCTGATCGGGCTCGGCGACTTCGTGCCCAAGCATGCCCGGCCCTATGCCCACATCCGCGGCGAGATCCTGGAGGCGGCCCGGGCCTATGCCGCGGAAGTCTCCGCGGGCACGTTCCCCGGCCCGGCCGAGACGGTCCGGATGGACGACGCCGTCCTCGACGACGTCCTCGGCCGGGGCGCGTCCGACCGGGCGTCCGACCGGGCGTCCGGCTCGATCCCGGTCGGTGGCATCCCGCTCGATCGCGACCTCTGAGCCGCTCGACCGCCCGCTCCCGGGTGCCCGCGTGACCCGACTCCTGCGGACGCGCGCGGACCTGCGCGAGGCGCTCGCGGGTGCCGCCCGCCCGGTCGGCCTGGTCCCCACGATGGGCTGGCTGCATGACGGCCATCGCGCCCTCATGCGGCGGGCACGAGCCGCGGACGCGACGACCGTCGTGTCCATCTTCGTCAACCCCCGTCAATTCAACGTCTCGGCCGATTTCACGCGCTATCCCCGGAACGAGGCGCGCGATGTCGCGATCTGCGAGGCCGAGGGCGTCGACATCGTCTGGGCGCCCCCGGTCGAGGAGGTCTTCGTCCCTGGTTTCGACACCACCGTGCACGTCGGCGCCGTCGCCGGGCCGCTCGAGGGCGCGGCACGTCCCGGGCACTTCGACGGCGTCGCGACCGTGGTCGCGATCCTGTTCGGGGTGGTCGGGGCAGAGCGCGCCTACTTCGGGCAGAAGGATGCCCAGCAGGTCATGGTCATCCGGCGCATGGCCCAGGATCTCGCGATCCCGACCGAGGTCATCACGTGTCCCACCATCCGCGAGCCGGACGGGCTCGCCCTCTCGTCGCGGAACGTCCATCTCGGGGCGGACCAGCGAGCCGCGGCACCGGTGCTCCACCGGGCGCTCGCGGCGGCCCGGGCGGCCTGGGAAGCGGGCGAGCGCTCGGGTGACGCGCTCCGCGCCGTGATGCGGCGGGAGCTGGACGCCGAGCCGCTCGCCGACGTCGACTACGTCTCGATCGCGGACGCGGCGACGCTCGCGGAGCTCGCCGAGGTCGACGGGGCCGCGCTCGCCTCGCTCGCCGTCCGCTTCGGCTCGACGCGGCTCATCGACAACGAGCCGCTGGACTGAGGCCGGCGGGCGAGCGCGCCCGGGAACCGGATGGCGGATCGCGGTGTAAGAGGGTCGACAACCCTGGCCGTCGCTGAGGTCCGACCGATGTCCCACCGCCGCCGCTCCCGCGCCCTCGCCCCGATCTGGACCGTGCTCGCGGTCGTCGCCGCGCTGCTCGTCGTGACCGCGCCGGTCGCCGCCAAGGGGAACCCCCAGGCAGAGCTCACCACCACGATCCCTCGCGACGCGACGCCGGGCAGCACCCTGGCCGTGGAGTGGGACGCGTTCATGCTGGCCTCGGGGCACCGCGACCCGATCATGGGCTCGCCCATCTTCATCCGGCTCTCGCCGGGCGGCGCCGGCAAGCCGACGGAGGCGCGCGGCTCGGAGCAGCCCAGCGGCTCCGGCCACTACGTCGCCAAGGTGGTCGTCCCCGAGGGCGGGATCGGTCGCGTGGAGATCGGCCTCCTCGGCGAGATCTGCGAGGCGGGCAAGGCCTGCGTCCGTGACGACATCATGCTGACGATCGTGGGGACCGTGGTGGCCGATGCCGCCGATCCGGCCGCCGCCAAGGTGGTCGAGGCGGCCCCGGCCGCTGCCGCGACTGCTGCCGCCGTGCCTGCCGCGACGGTCGCGCCGCCGGTCACGACGCCCGTGGCCCAGGCGCCCGCGACCGCGTCGGGCTCCGAGCCGAACTGGGTCGCCGCGATCGCCGTGATCGTCCTCGCGGTCGCGGGACTCCTCGCCGCCGCGCGGGTCATCCGCCGGCGCGGCCCCTCGGCGCCGTTGCCCTCCGGTCCGACTCCCGGCTGATCCCCTATACGGCGGCCTCGGTGGCCGCGCCCAGGATCCGGTCGATGAACAGGTACTCCCAGACGAGCGCCTTGATCTCCTCGATCTTGCCGGCGTCGGCCGGGTGGGTCTTGACGAGGAGGTCATGGACCTCGGAGGCCACCAGGTAGGTGTCCTCGGGCACCAGCGTGGCGAAGACGTCCGCCTGCCGGATCGAATCGATCACCCGGTCGCTCGGCCGGTACCCGCCCGACAGGACCAGGCCGACCGCGCCGCCGCTCCCCTCCCCGTTGGACTGCGCCCCGACGATCGCCTCGATCACGTCCTCGCGATCGCCGGGAACGATGACCAGGCTGCGCGGACCGATGCGCTCGAGCATGTGCTCGGGCTCCATCGCCCCGATGGCGACGCCGCCGATGACGAGGTCGAGGTCGGGCCCCGGGTGCAGGGTCTCGCCGTGGACGCCTTCGAGCACCATCGCGAGCGTCGGGTTGGAGAGGATCGGGCGGTACGGGAGGACCCCGAGCAGCGGCACGCCGTGGCGCGCCAGGCCGCGCTCGAGGGTCCGCGCGAGTCCGGGCTTCGCGTCGAGATCCACCTTGTTGACGATGGCGCCGGCGACGTGGACGCCGTGACGCTCGAACAGCGCGGCATTGAGCACGATCTCGTCGATAGGGCGCCCGACCCCGCCTTCGGAGATGATGACCGCCGGCACGCCGAGCAGCGCGGCGACCCGCGCGTTCGAGAGGTCGATGACCGCGCCGACACCGGCGTGGCCGGTGCCCTCGATCAGCAGGATGTCGCGGTCGGCGAACGCCGCGTGCGCGGCCTGGATCCGTTGCCCGAGGTCTTCGACCACCTGGCCGTCGATGAAGCGACTGCGTGAACCCGCGCGGGATGTGGACCGGGCTCATCTGCCGCAGCGGTTCGGCGAGGGCGAACACGCTCTTCATGAGCACGGCGTCCTCATCGGCCGGGACGCCCTCCTCGATGACGGTCCGCTGGCCGACCGGCTTCATGAACCCGGTCGAGAGGCCGCGCCGCCCGAATCCGTCGAGGACGCCGAGGCTGACCGTGGTCTTGCCGCGGTTCTGGCCGGTGGCGGCGAGGTAGACGTGGCGCATCGGGCGCCCGGGTCAGGGCCGCGAGGCGGTCTTGCGCTCGATCTGCGCGATCGCGTCGCGCAGGCGCGACATGGTCTCGGCGTCGACGGCGTCGGGCTCCAGGTATGGGCCGAGGCGCTCCATGATGTCCGCCACGAGACCGAGGAAGACGCTCGCGTCGGCCACGAAGAACTGCGGCTCGTTGTTGTAGCGGACGAGGGTCAGCCGGCCCTGCAGGACGCGGCGCTCCTCGACGTGGGCGATCTGGGTCGCGAAGTTGTGGCCCTGGATGCCGTCCGGGTTGTTCAGGAAGTTGAGCGCGTTGTCGATGGCCAGCCCGAACCGGGCGCGCCAGGCGATCAGCCGCTCGTGGACCTCGGACGGGATGCGCACCTCGGCGACCTCGTCGAAGACCTCGGGCGCCACGGTCAGCAGGCCGACCAGCGTGGTCCCCGCGCGCGGCCCGAGCATCACCTGGAGGCTGCGCTCCAGGGTGAAGACCTCGGAGTCGAATCGAGGGCTCGTGATGACATCGGTCAGCAGGTCCTCGACGTTGTCGAGGATGCCCGGCTCCGCCACCGCGTTGGCCAGGTGGAGGATCTCCTCCTTGAACAGGAATTTCTCTTCGTGATCCAGCATGGCGGGAATGCTAGCACTCGGTCCGCGGCGCCCACGGGACTCGAAAGCCCCGACCGGGGTAGGAACCGGTCGGGGCTTCGTCGTGTCGACGGGACGGTGGCGGCTTACGGGTAGAGGCCGCGCATCTCCATGGCGTCGGCGACCCGCTCGACGGCCAGCAGGTAGGCCGCGGTCCGCATGTCGCACTGCTCGCGCTGGGCGATCGTCAGGGTCTCGCGGAAGGCCTTGATCATGATGCCGCGGAGCTTCTCGTTGACGACCGCCTCGCTCCAGTGGTCGCGGTTGAGGTCCTGGACCCACTCGAAGTAGCTGACGGTCACGCCGCCCGCGTTGCACAGGATGTCCGGGATCATGAACTTGCCAGCCCCGAAGAGCTCGACGTCCGCCTCCGGAGTCGTCGGGCCGTTGGCGGCCTCGGCGATCAGGCGGGCCTTGATCCGGCCGGCGTTGCGGCTCGTGATCTGGTTCTCGAGCGCCGCCGGGATCAGGATGTCGCAATCGACTTCGAGCAGGTCGGCGTTGCTGATGTCGGACGCCCCGGGGAAGCCCTGGACGGTGCCGTGCTCGCCCTTCCAGGCGACCACCTTGGCGATGTCGAGCCCTGCGGGATCGTGGATGCCGCCGGTCGAGTCGGAGACGGCCACGACGGTCGCGCCCTCCTCGCCGATGAGCCGCGCCGCGATCGAGCCGGCGTTGCCGAAGCCCTGGACCGCGACCGTCGCCTGCTTGAGGTCCATCCCGAGATGGTTCGACGCCTCGACGATGGTGAAGACGCAGCCGCGGGCGGTCGCCTCGTTGCGACCTTCCGAACCGCCGAGGCTGATCGGCTTGCCCGTGACGACGCCCGGCACCGTGTAGCCCTGGTGCATGGAGTACGTGTCCATGATCCAGGCCATCACCTGGGCGTTGGTGTTGACGTCCGGGGCCGGGATGTCCCGCTCCGGCCCGATCAGGACCTCGATCTCGGTGGCGAACCGGCGAGTCAGCCCTTCGAGCTCCTTCTGGCTCAGCTTCTTGGGATCGACGATCACGCCGCCCTTGCCGCCGCCGTACGGGATCCCGACGACGGCGCACTTCCAGGTCATCCACATGGCAGGGCCTTGACCTCGTCGAGGCTGACGTCCTGGTGGTAGCGGAGGCCGCCCTTGGCCGGGCCTCGACCGAGGTTGTGCTGGACGCGGTAGCCGGTGAAGACCTGGACGGACCCGTCGTCCATGTGGACCGGGAAGTGGACCGTCAGCTCGCGGCGCGGCTCGCGCAGGACCTGGCGGAGTCCGGGATCCAGGCCCAGCCGCTCGGCGGCCAGGTCGAACTGCTGCTGGGCGACCGCCCATGGATTGATCGTGGCCGCGACTTGCTCAGTCGTCATCGAAGGATGAACCTCATCGTCGGGCGGCCTCGTCGGGCCGCCTCGTCATCGCGGGTCGTCTCCCGGACGGCCCCACAGGGCGCAGCGGGCGATCCAGGCGAGATGGCCGGGGCCCGATGCGCGACTCATGCCGTCCCGAAGTATAGCCCGGCTGTTGCCGACGTCCCCTGCCATATGGTACCGGTCCGCAAGGTTATCGCAACCGTTTCGCAACTGACCTTCGGCCCATCCGCGGCCCCAACGCCGCGGACGGGGCGGATGAGCAGGCGCCGTCGACTACGCCTTGTACAGGACAGCGGCGCCGACGCAGCCAGGGCCGAGATGCGGCCCCACGGATGGCCCGACGAGGTTGATCGAGACGTCCTCGACCCGGAGACCGGCGCGGGCGACGACCTCGTCGCGGAACGCCTCCACGTCCGGGGTCACGGTGTGCAGGATCGCGAGCGATTCGATCGGCCGCTCGCAGATCAGGTCGATCACCCGCTCCCGTGCCTTCGACTTCGTGCGGATGCGGTCGGTCGTCTCCACGACGCCATGGGTCACCGCGATGATCGGCTTGACCGAGAGCAGCGTCCCGATGGCGGCCTGCGCGCCGCTGATCCGGCCGCCCTTCTTGAGGTACTCGAGGGTCTCGAGCGCGACGTACATCCGCATGTCCGGGGCTCGCGCCTCGAGCGCCTCGGCGATGTCCGCGGCGGAATGGCCCGCGGCGGCCAGTCGCACGCCCATCCGGGCCAGGATGCCCTCGGCCATCGACGCACCGAGCGAATCGACGACGTGGATCTCGCGGTCGGGGAGCATGTCCCGCGCGATCTGCGCGCTCTTGATCGTGCCGGACAGGCTGCCGGCGACGTGGATGGACACGATCGCCTCCGCCCCGGCATCGAACGCGGCCTCATAGGCATCCTTGAAGACCCCTGGGGAGGATGCGGCAGTGGTCGGGAACGGGGCGTCGGGGGCGACCATCCGCTCCCAGAACTCGGCCGCCGAGAGCTCGACGCCGGCCGTGAACGTTTCGGACCCGAAGGTCACGAGCAGCGGGATCACCGTGATCCCCTCGCTGGCGGCTTCCGCCGGGTCCATGTCCGACGCGGAATCGGTGAAGATCGCGACGCGGCTCAAGTGGCTCCTCCTGCCGGCTCGCCTGGGGTTGCGGGCATGATACGGGCCGGGTCCAGCCCGGTGTCGTTCTGACGCAGGTCGGAGCGGCTACGCTTTCCACGATGGACCGCTCGCTCCGGGCCGTGCTGGCCGGCACCTTCACGCTGCGCTTCAGCACCGGCCTCACCGGGGCGATGTACAGCCTGTACCTGGCTTCCCTCCCCCGCCACGGCGGCGAGGCGGTCGATCCCGTGGTGGTCGGGCTGCTGGCGGCGGCGTTCTACGTGTCGGAGCTCGTCCTCTCCCCGTTCTTCGGGATCCTGTCCGATCGGATCGGCCATCACCGGGTGATGCTCTACGGCCCGGTGTTCGGCGCGATCGCCGTGATCCTCACGGGGCTCACCACGAGCATCCCGATCCTCGGCGCCACGCGCCTCCTCGAAGGCGCCTCCACGGCGGCGAGCGTCCCGTCGATCCTCGGCTTCATCGCGCTCGCCACGGCCGGGAACGAGATCATGCGCGGCAAGGCGTCGGCCCGCTTCGAAGGCGCCACGCTGGCGGGCCTCGGGGTCGGCTTCATCGTCGCGCCGAAACTCTTCGAGGCGATCGGCCCCACCGCGTTCTTCCTGAACGCCGGCGTCTACGCCATCTCGTTCGTGATCTACTGGCGCGGGGTCAAGGACCCGTCCGGGGAGGTCGAGGCCGTGTCCAGCCCGCACGTCGGCGTGGCGCGCTACCTGCACCTGGTGCGCTCCTCGCACGTGCTCCTGCTGGCGCCGACGTGGATCGCGGTCAACGCGTCGATCGGCCTGTGGTTCAGCCAGTCGCTCTTCCAGTTCTCGAAGGCGAACCCGGACTTCCCCGATCAGCTCCTGATGCGCGGCTTCGACGCCAACCAGATCACCATCGCCGCCATCGGCATCGCGGTCGCCTTCGGCATCGGGCTGCTGTACTGGGGCAACCGGTTCAAGGACACGCGGCGGACCACGATCATCGCCTATGGCGTGGCCGGCGGCGGCGCCCTGGTGGTCGGCCGGACTCGTCCTCAACCATTCCGGCGGGTTGCCGCTGCTGATCCCGATCGCGCGCGGTGCTGGTCGCGGTGGGCGGCCTGTTCGTGCTCGCGGGCGCGACCCCGGCCGCGCTCGGGCTGCTCGCCGACATCTCCGAGAAGTTCCCCGCCGACCGCGGCGCGATCATGGGCCTCTACTCGGTCTTCCTGGGCGTCGGGCAGATCATCGGCGCGCTGATCGGCGGGTTCGCCGCGCACTGGCGCGGGATCGACGGCATGCTGATCGCGACGTTCGCCCTGTTGCTCGTGGCGATGGTGCCGCTCTCGCGGCTGCGAGCCCAGGAACACGAGATCGGCGCGGCGTGAACCGCGGGCGCGTCGACGGTCCGTGGCCGCTCGCCCGCGGCTCGCACGGCGCGGTCGTTGCGCCCAACCACCTCGCGACGGCCGCGGGCCTGGGTGTCCTCCGCGCGGGCGGGTCCGCGGTCGACGCCGCCATCGCGACGAACGCCGTGCTGGGCGTCGTGCAGCCGAGCAGCTGCGGGATCGGCGGCGATGCGTTCTGGCTG
Organism: uncultured Chloroflexia bacterium; assembly: GCA_963834915.1. Taxonomy (GTDB): domain Bacteria; phylum Chloroflexota; class Limnocylindria; order Limnocylindrales; family CSP1-4; genus SPCO01. Next base: position 805,721 of record CAWIDI010000005.1, read on the forward strand.
GTCTGGGACGCCGCCGCGGGACGGCAGGTCGCGCTGAATGGGTCCGGCCGGGCCGGCTCGCGGGCCGATGCCGCGTTCCTGCGCGCCAGCGGCCTGCGCGCCCTGCCGATGCGCGGGCCGCTCTCGATCACCGTCCCCGGCGCCGTGCGCTCCTGGGGCGACGCCCACGCGCGGTTCGGGCGGCTGTCGCGGGCCGCGATCCTCGGGCCGGCCATCGAGCTGGCACGCGACGGCTTCCCGGCGTCAGACGCCTTCATCGAGGCGGTGGAGCGGACCGCGCCGATGATCGCGGCCGAGGTCGGGCCGGATGCCGGCTTCTTCGAGGTCTTCCGGCCGCTGGGACGAACCTGGCTCCCCGGGGAGCGGGTGCGCCTGCCCGCCCTGGCGGCCACCTTGGCGAGGCTCGCTGACGACGGGTTCGACGCCTTCTACGAGGGCGAGATCGCCGAGCGGCAAGCCAATCTGTTCGCGGACCTGGGCGCGTTCCTGACGCTCGACGACCTCCGCGGCCACACGTCGACCTGGGGCGAGCCGATCGCGATCGACTATCGCGGGACGCGGGTCACGACGCATCCGCCGAACAGCTCGGGGGTCGTCGCGCTGGAGCTGCTGGCCATCCTGGCGCGGTTCGAGGCGCCGCCCCCCTCGGCGTTCGGGCCGTCCGGCGTGACCGACCCGGCCTGGATCCATCTCGGCATCGAAGCCGCCAAGCTGGCGATGGCCGACCGCGACGCCCACCTCAGCGACCCGGCCGTCGTCGACGTGCCGGTCGAGCGGCTCCTCGACCCGGCCTACGCCACGGAGCTCGCCGCCCGGATCGACCCGCGGCATGCCGCGCGACCGGCGCGCGCCAGCAACCCGCCCGGCGGCGGCACGATCTTCCTGGGCGCGGTCGACGGGGACGGCAACGCGGTGAGCCTCATCGAGTCGAACTACCTGGGCTTCGGGTCCGGCGTGGTCGACCCGGCGACGGGGATCCACTACCAGGACCGCGGCAGCTACTTCAGCCTCGATCCGGCGCACCCCAACGTCCTCGCGCCCGGCAAGCGGACGCTCCACACGCTGCTCCCCGGGATGCTGTTCCGTGACGGCCAGCCCGGGCCGTGGGTCGTCGCCGGCTCGATGGGCGGCGACGCCCAGCCGCAGATCCACGCCCAGCTCGTGTCGGCCCTGGTCGATGGCGGCGTCGACGTGGCGACCGGCGTCGCGGCACCGCGCTGGTACGTCGAGCCCGCCGGGCAATTCCAGCCGCCGGTCGAGGTCCGCCTGGAGCCGCGCCATGCCCCGGGCATCGCCGAGGCGCTGGCCGAGCTCGGCCACCCCGTGACCCTCGTCGAGCCCTTCGACTCGAACCTCGGCCACGAGCACGCGATCGAGCTCGTCCGGGGCGGGCCGGCCGCGCCGGACGGCTCGCTGGCCGCCGCCACGGACCCGCGGAGCGAGGGGCTGCCGGCCGTCTGGTGAGGCGCTCCGAAACGGTCCGTCCTTGCCGTTCCGTGCCCGCCATATGCGATACTCGGGTCCGCCGGTGGCAGGCTGCGCTCACACGAAGCCGCCACCGGCCTCGCCGTCCGATGGGCGAGGCGCGGAGGGGCCGGTGACTTCGAACGTCAGCCAGAACTACCCGTATACGAGCGAGACCGGGGCCGAGCGCGCCGCGCACGTCGAGTCGCTGGTCGCCGCACGCGACGGACTGGCGGCGACCCTGGCGGCGGAGACGACGCCGCTCGACGACAACGAGCGCTGGTGGGTCTGGAAGTGCCCGACGCCGGGCTGCCCCGGGCTGCTCCACGCCGCGGGCTACGCCGCCGAGAAGCACGCCGTGTTCGTGGTCTGCGACGGCACCTGCGCGAAGACGTTCCTGCGCTGAGCGAGGCCGACGGCGCCGAGGTCCGGGCGAGCCGACGCCAGCTCGCGACCGACGGCATCGGCATCGCGGTCTCGGCGGTCGGGTTCGGGTTCGTCTACGGCCTCTCGGCCCGCGACGCGGGCTTCTCGCCCATCGAGGCGATGGCGATGAGCACGATCGCGTTCGCCGGCGCCGCCCAGTTCGCGGCCGTCGGGTATGTGGCGAGCGGCCTCCCGTGGCCCGCCATCCTCCTGCTGACCGGACTGCTCAACGCGCGCCACCTGCTCTACTCGGCGTCGCTCGCGCCGTGGCTCCGCGAGGTCCCGCCGGCGGAAGCGCGCGGTCATGGCGCACCTCCTGACCGATGAGGCGTTCGCGCTGACCATCGGCCACTTCCGGCGCCTCGGGTGGGCCGACGAGCGCGGCTACTGGATCGCCGCGATCCTCGACCTTCATCCCGTGGAACCTCGCGACACTGGCGGGCGTGCTGCTCGGCGCGCAGATCCCCGACCCGTCGCGCTTCGGCATCGACATCATCTTCCCGGCCGCGATGGTCGGGCTCGCGGTCGGGCTCATCACCGGCCGGCGCGAGCTGGTGGCCGCGATCGTCGGGGCGGCGATCGCCGTCGTCGTCGCGCTCGGGTCGAGCCCGGCGATCGGGATCATCGCCGGCGGTGTCATCGGGCCGATGGTCGGGTTGCTCGTCCCGGCTGCGGTCGCCCACGAGACGGCGCCGCTCGGGACGGAGGCCTCCGCCGGGCTCTACGCGATGCCGGGGACGCACTTCGTGCCGGCGGACGATCACGCCGACCACCCGCCGAGCGCCGCGGCCGAGGGCACCGACGACACCCCGGCCGGTGGACCCGTGAGCACGAACCTCGTCCTGCTGGCCGTCCTGATGTTCGCGGTGACCTACCCGTCCCGGGCGCTCGGGCTCCTGGCACCGGGACTCGATCGCCTCCCGAAGGTCGTCTTCGACTACCTGCAGCTGGTCGGGCCGGCCGTCCTGGCCGCGCTGGCCGCGGTCGGCGTCATGGTCGTCGTCAGCGACGACTCGGCACCGACGTTCCACGTCGGCGTCGAGTGGGTGGCGCGTCTTCGTCTGCCTCGGCGATCGTCGCCTGGCGCAAGAACCTGTTCCTCGGCCTGGTCGCGGCGGTCGCGTCGTCATCGTCGCGCGGGCGCGCCGGGGCTCGGCTGACCGGTCTGCGCGGCCGACTCGCCGGGCCACGCGCTCAGCCCCGGCGGGCGTCGGCCTCGATCTCGACCAGCAGGCTCGGGTCGATCGAGCGCGCAGACCTCGACCATGGTCGCCGCCGGCCGGATCTCGCCGAACACCTCGCCGTGGACGCGCCAGGACCGCCGCCGACCGGGCGATGTCGGTGACGAACATCCGGGTCCGCACGACGTCGTCGAGGCCGAACCCGGCCTCGGCCGAGCGCCGCCTCGATGATCTCGAGGGCGGCCCGCGCCTGGGCCGCGATGTCACCGGGATGGCGCGACCGGCCGTCCGGGCCCGGCGTCGGTCGTCCCGGCGACCCAGCACGAATCGCCGACGACGACGCCCGGCTGTAGCCGCCGACCGACCTCCCACGGACCGCCCGAGGAGATCCGCCGGCGCTCGGTCATCGCTCGACGGCGGCGCCGTGCGGCGTCGCGGTCGGCCCGCCAGGCGAGCACCTCGCGGGTCGCGCGGCGATGGCGAGCAGCAGCCCGGCCAGCAGCGTCGTCCGCGGCACGATCGAATCGACCTCGAGGTACTCGGCCGGGAGCATGGTCGTTGCCGCCGATCGGGCCGAGCCCGTCGAGGCTCGGGATGCCCATCCCGGAGGTCGTGTTGGCATCGGACGCGCCGCCGGTCGCGGCGTCGCCGACGTCGAAGCCGAGCGCCTCGCGCCACGCCCTGGGCGTGGTCGACCAGCCGGCCGCTCCGTTCGAGCTTCTCCATCGGCCACCAGCGGGCCATCGGCTCGACAGTCGACGGTCGTGTCGGGGACCTCGGTCGCCTCGGCGATCCGGCGGATCTCGGCCTCGGCCGTCTCGAGCGCGTCGCGCGGCGACCGCCCGCACGTCGACTTCGAGCGAGCAGCGCTCGGCGACGACGTTGGGCCGCGTCCCGCCGGCGACGACGCCCGACGTTGACGGTCACGTCCGGCCAGCGGCCGTTGAGCGCGTGCAGGTCGCGCGACGATCCGGGCGGCCTCGAGGATGGCGCTGCGCCCCTTCTCGGGCTCGACGCCGGCATGGGCGGCACGGCCGTGGACGACGATGCGCAGGTCGAGGATGCCCTTGCGCGCCGACGACGATGTCGCCGTTGGCGCGGGCGCACTCGAGGACCAGGCGCGACGTCGCTGTCGGCGGCGATCTCCCGGATGTGCGGGGTCGAGCGTCGGCGAGCCGATCTCCTCGTCCGGGTTGGCGATGAACACGAGCCGCTCGAAGGGCAGCCCGCCGCGCTCGGTCCGATGATCGCCTTGAGCGCGTACAGCCCGGCCAGCAGGCCCGGACTTCATGTCGGTGACGCCCGGCCCGTAGGCGACGCCGTCGTCGATCCGGAACGGCCGTTCGGCGACGGTGCCCGGGTCGAAGACCGTGTCCATGTGGCCGATGAGCAGGACGCGCGGCCCGCCGGCGCGGCCGTCGAACGTGGCCACGACGCGTGGCGCCCGAGCCGGCCGGCCGGGTCGGGCCGGGTCTCGACGTCGCGCCGCCGAGCTCGGTCGAGGAAGGCGGCGACCCAGCGGCCGACCGCGTCGACGCCCGGCGGGCGTGTAGCTCCCGCAGTCGATGTCGACGAGGCGCTCGAGGTCGGCGAGGTAGGCCGGCAGGTCGGCGTCGATGGCGGCGCGCAGCGCGTCGAGCTCGATCGTCGACGGGGTCGGGCAGGGTCTCGGTCGAGGCGGTCATCGGCGCAGTCTAGCCGCTGGCACCTTGCTATCCTGCCCGGACCGTGCGACTGGTCGAGACCCGCCTGCTCGAAGGTCCCAACGTCTACCGGCTCGAGCCGGTGGTCAAGCTCGAGGTCGCCATCGGCCGGCGACGGACGTGGTACGGCCAGCGCGATCCCGGCGCGCCACGCGCTCGTCCATCTCGGCGCGGCGGTCCCGACCCGCGACTGGCCCGACGCGCGTCGCCGCGATCGCGGCCTGGATCCGCCGGCTGCGCGCCGACCACGGCGAGGGCCGCGGCGGGCTGGCGGTCCATCGCTCGTCGGATCCGGGGCACTGGATCGTCACGTTCCCGTGGGTCGGCGCCGAGCGGGCGCTGACCCTGACCGAGGCCGCCCTGGCCCTCGCCGAGCGCGACGTCTCGCCGTCGCGCGACGCGCACGGCTGACCGGCGCCCAGGAGCGGCTGCTCGGCGCGCTGGACGGAGCGGATCGCGGACGCGCGCGCGACGCCGCCCGAGTGGATCCGCGACGCCGACCGCCGGGTCCCGATCGTGTCGATCTCGGGGACCAACGGCAAGAGCACGGTCACCCGGCTGATCACCCACATCCTGCTGCGCGCCGGCCGGCATGTCGGGACGACCACCTCGGACGGGGTCCTCGTCGACGAGCGGATGGTCGAGCCGGCGACTGGACCGGGCCCGGCGGCGCGCACCAGATCCTGGCCCGCCGCGACATCGACGTCGCGGTCCTCGAGACCGCCCGCGGCGGGATCGTCCTGCGCGGCGTCGGCTACGAGTCGAACGAGGCGAGCGTCCTGACCAACGTCTCGTCCGACCACCTCGACCTGCAGGGCATCCACACGCTGCCCGAGCTGGCCGAGGTCAAGTCGACGATCTGCCGGATCACCCGGCCCGACGGCTGGGTCGTGCTCAACGCCGACGACCCGCTCGTCGCCGCCGTCGCGCGCCGGGTCCGCGGCGCAGGTCGCGCTGTTCACGCTCCGGGCGGCGATGCGTCCGGGTCGTGCGCGCGGCATCGCGACGCGCGGCGGGCGCGCGTATCTCGTGCGCGACGGGATGCATCGTCGAGGCGGACGGCGACCGCGAGACCGAGATCGTCGAGGTCGTCCGCGTCCCGATCACGATCGGCGGGCTGGCGCGCCACAACGTCGCCAACGCGCTCGCCGCGGCCGGCGGGGCGCGCGGGCTGGGCGCGACGATCGAGCAGGTCCGCGACGGGCTTGACGGACTTCGCGGCCGACCGCCGAGCGATCGCCGGGCCGGCTGAACCTGTTCCGGCTCGGGGCGCGCGTCGTCATCGTCGACTTCGCCCACAACGAGGCCGGGGTCGCGGCGGTGCTCGACGTCGCCGAGGGGATCGCCGCCGGGGCCGCCGGCCGTGCGGCGCCGATCACGGCGATCATCGGCACCGCGGGCGACCGGCCGGACGACACGCTGCGCGGGATCGGCCGGATCGCCGCCGAGCGGGCCCAGCGGGTCGCCATCAAGCAGACCCTGCAAGTACCTGCGCGGGCGGACCGCCGAATCGGTCGTCGGCGAGCTGCTGGCCGGCGTCGTGGCCGGCGGCGGGTCGGCCGCCGACGTGCCGATCTACGAGTCGGAGACCGAGGCGCTCCGGGCCGAGCTGAACGGCGCGGCCGGCGCCGGCGCGCATGGGCGGCCGGGCCGACGCGCCCGGGTCATCGTGCTGATGTGCCACGAGGAGCGCGAGGGCGTCTTCGAGCTGCTGCACGAGGTCGGCGCGCGGCCGGTGGACGTCGCCACGGAGCTGACGACGCTCGTCCCGCGGCTGCAGGGCCGGCCGCGCGGAGCTGAGGCGTCGCGTGAGCGCGTCCGCGCTAGCTGTCCGGTCGATCGACCTTCGGCCACCAGCCGCGGACGTCGAGCCGCTGCGCGAACAGGAGATGCGGCGGTCTCGTCGGGCGAGCACGCAGGCCGTGCGGCCTCGGCCATCGTGTTGTGCGAGACCCGCGCGGCCGCAGGCTGGAGCGGCCAGGGCCGATGCATCGATCTCGGTCCGCGCCGATGCCTCCCCTCCGCCGTCGGCGGCGAAGAGGCCGCATGCGGTCCGTCAGCCACGCCTCGAGCGAGCCCGGTGCCGGCACGCTCGACGGGGCCGGTCGGGCGGTAGCGCGCCGTCGAAGCGGGCCGGCGGGCCTCGTCGGTCCGTCCGCGGATCGACCGGTAGTCGACCCAGCCTCGCGCACGTGCCCGGCCGACATCGTGGCGTGGAAGTACGGCAGGTGGAAGCTGGCCCGTGCCCCCTCGACCGCGCCATGGCTGCCCGCGTCGAGGCTGAGGAACCAGACGCCGGTCCGGCCCTCGTGGCGCACGTAGGTCCGGACGTTGAGCTCGGGGAATGCGCCGGCGCCCGGCGGCGCCGGGAGGCCCGCGCGGGCCGACGTCCTCCATCCGGAACGGCACGATCCCCGAGCCAGGCGCGTCCGTCGAAGAGTGTCGAGCTCGAGGCCGTCGGGCAGCTTCGCCCGGAGCGCGTCGGCATCGACCGGCCAGTGGGCGAACAGCAGGTCCACCCAGCGCATGCGCATGACCCACGGCGCCGACGGCGCAGGTCAGGCAGGCGAGCTCATCGGGTCGACGTCGCTGGTCGCCGACCGGCGAACACGCTACTCATGAGTAGCACGATACACGCGTGGCGAGTTGGATCGGCTGCCGCCCGCGAGTCTCACGGCGCGCCGGCGGGCACGTGTCGCGCCGACGGCGAGGCCGGCAGTGCACGGTGAGGCGACCGACCCGCGGTGCGGTCACCAACGCCGGTCGCCGACGGCATCTGCGCCTCGACCTGGCAAGTCGACCGACCGCGGTCGCGAGCCAGCCGGCAGAGCGCCGATGACGGCTCGATCCGGCGTGGCCGACGTTCACCGGCAGCGAACGCGGCCCGGCGACGCGGCCCGCCGACGCGCCGCGCGACGGCCGGCCGATGCGCGGCGCTGGTCAGCCCTCCGGGCGCCTCGAGCTCGCCCGGGTCCGCGAACGCCGTCGCCGCCGCGCGACGTGCCGGCGGCGGCCATCGCCTCGCGGTAGACGCCGATCGCGTCGTCGACGCAGCACACGACGAGATCGCCCGGGATCGCCCGGCGGAGCGCGGCCCGGACGGCGGTCATCTCGTCGAGGACCTTCTCGGCGCGGACCGTCCGGCCGGCGCCCGCGGCCTTCGCCGCGCGGACGCCCTCGATGACGTTGGTCGCGGTCTCGCCGGGCGCGCGCCCGCGCAGGTTCTTGTCCTCGCGGACGATGATCTCGTCGAACGCGCCCGCGGCGATCGCGCCGTACTCGCGCTGGTCCTCGTCGCGCCGGTCGCCCGGGATGCCGAGGACGCCGATCGCCCGGCCCGATCGCGGACGCGCCGTTGCCGCGGCGCCGAGCCGCCCGGACTCGGTCGGGGTCTCGACCATCATCCGGCTGACGAAGTCGGCCAGCTGGCGCATGCCGTCGACGTTGTGGCAGTAGTCGATGACGACCCGGACGCCGCCGACCTCGAGCAGGTTGAGCCGGCCCGGCGCCTGGAAGAACGAGGTCGAGAAGGTCCGCAGGCCCTGCCGGATGTCGTGCAGGTGCGCGCCGGCGGCCCACGCGGCGGCGGCCGCGGCCAGGGCGTTGGCGACGTTCATCCGGGCCCGTCCGCCGAACGTCGCCGGGATCAGGTGGGTGTACAGCACCGGCATCGTCCGCGACCCGAGGCGCAGGACGATGAGCTCGCCCTCGGCGGACGGCTCGAGGCAGAACGCCGCACCGCCGCGGCTGGTGTGGCCGTCGACCCGGTCGAAGCCGTCCTCGCCCTTGGCCGTGGCCATGCTGAACAGCACGACCCGGCCCGCGCAGTGGCGGCCCATCCGGTAGACGTGGCTGTCGTCGGCGTTGAGGACCGCCGTCCCCGACCGCGGCACGGCCTCGACCACGACGCCCTTGACGTTGGCCAGCTGGCCGATCGAATCGATGCCGCCGAGACCCAGGTGGTCGCCGGTGACGTTGGTCACGACCGCCACGTCGTTGCGGTCGTAGCCGAGCCCCTCGCGCAGGATGCCGCCGCGCGCGACCTCGAAGACCGCCGTGTCGACGGTCGGGTTCTGGAGGACCATCTGGGCCGACTTCGGCCCGGACATGTCGCCCTTCTTGATCAGCCGGCCATCGACGACGATGCCGTCGGTCGAGGTCATCCCGACCCGCCGGCCCATCAGCTTGAGGATGTGGGCGATCATCCGGACCGTCGTCGTCTTGCCGTTCGTGCCGGTCACGGCGATGATCGGGATCCGCGCCGACGGACCCGGCCGGGAACAGCGAATCGATGACCGGCCGGGCGACGTACTGCGGCTCGCCCTCGGTCGGGTGGGTGTGCATCCGGAAGCCCGGGCGCGGCGTTGACCTCGACGATCGCGCCGCCGGTCTCGCGGACGGGCGTCGCGATGTCCGGGCAGATGAAGTCGATGCCGGCGACATCGAGCCCGACGATCTGGGCCGCCGTCTCGGCGATCTCGACGTTGTCCGGGTGCGCCTCGATCGTCCGGTCGATCGACGTGCCGCCGGTCGACATGTTGCCGGTCAGGGCGAGCTTGACCCAGGTCCCGTCCGGCAGGACCTCGTCGAGCTCGAAGCCCTGGGCGCGGACGAGCGCCTCGGCCGCCTCGTCGACCTTGATCCGGGTCAGGACCTTCTCGTGGCCGATGCCGCGCCGCGGGTCGCTGTTGGCGATGTCGACCAGCTCGCGGACCGTGTGCTCGCCGTCGCCGGTCACCGACGCCGGCACGCGCTCGGCGATGGCCGCGACCTTGCCGCCGATGACCAGGCAGCGGTAGTCGTTGCCGGCCACGTACGTCTCGACGACGACGTCGCCGGCGCGGCTCTGGGCGACGCGCCCCGTGGAACGCGGCGCGGACCGCCTCCTCGGTCCGGAGGTCGAGGTGGACGCCGCGGCCGTGGTTGCCGTCGAGCGGCTTGACCACGCACGGGATAGCCGAGCCGCTGCGCGGCGGCCGACCGCGCCGTCCTCGGTGTCGACGACCTCGGCGCGCGGGACCGGCAGCCCGGCCGAGTCGAGCAGCCGGTTGGTCAGGCTCTTGTCCGACGCGATGTCGACGCCGATGCGCCGACGTCTGCGAGGTCATCGTCGCCCGGATCCGCTGCTGGTGGACGCCGTGGCCGAACTGGACCAGCGAGTGGCGGTCGAGCCGGATGAACGGGATGTCGCGGCTGACCGCCTCGTCGATGAGCGCCTGGGTCGACGGCCCGAACGCCTGCCGCTCGGCGAGCCGGATGAGCCGCTCCAGCTCCGGCGCGAAGTCGAAGAAGACCTCGCGGGTCGTCGGGGGCGACGAGGTGGTTGACCAGCGCGACCGCCATCCGGCCGGCCTCGAGCCCGACCGCCTCCTCGCGGTACTCGTAGATGCAGTTGTACTGGCCGTGCGTGCCCGGCCGCCGCGGGTCTTGCCGTGGCGGACGTCCGTGCCGGCCAGGTTCTGGAACTCGAGCGCGACGTGCTCGGCGATGTGGCCGGCCCAGGTCCCGTCGCGCAGGCGCGTGATGAAGCCGCCGCGCCGGCCGAGCGAGCAGGCGTGGTCCTCGAGCGTCGGCAGCAGCGCGACAGCGCGTCGGTGAAGCTCGGGCAGCATGTTCGACGGGTACTGCTCGAGGACGCCGAGGTCGACGAGCAGGCGGATGACCGGCTCGCGCGCCCAGTAGTTCGGGCCGCGCAGGACGCGCGTCTCGAGGATGCGCAGGGTCGGCGCCGGGCCGGCCGCCGGGCGCCGCGGCCGCGCGCGTCGGGCTCCGGCGCTTCGGCGCGGGACGCGGGCGCGCTGCCGGGCCACGGTGTCCCGTCCTCGTCGGCGGTGGATGCCGCCGATGGCCGCTAGCTCGAGGCGGCCTCGCCGCCGGGCAGGCGCGTGCAGGGTCGGGGTCGCGACGCGCTCGCGCCGGCGCAGGTCGAAGCGGTAGCCGGCCGGCAGCGAATGCAGCACGACCCCGCTGATCATCAGCGGCCGGTGGCCGTGGACCTCCCAGGCGTCGGTCTCGGAGCGGGAGCCGTCGACGACGGTGATCGAGCCGCGCCCGATGACCTCCATGACGTGGTCCGGGCCGACGACGCCGGCCGTGTCCTCGTCGACGCCCGAGCCCGAGCAGGCTCGGGTTCTGGGCGATCAGGCTGAGCAGCCGGCCGAGCCGGTTCCGCTGCTGGAAATGCTGGTCGACGATGACGCCCGGGCAGCACGCCGAGCCCGGCCGCGATCTGGGCCATCCGGTGCTTGGGCGTCGCGCCGCGACGCCCCGAACGCGATCATGTGGCTGGACATCGCCGAGGCCCCGGCGGAGGTGCCCGCGACGACGGCGCCGTGCCGGAACCGGTCGAGGATCGCATCGGCGAGCCGCGTCCCGCCGATCGTCGACGACAGCCGCAGCTGGTTGCCGCCGGTCAGGAAGATGCCGGTCGCGTCGCGGACCGCGCGGACCGCGGTCTCGTCGTTGGCCTGCGGCGCGGGTGACCGCGTGGAGCGGGCGGACCGTGCTTGACGCCGAGCTCGCCGAAGACCGCCCGGTAGCGCTCGCCCGCCTCGAGGCCCAGCGACGACGCGGTGCGAGATGACCGCGATCGTCGCGTCCGGCCGCCGGCGAGCGCCACGAAGCGGCTCAGGATGACGCGGTCGCGGACCTTGTCCTCCGCGCCGCCGATGATGATGACGGTTCCATCGGCCACGGGCGTCTGGGGCTCCCGGAAGGTGCGCTTCGCGCGACGAGGACGCCGTGCACGCGCGACGCGACGGATACCGGCCAGGCGCGGGCCGGGCCGCGGACCGGCGCGGGACCGGCGTGCGAGAATGCCCGCGCGATGGCCGACGCCCTGCCGCCGCCCGGACTGCGTCCCGTCCCGGGCTACCGCCCGCGGGCGCGGGCGCATCGTCGTCGACCTGTCCGACGTCGTCGACGCGCCGACACGCCGACGCGCCGGGCGTCTTCCGGCGGGCGCTCCGGCGCGAGGCGTCGCGCCTGCGCGACCCGCGGCGGATCGCCGCGATCCTGCTGCTGAGCGTCACGTTCGCGCTGATCCTGTCGGGCCTGATCGCCCGCGGCGAGGCCGGCGGCGCCGACGCCCGGGCCTACTGGGCCGGCGTCCGGATCTGGCTCAACGGCGGCGACCCGTACCACCCGACCGGGCCGTTCCTGCCGTACGTCTACGCGCCGTGGATGCTCCCGCTGTTCGCGCCGTGGGCGGTGCTGCCGTGGGACGTCGCCTGGTTCGTCTGGCGCGGTCGGGACGATCCTGCTGCTGCTGTGGACGATCCACTGGGCGTACCGCCGGCGGCCGCTGACGACCGCCGTCATCGTCGCCGTCCTCGGCGTTCCCGTTCGGCGCCAACCTCGACACCGGCAACATCAACCTCCAGCTGACGCTGATGCTGTGGGCCGCCCAGTTCACCGGCCCGCGGCTCGGCGGCCTGCTGTGGGCGCTGGCCACCTGGATGAAGTGGATCCCGGTCGTCCACTGGCCGATCCTGCCCCGACGGACCAAGCCTGGGGGCTCGTCTGGCTGGCCGTCTCGGTCGGCGCTGAGCATGCTGACCCTGCCGCTGACGATCATCCAGCTCCAGGCGCTGTTCGGGTTCGGGGCGCGGCCGGTCCGGCTCGACTACCTCGTCTACCTGTGGGCGTCCGTGCCGTGGCTGTACCGCCGGCGGACCCGTTCGACTTCCTCCGGCCGGCGACCTGGCGGTCGCTGGGCGGCGACGCGCGGGCCCGGGTCGCGGCCTGACGCGCGAGCCGGCGAGCGGCTGAGGCCGCCGGGCGCGCCGACCGGCGCGGCGTCGTCCGCCGCCGGCCGGTCCTCGCGTCGCCGCTCGTCGACCGGCCGCAGCAGCAGGGCGCCGACGCCCGAACAGGCGCGACCGCCGAGCCACAGCGCGGCCCGCGGCCCGGACGGATCGCCCCGGCACCGCCGACGATGTCCATCAGCGTCCCGCCGACGGCGATGGCAGCACGCCGGCCGACGCGGTCGCGACGTTGGACAGGCCCATGTACCGGCCCGACGACGCCTTCGGGATGATGTCGGTCATGAGCGCCCAGTCGACCGCCAGGAAGATCCCGGCGGAGATCCCGTACAGCAGCGCCCCGACGAACGGCGACCGGCAGGCTCGGGCGCGATCGCCACGATCGCCAGCCCGACGGCGCCGATCGCGCAGCTCGCCCAGATGACGCGCTTGCGCCCGACCCGGTCCGAGATCCGGGCCGCCGGCACGACCGATGATGACCGTGCCGAGCGCGACCGAGCGCGACGAGCGGGATCGAAGCACGATGCCGGTGTCGTCCTCGTCGAGGCCCATCGACCGGGCCAGGTAGAACGACGGCGAGGCTGGTCAGCACGGACGCCGCCCATCAGGATGGCGAGCCGCGACGCGACGAGCCAACAGGAAGCTGCGCTCGCGCAGGATGTCGGTGCCCCACGCCTCGGCGGCGATCGAGCGCCACGAGCGACCGCTCGCGCGACTTCGGGCGTCGGCCCTCGCGGACCCGGATGACGACCGACAGCATCGTCGCGAGCTCGAGGACGCCCGAGCGCGATGAGGCCGAGCTCGATACTGGTCGCGTCGCCGGCGCGATGCGCGCCGATGGCGTAGCCCGGCGACGTCGCCGAGGACCTGCATCAGCCCGACCAGCGCGCTGGCCAGTGCCGACCTGGGCGGCCGGCACGAGGTCCGGGACGTAGCCCTGGAACGGACCCTGGGCGAAGTTCGAGCTGAACTGGAGCAGGGCGATGAACGCCGGCGATCGCGACGAGCGTGTTGCTCGTAGGCGATCCCGAGCAGGAAGACGAGATCGAGCGATCGAGCCGATGAAGATGTACGGCTTGCGCCGACCCCAGCGCGAGATCGTGTAGTCGCGAGATCGAGCCGATCGTGGGCTGGACGACGACGGCGATCACGCGCGCCGCTGATCGAGACCAGGAACAGCGCGCGCCCGGCCGTCCGCCTTGTCGACCAGGCCGGCGAACTCGAGGCGGCCGGCGATGACGTGCTGAGGCCGGCGAAGATCGACGAGAGGCCGAGCCAGTAGAGCGAGATCCGGACGCAGCTCGCGGTTCGGCAGGCGGCCCGCCGGGCGGCCGTCCGGCGGCCAGGTCGCCGGGTCGGCGCGTCTGGACGTCGGCATCCTGTCGCCTCGTGCTGTCGGATCAGTCCGTGCGCGGGTCGCCACCGTGACGCGTTGCGACGCGAGGGTCGCGACGCATCCTACGCGTCGGCCAGCGGCGCTCCCGTCGCGATCGAGCGCGACCGTCGTGCGCAGCGGCACGAGCCGCCGGTCCGTGGCGCGCCGGCGCGACGAACCGGAACAGCGAGCGGTCGAGCGAGTAGATCCCGGTCGAGACGATCCCGATCCGCCCGAGCGGAACGAGAAGACCGGGTTCTCGCCGTTGCCCGCGTAGTGGTGCGGCGTGCCGTCCGCGGCCAGGACCGCGAGGTTCGCCTGGCCGCCGAACCGGTCGTGGAGCGCGCCGAGCAGGTGCGCCGACCGGCTCGTCCGGCGTGCCACGCGTCCTCGAGCCAGCGCGCCCCGACCTCGGTGTCGGCACGGCCGTGGATCCGGCCCTGCGCGCGGTACGTCGTCGCGCAGCGCGCTGGTAGTCGCGCAGGTCGCCGTTGTGGCTGAACGCGAAGCGGCCGGCCGGGTCGTCGAACGGCTGGGTGTCCGCCATGGTCAGCGTCGACAGCCGAGCGGCCGGCGGAGGTGGACCAGCGCCGACGGTCGTCTCGCCCGCCCCGACCGCCTCGCGACCGGGGTCGTCGCGGAAGGCGCGGACATCGCGGTACGAGCCGAGCCGGCCGTCCGCGCCGAGCCACGCCGCGCCCCAGCCGAACCCGGCGATCCCGAACCGCTCGAGCCGCTCGGCGAACGGCCACAGCTCGTCGAGCCGGAACGGCTCCGCGGCGCGGGCGATGAAGTGCTCGCACATGTCGGCGCGATGATACGCGGCCGGTCAGGTCAGTCTCGCCCCGCCTGGCAGGTCGGGCACCAGTAGGTCGTGCGCGGCAGGTCGCGAGCCCTGGCGGGCGACTGCGATCGGCGTCCGGCAGCGGCGGCACGGCCGGCCGCGTCCGGCCGTAGACGTAGAGCGGGCCGGGCGCGCCGCGGTCGCCGGCCGGTCGTGACCCGCTCCGGGCCTCGTCGGGCTCGGCATTGGCGACGCAGCAGCCGGCGAGCCGTGGCGATCGAGGCGGTCGAGCGTCGCGTCGTCGAGCTCGGCGACCGGCGTGAACGGCGAGACCCGCTCGATCCACAGCACCTCGCTCTTGTAGACGTTGCCGATGCCCGGCCAGCGCTCGCTGGTCGAGCAGCGCGACGCGCGATCTCGACGTCGCGCGCTGGCGGGATCGCGCAGCCGACGGCGCGCCTCCGCGGCGTCGAAGTCGGGGGCGAGCAGGTCCGGGCCGAGCTGCGCCGAGCGAGGGATGGAGCGCCTCGGCCCGCTGTCTCGAGCAGCTCGACGACCGGCGCATCGAAGCAGACCGCGACCGCGCCCGGCACCTCGAGCACGAGCCGCGCCCGCGACGGCGGCCGGCGCCAGCGCTCGCCCGGGCGGTAGCGGTGCCACGAGCCGTTCATGCGCAGGTGGGTCCGGATCTCGAGGCCGCCGTCGAACCGGATGAGCAGGTTCTTGCCGAGCGACTCGACCGCCTCGACGGTCCGCCCGACCAGGCGGTGGACCTGCGGGACCGGCCCGGGACCCTGGGCCGGGCGACCGTCACGGTCCGGCCGACGAGGTGCGGCCGGAGTCCGGCCGCGGTCCGGAAGAGGGTGTCGCCCTCAGGCACGGGTCGACGCGCAGGACGAGCCCCCGATAGCCCGGCGCGAACCCGGCCTCGAGCAGGGTCTCGCGGAACGGCGACGTCGCGACCTCCTCGCCATCCACCTTCTGATGACGAGCTCCTTGAGGCGACCGTCGAGCACGAGCTCGCGGAGGGCGGCCGTCGCGGCGAGCGCGACCTCGGGATCGTCGGCGGCGGGCAGGGTCTGGAGGGTCGAGCCGCCGCGCTCGAGGTAGAGCGCCGCGAGGCCGTCGACGAGGACGACGTAGGCGCCGGCGGCGCGCTGCAGGGGCCGGCGGTCGTGCTCGCCGCGTCGAGGCCACGACAGCGCCGCCCCGTATGGGTTGGCGGGGTCCGCGGCGCGCCAGGACCAGGACGTCGGCGGCAGAGGGCCGTTCGGCCGCCTCCCGCGACGAGCGGAGGCGATCCAGCGCGCCCGGAAGCGCGAACTGCGCCGCCCCGAGGCCATCGACGAAGTAGCCGCGACGGATCCGGCCCGCGTCCTCGATGGCGCGGAGGACCGGGTAGACGGCGCTGAATCCGCCGTCGAGGCCTTCCGCCGCGACCGCCTCGCGGGTCAGGACGCCGTGGCGCTCGAGGAGCGCGAGCGACTGGGCATGGAGGCGTTCGGTCGGGGTGCCGCTCGGTGGCTCGACCAGCGACCAGCGACCCGCGGCCTCGGGCGGTCCGAGGGCGGTAAGCCGGCTCGGTCGCCGCGGCCGCGTCCCGCCGCCGCCGGTCCGCTTCCAGCGCAGGGCACGCAGCGGCGCGAAGGTGTCGTTCGTGACCTCGCCGGCCCAGACCAGGTCCCACAGGGCGTCGAGGACTTCGCGGTCCGGACCGCCGCCGGCGGCCTTGTGCAGGTCGCGGTAGAACGACGCACCGCGCGCCGCGAGGTGCTCGCGGATCCTCTCCTGGCGAGGGCCGGTCGGACGGTCCGTGCCGTCGGGGAGCCCGATCGGCCGGAGGGCGTCGCGACCCGGGCGGACGAGCGCGATGCGGCCGTCGTCGCGTCCGAGGCTCCCCCGCCCCACCCACGCGACCTCGCCGAGCGAGCCGAGCTCGTCGAGCAGCCGCGGCTGGTAACCCGGGATGCGGGCCGGCAGCACGTCCCGCTCCAGCACCGACGCGGGGATCGGGAGGCCGGCCAGCTGGTCCACGACCTCGGCGAGGCGCTCCAGGGCCGCGGTGCCACGGAACGGGATACCGGCACGGCCGGCGGCGGCGACGCCGTGCCAGCTCGGCAGGAAGCGGCCCAGGGCGGCCGGGTCGACCGGCTCGACCTCGCGGCGGAGCCGGGCCAGCGATCGCCGGCGCAGCTGCCGCAGCACGTCCGGGTCGCACCACTCGCGCTCGACGCCGCCCGGGCGGAACTCGCCGCGGACCAGGGTGCCGGCCGCCAGCAGGCGCTCCAGGGCGTCCTCGACCACGCCGGCCGGGAGTCCCCAGCGGCGGCTGGGCTCGGGGGTCAGGAACGGGCCGTGCGTCCGTGCCCAGCGGGCGAGCAGCCCGTCGAGCGCGCCGCTGACCGGGGCGAGGAACGCCTCGGGCACGCCGACCGGCGCCGAGACGCCGACCCCGTCCCGGTAACGCGCGACGTCCTCGATCGCGATCCAGCGGTCCTCGCCCGCGATCCGCGTCCGGACGGCTCGCCGCCCGGCGGCAAGGTCTGCCAGCCAGCCGGCCGCCACGGCATCCCCGTCCACGACCCGGGCCGCCACCTCGTCCGCGGACAGGTCGCCGAGCCGGCGCAGCAGGTCATGCACGCCGTCGACGGTCGTCGCCCGGCGGTCGTCGGCCAGCGCCTGGAGCGACAGCTCGAGATCGGCCAGGGCATCGGGGTCCAGGAGCTCGCGCAGCTCCTCCTGGCCCAGCAGCTCGCGGAGCAGGTCACGGTCCAGCGTGAGCGCGCCGGCGCGGCGCTCGGCCAGCGGCGCGTCGCCGTCGTACATGTAGGCCGCGACGTAGTCGAAGAGCAGGCTGCTCGCGAACGGGCTCGCCCGTTGCGTCTCGACGCCATGGACCGCGATCTCGCGCCGCGCGACGCCCGCCAGCACCTCGCGGAGGGCCGGCAGGTCGAAGACGTCGCTGAGGCACTCGCGGTAGGTCTCGACGAGGATCGGGGAAGCTGCCATAGCGCGAAGCCACGGCCAGCAGGTCCGCCGCGCGCTGGCGCTGCTGCCAGAGCGGGGTCCGCGTCCCGGGACGGCGGCGCGGCAGGAGCAGCGCCCGCGCCGCGTTCTCGCGGAACCGGCTGGCGAAGAGCGACGACGAGGCGACCTGCCCGACGACCAGGTCCTCGATCTCGTCCGCGTCGGGGAAGAGCAGCTCCTCGATGCCGTCGAGCGAGGCGTCGCCCTCGGGCAGGCGGATGGCGATCCCGTCGTCGGACCAGATGGTCTGGACCTCGAGCCCGCGCCGTTCGAGCAGGCGGGCCTCGATCGCCATCGACCACGGCGCATGGATCCGGCCGCCGAACGGGGTGAGCAGGCAGATCCGCCAGTCGCCCGAGCTCGTCGCGGAAGCGCTCGACCACGATCCGCTTGTCGGTCGGCAGCGATCCGGTCGCCTCACGCTCGTCGTCGAGGTAGAGGAGCAGGTTCTCGGCCGCCCGCTCATCGAGGTCGTGGAGCTCGCGGAGCCGTGGCCGTGGCGGCCCGACGGCCCTTGTCGCCCTTGGCCAGGTCCACCTCGAGCTCGCCGACGAAGGCGCCCATGGCGCGCCCGAGCTCGATGGGGCGGCCGACGGCGTCGCCCTTCCAGAACGGCAGCTTGCCGGGCACGCCCGGCGCCGGCGTCACGGTCACCCGGTCGTGGCCGATCTCGTCGACCCGCCAGCTGCTCGCGCCGAGCACGATCACGTCGCCGTGCATCCCCGCGCGGAGCTCGTAGACCATCTCCTCGTCGAGCTCGCCGACGCGCCGGCCGGGCGTCCCCGCCTCGCCGGCCATGAAGACGCCGTACAGGCCGCGGTCCGGGATGGTGCCGCCGCTCGTCACGGCGACGACCCGGGCGTCACGGCGCCCCTCGACGACATCGGTGACGCGGTCCCAGGTGACCCGCGGCTTGAGCTCGGCGAACTCGTCGGAGGGGTAGGCGCCGGCGAGCATCCCCAGCACGCCCTCCAAGAGCTCCCGGGTGAGCGTCTCGTAGGGGGTCGCGCGGTTCACCGTCTCCAGCAGGTCCGTGACGGTCCACGGGTCCATGACGGTCATCGCCACGAGCTGCTGGGCGAGCACGTCGAGCGGGTTGCGCGGGATGACGGTCGCCTCGATGGCGCCCTCGTGCATCCGCCGCGTGACGACCGCGACCTCCAGCAGGTCGCCGCGGTACTTCGGGAAGATCACGCCCTTCGACGGGGCGCCGACCTGGTGCCCGGCGCGGCCGACCCGCTGCAGCCCGCGCGCGACGCTGGTCGGCGATTCGACCTGGATCACGAGATCCACCGCGCCCATGTCGATGCCGAGCTCGAGGCTGGACGTCGCGACCAGCGCGGGGAGCCGGCCGGCCTTCAGGTCCTCCTCGATGGCCAGGCGCTGCTCGCGGGCGATGCTCCCGTGGTGCGCCTTGACCAGGTCCTCCCCGGCCAGCTCGTTGAGCCGCTGGGCCAGGCGCTCGGAGAGCCGTCGGCTGTTGGTGAACACGATCGTGCTGTGGTGGCTCCGGATCAGCTCGAGGATCCGCGGATGGATGGCCGGCCAGATGCTGGTGCGCATGTCGCCGCTCGTGGCGGGACCGCCGGGCTGCTGGTCGAGCGGCAGCACCTCACCGATCGCGGACATGTCGTCGACCGGGACGACGACCTGGAGGTCGAGGGGCTTGCGCGTGCCCGCGTCGACGATCGTGACCTCGCGGCCGGGGCCGGTCCCGGCGAGGAACCGTCCGATCGCCTCGAGCGGCCGTTGCGTGGCGGACAGCCCGATCCGCTGGAGCGGCGGCGCATCCGGCGGCCGCAGGCGCTCGAGCCGCTCGAGGCTCAGGGCCAGGTGGGCGCCGCGCTTCGTGCCCGCGATCGCATGGACCTCGTCGATGATGACGTGCTCGACGCCGCGGAGGACCTCGCGGGCCTGGCTGGTCAGCATCAGGTAGAGCGACTCGGGGGTGGTGATCAGGATGTCCGGCGGGTGCCGCGCGATCTCGCGGCGGTCCTCGGACGGCGTGTCGCCGGTCCGGCTGGCCACGGAGATCTGGGGTGCCGGCTCGCCCAGCCGTTGAGCGGCGTGGCCGATCCCGGTGAGCGGCGCCCGCAGGTTCCGCTCGACGTCGTAGGTCAGCGCCTTGAGCGGCGAGACGTAGAGGACCCGGACCGTGCCGGGCGGGCCGCCCTTGGTGCGCGGCGGCGTCGGGTGGGTCGCGAGGCGGTCCAGCGTCCAGAGGAACGCGGCGAGCGTCTTGCCGCTGCCGGTGGGGGCGTGGATCAGCGTGTGATGACCCGCGGCGATGGCCGCCCAGCCGCGAGCCTGCGCGTCGGTCGGGGCCTCGAAGCTCGCCTCGAACCACTCGCGGACGGGGCGCGAGAACGGGGCGAGGGCGTCGGCGGGGACGGGGCCGGTGGCAGGCCTCGACTTGGTCGCGGTCACGGGACCGCGAGTATAGGCCGCAAGGGCCTTCTAGAACAGATGGTCGAAATGGGTCGAGGGGCGAGCTCGCTGTGGCCCTCGTTCGATGGCCGCCGGATCGGACGACCGGGATCGTCGTTCGCTGGCAGTGAACGTTCGCACGGCCAACACCGCAAGACGGGCAAGTTCCAGTCACCACGTCGGTCTTTGATCGCTAACAGTGAACGGACAGGCGCCAAAGGAGCCGGTTGGGTCGATAACGGGCCGTTGAGCGTGTCTTGGTTCACTGATGGTGAACACCGCCTCGTGGCCCTCCGTGGTCCGGTCGACGACCTTCGCCAAGCTGGCTCCACGATGGTGTTTCGCCGCCGCCGCCGCCGCCTCGCCGGACGGGAGACCTTGATGGGCGAACGCGAGGACCAACGGCGACGCCGCGCCAAGACACGGGCGTTGGCGATCTCCATCGGCGCGGACCTGCGCCGAGCGCGTGAAGACACGGGTCTCACCCTCCGCTCGGTCGCGGCGGCCGCCGGGATCAGCGCGGCGCACCTCTCGGGCATCGAACTGGGACGTTCGGAAGCGAGCCGAAGCGTCCTGGTCGCCGTCGCCGATGTCCTTGGTGCCGACCTCTCTGTTCGGTTCTTCCCGGGGACCGGCCCACGGATCCACGATCACATCCAGGCTCGGATCATCGAAACCCTCCTGGCCGTATCGCGGCCGCGTTGGCGCGCCTTCCTGGAGGTGCCCGTCCATCGGCCCGCCCGCGGCTACATCGACGTCGTTCTCAGCGAGGCGCCGGTGCCCCGTCTGGTCGGCACCGAAGTCCACTCCGACTTGCGTCGACTCGAGCAACAGCTTCGATGGGCGCAGGAGAAATCGGCGTCGCTGCCGTCCGCCGACCTGTGGCGGAGGTTCGACACGCCGCCGGAGGTGCAGTCGATGCTGATCCTTCGTTCGACGGCCCGCACACGCGAGCTCGTCGGCCGATTCGGCGAGACGTTGGCCACGTTCTATCCGGCCAAGGCTCGAGACCTGTATGCGGCCATCACCGGGGCCGGGCCATGGCCCGGGTCAGGGCTGCTCTGGGCTCGCGTCGAGGGGGAGGCCTGCCGACTGCTGGACGGACCGCCGCGCGGGGTCGCATTCGGACGCTGAGGAGGATCCGGACGCTGAGTGGCCCCTGACGGGCGGGCCCCGCGCGGGTTCGCATTCGGACGCTGAAGCAGGCCCGGAGCTGGGCCGGTTCCGCTCGGGCCGGTTCCGCTCGGGCCGGTTCCGCTCGGGCCGGTTCCGCTCGGGCCGGTTCCGCTCGGGCCGGTTCCGCTCGGGCCGGTTCCGCTCGGGCCCGTTCCGCTCGGGCCGGTTCGCTGTGAGTGAACAAACGCACGGCGTAGCACGCGTGATCGGGCCGACCGGCGGCGTTCGAGGCCGAATCGTCAGCTGTCGGTGAACGAATGCCCCCCACTACTCGCCCCGGACCTGTGGGGCACGCCTTGGGCGTGCTTCCGTTCACTGTGGGCGAACGACTGGGCCAGCACCAACCCCACAGCAACGAGGACGAGGATCAACCCCACGGCGACGAGCCGCTTGCCGCCGAGCCGCCGGACCGGACGGCCGGGACCGGCGTTCAGGCACGGTCGCCTCCGAGCACGTCCGCGGCCTCGCTGGCCGCCTTACCTTCGTCGTCGGTCAGCAGGTGGCGCCGGTCGTGGGCCGAGTGGTCGACGAATCCCTGCAGCCGTCGCCCGGAGCGCGTCGAGCCGCTCCAGCTGCCGGCGGGCGACGGGCTCGAAGCCGGGAGCGCCGTCCGCGGCGGCCCACAGCGCGACCAGGTCGTCGAGGCAGAACGGCGCGGTCGCCATCGCCTCGGCCCAGGCCGGATCGGCGCTCCGCTGGCCGAGCCGCCCGAGCGCGGTCTCCACGGCGCTCGCGCCCTGGTCGCAGGCGAGGCACGGCGGCCGCTTCCGGGCCGCCGCGAGCCGGGTGCGGACCGTCCGGCCGCGCCGCCCGACCGCGCCACGCAGCGGCTCCAGCCGTCGGTCGAGCATCGCCCCGTACAGGATCGACGAGCCGAGGATCCCGCCCGGCCCGCGGCGATCCGCGAGCACCAGCTCCGCGACGTGGCGGCGGCAGAAGCCGTGGCTCCGCTCGAGCGACTCGCGGAACGGGATGTCCAGCACGCGCTCGGCGATGATCGTGTCGAGCATCGCCCGCTCCGAGCGGGCGCGGACCGCGCAGACGGGACAGCCGCCGAGCTGGAATGCGTCGGACAGCCGCACGTCGACGACGTCGGTCGCCGGCAGCCTGCCGAGGGCGGACCGACGATCGCTCGCGCGGCATCAGCGGGTCGCCCGGATCGCGAGGGGGTCGATGGAGCGCACCGCGCGATCAGCCGGGCCGACCCAGAAGCCGGCCCCCTGCAGGAGCCGCCTGGCGATCGCAGCACGCGTGACGCGATCGAACGGATCGATGGGGTCGCGTTCCGCGACGGAGACCTCGGCGCGGATCGCCTCGCTCGCGGTCAGCAGCCGCCCGGCGAGGCCGCCACCGCGATGGTCCGGCGCGACGCCGAGCGCGAGCAGCTCGCCCTCCGACGACGCGACCGCCAGTCCGACCACGGCGAGCCCGACCGCCGGCGAGCCGACCACGGCCGCCGAGACGTGGGCGCCGTCCTCGAGCGCCGCCGCGACGATCGCGTGGCCGTGGAGGGCCGATGCCGGCGCGATGACCCGCGGCGCCAGCGCCATGCCGTCCCACTGCGCGCGGCCCACCGCGGTCACGACCTCCGCCGTCCCCGCGTTCCCGTCCGGGGCGGCGATCCCGTCCGTCGGCGCCAGCGGGTCCCACCAGCCGCGGTCACGGGCCTCGCGGAGGAGCCGCGGCACCAGGGTCCGGCGCACGGACTGCGCCGCCTCGGTCGAGCGCGGCCTCCGCGGCCCGCTGCCCGGCGTCCAGCTCCAGCCCGGCGTTCGGCAGGTCGTCGAAGGTCAGCGGCAGGGGCGCCTGGCCGTAGCGGTCGGCCTCGGTCGCCCAGCGATCGCGCCAGTCGGCCGGGGTCTCGGCCGGGACCGTCTGATGCGCGCCGGCGAGCCAGACCTGCGCCCACATCCGCGGCACCACGCGATACGCGTCGTACCCGCCGCCACCGGTCGCCAGCCAGCGGCCGCCGGCGTAGCGGTGGGCGACGGCATCCACGAGCCGCGCCCCGTCGCCCATCGCGGTCGTCGTCATCCGCAGGTGCGCGAGCGGGTCCCAGGCGTGCGAATCGGCACCGTGCTGGCTGACGATGAGGTCCGGCCCGAACGCGGCGGCCAGCTCGGGGAGCAGCGTCCGCACGGCGTCCAGCCAGGCCTGCTCGCCGGTCCCGGCGACCAGTGGCACGTTGACGGACGTCCCGGCAGCGGTCCCCTCCCCGATCTCGTCCTCGAAGCCGCTCCCCGGGAACAGCGTCAACCCGGACTCGTGCATCGAGAGCGTGAGGACGCCCGGGTCGTCCCAGTGGATCGACTGGACGCCGTCGCCGTGGTGGACGTCGAGGTCCACGTACAGCACGCGGAGGCCGTCGCGCCGTGCCCGCGCGATCGCGAGGGCCGGGTCGTCGTAGATGCAGAACCCCGACGCCCGGTCGGGCATCGCGTGGTGGAGCCCGCCGCCCGGATGGAAGGCGTGCTCGACCTCGCCGCGGAGGATGGCCTCGACCGCGCGGAGCGACCCGCCGGCGACCATCGCCGCCGCCTCGTGCATCCCGGCGAACGGCGGATCGTCACCACCCTGGCCGATGCCCCCCTCGGGCATGCCGTACGGGGCCGCGGAGAAGCGCTTCACGGTCTGGATGTAGGCCTCGTCGTGGCACCACGCGAGCTCCTCGTCCGGGGCGGGCTCGGGCGCCAGCCCCGGCACGCCGCCGACGGCCTGCAGCAGGTCCATCCCAGGCCCGAAGCGCCGCGGCGTGAGCGGATGGGCCGGGCCGAAGTCGTAGCTGGTCGAACGCGGCCCGTAGACGAGGAGCATGCGTGCCACCATACCGGCGATGGAACGGGTGTACACGACCACGCTCCTCGACAAGCTCGGCGTCCGTCCGGGGATGCGCGTCGCGCTGATCGACATCGACGACGAGACGATCCGTCCGCTCCTCGCCGACCGCACCTCCGATCTGACCGAGGGCTGGCCCGCAGCCCGACACGGACGTCGTCCTGCTCGGCGCCGATTCGCTGGCGCAGCTCGGGGAGCCTGCGCGAGCTCGCGTCGGGGATCCGCCCGAACGGCGCGATCTGGGTCGTCTCGCGCAAGGGCAAGGCCGCGACGCTGCGCGATGTCGACGTCATCGGCGCCGCGAAGGACTCCGGCCTCGTCGACAACAAGGTGGCGTCGTTCTCGGCCACGCACACCGCGCTCCGGCTGGTGATCCCCGTCGCGCTCCGCCCGCGCTGACCGCCGCTGGGCGTACCATCCGCGCATGCCGACCGACCTGCTGCTCGTCCTGATCATCATCCTGGTGGCGGTCATCGTCATCCGCGGACCCAAGACCCTCCCCAAGTGGGGCGCCGCGCTGGGCAAGGGCGTCAAGGACGCCAAGGTCGAGGCCGCCAAGGCGCAGGCCGAGATCCAGGCGCGGACGACGACCACGGAGACGCCGGCCGACCCCGCCCCGCCGAGCCCCGGCGCCGGCACGCCCCCGACCGCCTGACCGACCCCTCGAGCGCGGTCATCCTCCTCCCGTGACCCCGGACGAGCTCGCCGCCCTCATGGAGCGGCCGGGACCCGGGCCGCACCGCGTCACGCTCACGATCGGCGGCGACACGGTCCAGACCCTCGCCGACCTGCCACCGATGCGCGACCGGCTCCTGTTCGTCGGCCTCAACCCGTCGCCGGTCAGCGTCGATGCCGGCCACTACCACCAGGGCCGTCTCGGCCGCACGTTCTGGAAGCGGCTCGTCACCGCCCGGATCCTCCCGCCGGGCACCGAGATCGAGACCGCCGACGACGCCCTCGTCGCCGCCGGCCACGGCATCACCGACCTCCTGAAGGTGCCGACGGCCCGCGACGAGGCCACCGATGCCGAGCTGACCGCGGGGATCGGGCCGCTGTGGCAGAAGATCGCCCTGTGGCGTCCGGCCGCGGTCGTCTTCATCTACAAGCGCGCGGCCTCGATCGCCGCGGGACGGCCGCTCGAGGAGCCCTGGGGTCAGCTCCCCGGCGTCGCGCTCGGCGGCCGGCCGTGCTTCCTGATGCCCGGCCCGTACGCCCCGACCGAGTCGGTCGACGAGGGGCTCAACCTGCTCCGCAACCTGGCGGCCTCGCTCCCGGTGGATCGCGCCTAGCCAGTCAGGCGGGGCCGCGACGTCAGCCCGCCACGTCCTCGTGGGTGGTCGGCAGGCGCAGCAGGAAGGCCACGAGCAGCAGCAGGTAGCCGATCGCCGGGAGCCAGGTGAGCAGCGAGACCATCACCCCCGGGGCGTTGGTCTCGGCCAGCACACTGATCCCGGTGGCGATGCCGGAGACCACGAACAGGGTCAGGATGCACATCCCCGACAGGGCCGCCGCGAACCAGCCGAGCCGGGGCCGCTCGCGCGCGACGCGACCGGCGATCGCATTCCCGGCGAAATAGGCCCAGGCCGCGACCGTCGCGACGTTGATGACGATGCTGAGCATGATCAGCCAGTACGAGCTGACGAGCACGGACTCTGAGCCGTCGAGCGGGAGCGTCCCGAGCAGCGTGAAGCCCAGCGCCGACGCCGCCACCGCCAGCACGGCGACCAGCCCCCACCAGGCTCGGGTGCCCGGTTCGTCCTCGTAGGCCCGGGCCTGGATGAGCCCGCGGGCCATCGCGGCCACGGCCACGACGGCCACGCCCGAGATCACGATCCGCAGACCGATCGCGAGCGGGTTCAGCCACGGCTGGTCCTCGGGCGGCGGGATGATCGAATCGAACCAGCCGTCGATGGGCGACGAGACCATGTCGATGATCCGGCCGACGGCGAGGAGGACGGTCCCGACCGCGAGCGTCCGATGGGCCGACCACGCGTCGCGGTGGCGCAGGAAGAACGCCGCGGGGATCAGGAAGCTGACGACGATGGGGGTCAGCG
Organism: uncultured Chloroflexia bacterium; assembly: GCA_963834915.1. Lineage (GTDB taxonomy): Bacteria > Chloroflexota > Limnocylindria > Limnocylindrales > CSP1-4 > SPCO01. Next base: position 831,936 of record CAWIDI010000005.1, read on the forward strand.
AGATGAGGCTGTTGACGATATCGATCGGCGTCGCGAGCGGGGAGAGGCGGAGATCGAGGAAGGACACCACCGCGGCGACGAGCGCGCCGGCGATGAACAGCATGGTGACGAACGGCAGGCCGGTGACGGTATCGGGGAGGTGCGGCGGCCGCGGCTCCTCCCACGGTGTGCCGTCGATCGTCCGGCCGCTCGGCTCGTCCGGCTCCTGGTCCGCGACTCCCTCGGTCATCGATCCAACCCTCCCGCGCCGATGATAGCCCCACCGTTCCCGTGTCCCGCCAGCCGCGGGGCACCGAGGGCGAGCGCCGCCACGCGCTCCCGCGACGTCCTGAGGGCGGCCGCGTCCACCGGTCCGGGCAGCATCCGGGTCCCGCGCTCGCCGTCGAGGTCACCGGTCAGCAGCGACGTGCCGTCGCCGACGATGAAGGCGACGTGGTCGGGACGGATGCCCGGCGTCGCGACCGCGACCAACGTCACGTCCCCGAGCTCGATGCGCTCGCCGTCGGCGAGCTCGCGGGTCGCGTACGGCAGCGGCCGGCTACCGCCCGGGCCGACGAGGATCGGGATCGTGAGCCGCTCGGCGAGGACCTCGGCGCCGGCAGAGTGGTCCGCGTCCACGTGGGTCACGGCGATCGCACGGATCGTGCCGCCCAGCTCGGCCGCGAGGGCGACCGCGCGATCGAGCGCGGGGCCGGTCGGGTCGCCCGGATCGACCAGCACGAAGGCTCGCCGCCCGACGAGATAGGCGTTGACCGGCTGGCCGGCCACGCCCCCCGCCGCAGGCATCTCGATGCGGGTCACGCCAGGGCCTGCCGATCCGACCCGGACCTGGCCGAGCGGACCGCGTCGCGAGCCGCTCGCGGACCTGATCGAACGCGGCCACGTGCTCGAGCTGCTGGAGGGTCGCCGCGGTCGGCGGCCAGAGCCCGAGCCGGCCGTCGGCCATCGCGTCGAGCGCGTCCGCCGGCCGCATCCAGGCCTGCTCGACCACCTCTTCGCCGTGCAGGCTCGCCGTCGCCCCGTCGGGCAGCTCGGCCGCGAAGAACCGCGCGTCGAACCGGCGCGACATCGATGGCGGCGTGACCCACCGCGAGATCGACACGAGCAGGTCGGTGCGGAGCCGCAGGTCCAGCTGCGCGGCCAGGGCCGGGAACCCGATCTCGCCGCCGACCAGCGCGCTCCGCGCGGCCCGCAGCATCGATGACGACACATCGTCGGCATCCGCGAGCAGGACCCCGGCCTCCTCGAAGGCCTCGCGGATCGCAGCGATGAACTTCGAGATCGCCCGCGTGGGCCGCACGTCCCCGCCGAGCGCGACGGCCGCCGCCCCGGGCGTCAGCACCGAGCGGGCGACGAGGCTCGGATGCGCGTCGGCGGGGTCGACGCGACCGCCCGGGAAGACGTGGACATCAGGGGCGAAGGCCATCGATGGCGGCCGACGGCCGAGCAGCACCTCGAGGCCCGACCGCCCTGGGCGGAGCAGCACCAGGGTCGCGGCGGGGATCGGCTCGACGGGCTCGACCGGTTCGGTCACGCGTCGGGTCCGGGTTCGACCGGCGGGTCGAGCGCGTCGCGAGCGGCGGCCAGCTCGGTGCGCAGAGCCTCGGGCGTCGTCACCGGCAGGCGGCAGACGAACCCGCGGCAGACATAGGCGGTCGGGCGGCCGTCGATCGCGATGCGGTCGGCCAGCAGCGGGACGACGGACGTGCCCGGGTCGGCACTGACCGCCACGACCTGGTTCGGGCGGTAGCCGCGGGTCGTCTCGGCGAGCAGCGCACGGGTCGCGGGGTCCGCCGGGTCGCCGACGATCGCGACCTCGACGACCGCGGCGAGCGCGAGGTCCATCGCCGAGAGCCACTGCGCGAAGCCGGTCGGATAGCGACCCACGAAGCCGGTCACGGTCCGCATCGCGCGCTCCGCGGCATCGCGATAGCGGCCCTCCCCGGTGAGCGCCGCCAGCCGGAGCAGGACGAGGGTCGCCATCGCATTCCCCGACGGGACCGCGTTGTCCTGGACGTCCTTGGGCCGCGCGACCAGCCGCTCGTGGTCATCGGCGGTGTCGAAGAAGCCGCCGGCAGGATCGGCGAACCGCTCCAGGACGCGATCCATGAGGGCCCGCGCGGTCGTGAACCAGCGCTCGTCGAACGTGGCCTCGTAGAGCGCGAGCAGACCGTCGGCCAGGTGCGCGTGGTCCTCCAGGACCCCCTGCCCCGTCGCCCGGCCGTCCTTCCAGGAGCGCGCCAGCGAGCCGTCCGCCGCGAGCAGCCCACCGCTGATCGCCTCGGCGGCGCGCGTGGCGGCGGCCGTGTATCGGTCCTCCCCCAGCAGCCGGCCGGCGTCGGCAAAGGCGGCGATGGCGAGCCCGTTCCAGGCCGCGAGCGCCTTGTCGTCCCGAGCCGGCTGGGGCCGCGAGGCACGTCGCTCCAGCAGGCGCTCCCGCGAGGCGGCGAGTCCCGCCTCGAAGGCGGCATCGGCCCGCGCCGGCGGTGGCGTGTGGGCGGCCGGCCAGACACGCGACAGGATCGTCGACCCTTCCCAGTTGCCGAGGTCCGTGACGCCATACGCGGCCAGGAACGGCCCGGCGTCCGTCCCGAGCACCTCGCGGATCTCGGTCGCGGTCCAGGTGAATGTGAGGCCCTCGACGCCGTTCGTGTCCGCGTCCTGGCTGGCGGCGAAGGCGCCGTCCGCCGTGGCCAGCTCGCGGAGCATGTAGTCCAGGACCTCGACCGCGACCTCGCGGAAGCGCGCCTCCCCCGTCGCCGCCCAGGCATGGAGGTAGACGCGTGCCAGCTGGCCGTTGTCGTAGAGCATCTGCTCGAAGTGCGGCACGAGCCAGATCGCATCGGTGGCGTAGCGATGGAAGCCGCCGCCGAGCTGGTCGTGGATGCCGCCGTCGGCCATCTTCTCGAGGCTGAACCGGGCGACCGCCCCAGGCCCTGGGTCGCCGCCCACGAGCCGGCGGAGCAGGAACTCGATGGTCATCGGCTGCGGGAACTTGGGGGCCCGGCCCCAGCCGCCGTTGACCCGGTCGAACGAGCCGTCGATCCCGGCGAGCGCCTCCGCCAGCAGGGCTGGCGTCGGGTCGTCCGCGCCGGCTTCGATGCGCTGCTGGTCGACGAGCGTGCTGACCAGCCTGGACCCGGCGTCCTCGAGCTCGCTGCGCTGCTCGCGCCAGGCGCGCTCGACCCCCTCGAGGACCTGGCGGAACGACGGCATGCCGTGGCGCGGCTCGTCCGGGTAGTAGGTGCCGCCGTAGAACGGCCGCCCCTCGGGCGTCAGGAAGACCGACATCGGCCAGCCGCCGCCGCCGGTCATCGCCTGGACCGCGCCCATGTAGAGCTGGTCGAGGTCGGGCCGCTCCTCGCGGTCGACCTTGATCGCGACGTAGTGGTCGTTGAGGTAGGCGGCGGTGCGCCTCGTCCTCGAACGACTCGCGCTCCATGACGTGGCACCAGTGGCAGGCCGCATAGCCGATCGACAGGAAGATCGGCCGGTCCAGCAGCCCGGCCTGGGCCAGCGCGTCCGGCCCCCACGGGAACCAGTCGACCGGGTTGTTGGCGTGCTGGAGGAGGTACGGGCTGGTCTCGCCGGCGAGGCGGTTCGGCATGGGCGCAGTGTGGCGCACGCCGGTAGTGCACGCGGGGTGACGTACGCCGGTGACGCGTCGCACCGGTATCGGCCGGATAAGCGGTGGATACAGGCAACCATCTATGGTCAGGCCCCGTCGAACGGAAGTACGCTCGCCCTCCTCCCCCGGAAGGTGGAGCCTGTTCCTCGGAGGTTGCCGTCGACGTGAGACGGCCCGGTTCGATCCTTGCGGCACTCTTCGCCGCCGGCGTCCTCGCGTCGGTGGGGTTCGTCGTGCCGGCGGCCATCGCGGCGAGCACCTCCCCGGTCCCCAAGGTCGTCCTCATCGTCGGGCCGTCCGGCAGCGCCACCGCCGGGTATCGCGCCGAGGCACGGGCCGCCGCGGCCGTCGCGCGCCGGTACACCCCGGACGTGACCGAGGTCTACTCCCCCAACGCCACGTGGCCGGCGGTCAAGGCCGCGCTCCAGGACGCGTCGCTGGTCGTGTACATGGGCCACGGCAACGGCTGGCCGAGCCCGTATCGCGACACCCTCTACCCGCCGACCCAGAACGGCTTCGGCCTCAACCCGAGCGCCGGCGGCGACGACGACACCCATCAGTACTTCGGGGAGGGGCGGATCGCCGCCTCGATCCGTCTCGCCAAGAACGCGGTCGTGCTGCTGCATCACCTCTGCTACGCCAGCGGCCTGTCGGAGCCCGGCCTTCCCGAGGGGAGCCTCGCGGTCGCGGAGCAGCGCGTCGACAACTTCGCCAGCGGCTTCATCTCGGCCGGCGCGTCCGCGGTCATCGCCGAGGCCTATGCCAGCCCGGCGTCCTACGTGAAGGCGATCCTCGGCGGCGGCCGGTCGATCGACTCGACCTGGCGGTCCGCACCGAGCGCCAACGGCCATGCGTTCGCCTTCGACAGCGCGCGTCACCCGGGCTTCGTCGCCCAGATGGACCCAGCGACCGGCTCGTCCGGCTTCGAGCGGTCGATCGTCCTGCGCGCCGGACTCGTACCCGCCGACGTCCGCGCCGGCGCGCGAGGCTCCGCGAGCGTCGTGAGCCACCCGCCGGTCGACCCGGGTCCATCGAGCCTCGTGCAGACCGGTCTCGTCTTCAGCCCGCCGCGGTTCTCGGCGATCACCGCCGCGGGCTCGTCGACGAAGCTCAGCCTGCCGTTCAAGATCGGCGACCGGAGCCGCCTCCCGGCGGCGATCGCGGCCAGCCTCCGCTGGGACCAGATCGATTCGGTCGCGGCCACCCCGCCGGACCCCACGCCGACACCCGTCCCGCCACCGCCCGCATCGGGCGACCTGGCCCTCGTGACGCCCGAAGTCCCGGGCCGGGTCGTGGCGCCGACGGACCTCGCGATCGGCAAAGGCACGATGTCGATGACCGTGGCCCTGCCGACATCCCCCGGCCACTACCGGCTCACCGTGACGCTCCATGACGGCGATGGAGTCGCCTTCGACGCCGCGACCCAGGGAATGCTGCCGACGGTCGTGGTCCGGGTCACCGGAGAGCTCGACGGCGCGCTGGTGGCCGCGCCGAGCGTGACCGTCGCGGCCGGGACGCCGGTCCAGCTCCCCGTGCGTGTCGTCAACCTCGGCTCGAGCCCGTGGGGGCACGCAGCGGCCGCCAGCGACCCGGCGACGGCCGCCTCGATCGTCGGTCACTGGGTCCCGCTCGACCTGACCGCCCCCGGCATCCCGCCGGATGTCAGCACGGACCTCGCACCGGGCCTCCTCCCGAACCAGCCGGCCGACGCGGCCCTGACGCTCGCGCCGCCCGACGCGCCCGGCGACTACCTGCTGGTCCTCGACATCGTGACCCCGGACCGCGGCTCGCTCGCCGCGGCCGGCATCGCGCCGACCATCGTCCGGATCCACGTCGTCGCCGCCGAGCCCACCCGCGTGCCGGCCGGCAATCCCACCGGGACGACGGCCCGCAAGAGCACGAGCGGAGTCGACGCGGCACCATAGGGGCATGCCCAAGGCGTCGCCCGCGCTCGTCCGCGAACCCGCCCCCGATCTCGATCCTGCCCACGACCCCGGGCCCGACCTCGCGCGCGAGCGGGTCGAAGGGCTCGCCCCGGACGTCGCCGCCGAGCCCTTCGCCGTCGGGAAGGGCACCGTCCGTCTCGGGACCGCGTCCTGGACCGACCCGACGATGACCGCCTCGGGCGTCTTCTATCCGCGGGACGCCGACACCGCCGAGGAGCGCCTCGGCTACTACGCCAGCCGATTCCCCCTCGTCGAGGTCGACGCGACCTACTACGCGCTGCCGTCGCGGCGGACCGCGGAGCTGTGGGTCGAGCGGACGCCGCCGGACTTCACGTTCGACATCAAGGCCCATGCGCTGATGACGGGCCAGCCGACCGAGACCAAGCGGCTGCCCAAGGACCTCCGCGAGGCCCTGCCGGCCGAGATCGCCGCGAAGTCCCGGATCTACGCGAAGGACCTCCCGGACGAGCTGCGCGACGACGTCTGGGCGTGGTTCGCCGACGGGCTCGAGCCGCTCAAAGACGCCGGCCAGCTCGGGTCGATCCTGCTCCAGTACCCGCGCTGGTTCTTCACCTCGTCGGAGAACCGCGACACCATCGAGGAGGCCGTCGGGCGGCTGGGGAGGCCGGGATGATCGGCGCGGTCGAGTTCCGCAGCGCGTCGTGGTTCAACGAGAAGAACCTCGAGCGGACCCTCGGGTTCCTCACGGACCGGAAGATCCCGCTCGTGATCGTCGACGGGCCGCAAGGCTTCAAGTCGAGCGTGCCGGCGGTCATCGCCGCCACGTCGCCGGAGCTGTCGATCATCCGCTTCCACGGCCGCCGGACCGCGACCTGGGAGGCCCGGGGCATCCAGACCGTCGAGCGCTTCCGCTATCTGTACGATCGGGACGAGCTCGCCGACTGGGCGCCGCGCGTCCGCGAGACCGCCGGCGAGGCGAAGGACACCCACGTCCTGTTCAACAACTGCTACGCGAACTACGGCGCGACCAACGCGCTCGAGCTCGCCCAACTGCTCCTGGATCTGGAGGCTGGACGATGAAGGTCGGGGTGATCGCACCGCAGGGCTGGGTCGGCGATTTCGATGGGTGGGACCCGCTGGCCGCGTGGCAGCGGACCACGGAGGTGACCGCCCAGGCGGAGCGCCTCGGCTTCGAGTCCGTCTGGCTCTTCGACCACTTCCACACCGTTCCCAAGCCGACCGACGAGATCACCTTCGAGTCGTTCACCTCGCTCTCGGCGCTCGCCGCGCTGACGACGCGCGTCCGGCTCGGCCACATCGTCATCTGCACCGCGTTCCGGAACCCCGCACTCACCGCGAAGATGATCTCGACGATGGACACCATCAGCGGCGGGCGGATCAACCTCGGCATCGGTGCCGGCTGGAAGCGCGACGAGTGGGACGCGTACGGCTACGGCTTCCCGGAGACGAAGGAGCGGCTGGCGCGGCTCGGCGACGACCTCGGCGTGATCACCGCGATGCTCGCCGGCGACAAGCACCAGCACGCGACCTTCGAGGGGCGCTACTCGCACGTGAAGGACGCGCGGAACGTGCCCAAGCCCATCCAGCAGCCGCGGACACCGATCATGGTCGGCGGCAACGGCCCGAACGTGACGTGGCGCCTCGCGGCCAAGTACGCCGACGAGCTGAACCTCGACGGGATGAAGCCCGCCGACGTCGCCGAGGCACTCCCCGTGATCCGGTCACGGTGCGAGGAGATCGGCCGGGACCCCGACAGCCTCGCGCTCTCGGTCCACATCTGGCACGAGAACCTCTCCAAGGACCAGGACGGGATCACCGAGCTCCTCGCAGGCTACGCGGCGGTCGGCGTGGACCGCGTCATGACCCTCGTGCCGGGCTGCGCCGACGGCGACGAGGCGCTCGAGATGTTCGCGGCAGCGGCCCGGGCGTCCGGCGCGGAGATGGCCTAACGTCGTCGGTCGGAGCGCCTCCGCGCGGAGCTTCGCCAGGTAGGCCGAGGCGCCCTTGTAGTTCGGCCACGTGACGTCGTGCTCGTAGACGGCTGATGTCTCGTGGAGGCCGTGCCCGGCCCCGAAGTCGATCCATCTCACGCCCGCGGCACGACCGAGCGTCGCATCGAGCGTGGCCAGATCCGCCCCGAGCTGGGTGGCCAGCGCCAGGTAGTGCGCGTCGTACGCGGTCAACCCGTAGCGCTCGATGTGGTCGATGGTCAGCAGCATCAGCGGGCGGTCGGGGTCGACCGTGATGAGCGTGAGCTCGTCGAGCTCATCGACCGCGCGAAGCAAGTCCTCACTCCGGGCGCCGTGCTGTCGTGCCAGCGGGTTGAGCACCTCGAGCCAGAAGAGGGACGGTACGAGGAGCGAGCGGCTCTGCTCCGCCCACTGGCGAACGGTAGGCCGGATCAGCGCGGCACTCGGCTCATCGCGGACAAGGGCGATCGCCAAGGACGAGTCCACGACGATCGGCGGCAGGTCATCCACCACTGGGACGTCCCGGCTCGTCGCGGTCCCGATCGCTTCGAACGGATTCGGCCGCATCGAGGTCGCCAGGCTGTGGCGGATAGCTCAGGCGCATCTCCTTGCCGAACGCCTCGAGTCGGTCGAGAGCAGCGAGTCTGCGACGGCGGACCTCATCGGCCACCCCGCTGAGACGCTCGCCATCGTCGACCGACACCAGGTAGGCCAACGGCCGATGGTCGCGCTCGATCAGGATCCGCTCGCCCGCCGAGGCGGCATCGAGGATCTCGCCGAGGCGCTTGCGCATGTCCATCGCCGTCACGGTTCTCATGGTTGGATATCATAGTCGTCTATCATGACTCGTCAAGGTCCGCGTGAGCCGCGGGACGGCGATGAGACGCGGCCGAGACGGGGTCGGCGTAGGCTTCGACCATGAGCGGAACGCATGTCGTGGCCGGCTTCCTGCCGACCACCAATGGGCTGCATTTCGCGAACTCGTTCCCGTCCGGGCCGACCGTCAAGCTCGGGCCGCTGGACCCGCGCTGGGTCGGGATCGGCGACGCGAGCTCGGGGCTGTGCGGCGGGATGAGCTGGTACACGCGCGAGACGTTCGAGGCGAAGAAGCCCATCCCGGCGGACACGACGCCGCCGGCCAACGGCTCGCCGCTGTTCCAGGCGATCGTGCGGCGCCAGGTGCTGTCGCTCGACTGGCTGAAGGTCCCGCTGCGGTTCTACGCGCTGTCGGCGTGGGGAAAGCCGAAGGCGGGCGAGCGGGCGGTCGACCGCGAGTGGTCGAAGATCAGCGGCTTCCTCGACGGCGACCGGATGCGCATCATCGGCCTGATCCGGCAGTCGTCCTGGAACCCGTTCGGGCTGACCCAGAACCACCAGGTCCTCGCCTACGGCTATTCGGACGACGGCGTCACGCGCCGGCTGCGCATCTACGACCCGAACCACCCCAACGACGACACCGTGGTCCTCGAGATCACCGACGCGGGCCTGAAGCAGTCGACCGGGGAGCCCCTGCTGGACTTGTTCGACGCGGGGTAGATCTCGCAGCCTCTGTTACGTGGCAGGCGGATAGCACCGCGCGAACGCCAGCAGCCCTGGTCAAGATCGCTAGACTCGCCACCGTCGACACTGCCAGCGAAGGGCCCCACATGACCCGATACGCCCGCGACCGAGGGTGAGACCGGTCGCCGACCGACCGCCGCCGAGCTGTTCGCCGGGGTCGGAGGCTTCCACATCGCCCTCGATCGCGCCGGATTCGACGTGGTCTGGAGCAACCAGTGGGAGCCGGCGACCAAGGCCCAGCACGCTTTCGAAAACTACGAGGACCACGTCGAGAAGGGCGACTTCCAGCGGTTCGGGCGGGGCATCGATGTCGCCGCACGCCGACCTTGGTCTCGTCGAGCACGTCGCCTCGAACGAAGACATCGCGAAGGTGCTCGACAAGTACGAGGCGCAGCTGTCCGGCTCAAGCGGCCGGTGTTCCCGGTCGTCCCTGATGTCGACCTGCTCGTCGGCGGCTTCCCGTGCCAGGACTACTCGGTCGCCAAGACCCTCCGCCAGGCCCACGGCATCGTCGGCAGGAAGGGCGTCCTGTGGTGGGAGATTCACCGACTGCTGCGGCTGAAGCTCGACAGGACGGCCGATCAAGCACCTGTTCCTCGAGAACGTGGATCGCCTGATCAAGTCGCCGACCGGACAGCGCGGCCGCGACTTCGCGGTGATGCTCGCGTCACTCGCGGACCTCGGCTACGAGGTGGAGTGGCGCGTCGTGAACGCCGCCGAGTACGGCTTCCCGCAGAAGCGCCGACGCGTCTTCATCATCGGCCGACTCGGCCACCGTGACGACAGCCCGAAGGACCAGCTGCTCAGGACAGGAGTGCTCGCGCGGGCGCTGCCAGCTCGCGAGCGAGGGACCTTCGACTGGGCGCCGATCGCCCTGGACCCCGACATCAAGAAGGTCAGCGACGAGTTCGGCCTCGGCGCTCGCAAGACGCCGTTCGGCAACGCCGGCGTCATGCGGATCCGGCCGGATGGCCAGGGCGCAGCGGTCTGGACGACCGATGTCGAGTCCGCGTACGAGGGCGACCGGCTCGTCGCTGGACGACATCCTCGAAGCCACGGCGGATGTCCCGGAGCAGTTCTTCGTCGGCGACGAGGACCTGGCGAAGTGGCAGTTCCTCAAGGGCGCCAAGAGCCTGACGCGGATCAGTCGCGTCGACCGGGCATGGAGTACACCTACGACGAGGGTCCCATCCCGTTCCCGGACCCGATCGATCGGGCCGTCGCGGACGATCCTGACCGGCGAGGGTGGTGCGACGCCGTCGCGGTTCAAGCACCTGATCCAGACCGAGGATGGGCGATTCCGCCGGCTCACGCCCCGCGAGCTCGAGCGGCTCAATGGGTTCCCCGGGGACTGGACGGCCGGCATGTCCGACGGGAAGCGCGCCTTCATGATGGGCAACGCGCTGGTGGTCGGACTCGTCGAGCGAGTCGCGGACGACCCTCATCGAGGACGTCGCGAAGCCCGCGTCGACCGAACCGGTCATCCCGACGGAACGGGTCGCCTCTTAGGCGTCACGTGCCTGGGCTGCAGCTCCCGAATCCGCCACCGACGAGTCCCGCCGTCCGGAATGTCATGCGCGCCAATCGGGCGCGCGACACCGGCCCAGAGCGCAGCCTGCGGCAGGCGCTCCGCGAGGCGCAGCTCGGCGGCTACCGCCTCAACTGGAAGAAGGCGCCGGGCCGACCCGACATCGCCTACCCAGGACGGAAGGTCGCCGTCTTCGTCCACGGCTGCTACTGGCATCACTGCCCGCGCTGCTATCCGAACCTGCCGAAGTCGAACCCCGACTTCTGGGCACGCAAGTTCGAACTCAATCAGGAACGGGATGCTCGGAAGCGGCGCGACCTGGAGACGGTCGGCTGGGTCGTCGATCGAGGCGTGGGAATGCGACGTCCGCAGATCGCGTCGAAGAGGTCACCGCCGAGATCGAGACTCGTCTGGACTGAGCCTCGAGCTGTGCACGCCGAATACGCAGGTCGAATGGATGGCAGTCGAGCCCGTTCTCCTCAGCGATTGCTCGCATCTCCTCGTAACGCCCTCGAATCGGCTCCCAGTCGTTAGGTCGAGGCCGACCACGACCGTGGGCAGTTGGAGCCCGATGCCCATGTATGGCATGAGGCGCGCGATCTGCTCGAAGCGTCGCGACACCCTGGTCAAAGAACCGACGCCACCTTGTCTGAGGCGACGACCAGGACGCCCATCCTGCCAGCCCGATCGACTGGCGATCTGAAACTTGAACAGGTCGCGATAGGCGCTGGCGATGTTTCCGAACTCGACTTCGACAAAGATTCCGCCCTTCGCGAAATCGCCAGACAGACCACTGGAATTTGGTCGTCTGCGACAATCGTCGCAGCAGGTCGCGCTATCCGAGTCCCCAGTATCCCAAATTGAATGTCAGCCGCGATTGCGCTGGCGGAGGGCCGCGCCAGCTTGGTCTTCACCAGGGACCCCGCGTTCCGCTGCCCCATCGGCGATCCCACGGAGAGTCTGGCCGCGTGCTGAGGAAGTGATCCCATCGCCCTTACCCGAGACCAAATCTCGCCTGCCGAAACACCGTGGCCATAGATTGGCGAACCATCTAGCTCGACGTCATACCGAGCCAGAATCGCATGCGAACTTGGCTTGAGGCATCGCCGCTGCCTCGAACAAGTCCGATACAACTTTCGCGCGTCGACAGCCGAGCCAGCCTCCGCCTCGACGACGGCACCCAGACGGGCATGCCACGCTGACGGCAAAGGACTTGATCGGTTTCCCATTCTCGCCAAACAGGACGGCACGCTTATGCGACCGCCTTTCCTGGAACTCGACTCGAAATCCCAGCGATTGGAGCCCAGGCCGCACGAAGGCCCGCACATCGTTGCTGGGAAGCTATTCTTCGGGGTTCCGAATGGACGTTCTGGCCGCGGAAAACACCCTTGCGATGTCAACCGCGAGCGGCGGTGGTGGTGTGGAACTCGGGAATAGATGCCATCGAAGAGCCATCAGTCTCTCCGCTCACCGGTCGGCACGGGAACATCTTCGCACGTAGCCTCGAGAGTCTCTGGGCGCCCTCTCTAGAACATCGTCGAGTTCCAGGGGGCCGTCGACGTCGCGAACAGCGCGTCCGCGTCGGCCAGCGCTCCTGGGCGGCACTCCCTGACCCGTCCGGCCGAGGCCAGGTCGCCGAACCGATACGCCCCGAGGTAGACCGACGCGAGATCGCGGACATCGACCACGAGGTCCACCGCCTCGGCCGCTGACGCGGCCGTCAGCTCCCCCGCCCCATCGGCCGCCACGGTCAGCCGCCACCGACCGGCATTCGCCGGCATGTCCGCATCAGTGACGTCGAACACCACGCTCCCCGGGCCTCGGTAGCGCCGGCCTTCGAGCGCGCCCTTGAGGTCGATGATCCGCAGGTAGATCGCGTCGGCCACGCTCATGTTCAGCCGGCGCGGCTCGGTGATCATCAGCAGCAGCGGGTTCGGCTCCGGAGCGCGCCAACACGCCACGGTCTCGACGAGGTCCAGCGAGAACAGCCACTGCCACAGGACCTGCTCGGCCGCCGGGTCCAGGCCGAGCACCTCGAAGACCGTGACGATGTGCTGCGGGCCGGTCTGCTGCCAGTCGCCCTTGCGCCGGTGGATCGCGTAGCCGCGCGCCTTCCCGTCGACCTCGTAGACGGCGAGCACCTTGTGGCCGCGTCCGTACTGCATCCAGTCGGCGTCGTGGGCGATGCCGAGCCGCCAGCGCACGTCGTCCCGGCTGATCGACCCGTTCAGCGTCGGCCGCCGAGCCTCGTAGACGGGCCGCGCCAGCTCGATGAACTCGTCGCGCTCGACGAGGCGCACCCGCCCTTCGGGCTCGATCGGGTTCGAGAAGACGATCTTCCCCTTGACGGCCTCGAAGTTGGCGCCCTTGGTCGCCATCCCGAACCCGAACCGCTGGTAGATGGCGCCCTCCGACGCCCACAGGATCGCGACGGGCTCACCGCGCTCGGTCGCCTGGCGGTACAGCTCGGTCATCATCTGGCGCAGGATCCCGCGGCGGCGATGGGTCGGGAGCACGCCGACGAGCGTCACGCCCGCCGCGCCCACCTCGCCGCCGGGCGTGGTCATCCGGAACGTGAAGGCGCCTGACACGCCGACGGCGAGCGAGCCATCGAAGGCACCGACCATGCGATCGAACTCGACCATGTCGGCCTCGATCGTGATCTCGTCGTCGGTCCAGACCTCGCCGAAGGCGATCATGGCGGGCACGAGGAACTCGCGGAAGGTCTCCCGGGTGGGCGTTCGGAGGGCGATCGGATTCGTCTGGTCGGGCATGCCCGCGAGTCTACCGACTCAGACCGCGGGCAGTTCCTGCAAGTCGGACTGCGCCGGCGCGAAGAGGTCGCCGACGCGCTCGACGCGCTCGGGCAGGTCGCGGATCGTCCAGCGGTCCGGCCGCAGGTCCGGGTCGTCCAGCTCGTCCCAGGTGATCGGCGCGGAGACGGGGGCGCCGACGGCGGGCCGCACGGCGTACGGCGCCACGAGCGTCTTGATCGAGGCGTTCTGGGTGTAGTCGAGCCGCGCGCGGCCCTTGCGCGCCTCCTTGGCCCACTCCCAGGAGATCAGGTCCGGGACGGTCGCCCCGACGGCGCGCGACACGCGCTCGACCCAGGCGCTGGTCTCGCTGAAGTCGTACTTCGGGACGATCGGGATCCAGACCTGGATGCCGCGCTTGCCGGTCGTCTTGGGATAGCCGCGCACGCCGAGATGCCCAAGCGCGGTCCGGTAGAGCCGGGCCAGCACGAGGGTCTCGTCCCAGGTGGTCTTCTCCCCGGGGTCGATGTCGATCAGCGCGAACGTGGGTCGCCAGGCGTCCGGGAGGCGGCCGGTCCAGGCATGGATCTCGAAGCTCGCCTGGTTCCCGAGCCAGCACAGCGCCGCGGCGCGGTCCGCGATCAGATGGTCGTTGGCGCCGCGGTCGGTCCGGCCGTCGACACCGGTCTCGTGCCAGCGGGTCAGCCACTTCGGCGCGGTCTCCGGGATGTCCTTCTGCCAGAACCCCGGCGCGCCGGCGCCGTTGGGGAAGCGCTGGAGGTTGAGCGGCCGGTCCTGGACGTGGAGGAGCATCGTCGGCGCGATGCGCGCGAAGTAGCGGATGAGCTCGCGCTTGGTGATCGGGGTCGCGTCGGCACCCTTGGCGCCGGGTTTGGGCTCGAACAGCGGCTTGTCGAGGTTGGTCAGCTTCAGCTCGTCACCGCCGACACGCCAGACGCCTTCCTTGCCGAGGGCGCCGAGGGCCTGCAACTCGTCGTCGGTCACGCGCCAGGCGGCAGGGATCTCGTTCGATCCGGTCCCCGTCTTCGGCGCCGTCGCGGCCTTCGTCGGCTTCGCCGACTTCGATGCCGTCGTCTGCTTCGCCTTCGGTGGTTCCTTCGGCATCGATGGTGCCTCCGCTTCGGCGGCACGGACCGCGGTGGTCGTGGCGACCGCGGTCTCGCGCGCGACGGTGGACGGGTCACGGCCCGCCTCCACGCCCTTGAATGCTGACTGGCGGACCATCCCGTCGCGCGACCAGCCGCCGAGCTCTGCCCGGATCACGATCTCGGGCCGCACCCACGTGATGTCGCGCAGGTCGCCGCCCCACCGGCCGCGGTAGTCCTTGGGCGGCGCGGGATCGAATGGCGGCTCGTCCACGGCCAGCGGCTTGAGGCGCGCCAGCAGGTCCTTGCGGATCGCGCCCGTGAACCCGGAGCCGACCTTGCCGCTGAAGCGCAGCTTGCCGTCCTCGTAGACGCCGACGGCCAACGCCCCGAGGTCGCGCGCGTTCCCCTCCCCGGGCGTCCAGCCACCGACCACCAGCTCCTGCTCCGGCCGGATCTTCAGCTTGAGCCAGGCGTTGCTGCGCCGGCCCGGCTCGTACCGCGAGCGGCGGAGCTTGGCGATGACGCCCTCGAGGCCGCTCGCCTGCGCTGCCGCGTAGAAGGCCTTCCCCTCCCCCTCGACGTGGGCCGCGAACCGCACGCGCGGATGCTCGCGCAGCACGCTCTTGAGCAGCCGCTTGCGATCCTCGAGGGGGACGCCGAGCAGCGACCGGCCGTCGAGGTAGAGCAGGTCGAACGCCTGGTACACGAGCCCCTTGGCAGTCTTGTCGCCAAGCCGGGTCTGGAGGAGCGAGAAGTCCGGGCGGCCGTCGTCATCGAGCGCGACGACCTCGCCGTCGACGATCGCCTCGCGCGCCTCGATCCACGAGGGCGGGCTGAGCAATCGGGGGAAGTAGGTCTCGGCGTCGTTGAGATTGCGGGTCAGGATGCGGACCTTGCCCTCGGCCACGACGGCCTGGACGCGATAGCCGTCCCACTTGATCTCGAAGAGCCAGTCGGGGTCGTCGAACGGCTTCGACGCGAGGGTCGCGAGCATCGGCTCGATGCGTGCGGGGAGCGGCTGCTCGACGGCGCCGGCCAGGTCGATCTCCGCGGTCGCGGCGGGCGCCTGGCCGTTCCAGAGGGCGTCGCGGTCGGCCTTGACCTCGTCGTTGGTGCGGCCCGTCTTGACGCTCTGCGGGTGGTCCTCGGCGTCCCAGCCCGGCTGCATCGCCTCGTCCTTCTTGTGGATCAGCAGCCACTGCTCGCCCTGGTCGTCCTCGAAGGCGGCGGACGGGGCCGCACCGGGGCGGCGGCTCGTGCGGACGATCGTGAAGCGGCCCTTGAGCTTCTCCCCGTGGAGCCGGAACTTCAGCTCACCGTCGGCGACGGCCTTGCGCGGATCGAGGGTCGGCGCCTCGGGCTCCCAGGTGCCCCAGTCCCAGACGATGACGTCGCCGGCGCCGTACTGCTTCGAGGGGATGACGCCCTCGAAATCGAAGTACTCGATGGGGTGGTCCTCGACGTGGACCGCCATGCGCCGGATCGTCGAGTCGAGGGTGGGGCCCTTCGGCACGGCCCACGAGACGAGGACGCCCTCGATCTCGAGCCGGAAGTCGTAGTGGAGCCGGGTCGCGCGATGGCGCTGGACCACGAAGCGCCCGGTCGTCCCGGTGACGATGGCGGGCGCCGGTTCCGGGGTCTTGGCGAAGTCGCGCTTGCGACGGTATTCCTCGAGCGGCATCAGGCCGTCAGTGTGCCCGATGCCGGCCGACTCGCGGTGGGGGTCGACGAACCCCGACCGCGAGTCTATTCCCCGAAGGCCGGCGGGAAGGTGCTAGTGGCGGGCCTGCGCGAGCCTGGTGTCAGCGAGTTCGGCGGTCAAGGCTGCTTCCAGAGCGCCCTCGGCGGCGTCGGCATCGGCCTTGGTGCGATGGATCGTCCCGGGAGCGTGCTCCGGTGGCGCGTAGATCGTGTACAGGCGCATGTCCACCGAGCCGGTGTTGACGAAGTTGTGGCGGGTCCCGGCAGGCACGAACACGAGCCGGCCCGGCAGGACCTGACCGTGCTCGCCGTCCAGGATCGCCTCGCCGATGCCCTCGACGAAGATGAGGACCTGGTCGACGTGCTCGTGGACCTCGTCACCGATCTCGCCACCCGGCGGGATGCACATCACCACGATCTGGCTGTGCTCGCCGGTCGAGAGGACCTCACGGAAGAACGAGTTGCGCTGCGCTTGCTCGGCGATGTCGAGATCGAACATGGGATACCTCGTCGTTGGTCCCACGACGATGCGCCGATCCCGATCGGCGACGGAAGTGCCGGACGGCCCGAATGGCGGGGGCGCTGGCGGGCGCATCGGGCGCGGGTGGATATGCACGAACGCCGCCGGCACTCGTTCCGTGATCGCGATGCAGCTCTGCTGCATATTCATGGTCGATGCAGGGGTGGCCGACGATGCGGCGCTCAAGGTGCCATCTGAACCTTGATGCATCCGACATGCATCAGGCTCTGGACGAACGGCCCCGGACAGAACGTGCATATCCCCGAAGCGGGACGCGCCGGCGCCGCTGGCTGGTGCGCGCCGCTTGGCTGGAGTGGAACCGGGCGCCTGGCCAGGCCGGCGCCTAGCGAGGGCCGGGCCGGGCCGGGCGCACGAACCTCAGGCGGTCTTGCGCTTCCGGGCGGGCTTGCTGGCGGCGGCGTCGTCGGCGTCGGCCTCGGCCTCCGCGTCGGCGGCGGCCTTCGCCTTCGCGCTCGTGGCCTTGGTGGCCTTCGCCGCCTTGGCGGCCTTCGCATCCGCCACGGAGACGGGCGGCTCGCTGCGGGCCTCGCGGGCGGTCTTGGCCGCGTTGACCGAGGCTTCGAGGGCAGCCATGAGGTCGATGAGCTTGCCGGTCTCCTCGGGCGCCTCGATCTCGACGGTCTCCTTGCCCTCGACCTTGGCCTGGATGATGGTCTCGAGCGCCTCGCGGTACTCGTCCTTGTACTGGGCCGGGTCGAACTCGCCGGTCATCGCGGACACCAGCTGCTTCGCCATCGCGAGCTCGGCCGGCTTGAACGAGAAGTCCTCGTCGGGGAGGTCCAGCTCGCCGGTCGAGCGGATCTCGTCCGGCCAATGGAGCGTGGTCATCAGCATCGTGTCGCCGAACGGGTCCAGGGCGGCGAGCGCCTCACGGTCCTTGATCACGACCTTGCAGATCGCGGTGAGGCCGTCCTCCTCGAGCACGGACTTGAGGAGGTAGAACGCCTTGCGGCCGATCTTGTCGGGCTCGAGGTAGTAGGCGCTCTTCACGAAGCGGACCGCGGCGTCGTCGCGCTGGGCCTTGGTGAACTGCTCGATCTCGATGGAGCGGACCGTCTTGAGCGGCACGCGCTCGAGGTCCTCGTCGGTGATGACGACGTACTCGCCGGGGGCGTATTCGAAGCCCTTGACCGTGTCGGACCGGGAGATGGGCTCATCCTCGACCGGGCACCAGATCTTCATCTGGATCCGCGACAGGTCCTCCTTGTGGAGCATGTTGAAGCTGATGCCCTTGGATTCGGTCGCGAGATACAGCTTGATCGGGATGGTGACCAGCCCGAACTGGATGGCCCCCTTCCACATCGCTCGCGCCACGGCAGAACCTCAGCTTCGATCGGGATCGGGCGCCTCGCGTGGCGCCGGACGGTCACGATAGCGCACCGATGCAAGGCTGGCGGTCACGGCAGAGCCGTGAACGTGACAGATGCGTGGCGCCGGCCAGCCCCCGCTACTTCAGGACGACGAAGCCGTCGAGCTGGACCAGCATCGAGCCCCTCGTCCTCACCACGACCGTGTGCGGACCATATGTCAGCAAGCGGGTCGCCTTGATCTGGCGACTCCTGCTTGCGGAGGTGCGCAGGTAGACGAGGTTGGTCAGGTGGCCGTCCACCCAGATCTCCACGCTGCCGCGGCTCCACGCCGTCGGGAAGACCACGCCGACAGCACGCCCGGTGAAGGTGAAGGTCGCCGTGGCGCCCTTGGTCGAGGCGCCGCGCAGCGTCCGGCCATATGCCGAGCTGCTCGTGGTGGCCTTCCACGTGCCGTGGTACTTGACGGCCGAGCTGCGCTCGTCGACGACGACGGGGAGGACGGGCACCGTCGATTCGACGTAATTCCCGATGTTCCCTGCACCATCCCTCGCCCGCACGCGGACCTTCGTGGAGCGTCCGAGCGCGGCGGTCCGCAGCAGCGTGCGCGTCGTGGCGCCGACCGAGGTATGGCCCGTCCAGCTGCCGCCGGCCAGGCTGGTCTCGGCCTCATAGCTGGCGACCCAGCTGGTGGGGTCCGAGCCGAACGGCCAGGCCAGCGTGACCGGCACGGTCGAGGTCCCGAGCGTGCCCGGCCGCAGGTTGGCGTATGGGGCGCCGACGGTCGGCTTGTCGTTGTCGACCACGACGGTCACGGTCCCCGTCTCGGTGCGGCCCTGGTTCGTGGCGGCGATCCCCACGCGATAGGTCCCGGCGGGGACCGGATCGGGTGCCACGACGGCGATCGTGGTCTTGTTCGCCGTCCAGCCGAGGACGCTCGACGTCCCGAGCGAGGCGCTCCATCCGGATGGGAGCGACGTCACCGAGAACCTGACGCGCTCGAAGAACGTGCTGCTGCGGCTGATCGACACGGGGATGAGCGACGTGCCGCCATGTGCGTTGGTGTAGCCGTTCGCCGAGGTGTCGAGATCGAAGGTGCCGAGCGGGCCGAGCCGGGACACGTCGAGGAGCTTCTCGTGATACGGATCGGGATCGGTGGAGGTCTTCCAGTCGAGCGTGCCGAGGTACTGGAGTCCTTCGCGCACCTCGGCCGGCGTGGCGTTCGGGCGGCTCGACTTGTAGAGGGCCGCCGCACCCGTCACGGCCGGTGCGGCCATCGACGTCCCCGACAGATAGGCGTAGGTGTTGCCGGGCCTCGTCGACCAGATGCACTTCCCGGGGGCGATGAGGTCGACGTCGCTGCCGTAGTTGCTGAAATCAGCGAACGTGTCGTCCTTGTCATAGCCGCCCCACGAGTAGCAGCGGCTGCCGCCGAGCCCGCCCGGCTTGCCGTCGGTATCCGCGAGCGCGGAGACCGTGATGACCTCGTTGTAGGCGGCCGGGACGCGCTTCGAGGCCGATGACGTGTCGTTGGCGGCCGCCGCGACCACCGTGGTGCCGCCCGCGACCAGGCGGCAGATCGCCTGGTGGAGGATGTCGTGGTTGGAGAGGCCGCAGTTGACGTCGTCGGACCCGGATTTCGCGACGCTCATGTTCGCGACCTCGATGAGCGGCTTGGACGAGTCGTTCGGGTCGCGCTGGGCGAGGATCCAGTCGAGGCCGCAGACGTACCAGGACAGCAGGCCGTAGCCGTCCGAATTGAGGATGCGGACGGCCCACAGCCGCGCTCCGGGTGCCACGCCGACGACCCCGAAGGTGTTGTCGAGGGCCGCGACGGTGCCGGCGACGTGCGTGCCGTGTCCCTCCCCGTCACCCCAGGCGGCGGTGTTCGATGTCGTGCAGTTGTAGCCGCCGACGACGTTGAGGTCGGGGTGGTACGAGATGCCGGTGTCGACGATCGCCACGTCCGCATCCACGCGCTCGTCGAGGCCGTTGATCTTGGCGACGGGCGAGACGCCGGCACGGACCCGCGACACGCCGGTCGGGATGGTCTGCGCGGTCAGCTGGATGAGCTCGTCGGGGACGACGTCGGTGACGTTCGGGTCGTCGAGGAGCGCGGTCCGCTGCGCCTTGCTCAGCTTCGCGCTGAAGCCGCGGAACGCCCGCGAGAAGGTGTCCTTGGCCTGGATGCGGTCGCGGACCCGGTGGTGGTTGACGACCGTGGTGGGGTCGCTCCCGGCGCGCAGCACCACGATGTACTGGCCGGCGGGGTCGACACCGCCCGTCTGGCGGCTCAGCGCCGTCCCAGGATCGGCGGTCACGACCGGGTCGGCCGGCGGGGTCGGTTCGCCGGACGGGGAGGCGTCGGGAGTCGGCGACGGCGATGCGTCGGCGGAGGGCGATGGCTCGGCTGTCGGTTCCGCGCTGGGCTCGGCCGTCGGCTCGGCGGTGGGGGTCGGTTCCGGGCTGGACTCGGTGGTCGGAGGCAGCGGTGGCTCGGCCGCGACGGCTGGGACCGCGGGGATGACGATCATGGCGGCGAGCAGCAGGCAGGCGATCCGACGGCGCATGAACACTCCGGGTCCGGGCTTGGCAGCCAGGCGCACATCGACGTCTCGATCGGCCTCGCTCGTCCCCAGTGTCCCCCCGTTGGCAAGGCTTGGCCAATCCGACCTTGGTCCGGGTCCCGTTCAGCCAACCGGCCTAGACCCCACCGGACCCGATAGGACCCCCGTTCATCGTGCCCGGGCCTCGGCACCCGTCCGGATCTCGGCTTCCGCGTCGGCGACGCGGGAGAGGATCGCCGAGCGCATCGAATCGAGGCCGGTCCAGACAGCCTTCGTCGCGTTCGAGATGGAGGTCAGCTGGGACTTCAGCGTGCGCACCAGCTCGAGCTGCTCGCGGATCCCGTTGAGTGCCGAGGCGACGGCCGCGGCATCCACCTCGACCTCGTGCTCGGTCAGTGACGCCAGGGCGAGCAGCCGGGCCAGCTTCACGGCCGCTTCCAGGGTCGCCGGCTCCGGCGACTCCGGGTCGATCACGCAGTAGACCTCGTCGCCGATCAGGTTGAACGGTCCTACCCCGGCGGGGGCGTGGGCCGGCGTGAAGACCACCAGGCCGACGGCCGCGCCGCGGTTCTCCTTCGCCTCGCGCAGCTCCTCGCGGATCGCCCGCATCGACATCGGGCGGTCCTTCGCCTCGATGACGACCCGCAGGTCGCAGCCGCGCGCCACGCGCGAGTCGACAGTGAGCACGAAGTCGCCCTTCTTGGACTTCATGACCGCGCCGGCCTCCGTACCGGTCCGGTCCAGCAGGTCGCCGGCGCCGCGTGCCAGGTCGGCGAGCATCGCTTCGAGCAGGTCCTCGAAGTCGACGCCCTTGGCCGCGGAGCGTGCCCGCTCGGCGCCCCGCGCGGACGCGGCGGCCTCGATCGCGATGAGCCGCTCCTCGACGCCCTTGAACCCGGCCGCGATCTCCTCGCGGAACTGGTGCATCGGGGAGTTGAGCCGTGTCGGATCGAGCAGATGGGCGAGCTTGGACGCGTCGCCGTCGAAGTACGTCTCGAGCATCCGGCCCATCCGGCCGATCGCGCTGTCGCGCTTCTTCTCGTCGAACAGCTCGTCGACCATCCCGCGCAGCGCGCCGCGATCGCCCAGGAAGCGCTCGAGGGTCCGCGGCAGCCGGCCGTCGCCGTCCGCGAAGTTGGTGCGGAGCGTCTGCTCGAGCGTAGCCGCGGCCCGCTCGTTGACCTGCTCGGCCTGCCGGACGAGCCGTTCGAACTCGGTCTTCACCACGTCGACGTTCACGGTGACGCCGGTGTCCTGGAGGGCCAGCAGGCCGATGCGCAGCGCGCGCTCGACGATGGCCGGCCGGTCGTCGCCGGGCCGGTCGGCGAGATAGGCGGCCAGGCCCGCGTCACCGAGGACGAGGCGCTCGACCACGATGCGCTCGCCCTCGACGCGAACCCGGGTGGGCAGCGGCGACGGCTCGGCCTGGACGGGGCTGGATGGGAGCGGGCGGATGACGGCGGTATCCATGGGCGGAACGCTGCGCCCGGCCTGTGACATCTAGGCTGGCACGGCCTTTCCGCAGGAGGACGTACGATGGCGGCTGCGTCGACCGAGTAACCGAGGGCTCATGTCCCGCGCACGCGTCACTTCTCGCGTCATCGTCACGGTGGTGGGGACCGCCATGGCGCTGTCCACGACCCTGACGGTCTCCGCTGCGGGACCACGACCGGTCATCGCGCCGCGTCCGACGGGCGAGCAGCCGGCGTGGGACCGGCCGGATCCACGGAACGGCGACGCCGGCATGCGCCTGATCATCCAGTTCGCCCCGGGGGCGTCGGCACGCGATCGACGCGACGCCGCCACCGCGACGCCCACGCTCGAGCCGATCGCCGACGTCCCGTCGGCAAGGATCGGGGTCGTGGCCCTCCCCGCCGGTGCGACGGCCGCGCAGGTCGCCACGGCCACGGCCGCCATCGAGGCGACGCCGTCGGTCGTGCGCGTCAGCGTCGACCACCGCCGCTACCGGGACCTCGACCCGCGCAACGAACCGGGCTGGCCGGAGCTGTGGGGCATGGAGAACACCGGGCAGAAGCTGTTCGGCGGCGTCTCCGGCACGGGCGGCAAGGCCAACATCGATATCGATGCCCCGCAGGCGCAAGGCATCACGAACGGCGGCGCCGGCGTGGTGGTCGCGGTCATCGACGACGGCATCGACTTCAGCCACCCGGACCTCGCCGCGCAGGCCTGGACCAACCCGGGCGAATCGGGCGGCGGCAAGGAGACCAACGGCATCGACGACGATGGCAACGGCTACGTCGACGACGTCCACGGCTGGGACTTCTGCCACAACGACAACACGGTCCACGACGTCAACGACGACTTCCACGGCACGCACGTCGCGGGCACGATCGCGGCGGCGCTCGACGGCCAGGGCGTCGTCGGGGTGGCCCCGGCGGTCAAGCTCATGGCCCTCAAGTTCATCGGCGACGACGACGCGTGCGGCTTCGATTCACAGGCGATCGAGGCGATCGCCTACGCCAAGCACTTCGGCGTCCACATCGCCAACAACTCGTGGAGCGGCCGCGGTCGGCTGAACAGCGCCCCGGAGCTGAAGGCGGCGATCGCGAATTCCGGGATGCTGTTCGTGGTCTCGGCCGGCAACGACGGCATCGACAACGACCGCGAGGCCTTCCCGGCTCTCCCCGCGGCGTGGGACCTGCCGAACATCATCTCGGTCGCCGCGATCGACAACTCGGGCGACCTGGCCGACTTCTCGAACTACGGCAAGGTCTCGGTGGACATCTCGGCGCCCGGCGTCGGGATCCTCTCGAGCGTCCCGGTGTACGACGGCGACCACGGCCACTACGACTTCGGCTGGGACTGGCTCGACGGCACCTCGATGGCGGCACCGCACGTGTCCGGCGCGGCCGCCCTGATCGCCGCCGCGCTGCCAGCGCTGGCGGCGAACCCGGTCGCCTTGCGGGCGAAGATCATCACCGGGGGGAAGCGCGTGCCGGCGACCAACGGGCTGACCGCGTCGGGCCGCATGGCGGATGCCTACTGGGACCTTGATGTGACGCCACCAACCGGGCACGCCGCGACTGCCTTCGGCTTCGTGACCGGCTCGGTCGTCACGACGACCACGATCCCCAGCCGGACGACCTGGGTCGGCGCCACGGACGACCTGTCGGGGATCCAGAGCTACGACACCGCGGTCAGTACCAGGGGCAGCTCGTATCGGACGCAGCTGTCCGGCACGCTCGGGACGCGCGCCTACAAGACGCTGTCGTTCAAGACGCCGTACACCATGCGCCTCCGCGCGCGCGACCGGGCCGGCAACCTCACGCCGTGGCTGATCGGGCCGACCTTCGAGCCGCGGATCTACCAGGAGACGACGTCGTTCGCGACGTACAGCGGCTCGTGGGCCTCAACGGCCCTCGCGTCGTCATCGGCCGGTCGAGAGCGGACCGCGACGCGCGCCGGCGCGAGCGTCACGCTGCGGTTCGTGGGTCGCGCCTTCGCGGTCGTGGCGACCAAGGGGCCGACCCGGGGAGCTGCGAGGGCCTACATCGATGGCGTGTATGTGGGGATCGTCG
The DNA here is from genome assembly GCA_963834915.1 of uncultured Chloroflexia bacterium. Taxonomy (GTDB): domain Bacteria; phylum Chloroflexota; class Limnocylindria; order Limnocylindrales; family CSP1-4; genus SPCO01. Next base: position 856,067 of record CAWIDI010000005.1, read on the forward strand.
ACCTGCACGCCACCTCGACCAAGGCACGGGTCGTCGTGCTGACGCGGTCGTGGACCGCGAGAGGATCGCACACCGTCAAGCTCGTGCTGCTCGGGAGCCGCGGCCATCCCCGCTTCGATCTCGACGCGCTCGTCCTGATGCGCTGAGCGGTCGGCTGGCGCCGCGTAAGGCGGTCAGCTGCCCCGGTAGGTCGTCATCGAATACGGCGAGAGCAGCAGCGGGACGTGGTAGCTGCGCGTGACGTCGGTGATCCGCAGGTCGACCGACAGCTTCGTGAAGAACGTGCCGTCCGCCCGCGCGACATCGAACTCGATGCGGTAGTCGCCGGCGGCGAGCGGGCGCTCGAGGAGGTCCCGCACCCGGCCGTCGGCGTCGGTGAGGGCCTGGGTCATGCGGATCGGGGCGTCGCCGACGTCGAGGCGGAGGAGCGCGACCCGGACGCCCACGGCGGGCATGCCGCGATCGGTGTCGAGGACGTGCGTGGAGATCGTCGGGCGGTCGCTCGAGGGCGCCTCGGGCTCGCTGGTGGGCTGGTCGGCCACGCCTTCCTCCGGGCTATGCTGTCGCGCATGGGAACGCTGCGGATCGACGTCGGTGACCTGCACTTTAGCGCCCGCTGGGACCCGGCGGCCCCGCGGACCGTCGAGGCGATCCGGCGGATGCTGCCGATCGAGTCGAAGCTCATCCACTGCCGCTGGACCGGCGAGTCGACCTGGATCCCGTTCGGGGATTTCCGGCCGGGGCTCGACTACGAGAACCACACCTCGCATCCCGCGCCCGGGCAGCTGGCGATCTACCCGGGCGGGATCAGCGAGTGCGAGATCTTCTTCCCGTACGGGGGCTGCACGACGGCGTCGAAGGTCGGGCAGCTGGCGGCCAACGTCTTCGCCGCGGTCGAGCCCGACGACGGCTGGGCCGATCGCCTGCGCGAGGTCGGCCGGCGCTGCCTGTGGGAGGGCGCCCAGGCGATCCGCATCACCGAGGTGGCGTAGCCGGTCTCGGTCCCGGGCCGGGCCGCGTCGGCTTCGCCGGGCCGCGTCGGCCGCCGGCCGGATATGCACGTACTTCCGACCGGCGCACATCTTCCTGTCGTATGCACCTCGGATGCATATGCAATGGTGCCATCGACGCTGCGGCGATGACAGAGGGCTGCCCGCCCCTGGGTGCATATGCAGCCGACATGCATACGCCAAACCGGGGCACATCCGCGACGAATAGGTGCATCCCCTGCCGGGCCAATGCTCGCAGCCAACAAACGTTCGCCAGATACTACCAAGTGGTAGTATCTGGCGATGCAGCGGCAGCCCGACTCCCGACTCTCGGTGCTCTTCGAGCTCTTCGCGGCGGAGCAGCAGGTGCGCACGCTCGTGCTGCGGGCGATGGCCGATGCCGCGCTGAGCCCCGACGACTACGCGGTCTACAGCGTCCTCTTCGACGAAGGCCCGCAGACGCCGACCGACCTCGCGCGACGGGTCGGGATGCCGCCGACGACGATGTCGCACTACGTCCGGGCGCTGTTGGATCGCGGGCATGCGGCGCGCCAGTCGGTCGCGGCCGACCGCCGGTCGTATCAGCTCGCCCTCACCGACGAAGGCCTGCGGGTCCATGCGGCCGCGAGTCGCGCGTTCGCGGAAGCCGATCGCCGGTTCATGGAGGCGCTGCGGCTCGACGGGGACGTCGCGCGGGCGGCCCTGCGGGCGATCGGTGACGCCGCCGCGACGGCCGAGGCGAGCCTCGTGAACGACACGATCGCGAGATCGGCCTGAGATGCGACGGCTGACCAGCGGCCGCGCTCGGCGCGACGCTCCTGTTGACCGGATGTGCGCCGGCGGGTCCGACCGCCGCGCCGTCGGCGTCGCCGGGTTCGGGATCATCGGCGGTGGCAGCGACGGCCTCCGCGGTCGCGTCAGGCGGCGCGCGTCGCCGTCGCCGTCGGCCTCGGCGGCGCTCACCCGGGACGAGGGCTGGCGAGCCGACATCGATGCCCTGCTCGAGTCCAGGGAGCGGCTGCACCCCGACCCGTGGCACAGCATCGACCGGGCGACCTGGGTCGCCGCGGCCGATGCGGCCAAGGCGCGGATCCCGACCATGACGACGACGCGGCCCTCGTCGAGACCGTCCGGCTGGCCTCGATGCCCGGCTGGGGCGGTCGCGACGGCCATACGGGGATCTTCCCGTTCACCCCGGGGAGTGGCACCCACGAGTACCCGATCCTGCATGTGGCAGTTCAGCGACGGCCTCGTCATCACCGCGGCCAAGGCTCCGTACGAGGACCTCGTGGGCTCGCGGATCGAGGCGATCGACGGTCGCCCGATCGAGGAGGTGCTCGCGCCTCGTGGAGCCGCTCGCGCCTCGCGACAACCCGTCGAACCTGCTCTCGTACGCCCCGCTGTACCTGCGGATGAGCGAGCTGCTGGCCGGCCTCGGCGTCATCGAGACCGCGGGACCGGCCACCTTCACCGTCGTGGGGCCAGGGCCGGATGCGCCGCTGCGCGACGTCCGGATCGAGCCGATCATCGCCGACGCCGACGTCGCGTGGCACGGCGGCGAGCCCCTGACGCTGCGCTCGGACACGCTGCTCTGGCTGAGCCGCAAGCACGACACCCTGTGGTGGACGTACCTCGCGGACTCGCGGACGCTGTACGTCCAGTACAACGAGGTGCGTGGCGGGATCGACGCCATCGCCGACGAGATCCTGGCCCGGGCGAGCAAGCCCGACGTCGACCGGGTCGTGGTGGACCTCCGGAACAACGGTGGCGGCGACAACCACACCTACACGCCACCTGCTGGCGACGCTGCAGGACCCGGCGATCGACCAGCCCGGACGCCTGACGCTGCTGATCGGACGGCTGACGTTCTCGGCGGCGGCCAACTTCGCGTCCGAGGTCGAGCGGACGACCGGCGCCACCTTCGTCGGCGAGGCGATGGGCGGCAGCCCGAACCTGTACGGCGACGTGCGGCCGACCCGGCTGCCATACGGACCGCTCGGGCCGATCGATGTGTACGTGGCGACGCGCTACTGGGTGAAGAGCACGGCCGACGATCCGCGGATCACCATCGAGCCCGACCTGGCCGTCCCGTTGTCGTCCGCCGACTACCTGGCGGGGCGGGATCCCGTGCTGGAGGCCGCTATCCTGCCCCGGTGACGGGCACGCCAGACCTTCTCATCACGGGCGGGACGGTCGTCCGCGCCGACCGGTCGCTGCGGGCCGATGTCGCCGTCGCGGGCGGCCGGATCGAGGCGATCGAGCCGGACCTGCGCGGCCTCCGGGCCAATGCCCGCGAGACCGTCGATGCGACGGGGCTGCTGGTCCTCCCCGGCGCGGTCGACGTCCACACCCACACGCGGGTCGCCAGCGACGCCGAGCCCGACCGGTTCTTCCAGGACTCCGTGGCGGCGGCGTTCGGTGGCACCACCACGTTCCTCGCCTTCAACAACCCGGGCACCGGGTCGTCGCCCGCAGCCGAGCGATCGCTGCTGACCGGCGTCCGGGAGTGGCGCGCGGCGACCGACGGCGACAGCGCCATCGACGTGGGTCTGAGCCTCGCGATCAGCGGCCGCTGCGACGACCCGCTCGCGGAACTCCCCGCGACGATCGAGGCGGGCGTGGCGACCTCGAAGGCGTTCATGGTCTTCGACTTCCGGCTGCCCGACGCGCGGCTGTTCGAGGCGATGCGGGTGATGGGCCGCCATGGCGGGATGCTCCAGGTCCATTGCGAGGACCCGGTCCTGCTCGACGCCGCCGTCGCCGACGCGTTGCAGCGTGGTGACGTGCTACCGCGCTACCACGCTGCCACGCGACCACCGTTCGTCGAGGCGGTGGCGACCGCGCGGGCCCTGGCGTTCGCACGACAGGCCGAGGCGCCGGTCCATGTCGTCCACCTGAGCTCGGCCGCGGCGCTCGACGAGGTCCGCCGGGCGAAGGCGGCGGGCGTCCGCGTCTCGGCCGAGACATGCCCGCACTACCTGACCTTCACGGACGCCGTCTACGACGAGCCGGATCCGCTGCGCTGCGCCGCCTACGTCATCTCGCCGCCCCTCCGGTCCGCCGAGGACCGCGACGCGCTCTGGGCGGGCCTCGCGGACGGCTCGCTCGACCTGGTCGCCACGGACCACGTCCCCGACCGGATGGCCGTCGAGAAGGGCGAGGCGGCCCGCGGCGTGCCCTTCGACGCGATCAGCAACGGGGCGCCCGGCATCGAGACGCTGCTCGCGATCCTCTACGGCGAGGGCGTCGCCAAGCGGCCGGATCACGGTCGAGCGGATGGTCGACCTGCTGTCGACCACGCCGGCGCGGCGGTTCGGACTGGGTTCGAAGGGGGCCCTCGAGGTCGGCCGGGATGCGGACGTCGTGCTGTTCGACCCGGCTGCACGCCGGACGATCCGCGCCGCGGACCTCCACCACACCAGCGACTACACGCCGTACGAGGGGATGGAGGTCGCGGGGCCGTCCGGACGGTATTCGTGCGGGGCGAGGCGGTCATCCGCGACGGCCAGTTCGTGGGCCGGCGCGGGCACGGCCGGTTCGTCGAGCGCGGGCCGATCGGGTCATAGCGCCCGGGTCCCGCGGTGGCGGCCCGCTACTCGAGGATCGCGTACGCCCGGAGCGTCAGGAAGTCCGCGAACTCGTCGTCGAGGACCAGCCGGTCGAGCAGGTCCACGGCCTCGGCAAGCCGGCCCTCCCCCGCCCCGCCGAGCCGGGCCAGCTCCTCGTCGCGGATGGCCGCGTAGCGCTCGGCATCGAAGGCGCGAGCCGTCGTCGAGCGCGACGGCCCGGGTGAGCCACATCCAGAGCTGCGAGCGGGAGATCTCGGCCGTCGCCGCGTCCTCCATGAGGTTGTCGATGGCGGCCGCGCCGACGCCGCGCAGCCACGAGTCCAGATAGGCGAGGGCGACCCGGATGTTCGGCCCGGACGCCGGCCTCGGTGACCGCGCCGCCCGCGACCCGCAGGTCGAGCAGCTGCTCGGCCGCGACGGCCACCTCGTCGCGGGTCCGGTCCTTCTGGTTCGGCCGGTCGCCGAGGACGCCGTCGAAGACCTCGAGTGGCGAGCGGCACGAGGTCCGGATGCGCCACCCACGTGCCGTCGAAGCCGTCGCTGCTCTCGCGCTCCTTGTCGTCGCGGACGCGGGCCATGGCGCGTTCGGTGACTTCGGGGTCGCGCCGGTTCGGGATGAACGCGGCCATCCCGCCGATCGCGTGCGCGCCGCGCCGATGGCAGGTCTGCACCAGCAGCTCGGTGTAGGCGCGCATGAACGGCACGGTCATCGTCAGCTGGGCGCGGTCGGGCGTCGACATCTGCGGGTCCGTGCGGAACTTCTTGATCGCGCTGAACAGGTAGTCCCAGCGGCCGGCGTTGAGGCCCGCCGCGTGCTCGCGCAGCTCGTAGAGGATCTCGTCCATCTCGAAGGCGGCGAGGATCGTCTCGATCAGCACGGTCGCCCGGATCGTGCCGCGCGGGATCCCGAGCGCGGCCTGGGCGTGGACGAACACCTCGTTCCAGAGGCGCGCCTCGTGGTGCGACTCGAGCTTCGGCAGGTAGAGGTACGGGCCGCTGCCGGCGTCGAGGCCGCCTGGCCCGAGTGGAACAGGTACAGCCCGAAATCGAACAGCGAGGCCGAGATCGGCACGCCGTCCACGAGCACGTGCGACTCGACGAGGTGCCAGCCGCGCGGGCGGACGACGAGCGTGGCGCGGTCGTCGGCCAGGCGGTACGCCTTGCCGTCGGGCGAATCGAAGGTCAGGACGCCGCGCGCCGCGTCGGCGATCGCGGCCTGGCCGCCGATCACGTTCGCCCAGGTCGGCGACAGCGCGTCCTCGAGGTCGGCCATGAACACCCGGGCCCCCGAGTTGAGCGCGTTGATCATCATCTTGGGCTCGGCCGGGCCGGTGATCTCGACCCGCCGGTCGTGCAGGTCGGCCGGGGCCGGCGCCACGGTCCACGCCGACTCGCGGATGTCGCGCGTGGCCGCGAGGAAGTCCGGCCGGACGCCGGCATCGATGCTCGGCCTGGCGCTCCTCCCGCTGCCGGAGCAGCTCGAGGCGGGCCGGGCCGAACCGACGCTGCAGGTCCGCGACGAAGGCGAGGGCATCGTCGGTCAGGATCCGGTCCCGGTCCGGGACGACGGCCCCCTGCAGCTCGACGCCGGCGGGCAGGTTCACGCCTCGCCGCGGCGGACGGTCGCCTCGATCAGCCCGTGCGGCTCGGTCGTCGGCATGTAGATCTCGCCGTCGTTGTCGAGCCCGAACGGCGAGAGGTCGACCAGCCAATGGTGGAGGTTCGGCAGCACCATGCGGACCTCGTCGACCTCCTCGTGCCGCTCGAGGATGGCCCTGCCCATGATCCAGACCGACGCCTGGACGGACGGGCTGTCGTGCTCGGCGAAGACCTCGAGGAGCGTGGTGCGGACCGCGAGCGAACGTGTCGTCGAGATCGACCGACGGCGAGCCGTAGCGCCAGATGGCCGTGATCTTGGTGGCCATCAGCCGGTCGTCGGTCTCGGGCAGCGTCGTGTACCGGTCGCGCGGGAAGCCGGTGAAGCCGAGCGGCGTGGTCTTCATCACGATGAGGTCCTCGACGCCGGCCTCGATCCTCGTGCTGCCGCGGGTCGCGGTCACCGTGGCCATCCGCGTGCCCTCGCCGCCGCGGACGAACGCGTCCGGCCGGGCCGGCCGCCGGCTTCGATCGTGCCGCCAGTGGTGGCCGCGGATGTTGACGCTCGCCCGGTCGACCTGGCGGAACTCGAGGAAGTGCTCCGCGAGCGCCAGCCCGTACGCCTCGATCGCGCCGTCGAGGTGGTCCTGCGCGAACGCGTAGGCGGTGTTCTTCATCGTGTCGGTGGCGATGACCGACGCGTTGTCGCCGTCGGTGTGCGCGGCGGTCGAAGTCGCCTTCGAGCGCGATCGCGACGGTCAGGTCGCGCACCCGGTCCCCGTCCGGCTCGCGCAGCACGCGGACGAGGCGGATGGCCGCCTTGCCGTAGCGGTTGGCCCCGAGCTCGATCATCGGCCGGCCTCCTCTGTCCCAGCGGTCAGTCTGGCATGGCGGTCGCGGGCGATGTCGATGACCGCGTCGAGGGCGCGGCGGATCTCGGCGTCGCGGTCGGCATCGAGCGCCGCCCGGAAGTCCGGCAGCAGCTGGTCGCGGGACCGGCCGGCCACGAACACGCAGTAGCGGAAGCCGAATCGCGCCTCGTACGCCTCGTTGAGCGCATCGAGCTCGCCGGCCACGCGGCCACGGTCCAGCTCGGCGGCGTGCGCCTGGCTCGCGGCCGCCTCGGCGTCGTAGCCCTGCTCGACGAACGACAGGGCCGACACGCTGGCCGGTGGCGCGCCGAGCCGCGGGTGCGCGTCGATCAGCTCGAGCTGCTCCTCGACCGGCATCGCGTGGGCGATCCGCCGCGCCCCGGCGTAGAACTCCTCGAGCGACCCGAACGGCCGGGCCATCGCCAGCCGGCCGAGGAATCGGCGCGCGCCCTCGAACAGCGGGGCGACGGCCGCCGCGAAGGTCCCCGGCGAGAGCACATCGAGGACGTCGATCGAGGGGGGCGCCGAGGGGCTCACCAGCCGCCCGCCTCGCGGATGAGGCGATGCAGGACGCGGGCGGCGACGAGGCGGCGGTACTCGGCGGTCGAGCGGACGTCATCGATGGGGTGCAGCTCGGCGGCCAGCGTCTCGGCCGCGAGGTCGGCGGTCTCCGGGTTGGGGGCACGCCCCTCGAGGGCGGCCTCCGTGGCCGCCGCGCGGATCGGGGTGGCCGCCACGGACCCGAGCGCCACCCGGACGTCGCGCCAGGCGTGGGCCGCGGCGCCGTCGCTCCAGGCGAGCGCCATCACGACCTTGCTGATCGACTGGGCGCGGCGCGTGCCGACCTTGCGGAAGCGGAGCTCGCGGCCCGGCGCGAACGGGATGCGGATCCGGGCGAGGAGCTCGTCGGGCGCGAGGGCGGTCCGCCGGTACGCGGGCCAGAACGCGGCGGCCGGGACGAGCCGCTCGCCGCGGCGCCGACGAGCACGAACGACGCATCGGGCGCGAGCAGCACCGGCAGCGTGTCGCCCGCCGGCGAGGCGTTGGCGATGTTGCCGCCGAGCGTCCCGCGGTTCTGGATCTGGGCCGCGCCGATCGTCGCGGCCGCCTCGACCAGCGCGGGGAGATGCTCGCGGCAGAGCGCCGAGCGGCGGATCTCCGTGTAGGTCGTCAGCGCGCCGAGGACGATCCCGTCGCCGTCGACGCGCGATGCCGCGCAGCGCGTCGAGGCCCCACAGGTCCACGATCCGGTCGGGCGGCTCGCCGAGCTCCCCGGTCAGGGCGACCATCAGGTCGGTGCCGCCGGCGATCGGCCGCGACCGGCCGGCGGCCATGGCGTCGAGGGCCTCGGCCAGACGGCGCGGGCTGACGACGGGTGGCTCGACCGGCATCGGCGCTACCCGCGGCCGCCGGCCGCGATCGCGATGGCCTCGACGATCTTGGTGTAGCCGGTGCAGCGGCACAGGTTGCCCGCGATCGCCTCGCGGATGTCGTCCTCGTCGGGGCCGCCGCCGGCGTCGAGGTAGGCCCGCGCCGCCATCAGCATCCCCGGCGTGCAGATCCCGCACTGGGCGCCGCCGGCCCGCAGGAACGCCGCCTGGAGCGTCGAGGACCGGCGCGCCGCCCGGTGTCGCGGGGACGCCCGCGAGCCCTTCGACCGTGCGGACGTCGGCGCCATCGACCTGGCAGACCGGGACGAGGCACGAGTCGACCGGCAGCGCCGTCGAGCAGGACCGTGCAGGCGCCGCACTCGCCCTCGCCGCAGCCCTCCTTGGTGCCGGTCAGCGCGAGGTCCTCGCGCAGGACGTCGAGCAGGCGGCGCATCCCGGGCACGTCGACCTCGAGCGGCGTCGCGTTGACGGTGAACCGGTAGGTGGTCACCGCGCGGGCTCCGAGGCGCCCGGCGGCAGCGGCGAGACGGCCGGCCGGCGGAGGACCGCGGCGAGGATCCGCTCCGGGCTGGCCGGCAGGTCCGCGATCCAGGCGCCGGTCGCATCCGCGATGGCCGCGACCACCGCGGGCGCCCCGACGTCCATCGGCAGCTCGCCGACCCCCTTGGCCCCATGCGGGACGCCGCCGAACGGCGCCTCGACCAGGATCGTCGTGATCCGCGGGGCGTCGAGCGAGGTGGGGATGATGTACGTGGCGAGCCGGTCGTTGAGGTAGCGGCCGTCGCGCAGCTTGATCTCCTCGATCGTGGCGTAGCCGACCGCCTGGAGCGTGCCGCCCTCGACCTGGCCCTCGGCGAGCACCGGGTGGATGACCCGGCCGATGTCGTCGGCGGCCACGACGTCGCGGACGTGGACCTCGCCGGTGTCGAGGTCGACCTCGACGCTGGCGACGCAGGCCGCCCAGCCGAACGCCGGGTACGCGTCGCCGCGGTAGGTCTCGTCGTCGAAGCTGACGCCGGGATACGGCTCGAAGCGCTCGTCGATGCGGATCGCGCCAGCGGTCCTGGCGTAGGCGCGGTAGGTCTCGGCGAACGTGCCGCCGGTCGCGGCCTCGACCTCCGCGCGCAAGCGGCGGGCCGCCTTGATCAGCATCCCGCCGACGACCATCGCGGTCCGCGAGGCGACGGTCGGCCCGCAGTCGGGCACGAAGGCCGTGTCCTGCGGCGCGATCGCGACGTCGTCGATCGGGACGCCGAGCGCCTCCGCGACGAGCTGCGGGAAGATCGTCTTGGTCCCCTGCCCCATCTCGGTCGAGGCGGTCAGGATGCGGATCTCGCCGTCCGCGGTGAGCTCGAGCGAGACGACCGAGGCGAGCTGGACCTCGCCCGATCCGGTGAACCCGGCACCGTGCCACGCCAGCGCCAGGCCGATCCCGCTGGCCGTCCTCGTGCGCCCGGTCCGCAACGGCGAATCCGGGATCGTGCCCGAGCCCGCGCGCTGCCCGCGATCGCGCGCGGTGCGCGTCCGCAGCCGCTCGAACTCGCCCGCCTCGGCGGCCCGCTCGAGGACCTCCTCGCCGGCGACGCTGTCGCGCAGGACCTGGCCGGTCGGGGTCGTGTCGCCGGCGGTAGACGTTGCGCCGGCGGATCTCGAGCGGGGAGAGCCGGAGCGCCTCGGCGATCCGGTTGAGGTGGGTCTCGGCCGCGAACTCGGTCTGCGGCGCCCCGAAGCCGCGGAACGCGCCGTTGGGCGGCGTGTTCGTGCGCGTGGCGCGGGCCCGGATGCGCACGTTCGGGCACGCGGTACGGGCCGCCGGCGTGGATCGCCCCACGGGACAGGACGACCGGCGTGAGCGTGCAGTACGCGCCGCCGTCCATGACGATCTCGATGTCCTGGGCGAGGAGCCGGCCGTCCGAGGTCACGCCCGTCCGGTGGCGCACGATCGCCGGATGGCGCTTGGTCGTCGCGGCGATGTCCTCGTGGCGGTCGTAGATCATCCGCACCGGACGGCGCGCCTTCCGCGCGAGGAGCGCGGCGTGGAGGGCGATGACCGAGGGGTACTCCTCCTTGCCGCCGAACCCGCCGCCGGTCTCGGCCTGGACCACGCGCGCCTGGCGGTCATCGAGCCCGAGGCCGCGCTTCAGCGCGGAGTGGACGTAGTAGGGGCACTGGAGCGACCCGGTGACGGTGACACCCCCGTCGTCGCGGGGCGTCGCGATCATCGCGTTGTTCTCGATGTAGAGCTGCTCCTGGTGGCCGACGCGGTATTCGCCCTCGAGCACGAGGTCCGCGGCCCCGAGGGCCGCCTCGACCTCCCCGGATTCGATCGCGTAGCGTGCGAAGACATGCTCCGCTTCGAGCGGGTCGAAGACCGGCTCGAGCGGCTCGGTGCGGACGCGGACATGCGCCTTCGCCGCGCGCAGCGTCGCGCGGTCCGGCGCGGCGATCAGGGCGAGGGGCTCGGCGTGGTGCTGGATCTCGCCGCCGACCGGGACGAGGATGGGCTGGTCGGCCTTGATCGAGCTGACGATGTTGTCGCCGGGGATGTCGTCGGCGGTCACGACCACGACCGTCGTCCAGTCGAAGGCCGGGTCGAGGTCGAGGGCGGTGAACCGCGCGTGCGGCTCGGTCGATCGGACGGTGGCGCCGAACCAGGCGCCCGGGACGACGAGGTCGTCAGCGTACTTGGCCGCGCCGGTCAGCTTCTCGGGTCCTTCGCGCCGGGCCGGCGGCAGTCCGCGAGCCCGGCCCGGAGCGGTGGCGCCGGTCGGGATGACGAGCGCTCCGGGCGCTTCGGTACGTGGCGGCATCTGGTCCTGATGGCCCTCCTCGGACTCGGAGCGTACCATCGGAGGGGTCAGGGACGGGCGGTGCGAACCGCTCTCGACCAGACCCCACCAGACCGCTCGCGTCGGTGCCGACGGACACCGGCTTTCCGTCCGGAAGGGGTAGGAAACCGTCCCATCCGGGGTCCGGTACCCGTATAGTCGGACGCCCTTGGCCCGATCAATCGCACCTTCATCTTCGCCTTCATCGGGGCATCCTTTCGGGAGTCATCGCGGACCATGGAACTGACTCAAGGCGCTCTCATCGGGATCCTTGCGGCCGTGCTCGCCGCCGACATCCTCGTCGTCGTCATCGCGCTCGCGTGGACGCAGGTCCGCCGCCGCCGCGGACACGCCGCGGCAGCGGCCGGGAATCAGCCGCCCGTCGGGCATGCCGGCGCCGGCATGCCCCCCATGGCGTCCCGACCCGGCCCGGTCCCGATGGCCGGCTACACGCCGGCCCCGGTCGCCTCGGCCGCCAGCGCCGTGGGCCGCGGCATGACCCCGGTCATGACGCCGCCCGAGACCAGCACCGATGCCCTCACCGGGCTCCTCAACAACGCGGCCTGGTCGCGGATCGTCGTCGACGAGGAGGCCCGGATCCGCCGCTACCGGCGGCCCGCGACCATCGTGATGGTCGAGCTCCAGGGCCTCGACCGGCTCATCGACCTGATGGGGCCCGCGTCGGTCGACCGGATCGTGCCGGCCCTCGCCGACCAGCTCCGCCGGGACGCCCGCGAATCCGACCACGTCGCCCGCCTGGGCCTGGGCCGGTTCGCCATCCTGCTGCCCGAGACCGACGAGATCCTGGCGATCAACTACGTCGAGCGCGTCCGACGGGCGTGCGACCTGTGGCTCGAATCCGGTGCGGTCGCGCTCCGGATGGCGATGGGCTGGGCCTCCTCGGCCGCTGACGGCTCGCTGACCGATGCCGAGGGCCTTGCGACCGACCGCATGTTCATCGAGCTCCGCCGCGCCGAACGGACCGCCGGTCCGAGCGATCCGCCGCCTGGTGCGGCGCGGGCGAGCGGCGGCATGGAGCCAGCCTTCAACAACTGATCACTGCGACCGGGCGGGCCATGTGCCCGTGGCCCGGTCGCCGGGGTCGTACCCCGAGCGCGCGTCGAGGCGGATCGGTTTCCCGGTCCGCCTCGATCGTTCTTTCGGACCTCATCCGCGCCGGCAACGGACGGTCGCCCGCACGGGCTATCCGGCGGTCGGTGCCGAGAAGCCCGCGGGACGCGCGATGGCCGGATCCACGGCGACCACTCCGGCCTCCGATCCGCTCCGGACCCGGCCCGGCAGAGCCAGCGCCACCACCGCGCCGACGGCCACGATGGCCGCCCCGACGAAGACCGCCGGCTGGAGCCCGTCGACGAACGCGGTCGGCGACTGGTACGACCCGGCCGACGAGAAGACGCTCGCGAGGACCGCCACCCCGAAGACGCCACCGATCTCCGCGGATGGTGTTCGTGGCGCCGGACGCCTGACCCTCCTCGATCGGGTCGACCGCGGAGAGCACGACGTTGGCGATCGGAGCGAAGAACAGGCCCATCCCGATCCCGGCCATCACGAACCCCGGGACGAGCACCAGGTACTCGACCGTGGGCGTCGCGACCGCGGCGATCCAGAAGAGCCCGGCCGACAGCAGGGCCATCCCGGCGACCAGGATCGGCCGGCCGCCGATGCGCCCGGCCAGCGCGCCCGCGATCGGGGCGACGAAGGCCGGCATCGCCGTCCACGGCAGGGTCCGCAGGCCGGACTGGAACGGGCTGAGGCCCTGGACGACCTGGAAGAACTGGACCAGGAGGAAGACGGCGCCGAAGACGCCGAAGTACATCAGGAACGAGACGACATTGGCCGCGGTGAAGGCGCGGCTGCGGAAGAAGCGGAGCGGGAGCATCGGCGATGCCGTGCGGGACTCCCAGTAGACGAAGGCGGCGAGCAGCAGCGCGCCGGCCGTGAGCACCCCGACGATCCGCGGGTCCGACCAGCCGTAGTCGTTCCCATGGATGACGCCCCAGACGAGGGCGAGCAGTCCGCCGCTGACCAGCCCGAGACCGGGCAGGTCGAGCGCGCCGTCGGGGCCGTGCAATTCCTGGAGCCGGCTGGCCGCGAGGATGACCGCGACGATCCCGATCGGGACGTTGAGCCAGAAGATCCAGTGCCACGACACGCCCTCGGCGATCGCCCCGCCGATGAGCGGACCGATGGCGATGGCCAGGCCGGCGATGCCGCCCCACGCCCCGAGGGCGAGCGCGCGTCGCTCCGGCGGGACCGCGGCGGACAGGATCGTCAGGCTGAGCGGCGTCACGAACGCGCCGCCGACGCCCTGGATGGCCCGGGCGGCGATGAGGACCTCGCTCGACGGAGCGAGGGCGGCGGCGGCCGAGGCGCCGGTGAAGATCGCGAGCCCGATGACGAACATCCGGCGGCGGCCGAACCGGTCGCCCAGGGCGGCGCCCGTCAACAGCAGTACCGCGAACGTCAGGGTGTAGGCGTTGACCATCCATTCGAGGTCGGAGAGGCTCGCTCCGAGGTCGGCCCGGATGACCGGCAGGGCGGTCGTGACGACGAGGTTGTCGAGCGCGACCATGAAGAGGGCGATCGAGGTGATGGCGAAGGTCCAGGCCGTGGACCGGCGGGTAGACATGGCGTTGACCTCACTTCCGTCGGGAGTCGTGGGTGGTGTCGACGACTGACTAAGCAGTCACTAAGTTCGTTGGCGAAAAAAGGGGGTTCGGGAAGATCATCGGGCGGCGGCGATCCTCCCCATCTCGGTGAAGGAGAACTTGCCGATCTCCGCCATCTCCGGGCCGATCGCGGCAGCGGTGTTCATCAGCATCCCGATCGCGAACCACTGCTCGAGCTCGGGCTCGCTGGCGCCGGACAGGTCGCGGACCATCGCGTACATGCTGGACCACTCGTCGCCGACCGCTTCCCGGATCTCGGGATCGCTGCAGGCCGCGTAGGCCTGGAGCTGGCAGAGCAGCAGCTCGCGGTCCTGGAGCAGGACGCAGTAACTCTCCCCCATGACATGGAGGATGTGGTCGGTGGACGGGTCCTCCTGGGCGGCGGCGCGGCCGGCCGCCTCGAAGGTCCGCATCGTCCGGCCGAATCCGTGGCGGATCGCGGCGATGAAGAGGTCCTTCTTCGTGCCGAAGAGCTGGAACAGGTACGGCTGACTGACCCCGGACCGGCGGGCGATGGCCTCCGTGGAGGTCCCCGCGTAGCCGGTGACGGCGAATTCCGTCATCGCGGCGGCGACGATCTCGTCGCGGCGCTCGTCGGCGGTGAGGCGGGTGGTCGGTGTCATGACGCGTAACTTAGTGACTACTAAGTCGTATGTCAACCCGGCAAACGACGACGGTTTCGAGCCCGCGCTCGGCGGTCAGTCGGTGCCGAGCCGGATCCCCCGCCCCGGCGTCGCGCCGGTGTGCCGGCCGGCGTCCACGACGACCGTCCCGTTGACGATGACGTGCTCGATCCCGTCGGGGAATCGGCGCGGCTCGTCGTAGGTCGCGTTCGAACGGACGGTCGCGGGGTCGAAGACCACGACATCGGCGAACAGCCCGTCCCGCAGCAGGCCGCGCTGCCGCAGGCCGAGGCGGGCCGCCGGCGCGCCGGTCATCTTGTGGACCGCCGCCTCGAGCGTCAGGAGGGCCTCGTCGCGCACGAACTGGCCGAGGATCCGCGGGTACGAGCCGTAGGTGCGCGGCGCGGGCTTCTCGCCCAGGAAGGTCGAATCCGTGCCGACCATCCCGACCGGGTGGGCGACGAACTGCGGCAGCGTCTTCGACCACGGCCCGCTGGTCACCTGGCTGACCCCGAGGTCCTCGGCGAGGAGGAGGTCGCAGATGGTGTCGACGGCGTCCCGGCCCGTCTCGGTCATGACCTCGGCCAGCGTGCGCGACTCCCAGCGCAGGTTCTCCGGGCGCGCGAATGCGCCGAGCCTGAGGTCCGCCCAGCCCGACGGCCCGGTATAGGCGGCACCCCTGGCGGCGAACTCCGTGCGCAGCCGATCGCGCGCCGGGCGCTCGGCCAGCCGCGCCTTGAGCGGCGCAGGTCCGCCGGCCTGGATCCAGGCGGGCAGCTGGATCAGCAGCCGCGTGCTCGCCCATTCGGAGGGGTAGGTGTCGAAGGTGACGTCGAGGCCCTCGGCCCGTGCGTCGTCGACGAGCGCGAGCATCGGCTCAGCCGGCCCGGGGTGCGTCTCGCGGTGGTAGAAGTGGGTGAGGTGGCTCGGGGCGCCCGCGCGGCGGCCGATCTCGATGGCCTCGCGGAACGGGTCGAGGTAGCGGTCGCCGAGCTGGTAGCGCACGTGGCTGTGGTAGAAGCCGCCGGCGCGGCCCGCCTCGGCGGTGAGCGCGGTGAGCTCCTCGGTCGTGGCGTAGCTGCCCGGCGGGTAGTCGAGGCCGGTCGACAGGCCGACCGCGCCCTCGGCCATCGAGTCGCGCAGCAGGCCGCGCATGCGGTCGATCGCGCGGTCGTCGGCGGGGACGTCGTCCCAGCCGAGGGCATCGATGCGGAGCGCCGAGTTGCCGACCAGCGTCCCGACATTGACGCTGCCGGTGCCGTCGTAGCGCGCGAGGTAGGTCGCGACGGAGTCCCAGTCGTAGTCGATCGCGGGGCGGCCATCGAGGCCGCTGTCCAGCTCCACGAAGGCGAGCAGGTCCTCGCGCCGGCGGAACGGCGCGAAGCCGTTGCCGTCGACACCGACGATCTCGGTGGTCACGCCCTGGCGGACCTTGGGCTCGTGGCGCGGCTCGGCCAGGATCCACAGGCCGCCATGGCTGTGCAGGTCGATGAATCCGGGCGCGACGACCTTGCCGGTGGCGTCGATACGGCGACCGACGTGCGTGGGTCCCGGGACGGCAGCCGCGGCGTCGTCCGGCCCGAGGATCCGGAGCCGCTCCCCGTCCACGACGACCGTGCCGGGCCGTCCCGGCGCGCCGGTCCCATCGACGATCGTGCCGCCGCTGATCAGGATGTCGACGCTATCGGGCATGCCCGGACCGTAGCAGGCCGCGCCGGATGAGCGCTCGATGATCGGGCGTCGCCAGACTCGTTCGATGCCACCGCGAGAACGAGCGGTCGACTCGGGACCGGCGGATCGCTCGGCCAGGACATGCAGCGGGTCTGTGCCGACCTCCGGAACGCGCGAGTCATGGCAGGGCATCCCTTCGGGATGTCGCGGGCGGGCCGTCGCCCTCTCACCCTCGCAGGTGTCTCGGATCGAGCGGCGCGTCGCGGCGTCCGCGACGATCGAACAGGTCGCTCGGATCGGCGCGGTCGTGGGCCTCCAGGTACGACTCCGCGCCTATCCAGGCATGCGATCCGATCCGTGACACCGCGCCAGTTCCGACTTCTGGAGCGGTGTCGCAAGCCGCCTCGCGCCGGGTCTGACCGTTCGGATCGAAGTACCGTTGCCGATCGACGGCGATCTGCGCGCATGGGACGCTTGCATCGACGGGTCCGGCCGAGCGGCGACTCTGGTCTCGGGTCTTCCGGTCGAGGCCGAGACCCGGCTTGCGGACCTCCAGGCGCAGAGCCGTCGACTGACGCTGAAGATGCGGGATGGCGGCGTCGACGCGATCCTGCTGGTCGTGGCGGACACTCGCGCAAACCGTGCAGCAGTCGATCGCGCTGGCGACTCGATCGTGGTGCTGTTCCCGGTTCACGCCGCGGCAGGCCATGCGACGCTCTCGCCGCGGGCATGCATCCGGCAGGGTCCGCATTGGTCTTCCTTTGGACTCGCGCCCCCCAGCTGGTCGATCGTTGCGTCCAGCTGACCGCGTCGATCCCGGCTGATCCCGTCGCATCCCGGCCGATGCTCGTACGTTGCACCCGGGGCGTCCACGGACGATCGACGCTCCAGCCGGGCCGCCTTGAGCGCCAGCCGTGTCTCTGCAGGCAACGTATGACACCGAAGACCGCATATGACCTTGGAGCTGGCGCAGCCGTCGTTAGCGCCGCCCATGAGCGGCGCGACGGCGGCGGCGCGCGGGCGCGGCCGACGGGCGGCCGCGGCGCGATACAGGCGGGCGCACGAGACGCGCGGGCGCGGGCGCGGCGGCGCACGAGACGCGCGTCGGGCAGCCGACGCTCGCGCCGGGCTCCCCTCAGGCTCGCGCGCCCGGACCCTCCAGGCGGCGGCCGCGGACCCAGGCCGCGCGGACCATGTCAGGGTGGGTCCGAAACATGAGGCGGCTCACGATGTCGTCGGGGTCGTCGTCGATGACGCCGGGGACCGGCGCCACGAAGGACGGGTCGATGGCGATCAGGTCGGCCTCCTTTCCGGCCTCGAGCGAGCCGATCCGGTCGTCCAGTCCCAGCACGGCCGCCCCGCCGAGGGTCCCCATCCGCAGCCAGTCGAGCGGCGTCATCGCATGGTCGGCACCGAACCCGGCCACGGCCAGCGCGTTCTTGGCGTACGCCCCGACGCGCATGGCCGTGAAGATCGAGAGGTCCGGTCCCGCCGACACGTCCGACCCGAGGCCGATGGTGAGTCCCGCCTGGAGATAGCGAGCCAGCGGCATCACCCCGGACGCCAGGAAGAGGTTGGAGGCCGGGCAGTGCGCGACGCGCGTACCGGTCTCGACCAGCCGGGCGAGCTCGCGGTCCGAGAGATGGACGGCATGGGCCAGCACGGTCCGCTCCCCCAGCCCGCCGGCACGGTCGTAGACGTCGACATAATCGAGCGATTCGGGGAACAGCCGCGCCACCTCGGCGATCTCGCCGCGATCCTCGGAGAGGTGCGTCTGCCAGTACGCGCCGGTCGAGCGGGCGAGCGACGCGGATTCGCGCAGCAGGTCGGCCGTGCAGGACACCGCGAACCGCGGCGTGACCGCGTACTGCAGGCGGCCGTCGTCGCGGCCGTGCCAGCGGGCGATGAGGTCGGCGGTCTCGCGCAACGATCGGTCGAGGATCGTCGTCGGGTCGATGGTCGCGTCGTAGGTGATCCGGTCCATCATCACCTTGCCGACGATCGCGCGGATCCCGTGCGCCTCGGCTGCCCGGAACGTGGCGTCGAGGCTCGCCTCGTAGACGGCGCCGTAGACGAGCGCCGTCGTGGTCCCGACCGCGGCGAACGCCTGCCAGGCGAGCGGGGCGAGGCGGGTCGCCTCGGCCTCGTCGAAGCCGCGCTCGAGCGGGAAGATGTAGCGCTCCAGCCAGGTCAGCAGGTCGAGGCCGGCGCCAAGCCCGGCATTGGGGAGCTGGGGCAGGTGCGCGTGGAGGTCGACGAGACCGGGGAGCACGACCCACGGCCGGAGGTCGATGGCGGTGGCCGCCTCGGCGGCGCGGTCTGCGGCGGCACCCGCATAGGCGATGCGTCCCGCCGCATCGACGACGAGCAGTCCGTCAGGCTCGAAGCGGCTGCCGCCGGCGCCAAGCGGCGTCAGGAGCCGGCTGCGGATCGCGAACGGCGGGTTCGCGGGGAGTGTCAGGTGCACCGCGGAAGGCTAGCAGGGCGCGTCGCCGCGCTCGAGTGCCGGACGCGGGCCGCGGGGCGGCGGGATGGGGACAGGCGCCACGCGCGGGCCACGACCCGCGGGCGCCGGTCAGCGCTTCTTGCCGCGAACCTCGAAGAGGTGGGCCGTCCACTCGGAACCGGTCCGGTCGATCGTCGCCGAGCTGCCGTGCCAGCCGCACGTGCAGGTGATCGTCTGATCTCGGTGCTTGTACTCGTCGATGACGTGCTTGAACGGCTCGTTGGCCGGGGTGGCTGGCTTGAGGGGCGGGCGACTATTCACAGAGTCTCCTGGGCGAGGGACGAGACCAGCACGCGACGCGCGGGGGAGCTCCAAGGATACTCCAAAACGGCGGGACCTTCTTCGGGGCCGGCCCGGCGAAGGTCCCGCACGTGGTCAGCGCGACGGCAGCAGGTCGGTCGTGACGAGGTCCTCGACGGTGACCGGGTCCTTCGTCAGTCCGAGGCCCTTGAGATACGCGATCGAGGTCGTCCACCCTGCCGGATCGATGGCACCCAGGCCGCCGGCCTGCTGCGCGTGACCGGTCCACGTGTCGATCGTCGCGTCGAGGACCGCCTTCTGGGTCGGGTCGTCCGCCTTGAGCCCGTCGACGGTCTTGGCCGCCGCGTCGAGGCCTAGCTGGGGGTCCGCCTGGATCCGGGCCATGGCGTCGAGCGTCACCGCCACGAACCGGGCGATCGCGTCGTGCTTGGCGTCGAGGGTCTTCGTGGCGGTGATCAGGCCCGGTCCGGGCAGCGGCGTGATGTCGTCGATCCGCAGGACCGTCACCGATTCGCCGGACAGGCCGAGAAGCACCGGCTCGTTGTTCGCGAAGCCCGTGGCGGCGTCAACGGCGCCAGCGGCGACCGCGGCCCGCTGGCCGAAGTCGGGGTATTCGACGATCGTCAGGTCATCCGGGGTCAGGCCGGCCGAGGCGAGCAGCGCCTGGAGCATGACCCAGGACGAGCCGTACCGGCCCGGGATGCCGAGCTTCCTGCCCTTGAGATCGGCCGCCGTCTTGATCCCGGAGGAGGCCTTCGCGAACACGACCGATGGGAACTTGCCGTAGATCGTCGCGATGTACCGGATCGGGAAACCCTGGCTTACGGCCGGGATGACGTCGGTCCCGTCGGCCACTCCGACATCGATCGACCCGGCCGCGACGAGCTGCACGAGGTCGGGTGCGATCTTGTTCTGGAACTCGACCTGGAGGCCTGCGGCCTCGTAGAGCCCTTGCGTCTGGCCGAGGTAGAAGGGCGCGAACTGGACGTTCGGGATGTACCCGAGCCCGACGACCAGCTTGACTGGCGCACCGGCGAGGGTCGGCGACGGCGAGCCGCTCGGGGATGCGTCGCTGCTGGTTGGAGTGGCTGTCGCTGGCGGCCGGGTCGGGAACGCTCCCTCGCATGCTCCGACGACCAACGCGACGAAGAGCAGCGGGACGATGAGCAGTCGCGAGCGAGGAATCACCTGGACCTCCTGGGGCGTGGGCCTGGTCATCGGGCGCCGACCATGCGGCGCTCGATGGCGACGACGACGAGATAGAGCGAGATCCCGACCAGCGCGATGGTCAGAAGCGTCGCGAACATCAGCGGGATGTCGAAGAGCGAGCCGCGCGCGAGGTTGATGAGGACGCCAAGGCCACGCTCCGCGCCGGCCCACTCGGCCACGATCGCCCCGACGACGGCGAGCGTCACGCCGACACGGAGCCCGCCGAAGATCGACGGCAGCGCCGCAGGGACCTCGAGCGTGGTCAGGACCTGGCGACGGGTCGCGCGCAGGGCACGTCCGAGCTCCAGCAGCCTGGCATCCACCGAGCGGATGCCGACCATCGTCGAGACCGCGACCGGGAAGAAGACGATCAACGCGCAGATCAGGACCTTCCCGAGCAGCCCAGGCCCGAACCACAGCGCGATCAGCGGCGCGAGCGCGAGGATCGGGGTCGCCTGGGCGGCGACGAGGTACGGCGAGAGCAGCCGCTCGACGAGCTGGCTGCGGGCGAGCCCGTAGCCGACGACGAGGCCGAAGCCGGCGCCGACGAGAAGTCCGAGGAAGATCTCGACGAGCGTCGCCGCAAGATGGGGCTCGATGATGCCGTCGAGCATGGCCGTGACCCAGCGGCCGAAGACGGCCTCCGGCGTCGGCAGGATGAACTCGGGGAAGCCGGTCACGAACACCGCCAGGCGCCACGCGACGAGGAAGACGGCCAGCGCGGCGACGGCGGGCACCCACGTCGAGCGCTTCACGCCGCGTCCTCCAGGTAGGAGCGGATCTCGGCGGCGGTCCCGGCCGCGACGGCCGCATCGAGCGCCTCGAGGGTGCGCGGTCGCGGGGCGTCGATCGGGATCTCGGCGACGACCCGGCCCGGCCTCGGGGACATGACGATGACCCGGTCGGCGACGAGGATCGCCTCGGGGATGCTGTGGGTGACCATCACGATGGTCGTCGCCGACCGCTCGCCGAGCTCGAGCAGCTCGAGGTCGAACCGCTCACGCGTCAGCGCATCGAGAGCGCTGAACGGCTCATCGAGGAGCAGCACCTCGGGCTCCAGGGCGAGCGCCCGGGCGAGCGCCACGCGCTGGCGCACCCCGCCGGACATCTCCCCGGGATGGGCGAGCAGCGCCGAGGCATCGATGCGCACGAGCTCGGCGAGGTCGAGCAATCGGGCGTCGCGCCGTTCGAGCGACCAGTCCGCGAGCTCCAGCGGGTAGGTGATGTTCGCGGCCCCGGTCCGCCACGGCAGGAGCCGTGGCTCCTGGAAGACGAGGCCGATCCGCGGGTCCGGCCCGTTGATGAGCTCCCCATCGAGGGTCGCGCTGCCACGGGTCGGGGTCAGGAGGCCCGCGATGACCCGCAGCGCCGTCGACTTTCCGCAGCCGTTCGGCCCGATGATCGCCGCGATCCGACCGCCCTCGATGGTCAGGTCGAGGCCGTCGAGGGCGACATTGCCCTCGCTGCCCGAACGGCTGCCGCGAGCCGGGAAGGTGAGCGCCACGTCGGTCAGCCGCACCTCGCCGTTCATCGAGCGACTCCGTCGGCGAGCCGGCGCAGGATCGGCGCGGTCGCCGGGTACAGGTCGACGTACGCCTCGAAGACGGCGTCGTACGTGGCCGCGAGCTCGGCTCGAGGCTCGATGCGATGGTCGATCCGCGTCATCGACGCGATGGCGGTCTCGATGTCGGGCTGGGCGCCGATCCCGACCGCGCCAAGCATCGCCGAGCCGAGGACGGCGGTCTCGAGGACCGCCGGGACCGCCACCGGGAAGCCGGTCACGTCCGCCTTGATGCGGTTCCAGGTGTCGCTGCGAGCCGGGCCGCCACAGACGCGCATCTCCCCGACGCGGACGCCGGCCTCGAGCATCGGCCGGGCGACGTGGCGGATCGCGAGCGCCGAGGCTTCGAGGATCGCCCGGGCCAGGTGGCCGCGGCCGTGCGCCAGCGTCAGGCCCGCGAAGGCGCCGCGCGCGGTCGGGTCCCAGTACGGCGACCGCTCGCCCGCGAGGTAGGGCAGGAACACGAGGCCGCCGGCCCCGGGCGGCGTCGCCGCGGCCTCGGCGATGAGCGCCTCGGTGCCGATCGTCCCGGCCAGGATCCCGTCGCGGTACCAATCGAGCGCGCGCCCGGTCGCCGCCATCGCCGCCCCCACGCTGTAGCGGCCGGCCAGCGGGGCCGGTGTGACGAACGCCCCGGCGACCTCGACGGGCTCGTGCCAGTAGACGCCGAAGCCGCCGGCGGCCCCGCCCGGGTCGTAGGCGTCGCCGGGCTCCCGCAGGCCCGCCCCGAGATAGCTCGCGAAGGCGTCGACCGTGCCACCCACGACCGGGATGCCGGCACGGAGCCCGAGGGCCGCCGCGGCGGTCGCCATGAGCTCCCCGACGACCGTGCCCGTCTCGCCGGACGGCGGCAGCTTGTCGAGCGGGACGCCGAGCGCGGCCACGAGCGCCGGGTCCGCGGCGGTCTGGTTCGGGGTCCGCGGCGATGTGGCCACGCCGGAGAGCCGATAGGCCATCCACTCCCACGTCGCGAGGTACCAGCGGGTCTCGGCCGCGGCGGCGGACGCGTGCCGCTCCACCCAGAGCGCGGCCGGCAGGCCGGCCAGGGCCCACCCGCCGACGCCCGTCGCGGCGGCCAGCTCGGCGGCCTCGGCGGTCGAGCGGGTATCGAGCCAGGTGATGGCCGGCCGGGTCGCGTCGCCGCGCGCATCGACCGGCACAAGGGTCGGGCCGTGCCCGTCGAGCCCGATGGCGATGACGTCGGCGCGGGCCGATGCGACGACCTCGCGAACGGCGCGCTCGATGGCGGCCCACCAGTCCGCCGGGATCCTGTTCGGCCCAGCCGGACTCGGGACCCACGGTCATCGGGTAGCTCGCACGGGCGAGGGCGAGGAGCCGGCCGTCGAGGGCGACCAGACCCGCCTTGACCTCGTTGGTGCCGAGGTCCAGGCCCAGGACTGCCGGTTCGCGGGCACTCATCGCGAGCGCCCCGGCTCGGGCGAGAGCGTTGCCGCGTCGAGGGCCACGACGGCCTCGGCGGTGGCGACATCGGTGACGAGCGTCCGGACGACGCCCGCCCGGACGGCCCCGAGGATCGGCCGGACCTTCGACTCACCGGCGGCGACACCGATCGCCACCGGGACGCGGCCGAGTTTCGGCGCCTCGAAGGCGATGACGCGCTCGCGGAGCGCCGGGCAGACGAATCGCCCATCGAGGTCGAACGGGGCGACGAGCACCTCGCCGACCGCTTCGGATGCGTCGAGCTGGCGCTCGACCTCGGGGCCGACGGTCGTGGGGCTCCAGCCGGGGCCGCCGATGCCGAAGAGCGCGACGTCGAGCCGCTCCCACAGTTCGAGCACGGAACGGACGCCCGCGTGGGCCATGAGCGCCGATCGCGTCGCTGCATCGTCGACGAGCCCCGGCGCCATCAGGCCGTGCGCCTGGGCGCCGAGCGACTGCGCGATGCGACGGTACGGCTCGCGCTCCGGGCCGATCGACCAGAAGCCGCCGCAGAGCGGGACCACTGTGGCGGCGATCGGCGTCGCGGCGTCCTCCAGCGATTCCTCGAGCGCGTCCGCGGTCGCCGAGACCGATGCACCGTCCCCGATCCCGACGATGGTCCCGGCCCGGACCGATTCGCGCAGCACCTGCGAGGCGAGCCGGCCGACCATCCGGCGCGTGAGGTCGTCCGGACCGGCGATCGTCGGGGCGAGATGGACCGCGTCGAGCCCGTAGCTCCGCCGGAGCGCTTCCGCGGCCGGGCTGTCGACATGCGTGGAATCGACGATCCGGATCTCGACGATGCCCTCCGCCCGGGCGCGCTTCAGGAGCCTCGAGACCTGCGGCCTCGTGACGCCGAGCAGCTCGGCGATCGCGTTCTGCGTCTCACCGAGCTCGTAGTAGAGCCGGCTCGCGCGCACCAGCTCGTCGAAGTCGCTCAGGGCGTCGCCCGCCGGCCCTGTCGCACAGATGTACTGAACAGATGTGCATCCACCATCCGCGCATCATACGCGAGCCGGTGGTCCTGTCACGCCGCCCGGCGATATGCACGATCTCCGGCGAGGCCGCAGTCCCCGATCTATATGCATGTCGGATGCATATGCATTGGCCTCCCCCGGGCCTGGGCGGGCGCGCCGGTCGATATGCAGCCTGATGCATCTTCGCGGGCTCGACGGGTCAGGCGGTCTGCGGGGCGTCGCCGGATATGCCGGTGGTTGCATCTGCGCTGCTGGAGGATCGGTCGGCGAGGTTCCTTTCCTGAATATGCAGCCGAGTTCATACGCCGCGGCGGAGGCATCCAGGCAGCGGAGGCATATCCGCGCCGACCCAAGCGCCTACGCGTGGCGCCGACTCGTGACGCCGACGCCCGCGGCGGACGCCCGCGGATGACCGCCCTACAGCACCCGACCTGGGTTGAGGATGCCCTGCGGGTCGAGCGCGGTCTTGATGGCGCGCATGACGCGCACGGCGTCGGGGCCGCGCTGCTCCTCGAGCCAGGCCCGACGGGCGGTGCCGATCCCGTGCTCGCCGGTGATGCTGCCACCGAGGGCCATGGCGGCGCGGTAGAGGTCGGTCCGGACGGCGTCGGTCTTGGCCTCGCCGTCGGGATCGCCGCGCTCGAGGACGAGATCGGGATGCAGGTTGCCGTCGCCGGCGTGCCCGAAGGTCCCGATCCGCACGTCATGACGGGCGGCGATGCGCTCGACCTCGCGGAGCAGGTCGGGCACGCGCGACCTGGGCACCGAAACGTCCTCCATGCGGACCTCGCCGAGCCGCTCGAGCGCGTAGTGCGCCGCGCGCCGGGCCTGGCGGAGCCAGTCGGCTTCCTGGGCATCGGCCGCGCGAACCACATCGGTCGCGCCGGCCGCCCGGCAGACCGCTTCGGCCCGTGCGATCTCGTCGGCAGCTGCCGCGCCCGGCGCATCCGATTCCACCATCAGCATCGCGGCCGCCGTGCGGTCGAGCCCCAGGCCGTTCATGTCGTCGACGGCGTTGATCGTGAACCGGTCCAGGAGCTCCAGGGTCACGGGCGCGATGCCAGCCGTGGCCATCGCGCTGACGGCCTCCCCGGCGCTGTCGAGGGTCGGGAAGAACGCGAGCATCGTCGAGCGCGGCGGCGGCGTCGGTCGGAGCTTGAGCGTCGCCTCGGTGATGATCGCGAGGGTGCCCTGGCTCCCGATGAACAGGTGCGTGAGGGAATAGCCGGCGACGTCCTTCACGTTCTTGCCGCCGGTGCGGATCACGGCCCCGTCGGCCATCACCACCTCGAGCGAGAGCACGGATTCCCGTGTCTGGCCGTACTTCACGCAGCACAGGCCGCCGGCGTTGGTCCCGAGATTGCCGCCGATCGAGCAGGTCTCGAACGAGGCGGGATCCGGTGCGTAGAACAGCCCTTCCGCGGCGACGGCCTGCTTCAGCGCGGCGTTGATGATCCCGGGCTGCACGACCGCCACGAGGTTCTCGCGATCGATCTCGACGATGCGGTCCATCGCGGTGAACGCCATCGTCAGCCCGCCCTCGATGGCGGCCGAGCCGCCCGACAGCCCGGTCCCGGCGCCTCGCGGCACGATCGGCACGCCGAACTCGCCGGCGAGCCGCACCACGGCGGCGACCTGGGCCGTCTCGGTCGGGAGCACCACGGCCCCCGGCAGGCCCGCCTTGAGGTAGGCGGTCTCGTCCAGCCGATAGGACTCGCGATCGATGGCATCGGTCAGCACGCGAAGGTCGGGGAGCTGGTTCCGGATGGCCTCGACGAGCGGGCCGATGGCGGTCGTGGCGGTCGTCATGGGAGGCAGTCTACGAGGCGAGAGTACCCTTGGGCATGATGCGCAGGCTCGTGATGATCGCCCTGGCCGTGGTCGCGGCCGGGCTGCCCTCCCCGGTCGGTGCCGGTTCGCTGGCCCCGGCTCCCTCCCCGGTCCGTGCCCCCGCCACCGCCATCGTCCCCGGCAGCGCGAACCGCACGAGCCTCGCGCTGAGCGCCACCTACGACGCGAAGCTCCACCTCGACTGGACCCCGCGACGCGTCAAGGTCGACGTGCGCATCGCGATCACCAACACGTCCGGCGGGCCGGTCGACCGGATCGAGCTGAATACCGTGGCGGCCCGCCTCGGCTCGATGCGCTACATGTCGGTCCTGGTCGACGGAGCGCACGTCGCGGTCAGGGTGAGCGACCAGACGCTGATCGTGCCCCTCGGCGGCATCCTGCCGGCCGGTGCCACGACCACGCTCCGCGTCCGCTTCTACGCCACGCTGCGGAGCGGCGTCGGCGGCTCCGACTGGCTCTTCACCAAGGCCAACGGGATCATCGACATGTACCGCTGGCTGCCGTGGATCAGCAAGGCGGTCCCCTTCACCCGGCCGAACCACGGCGATCCGTTCGTGACCCCGATCAGCCCGCTCGTCCGGGTCGCCATCGAGTCCGATCGCAAGCTCGTGCTGGCGACGACCGGCGACCAGGTCGCGGTCTCGGCCGATGGGCTGACCCGGACCTTCGAAGCCCGCCTGGTCCGCGACTTCACGGTGACCGCCGCGACCGACTACCGGACCGCGACCCGCAAGGTCGGGGCCACGACGGTCAAGGTCTTCTACCGCGCCGGGACCTCGGGCGCGGCGATGCTCGATGCCGCCGCCGATGCGCTCGCCGTGCTGGGCGCCAAGCTCGGGGCGTACCCCTATCCCACGTTCAAGGTCGTCCAGTCGGCCGGTGCCTACGGGATGGAGTCGCCGGGGCTCGTCTGGATCCCGAGCGGCACCCCGAGCTCGAACCTGCGCTATCTCGCGACCCACGAGACGGCCCACCAGTGGTTCTACGGGCTGGTCGGCAACGACCAGTCGCGGCATCCGTTCGTCGATGAGGCCGCAGCCGACGCGGTCACGCGCAAGATCCTCGGGATGCGCCGGTCGAGCCGCTGCGCCACGGGCCGGCTCGACCGCTCGATCTACTCGTACACCTCGGCCTGCTACTACGAGATCGTCTACATCCAGGGCGGCAACCTGCTCGACGACGTCCGCGCGCGGATGGGCACGACGCTCTGGTGGTCCACGCTCAAGGGCTACGTCGCCGCGAACCGGGACGGCCTCGTGACCAGCCGGACGCTGCTCGATGCGCTCGACGACGCCACCCCGATCAACCTCGAGCCGACCTTCCGCGCGCGGTTCCCCGGCCTCTACTGAGCCTCGCGCAGGCGGCGGTCCGCGGCGAGGGCCTGCGGCATCTCCCGGAACGACGCGGGGAGCAGCGGGCGCCACGCCCGCCAGCCCGTGACGAGCCACTCCGACACCAGCCGGTGCCGAGCGTCCCATGGCAGCCCGTACGCCTCGCGGAGGGCGGGTGGCAGCAGGCCGATCGCCGGCCAGAGCGTCCAGGCGTAGGCCGAGCGCGGGACGCCGAGCGCGGCGAACAGCCCGGGGAGTGGCGGCCGCAGGATCGTGCCTGCGAGCTCCCTCGCGAGGGGTCCCACGCGGACCGGTCCGTCCGGGGCGAGCATCCCCTCGACATAGCGCTCGAACGCACCGAGGTCCGCGGGCAGGAGCTCGTCGGGGATCCCGAAGGCGCGGCCGATGGGCCGCGTCTCCTCGTAGAACGCCGCCGCGCGTCGCCGTTCGAGCGGCCCCAGCCACGCGTCGTTGGCCACGATCGTGGAGTCGACCAACGTCGCGTGAACCCACAGCGACAGGTCCGGGTCGCGGGCCGTGTAGCCCGCACCGACGATGCCGCGATGGAGGGCGTGCAGCCGGCGGATCTCGGCACGCGCCGCCGGCGCCGTCCCGTAGGTGATCGCCAGGTAGCTGCGCAGGGTGGCCCGAAGTCGCCGCCACGGATCCGCCCGGAAGTCGGAGTGCTCGTCGACCCCCGCGGCGACCGAGGGATGGGCGATCTGCAGGAGGAGTGCCCGCGGCCCGGCGCCGAGGAGGAGCATCGCCTCGCGGTCGAGGCGCCACGCTTCCGAGGATGGCCCGTACAGGCCCTCCAGGCCGGGCCGGCCCGTCGTCGGACCTACCGGTCGTCGGCTCGGCGGCCGACCAGCCACCAGGCCGTCGGGAAGATGGCGGCGGCCACGACGAGCTTGGCGGCGTCCCACAGCAGGAACTTGGTCATCCCGCCCGAGATCGCGTCCGCCCACGAGAGGCCGAGCGATACCTTCAGCCATGGGACGCCGATCGCGTAGATGATCGCCGTGCCGATGAGCATCGCGGCCAGGGCGCCCGGCAGCCGCCGGTCCCAGCCGAGCTCCGCGAGCCGCCCGACCACGGCGGCCGAGACCACGAAGCCGATGAGATAGCCGCCGGTCGGCCCGCCGAGGACGGCCGTGCCGTGCGTGCCCTGGGCGAACACGGGCAGGCCGATGGCCCCGATCGCGAGGTAGAGCAGCAGGGCCAGCACGCCCCGGCGGAAGCCGAGGGCACCGCCGACGACGAGCACGCCGAAGGTCTGGCCGGTGAACGGGACGGGCTGGACGGGGATGTAGACCTGCGCGGACAGCGCCACCAACAGCGTGCCGGCGACGATCAGGGCGATGTGGCGGACCCGGGTGCCGAGCCGCTCCCCGATCCGGATCGGGACCAGGAAGTCGGCGAGGGTGATGCCGCGGTCGCCGGCGTTGCTGCGGTCGAGTCTCGGGAGTGCGAGCGTCATCGAGGCTCCACGGAAAAAGGTCGCCCTGGGGGCAGCGACCGAGGCCGCGAGTCTAGCATCCCGGCACCCGGCGACCACCCCCGATCACTCGTACGCGACCGCCCGGATGATCGAGATCCGCGAGGCGATCCCGGCCGGATACGCCGCGGCCAGCATCGACAGCGCCACGCCGAGCAGGATCGACCCGACGACCGTCGCCCACGGGATCGAGAGCGCGGCGGCCACCGATCCCCCGGCCAGGACGACCATCAGGGCACCGACCAGCAGCCCGGCCAGGATCCCTACCAGCGACCCGGCGACGCCGATGACACCGGCCTCGACGACGACCGACCGCCACACCTGGCGACGGGTCATGCCGGCGGCCCGCAGGATCCCGATCTCGCGGACCCGCTCCATCACGTTCATGGTCAGGGTGTTGGCGATGCCGAGCGTGGCGATGATGACCGCCACGATCGCGAGGATGTCGAACAAGCCGAACACACGGATCAGGGCATCGTCGATGGCGCCCTGGACCTGGTCGAGGGTGACGACCTCGAACGCGGACAGGGCGGCTGTCGCCCGGAACGACGCCTCCTGGACCGGCGTGATGCCAGCGTCGAACGTGACCGCGAACGCATCCGCTCCGGAGACCCCGAGCGTGCCCGCGGCATCGGTCCAGCCGACCAGGACGGTCTCCCCGCCACGACCCGGGAGCGTCCGCTCGGCGATGCCCACGACGCGGAGGTGCATGGTCGTCGCGTCCGCGGTCCCCACGGTCAGCTCGTCGTCGATCGCGAGATGGAGCCGGTCCGCGAGCGAGGCCGGCACGATCGCCGCGCCGCCCGCGTCGAGCGCCCGGAGGGCCGTGAGCCGGTCGCCCTGGACCATCGTGAGCCGGTCTGCCTTGGCGAGGTCCGCGCCGACCATCGCCGCGCCGTCGACGGCGATCCCGTTCACCGCCAGATCGAACGTCGCGATCGGGCTCACGCCCGCCACGCCTGGCTGATCGCCCAGGTCCACGACACCGGGCTCATCGGTCGCGGCGGGACGGATGGAGGTCACGAGGACGTCCCCGGGGACGACCTCGCCGACCCAGGCGCCCGCCGACGCCCGGGCATGCTGGCCCACGCCGCCAAGGGCGACGACGAGCGCGACGCCCACCGCGAGCGCACCGAGGGTCAGGGTGGTGCGGCTGCGGTCGCGCACGATCGTGGCTCGTGCGAGCCGCTCCTCGAGCGCGAAGACCAGGCGGAACGGCAGGCCGCCGAGGCGGGCCAGCATCGGCACGAGGAACGGCACGAGCAGCGTCGCGATCAGCAGGACGCCATAGACCGCGAGGGCGCGGATCGCCCCCGCGGAACCGGCATCGCGTGGCCAGACGAGCAGCCCGGCGAGACCGACGACGACGAAGACCAGGAGCAGCCAGCCGAGCCGGGCACGTCGCGCCGGCGCCTGGTCGAGCCGGGCACGCAGGGCCTCGACGGGCGGGATGTGGGACGCGCGGATCGCTGGCTCGACGGCGGCCGCGAGGGTGACGGCCATGCCCGTGACGAACGCGATCAGGACCGCCCCGGCCGAGAACGACGGCGCATCGAGGGTCAGCGCGCCGACGCTCCCGAGCCATGCGGTCATGAGGTTGGCGAGGAGCCCCCCGAGGAGGATGCCGATCGAGGCCCCGATGACGCCGACCGCCACCGCCTGGACGAGGATGAAGCGCTCGACCTGGCCGCGGGTCGCGCCGGCGGCGCGGAGCAGGCCGACCTCGCGCATCCGCTCGAGGACGGTCATCGACAACGTGTTCACGATCAGGAATGCGCCGGCGAAGAGGGCGATCGCGGCGATGAGCGCGGTCGTGGCCTGGAAGTCCGCGGTGGAGGCGCGCAGCCCGTCGGCGAGGTCCTGGGGCGAGGCGACGACGTACGGTTCGATCAACAGGCGGGACTCGAGGGCGACGATGACGTCGGCCGGCACCGCACCGGGCGCCAGGCCGAGATCCACGCGGGTCAGTCCGGCCTGGTCGAAGACGGCCTGCGCGGTCTTCAGCGGCACCACCACGGTCCGGCCGTCGGACGCGCCGAGCGGCCCGCCGCTGGCGAGGATGCCGATGACGCGATACTCGGCCGGCGCGCCCGCACCCAGGACGCTGATCGTCGATCCGATCGTCAGGCCATCCTCGGCCGCGAGGCGCTGATCGATCAGGGCGCTCGGTTCGTCACTCCCCGTGAGCGGACTGCCGGCGGCCAGGGCAAGGTCGTGGAGTCGCGGCTCGGCGGCCGGGTCGATGCCGAGGATCGTCACCGACGGCGGGAGCGAGCCGTCGACGGTCGGCCCGGCGATGTAGGTCCGCTTCTCGAGGGCCGGGGCCGCGATCTCGACGCCGGGCGTGCCGGTGATCGCGGCGTAGCTCTCCTGGCTCAGCCCCGATTCGCTGAAGGCGGTGATACGCAGGTCGGCCCGGCCGACGAGCGCCTGGACCGTGCGGTCGGCGGCCGTCGCGATCCCGTCGCCCGTGGCCAGGCCCGCGAACAGGACCGAGACCCCGAGCGCGACACCGACGATCGTCAGCGAGGTGCGCAGGCGGCGCGCGCGGAGGCTCCGCAGCGCGAGCCGGGTCAGCCCGGACATCGTCGGCCCGCCCGCCTACAGACCGAGCTGGGCGAGCCGGGCGATCAGGGGCGCGGCGTCGTGCGACTCGCGCCGGCCGAGGTGGATGGAATCGCGGATCGTGCCGTCGGCGATGACCAGCACGCGGTCCGCGTAGGCCGCCGCCTTCGAATCGTGGGTCACGAGGACGATCGTCTGGTGGCGCTCCACGCACGATCGCCACAGCGCGTCGAGGATCTCCGAGCCGCTCGTGTAGTCGAGGTTGCCCGTCGGCTCGTCCGCGAAGAGCAGCGCCGGGCGGGTGACGAGCGCCCGGGCGATGGCCACGCGCTGCTGCTCGCCGGCCGACAGCTGGTCCGGCTTGTGATGCTCCTTGCCGGCGAGGTCGACGAGCGCGATGGCCTCCTCGATCCGGTCGTGGAGCGCGCCTCGCGACGGGTCGTCGCCGGCGATCGTGAACGGCAGCCCGACGTTCTCGGTCACGTCGAGGAGCGGGATGAGGTTGAAGGACTGGAACACGAAGCCGGTCCGGTCGCGGCGCAGCTTCGTCGCCTGGTCATCCGAGAGGCGGCTGATGGTCTCGCCCTGGAGGATCACCTCGCCCGACGTCGGCTGGTCGAGCCCGCCGAGGAGCTGCAGGAGCGTCGACTTGCCGGACCCGGACGGGCCCATCAGGGCCACGAACTCGCCCTCGGCGACATCGAGCGAGACGTCGCGCACCGCCTCGACCGTGGTCTGGCCCAGCTGGTACGACTTCGTCAGCTCGCGTGCCTGGAGGATGGGCGGCATCCGACCGAGTGTATATGCGGACCGCCGCGCCAGGATCGCGTCGGCGGCCTCGGCCTGCAGGGTGGTCGTCACGGGCCGAACAGGAGTCCGGTGACTCCCCCCACGATCGACTCGAGCAGGCCGCCCGACGCCGGCGGGTCGAGGACGCGCAGGCCGTGGCCGCTTCCGACATCGGCGACCTTCGTGGCGCCGAGGGGCGCGTCGCCCGCGCCCGGCTCGGCCGAGGGCGTGGGCAGCGCCGACGGGATGGCGGGGCTCAGGGACGGGCTCGGCTCAGCGGCGATCTCGAGCGTGGGCACTGGCGTCGGTTTCCGGGTGGGCTTCGGCGTGGGACGCGGGGTCGCCTTCACGGTCGGCTTCGGCTTGGGCTTGGCGGTCGGCTTGGGGGTCGGCTTCGGCGCGCTGGTCGATCCGCACCGGTCGGCGAAGAGCACGGTCCACATCTTCTTGCCGCTCGCGCTCTGGTAGGCACCGACGCCGATCACGTCGTACGACTTCCCGAGGATGTTGGCGCGATGCCCGGACGAGCCCAGGAACGCCGAGTTGATCCGCGCGGTGGCCACCGAATCCGCCTCGTAGTTGTAGCCGATGTTCTCGCCGGCCGAGTGGTAGCAGTACCCCTTGTCGTTCATGATGTCGAACACCTTGCCGACGCCCGGGATGCTGTGGCTGAAGTAGTCGCGGACGATCATGTCCTTGCTGCGGCCGCGCGCGATGGAGGTCAGCGTCGAGTCCACCCGCAGCGCCTTGAGGCCGGCCGCCGCGCGCGCCTGGTTGTGGAGGGCGACCAGCTGCTTCTCGGACGCGGACGAGAACGAGTTCGCGCCCCACGCGAAGGTCGAGGCAGGCGTGGCGAGCGTGGCCGCGGCCGTGATCGTGAACACGAGCGCGACGAGCGCCGCGAGGCGCCGGGGATCGAGGTTCGGGATGCGTGGGGACATGTGGTCCAACCGTACCGGTGGGTCGGGCCTGCTGCCCCCGGCGCGATGGTCCCGGCGACGACGGTCGCTGGTACTGCGGTCGGGGTCGGTCTGGGGTGGTCTGCTGGGGTGCGGTGTGGTCGGTGCGGTGCGCTTGGGGCCGGCACCGGCGCGTCAGGTCGCGACGTTCGCCCTCGCCTTGACGCGGTCGGCGGCCGCGAGGATCGTCCGGGCGGCCAGCTCGGCCTCGTCGGCGCCGGTACCCCAGTTGGAGACCGAGACCCGGATGGCGGCCATGCCGTGCCACGTCGTCCCCGACAGCCAGATGGTCCCCTCCTCCTGGATCTCGAGCAGCGCCGCCCGCGTCAGCGCATCGGACGCGGCGGGGTCGCGGTCGTCGGTCTCGAAGCGGACGAGGACCTGGTTGAGCACGACGTCGTTGAGGACGGTGGCGCCGGGCGCGGCCTCGATCCGGTCGGCGATGCGCCGCGCGACCCAGCAGCCGCGCTCGACCAGGTCGCGCACGCCCGACCGCCCGAGGCTGCGCAGGGCGGCGTACAGCGAGAAGCCGCGGGCGCGCCGCGAGAACTCCGGGTTCCAGTACATCTGCTCGCGCTCCTGCGCCGCGGTGTACTCGAGGTACGCGGCGCGCGGGGGCGCCATCGCCGCGGCGTGGGCAGCCGGGTGGGCGACGAACGCGAGCCCCGAGTCGTACGGCACGTTGAGCCACTTGTGGGCGTCGGTGGCCCACGAATTGGCCCGCTCCGCGCCGTCGAGCAGGTACGCGGTCGTGGGGCTGGCCTGCGCCCACATCCCGAAGGCGCCGTCGATGTGGACCCAGGCGCCCTCGCGTCGGCGGACCAGGTCGATCATCGGGCCGATCGGGTCGAACGAGCCGGTGTTCACGTTGCCGGCCTGCAGGCAGACGATCAGCGGTCGCCCGGCCGGGAGGCCGTCCAGGACGGCCTCGAGCGCGTCGAGCCGCATGCGGCCCTGCCCGTCCGCGGCAGCGGTGTGGACGCGGTCGCGGCCCAGGCCGAGGAACTGCAGCGCCCCGCCGATCGTGGAGTGGGCTTCGGCGCCGACGACCACTTCGATCTCCGGCGCACCGATGAGGCCTCGCGACTCGACGTCCCAGCCAGCCGCCTCGAGGACCGCGTGCCGCGCGGCCGCGAGGCACGTGAAGTGCGCCATCTGGCAGCCCGAGACCAGGCCGAAGCTGGTCCCGGCCGGCAGGCCGAGCAGGTCGATGATCCACGCCCCGACGGCCTCCTCCACGACGGATGCCGCGGGTCCGCCCGAGTAGAGGCCCGCGTTCTGGTCCCAGGCCGAGGTCAGCCAGTCGGCCGCGACCGAGGCGGGCACGGCGCCGCCGATGACGTAGCCGAAGTAACGCGGGCCGGCCATCGAGACGATCCCGGGGTCGGCGTCGCGCGCGAGCCGCTCGATGACCTCGACCGGATCCTCGCCGTGCTCGGGGAGCGGCGTCCACAGCGCCGCGCGGAGCCCGGCGACGTCGTGGTCGACCAGGACCGGCCGATCCGGCAATCCGCGCAGGTACTCCGTGGCGATCTCGGCGGCCCGCGCCAGCAGCGGTCCCGGATCCTCGCGCCTCGCCCTGGGCTCGTCGGTCATGGCTCGCTCCGATGCGGCGGTCGCTCACGCGACCGGAGGGGACCATGATGCACCGACCGCACGGGGCTGGCAGCGTGCGTGTTTCCGGGTACACTGCCTCCGCCCACAGCTCCCGGGACCCGCGATGAGCGGTCCGGCGGAGCGATCCGCGGTGGCCTTAGCTCAAT
The DNA here is from genome assembly GCA_963834915.1 of uncultured Chloroflexia bacterium. Taxonomy (GTDB): domain Bacteria; phylum Chloroflexota; class Limnocylindria; order Limnocylindrales; family CSP1-4; genus SPCO01. The sequence goes on from CAWIDI010000005.1 coordinate 891,006, forward strand.
GGCAGAGCATCGGATTGTGGCTCCGAAGGTTACGGGTTCGAGCCCCGTAGGCCACCCCACCCACCCGTCCGGGCGACCGACGCGATCGACGCGCGAGCCAGCTCCCCGAGCAGGGCGTCCTGCGCCGCCTCGAAGACCTCGTGGACGTCGCACGGCGTGGAGATCCCGCACGCCGACCCGCGGAGGACGCAGCGCCGACGGCGGTTGTCGCCCTCCACGGCACGGATCACGTCCAGCAGCGAGACGGCGTCCGCCGGCCGCGCCAGCCGGTACCCACCGGTCCGGCCCGTCCGGACGTCGACGATCCCGGCCGAGGCGAGGTCCGTCATCACCCGCGGCAGGACCTGGGCGGGGATGCCCCGGCCGGTGGCCAGGGCCCGCACGCTCAGGCGCTCCTCGCCGTCGGATGCGGCCAGGGCCACGACGACCCGGATCGCGTAGTCGGCGCGCCTGGTCAGCTCGAGGCGCATCGTCGTCCCGTCAGTTCGCCGGGTCGCCGTCGCCGGCCATGAAGATCCCCACCGCGCCCCGCCCGACGAAGTTGAAGGCATGGGTCACGAACGGGTACATCCCGTCCTCCTGCGGGCTGAACTCGATGATCGCGCCCTGTGCCGGGCTCAGGTCGACCGCCTGCGAGCCCCAGCCGCCGGCATTGCCCTTGACCAGCTGGATGCCCTCCTTCGTGACCGTGTCGAAGATCGTGCCCACGACGTGGAACGAGCTGTCGATGTTCGGCCCGACGTCGAGCACGAAGACCCGGACCCGGCCCTTGGTCGTGACCTGGACCGGGTTGTCCTTGTACTGGTCGGCGACCCCGTTGAAGGCCACGAAGTCGGGCGACGGTGCGCCGGCCGCGGCCTTCGCGTAGTCGACCGGCTGGCCCTGGGCGCCCAGGTACCACTCGCTCTGGACGAGCGCCACCTCCTGGTCGACCTTGGGCAAGCCGCCCTTGGGCTCGACGATGACCATCCCGAACATCCCGTTCGCGATGTGGTGGAGCGTCGGTGCCGTGCCGCAGTGATACATCCACACGCCAGCGTAGTCGGCGGTGAACGTGTAGATGAAGGTGCCGCCCGGCTTGATCTCGACCATCTGGTCGTTCATGGCCGTCTGGCTGGCATGGAAGTCGATCGAGTGGCTCATCGACGTGGTGTTGGTCAGGTGGACCCGCACGGTGTCGCCGAGGTGGATGCGGAGCGTCGGGCCCGGGACGGTCCCGCCGAACGTCCAGGCATGGACGACGAAGCCTCGGCCACCGTGATGTCCTTGTCGACGATCGGCATGTCGACGTCGTGGACGGTGCCCGGCAGGACGGTCGGCGCCGTCGCGTTGCGGAGCACGTAGGGCGCGGCGTTGGGGTCCGCGACCGGGGCGGCGGCCGTGGCCGCGCCGGTCCCGGCGCCGGGCGCCGCCGATGCGCTGGCGGTGCCGCCGCCGACCGTGATCGCGCCGGACATGCCGGCCGCCGCGTGTCCCGGGATCGAGCACAGGAAGGTCATGCCGGCGGCCGGGACGGTCACCTCGCCGGTCACGGTCTTGCCGGACTCGGCCACGAGCTTCGTTCCGTCGGCGAAGGTGAGGTCATGGGTCATCACGCCGGTGTTGTGGAACGACACGTGGTAGGTGCCGGCTGCGGCGACCGACTGGCTGCCCGGCTTGAACCCGAGGTCGAACGCGTCGATCGCGATCGTGCCCGCGCTCGACACGCCGGTGGCCGAGCCGCCCATGTCCATCGAGGCCATCGGCATCGCGGGGACGGCGCTGCCCGTGGCACCCCCGGCCGAGGCGACGTCGGGCTGGGCGGTCGATGGCGGCCCGCTGGCCCAGCCGCCGCTCGGGAAGCTCGTGCAGCCGGCGATCGCCACGGCGATGCCGGCGATGGCGATCCAACGCAGTCGACGATGCATCTCGGTCACTCCCTTGTCCACGGGCCGATCGCTGACCAGCCCTAAACCTTGACTACTGTAGTCAGAGTTTCGGGCGAGACGCGGCGTCCTGCCACCTGCCGAATGGCCTGTTCTTCGGGGATGAGCGGGCGGTCAGCCAGGCGCGGTGTACGCGTCCCGGTTGACCCACACCCAGAGGGCGACCACGAATCTCGCCAGGAGCGACAGCCCGTACGCCGCGCACCAGACGCAGACGGCGCCAAGCACGACGACCTCGATGTAGGTGAAGTAGACCTCGAACATCACCCCGACGAGGGAGAGTCCGTAGTGGGCGCCGAGCAGGACCAGTCGCCCGGTCCGGATCCAGGCCGCGGCGAGGACGAGCAGGCTCACCGACAGGAAGACGCCGAAGACCGCGACCGGCACGCCGCCGATCCGCGCGTATGGCGACAGGGCGACCGTCTCGCAGCCGGCCAGTGGTCCGCAATACGGCAGGGCGCCGCCCAGCTCGACGACGCTCAGGTACCCCGCGATCAAGAGCCCGACGAGGTCGAGCGCCATGAGCACGATCCCCGGGCGAAGCCGCGGGTTGGCCCCGCCGACGACCGACACGTCAGGAGGCGGCGGCGGCGATCGCGGCCGCGACCTCCGCATACGTCGCGCCGACCATCAGCTGCCCGCCGATGACCAGCGTGGGCGTCGACTGGACCCCGATCCGCGCGGCATCGGCGATCGATGCGTTGACCGCCGGTCCGTAGACGCTCGGGTCCATGTCGGCCTCGAAGCGCGTCATGTCGAGGCCGTGCGCTCGCGCCATCTCGACCAGGCGCTCCTTGACGAGCGCCCCGCTGTTCTCCGCTCCCTGGTTCGCGTAGATGGTCGCCCACATATCCCAGAACCGGTCCTGCCGCGCGGCCGCCTGTCCTGCGCCGGCCGCGACGAACGACTCCGGCCCGATGAAGGCGAGATCGTGGAACACGAGCTTGGCCCGTCCGCTCGCGAGCTCTCCGGCGGCGAGGGACGGGAACACGGTCGTGCCCCACCGGGCGCAGGCCGGGCACTGGAAATCCTCGTACAGGTCGATCGTGACCGGGGCATCCGCCCGACCGAGCGTGTAGCCATCGGTCGGGAGGTTCGCGACGGCCGAGACGACGGGCGATCCGGAGGGGGCGGCCGACGACGGACGGGATGCGACGGCGACGGCGATCAGGAGGACACCGGCGGCGAGCGCGAGCGCGGAGACCAGGACGAGCGTCGAGGGACGCCGTGGCGCTGGCGGTGGTGGCGCGGCCCGACGGCCCCTGGCCTTGCTCATCGTCTGCCCCCTGGCGGCCGCGATCGGTCGCGCGGCGTGGCGACGGACGCGCCGATCGAGACAGCCGTCCGGGTCATGAGGGTGGCCGAACGGCCGGCACCCGGCAACGTGCCGAAGGCCCCGAACGGTGGGACCTTCGGCCTCCGGCGCATTGCCCTAGACTCCGGGCGACCGATGGTGACGACGTGATGGCCATGACGCTGCTCGACCGGCTGCTCGCGGCCATCGGCGCGCTCGCGGCCACGGCACGACGGCTCACGGGCGGCTCTCGCATGGGCGTCCGAGCCCTGATCGTGGTGCTCCTGCTGGTCTCCGCCGTGCCGACCTTCTGGATCGGCAGCTCGAAGCGGCCGACCGACCTCTCCTTCGACGACGTCCGCTACCAGCGCCTGCCGGCGATGACGTCATGGTTCCGGATCGAGGGGAACCTGCGATCGGCCGACAACCCCCTCCAGCCACTCGTCTACGAGCTGGTCGACCCGGCTGACGGCACGTCATTCCTCAACGTCCTCGCGCTGTCGCCGCTGCCGCTCGGGCCGATCACCCTGACCGGGAGCCTGTCGGCCACCGGGCCGGGCGAGGGCGGGTACCTCGGCTGGTTCGACGCCGACGGCGTGACCGAGCCGCGGCAGGACGACCGGTTCTGGTTGATCCTGCTCCCGGGTGCCATCGGCCTCCTGATCCTGCTCGGCCTCCAGCTGGGGTATCCCCTGGTCCGGCCCGACCGCCGGGGCCGGGCGGTGGCGTCGCCCACGGACCCGGTCAGGCCGGCCCCGAGCGACGGCGTGCCCGCGGCCTGGGCCGGCTGGATCCGCTCGGAAAGCGCCCCGTTGTCCGACCCGAAGCCGTGCGTGGTGACCGTCACGCCGGGTCCGGATGTCGCCAAGCTGACCATCGCCGATGGCGGCCACGAGCGGCCGGTCCCGGTCCGCCGCGGTGGCGCCGCCCGCCGGGTCAGGCTCTGGGAACTCCACCGCGGCCAGCCGGCGCTGGACGTCCGCGGCGCCGGCGGCGACGTCATCCTCGTGTTCGACGACGAGGTCCTCCGCGACCGGGTCGGGGCCGCGCTGGGGTAGACCGCGCACCGGACTGCGCCAGCGCGTTGCGTCGTCGCTACGGATGACCTAGATTATCAACGTGGCATTGAATATCACGTCCTCGGCCGCGGCCGAGGCTCCCCGATGATCGCCCTGCTCCGGACCTACCTGCGCCCCTATGCGGCGCAGCTGGCCGTCGTCCTCGTGCTGCTGCTCATCGGCGCGCTGGGAAGCCTCTACCTGCCCGACCTCAACGGCGAGATCATCGACAACGGCATCGCCAAGGGCGACACCGCCTACATCGTCCGTGTCGGCGGGCTGATGCTCCTGGTCACGGCCCTCCTGGGGGTCGCCTCGGTGCTCGCGGTCTTCGGCGGCGCCCGCATCGCGATGGGCTTCGGCCGGGACGTGCGCTCGGCGATCTTCACGAAGGTCGAGACGTTCTCGCAGGTCGAGGTCAACCACTTCGGGCCGGCGTCGCTGATCACGCGCAACACCAACGATGTCCAGCAGGTCCAGACGCTGGTGTTCACCGGGCTGACCATCCTGGTCTCCGCGCCGATCCTCATCGTCGGCGGGATCTTCATGGCGCTCCGGACCGATGTCCCGCTGTCGGCGCTGCTGCTCGTGATCCTGCCGCTGATGGCCCTCGTGATCGGTCTGGTCATGAGCCGCGCGATCCCGCTCTTCAGGGCGATGCAGATCAAGATCGACCGGATCAACCAGGTCATGCGCGAGACGCTGTCGGGGATCCGCGTCATCCGGGCGTTCGTCCAGACCCGCCGCGAGGAGGCGCGCTTCGACGTCGCGAGCGACGACCTCTTCCAGACGGCGCTCAAGACCAGCCGCCTGTTCGCGGTCACGATCCCGGTCATCTCGGTGATCTTCCAGCTCTCGACGGTCGCGGTCATGTGGTTCGGGGCGATGCGCGTCGACTCGGGGGCGATGCAGATCGGTGCCCTGACCGCGTTCCTCCAGTACCTCAGCCAGATCCTCTTCGCGGTGCTGACCGCCGTCTTCATGTTCATCCTGGTGCCGCGCGCCACGGTCTCGGCGGCTCGCATCCAGGAGGTCCTGCGCACCGAGCCCGCGATCACGGACCCGGCCAGTCCGGTCAAGCCCACGCCCATCGGCCGGCCTGGCCTCGTGGAGTTCCACGACGTCGAGTTCGGCTACCCGGGCGCCGAGGAGCCGGTCCTCCACGCCATCTCCTTCACGGCCCGCCCCGGCGAGACGACCGCGATCATCGGGAGCACGGGCAGCGGCAAGTCCACGCTCATCAACCTCATCCCGCGGCTCTACGACGTGACCGGCGGATCCGTCACCGTCGACGGCGTCGACGTGCGCGCGATGGCCCGCGAGGACCTCTGGGCGCACATCGGGTTCATCCCGCAGAAGGCGTTCCTGTTCAGCGGCACCGTCGCCTCGAACCTGCGCTTCGGCGACCAGGACGCCACCGACGAGCAGCTCTGGGCGGCGCTCTCGATCGCCCAGGGACGGGACTTCGTCGAGGCGATGGACGGCCAGCTCGAGGCGCCGATCACCCAGGGCGGGACCAATGTCTCCGGCGGGCAGCGGCAGCGCCTCGCGATCGCCCGGGCGCTGGTCAAGCGCGCCCCGATCTTCGTCTTCGACGACAGCTTCTCGGCACTCGATTTCAGCACCGACGCGCGGCTGCGGGCCGCCCTCGGGCGCGAGCTCGGCGACGCGACCATGATCATCGTCGCGCAGCGGGTCGGCACGATCATGAAGGCCGACCGGATCATCGTCCTCGACGCTGGCCGCGTCGTCGGGTCCGGCACCCATCCGGAGCTGCTGGCGACCAACGAGACCTACCGGGAGATCGTCTACTCGCAGCTCTCGATCGACGAGGCGGCAGGGTGAGCGGGCGACCGGGCGCCGGCGGTCCTCCGGCCGGCGGTCCCCCACCCGGCGGTCCCCCACCCGGCGCGCGCCGCGGCCCCGGGATGATGGGGATGGGCATGCCGGTCGGCAAGCCGACCGACTTCCGGGGCGCGCTCCGCCGGCTGTTCGGCCATCTCGGACCTGAGCGGCCGCTGATCGCGCTCGTCGTGCTGCTCGCGATCGTGAGCGTGACCTTCGCCGTGGTCGGGCCGAAGATCCTGGGCGAGGCGACCAACCAGATCCTCGAGGGGGCCATCAGCGGACAGCTCCCCGCCGGATCGACGCAGGAGCAGGTGATCGCCCAGCTCCACGCCCAGGGCCAGGACCAGCTCGCCGACTTCCTCGGGAGCCTGACGCTGACGCCCGGCGTCGGCATCGACTTCACGGAGCTCGGGCGGATCCTCGGGTTCCTGGCGATCCTCTACGTGCTGAGCGCGGCCTTCAGCTGGGTGCAGGCCTACGTCATGGCCGGCGTCACCCAGCGGACCGTCTACCGGCTCCGGGAGGAGGTCGACCGCAAGCTCGCGCGGCTGCCGCTGCGCTACTTCGACGGGCATTCCCGCGGCGACCTGCTCAGTCGGGTCACCAACGACATCGACAACATCGGCCAGTCGCTCCAGCAGACCCTGACCCAGCTCATCACGTCGCTGTTCACGATCATCGGCGTGTTGATCATGATGCTGACGATCAGCCCGGTCCTCGCCGCCGTGTCGCTCCTCGCGGTGCCCCTCTCGCTGGTCGCGACAGCACTGATCATCCGCCGCTCCCAGCCGCAGTTCGTCAAGCAGTGGGCCTCCACCGGGACGCTCAACGGCCACGTCGAGGAGAGCCACACGGGCCACGCCATCGTCAAGCTGTTCGGGCGGCAGCAGGAGGCGATCGCGACCTTCGACGCCGAGAACGCGAAGCTTTACGAGGCGAGCTACAAGGCGCAGTTCATCTCCGGGATCATCCAGCCGGTCATGAACTTCATCGCCAACCTCAACTACGTCGCGATCGCGGTCATCGGCGGCCTGCGCGTCGTCAGCGGCCAGCAGTCGCTGGGCGACATCGTCGCGTTCATCCAGTACTCGCGGCAGTTCACGTTCCCACTCATCCAGACCGCGAGCATCGTCAACGTGCTCCAGTCCGCGGCCGCCTCCGCGGAGCGCGTCTTCGAGCTGCTCGACGAGGAGGAGGAGATCCCCGACCCCGTGGCGCCGGCATCGCTCGGCCAGGCCAGGGGCGCGGTCGCCTTCGAGGACGTCTCCTTCCGCTACGAGCCCGACCGGCCGCTGATCGACGACCTCGACCTCGTCGCCGACGCCGGCGACACCATCGCGATCGTCGGGCCGACGGGTGCCGGCAAGACGACGCTGGTCAACCTGCTGATGCGCTTCTACGAGCTCGACGGCGGGCGGATCACCATCGACGGGATCGACTCGCGCGAGCTCACGCGGGACGCCCTCCGCCGGACCTTCGGGATGGTCCTCCAGGACACGTGGCTCTTCAACGGCACGATCCGCGAGAACGTCGCCTACGGCCGTGAGGACGCGGACGAGGCGGACATCGTGGCGGCGGCCGAGGCCGCCCACGTCGACCACTTCGTGCGGACCCTGCCCGACGGCTACGACACGATCATCGACGACGACGCCACGAACCTGTCGGCCGGGGAGAAGCAGCTCCTCACGATCGCCCGGGCGTTCCTGGCCGACCCGCCGGTGCTCATCCTCGACGAGGCCACGAGCTCGGTCGACACCCGCACCGAGGTCCTCATCCAGCGCGCGATGGCCAAGCTGATGGAGGGCCGCACGACGTTCGTCATCGCCCACCGCCTCTCGACCATCCGCGACGCCGACACGATCCTCGTCATGGAGGCCGGTCACATCGTCGAGCAGGGCACCCACGACGAGCTGCTCGCGCGCAAGGGCGCCTACGCGAACCTCTACGAGTCGCAGTTCGCCCAGCCGCTCGACGAGGCGAGCTAGGCGGACGGCGCGAGCAGGCCAAGCGTCCGACCCCGGTGACGCCCGCCGAGGAGGGTGCGGGCGTCACCGGGATGGACGACGAGGGTTACGCGATCTTGTCCCAGAACTCGGCGATGACCTTGGCCGTCTGGTCGGGGCGATCCTCGTTGGGACAATGCCCCGCGTCAGCGATGACGGTGACCGGTGCGTCGAGATCGAGGGCCATCTGGTCCTGCATCGCCAACGGCCAGGCGTCATCGTTCTCGCCGTATACCACGTGGACCGGCATCCCGGTGGCGTGGACCTGCTCCACGATGGACGGCTCGCTCAGCAAGTGCCTCGCGTGGGTGACGACGGAACGAGGGTCGCTCACTGCCCAACGCCGCTTGAGCACCTCGTATCTCGGGCTCTTGCGGGCCTCTGCGTCGCGCCGGGTATCCCAGGCTTCCGGCATCGAGCGGGTGGACAGGACGTCGATGATCTCGGTGAGGTCGGGCAACCCGAACCTGCCGTGGGGTCCGCTGCAGAACAGCGTCAGCGACGCCCAACGACGGGGCGCCAACACGACTGCGCGTTGTGCGACGAGTCCTCCGAACGAATGCCCGAGCACGTGGGGCCGCGCGAGGGCGAAGTGGTCTACCAATGCGATGGCATCTCGTGCCAGCGTTGGGATCGTGTACGCGTCGTCGCGGTGGCTGTGCGCCGACTCGTGCTGGCCACGGTTGTCGAAGGTGACGACGCGATAGCCGCGGGCGGTCAGGAGCGGACCCATCTCCGCGAAGTCTTCCTTGCTTCCCGTGAACCCGTGGATCAGCAGCGCGTCGCCGCGGTGCCGCGTCGGCTCGAAGACCTCGACCGCCAGCGGCTCGCCATGGATCTCGACGAGTCGCATCGTCGATCACGCGTTCGGGCTGCTCACGAGGCCCGGACCGTCGATCGTGTCCGCCGTCGCGAGCGTGACACGCAGCGAGCTCGAGAGCTCCTCGAGCCGCGCATCGGGCTCTGGACCTCCAGCGGGTGCGGCGAACTCCAGCAGGTCCCGGATCGGCATCGCGCTGAAATAGCTATGGAAGTGTGGGTCGAGGTCGTCTGGGTGTTCCACGGCCTCACCGAACATATCGCCGAGGATGGGCGCGAGCGACCGGAGCAGTTCGAGCGCCTCAGGCCGGCCCGCAGCATCGCCCAGCCAGTCCTGGAGCGGCGACATGTCGTTGAGGGTCGACGGAACGCTCGTGGTCCGCGCCACCGAGACCGGGATCGACGCGTGGATCGCCGCTGACGAGGACCCGACCAGGATCTCGAAATCGCCTGCCTCCGTGACCCAGGCGTGCAACCTGGGATCCCAGAAGGAGAAGGCTCGTGGTTCGAGAACGATGTCCACGGACCGCGTCTCCCCCGGGCCGAGATGGACCTTCGCGAAGCCACGAAGCTCTTTGTGTGGACGCTGTACGGAAGCCTCGGTGTCGCGGACGTAGACCTGGACGACGTCGCTGCCAGCGCGGTCACCCGTGTTGGTGACATCGCACGAGACGGTCACCCCATCCACGTCGGCGACGCTCTGGGCCGAGGTGCGGATGTTCTGGTACTTGAACGTGGTGTACGAGAGGCCGTGGCCGAATGGGAACGCGACGGGCTGATGCCGCGCCTCGTACCAGCGATACCCGATATAGAGGCCCTCGCCGTAGCGGACTCGGTCGCCGTCACCGGGGAAGTTGAGATAGGCGGGGGTGTCTTCGAGTCGCAACGGGAACGTCTCAGCAAGTCGGCCCGACGGGTTGACGACTCCGAAGAGGATGTCGGCGACCGCCCCGCCGGCGGCCTGCCCGGACAGCCACGCTTCGAGCACGGCAGCCGCCCCATCCATCCACGGCGTCAGGGATACCGCGGATCCGTTGAACAGGACGACGATCGTGCTCGGCTGCGAAGAACAGACCGCGGTCAGCAGCGCAACATGCTGCGGCGTGAGATCCATGTCCGTCCGGTCGCCGCCTTCCGACTCCCGGGTCATCGGCATCGCGATAAAGACGACAGCGGCGTCCGCGGCGGCCGCGGCCGCGACCGCCTCGGCGACCAGGTCAGGCCGCTCTGCATCTCCATCATCGTAGCCTTCGGCGTAGACGACCTCGGCGTCACGCGCGAGGTGCGCGAGCTCATCGATCGGCACGTCCACTCGCGTCGGCGTGATCTGCGAGCTGCCGCCACCCTGGATGCGCGGCTCCTTCGCAGCACGGCCGATGACCGCCAGTCTGCCGCCGGCCGATAGCGGAAGCACCCCGTCGTTCTTGAGCAGGACCATCCCGTTGGCCGCGATACGCCGGGCAAGGTCGTGGTGGGCAGCCACGTCGAATGATCCGCCCTTCGGCGTTTCGGACGCCCGGACGATGACCCTCAGGACACGCAGGGCCGCCTCGTCCACGACCCGCTCATCGAGCACGCCGCTGCGCACCGCTTCGATGACGGCGCGCACTCGGCGCGGACGCGGGCCGGGCATCTCGAGGTCCGTGCCGGCCGCGACGGCGCTCGGTCGGTCATGGACCGCTGCCCAGTCGGATACGACGAAGCCGTCGAAGCCCCATTCCGACCGCAGCACATCGGTCAGCAGCGCGCGGTGCTCCGAGGCGTAGACCCCGTTGATCCGGTTATAGGCGCACATCACCGTCCACGGCTTCGATGTCGTGACGGCATGCTCGAATGCGGGAAGGTAGAGCTCACGCAGCGTGCGGTCGTCGACCTCGGCGCTCACCGACATCCGCCGCGTCTCCTGATTGTTCACCGCGAGGTGCTTGAGCGACGCACCGACCCCCACGGACTGTACCCCGTCGATCCATCCCACCGCGAGACGCCCAGCCAGGAACGGGTCTTCGGAGAAGTATTCGAAGTTCCTACCGCAGAGCGGCGACCGCTTCATGTTGACCCCGGGACCGAGCACCACGTCGACCTCGAGGGCCACCGCCTCATGACCGATCGCGACGCCCATCTCGCGGACGAGCGCCGGATCCCAGGTCGCAGATGTGCTCGACGCGGTCGGAAAGCACGTCGCGGCATGCGCCCCGAATGCCATCGACCCTGTCGATGCGGTACGCCGCACTCCGTGCGGGCCATCCGACATCCGGAGCGACGGCAAGCCGATCCGATCGATGGGCGTCGTGGTCCACGCCGAGTCGCCTGTGAGCAGTCCGACCTTCTCCTCGAGCGTCATCGCCTCGAGGAATGCCTCGGCCGACCTCACCTCTTTCTCGCCGGTCGCGTGGCCCCGACATCGAATCGGTTACGAATTGACACGTGTAAATCCATGAGCGAACGCTATCCACCAGAGGTCGGATGTGTCAAGGAGCAAGCGTCGTCCGGCCCGCAGTGCTGCCGTGGCACGAGCTGGCGTCAGGCCGACTCGCGGACGATCACGTTGTAGGTATGGGAGATCGCGTGCATCTCCGTGGCCCCACCTTCCCGCGCCGCGATCACGAGACGCGCGAGCTCATCGGCCACCTCGGCGTGTCGAGTGTCGATCGTGGTCAGACTGGGACTGAAGAGTGCCCCGACCGGGTCGTCGTCGACGCCGATGACCGCGATGTCGCTCGGAACGGTCAAGCCATGCTCGGCGATCCCCGCCAGGACGGCATACGCGACCATGTCGTTGTAGGCGCACACCCCGGTCACGCGTGGGGACGCCTCCGTCCAGGGGCTGACGGCCGCGGCCGCGCCGTCGCGGCCCAGCGGCACGGTGCGGATGTCGAGGTCCGGCAACCCGAGCGCCCGGTTCGCGGCCCGCGCCCCCTCGAGGCGGAGCCGGGCGAACGTCTCGACGCGGTGGTCGTCCGGGTAGGCGTAGCCCAGGCGCCGATGGCCGCGCTCGGCCAGGTATCGCACCTGCGCTTCGCCGACCTCGGCCTGTGACTGCGTCAGCACCCCTGGCTCGTCGCCGCCGGTCAGGACGAGCCGGATGACATCGGTGCCGGCCGCTCGCATCTCGGTCGCGTCCTGGTCGCCGATCGAATCCATGCCGATTACGGCGCACGGCCCGATCTCGCGCCAGATCCGTGCGAGCGGGTTGCCGCGCTGGCTGACGCGAAAGATGACCAGGCTCAGCTCGCTCGCGGCGAGGGTCGCCTCCAACTCGTCGAGCATCGTGTTGACGGCGTGGCCGACGGGGAGGTCGTTGAGGACGAATAGAACGACATCGCTGCGCCCGCTCTTGAGCGTCCGGCCCGGCCCGTACTGGCTGTAACCGAGCTCTGCCGCGGCGGCGAGGACGCGCTCACGTGTCTCAGGAGCGACTTTGATCTGCGACAGGCCGTTGACGACGTAGCTCACGGTCGCGCGTGACACGCCGGCACGCTCGGCCACATCGGCGCTCGTGACCCGGCCGCTCTGGGCGCGACTCATCTCACTCGCTCCAACATCGTTCCAATCCCGACGATCGAGGGCGTCCACCCCGGGCAACGCATGCTCGGTCGACGTCGCCCGTTGATTGTAGCCACCAGCGCGGTCGCGACCGGTGTGTCCGGACGGCGGATCGCGCGCCGGAGGCCACTGCCACACCTGCCGTGCGCTACCAAGTCGTATCCCGCACGCAACCTTGACACTGCCTAGGGGTTCTAGTAGCGTGCCGACTTGAAACGTGTAAATCCAGCATCGGTCCGGACGCGGGATCGAGCGCTGGAGGAGGAGACGAGCGTTTCGAGTCGGCCGCTGACCAGGTCCGATCGTTGGGATGGCCAGCTGGGCCCCGTGGTTGTGATCGAGCATCCTGAGGAGGACCCATGGCAACAGCACCGACGCGATTGCGCGTCTTGGGCATCGCAGCCCTGTTCGTGGCGACCGCCTGTTCCGGCGGAGGGACGGCATCACCGACGGCTGCCCCGTCGACATCCGCTGGCGCGAGCGCGGCAGCGACGCCGGAGCCGCCGGCGAGCGCGGCGCCCGTCTCGTTGTCGTACATGATCGGCAACGTCGAGGCCACGCAGACGAGCGCCCGCGCGCTCGCCGCCGCATACACTGCCCTCCATCCCAACGTGACCTTCGAATGGGAAACCGTCCCGAGCGGCACCGAGGGCGACAACATCGTCAAGACCCGTCTCGCCACCGGCGACATGACGGACATCTTCTGGTACAACTCTGGCTCGTTGCTCCAGGCCTTGAACCCGGCCGAGACACTGGTCGACATCTCCGGCGAGTCGTTCATCGCCAACATCACCGATTCCTTCCTGCCGACGGTGTCGGTGGGCAAGCAGATCTTCGGAGTCCCGAGCGGGACGGCGATGGGCGGGGGGATCCTCTACAACAAGAAGGTCTTCGCGGCCAACGGCCTGACCGTCCCGAAGTCATGGGCCGAGTTCGAGGCAAACAACGACAAGCTCAAGGCGGCGGGGATCCCCGCCCTCGGCGCGACGTTCGGCGCTGACAGCACGTGGACGTCGCAGCTGCTCGTGCTGGCCGACTACTGCAACGTCGAGGCGGCCGTCCCGGGCTTCGCGGAGAAGTACACCGCGAACCAGGCGCACTACTCCGACACGCCGGCGGCCGCGAAGGGCTTCGACCGACTGCAGGAAGCATTCGACAAGGGCTGGTGGCAGAAGGACTTCGGGGCCGCCAAGTTCGACGACGGGCTGAACCTGCTCGCCGAGGGCAAGATCGCGCAGTACCCGATGCTCACGTTCGCCCTGTCGACGATCGCGACCAACCATCCCGACGCCATCGCGGACATCGGGTTCTTCGGTCAGCCGGGCGATGACGCGGCCAAGAACTGCGCCACCATCTGGATGCCGTCCGCGACATATATCGCAAAGACCAGCAAGAACATCGACGAAGCCAAGAAGTTCCTGGCGTTCATCGCCTCGAAGGAAGGCGCCGACGTCCTGACCAAGGCGGTCCCACCCACGGGTCCGTATGTGATCAAGGGCGCGACTCTCCCCGACGACGCGCTTGGTGCCGTCAAGGATATCCAGCCGTACATCGACAACAACGCCGCCGGGCCGGCCCTGGAGTTCCTCTCCGCGGTCAAGGGCCCGTCACTGGAGAACATCACTGTCGCCGTGGGCTCCGGGCTCAACTCGGCCACTGAAGGCGCCAAGCTCTACGACCAGGACGTCCAGAAGCAGGCCAAGCAGCTCGGGCTGCCTGGCTGGTGATCCACACCCTGGTCTAAGCGAGCCAAGCGATGAGTACGAGAGAGGTCGGACAGCCGAAACGCCGCCCGACCTCCTCGCTCGTCGTCCCCGTGCAGGCCGTCGCAGGCGCGTCCCGACGGACGCGCCCGCGCGACATCAGGACCGCTGCCTATCCGCACTGGTTCTATCTACCGGCCGCGATCATCTTCGGGGTGATCTTCGTCGTCCCGACCGTCCTGTCCTTCTACTACAGCCTGACCCGCTGGACGCTGTTCGACACCGAGTTCATTGGGCTAGACAACTTCTTCCAGTTCTTCCAAGAACCTGCGTTGACGATGGGCGCTCGGAACACGATCGTGTACGCGATCGTCACGAGCGGCCTAAAGGTGGTCATCGGCCTCCTGCTCGCGACCGCCTTGACGTCACGACTGCGGGTCCGCCACATCGTGCGATCGCTGATCTTCTTCCCCGTCCTGGTCAGCACGGTCGCCGTCGGGATCACCTTCGCCGTCCTGATGCACCCGTCCGAGGGGCTCATCAACAAGAGCCTGGCGCTCGTCGGGATCGACGGCCCGTCGTGGCTCTCCGATCCGAGCGTCGCCCTCCTGTCCGTCGCGGCCGTCGACATCTGGAAGGGCGTCGGCCTAGCCCTCGTCATCTTCATCGCCGGGATCCTCTCGATCCCCGAGGAGTACTTCGACGCAGCTCGGCTTGAAGGCGGGGCCTGGGTGCGGTTCCGGCACGTCATCATCCCGCTGAGCCGGAACGCGACCTTCACGGTCATCATCTTGTCGTTCATCGGCGGCTTGCGCAGCTTCGACCTCATCTGGACCATGACCCGCGGCGGTCCCGGGTTCAGCACGGACGTCATCGCCTCGACCATCTACAAGCAGTACCAAGCCGGGTTCTATGGCCTGGCGACGGCCGGCAACGTGCTGCTCTTCATCGCGGTCACCCTGATCGTGTTCCCGATGATGCGGTTCTTCAGTCGCCACGAGATCGAGCTGTGACTCTGATCCGCAGGGTCCGCTCGTACGCGATCGAGGCCGTCGCGCTCGTGATCGCCGCGATCGTCTTCATCGTTCCGTTCATCTTCATCGTCCTGACGGCGGCGAAGGACCGCTCGGAGGCCTCGTACCTCGACTTCACCTTCCCGACGGTCTGGCAGATCGTCCCGAATCTCGCTGCAGTCATAGGCGCGCGGGACAACCTGATGGTCACCGCGATGCGCAACAGCATCATCCTCACCGTGGCGTCGGTGACCCTGGTCATCTTGCTGGCGGCGCTGGTTGGGTACGTCTTGCAGCGCCGTCGTGACCGTCTCGGCGACCTCGTCAGCGCGCTGGTACTCGCTGGACTCGCGATCCCGCCGGCGATCGTGCCGACGATCTTCGTCCTGCAGTCGACGGGCCTCTACAAGACGTTGCTTGGACTCATCCTGGTCGAGGTGGCCTTCCTCCTGCCATTCTCCGTCCTCATCTTCCGGGCCTTCGTGGGCTCGATCCCGCGCGAGCTCGATGAGGCCGCGATCATGGACGGCGCGGGTCCGCTCACATTGTTCGCGAAGGTCATCTTCCCCCTGCTGCGACCCGCGATCATCACCATCATCGTCGTGGCCTCGGTGGTCGTCTACAACGACTTCGTGAACCCGCTCTACTTCCTCCCGGGGAAGGACAACGCCACCGTGCAGTTGACGCTCTTCAACTTCCAGAGCCAGTTCGACACGCAGTGGAACCTGCTTTTCGCGGACGTGCTGCTGATCACGATCCCGCCGCTCGTGATGTTCATCTTCTTCCAACGACAGATCGTGTCGGGTCTGACGGCCGGCTCCGTGAAGGGCTGAACGTCTCCGCCCGTTTCATCCTTCTGGAGGAGGTCCCTGCTCGCCATGGCCACGCCGCGGTCTGCCCACGACAACGACCCACGCCTGCCCGTCGACTGGGGCGCGCTGGCGATCACGCTCCCCGACGACTCCGGACGAAATGGGTCCGCCCCCTCGCCCGTCCTGCGCCGCGAGTTCGACGTCGCCGGCGCCCCGGTCCGCGCGCGACTCCATGTGACCTCGCTCGGCGTCCACGAGCTTCGCATCAACGGCCAGCGGGTCGGGAATCACCTGCTGTCGCCGGGCTGGACGAGCTATCACCACCGCCTCCTGGCGGAGACCCACGACGTGACCAGCCTCCTGAAGCCCGGTCGCAACGCCATCGGCGCGGTCCTCGGCGACGGTTGGTACCGGGGCCGACTGGGCTGGGACCGGGTCCCCGGTCGTGACCGCTGCCGTTACGGCGAGGACGTCGGGCTGGTCCTGCGCCTTGACGCCGAGCTCGCCGACGGGCAGACCATCACGGTCGTCTCAGACGGGTCGTGGCGGGCTTCGACGGCGGAGATCCGCTCGGCCGACATCTACGATGGTGTGGTCGTCGACCTTCGAGAGCGCCAGCCGGGCTGGGATCGTCCGGGATTTGGTGACGCGGCCTGGTTGCCTGCGGCCATCGTCTCGTTCGACGCCCGGACGATCGAACCGCGGATGAGCCCGCCTGTCCGGGTGATCGCGACGCTACCCGTTGAGCTCGAGCGGAGGCCCGACGGCACGACCCGGCTCGACGGCATGCAGAACCTGGCGGGCTTCGTCCGGCTTCGGGTCCAAGGGGCAGCGGGCGACCGCGTCACGGTCCGGCATGCTGAGGTCCTCGAGCCGGATGGGACACTCCACACGCGGTCCCTTCGAACGGCCCGGGCGACGGACGAGTACGTCCTGGCAGACGGCCAGGAGACCGTCCTCGAGCCACCGTTCACCTTCCACGGGTTCCGGTATGCGACCGTCGCCACGGACGCGCGCATCCTGGCTGCCGAGGTCGTCGCCATCAGCAGCGACCTCCCTCCCCGGTCGACCTTCGTGTGCTCGGACGGGCGGCTGAACAAGCTTCACCGGAATGTCAGCTGGTCACAGCGGGCCAATTTCGTGTCCATTCCGACGGACTGCCCGCAGCGCGATGAACGACTCGGGTGGACCGGCGACGCCCAGGCGTTCGCGGCGACGGCGTCGACACTCTTCGAGTCCGCGGCGTTCTGGCAGAGCTGGCTCCGCGACCTGGACCTCGACCAGGACGACGATCTCGGTGTCCCGAGCGTCGTCCCCGATGTCGTCCTCCAAGGGGAGGCACGGTTCGGCCGCGCAGGCTGGGCGGACGCGGCCACGATCGTGCCCTGGGCGGTCTACGAGTCATACGGTGACCCGGACATCCTGCGTCAGCAGTTCTCGAGCATGCGCCGCTGGGTCGACTCGCTCGTCCGCCGTCAGGCCCCGGACGGTCTCCTGAGGCCGTCCTGGCAGTTCGGTGACTGGCTCGATCCGGATGCGCCGCCGGATCGCCCTTGGGAGGCCAAAGCGGATGGCGACTTCATCGCCAACGCCTTCTTCGCCCAGTCGGCGCAGATCGTCGCGGACACGGCAAGCGTGCTCGGAGACCAGGCTGTTTCGGCGGATTACCGAGCCCTCGCTGCGCGGGTCGCAGCGGCGACATGGGACCGATGGTCGGACGACGCCCCCCGCACCCAGACCGGATGCGCCATCGCCCTGCGCTTCGGGATCGCTCCCGAGTCAGACCGTCCAGCGGTCGCCGATGCGCTCGAGCGACTGGTCGTCCAGGCCGGCGGGCGGGTGGCGACGGGCTTCCTCGGCACGCCCCTCGTCCTGCCCGCGCTTGCCGATGCCGGCCGCTTCGATGCGGCCTACCAGATGCTCCTCTGCACGGACGCGCCCTCCTGGCTCTACCAGGTGGGCAAGGGTGCGACGACGGTGTGGGAACGGTGGGATGCCATCCGACCCGACGGATCGATCCATCCCGGGGTGATGGCCCCGGTCCCCGACGCCCCGGCCGACGCTGAGGAGGGCTCGATGCTCTCCTTCAACCACTACGCGTACGGCGCGGTCGTCGACTGGGTCTACCGCCATGTGGCGGGCGTGGCACCGGATGTCGCCCAGCCCGGCTACGCCAGGGTGGTGTTCGGGCCGAAACCGGCCGCAGGGATCACCTGGGCGCGGGCGTCGCTCGAGGCAGCAGCCGGACGGGTGACGATCGACTGGCGGATCGAAGACGACCGGTTCACAGCCGACGTCGAGCTGCCGGTCGGATCCAGCGGACGCTTCGACCCACCCGCTACTGCGGCCTCCGAGGTCACCGTGGACGACCGGCCGGTGGACGTCGGCGGGGCGATCGAGCTGACGGCGGGAGTCCACCGCCTGGTGGTCACGCGGCCGGCGATCGCTGCTCCATCGCACCGAACCGTGGAGCTGGCTTGAGCGTTTCCGCGGAGCGACTCTGCGGATCGGCGCGTCGGGCTCTCGGCATCCTCGTCACGGGAGTGGGCGTACAACCGGCTTCGTGAGCGGCTCGCGGGCCGAGCCGTCCGGGGACTGACGCGGGCCAGCCGGGCCTGTCATCTCGTCAGTCGAGGTGGAAGACCTCGTCGAGCTGGCGGTGGAAGCCGGTCGCCGGGTCGGTCAGCGGGTCGATGAGGTCGCCCATCTCGGCCTGCCATCGGGCGTTCACCTCGCTCCTGGCCAGGTAGGCGCGGAACGCCGCCAGGTCGTCCACGACGAGGTAGCCGAAGAGGTCGTCCCCGCGGAGGAAGATCGAATAGTCGTGCGCGCCGGCCGCCCGGAGCTCGTCGAGCATCTCCGGCCAGACCGCGGCGTGCCGCTCCCGGTACACGGCCTCGGCCCCCGGCCGCAGCCGCATCGCGAACCCGACCCGCTCCATCTGCGCCTCCTCCTCGGAATCCGTAGGCCCCGGAAGCATCGCTCCCGGGGCCCGTTTCGCGCTCGGAGAACGCGGACTAGAAGTTGAACTGATCGACGTTGGTCTTGTCGAACCGGAAAGCCGGCCCGAGGATGACCACGCTGTCCTTGCCGATCGTGTACGGCTTGCCGTCATTGAGGCTCGGGACCGTGAAGGTCTCGCCTTCCTTGCCGGTGATCTCGCCGCTGACCAGCTTGGCCGCGACCTGCATCGACAGGTAGCCGAGGTCCGGGACGCTCCACAGGCCGAAGACCGGGGAGGTGCCGTCCGCGACGAACGGCTTCATGTCGTTCGGGAAGCCGAGCCCGGTCACCTTGATCGAGTCCGACTTGCCGGCCTGCTTGACGACCTGCGCGGCCGCCAGGATGCCGACCGTGGTCGGGGCGACGATGACCTTGAGGTTCGGGTACTTGGTGAGCAGCGCCGTCGCCTGGTCGGTGCTGGTCTTGGCGACGTCATCGCCATAGACCGTGTCGACCAGCTTGAGGCCCTTGTACTTGTCCTCCTTGAGGGTCGTCTTCATGAGATCGATCCAGGCGTTCTGGTTGGTCGCCGTGGCCGTGGCCGACAGGATCGCGATGTCGCCGGTGCAGCTCGGGGCGAGCTCGCAGGCCCAGTCGGCGAGGTTGATGCCGACGCCGCTGAAGTCGACCTGGTTGACAAAGACGTCATAAGCGCCGACGGCCGGGCTCGAGTCGAAGCCGACGACCTTGATGCCCGCGTCCTTGGCGGCCTTGAGCGACGGCGCGACGGCATCCTTGTCGTCGGCCGAGATGATGATCGCCTTCACCTTCTGGGTGGTGAGGTCGGTGATGAACGGGATCTGGAGGTCGGCCTTGGGCTCGGGCGGCCCGACCTGGGTAACCGTGGCGCCGAGCTCGGTCGCGGCCTTGTCGATGCCCGTCTTCGCGGCGGCGAAGTACTGGTTGACGATGTCCTTCGGCAGGTAGCCGACGGTCATCCCGCCGGCGGCGCCGGACGCGGCGGCCGAGCCGGCGGCCGAGGCCGGCGCCGAGCTCGAACCGGAGTTCGAGCACGCGCCGAACGCCATGGCGGCGACGGCGATGAGGGCGATGGCTCGCCCGGTTGCCCTTGAACGCACGGGGTGTCCTCCTCTGTCTACGACGTTGCTGCCTCACCGTGGCCGAGCGAGTCGACCGGCGGTGGGCGACCACCGCGGACTCGATCGATGGCCGACGTGGCCTGGTGAGCGAAGGAAGGGATGACGACCGAGAGGATCAGGAGCAGCCCGAGGGCGATGCTCTGGACCTCGACCGACACGCTGGCGAGGCGGAGGGCGTTCTGCATCACGGCCACCACGAGGACGGCCAGCACGACGCCGGTGATCGTCCCCGACCCGCCGAAGATGTTCACGCCGCCGAGCAGGACGACGGTCACGACCGTGAGGGTCATGCCCTGCCCGACGTCGGCGCGCGCGGTGGAGAGTCGGGAGGTGAGGATGATGCCGGCGAGGGCGGCGATGAGGCCGGCGAGCACGAACAGCCCGACCCGGACCCGGGTGACCCGGACCCCGGAGTAGCGGGCGGCGCTGGCGTTCTTGCCGATGGCGTAGACGTGCCGCCCGACCCACGTCCGATGAAGGACGACGCCGAGCACGACGGCCAGGGCGAGGAAGATCACGAAGGGCCACGGGATGTCGGTCCCGGGCACGCGCCCGAAGCCGAGCGCGGTGAACCAGTCCGGGAAGTCGCTGACGCCGCGCGGGCCGAGGACGATGAGGGCCAGGCCGCGGAAGAGCGCCAGCGTACCGAGGGTGACGACCAGCGACGGCAGACCGCCGCGGGCGACCAGCAGGCCGTTCAGCAGGCCGCCGACGACGCCCATCACGAGCACCGCGGGGATCGCGAGCTCGAGCGGTACACCGGCCGCCCACAGGAAGCCGAGGACCGCGCTGGCGAGGCCGGCCATGGATTCGACTGAGAGGTCGATCTCGCCCGCGATGACGATCAGCGTCATCGGCAGCGCCATGATCGCGACCTCCATCAGGGCCGACAGGAGGTTCGAGAAGTTGCCCGCGGTGAGGAAGAACGGCGAGAGCGCGTTGCCGAGCAGGATCAGCCCGATCAGCGCGATCAGCAGCACCGTCTCCCAGCGGGCGAGCGAGCGGGTCCACGACCTCCGGGGTGCGGCGGCTGCCGGCGAAGAGGCCTTGTTTGCGCTCATCGGGCGCGCCGCTCGGCGGTGAGGGTGCGCTGGATCCGGCGCAGGATGATGGTGTCCACGCTGACCGCGGCGAGGATCACGACGCCGTAGATCGCCTGCAGCCAGAACTGCGAGAGGCCGACCAGGATCAGGGCGTTCGAGATGAACCCGAGGAACATCGCCCCGATCGCGGCACCCGCGACCGTCCCGGACCCGCCGAAGATGTTGACCCCGCCGACCACCGCGGCCGCGACCACGGCCAGCACCACGCCCGTCGCCGAGGTCCCGTTGATCGTGCCGAACTCGATGACCCACATCACCCCGGCCACGCCGGCCAGCATCCCGCACGCCGCGAACGCCGCGAAGACGACCCGCCGGGACGGGATGCCCAGGACGGCCGCCGCCTCCGGGTTGCTGCCGACCGCGTAGACCTGCCGGCCGAACCGGCTCGAGCGCAGGACCACCGACGCGATGACCACGATGACGATCACGACGATCACGAAGACCGGGATCCCCAGGACCGAATCGCGGGCCGGGTCGGTGAACCCGGGCGGCAGGCCGGCGAGGGGCACCTGGTGGCTGCCGGCGATGAGGAAGTCGATGCCGCGGAAGATGCTGAGCGTGCCCAGGGTCGCCACGATGGACGGCACCCGCAGGACTGTCACGACGAAGCCGTTGACCATGCCGAGGACGAGCCCGAGGCCGACCCCGAGGACGATGGCGCCGGCCGCGTCGAGCGTGTGCTGCTCGAGCACGATCGCGACGGCGTAGGCGGTCAGCCCGATCGTCGCCTCGACCGACAGGTCGATGTTGCGGGTGATGATCACGATGGACTGGCCGACCGCAGCGACCGCCGTGATCGAGGCGAGCACCGCGACCTGCTGGATGTTCGAGAGGGTCAGGAATTGGGGCGCCGCGAGCGTGACCAGCGCGCCGAGCACCAGCATGATCGCGACAAGGCTGAGCTCGCGCTGACGGGCCACCGTGGCCAGCCAGCCCCCGGCAGAGCGGCTGGTGGAGATCGGGGCGGCCACGGCGTCAGCCATCGGCCGGACCGGGCGAGGCGGTCGCGGCCGCCGTGGGCTCGGTATCGGCGAGGTTGCCGGTCGCGGCGACCATCACCCGCTCCTCGGTCGCCTCGTCGTGCGCGATCTCGGCGGTGATCCTGCCCTCGTGGAGGACGAGGATGCGGTCCGACATCGCGAGGATCTCGGGGAGGTCGCTCGAGATGAGGACGATGCCGAGCCCGGACGCGGCGAGGTCGGAGATCATCCGGTGGACGGCGACCTTGGCCCCGATGTCGATGCCGCGGGTCGGCTCGTCGAGGATCAGCACGCCCGGCTTCGATGCCAGCCACTTGGCCAGCACGACCTTCTGCTGGTTCCCGCCCGACAGCGCGCCGACCGGCTGGTCGACGCCGATCATCCGGACGTCGAAGCGCGCCGTGTACTCGTTCGCGACCTCGCGCTCCTTCCCGCTGTCGATGACGAGCTGCGGGAACAGCCGCGGCAGGATCGGGAGGGTCACGTTCTCGGCGATCGTAAAGTCGAGGACCAGGCCCTGCTGGTGCCTGTCCTCGGGGAGGTAGGCGATGCCCGCATCCATCGCCGCGGACGGGCTCGAGAAGCTGACCGCCTTGCCGCCCAAACGCACCACCCCGGCGTCGCGCTCGTCGATGCCGAAGAGGACGCGGGCCACCTCGGTCCGCCCGGCGCCGACCAGACCGGCGAACCCGACGATCTCGCCGGCGCGGACCTGGAACGAGATGTCCCGGAACTCGCCGACCCGTGTCAGGCCCTCGACCTCCAGCAGCACCTCACCGACTGCGGTGGCCACCTTCGGGAACAGCGAGACCGACCGGCCGACCATGTGGCGGACGAGGTCGGCGGTCGTGAGGTCGCGGGTGGCGGTGGTCACGACGAGGCGCCCATCGCGAAACACCGTCGCGCGGTCGCACAACTCGAAGACTTCGTCGAGGCGATGGCTGACGAACAGGATGGAGACGCCGCGGTCGCGCAGCCGGCGGACGATGCTGAAGAGCCGCTCGACCTCGTGGGCGGACAGCGACGCCGTCGGCTCGTCGAGGATCAGGACCCGCGCCTCGACCGACAGTGCCTTCGCGATCTCGATGAGCTGCTGGTCGGCCATCGACAGGCCGCGCACCGGGGCGCCGACGTCGAACTGGACGTCGAGCTCCCGGAAGAGCGCCTTCGCCTGCCGGCGCGACGCGCCCCAGTCGAGCAGGCCGAACCGGCCGGAGGGCGCGTGCCCGATGAACACGTTCTCGGCGACGGACAGGTCGGGGAAGAGGCTCGGCTCCTGGTGGACGACCGCGATGCCGAAGGCCCGTGCCTGCGCCGGCCCCGCGATGACCGTCTCGGCGCCGTCGAGCCGGATCGTGCCGGTGTCCGGCTGGTGGATGCCCGCCAGGACCTTGACGAGGGTGCTCTTGCCGGCGCCGTTCTCGCCGACCAGCGCGTGGATCTCGCCCGGGAGCAGCTCGAGCGAGACGTCGTCCAGCGCCTGGGTCGCGAGGAACCGCTTGGAGATGCCGCTGAGTCGGATCCGTGCGGCGGCGGCTGGCGACTCGGGCAGGGGCGCGATCGGCATCGTGCCGACCGTCATGCCGGCACCGTCCCGCCGATCGGCGAGGGCTGGACGGCCGCCACGCGCACGCTGATACCCCGCGCTGTGACCGCGTCGATCATCGACGCGGGGGCGCCGTCGTCGGTCAGCACCTGGTCGATGTCGTCTGTCTGGCAGAACGTCGCGAAGGCGGTGCGCTCCCACTTGGTGTGGTCGACGATCGCGATGACCTCGCGTGCGGCGGCGACCATCGCGCGCTTGATCTGGGCCTCCTCGTCGGTGGCGTCGCTCAGGCCCGATTCGATGGTGAACCCGGCGGCACCGACGATCGCCTTCTGGACGTTGATCCGGCTGAATAGACCGTCGCCGAGCTGGCCCACGACCGAGAGGGCCTCCCAGCGCACGCGACCGCCGAGCATCAGCACCACGATCCCCGGCGAGCCGGCCAGCTCCGAGGCCAGCCGCAGGCCGTTGGTGATGACCGTCAGCTGGCTCCAGCCGCCCTGTGCCCGTAGCCGGCGCGCCACCGCGAGTGCGGTCGTGCTGGCGTCCATGACGATGCTCTCGCCGTCGCGGACGAGGGATGCGGCCAGGATCCCGATCGCGGCCTTCTGCTCCTGCTGGAGCCGTTCGCGGAGGTCGAAGGCGAGCTCCGGATGGTTGCGCTCCGGCACGATCGCGCCGCCGTGGGTACGGATTACGCGGCCACCCGCCTCGAGCGCGACGAGGTCCTTGCGGATCGTCACCGACGAGACCCCGAAGCGTGCGGCGAGGTCGCTCACGCGGGCGCGCCCGTGCTCCTCGACGATGCGCCCGATGCGGTCCTGGCGCTCGCGGGCAAAGACGTCCCCGTGGTCGTTGTCGGTCGGCACGCGCCTGCCTCTCCAAGTGGCCGATCTGGGGTCGGCACGTTTCGAAATCGGCCTCGGCGCACCTTAGAGCGAACGAGAACGTAATGTCAAGGAAGCAAGTTGAAATCATCCGAAACTTGTGTCACGCTATCGCCCGGTGGCCGGGGAGCGGTCACGACCAGGCGCTCGGGCGACCCTCGGTCGCTCGTTCCCATCCGGTCAGTGGCGGGACGGACGCACCATCTCCTCCGGTGCGCCGCCCGGCCCCGACCGGACGGGAATCCAGAGTCCAGAAGCCATACCATCGACCGGGACGAGACGCACCGCGGCGGCAGGCCGCGGCGACGGAGGACACGACGTGACGACACGATCAGCGGTCGCTGAGGCCCTCGCGGGCCACCGCATCGAGCTGCCGTCGTGGGCGTTCGGCAACTCTGGGACGCGGTTCAAGGTCTTCGCCCAGAAGGGCGTGCCGCGCGACCCCTACGAGAAGATCGCCGACGCCGCGCAGGTCCACCGCTACATCGGCGTCGCGCCGACGGTCGCGCTTCACATCCCGTGGGACAAGGTCGACGACTACGCGGCGTTGGCCGACCACGCGCGGTCGTGCGGCGTCGCCCTCGGGACCATCAACTCGAACACGTTCCAGGACGACGACTACATGCTCGGCAGCGTCTGCCACCCGGACGCGAAGACCCGCAAGAAGGCCGTCGGCCACCTGCTGGACTGCGTCGACATCATGGACGCGACCGGCTCGCGCGACCTCAAGCTGTGGTTCGCCGACGGCACCAACTACCCGGGCCAGGACGACATCCGCGCGCGCCAGGACCGGCTGGCCGAGGCGCTCGCGACGGTCTACGCGCGGCTCGGGCCGGACCAGCGGATGGTCCTCGAGTACAAGTTCTTCGAGCCGTCGTTCTACACCACCGACGTCCCGGACTGGGGCACGGCGTTCGCCCATTGCATGGCGCTCGGCCCCAAGGCGCTCGTGGTCCTCGACACCGGACACCATGCGCCGGGCACCAACATCGAGTTCATCGTGGCGCAGCTGCTGCGCCTCGGGAAGCTCGGAGCCTTCGACTTCAACTCGCGCTTCTACGCCGACGACGACCTGATGGTCGGGGCAGCCGACCCGTTCCAGCTGTTCCGGATCATGTGCGAGGTGGTCGCCGCGGACGCGCTCAAGCCCGAGGCCGGCGTCGCCTTCATGCTCGACCAGTGCCACAACATCGAGCCCAAGATCCCCGGCCAGATCCGCTCGGTGATGAATGTCCAGGAGGCGACCGCGAAGGCGCTCCTCGTGGACCGGGCGGCCCTCGCCGCGGCCCAGCGTTCAGGTGACGTCCTCGGGGCCAACGCCGTCCTGATGGACGCCTACGACACCGATGTCCGTCCGCTGCTCGCCGAGGTGCGGACGGGGATGGGCCTCGACCCCGACCCGATGGGCGCCTACGCGCGGTCTGGGTATGCCAGGAAGATCGTCGCCGAGCGGGTCGGCGGCCAGGCCGCGGGGTGGGGCGCGTGACCGTCGAGACCGCGCCGGTCCAGGCGCTGCTGGACCGCTCACATCGCCTCGGCGCGGACCCGCGGACCACGAACTACGCCGGTGGCAACACGTCGGCCAAGGGGACCGCGATCGACCCGGCCACCGGACTCCCCGTCGACCTGCTGTGGGTCAAGGGGTCCGGCGGCGACCTTGGAACGCTGACCCAGTCCGGTCTGGCGGTCCTCCGACTCGACCGGCTGCGCGCGCTGGTCGACGTCTACCCCGGCGTCGAGCGCGAGGACGAGATGGTCGCCGCGTTCGACTTCTGCCTTCACGGCCGGGGCGGCGCGGCCCCGTCGATCGACACTGCGATGCACGCGCTGGTCGACGCCGACCACGTCGACCACCTCCATCCCGACGCCGGGATCGCGTTCGCCACGGCCGCCGACGGCGAGGCGCTGACCCGCCGCTGCTTCGCAGACCGCGTCGCCTGGGTCCCGTGGCGCCGGCCCGGCTTCCAGCTCGGGCTGGACATGGCGGCCATCCGGCGCGACCGGCCGGACGCGATCGGCGCGGTCCTCGGCGGCCACGGCATCACGGCCTGGGGCGAGACGTCCGACGGTTGCGAGGCCAACTCCTTCGAGATTATCCGGACCGCCGAGGCGTTCATCGCGGAGCATGGGCGCGCCGAGCCGTTCGGGGCGTCGGTTCCGGGGTTCGAGCCGCTGCCCGCGGCGGAGCGGCGCGAGCGCGCCGCAGCGCTGCTCCCGGTCCTGCGCGGCCTCGCCTCGACCGACCGGCCGCAGGTGGGCCACTTCAACGACACCGATGCCGTCCTCGACTTCGTGTCGCGGGCCGAGCATCCACGGCTGGCGGCGCTCGGGACGTCGTGCCCGGACCACTTCCTGCGGACGAAGGTCGCGCCGATGGTGCTCGACCTGCCGCCGAGCGCGACCATCGAGGCGACGGTCGGGCGCCTCAAGGAGCTCCACGCGGCCTATCGCGAGGCCTACCGCGCCTACTACGAGCGGCACGCCACGACCGACAGCCCGGCCATGCGCGGCGCCGACCCGGCGATCGTTCTGGTGCCAGGCGTCGGGATGTTCAGCTTCGGCGCCAACAAGCAGACCGCGCGGGTCGCCGGCGAGTTCTACGTCAACGCGATCAACGTGATGCGCGGCGCCGAGGCGCTCTCCACCTACGCGCCGATCGCCGAATCCGAGAAGTTCCGCATCGAGTACTGGGCGCTCGAGGAGGCCAAGCTCGCGCGCCTGCCGCAGCCGAAGCCGCTGGCCACCCGGGTCGCGTTCGTGACCGGTGCCGGGTCGGGGATCGGCAAGGCCATCGCCCACCGGCTCGCCGCCGAGGGCGCGTGCGTGGTCGTCGCCGATATCGACGGCCCGAGCGCCGAGGCGGTGGCCGCGGAGCTCGGCGGGACCGATGTGGCGGTCGCGGTGACGGTCGACGTGACCAGCGAGGAGCAGGTGGTCGACGCCTTCCGCCGCGCGGTGCTCGCGTTCGGCGGGGTCGACCTCGTCGTCAACAACGCCGGCCTGTCGATCTCGAAGCCGCTGCTCGAGACGACTCTGGCCGACTGGGACCTCCAGCACGACGTCATGGCCCGCGGCTCGTTCCTGGTCTCGCGCGAGGCGGCGCGGATCATGATCGACCAGGAGATGGGCGGCGACATCGTCTACATCGTGAGCAAGAACGCGTTCTTCGCCGGCCCCAACAACGTCGCCTACGGGGCATCGAAGGCCGACCAGGCCCACCAGGTCCGGCTGCTCGCCGCGGAGCTGGGCGCCTTCGGGATCCGGGTCAACGGCGTGAACCCCGACGGCGTCGTCCGCGGCTCCGGGATCTTCTCGAAGGGCTGGGGCGCCGACCGGGCACGCACCTACGGGATCCCCGAGGACAAGCTGGGCGAGTTCTACGCGCAGCGGACGCTGCTCAAGCACGAGGTCCTGCCCGAGCACGTGGCGGCCGCGGTCTTCGCCCTGACCGGCGGCGACCTCAGCCAGACGACCGGGCTGCACATCCCCGTCGACGCCGGGGTTGCCGCCGCCTTCCTGCGGTGACCGCGCGGCCGCTCGCCGCCATCGACCTGGGTGCGTCCAGCGGCCGCGTCATCGTCGGGCGGATCGGCCCCGACACCATCGAGCTCGACGAGGTCCACCGCTTCCTGAACGGCCCGGTCGAGCGCGCCGACGGCCTGCACTGGGACATCGAGGCGATCGTCGGCGAGATCCTGACCGGGCTGGCCGCCGCGGGCCGCGCGAACGACGGTGACCTCGCCGGGATCGCGGTGGACTCGTGGGCGATCGACTACGGGCTGATCGACCGCTCCGGGGCGTCGCTCGGCGAGCCGTTCCACCATCGCGACGCGCGCGGGCCGGCGGCCGTGCCCGAGGTCCACGCCGTCATCCCGCCGGAGCGGCTATACCAGCGGACCGGCGTGCAGTTCCTGGGCATCAACACGATCTACCAGCTGGCCGCCGAGCGCGGGCGGCCGGCCTTCGCCCAGGCCGACCGGCTGCTGCTGGTCCCGGACCTGGTCGGATACCGGCTGACAGGCGTGGTCGCCGCCGAGGCGACGAACGCGTCGACGACCGGGCTGTTCGACGTCGCGACGCGCGACTGGGCGACGGACCTGATCGAGGAGCTGGGGCTGCCGCGCTCGATCTTCCCGCCGATCGCGCAGCCCGGCGAGCCGGTCGGTCCCCTGCTCCCAGATGTGGCCGCCGCGGGCGGGCTCCCGGCCGGCGTCCCGGTCATCCACGTCGGCTCGCACGACACGGCCTCAGCCTACGTCGGCGTGCCGGCCGCCGACGATCGCGCGGCATTCATCGCCTGCGGGACGTGGGCGCTGGTCGGCGTGGAGATCTCGCTGCCGATCCTGACCGAGGCCAGCCGCGCGGCGAACTTCACCAACGAGCTGGGCGTCGACGGCCGCATTCGCTACCTGCACAACGTCATGGGGCTCTGGCTGCTCCAGGAATTGCTCCGGACGTGGGGCGTCGCCGGCGACGCGGCGGCCCTCGAGGCACTGCTGGCGGCGGCAGCCGAGGTTCCGGCGGGTGGCCCCACCTTCGACGCCGACGACCCGGCATTCCTCGCGCCCGGCGACATGCCGGCCCGGATCGCCGACCAGCTGGCGCGAACCGACCGGCCCGTGCCCACCGCGCGGGCGGCATGGGTGCGCTGCATCCTCGACAGCCTCGCCGCGGCGTTCGCGCACGCCGTCGACGACGCGTCGCGGCTCTCCGGCCAAGCCGTCGACGTCATCCACGTCGTCGGCGGTGGGAGCCGCAACGCCCTGCTCTGCCAGCTGACCGCAGACGCCGCCGCCCGGCCGGTCGTCGCCGGGCCGGTCGAAGCCACGGCGATCGGCAACCTGCTCGTCCAGGCGCGGGCGCAGGGGACCATCGACGGCGACCTCGAGTCGCTCCGGGCGCTGGTCCGCGCGACGAGCGAGCTCCGGCGATTCGAGCCACGCTCGTCGGCCGCCGGGCGTCGGGCACACTGACCCCGATGCACGTCGCCCTCTTCATCACCTGCTTCAACGACATGTTGTTCCCCGATGTCGGGCGGGCGACCGTGACCGTGCTGCGCCGCCTGGGGGTGGAGGTCGACTTCCCCGAGACGCAGACGTGCTGCGGCCAGATGCACTTCAACACCGGCTATCGCGACGCGTGCGTGCCCCTCGTCCAGAACTTCACCCGCGCATTCGAGGGGTTCGACGCCGTCGTCACCCCGTCCCCGTCGTGCGCGGCGATGGTCCGCCACCAGCACCCGACCGTGGCCGCGCACGCGGCGGCGCGCGGCATCGACCCTGGCCTCGGCAGGCGCGTGGCGACGCTCGGTCCGCGCATCCATGAGTTCACGGAGTTCCTTGTGGACGTTCTCGGCGTCACCGATGTCGGGGCCGCATTCCCGCACCGCGTCGCGTTCCACCCGACCTGCCATTCGGTCCGGTTCCTGGGGATCGGCGACCGGCCGAGGCGCCTGCTGAGCGGTGTGGCAGGGCTGACGCTCCTCGACATCGCCGATGCCGACCAGTGCTGCGGCTTCGGCGGCACGTTTGCCGCCAAGAACGCGGACACGTCGCTGGCGATGGGGACCGACAAGGTCGCCGCGGTCGAGGCGACGGGCGCGGAGGTCCTGACCGCCGCGGACACGTCGTGCCTGATGCACCTCGGCGGGATGCTCTCGAGGCGCGCGTCGCCGATCCGGGTGATGCACCTCGCGGAGATCCTAGCCAGCGAGGCGCCGGCATGACCGCGCCCGTGCCGCCGGTCCCGCACCACTCGTTCGCCGACACGCCGCCGTTCCCGAAGGCGGCGAAGACCGCGCTCGCCGATGGGCAGCTCCGCGCCAACCTCGCGAAGGCGACGACCACCATCCGCACGAAGCGAGCGCGCGCCGTCGCCGAGCGCGACGACTGGGAGGCGCTGCGCCTCGCCGGGGCGGCCATCAAGGACGAGGTGCTCCGCGACCTGCCGGCATTGCTGGCCCAGCTCGAGGCGCGCGTGACCGCCGCCGGCGGCACCGTCCACTGGGCGCGCGACGCGGCCGAGGCGAACGCGATCGTCGCGCGCCTCGCCCATGAAGCCGGCGCCGACGAGGTCATCAAGGTCAAGTCGATGGCGACCCAGGAGATCGGCCTGAACGACGCGCTCGCGCGCGAAGGCATCGCGGCCTGGGAGACCGACCTGGCCGAGCTCATCGTCCAGCTCGGGCACGACCTGCCGTCGCACATCCTCGTCCCGGCCATCCATCGCAACCGGCGGGAGATCCGCGAGATCTTCCTGCGCGAGATGGCTGCGGCTGGCCGGCCGGCGCCGGCGGACCTCAGCGACGAGCCGCGGGCGCTCGCGGAAGCCGCCCGGCTCCACCTGCGCGAGAAGTTCCTGCGGGGGAAGGTTGCCATCTCGGGCGCGAATTTCGCGGTCGCCGAGACCGGGACGGTGATGGTCGTCGAGTCGGAGGGCAACGGGCGAATGTGCCTGACCCTCCCCGAGGTCCTCATCACGGTCATGGGCATCGAGAAGTTGATCCCGCGTTGGCAGGACCTCGAGATCTTCCTCCAACTCCTGCCGCGCTCGTCGACCGCCGAGCGGATGAACCCATACACCACGATGTGGACCGGGGTGACGCCCGGCGACGGGCCGCAGGCGTTCCACCTGGTCCTGCTCGACAATGGGCGGACGGACACGCTGGTCGACCCGGTCGGGCGCCAGGCGCTGCGCTGCATCAAGTGCTCGGCCTGCCTGAACGTGTGCCCCGTCTACGAGCGGACCGGCGGCGTGGCCTACGGGTCGCCCTACCCGGGGCCGATCGGGGCGATCCTCACGCCGCAGCTGCGCGGTATCAACCGCGGACCGGTCGATGCCCAGACCGCATCGCTCCCCTATGCGTCGTCGCTATGCGGCGCCTGCTTCGAGGTCTGCCCGGTCCGCATCGACATCCCCGAGGTGCTCGTCCACCTGCGGGCCAAGGTCGTCGAGCAGCGCGGCTGGCGCGGGCGAGCGTCCGAGGAGGCCGTCCTCATGGCCTCGATGGGCTGGGCGTTCCGCGGCTCGACGCGGCTCGGGCTCTCGGAGCGTGCCGCGGCCTTCGGCGGACGAGTGCTGGGCCGTCGTGGCTGGATCCGCGGCGCTCCCGGGCCGGGCATGCTGCGGGCGTGGCTGCGCGGCCGCGACCTCGTCCAGCCTGCCCGGCAGTCGTTCCGCCGCTGGTGGTCGTCCGCGGGGCGGGAGGACCGCCGGTGACCGGGGCCGAGACCGGCGGATCGGGCCGCGAGGTCATCCTCTCCCGGGTCCGCGAGGCGCTGGCCGACGGACCGCCCGCGAGCGCCGTGCCGCGCGACTACGAGCGCGCCCTCCCGCCGTCGGTCGATATCGTGGCGCTGTTCGAGGAGCGCGTCGCCGACTACCGGGCGACCGTCCGCCGGACCTCGGCCGGCGAGCTGCCCGGCGTGATCGCCGCGGTCCTCGCGGGCCGCGGTGTGCGGCGGCTCGTGGTGCCGGGCGGCCTCGACCCGGCCTGGCTCGGCGCGGCGTCCGGCATCGACCAGGTCGCCGATGATCCGGTCCTGTCGCACGCGGCGCTCGACGCCGTCGACGCCGTGATCACGACCTGCGCGGTCGGGATCGCCGAGACGGGCACGATCGTGCTCGACGCCGGGCCGGGCCAGGGACGTCGGGCCCTCAGCCTGCTCCCCGACCGGCACCTGTGCATCGTCGAGGTCGTCCGGATCGTGGGGACCGTGCCCGAGGCGCTCGAGCGGCTCGACGCCGACCCGGCCCGCTGACCTGGATCAGCGGGCCGTCCGCGACGAGCGACATCGAGCTCGAGCGCGTCGAGGGCGTCCACGGGCCGCGCATCCTGGACGTCGTGATCGCCGAGGGATAGCCGGACCGCCGATCGGTGGCATGCTCAGCGTGTCCCATGCCGCTCCCACCAGGTGACCCGATGCCAGACGCGACCGCTCTCTCCCCCATCGAGCAGGTGCGCCCGCTGACCCGCACGCGCCAGATCCGCGACTTCACCGACGAGCCGCTCACCGACGATCAGTCGTTCGCGATCAGCGAGGTCGCCCGCTGGTCCGGCAGCAACAGCAACAGCCAGCCGTGGCGGTTCATCGTGATCCGCGAGCCGGCCACGCTGCGCCAGCTGGCCGAGCTCGGGATGCCGTCGACGCGATCGCTTCGGACGGCGGTCGCCGCCGTCGCGATCGCCATCCCGGCCGCCAAGGACCGGGTGGTCTCGAACGCCTTCGACGACGGTCGGGTCGCGGAGCGGATGCTGGTGGCGACCACGCTGCTCGGGATCGGCGGCGCCATCGCCTGGATCGGCCCGGACATCCGCGAGGCCGCACGCGAGATCCTCGGCATCCCCGACGACTGGCTGGTCCGGACGGTCGTCGCGCTCGGGCACCCGAGCGAGGGGGCGAAGGCCCCACAGGCGGCGCCCGGCACCGCCCGCCGACCGCGCCGGGAGACCGTCTTCGAAGAGCGCTGGCCGCCGACCGGAGCGTAGTCCCGTGTCGGGCGCCTGACGCGGCCGCGCATCACGGCCGAGCGGCCAGCCGGACCACGTTCCAGGAGCGCGCCGGCAAGGGCATCGACAGCCGGCCCTGCTCGACGCTCGCGCCGGTCGCCTCGCGCGGCACCAGCCGCTCGGGGTCGACGGCCGTGTTGGCCGCCCTTAGGTCCGGATCGGTCAGCATCGTGTGGCGTTCGATGGCCAGGCGATCGAAGCCGCGCAGCGCGACCTCGAACACCGCCGGCTCCGCCGCCCGGTTGACTGCGAAGACCGTGACCCCGCCGGACCCCGCGTCGTGGACCGCGGTCGCCTCGACCGCGCCGGCGGGCGACGCATCGACCTCCAGCTGCAGCACCGTCCCCCGGCCCCAGCGCGCGACATCCGCGAACGGATAGGCCGGAGCCTGGAGCCATGCCGGGCCGCCCGCGATGGTGCGGATGGCCGGGATGGCATTGACCAGCTGGGCCTGGCACGCGATCGAGACGCGGTCGGCATGCCGTAGCAGCGTGATCAACAGGCAGCCGACGACCAGCGCGTCGGCCAGGTCGTGCGTGTCCTCGGCCAGCGCGGGCGCCCGCTCGAACCCGCGGGCCGCTCGCGTCGCCTCGCGCTCGCGATGCTCCGCCAGGTGCCAGACGTTCCATTCGTCGACGCTCAGGCCGATCCGTCGGCGACTTCCCTGACGCCCCGTGACGGCATCGACGATCCCGGCCACGGTCACGATCATCCGGTCGAGGTCCGCCGAGCAGGCGAGGTAGTCGTCGACCGTCTCGTAGGCGGCCGGATCGTAGTAGGCGTGCAGGGAGATGTGGTCGACCACGTCGCCCGCAAGCTCGAGGACCGTCGTCTCCCACGTGCGGAACGTGGGCATCGCCGATCCGGAGCTGCCGCAGGCGACCAGCTCGATCGATGGGTCGACGAGGCGCATCGCGCGCGCGGCCTCGGCCGCGCGGCGTCCGTACTCGGCCGCGTTCGTGTGGCCGATCTGCCACGGGCCGTCCATCTCGTTGCCGAGGCACCACGTGCGGATGCCGTATGGCTCGGCGTGGCCGTTGGCGGCGCGCCGGTCCGCGACGGCCGTCCCGACGGGCGCGTTGCAGTACTCGACGAGGTCGCGAGCGGCCTCCGCGCCGCGCGTCCCGAGGTTCACGGCGAGCATCGGCGTGGCGCCCACCAGACCTGCCCACGCGACGAACTCGTCCGTCCCGACGAGGTTCGGCTCGATCGAGCGCCACGCGAGGTCGTGCCGCTCCGGCCGTCCCTCGCGCGGTCCGACGCCATCCTCCCAGTCGTACCCCGAGACGAAGTTGCCGCCCGGATAGCGGATCGTCGTGACGCCTGAGCTGCCGGACGAGGTCGATCACGTCGTGGCGCCAGCCGTCGGCATCGGCGGTCGGGTGCCCGGGCTCGTAGATCCCGCCGTAGACGGCCCGGCCCATATGCTCGACGAACGATCCGAAGACCCGTTCGTCCACGACGCCGACCGCGACGGTCGGGTCGATCACCGTCCGGGCCTCAGCCAAGCGTGGTCTCCGTCAGGTAGTGCGCCCGCTCGCACAGCTCGATCGTCGGGCCGGTCAGGGTCGCGGTCGCGGTGAGCGGCAGGTCGACCGATGAGGTGCCCACGGCGATCCCGATCGTGCCCGGCTCGATCACGCGGCGGCGGTCGGCGCCGGTATAGGCGAACTGCTCGGCCGACACCCGGAACGTCACCGTCCGGCGCTCGCCGGGGGCGAGGGTCACGCGGCGGAAGCCGCGCAGCTCGCGGACCGGCCGGGCGACCGTCGCCTCGTCGTCGCGGCAGTAGAGCTGGACCACCTCGTCGCCGGCGCGGTCGCCGGTGTTTTCGACCTCGACGGTGATGGCGAGCTCGCCGCCCTCGGTCGGCAGCTCTGGTCGGTCGAGGCGGAGCCGGTCGGTCCTGAAGGAGGTGTAGGACAGACCGAACCCGAACGGCCAGAGCGGCGCGACCGGCCCATCGACGTAGTCGCCCTTCGGCTGCGAATGGCCGCCGGTCGGATGGTGCCGGTAGGTGATCGGCACCTGCCCGACGGTGCGCGGGATGGAGATCGGCAGCTTGCCGCCGGGGTTCACAGCCCCGCTCAGCACATCCGCGATCGCATCCGGACCGGCGTCGCCGGGCACCCAGGCGAGGAGGATCGCCGCCGCAGTGCCCGGCGGCCCAGTCGATGGCCAGCGGCCGGCCGCTCACGACCACGAGCACGACCGGGGTCCCGGTCGCGACCACGGCCTCGAGCAGCTCTTCCTGGCGACCGATGAATCCGAGGGTCGAGCGGTCGCGGAACTCGCCGGTGGTCGAGTCGTCGGTCAGGCCCGAGCGCTCGCCGAGCACGACGATCGCGACATCGGCCGAACGTGCGGCCTGGACTGCGGCGGCCAGCTCCTCGTCGGTCCCCGCCGATATCCCGGTGCCGCGGGCGTGGACCACTTCGGCGTCGCCCAGGGACGCGCGGACCGCGTCCAGGATCGTGCGCCGGCCGGCCAGCTCGTCGTCCGCGGGCGCGATCACCTCGCCATCGCCGACGATCCCCAGGGCGTCCACGCCCTGGTGCATCTCGCGCAGGGTCTCCATGTGGACGAGGTGGCTGTAGTCGCCGAGCAGGTCGCGAGCGCTGTCGGCGACGGGCCCGATGACCGCGACGCGCTGCCTGCCCGCGGCGAGCGGCAGGATCCCGTCGTTCTTGACGAGGACCAGCGATCGCTCCGCGAGCGCGCGGGCGGCGCGGGCCTCGTCCGCGGCAAGGGCGTCGAGGGTCGCCTCGTCGGGGACCGCGACGTATGGCCGGTCGAAGAGGCCCAGCCGGAACTTCATCCGGAGCATCCGCGCGACCGTGGCATCGAGGTCCGTCTCGCTGACCCGGCCGTCCTCGATGGCCGCCTCGAGCGGCGGGCCGAAGACCACGGTCCGCGGCAGCTCCGAGTCCACGCCGGCGACGAGCGCCAGCCGCGCCGCCTCGCCGAGGTCGGCCGTCAGATGGTGGGCCGTGGCGATCATCTCGACGCCGATGTAGTCCGAGGCGACGATCCCGTCGAAGCCCCACTCGCCGCGGAGGATCCCGGTCAGCAGCTCGCCGGACGCGTGGCACGGGACGCCGTCCACGTCGCAATAGGCCGGCATGACGCTCGCGATCCGCGAGCGGCGCACCGCGGCCTCGAACGGGAACAGCTGCTCGTCGCGGAGCTCGCGCTCGCCGATGTGGACCGGCGCCTGGTTGAGGCCGCCCTCGGCCAGCCCATGGCCGACCATGTGCTTGGCGGTCGCGACGACGCCCTCGCGGAGGTCGGAGCCCTGGAGCGCCTCGATGTAGGCGCAGCCGAGCTCGGCCGCGAGGTACGGGTCCTCGCCGTAGGTCTCCTCGATGCGGCCCCAGCGCGGGTCGCGGCTGACGTCGAGGACCGGCGCGAGGGCGTGCCGGGCGCCGGTGAGCAGCATCCGCCGGCGGATCGTGTCGGCCATCGCGGCCACCGCCGCCGGGATCGAAGCTCGCGGCCGCGCCGATGGACTGCTGGAAGCACGGGGCCGCCCAGGCGATCAGGCCGTGGAGGCACTCCTCGTGGATGATCGTCGGGATGCCGAGGCGGGTCTCCTCGACCAGGTAGTCCTGGATCGCGTTGGCGGTGGTCGCGACGTCGATCGGCCGCAGGTTGGTCGACCCGGCGAGCCGCGTGATCTCGCCGACGCCGTTCGAGGCCAGCGCCGCCAGCCGCGCCGCATCGAAGCCGCTCTCGGGGACGACCTCGAAGGCCCAGAACGATCCGATCTGGGCGATCTTCTCGGCCAGCGTCATGCGCGCGAGCAGGTCCGAGACACGGGCCTCGACCGGGAGCGCGGGGTCGCGGTAGTCGGCCCGGATGGTCGCCATCAGCCCTTCACCGATCCGGCGGTGAGGCCGCCGACGATGTGGCGCTCGGCGATGACGTAGAAGATCAGCGCCGGGATCAGCGAGACGACCGTGAAGGCGAGCGTCCGCGCCGCGTCCGAGCTGTATGTCGTCGCGAAGTTCATGACACCGAGCGGCAGCGTCCATTGGTCCGCGGAGTTCAGGACGACGAGGGGCAGGATGAACGCGTTCCAGGTGGTCACGATCGCCAGCACGCTGACGGTCGCGAGCGCCGGCCGCGACAACGGGAGCAGCACCCGCCAGAAGAAGCCGAACGAGCCGCAACCGTCCATGCGCGCCGCGTCCTCGAGCTCCATCGGGATGCTCCGGAAGAACGGCCGCAGGATGACGATGGAGAGCGGCAATCCGAAGGCGGCCTGCGGCAGTGCCACCCCGAGCAGGCTGCCCGACAGCCCGAGCTGGCGGATGAGGACGTACAACGGCAGGATCGCGACGGCCGTCGGGAAGAGCAGCCCGAACACGAAGAGCGTGTACATCGCCTCGCGGCCGCGGAAGCGCATCCGGGCGAACACGAACGCTGCGGCGGACGCGCAGCCGACGGTGACCCCGACCGCCACGATGGCGACGAGGACGCTGTTGAACAGCTCGCCCCAGAACGCGCGCTGCGTTGGCGCCCCACAGGACGTCGGCGTAGTTGTCGAAGACCCACGGGTCGGGGATCAGCGCGACCGGGTTCGCCGGCCAGCTGGCCGTTGTCCTTGAAGCCGCCGAGGAAGGCGTAGACGATCGGTACGAGGATCGCGGCGGCCACCACGAGCAGGATCACGTACGCCAGCGATGCCGCTGACGGTGCGGCGCGCACGGTTCGTGCGGGCCACGGCCATGACGGCGGTCGGCTCGGCGGTCACGTTGGTGGTTGCCTCGGTCGTCATCGATTCATCCGTTGTAGGCGGTCACGGCGCCGTCGATGTCGCGACGCAGCACGAACCGCTGGTAGAGCAGGGCCACGACGAGCGCGCACAGGAACAGGAGCACGGCGAGCGCACTGCCATAGCCCATCTGCTGCTTCTCGAAGCCGGTCTTGAACATGTTGACGGCCATGGTGGTCGAGGCCGTCAGCGGGCCGCCGCCGGTCATGACCCAGACCATGTCGAACAGCTGCAATGCGCCGATGACCGACAGGAAGACCGACACGCGGAGCGTGGGTCCGATCAATGGCAGGGTCACGAAGCGGAATGCCTGCCAGCGGCCGGCGCCATCGATCAATGCGGCCTCCTCGATCTCCCGCGGGATCCCCTGCAGGCCGGCCAGCAGCAGGATCATGTGGAACCCGAAGTACTTCCACGAGATGATCACGAAGAGGGTGAGCATCACGATGTCCGTGTTGCCGAGCCAGTCCTGGATCAGCCCCTCGAGCCCCGACGGCGCGCAGGCCCGAATCGACGAGGGCATCGGGCTGGAGGAGCAGGCTGAACACGATGCCCGTGATCGCCTCGGACAGGACGTAGGGGACGAAGAACAGCAGCCGGAAGATGGCGCGTCCGGGGAAGCGCCGGTTGAGAAGGATCGCGAGCCCGAGCGAGAACGGGATCTGGAGGAGGAGCGACAGGACGATGACCAACAGGTTGTTGCCCACCGCCTGCCAGAACACGTCGCTCGCCAGGGCGACCTGGTAGTTCTTGAGCCCGATGAAGTCCTCGAGCGCACCAAGGCCGTTCCACTTGTACAGGCTGAAGTGCGCTGCCTGGAGGATCGGGATGATGACGAAGACGAGGTAGAGCACCAGGGCTGGCAGCAGGAAGAGGCCGATCGTCAGCCACTTGCCTGGCAGCCGGAGACCCGAACGGGCACCCGGGCGTTCGGCACGCAACACGTCCCTGCTTCCCTCCGACGGAATGGGCGGGCCGGCTGAGCCGGCCCGCCCGTGGTACCGAGTCTACGAGTGATCCACTCGCGGGGAGACGCCTACTGCGTGGCAGCCGCGTCAGTGAGGGTCTGGCAGACCTTCTCGGGGGTGGACTTGCCGAGGAACAGCGCGATCGGTCGCGTCGTTGAAGGCCGCGGCCAGGGGCCCGCTGGTCGCCTGGTCGAGGTAGAGCTGCATGAACGTCGCCGCGCCGCGACCGGCGAGGACGGCCTGCAGGTTCGGGTCGGTGACGGTGCTCTCCGTGCCGCACGGTCGTCGAGAGGCCGACGCCGTCGGTGTTGAGCTTGTTCTGGTTCTCCACGCTCATGAAGAACTTCAGGAAGTCGATGGCCTCGGGCGGTGCGTTCTTGCCACGGC
The DNA here is from genome assembly GCA_963834915.1 of uncultured Chloroflexia bacterium. Taxonomy (GTDB): domain Bacteria; phylum Chloroflexota; class Limnocylindria; order Limnocylindrales; family CSP1-4; genus SPCO01. The sequence goes on from CAWIDI010000005.1 coordinate 930,284, forward strand.
GATGCCGTTGCCGCCGCCGACACCGTCGGTCGCAGCGCCAGCCCCACCGGTCAGGGTCGGGAACGCGAACCAGCCGAGCTTGTCGCCAAGACCGACCTTGTCCGATGCTCTGGTCCTTCTGGACGGACGGCGCCCACTGGCCCATCAGCTCCATGGCGGCCTTGCCGTTGCCGACCGAGGCGGCCTCGCTGTTGTAGTCCGCGCTGGCGTAGCCCTTCTGGTAGGGATCGAGGGCGTTGAGCGCCTCGACGGCCTTGCCGGCGTTGATGCAGGCATCGGTGTTCCAGTCGCCGGTCTGGATCATCTGGCTGAGCGCATCACCGCCGCCGCTGCGGAGGACCAGGTAGGTCCAGAGGTGCATCGACGGCCACTTGTCCTTGCCCGCGATGGCGAGCGGGGCGACGCCGGCCGCCTTCAGCTTCGGGACGGCGGCGAGGTACTCGTCCCAGGTCGCCGGCGGGGCCGTGATGCCAGCCTTCTGGAAGAGGTCCTTGTTGTACCAGAAGCCGATCATCCCCATGTCCCACGGGATCCCGTACTGGACGCCCTTGTACTGGTAGATGCTCATCGCGCCGGCGTTGACCGTGTCCTTCCACGGCGCGACGGCGGCGGTGATGTCCTGGAGCAGCCCGGCGTCGGCCTGGGTCGCCATCGTCCCGCCGCCCCACGACTGGAACAGGTCGGGATAGGCGTCTGCCGGCGTCGCGGCGAGCTTGGTCTTGAAGGCCTCGTTCTCGAGGACCGTGATCTTGATCTTCACGTTGGGGTTGGCCGCGGTGTAGGCGTCCGCGATCGCCTGGAAATCGGTCTTGCCCGGATCGCCGGTCGTGATGTGCCACCAGTCGATGGTGACGGGCTCGGCGGCCTCTGACGGCGACGGCGCGACGCTCGCCGGGGTCGACGGCGCGACGCTTGCGGGAGACGACGGGGCGGTGCTGGCACCGCTGTTGCAACAGGCACTGATGGTCAGTGCCAGAACGCCGAGCAATCCCAGCGTTCGTTTTGCGTTGTACACGACTCGCCCTCCTGTCATTCGACACTCCTCCTCGGGTGTGTGCGGCGTCATGTCTGGTTCGGCAGTCTCCTCCTGGCGGTCGCCCGACGGTGCGTCCGGTTCGGCGATGCGACCCTGTTCCGGAGCGAAAGTTTCGGTTCCGATGGACGATTACTTTCGGCACCGAACCTTAGGCACCGGGACCGGCACCGTCAAGAGCCTTTTCGACCGCCGAACTCGGCAACGATGCTCCCCGGTTCCGCGACGCGCCGAAACTTTCGGTACACTGCGGTCATGACTACCTCGCTGACGGGTTCGAAGCGGCGTCCGACGGACCGACCGACGATCGCTCGTGTCGCGGCCCAGGCCGGGGTCTCGGTCCCGACGGTCTCCAAGGTCATCAACGGCCGTGCCGATGTCTCGCCCGAGACCCGGCGCCGCGTCGAGGCGGCGATCCGGGAGCAGGGCTACCACCGGTCCGACCGCGCCCAGCGTGCGGCGCCGATCCTCGAGCTTATCTTCCACGAATTGGAGTCGGAGTGGGCGCTGGAGATCGTCCGCGGGGTCGAGCGGGTCGCCGGCGAGCACGACATGGCGGTCGTCCTCTCGGAGCTGCACGGCCGGCGGACCCCCGGGCGCGGCTGGATCGAGGGGGCGCTGGCGCGCCACCCGACGGGGGTCATCGCGGTCTTCAGCGACCTCAGACGAGTCGGTCCGCACCCAGCTGCGCACACGCGGCATCCCGTTCGTCGTGGTCGACCCGACCGGCGAGCCGATGCATGACACGCCCTCGATCGGCGCCACCAACTGGAACGGCGGCCTCGCCGCGACGCGTCACCTGCTCGGCCTCGGCCATCGGCGCATCGCGGTCATCGGCGGACCGGCGGGCATCCTGTGCAGCCGCGCCCGGATGGACGGCTACCGCGCGGCGATGGATGCGGCCGGCGTCGCGGTCGACCCCGAGCTCACGAGCCACGGCCAGTTCCAGGTCGAGGAGGGCGTCCGCAAGGGCCGGGCCCTGCTGCGCCGCGCCGACCGGCCGACCGCGATCATCACCGGCAACGACCTCCAGGCCCTCGGCGTCTACCAGGCCGCCCGCGAGGCCCGGCTCCACATCCCCGAGGATCTCAGCGTCGTGGGCTTCGACGACCTCCCGGTCGCGCGCTGGGTCGGACCGCCGCTCACGACCATTCGCCAGCCGCTGTACGAGATGGCGGTCGCCGCGCGCCGAGATGGTGCTCGCCGTCGCGCGCGGGGAGCAGCCGCCCCAGCCGCGCATCGAGCTCTCGACGGAGCTGGTCGTCCGCGAGAGCACGGCACCGCCACGCCCGCCTGAGGGTATGGTGTCGGCGCAGACCGGATGAGCATGCGCAGGTGAGCCAGGCATGACGAGCGGGATCGCGGGGGTCGGCACCGCGGTGATCGGGACGGGCTTCATCGGCACCGTCCACGTGGAGGCCCTTCGCCGGATCGGGGTCCAGGTCCGGGGCGTCCTCGGCAGCACGCCCGAGCGTGGCGCCGCGCGGGCCGAGGCCCTCGGGGTGGCCCGGGCCTATGCCTCGCTCGACGAACTCCTCTCGGACCCCACGGTGGACGTCGTCCACGTCACCTCCCCCAACGACCTGCACGTCAGCCAGTCGATCGCGGCCCTCGAGGCCGGGCGGCACGTGGTCTGCGAGAAGCCACTGGCGCTGACGTCCACCGAGTCGGCCCGGCTGGTCGCGTCCGCCGCCGCCAGCGGCCGCGTCAACGCGGTCAACTTCAACATCCGCCACTACCCGTTGAACCAGCACGCGCGCGACGTGGTCGCCGGCGGAGCGCTCGGCGAGGTCCGGCTGGTCACCGGCCGCTACTTCCAGGACTGGCTGCTGCTGCCCGGCGACTGGAACTGGCGGCTCCAGCCGGAGCGCGGCGGCTCGCTCCGTGCCGTAGGCGACATCGGCTCGCACTGGCTCGACCTCATGACCTTCGTGACCGGGCGGCGGATCGCGTCGGTCATGGCCGACCTCGCGACCTTCATCCCGCTCCGCCAGGAGCCCAGCGGGCCGGTCGAGACGTTCTCGACCGAGCGGTCGGCCGAGACGGTGACGCGCGAGATCCGGACCGAGGACGCGGCCACGATCCTGCTCCGCTTCGAGGGCGGCGCCCGCGGAGCGGTCAACGTGTCGCAGATCAGCGCGGGCCGGAAGAACTCGGTCCAGTGGGAGATCGACGGCTCCGCGTCGTCGATGGCCTGGGATTCGGAGCTCCCCGACCAGATCTGGCTGGGCCATCGCGAGCGGCCCAACGAGATCCTCTTCAAGGACGACGCGCTGATGTCGCCCGCCGGGCAGGCCGCGGCGGCGCTGCCCGGCGGGCCATGTCGAGGGCTTCGCCGACACCTTCCCGGCGCTCTTCCGCTCGATCTACGCCGACGTCGTCCAGGGCCGGCCGTCGGCCCGCCCGGCCTATCCCACCTTCGCGGACGGCCACGACGAGATGCTGGTCATCGAGGCGGTCGCCGAGAGCGCCCGGCTCGGGCGCTGGGTGGATGTCGCCCGGACCCCGGTCGCCGCGGGAGCGCCGGCGATGAGGCTCGGCCTGCTCACCGCCCCGTTCCCGGAGACGCCGCTCGACGAGGTCGTCGACTGGACGGTCGAGAACGGCTTCGAGAGCATCGAGATCGCCTGCTGGCCGCGCACCGCCGGCAGCGCCCGCCGGTACGCCGGGACCTCGCACATCGACGTGGCGAACCTCTCGGCGGCCGAGGGGCGCGACCTGGCCGCCGGCATCCGCGAGAAGGGCCTCGCGATCTCCGGCCTGGGCTTCTATCCCAACCCGCTCCATCCCGACCCGGCGCATCGGGAGGCGGTCATCGGCCACCTGAAACACGTCATCACCGCCGCCGAGAAGATGGACGTCCCCTTCGTCAATACGTTCATGGGCGCCGACGCGGCCAAGACCCAGGACCGGAACTGGGAGGACGCGCTGCGGATCTGGCCGGACATCGTCTCGTTCGCAGCGGACCACGGGCGACGGCTCACCTTCGAGAACTGCCCGATGCTGTTCTCGGACGACGAGTGGCCGGGCGGCCACAACCTGGCCACGACGCCGCGGATGTGGCGGCGCATCCTCGAGCAGTGGGGCGGCACGGTCGGGCTCAACTTCGACCCGTCGCACCTGATCCTCCAGATGATCGACATCCCGCGGTTCATCCGCGAGTTCGGGCCGCACATCCTGCACATGCAGGCCAAGGACCTCACGATCGACCGCGAGGGCCTCTACGAGCGCGGCGTCTTCGCGCTGGGCATCGGCTGGCAGGTCCCGCGGCTCCCCGGCCTGGGCGACGTCGACTGGGGCGTCCTGTTCGCCGGGCTGTGGAGCGCCGGCTACGACGGCGACGTGATCATCGAGCACGAGGACCGCGATTTCGAGGGCACCGACGAGAAGGTCAAGCGCGGATTCCTCCTCGCGCGGAACGTGCTGCGGCCATATGTCGTCTGACGTGGCCGCCCGACCGGCCGCCCGGCGACGGTGATCGTCGAAGGGCGGCTGGTCCTCGACGAGGCCGTCGAACCCGGTCGGATCGTGATCGAGGACGGCGTGATCGCCTCGGTCGTGCTCGACCCCGACGTCGTCGGGCCGTACATCGTCCCGGGCTTCGTGGACGTCCACGTGCACGGCTGGGGCGGCCACGACGCGATGGGCGACCTCGCCGCCCTCGACGGCATGGCCCGCGCGCTGCTCCGCCACGGCGTCACCTCGTTCCTCCCGACCGCGGTCTCGGCGCCGCTGCCCGTGCTCGCCGAGTTCGCGGCCCGGGTCCGCGCCTGGATGCCGGCCGCCCCCGCGGACGGTGCGGCGCCGCTCGGGTTCGACCTCGAGGGGCCGTTCCTCGCGGACGCGAAGCGCGGCGCCCACGACCCGGGCATGCTCCGCGACCCGGCCGGCGTGGACGCCGCCGAGATCGAGCCCTTGCTCGACGGCTTGCGGCTGATCACGATCGCACCGGAACGACCCGGGGCTCTGGCCCTCATCGCGAGGCTGCGCGCCGTCGGGGTGCGGGTCGCGCTCGGCCACTCGGCCGCGACGCTGCTCGAGGCGCGGGCCGGCTACGACGCCGGGGCGACCTCGACGACCCACCTCTTCAACGGGATGAGCGGCGTGGACCACCGGGCGCCCGGCCTGGCCGCCGCGGCCCTCGTCGATGACCGCGCGTACGTCGAGCTGATCGCCGACGGCGAGCACGTCGACCCCGCGATCTGGCCGATCGTCACGCGGACCAAGCCGGCCGAGCCGGCTGCTGCTGGTCAGCGACGCCATCCCGCCGGCTGGCACCGGCGACGGCCGGGCACGGCTCGGCGGGCTGGAGATCGAGGTCACCGGCCGGCGCGTCACGCTCGCCGGGACCTCGACGCTCGCCGGTTCGGTCATCGCGCTCGACACCGCGGTGCGCAACCTGGTCGCCTCGGGGGTGGGCCTGCCGGCTGCCGTCGCGGCCGCCTCGCGCAACCCCGTCGCGATGCTGGGCATGGACGACCGGGGGCGGCTGGCGCCCGGCCAGCGCGCCGACCTCGTCGAGCTCGACGACGACCTCCAGGTCCGCCGGGTCCTGCGCGACGGATCGTGGGTCGACGGCGCTTGAGCCTCCTCGCCGCCGGGATCGTCGGGTCGCTCGAGCAGGACACCGGCCTGGCCCCGGCCACGCGCCGGGCGCGCTGGCGGTAAGGAGGCCTCGAAGAGCTCGTCCGATCCGCGCCGGCGACAGCCGGATCCGGACCGGCGGTCCGCGCCGAGTGGAACGCCACCGTTCCAGTCAGAGCCCGGCGCCCGCCGATGGGCGATCGGGGCCTGGGTCTGCGACCCGCTGGGGCGCTTCGCTCGTCGATCGGCACATCAGGGTGCCATCGGTCGCCTGAGACGGATCAGTTGGGCCGCGTCGGGCCGTCCCGACCGACGACTGGAACGCCGGCGTTCCACGAGGGCCGGGGCTGGCGCGGCGCTGGCCGCGCTGGCCGGAGCTGGCGCGGCCCTGACCGCAGAAGCCGGCGCGGCCCAGGCGCGCGCCACCAGCCGCAGCGGATCCCGTCGGTCCCGACCCACACCGTTCGCGGTCGGTCACGCCGGCCTGACGCGATCCGGGGTTGCGGTCGGGTAGCCGCCAGCCTACGATGCGGGTGCCCTGCGCCGCCACGTACGGGGTCCGTCCACGCCACCTCGGTGGCTGCGATGCATGGACCCGCGATGACGGTCGGGATGGAGGTTTTGCCATGGCGACCGTGACGTTCGAGAACGTCAACAAGATGTACGGCGATTTCCACGCCGTCTCGGACCTGAACCTCGAGATCGGCGACGGCGAGTTCATGGTCCTGGTCGGACCATCCGGCTGCGGGAAGACGACGAGCCTGCGGATGATCGCCGGGCTCGAGGAGATCAGCACCGGCACCCTGCGCATCGGCGACCGCGTCGTCAACGACGTCCCGCCCAAGGATCGCGACATCGCGATGGTCTTCCAGAGCTACGCGCTCTACCCCCACATGTCGGTCCGCGAGAACCTCGCGTTCGGCCTGAAGCTGCGCAAGGTCCCCAAGGCCGACATCGAGCGCCGCGTCAAGGAGGCCGCCGAGACGATCCAGCTCGACAAGCTGCTCGACCGCAAGCCCAAGGAGCTCTCCGGCGGCCAGCGCCAGCGCGTCGCGCTCGGCCGGGCCATCGTTCGCGAGCCGGCGGTCTTCCTGATGGACGAGCCGCTCTCCAACCTCGACGCCAAGCTGCGCGTCCAGACGCGCGCCGAGATCGCCCGCCTGCACCAGCGGCTCAAGACGACCATGGTCTACGTCACCCACGACCAGATCGAGGCCATGACGATGGGCTCGCGGATCGCCGTCATGAACGAGGGCGTCCTCCAGCAGGTCGGCACCCCGCAGACCCTCTACGACACCCCCATCAACCGCTTCGTGGCCGGCTTCATCGGCAGCCCGTCGATGAACTTCGTCGACGTCAGGCTCGACACCTCGAGCGGCAGCTCGCGGCTCGTCGGCCCCGGCGACTGGTCGATCCCGCTGCCGAAGCAGTACCACGACGCCGCGGTGGTGCCGGGTCGCTCGCTCGTCGCGGGCTTCCGCCCGGAGCACCTCGACATCGGCGAGCCCACGAGCGATGTCGGGTCGTTCCGCGCCCGCGCCGACGTCGTCGAGTACCTCGGCAACGAGGAGCTGCTCCACCTCAACGCCGCCGACAAGGACATCGTGGCGATCGTCGCCTCCGAGTATCGCGTCCGCCCGGGCGACATCGTCAACATGGTGCTGCCGCTCACCAAGGTCCACCTGTTCGACGCCGAGACCGGCATGACGGTCGCGCCCGACCTCGTCCCGACCGACGCGCCGGCGGTCGGTCGACCTCGCCACGCCGCGCCCAGCGACTCCCCGTCGGTGGTCGTCAGCTGACGGCCGATCCGCCACCAGAACCCGTGACGGCCCCGGAGGATCCCTCCGGGGCCGATCTCGTCGAGCGCGTCGTCGACTCGAGGATCGTCCATCACGGCCGCTACCTGACCTTCCGCATCGACACCATCGAGCGGGCCGACGGCTCGCGCTCGACGCGCGACATCGTCGAGCACCCGGGCGCGGTGGCCATCGTGGCCATCGACGACGAGGAGCGGGTCCTGCTCGTCCGCCAGTTCCGCCTCGCCGCGGGCGCGGCTCTTGCGCGAGATCCCGGCGGGCGGCCTCGATGTCGCCGCCGACGGGACCATGGAGGATCCCGACCACGCCGCGCGCCGCGAGCTCGAGGAGGAGACCGGGCTGCGCGCCGACACCTGGCAGCGGCTCGGGAGCTTCTACTCGGCGCCGGGCTTCACCGAGGAGCTGATGCACCTGTACCTGGCGACCGGCCTGCACCCGGCCACCGCGGACGGGCGTCTCGGCCCGGACGAGGACGAGCGCCTCCTCGTCGAGCGGGTGCCGTGGCGCGAGGCCGTGGCCGACGCGGAGGGCGGCCGGATCGTCGACGCGAAGTCGATCGTCGGGCTCTTCTGGCTCGCGCGGCTGCGCGACGCGGGCTAGCGGGCTAGCCGCGCCGGGTCGCCGGGCTCGGACGACGACGCTCCGGGGCTTGGCAGCGACCCCGGTCCTGACCGGCCTGGCCCGAGTCGCGCCAGCGCCCCGCGGTACAGCTCCGTCCCGGGGCTCAGGGCCACCGCCAGGCGGAAGTGCGTCCGTGCCTCGCTCCGCCGGCCGAGCCGCTTGAGGCTCTGCCCCAGCCCGTAGTGGCCGTAATGGGACGACGGATCGACCTCGAGCAGCGCTTCGAACGTCTCGCGCGCCCGCTCGACCTGGGCGGAGTTGTAGTAGGCCCGGGCGAGCGCCTCGAGGATCGAGCCGCGGCCGGGCTCCAGGCGGGCGGCGCGCTCGAGGACGATCGCGGCCTGGGCATGGTGCCGCTGCTCCAGGAGCGCCTGGCCGCGCTGAAGCAGGTCGTAGACATCGTCGCGCTCGTCCATCGGGTGGGAATCGTCGCACGGGCCCGCGGGATCCGCAGCCGGGCCGGCGGCGAGGCCTCGGCCGCGTGATGCGTGCGCCGCCCTCAGCCCCGCGGAAGGTGCGTCCTCAGCCCTCGCGGTAGGCCGCGAGGTCCACGGTCCGCAGCCGGGGCGAGTCGGTCAGCCCGGGGATCCGGCCGCGCTTGGCGATCGGCGTGCCGTCGATCTCCTTGATGTCCCCGGTGAAGTCGATCGGGGTCGCGCCCGAGATGTACGACCCCACCGCATACGAGTCGACCGGCGCCCCGGATTCCTTGAAGTAGGCGATGCGATCCGGCTTCAACCCGCCCGAGACCACGATCTTCACGTGCTTGAAGCCCGCCTGGTCGAGCCGGGCGCGGACCTCCTTGACGAGGTCCACCGTCACCCGCCCGCGCTCGGACGGCGTGTCGAGGCGGACGCCGTAGAGCCGGTCGCCGAGCGCATGGGCGACCCGCAACGCCTCCTCGGCCTCGTCCTTGAAGGTGTCGACCAGCACGATCCGCGGGACGTCGGGACCGACGTGCCGATCGAACGCGAGGGACGCCTCCACGGTGTCGCCGAAGATCAGCACCAGCGAATGGGGCATCGTCCCGGTCGGGGCGAGGCCGGCGAGGCGGGCACCGGCCGGTGTCGAGGCGCCGACGCAGCCGCCCACGATCGCGGCGTAGTCGAGGACGTCGGTGATGTCGGGGTGGATGTGCCGTGCCCCGAAGCTGATGACCGGTTCGGGCGCCGCGGCGTCCACGCATTCGCGCGCGGCGGTCGCCCAGCCGGTGGACTGGGCCAGCATCCCGAGGAATGCCGTCTCGTAGAGCCCGAACTTGCGGTAGCGCGCCCGGATCCGGAGGACGACCTCCTTGGGGGCGATCCGGTCGCCATCGTCGAGCGCCTCGAGATGGGTCTCGGACGGGTCGGCCGACGCCAGGACGTGGCCCAGCAGGTTCTTCGCCTCGCCGATCCCGCACAGCACGGCGTCCTCCCGGGTGAACACCTCCATCGAGACGAGCGGGTCGAGGCCCTCGTGCTCGAGGATGCTCTCCGCGCGGCTGAAGTAGACGTCGGCCGAGTCGCCGGACAGGATCTCGTGCGAGGGTCGAGTGCGCTGCAGCCCCATCAGTCCGGTGTCGCTCCCTGGTCCCGCGAGACAGCCTCGGCGGCCGGCGGAGCCGGTCCGGAGGTGGCGGCGAGTGTACCGGATTGCCCCGCCTCGGCCGGGTCCGCCATGGCGTGGCGGCGCCTCACGCCTTGATCCGGTGGGCCTGCATCCGGTGGCGCCGTCGGCGCCCGGTCCGCCCGCGGATCCACATGATGGCCAGGACGATCGCGAGCACGACGGCCGCCATCAGCATCGCGATGCTGATGGCCCGGCCCTGGCCCACCGAGGTCGCCCCGGCCCAGGTGGCCTCGGCGACATCCGAGGCGTGGGCCGACGCGACCAGGTCGCCCGTCTCGAAGGCGGTCTGCGCGGTGGCCAGCGCCGCGTCCGGGTCGTCGCCCCACAGGCCCAGCGCCACGATCGGATCGCCGGCGGCCGGCCGCGCAGCCAGGGCGTCGCGGTAGGCGGCGATGGCGATGTCCTCGGCGTCGGCCTCGGCGACCGCGTCGGCGAAGCCGTCATCGCCCTCGAACGCGGCCTGGAGCGCCGGGGAGGGCGTCAGCCCGAGCGCGTCGGCAGCGCTCTCGATCGTGGTCCGTCGCGCGAGGACCGCACTCGCCTCGCCGAGGAGCCGGGTCGCGTCGTCGAACCGCCACGCGCGCATGGCGTCGCGGATCGGCCGTGGCAGCGACCAGTCGCCCGCGTCGCCGACGACCCGGTCGTAGGCCTGCCGTGCCGCGGCCCGCGCGTCGAGCAGCGGCAGGTCCTCGTCGCGGGCGACCCACGTCCGCCACAGGTCGTCGAACGGCTTGCCGGTCTCCGCGTCGAGCAGGTCCAGCAGCCCGCGCCAGTCCGGTGCGCCGTCCACGGTCTCGGGCGTCCCGCCCGCAGGCGGCTGGTAGGCCCCGACCCGCCCGGCCGCATCGGCCCAGACCGCTTGCAGGGCGTCGGGACCGGCACGCTCGCCGATGGCCTTGGCCAGTGCGAGGCTCGCGGCGTAGCCGTAGTCCTCCGTCGCGCCCGTGTCGCGGCCGATCGGCCCCCAGGCGTTGAGCGGGACCTTCGACGCCTGGAGCTTGGTCGTGAGCACGTCGCCCGTGGCCTTGATCTTCAGCGCGGCCGCGGCCTGGAGCGCGTAGTACGAGGCGAAGCCCTCGTTGGCCCAGCGGTCGGCGAGCAGCGCGCCGTTGAACCAGCCGTGAGCCGATTCGTGCAGCACGACGAAGCTGTCCGCGTAGTACGCGACCTCGACGAGCCCCTGCGCCGGATCGAACAGCCCCGCGTAGCCGCCGGTCGAATGGCTGACCGCCTCGCGGACGGTGAGCGCATCGGTGCGCGGCCAGGGCAGCCCGACCTGCGTCCCGAGCACCGGCAGCGCCTTGGCCATGAGATCGCCGACGCGCTTGGCCCAGGGCTTGTCGTCGGGCCACGACTGGACGCGCATCTCGACGGGTGTGCCCCCGACGGTCGCCTTGACGGCACGGTCCGTGTAGGCGCCCGGACGGTCCGCCACGAGGTAGGCGAAGAACGACAAGGGCTTCGCCAGCGTGCCGGAGCGGAAGATGACCCGGCCGCTGGCGTCGGTCGTCGGCCTGGGGATCGACCCGGCCTGGACCGCGACGCTGAACCCCTTGGGGAAGACGACCAGCACCGACCCGCCGGCGGTCGCATCGCTGCCGAAGCCCCAGACCGGGAACGACACCAGGGCGTCGCCGATGCGGATGTCGCGGGTCGCCGATCCGCCCGGGTCGGGCAGGTCGAAGCGGAGCCGGTACCGGGCGCTCTTGCCGCCGTAGAGCCGCTGGGCGAGGCCGAGGCGCAGGAGCGTGTAGTCCTTGGTCGTCTTCGTGGCCGCGACGGACGGGGTCCCCGTGCCGTCCCAGGTCAGCCCGAACGCCTTGGTCGCCGGGGAGGACGGCGAGGTACGCCTTGTCGAAGAAGTAGCGCGTGGTCTTGGTGTCGACGAGGTGGTTGGTCAGCGTCAGGTCCACGTGACCCGGACCCGGCGCTGCGCGGGCTGCACGTCGTAGCGGGCATCGGCGACGATCGTGAGATCCGGAGCGGCGGCACGGACCTCGGCGGTCGCGGCCGGCGTGCCGAGGAGCCCCAAGGCGGCCACGACGGCCACGGCGAGCGCGAGGAAGCGGCGAGTCACGCGTCCTCCGGGTCGTCGACGCTGGTGACGGTGCCGAGAAGCTCGGGCAGGGTCGCCTCGTAGCGGGCCAGGAACGCCTCGTTCCGGCTCACGCGGTCGCCCTGGTCCGGGATCCGCCCGCCGAGCCACAGCCAGCCGGCCGTCTCCTCGAGCAGCCGGTCGGCCATCCCGAGGATGCGCGCGAGCGCCAGCGCCGAGGGTGTCCTCGCTCGCCTCCCCCACCGGCATCTCGACCGCGAGCACGGGCCGCTCGTCCTCGCTGACGCTGAACTTGGCGAACGGGAACTCGTCGTTCCAGCGGAGCAGCCGGCGGTACGACTTGCGGAACATGTCGCCGATCGGCGGGGCGTAGTGCGCCCAGACGATGACGGCGAGCGAGGGATCGAGGATGACGGTGACGCGGAGATCGAAGCGGCGGCGGCCGTCGAGGACGAGATCCCAGCTGGCGATCCCGTCACGCTCGGCTCGCTCGACGGGCTCGAGGCCCAGGCCGGCGAGCCACAGCTCGACGTCGGCCGGGCGCGGGGACGCGGCGCCGTGGTCGGCGGATGACATGGCCCGCGGAGTCTACCCGAGGCGCCCGCTTCGGACGCCCGGCGCGACCGGAGCGCGGCGGACTGTGGCGTCAGTCCTCGAGGAGGCGGCCCTTGCCCTTGGAGGCCACGCCGACGCGGCCGAGGGCCGCTCGTGCCGGTGTCGTCACCGGCGTGACGGCGGGCGTGCGCGCGCCGCGCGTCCCGGACTTCGCCTCGACGGAGTCGCCGCTGCGGATCACGCGCTTCACGAAATCCGAGGAGCGGACATCGGCCGCGACGCGCACGTTCCGACCGACGCGCGTACCACGCGGGATGACCGCGTGCTTGCCGACGACGGTGATCCCCGTGTTCAGACGGTCCGGGCTCCTGCTTGTTCGGCCGGTCGTCGAACGGTCCGTCGCCGACGATCGCACCCTGGCCGACCACGACCTCCTTGTCGAGGATCGAACGGTCGACGACGGCCCCCGAGCGGATGACAGAGTCGAACATCACGATCGAATCGCGGACGACCGCGCCGACCCCGACCCGGACTCCCGGCGACAGCACCGAGTTGACGACCGTCCCATCGATCACGCAGCCGTGGCTGATCAGGCTGCGGTGGACCTGGGCGGTCGGCCCGACCTTGGCCGGGGCGCGTTCCTCGGACCGGGTGTGGATGATCCAGTCCTTGTCGTAGAGGTCCAGCTCTGGGTCGTCGGCCAGCAGCGCCATGTTGGCCTCCCAGAACGACTGGATCGTGCCGACGTCCTGCCAGTAGCCGTTGTAGCGATAGCCGAAGACCCGCGCTCCCGCGTCGAGCATCGCGGGGATGACGTTGGCCCCGAAGTCGACGCGATCCTCCGACAGCCAGCGCCGCAGCGTCTTCTTCGAGAAGACGTAGACGCCCATCGAGGCGAGGTCGCTCTTCGGCTGCTTGGGCTTCTCCTGCCACTCGGTGACGCGGTCGTTCTCGTCGAGGGCGAGGATGCCCATGCGCGAGGCCTCGGCCAGGGGCACGCGGCGGACCGCGATGGTCACGTCGGCGCGCTTTCGGCGGTGGGCGGCGACGAACGGCTGGTAGTCCATCTTGTAGATGTGGTCGCCCGCGAGGACGAGCGACCGTGTCGGCCGCGTCGTGCTCGATCACGTTGAGGTTGCGCAGCACCGCGTCGGCGGTGCCGCGGTACCACTCCGCCACGCGGCCGCGCGAGATGTACGGCTGGAGCAGCTTCACACCGCCGTGGTTGCGGTCGAGGTCCCACGGCCGGCCCAGCCCGATGTGGTCGTTGAGCGAGCGCGGGTTGTACTGGGTCAGGACGACGACGTCATCGATATCGGAGTTGACGCAGTTCGACAGCGTGAAGTCGATGATCCGGTACTTGCCGCCGAAGGGGACGGCCGGCTTGGCCCGCTCCTGGGACAGGATCGAGAGACGCTCGCCTTCGCCGCCCGCGAGGATCACTGCCATCGTCCGTTTCACGGTCCGTCAAGCCTCCAGGATCCGTGGTCGGGGCCGTGCGCGGACCCCATCGCGATGCTAGCACGGGCAGCCAGCGCCAACGTGAACGCCATGTTCGCCGGCCGGTCGAGAGCTCCGGTCCGAGCCGGCCTACAGGAACAGGCGCGGATTGACGAAGTCGCCGTTGAGCATGACCGCCCAGTGGAGGTGGGCGCCGGTCGAATGCCCGGTGTTGCCCTCGTGGCCGATCGACCTGGCCCGCCTTCACCTGGCTCCCCTGGCGGATGTTGCCCGGGTAGTCGGCGGTCATGTGGGCGTACCAGGTCTGCAGCCCGGAGCTGTGCGCGATGATCACGATCCACGCCGGGTCCGCGCCGTCCGCGTAGTTCCAGCCGATGTAGGCGACCACGCCGTCGCCAGAGGCGCGGACGGCCGTCCCGTAGGGGGCGACGATGTCGATGCCCTGGTGGAAGTGCGAGCAGCTGCCGAGCGGCGGCTCCCACGAGAACCCGGTGCACCCGAAGGGCTGGGTGACGCTGCCGGCCATCGGCCAGCGGAGCGTGCCGTTGTACTGCGACGGGATGTTGCCCTGCTGGGACTGGCGGCGCACGATGTCGGCGATCCGGCCCGCGAGCGCCTTCTGCGCCTTGGCCGCGGCGGCCAGAGCCTTGGCCGCGTCCTTCTTGTTGGCGGCGACCTTCGCGTAGGTGGCCCGCTGGATGGCCAGGTTCTTCGCTGGTCTCCTTCTCGAGGCGCGCGAGCTCGGCCTTGGCGTCCTTGAGCCCCTTGAGGCTCTTGTTCAGGGCGATCTTCTGGACGGCGGTGCTCTGGCGCAGGCTGTCGGTCCGCTCGCGGGTCGACTCGGTGATCTCGTGCATCGCGGCGAGATCCGCCTGGTCCCTGGTGACCTGCTCGGCGAGGGCCTTGTCCTGCTCGCCGACGTCGATGAAGTAGCTCATCTGGGTCAGCAGGTCGCTGAACGACCCGCTCGAGAGGAACGACTCGAGCAGCGATGTCCGGTCGCTGTCGTACGCGCTCCGGATGCGCTCGGCCAGCAGCGCCTTGCGCTCGCCCAGCTCGGTCCGCTTCTGGTCCTCCTGCGACTGGAGGCGGGCCAGCTCCACGTCGAGCATCTGCAGCTCGAGCACCAGGTCGTTGTAGGTCTTCTGGACGACCTTGATCCGGCTGGTCATCCGGGTGATCTTCGACTTGACCGCCGCCAGGTCGGCGTTGATGCCGGCGAGCTGGTGCCGCGTCGAGGCGATATCCGCGGACAGGCTCGCCTGCAGGGCGTTGAGCTGGGCGATCTGGGCCTTCTCGAGCTCGACCTGCTTCTTCATCTCGGCGGCCCTCGCCCGGGCGTCCGCCAGCTCGTCGCCGCGGGCAGGCGGCGTCAGCGTCGGCGAGCCGAGCAGCCCGAAGACGAGGGGGAGCATGAGGGCGAAGGCGGCGATCCGGCGCCCGGACGGCCCGCGACGCGGGGACGCCGACGCCCAGCCGGTTGCGATCGGGTGCGCCGATCGATCGGTCTGGCGGCCTTTCACGTTGGCGATGTCATCGTGCGAGCAGACTCCGTGGGTCGTCCCCCATGTCTCACCACCGGGGCGACGTCAGACGGTTACGCCCGCCGGTCCATCAACCGTCCCGATCGGGCACTCGACAGGACGACACCGGCTCCTGGGCATGATACGCCCCGCAGTCTAGTCGGCCGCCGCCGCTCGGCGAGCGTGACCATGGTCCCGCCGAGCGTGGGACCAAGGGACTGTGGGTACCGCGCACGCGTCGAGCGCGGCGCGCCGGCGATTCAGCCGCGGAACAGGACCGCCCAGAACGCGCCGATGATGAAGAACGGCCCGAATGGCACGTAGGTCCGGCGTCCGATCCGGCGGGTCGCCAGCGAGCGTGATCAGCACGACGCCGGAGACGACCAGGGCGAAGACGACCGATCCGAGCAGCCGCCCCGCCCCCAGGAGCACGCCCACGCCGGCGAGGAGCTTGACGTCGCCGATCCCGAACGCGCCGGCCCCGAACGGGATCGACGGCAGGTAGAGCAGCAGGGGGACGGCGATCGCGGCCACCACGGCGACCACCACGGCATCCCCCACGAACGGGTTCGAGCCGCTCAGCGCGTAGAGGAGGGCGACCGGGATCACCGGGAGCGTCAGGACATCCGGGAGCAGTCGCTGGTCGAGGTCCGTGGCAAGCCCCACGACGAGGGTGACGAACCAGGCGCCGAAGACGAGGAGCGCGAGCGGGTCGCCAGCGAACCGGATCGGCAGCAGGCCGAAGGCGAGGGACGAGATGACGGCCACGAGGGCCGTCCGCCAGTCGACGCGGCGACCGGGCGGATGCTCCTCGTCGTGCTCCGGCCAACGCGTCGCGAATCGGTCGGCGGCCAGCCCGAACCCGAACCCGGCGACGCCGAGGGCGACCGACACGCCGGTCAGCGGCTCCATCGCCCCGATCGCCGTGGATCGCCCGGTCGCGGTCCGGCCACCGTCAGTCCGTGCCGACCCCGGCCAGCGCCAGCTCCACGAGCGTCGAGTGCGAGACGCCGGTCGCGCCGCGCGGCGCGAACGGCAGCGCCTTGCGGTAGTAGCCGGTGCCGGCGATGTCGAGGTGGACCCACGGCACGGTCACGAACTCGCGCAGGAACAGCCCGCTCTTGATGAGCGAGCCGTCCGGGGCGCCCGCGTTCTGGAGGTCGCCGTACCAGCTCTCCATCTCCGGGACGTAGTCGTCGATGAGCGGGAGCTGCCAGTAGCGCTCCCCCGCCCGCTCCGCGGCGGCCATGACGTCGTCGTAGAAGGCCTGCGGCCGGCCGAACGCCCCGGTCACGAGATGGCCCAGCGCCCGGGCGACCGCGCCGGTCAGCGTCGCGACGTCCACGATGTGGGTCGCCCCGAGCCGCTCGGCGTAGGTCATCGCATCGCCGAGGATCAGGCGGCCCTCGGCGTCGGTGTTGGTGATGTCGACCATCTTGCCGTTGAGCGCCCGCACGACGTCGCCGGGGCGCGTCGAATGCGGGCCGGGCATGTTCTCGACCGCCGGCGCCACCGCCAGCAGCGGTGTGCCGGGCGCCAGGCGCGCGACGGTCGCGATGGCCGCGATCACGGTGCACGCACCGGTCTTGTCCATCTTCATCTCTTCCATCCGGTCGGACGGCTTGATGCTGATGCCGCCGGAGTCGAAGCAGACGCCCTTGCCGACGATCGCGAGGTGGCGCCCGAGGGCGTCGTGCTCCCCCGACCCGCCCGAGCGCAGGATGATCATCCGCGGCGGGTTGTCGCTCCCGCGGCCGACCGCCATGAACATGCCCATGCCGAGCTCGATCGCGCGGTCCGGCTCGATGACGTCGATCCACAGGCCGTGCTCCTCGGCGACGGCCCGTGCTTCATCGGCGAGGACCTCCGGGCTGACGTCGTTCGAGGCGCGATTGGACAGCGTCCGGGCCAGGTTGGCGCCCTCGCCCATGATCACGCCGCGGCGGGCGGCCGCCGCGAGCGCCGTGGCGTCGGTGCCCGGCGCGATGAGGGTCAGCTCGACCAGCTCGGGCGGCGACGACTCCACGTTGTCGCGGTAGATCGTGGCGGGGTCGTACGAGCCCTCGACCACGCCGCGGGCGACGAGCTCGGCGACCGTCTCGGCCGACTCCCCGAGCGCGTCGACGAGCGGGCTGATCCAGATCGCGAGCCGTTCCACGGCCCGGCCGCCGAGGCGGCGCTCCGCGGTCGCGCCGATGCGCGCGACGGTCTCGCGGTCGAGCGCTGCGGGGTCGCCGATGCCGACCGTCACGACTCGGTCGGCGGGCAGGTCGCCGGTCGCGGCGAGGGCCGTGGCGTAGCGCTTGCCGCTCAGCTCGCGGAACGCGGCCAGGGCGCGCAGCTCCCCGCCGGTGCGGCGGTCGAGCTCATCGAGTGGCCCGTCGAAGGCCGGATCGGCCACGATCGGGATGGCGAGGACGTCGGTCGCGACGTCCCACGGCTGGTCATTGACGACACGGACATCCACGGGCGCGCGCTCCTCCGGAACGTGGGGGCCGTCGCGGACAGGGTCGGCGACGGTGTGGTCAAGTGGGGGCAGTGTACCTACGGCGTGGTCTGGCCGGGTGACGCCGACGACGCCGGCTCGAGCGCGACGGCGAGGGCCGCGCGGGCCTCCTCGATGGCGATCACCGCGCCGTTCATCCAGCCCTGGCCGATGTCCGACATGATCACCACGAGCCCGCGGGAGTTCGCCGGGAGCCGAGCCCGCGCGGCCTTCTCCGCGGCGATCGCGGCCTTCAGCTGGGGCGTCACGCGGGCGCCGACCTTCGGCTTCAGCCTGTAGAGCGCCCGCAGCGCCGCGTCGTACGACGCGTTGCGCTCGATCCACTGGTCAAGGACCGAGACGTCGACGGAGTTCGCCAACCGGTCGCGAGAGGTGCGCGCCGAGGCCAGCACGGCCGTGGCCGAATCGATGGTCTTGATCGCCTCCGCGTATTTCGCGTCGCGGCCCTGTCCCGCGGCGACGCCGACAAGCCGGTCGTGCTCCGCCAGCTGGGCCGCGAGCTGGCCCGCCGCGGCGCCGCCGGTCCGCAGCCGCGCCCACGGGCGATCCAACCCGTCGGCCGCCGCCGCCGCGAGCTGCAGCGACTCGAAGCGCGCTCGGAGGTCCGCGGAGACCGTCAGCGGGGCTGCCGGCGTCCCGACGAACGGCGTGGCCGCCAGCTCCGTCCGGATCGCCGCCGACGCCACGCGGACCTGTTCGATCAGCCGGTCGCCTTCGGCGATGGCGGTGTCCATCGTCTGGGTCTCCCCGCCGACCATCGCGGCCAGCGCGCCGCGGGCCTGGGTCCCCAGCGCCTCGATGTCCGTGGAGAGCGATGCCGCCGAGCCCTCGGCGGCATCCAGGTGCGGCGCCACGACGCGGTCGCCCGACGAGGTGAGCTCGGGGCTGGCCGGGCGGTCCGGGCTCGGCTGCATCGCGACCGCAAGGCCGGCGGCGCCGAACGCGATCGCCACGACCGCGACGATCCAGGCGGCGACGCCCAGGACGCGCCCCGAACGATCGCTCACGCGGGGGATCCGGCGGAGCCGTCGATCGGTCCGGCGGTTCGGGCGGTCCGGCGAGGTCGCCACGGGTGCGCTGGTCGCGCAGCTTCGCCCGCAGGTAGCCGAGGGCGCCCTCCATCGGCCGCGGCTCGAAGCCGAAGCGCGGCCCGATGACATCGTCGGGACCGATGTTGTCGAGGCGCAGCTGGCGGAGCTGGTCGGTGGCGACCGGGAACGGCAGGCGGAGACGCTCCGACGTGCCCGCGACCAGCGAGATCAGCGGCACCGGCATCGGCACGATCAGGCGGCGCTTCCCGAGCGCCTGGACGACCTCCCGGGTGATCTCCCGGTACGTCCAGTGCCGCGGCCCGCCGAGCTCGAACGCCGCGCCCGAGGTCGTCGGGTCCGCGAGGCAGCGGACGACGACCCGCGCGACGTCGCCGGCGTGGATCGGCTGGAACCGGCTCTGGCCGCTGCCCGGGACCGGGACGATCCCGGGTGACAGGCGGACCAGGTCGGCCACGATGTTGAAGAAGCCGTCCCCCTCCCCGAACTGTAGCGACGGCTTGAGGATCGTCCAGTCGAGGCCCGATGCGCGCACGTGCGCCTCGGCCTTCGCCTTCGAGCTCGCGTAGTGGAGCGTCGGGTCGTCCTGGACGCCCAACGCGCCCATGTGGATGAACCGCCGGATCCCGGCCGCCGACGTGGCCGCGACCACGTTCCGCGTCCCGCCGGTATTGACCCGGAACAGCTCCGCGCCGCCGTTGCGGTCGCGCGGGATCGCCACGAGGTGGACGACGGCCTCGACCTGCTCCATGACCGGGCCGAGCGACAGCGGCATCGTGACATCGCCGATGCGCGGCTCGACGCGGTCGCGCCAGGCCGCCGGGAGGCGCTCGCGCACGAGCACCCCGGCATCGGGGGTGCGCACCATCGCGATGACGCGATGGTCGGCGCGGAGCAGGGCCGGGATGGTCCAGCTGCCGACGAACCCGTCCGCGCCCGTGACCAGGATGGTGGACATGCGCGCGGAATCGTAGCATCAGAGGATGACGACCCCTGCCGAGGAACGTCCCGCGAGCCTGACCGGCCAGTCGCTCCGCCGCCTGGTCCAGGCGATGCCGAAGGCCGAGCTCCACCTGCACCTCGACGGGTCGCTGCGCGTCGGGACCGCGCTGGCCCTCGCGCGCACGCGCGCCATCGACGCCCCACGCGACTGGGCCGGCATGTCGAGGGCCCTGATCGCGCCGATGCCGTGCGTCGACCAGGCGCAGCTGCTCGAGGCCTTCGAACTGCCGATCGCCCTCATGCAGGACGCCGAGGCGCTGGAGCGGATCACCAGCGAGCTCGTGGAGACGAAGGCGGCCGATGGCGTCCGCTACGTCGAGATCCGCTGGGGACCCCTGCTCCACGTCGCCGGCGGCCTGCCGCTCGCCGAGGGGATCGCGGCGGTCTGCGCCGGCGCCGCCGCCGGGGCGTCCCGGACCGGGACCGTGGTCCGGCTCATCTGCACCGCGCTGCGCTCCCATGACCCGGCCGCGAACCTCGTCCTGGCCGAGACCGCCGTCCGCTTCCGCGACCAGGGCCTGACCGGCTGGGACCTCGCCGGACCCGAGGCCGCCTTCCCCGATCCCGCGATCCACGCGGCCGCCTTCGCGGCGGCGCGGGCGGGCGGCCTGCGGATCACGCTCCACGCCGGGGAGTGGGGCGGCGGCGCACAGGTGCGCCGCGCGCTCGCGATGGATCCCGAGCGGATCGCCCACGGCCCCGGGACCATCGACGACCTGCCGCTGTGCGGGGAGCTGACCGCCCGGGGCGTGACCCTCGACCTGTGCCCGACCTCGAACGTGCAGGCCGGGATCGTGGGCGGGCTCCACATGCACCCGTTGGCGCGGCTGCATGACGCCGGCGTGCCGGTGACCCTGTCGACCGATGACACGACGGTCTCCGACATCACCCTTTCCGAGGAATACGCGAATGCCGTCGAGGCCATCGGGCTGACCCTGCCGGAGCTGTGGGCGATCGACCGCCACGCGCTCGACGTCGCGTTCGCCGACGAGGCGACCTGGCGCCGCTGCGTGCCGCGTTCACGGCCTGGGCCGCGGGGATCCCCGAACTGCACGGCTGACGGGCGCTCCGCAACGGCGAAAGGGGCGACGCGGGACCCCTCCGCGCGCTACATTCCGCGGATGCAGTGCCCCGCGTGCGGCACGGTCAACGAAGCCGGTCGTAAGTTCTGCCACGAGTGCGGCTCCAAGCTGGCCGCCGCCTGCCCGACGTGCGGATCGACCAACCCGCCCCAGGCCCGCTTCTGCGGGGAGTGCGGCACCCGGCTCATGAGCGACGAGGCGGCGGCCGCGGCATCGCGGGGACCCACCCCGCTCGCGACCGCCATCGGCGCGGCGCAGGCGGCACCGGTCGCCGAGCGTCGCTTCGTCACGGTGCTGTTCGCCGACCTGGTCGGGTTCACGACGATCGCCGAGGGACGTGACGCGGAGGCGGTCCGCGAACTCCTCTCGGAGTACTTCGAGCTCGCGCGCACGGTCATCGGGCGGTACGGCGGGACGGTCGAGAAGTTCATCGGCGACGCGGTCATGGCGGTCTGGGGCGCGCCGGTGGCGCGCGAGGACGACCCGGAGCGGGCCGTGCGCGCCGCCCTGGAGCTGGTCGATGCGGTCCGCGCCCTCGGCCCGGAGGTCCAGGCGCGCGCCGGCGTGTTGAGCGGCGAGGCGGCCGTCACGCTCGGCTCGCGCGACCAGGGGATGGTCGCCGGCGACCTGGTGAACACCGCGTCCCGCCTCCAGTCCGTCGCGGCCCCGGGCACCGTGCTGGTGGGCGAGGCGACCTATCGGGCGGCGGCCAGCGCGATCATCTTCGAGGCGGCGGGCGACACGGTCCTCAAGGGCAAGGAAGCGCCGGTCTCGGCCTGGCGGGCGCTGCGGGTCGTCGCGGAGCGCAAGGGCCGCGGCCGCTCGGACCGCCTCGAGGCGCCGTTCGTCGGGCGCGACACGGAGCTGCGCCTGCTCAAGGACCTGTTCCACGCGACCTCGCGCGAGCATCGTGCCCGGCTCGTCTCGATCACCGGCCAGGCCGGGATCGGCAAGTCGCGGCTGACCTGGGAGCTCGAGAAGTACCTCGACGGCCTCGTCGAGGGGATCTGGTGGCACGACGGCCGCTCGCCCGCCTACGGCGAGGGCATCACCTTCTGGGCGCTCGGGGAGATGGTCCGCGTGCGCTGCGGGCTCATGGAGACCGACGACCCGGCGACGACCCGCGAGAAGGTCGCGGCCACGATCGCCGAGCACGTGCCCGACGAAGCCGAGCGGCGCTGGATCGAGCCCGCCCTGCTGGCCCTGCTCGGGGTCGGCGAGGCGCCCCCGGGCGGTCGGGACGAGCTCTTCCGCGCGTGGCGGACCTTCTTCGAGCGGCTCGCCTCGACGGGGATCGTGGTCCTGGCCTTCGAGGACCTGCACTGGGCCGACACCGGTCAGCTCGATTTCATCGACCACATGCTCGAATGGAGCCGCGGCGTCCCGATCCTGATCATCACGCTCGCCCGCCCGGACCTGCTGACCCGCCGGCCCGACTGGGGTGCCGGGCGGCGCAACTTCCTGGCGCTCGGGCCTCGAGCCGCTCGACGAGGCGTCGATGCTCGAGCTGCTGGCCGGCCTCGTGCCCGGGCTCGCGACCGCCACCGCGCGCTCGATCGTGGCGCGCGCCGACGGGATCCCGCTGTACGCGGTCGAGACCGTCCGGATGCTCGTGGCCGACGGCCGCCTGCGCGAGACCGACGGCCGCTACGAACCGGTCGGCGAACTCGGCGAGCTCGCGGTCCCCGAGACGCTCCAGGCGCTGATCGCCGCTCGCCTCGACGGCCTGCCGGCCGCGGACCGGGCGCTCCTCCAGGATGCCGCGGTCCTCGGCCAGAGTTTCACGCTCGCGGGCCTGTGCGCGGTGACCGGCCAGCCGCCCGAAGTCGTCGAGCCGCGCCTCCGCGTGCTGGGCGACATGGAGCTGCTCGACCAGCGGGTCGATCCGCGCTCGCCGGAGCTCGGCCAGTACGCCTTCGTCCAGGCGCTGATCCGGGAGGTCGCGTATACGACCCTGGCCAAGCGCGACCGGCGCTCGCGCCATCTCGCGGCGGCGCGCTTCTTCGAATCGCTCGGCGAGGACGAGCTGGCCGGCGCCCTGGCCGCCCACTACGTCGCGGCCTACGAGGCGGTCCCGGACGGGCCGGAGGGCGATGCGCTCGCGGTCCAGGCACGGCTGGCACTCGTCGGGGCCGCGGACCGCGCCCTGGCGCTCGGCTCGCCCGAGCAGGCCCTCACGTTCCTGACCCAGGCCAAGGAGATCAAGGCGGAGCCGGCGGATCGGGCGGCGATCCTGGAGCGGCTCGGCCGCGCGGCGACGTCTGCGGCGCGCCCCGACCTCGCGGAACCGCCGTTGACCGAGGCGATCGAGATCCGCCGATCGCTCGGCGACGAGAAGGCCGTCTATCGCACGACCGTCGCCCTCGCCAACGGCCTCCTCTCGGGCCGGTTGACCGAACGGGCATCGGCGATCCTGGAGCCGGCCGTCTCGAAGGGCCAGGGCGTCGCCGACGACGCCGACCTCGCCCAGCTCATCGCGATCCTGTCGCGGGTCCGCGCGCTCGAGCAGCGCTACTTCGAGGCGCTCGCCCTCGCCGACCGGGCGCTCGAGATCGCCGAGCCGCTCGAGCTCTTCGAGGTCGTCGCCGAATTCCTGATCTCGAAGGGCAACATCCTGAGCCAGCACGGGCGGACGGTCGAAGGGCTGAGCCTGCTCGATACCGCCCGTCGCCTCGCGCAGGAGAACGGGCTCCCGCTGATGGAGAGCCGGGCCATCACGGGTCTGTCGCTGGTGCTGGCCACCCGCGACGTGCGCGCCACCTGGGACATGGAGGTCGAGGGGATCGCGTTCGCGCGGCGGATCGGCCGTCGCGACTTCGAGATCACCCTGATCAGCAACGCCAGCGAGGACGCCGTCCGCCTCGGCGAGTGGACGTGGCACGAGTCGCAGGCCGCGAGCTTCGAGGACACCGAGCTGTCGACCCTGCACCGCCTCGCGATCGGGTTCGCCGCCGCCGTCATCGCCACGCTCCGCGGCGATCCCGGAGCGACGGACCTGGTCAAGCAGGTCCACGTCGATCTCGAGGTGGCCGGGGACACCGACTACTCGAATACGGCGTCGGACCTCGACGCCTGGGTCGCGATGGTCGAGGGCCGCTACCCCGCCGCCCGCGACGACTGGTTCAAGCAGGCGGAACAGAGCGATACGAACGCGCCGTTCGCGCTGCCGCGCGCGGCCCGGGCCGCCCTGCTGGCACGCGATGCGGCAGGCGCGCGCGAGGCCATCGCCCGCCTGGACGCGATGGGTGTCCGCGGCCAGGTGCTCGACATCGAGCGACAGGCCATCGGCGCGGGGATCGACGCCCTCGAGGGGCGCACGACCGAGGCGATCGCCGGGTTCCGCGCCGCGATGGCGGCGTGGCGCGACGGCGGCGTGCTGTGGGACGAGGCATGGACCGCCTGGTGTGCGCTCGAGACGCTCGGTTCCGACCAAGCCGAGGTCCGCAAGATCGGCTGGCGCGGCCGCGAGATCGCGGTCGAGCTCGGGGCGGCCCCGGTGGTCGCCCATCTCGATGCGCTGCTCGGCGAGAGCAGCGGGCCGGACGCGCACGAGGGCGGCGCCGCGACGGCCGGGGCGGCGGGAGCGCCCGGCACGGCTGAGGTCGCCAAGCTGGCCTGAGCGCGAGGGCCGTGGCGCTAGGCCCGATCCGGGGTCAGCCCGCGGCAAGCGCCTCGAGCGCGGCCGCCAGCCCGGCCGCATCGGCGGCGACGGCCGTCGGTCGCTCCGCATCGGGGAGCGCATCGATCTCGTCCGCCGTGGTCACCCCGGTCAGCATCAGCACGCATCGCGCGCCCACGGCCCGCGCCGCCGCGAGGTCCGTCAGGATCCCGTCGCCGATCATCACCGCGTCCCGCGCGTCCCGGCCGACGGCCTCGGCCGCGAGCTCCAGCAGGTGCGGTCCCGGCTTCCCGATCGTGTACGGAACGACCCCGGTCGTCGCCTCGATCGCGGCGGCGATGCTCCCGGCTCCCGGGCGGAGACCGCGCTCCGTCGGATACACCGGGTCGCGGTTGGTGGCGATGAACCGGGCGCCGGCACGGATGCAGTCGGCGGCGGCGGCGAGCCGCAAGTAGGTGAGATTCGGGTCGAGGCCGGTCACGACCGCGTCCGGCGCGCCCGCCGCGGTCCAGCCGTCGATCCCCTCCTGGTGCATCCGCGCGGCCGCATGGCCGGCGGTGACGACGTCGAGGCCGGCGTCGCGCAGCTCCCGCTCCAGGCCGCCGGCGCCGACGACCAGCACGCGCCGGACGCCCGGCTCGTGGTTGGCGATGTGGATCGCTGTCGCGCGCGCGGACGAGACCACGGTGTCGGCCGTGATCGGCGCGCCCATCGCCGACAGCCGGGTGACGTAGTCGTCGTGGTAGTGCATCGAGTTGTTGGTGACGTAGACGACGTCGTCGCCACGGGCCGCACGATCGGCCAGCACGGCGGCGACGCCGGGGACCGGGTCCGCGCCGCGGTAGACGACGCCGTCGAGGTCGACCAGCAGGAGGAGGCTCACCCGTGGAGCGTAGCCGCGCGGCCACGTCGCCGTCGGCACGTCCGCCGACTGGCTGGGCGCGTCCGCCCAGCGGGTCCCGCCGGCCGGCACCGGCCCGAGCCCGCGTACGATGGGGCCGATGCCGACCCGCCCGCGTCCCACGGATCCCCTCGCCGAGACCGAGTGGCTCCTCGTCGACGGCACGAACCTGCTCTTCGCGATGTCGCGGGCCCCGGCGCGGCGCCCGGGTCGGCGCTGATCGGCCGGCTCCGCGGCGCGGTCCCCGCGTCGATCCCCATCGACGTCGTCTTCGACGGCGCAGCGGAGCGCGGCCTGCGCGGCGAGCGGATCGCCTTCGGTCTGCGGGTCCGCTATTCCGGCCCGCGCACGGCCGACGCGGTCCTGCTCTCGCTCGTCGAGGAGACGCGCGCCGTCGACGGGCCGGCCGGCACGGCGGCGATCCTGGTCGTCACCAACGACCGGGCGCTGAAGGCGTCGCTCCACGGCAAGGGCGCCCGGACGGCCGGCGCGGACTGGCTGCTGGGCCGGCTCGACCGGGTCGGGACCGGCCGCCCGCCGGCCGGCGCCAAGTCGAAGCCCGCGACCCGTCCCAGGCCCGTCCCGCGCGAGCCGTCCGAGGACGACGACCCCGATGCCGGACGCTGGGAACCCGGCCGCGGATCGACCGTCAAGAAGGGGAACCCGCGGCGGGCGCCGCGTGGCTCCGGCCGCGACTGACGGCCTCGACTGCTAGGATGCGGACGTGGACTTGATCGACGCGCTCAACGGCCTGTGGACCACGATCCTGGACATCACCTCCGTCTTCGTGATGCCGGACTGGGGCTGGCTCATCAGCATCCTGCCGGTCCTCATCTTCGTGGGCGTCGTCGGCCCGTTCATCACCTTCACGATGCTCGGCTCGATGGTCTATCTCGCGCGCAAGCCGCGCGTCAAGATCGCCTTCGAGGAAGGGCCGCGCGTCGCCGAGCTCGATGCCGGCCGGCTGCCGGTCTTCCCCAAGGGCCTCCCCTACTGCCGCCGCGATGCGCTGATCTACCCGTCGGGCACGACGCGCTGCGACACCTGCAAAGAGGAGCTCGCGGTGATCTGCCCGATGTGCGACCTGGGTCGCGCGGCGGTCGTCGACACGTGCTCCAACTGCGGACTGGTCCTCAAGGTCATGCCGCGCGCCGTCGCGGTCCGCTCGAGCGCCGGGCCGAAGCCCGGTGGCGCCGCGGTCGCCTGACGTGCTGCCGCAGCTCGTCCTCGGCGCTGTTCAGCGTCGGCACCCTGCTGATCGCCATCGGGTTCGCGGCGTTCGTCGGGCATGCCGTGATGCTCGCCAACGGCCGCCGCACGATCCCGGTCCTGCTGCCCTCCTCCCAGCCGGCCTACGCCGGGGTCGTGACCGGTTCGTTCGTCTCGAGCCGCGAGCGCGCGGCATCCACGGGCCTGTCCACATCGGCTTCGCCGAGCCCCCTGTCGAGGGTCGCGGTCGGGATCACGTTCGTCGCCTGGCTGGCCCTCGGGGCATCCCTCATCGCGCGCGCGGTCGTGGTCGGCCGCGGGCCGTGGGGCAACATGTTCGAGTTCAGCGTGGCGTTCGCCTTCTCGATGATCGGCGGCTACCTGTTCCTGCAGCGGCGCTACCCGATCCGCTCGATCGGCTTCATCCCCACCGGCGTCGCGCTGGCGATGCTGCTCTACGCCTCGAGCCTCCCGTCCGACATCAAGCCGCTCGTGCCGGCGCTACAGAACGCGCCGCTGCTCACGATCCATGTCGGCATGGCCGTCACGGCCTACGGCATCTTCGCGACGAGCTTCGCGGCCGGTGTCGCGTACCTGGTGCAAGGCCAGCACGACCGGTTCGCGTGGCTGCCGTCACACAAGGTCCTCGACGAGGTCGCCTACAAGTCGGTGATCATCGGGTTCCCGATCTTCGCGACGATGATCATCCTCGGGTCGTGGTGGGCGTCGATCGCGTGGTCGCGCTACTGGGGCTGGGATCCCAAGGAGACCGCCGCGCTGGTCACGTGGCTCATCTACGCCGTCTACCTCCACGCCCGGAACCAGCGATCGTGGGCCGGCCGGCCCGCGGCGCTGCTGCTCGTCGTCGGGTTCGGGATGGTGCTGGTGACCTACTCCGGCTCGCTCTGGTTCAGCGGCCTGCACGCCTACAGCGGCCTCTGAGGTCCGCGCGAGGACCCGCCCGGTCCTCGCGATCGCGCTGCTCGCCGACCTGGCACATCGGTGTGCCGGGTTGCCACAACGGTTGCGCCGCGACGGACCGCGACCCTCCGGCACCCCGGCGCCCCGCACTCCCCAGGCATCTAGCGCGTGCGGGTCACCTTGCTGATGCTGCGCGGGTCGTCCGGGTCGAGCCCTCGGGCGCGGGTCAGGTGCAGCGCGTGGAGCTGGCCGGCGACGACCGTCGCGATCGGGGCCAGCCACTCGGCGGCCACCGGCGGCAGGGCGACCGGTCGCGACGCGTCGGCGAGCGCCCCGGGCACATCCGACAGGACGGTGACGTCCGCATCGAAGTCGTCGCGCAGCCGGCCGAGCAGCGCGATCAGACCCGCGGCCGTCGGCCCGGCCCGGACGACCACGATCACCGGCACGCCCGGCTCCACCAGCGCGACCGGCCCGTGCTGGAAGTCGGCCGCCGAATACGGGTCGGCGAAGACGTGGGCGAGCTCCTTGATCTTGATCGCCCACTCGCGCGCGGTCGCGTACTCGTAGCCGCGGGCGACCACCAGCGCGCGGTCGGCCCGCGCGTGCGCCTCGGCGATCGACGCCATCGTGTCCTCCAGCGCAAGCATCGATCCGATCGCATCCGGCATCGACTGCAGCGCGCGCCGATCGGCTTCGTCCCCGAGCGCCGCCGACAGGGCGGCGATCGCCAGGAGCGATGCCGTGTACGTCTTGGTCGCGGCGATCGAGCGCTCCGAGCCGGCGGACATGTCGATCGTCCAGTCCGCGGCACTCGCCAACGGCGACGCCACCTCGTTCGTGATCGCCACCGTCGGTGCGCCCTGGCGCCGTGCCGCGTCGACGACGGCGACGATGTCGGGCGAGGCACCCGACTGGCTGATGGCGAGCACCAGCGTGTGGGCCAGCCCGGGGTCTGCGCCGTACAGCGAGACCATCGAGGGCGTCGCGAGCCCAGCGGTCAGCCCATGCCGAATCCCGAGGACGTACTGGGCGTAGATCGCGGCATGGTCCGAGGAGCCACGTGCCGCGATGACGACGTGCTCGATCTCGGTGCGCCGCTCGCGCAGGGCCGCGCCCAGCGACTCGATGGCGTCGTGCTGCGTCTCGAGGAACCGGCCCGCGACCGCCGGCTGCTCGAGGATCTCGTCGCGGAGCGTCATCGCGCCAGCGGGACGGGGACGCCCTCGACCCGCACCGGGAGCCGGCCGGCGAAGGGGATCGCCCCGAACAGGGCCGAGGCCAACGCCTCGAGGGAGGTCGGCAGGATCGAGTAGGTGCAGACAGCCGTGACCCCGGCCGGGTAGGTCGCGACGTCCCATGGGGTCCGCAGGGCGACCGCGACGGTCGGGCGGCCGGTGCCCGCGACCGCCTCGACGAGCGCGGCCTGCCCCGGTTCGTGCCGGGCGTCGATCGTCCCGACGACGACCAGGTCCGCCTCGAGCGCGCGTGCCCGGACCGCGGCGATCTCGGCATCGGTGGGCGCCGGCGAGACCACGACCTCCTCGACCCTCGCGTGCCGGGTCCGCAGCGCCGCGGCCAGCCCGGGCGCGACCGTCGACGAGGTGTCCGCAGGCGTCAGGTCGGTCGGCGTCGGCATCACGGCGAGGATGGTCGCATCCGCAGGCAGGTCGATGGGCAGCCGGACCGCGTCGTCGCGGACGAGCGTCATCGATCGCTCGGCCAGCTCGCGCGCGAGGGCGAGGTGCGCCGCACCCCCGACCACGGACAGGTCCGGCGCCGGCCCGACCGATCCCAGCCACGCCCGAAGCCGGGCGATCCGCTCGAGCGAGGCGGTGGCCTCGGCGGGGTCCACCAGCCCGCGCCGCGCGACGGCGAGCAGCGTCGCCTCGATCCGGTCGCGCGCCTCGAGGTCGGCCGAGGTCAGCAGCAGGTCCACGCCCGCTCGGAGCAGCGCGACCATGTCCACGGCCTGCGCCGGTCCCTGGGCGATCGCGCGCATGTCGAGGGCGTCGCTGATCGAGACGCCGTCGAAGCCGAACTCGCCGCGCAGCAGGTCGGTCATCACGGCGCGCGACAGGGTCGCGGGGAGGGTCGAGTCGCCGCTGAGTGCCGGCGCCGCGACGTGGGCCGACATCACGAGCCGCGCCCCGGCCGCGATCCCGGCCCGGAACGGGACGAGCTCCACGGCATCGAGCCGCTCGCGCGACCCGTCGACGACCGCGAGCCCGTGATGCGTGTCGGCGGTCGTCGCGCCCAGCCCGGGGAAGTGCTTCAGCGTGGCGGCCACGCCGGCCGAGGCCAGGCCGCCGATCAGCGCCGACCCGAGCCGCGCGACCTCCGCGGGCTCGTCACCGAACGAGCGGATGCCGAGGGCGGGGTTGTCCGGGTCGGTGGCCACGTCCATGACCGGGGCGTAGACGACGTTGACGCCCATGGCCCGTGCCTCGAGGCCGATGGCCGCGCCGACGCGCCGCACGAGGTCCGCGTCGCCGACCGCCCCGAGTGCCATGTTGCCGGCGAATGCCGTCGGGCCGTCGCCGAGGGCGAGCAGCTGGCCGCCCTCCTGGTCGGCCGCGACGAGCAGGGGCGCCGCCGAACCGGCGCCCGGCGCGGAACCGGCGCCCGCGGCGGGACCGGCGCCCGCCGCGGAACCGGAACCCGATGCCGCCGCCTGGAACGCCTCGGTCAGCTCGCGCAACTGCCCCGGTGAGCGCACGTTGTGGTGCCGGAAGACCGTCATCCCCGCGGCCGGCGCCGTGGCCAGGCGTGTCACGACCTCGTCGGGGAGCCGCTCGCCCACGAACGCGAGCATCACCCGGCCGAGGATCGCGCTCGCGGGATCCACCTCGGCGCGCCCCGCCGCGGGATCCACCGCCGTCACCCCTTGACCGCCCCGGCCAGCCCGCGCACGAAGTAGCGCTGGACCACGATGAAGAACAGCAGGATCGGCACGACCGTGATGGTCACCCCGGCCGCGATGGCGCGGAAGTCGGACTGGAAGAAGCTCTGCAGCGCCGCCAGCCCGACCGGCAGCGTCAGCCCGTCCTTGGTGTGGAGCATCAGCGACGGCCACAGGAAGTCGTTCCACGACGTCACGAACGTGAAGATCGCGACCGCGGCCAGCGACGGCCGCACGATCGGCAGCAGGATCGACCACCAGATCCGCCACTCCCCGGCCCCGTCGACCCGGGCCGCGTCGATGAGGTCGTCGGGGACGCTTCGGAACGCCTGCCGCAGCAGGAAGATGTTGAAGGCGCTCACCAGGTTCGGGAGGATCAGGGCCGGCAGCGTGTCGTAGTACTGGAAGACGTTGACGGCCAGCACGAAGCTCGGGATGTAGGTCAGCTGGGCCGGCACGATCAGCGTCGCCAGCAGCGCGTAGAAGATCGTCGTCCGGCCGCGGAAGCGCATCTTCGCCAGCGGGAACGCCGCCATCGCGGCGACCAGCACGTTGAGCAGGCCCACGGCGACCGCCACGATGAGGCTGTTCATGAAGAAGGTCGGGATCGGCAGCGTCTGGAGGACGCGCTCGTAGCTCGCGAACGACGGGTCGTTGGGGATGATCTGCGGCGGGATCGAGTAGACCGGGTCGTTGGGGCCCTTCAGCGACGTCATCAGCATCCAGAAGAACGGGAAGACCGTGACGACCGCGAGGGCGATGAGCACGACGTACCAGAGCCCGCTCGAGGCGACCGCCTTCGGCCGGAGCGCGCGTCGCCGGCGCGCCCGCTGGAGCTCGACGACCGGGGCCGCGACCTGGGCCATCGGGGCGTGGCTCATGCCGCCTCCTCCTCGCGGCCTTCGAGGAGCCGCACGTTGAAGATCGAGAAGACCAGCGTGATCGCCAGCAGTGCGATCGCGATCGCCGACGCATACCCGGCGTGGCTGTTGATGAAGGCCTGCTTCCAGAGGTAGAAGACCATCGTCACGCCGCTGTCGAGGATCCCGCCGGTCCGGTTCGTCAGGACGTAGATCTCGTCGAAGACCTTGAGCGCGGCGAGGCTCGAGATGACCGTCACGAAGACGATCTGCGGGCGCAGGCCCGGGATGCTCACGTAGCGGTGCTTCTGGAAGTCGCTGCAGCCGTCGATGCGCGCAGCGTCATAGAGCTCCTCGGGGATGTTCTGGAGCCCGGCCAGGAAGATGACCGAGTAGTAGCCGACGCCCGCCCAGATCGTCAGCAGCATCGCGATCGGCAGCACCAGCGAGGGCGTCGTGAGCCATTGCACGGGCTGGTCGATGACGCCCCACGACTGGAGGATCCCGTTGAGGAACCCGTTGCGGTCGAAGAGCCAGCGCCAGGCGAGGCCGATGGCGATGCTGCCGCTGACCGCGGGCACGAAGTAGAGCGCCCGGAAGATGTGGATGCCGCGCATCCGGCGGTTGACGATGATGGCCAGCCCGATCGAGAGGAAGATCAGGATCGGCGTGACCAGCAGGTACACGAACGAGTGCACGACCGCGAGGCGGAACGTCTCGTCCTCGACGAGCTTGGCGAAGTTGTCGAGGCCGACCCAGACCGGCGGCGTCGCGATGTCGTAGTCGGTGAAGCTGTAGTAGATGACCGCGACGATCGGGTAGACGACGAAGATCCCGAGCAGCACGAGGGCCGGCAGCAGGAACGTGTATGGCGTGATCGAGCGCTTCCTGGTCATGTCGTGATCCCGTGATCGTACGTGGCGGTGACGACGCTGGCCCGCCCCGGGCGGGACGGGCCAGCGATCGGGTGCGACCCCGGGGACCGGGTCGCGGAGCCGGTGAGGCCTACTTCAGGAGCTTGTTCGCGTCGGCCACGGCCTTGTCGAGGGCCGCCTGCGGCGCGACACCGGCGAACAGCGCCGACTCGATCGCCTTGCGGACGATGTCGTTGACGTCGGCCTTGTTCGGGACGGTCGGGACGATGTCCTGGTAGGTCGCCACGGTGTCCTTGGCGAGGATCCGCGCGCCGTCCTCGATCGTCGACGGGGCCGACGAGAAGAACGGGTCGTCGTACGCCGCGGGCGACGACGGGTAGATGGCGACCTGCTTGGAGAACTGGACCATGCTCCGCGGGTTCGTGAAGAACTGCGCGAGGGCGATGGACGCGTTCGGGTACTTCGTGTCCTTCTTGACCGAGATCGACATCAGGCCCTTGCCCGCGACGCCGGACTTGCCGAGCGGCGACGGGACCATGGCCAGATTGCCGTACAGGGTCGCGTTGGTGTCCTTGACCTGGCGGGCCAGGTTGGGACCGGTGGCGTAGAACGGGGCGGCGCCGGCCGAGAAGGCGTTGAGGCCGATCCGGTCATCGCCGGTCAGGACCGTCGTGTCGAGGGTCCCGGCGGCGTTCATGTCGACGTACATCTGCAGCCACGCCACGCCCTCGGGCGAGTTGAACGCGAAGGCCGAGCCGTCCGCGTTGAACACCTTGACGCCGCCCTCGTAGACCATCTGGGCGAGCAGGTCGCTGACGGTCAGGCGGATGGCGCACTGGGCGCCCGCCTTGTCGAGGATGGTCTTGCACAGGGCCGGCAGGCCGTCGATCGTCTTGGGGAACTGGTCGACGCTGACGCCGGCCTTGTCCATGATCGCCTTGTTGATCAGCTCGACGTTGAGGCCCTGGTACCAGGGGAACTGGTAGTTCACGCCGTCGATGAGCTGCTGCTTCCAGAGGTTCGGGAAGTAGATGTCCTGGACGGCCTGCGGGACGGTCGTGTCAAGGCCGAGGAGCAGGCCCTTGCCCGCGTACTCGCTGACCCAGCCCTCGCTGACCGAGAGGTTGATGACGTCCGGCGCGTTGCCCGCGGCGAACGAGTTGTTGAGGTCGTCCTTGAACGTCCCCTGGTGGTCGTGCCACGAGACGGTGACGCCCGGGTAGGTCTCCTGGAAGCGGGCGATCGTGTCCTTGATGTACTGGTCGAACGTGGGCGACAGGTAGAACGTCCAGAACTCGATGGTCGCGCCCTGTTCGACGTTCTGGATGACCGCCTCGGCCGGATCGGCCGCGAGCGGGGTGGCCGACGCCGACGCCGAGGGCGAGGCCTCGGCCGACGCGGACGCCGAGGCCGCGGGTGTCGCGGTCGGGGCCACGGACGCCGGCGCGCTCGGCGACGGCGACGCGGCCGTGCCGCAGGCGCCCACCACCAGCGCCATGAGCGCGGTGAGGACGATGGTTCGTCGAGTCTTCATGCTCCTCCTCCTGGTTGCTTCCCTGGTCGGGACTGCGCTGTGGTCTGCATTCGATGTCGGTGCATCACGACTCCCGGACGTGGCCCACCTCCCTCCATCCGTGGCTCGGCCCCGATCCGCGGACCGGTTCGAGCCCGATGTGGGCCGCGGCGATGGTCACGGCGCCCCAGGCGCCTGCCTCGGCCTCGGGTGGCAGGATCTCGACGACGTTCGCCGGCAGGAGCTCGGCGGCCGACGCGGACGCCGCGCGGAGTCGCGCGAGCTCCCGGTGGATCGGCTCGGCGAAGGGGGCACCGGCGTGGGAGACCCCGCCACCGATGACGACCCGCTCGACGTCGTAGGTCATGACGAGCAGGTGGACCGCCCAGGCGAGGCGGCGGCCGACGTCGTCGACCAGGTCCGCGGCGTCGGCGTCCCCGGCGGCGGCCGCCTGGTAGACGTCCTTCGCGGTGGTGGCGCGGGCGCGGCGGGCGATGGCCGGGCCGGACGCGAAGGCCTCGAGGCAGCCGTGCTGGCCGCAGGCGCACACCGGGCCGTCGCGGTCCGCGATGGCGTGGCCGATCTCGCCGGCCAGGCCGCGGGCGCCGCGATGGAGCGCACCGTCGAGGACGACCCCGGCCGCGATGCCGGTACCGACCGCGAGGTAGGCGAGGTCGTCGAAGTCGCCGAGGACG
>CAWIDI010000006.1:0-155722 GCA_963834915.1 uncultured Chloroflexia bacterium
AGTTTGGAGCTGTAGCAAGGCGGTCCCACCCAGGCAGTTCGCCCGGCTCCTCCGGCGCAAGGCGTCGTTCGCCGGCGGCGTGACACGAGTGCGATACTCGGGGGCGGAGACGGCGGATGCCGTCAAGAACGGGCGCAGCCCGGGTGCGAGCCAGTCCGGTGTCTGTGCGGGACGCGTCATGCTCGAGCGAGGGAGGGAGTTCTGCATGGTGGCCCAGCAGGAGGACGCGCGGCGGGCACTGGTCCTCTATGACCGGCCCCTCGTCGTGGACCTGATCCAACTCACCCTGAACCACGGCCTGTTCGTCGTACGTGCCGCCCGGGACCTGTCGGAGGCCGAGCAGGTCGCGTCCGACTGGCGGCCCGATCTCGTCATCGTCGATGTCGAAAGCGATGACGGCAGCGGTCTGCTGGGACGCCTCGCATCGACCAGGGCGATGGGCCAGGACACCCCGCCGGTCCTCGGGCTCACCCGGCGCGGCGACCTCCCGACGAAGTTGCGGGCATTCGACCTCGGGGTCGACGACATCCTGACGGTGCCATTCTCCCCGGAGGAGCTGCTCGCCCGAGCGATCGTCATCACCCGCCGCGCGACGGGCATCACCCGGGCCATCGTGCCGACGATCCGGCTGGGCGAGATGGAGGTCGACATCGTCCATCGCGAGGTCCGTGCCGGCGACTCCGTGATCCACCTGACCAGCATCGAGCAGAGCCTCCTCTACCTCCTCGCCAGCCGGTCCGGACAGGTGGTCACCCGGGAGGAGATCCTGGACACGATCTGGGGCACCGACTTCATGGCCGAGAGCAACATCGTGGACCGGCATGTCCGGAGCCTGCGGATCAAGCTCCAGAACGACTATCGCCATCCGCGCTTCATCGCCACCGTCGTCGGGCGAGGGGTACCGGTTCATCCCGACCTTCTCGAACACCGGCTGGCAGGGTACCGCCGCGGAGGCGTCGGCCTGATCAGACGCCGTCGGCGAGGCCCGCGCCGGCTCCCAGCCCGGTCCTGACCAACCGCTCGAACCGGTCCGCGGGCAGTGGGCGGCTGAAGTAGAACCCCTGGGCCTCGTCGCAGTCCTGCCCCTGCAGGAACGTCATCTGCTCGAACGTCTCGACGCCTTCCGCGACCACTCGCAGCTTCAGGCTCCGGGCCATGCTGATGACCGCGATGACGATGCCGGCATCGTCGCCGACCTCGCCGATCTGGCGCACGAACGACTGGTCGATCTTGAGCGCGTCGATCGGGAAGGCCCGGAGGTAGCTCAGGCTCGAGTAGCCGGTGCCGAAGTCGTCGATGGCGATCTGGACGCCGGTCTCGCGCAGGTCGCGTAGGACCACGGCCGCCGCATCCGCGTTCTTCATCAGGACACCCTCGGTGAGCTCCAGCTCGAGGAATGTCGGGTCGATCGAGGTCTCGTCGAGGATCGAGGTCAGGCCGCCCATGAAGCCTTTCTGCCAGAGCTCGGTCGCGGACACGTTGACGGCGATCGTCCGAAGCGGCAGACCGGCGTCCAGCCAGGTCCGCGCCTGCTGGCAGGCACTCCGCAGGACCCAGTTGCCGATGGACTCGATCAGCCCGCATTCCTCCGCGATCGGGATGAAGACGTCGGGCGGGACCATGCCGCGCGACGGAT
The DNA here is from genome assembly GCA_963834915.1 of uncultured Chloroflexia bacterium. Lineage (GTDB taxonomy): Bacteria > Chloroflexota > Limnocylindria > Limnocylindrales > CSP1-4 > SPCO01. The sequence goes on from CAWIDI010000006.1 coordinate 1,637, forward strand.
GGTGCCAGCGGATCAGGGCCTCGGCGCCGATGATGGCGCCCGTCCGAAGGTCGATCTTGGGCTGGTAGTGGACGGCGAACTCCTCGCGGTCGAGGGCGCGCCGCAGGCTGCCCTCGATGGACTGTCGCTCCACCGCCCGGACGTTCATCGCCGGCTCGAAGAACTGGTACGTGCGGCGGCCGTCCTCCTTGGCCTGGTACATGGCCGTGTCGGCGTTCTTGATGAGCGTCTCGGCGTCGCGACCGTCGCCGGGGTACAGGCTGACGCCGATGCTCGTCGTCACGAAGATCTCGTTGCCGTCGATGGTCAGCGGCTGGGCGACGGCCGCGAGCATGCGCTGCGCGACGACCGCGACGTCCTCCCACTGGTCCGTCTCGGACAGCAGCACCACGAACTCGTCTCCGCCCTGGCGGCTGACCGTGTCCGAGGCGCGGACGCAGCCGACCAGCCGGTCCGCGATGGACTTGAGCAGCCGGTCCCCGATCGCATGGCCCAGCGAATCGTTGATGTGCTTGAAGCCGTCGAGGTCCAGGAACAGGATCGCGATGCGCTTTCCGTGACGCGGCGCCAGGGTGACCGCGTGGCTGATTCGATCGTTGAGCAGCAGGCGATTCGGCAGTCCGGTGAGGTCGTCGTGCTCGGCCGAATGGGTCATCTGGCGTGCCATCACCCGGGCCGCGCTCACGTCGCGGAGCACGATGACCGTGCCGATCGCGTGCCCCTCGCGGTCGTGCATCGGCGAGACCGCCGCCTCGACGGGTGTCTCGGTGCCGTCGCGCTTGACCAGCAGTGCGTTCAACAGGTGGACCGTGCGGTCCTCGCGGAGCGCCGCCTCCAGCGGGTCCAGGAAGGCCTGCCGGCTGGTGCCGTCGACGACGCGGAAGACATCCGTGATGGGCCGACCCCGGGCATCCGGCCATGCCCAACCCGTCAGGCTCTTCCCGACGACATTCAGGAAGGTGACGTTGCCCTCGATGTCGGTCGAGGCCACCGCCTCGCCGATGCTCTCGAGGGTGACCTGGAGGCGCTCCTGCTCGAGGTACAGGGCCTCGTCCATCTGGATCCGCTCCATCGCGTAGTGCATCGCCCGGAACAGGCCGCGCGACTCGACCTGGCCCTTGATGAGGTAGTCCTTGGCGCCCTCGCGCAGCGCCTTCGCGGCGAGTGCCTGGTCATCCAGCCCGGTCAGCACGACCAGGGGCACCCGCGGTGCCGCGGCGTGGGCGCGTCGGACGGCCCCGATGCCGAGCGAATCCGGCAGCCGCAGGTCGAGGAGGATGATGTCGACGACGCTCTCTGCGAGATGTGCCTCCGCCTCGCTCATGCGCTGGACGTGGCGGATATCGGTGTCGGGCGAGTGGCGCTCGCGCAGCATCTCGCGGACGAGCCGCGCATCGCCGGGGTCGTCCTCGACCAGGAGCAACCGGGTCGCCGGCCGCTTCAGCAGCCGGAGGCCCGCCTGATCGAAGGTCTCGCCCGTCGGCGCGGGCGCGTTCCTGCCCATCGCCTTAGCCCGTCAGCGTGCCTGGCCCGGTGCGCTGGGCCAGGATGAGCGCTGCCCGAGCGGTCGCGACCAGTGCGGACGAATCGTCGGACGGCCCCAGGCTGGCGAAACCGCCGGACAGCCGCAGTCCATCGGACCCGGCCGCGGCGATCATGTCCGCCGCCTGGCCGCGGGCCATCGCCGCCTCGGTCCCGCAGAAGAGCACCGCGAGCTCGCCGTCGTCCGATCGGACGCGCGGCCTCGACGAGAAGGCGACATCGGCCTGCGTGGCGAGACGACCCATGAAGTCGCTCTCCATGACCCCGTCGCCGGAGGCGACGAGGAGCAGTCCGATCTTGCGCCGGCCCTGCCGGCTGGCGGAGGCGATCGCGACGTCGATCATGGGCTCCAGGAGCTCCTCGCGATAGGCGTCGGTCTCCGGGTCGAAGACCCGGGCGGCCTCCGCGGCCTGTTCCGCGGCAGTGAGCTTGGTCCGGGTGGCCGCGAGCCGGCCGGCGTGGGCCTTGCGCTCGTAGGTCACCTCGAGCGCGGCGGTCAGGCGATCCGCCACGAGGCGGATCGCCGCGTAGTCGTGCTCGCCGATCGGCATGGCGACTGGCGAGGCGACGTTGAGCAGGCCGATCAGCTCGCCGTTGAGCATCAACGGTACCGACAGCTCGGTGGCGACGGTGTCACGGTGGCTCGGCTCCGGGCCGAGGCTCGGGATGAAGATGGGCTTGCCGGCGCGGGCCACGCGGTCGACGCCCGTGTCATGGCGGTTCACGGTCTGGATCGGGTCCGTGTAGCCCTGCTGTCCCGCGAGGTACAGCGTGTCGCCGTCGGCGAGGTAGATCGCGACCTGGTCGAGACCGAAGCGGTCCACGATCAGGGCGACCACCCGGGCCATCGTCGAGGGGGCCGGTCCTTCGTGGACCAGGATCCGCCCGAGCTCCTCGAGACCGGCCATCTGGTTCCGCGACCGCTCCAGGCTGGAGATCATGGCGACCTGCGAGATCGCGTAGCGCAGGGTGCGGTCGAGCATGGCCGCGTCGGTCTTGCCCTTGACCAGGAAGTCGGTCGCGCCCGCGTCCATGGCCGCCATGTCGGTGGCTCGGTCTCGATGGCCGGTCAGCATGATCAGCGCGGCAAGGCTGCCGTCCCGGCGAGCCTGGCGGACCAGCTCGGTGCCCGTCCGGCCGCCGAGCTGATGGTCGATCAGGTAGGCGTCGTGTTCGCCGCGGATGATCGCGGCGAGGCCGTCGTTGAAGCTCGGGACCCAGTCGAGCTCGTAGTTGACGTCCTGGACGCGGCCGAGCAGCGAGCGGGTCAGCTTCGCGTCGTCGTCGTCGTCGTCGACGAGCATGACCTGGATGGGATCGCCGGTCCCGACGGCCCAGACCGGGACGCCGACCGATTGATTCATCGAGAAGGGTAGTTTCATCCGGGAACCTCTCGTGGCAATGAGCTCACCTGGAACCAGAAGCCGTTGATGCGATCGAAGATCCGCACCAGGCTGGCGAAGGCCGATGGCTTCACCACGTACGAATTGGCCCCGGCCTCGTAGCAGCGGTCGATGTCCTCGACGGCGCCGGACGTGGTGAGGATCACCACCGGGACGCGGCTGAGCTTCGGATCGGCCCGCATGATCTCGAGGGTCTCGAGACCGCCCATCGTCGGCATGTTGAGATCGAGCAGGACGATCGCCGGGCGGGCGGTGCTGTCGCGGCCCGCGTGCCGGCCGGTGCGGCGCAGGTACTCGAGGGCCTCGCTGCCGTCCCGGACGAACACGAGCGGGCCGGTCGCGCCGCTGTCGCGGTAGGCCATCGTCGCCAGCAGCTGGTCATCGGGGTCGTCCTCGGCGTAGAGGACGACCGTCGGCGGTGGCGCTCTCATGCCTGGAGCGCCACGTCGTCCGCGATCGGTGCGGCGCTGTGGCCAGCGGCTTCGAGGCCCTGCGGCAGCGTGACCAGGAACGTGGCGCCCTCGCCCGGCGAGGAGGTGGCGGTGATCGTCCCACCACCCATGGCGACGATCCGTCGGCAGATGGCGAGGCCCATCCCCGTGCCCTCGTAGGCCTGCCGCCCGTTGAGGCGCTGGAACGGCGCGAAGATCTGCTCGGCGTGCTGCGCCTCGAAGCCGATGCCGTTGTCGCTGACCCGGATCTCCCAGACCTCGTCGGCCCTCGGGCGCCGCCGCCGACGAGTCGGATCACGCGCGCGACGTGGCTTCGATGCGGACCCGCGGCGCGACCCCGTCCGGGTGGAACTTCAGCGCGTTCGCGACCAGGTTCTGGAAGAGCTGGCGCATCTGGAGCGGGGCTGCCCAGGACCGTCGGAAGCGGTCCGACCATCACCTGGCCGTCGGTGGTGCGGATCCGCTCCTCGAGATCGGAGAGGACTCCGGCCACGACCAGCCCGAGGTCGACCGGCTCCGGCTCGTCGGGGCTGATGGTGATCCGCGAGTACTCGAGGAGCCCGTCGATCAGCGACTGCATCCGGCGCGGCCGCGCCGCGCATCCGTCGCAGGTAGTCCTCGGATTCAGCGTCAAGGGCGCCGGCGGACTGCTCCTCGAGGCGGTCGCCGAATGCCTGGATCTTGCGCAGCGGCTCCTGGAGGTCGTGCGAGGCGATCGTCGCGAAGTCCTGCAGCTCGCGATTGCTGCGTTCGAGCTCCGCATCCACGGCCTGCATCCGGAGCGACATGGATCGGGCCGTGGTCACGTCCCGGAAGATGACTACGGCGCCCGCGGCCCGTCCCACGCCGTCGTGGATCGGGGAGATCGTGTCGTCGATCGCGATCTCCACGCCGTCGCTCCGGACGAGGAGGGTATCGATGGGCAGATGGGCGGTCGCGTCCTCCTCGATGGCCTGCGCCATGGGGTCGGGGATGACCGTCCGGCTGGCCGCGTCCATGAAATGGACGATGTCGCCGAGGGGCCGGCCGGCCGCGTCCTGCCACGACCAGCCGGTCAGCTCCTCGGCCACCAGGTTGAGGAAGGTGACCTTCGCCTCGACATCGGTCGAGATGACCGCGTCCCCGATGCTCCGCAGCGTCACCTCGGCGCGCTCCTTCTCCGGAAGAGCGCCGCTTCGAGGGCCGTACGTTCGATCGCGTACCGGACGCCGCGTTGCAGGCTGCGCGACTCGACCTGGCCCTTGACCAGGTAGTCCTGGGCGCCGGCCTGCAGGGTCTGGATCGCCATGGACTCGTCGTCGCGGCCGGTCAGGACGACCAGCGGGACCCGCGGGGCCGCCGTGCGTGCCCGCTGGACGGCCTCCAGCCCTTCGGCGTCGGGCAGCCGGAGGTCGAGGACGATCAGATCGACGGGTTGTCCGCGAGGTGCGCTTCGGCATCACCCATGCGCTCGACATGGGTCACCGCGATCGCGAGGGCCCCCGGCTCCTTGAACAGCTCACGCAGCAGGCGGGCGTCGCCGGGGTTGTCCTCGACGAGCAGGAGTCGGGTGGCGGCCTGGTCGGTCATTCGGCGGCTGCGCTGGCGGGGAGCTTGACGTGTCGTCAGCCAGAAGTCGTTGATGACCTTGACGATCCGCTCGAATGCGTCCAGCTGGACCGGCTTGGTGACGTAGGCGTTCGCGTGCAGCTGGTACCGTCGAGGATGTCCTCCTCGGCCTCCGAGGTCGTCAGGATCGACCGTCGGGATCAGCCTGAGGCTCTCGTCCTCCTTGATCCGGCGCGAGGACCTCGCGGCCGTCCTTCCGTGGGCAGGTTGAGGTCGAGCAGGATCAGGTCCGGGCGCGGGGCAGCGCGGTCGGGCACCCTCCTGCGGCAGGAACGCCAGCGCCTCCACGCCGTCGGACGCGACGTGCAGGTCGATCGACGCCTTCGCCTCCTTGAAGGCCTCCATGCGTCAGGCGGACGTCGCCGGGGTTGTCCTCGATCAGCAGGACTTCGATCGGCAGCGCTCGACCGGGCTGCATGCGGGCTCATGCCGCCCGCTCCGCTGCGCGGAGCGTGAAGCGGAAGGTGGAGCCCATGCCCGGCTCGGACTCGACCCAGATCGCCCGCCGTGGCGCTCGACGATCTTCTTGCAGATGGCCAGGCCGATGCCGGTGCCCGCGTACTCCGTCGCGCTTGTGGAGCCGCTGGAAGATGCCGAAGATCCGCTCGAAGTACTCCGGCTCGATGCCGATGCCGTTGTCGTGGACCGCGAAGCGCCAGCCTTGTCCGCAGTCGCGCGGCCGCCGACGTGGACCGCGGCGGTCGGCGCCGCGGAACTTGATCGCGTTGCCGACCAGGTTCTGGAACAGCTGGATCAGCTGCATCTCGTCGCGCCACGACGGTCGGGAGCTGGTCGTGGGTCACGACCGCCGCCGCTCTCCTCGATGGCGCCGGCTCAGGTTCGTGCAGCGCCTCGCTGCAGAGCGGCCTCGCTCGACGTCGGTCGGGCGAGCTCGCTGCCCCGGCGTGCCGACCCGCGAGAAGGTCAGCAGGTCGTGGATCAGGCGCTGCATGCGGCTGCGCGCCGTCGACCGCGAAGCCGATGAACTCGTCGGCGTCGGCGTCGAGCTGGCCCTTGTAGCGCCGGCCCAGCAGCTGCGTGTAGCTCGCCACCATGCGCAGCGGCTCCTGCAGGTCGTGCGAGGCGACGTAGGCGAACTGCTCGAGCTCCTCGTTGGAGCGCGTGAGCTCGTCGACGGTCGAGAACAACGGGCCTCGCCCGCCTTGCGGACGCTGATGTCGCGGATGGCCGCAGTGACCAGGATCCCCGTCCGGCGCTGTCGAGCGGGCGAGAGCATCAGCTCGATCGGGAACTCGGTGCCGTCCTTGCGCCGCGCGGTGAGCTCGATCCCGGTCCCGATCTGCTGGGCCAGCGCCGCCTCGGCGGATGCGCAGGTCGTCGGCGACCAGCCGCTCGGCGAAGCCCTCGGGGATGATGTTCGTGACCTGCTGGCCGAGCAGCTCATCGCGGTGGTAGCCGAACTGCTTCTCGGCCTGGACATTGAGCAGGACGATCTCGCCCGCCTGGTCGACCACGACCATCGCGTCCGGCGCGGCCTCGAGCAGGCCGCGGTAGCGGCTCTCGACTGGGCCAGGAGCGCCTCGGCCGCCTTGCGCACGCTGATGTCGCGGATGGCCGCCGTGACGAGGATGCCTTCGGCGACTGCCGAGCGGGGACAGCATGAGCTCGATCGGGAACTCGGCTGCCGTCCTTGCGCACGGCCGATGAGCTCGATGCCGGTCCCGATCTGCTGGGCGAGGGCCGCCTCGGGGCTGCGCAGGTCGTCGGCGATCAGCCGCTCGGCGAACCCCTCGGGGATGATGTTCGTGACTGGCTGGCCAAGGAGTTCGTCGCGCCGGTAGCCGAACTGCTTCTCCGCCTGCACGTTGAGCAGGACGATGTCGCCCGCCTGGTCCACCACGACCATGGCATCCGGTGCCGCCTCGAGCAGGCCCCGGTAGCGGCTCTCGAACTGGGCGGCCTGGGCATCGTCCCAGCCGGGGCGCGGACCCGAGCGGACGCGAGGCGGAGGTCGATTCGACACGGGCGATCCGGGTTGTGGCCGGTCGGCGGCCGCGCGCTTCGGCGGGGTCGCAGAGACCGTGCCTGGCTCAGCCCGCGGAGTCGTTGGGGGCCGCCCTACGCACGCATGTGGCGCTGGGCCTTGACCTGGAGCATGGCCGCGTCGGCCCGCTGGGTCAGGATGCTGACGGTATCGCCCGCGGTGAGCCCGGCCAGCCCGACGCTGACCCCGACCTTCGCGGCGTCCTGGATGGCGCGCTCGATCGCGAGGAAACGCACGTTCGCGTCGGTGAGATCCATCCCGCCCAGGCCGCACAGGAACTCGTCGCCCCCGTAGCGGACGAAGGGGTCGAAGGAGCGGAGCCGCGTCCGGATCGTCTGGGCGACGGTCTGGACGCACGGGTCCCCGGCGGCATGACCGTCGCGGTCGTTGATGGCCTTGAGGCCATCGACGTCGAGGAAGGCCAGGATGAACCGGCCGTCCGAGCGACGCGCGCCGGTCGATCTCGTGGTCGATGGCCAGCTCGCCCATCTCGCGGCGGTACGCCCCGGTGAGCTGATCGAGGTGGGCGAGACGGAGCTGCGCCTCCAGCGGGTCCGCTCGCGCACCGCCTCGATCCGCTCGGCGGCTGCCCGCTCGCGTTCGAGGGCCGCCCGGGCGCGGGCTTCGGCCGCCGCTGCACTCAACTCGTCGAGTCGCTGCAGCAGATCGGCTGTCGAAGCCTGGTGTCAACTGTTCCAGGCTATCGACATGCTCGGCGTTCGCCCGCGCCCATTGACCCGAGGTTCGCGGTCTGATCCCGGACGGCGGCGTCGACATCGCGCTCGCCCGCGATGGTGAGGCGCAGGATGCGGTTGCGGATGCGCGCGAGCGAAACGGTCGCGCGATCGTCGCGCGCCTGACGGTACGCTCGCTCCTCGACGGCGCTCACCGACCCATCGCGTCGTGCGCGCGATCGGCGGCCGCCTGGTCGAGGTCCGAGGCCTGCTGGTCCTGATCGGCGCTGGCCTGGTCGAGCTCCGAGGAGCTCTGGTCCGAGTCGGATCGGGTCTGATCCGCGTCGGACAGGGACTGGTCGGCGACGGTCCGCGTCCGCTCGTCGGCCGGAGGTAGCCGAACGATGGACGCGTCCCCCTGGGCGCCAGCCAGCTCGAGGGGGCGAGGGTCCCCGGCGTATGACGGAGTGATGGAGAGACCCGCACGGTCATGTGACCGGTCTTGCATTCCATCCTCCCCAGGTCGCGTGGGTTGGAGTCCCGGGTCGACATCCGACCCCGGACGGCCACAATCTCGACCAGGCATGGTCTGCTGTCATTACGGAATGTCATGTGCAGAACGGGGTGGTTTGTGATGGAGGGCGGCCCTCAACGGCGACCGTCGGTCATGCTGTGTGGCGGCAGGAGGCCGAGATGCCGCTCCCGCACCGCCTGGGCCGGTTCAACCGGCGCGTCACCAACCCCATCCTCTGGCCGATCCTCTCACGGCTGCCAGGCTCTGGGTTCTCCCGCGTCGTCCACGTGGGGCGACGGACCGGCCGGGTCTACCGGACGCCGATGCTCGCGTTCCCCGAGGGCGAGCGCATCGTCTTCGCGCTCACGTACGGAGCGGACGCGCAGTGGGTCCAGAACGTCCTGGCCGCGGGCGCCTGCGACCTCGAGACGCGGCGCGGGACGCGCCACCTCACCGAGCCGCGGCTCATCCACGACCCTGAGCGACGGCGCGTGCCCCCGTTCGTGCGGCCGTCCTCGCGCTCATCCGCGCGGACGACTTCCTTGAGATGCGCGTCGGTCCGGTGGCGGACTCGCAGGGGCGCTAGGCATCGAACCGCCAGCGCGTCGCGCCGCCAGGCTCGTCGGCCAGCACCCCGAAGACCGTCGTCGGCCTGACAGCGTAGACGTACCAGGGCGGTGGCCCGGCGCTCGGCGCGCTGTAGTCGTAGGTGAACGCCCCGTCCTCGACGGTCGCCGGCCAGCCCCCGTCCGCATACCGCTTTGCGATCCGCTGCAGCGTCTCGTCGTCGGTCACGCGTTCGGCCGTGCCCTCGATGACGAGGTCGATGCCGCTCAGGGACATCGCGATCGTGCACCGTGGATCGTTCGCGAGGTTCCGGCTCTTGCGCGTCCCGGGACCGCTCACGAAGTACACCTTGCCCTCAGCCCAGATGGCGCCGACCCCGGCGAGGTGCGGGCGGCCGTCGGGTCGCGTGGTCCCGAGGAAATACGTCGGGTTGCCCGTCTGCTCGGCCTCGAGCGCCTCGAGCGCCCGTGACCACGGGATCGGATCGAGCCCGTACAGGTCGCCGAGGTTCTTGGCATCCATGGTCATCCTCCGCAGCGGGTGGGTCCGGATCCAGCACGGCAGCGGATCAGGTCACGCCGGGTCGGCGTACTCCTGGCTGTGCTCCTGGCGATCCTTCGCCTTGGTCCGTTCCATGATGTCGAGCGTCTCAGCGACCGACCGCCCGTTCTTGTCGGCGGCGCGCTTGATGTCCTCGTAGGTGATGTTCGACTCGCCCATCTCGAGGTGGGCATCCATGCAGCCACAGGTCAGGCACATCGTGTTCGACTCCTTTCGATGTGCGCCTACAGTCCTCCGCCGCACGGAGATACGGCGCGGTCGAGACGCCCGTTCCTGTGACAGGGACGTGCCAATCAGCGCGCGTGGAGCACCCTCTCGCGGACGATCTACGGGTTCGTGTACGACGTCCGCAGCGGCCGCCTGATCGAGGTGCCCGACGCGACAGCCGCCGGCCGGGCGAGCTAGACCGACCTCAAGCCCGGGCCATCATCCGGCTGTTTCCCGATGCGGGGCATCGACGGGCTTGGACTCCGGGGACCCCTTCTGGCGCAGGAAGATGCTCAGGACGACCAGGGCGCCGATCGACATGAACTCGCTCTGCCAGTTCTGGAAGGACTCGAACCAGAGTTGTGGCGTCGGCGAGGTAGGCGATCGGCGAAACCTCCGCACCACCGTGAGCGCGCTCTTCCTCCGAGTACCGGGCGGCGCCGGTGACGACATGGAGCGCGAATGACAGCACGAACAGGCCGAGGAGCGCCATCGACAGGGAGCTTGCGTAGAGCTTGGCCGCGAAGCCGCCCGCGCGCACCGGCCAGGGGCGCTCCACGCCGCCTCGGGTCCGGGCTGCGGTCGATATCTTCCTTGCCCTCGATGGGCTTCGACTCGGGGGAGCCTCTCTGGTCGTAGCCACACGGTGAAGAGGACGAAGAGCCCCATCTGGAGGAACTCGCTCTCCCAGTTCTCGAAGACCGCCTCACCGAAGTGCGGGGTCGTCAGATAGGCAGGCAATGACACGGCCGCCGATCCGTGCACCTGCTGGTCGTCGTCATAGACGGACCAGCCGCTCAGGATCTGACCCACCAGGGCAAACACGAATAGCAGCGTCATCACGAGGGTGAGGCTGTTTTCGCGGATGAACCTGGGCATGGCGCTGATTACGCGCGACGCGATGTGCCGTCAACGTCGTCGCGGCGCCATCAGGGCTTGCGCCCGCGCGACAAGGCGGAGGGGGTGGAGTCGGCGCGACCACCCTGTCGGAGCGGAGCTATGCCGCCGACGGCACCATCAGCTGGCGCAAGGACGGCGACGGCGCGGCCATCGGCCAGTCGGACTTCACCTATGACTGGGCCAAGCGACTGACGCTGGTCGACCTGCCCGACGCGAACTTCTCGACCGCCCAGCCGGGCTTCGCCTGGCGGCTCGACGGCCTGATCGGCAGCCGCACCTGGAACGGCGGCACCGCCGCGACGTTCAGCTACGACGGGGCCAAGCGCCTGACCGGGATCACCAAGGGCTCGCTCACCGAGACGCAGGCCTACGACGTCGACGGGAACGTCACGTCCGAGGCGCGCTCGTTCACCGGGATCAGCGGCGACGCCGGGACCAATACCCAGTCATTCGCCTACGACGCGCTCAACCGGGTGACCTCGAGCACGGGGCTCGCCTCGGGCACCCGCTCCTACACCTACGACCTCGACGGCAACCGCCTGACCAAGACCGAGGGCGGGGTCACCTTCACCTCGGTGTACGACCGGGCCGACGAGCTCGTGTCGGTCATCAAGACCGGCGGCTCGACCCAGAACTTCAGCTATGACGCCTTCGGGAACATGACAGGCAACGCCGAGACCGCGGTCGCGGTCACGTCGAGCACGTACGACGTCGACAACCAGCTGACGGCGATCGATGCCACGGGCACGGCCAACAAGGCGACCTTCACTACGACGCCCTGGGCCGGTTCCGGACCCGGGTCGCTGGCGTCGTCCACCGAGACCTACAGCTACGTCGACACCAGCGAGACGGTCGTCCGGGTCGCAACAGCGTCGCGGGCAACCACCGACTCGATCGGTCAGCCCGCCGGCGACAGGCTCGGGGTCAAGGTCGGCGCAGCACGGTCAACTGGTTCCTGCCCGACCTCCACGGCAGCATCGCGGCCTCGCTCAGCGCGACCGAGAGCGCGGTCAGCAACGCGATCCGCTACGACGCCTACGGGATGACGATCGCCACCGGGCTCGGCTGCGCGGCCAGACCCCGGTGGGCGAGCAGACCTGGAAGTACCAGGGCCGGCTCGACGTCAGCCCGGCCGGGCTCGGCACCCCGCTGTACGAGATGGGTGCCCGGTTCTATGCCCCCGGGCTGGGTGCGTTCACCAGCCTCGACACCGTCGCGGGCTCGGCCCAGAACCCGCTGTCGATGAACCGCTTCCTCTATGCCGAGGCCAACCCGGCCACGCTGGTGGATCCGACGGGCCACGAAATCTGCACAAACGCCTCGTCTAATGACCCCGTTGCCGTCTTCGGCAGCGTGATGTGCCAGTTGGCCATGACGGTCGCGGCGGGAGCGGGAGGCATTACCATCGGCCCCGAGATCGCAGTTGCGGGTGCATTCGCCGCCGTCAGAATCGCAGTCGCCTATGTCGTGGTCACCAACAGGTCGACGATATCGCTCAATCCAAACGACTACGCGCCCGGAGAACCAATGCCGACATTCCCTCCGAGCGCCAGGTCGGCTCCTACCCCGGTCCAAGGGCCGATGCCAGGAACCCCCGCAACGCTGGATATCCCGAGACCACAGCCTGGGCCGCCCCCCGTTGCGATGACCAAGGAGGACCCCACCCACCCTACTAGGACGGTTCCATACGTGCCCGCAATTGATCAGGATCCGCCAGGCAAAGGCCCACCGCGCGTACCGCCAAATCTACCCCGCGGCTCGGGCCGATTGGGTGTACTGATGTTCGCGATCCTGAAGCTGTTCCACGGGATGCAAACCGAGGCGCCACCCCAAACCAAACCGACCCCGACCCCTCGCCAAACACCCACTCGGACTCCGACGCCTGCGCCCTCTCCGTCACCTTGCCGCAGCCTGTTCCTATGTCCCCCCAAGCCTTCATTTCGCCAGCCAACTCCGCCCCGACCGTGCACCGGACACCGACGCCTACTCGGACGCCGTCGGCTATCCCAAACTACTCGGACTGGCGAATCTACCTCAGGTTTGAGGAGCCCTGTGAGTATCGACCTACTTGGCATCTCCGTCCCAGTCGAGATCTTCATTGGCGCCGTCATCGTATGCCTGTCCGCACTCTGGCGTAGGTCGCCTCAAGATGGTTGGGTACGGTACACGCTGCTGGCAGTTGTGCCAACCAGCGTCGCGCTCCTGAGCTTGACGCAGAGTGGGCCAACGGCGTACGTCGTGCTTGGGACTGCCGCGGCATATCTCCTCGTCGCACTCTTCCTAGATCGCATGATGGCGGGTCCCGGAAATCGGGCGTCGCACATGCGCTTGTTTGTCGTCGAAGTATCTGCATTGGTGAACGAGATTCTTGCCATCGAGGAACGTATCCGCGATCGGGCCGACCACGAATTGCTCGAGCTCGATGCCAACGCGGCAACTGCGAGCCTCCAGAGAGTCCACCCGCCCGACACGCGAGCGGCCAGCCTTCGAAACGACTACGTAGCCCTGTTGAAGATGAGGACCCAAGCCTGCATTTCGCGCGCCGGCGCGGCCGAGTTCCTGGTCATTGATGGGCGGGTCGACGAGCTTAATCGGCGATTGCTCTCCCTTGTCGGTCAGTAGCCGCACGCATTTCCCGAGATCTTCAATCAGCACTTGATGAAGTGAACCGTCCTGGGTCTGACGGCAACCGAGCTGGAACCCGATACCAGGCAGGCATCGCCGCAGACTTGCACGCAGTTCGTAGGGCAGGTCGGACCAAGTGATCATTTCAGGAGGTGTTTGAACCGCGAAACTGGCGAGTGGCTCGGCGAGGAGGCGCTCCAGCCGCGCCGAAGGGGGAGCCGCGTACTGTTCTCGGCACGCCTGCCTGGAATCGAGCCGCGTCGACGCGCCGTTGTGGTGTGCGCTACGCCCCCGCGAGGTAGTGGCTCAGGACCGTTGGCCCTCTGGCTGAGCACCTTGCTGTAGAGGGCGACCTCGTCGATGACCCCGTCGAAGTAGGCCGAGCTGTCGTCGTTGCGCCGGCCGATCACCAGCGGGTCGGTGCCCTGCGAGCTCGAGCTGCTGAACCAGCTCGTGGTCACCGTTCGCACTAGGACGCCGTTGACATAGAACTCGACCTTGTCGGTGGCGTCGTCGAGGGTCACCACGATGTGGCTGGTCTCGTCGTCGGGGACGGTGTCGGCGCCCGACGAGGTGACGATCCGGTCCGAGCCCCCGGAGGTCCAGAGGTTCACCCAGATCTCGTCGTCCTCCCACCAGACCCAGTAGTCGTAGCCGTGGCCCGAGCTGCCGCGGAAGACCACGGTCTCGGTCGGGTTGTCGCCGGTCGGCGCGATCCAGGCCTCGAACGACTTCTTGCCGGTCGAGGCGAACGACAGCGGCGAGTCGACCCCGCTGGTCACGTAGCTCGACGATCCGTCGAACTCGACCGCGGTGACCGCCTCGCTGACCAGCAGGCCGTCCTCGCCGAGGCTGGCCGAGCCGTGGTAGCTGCCGGCGTAGTCGGTGGTCACGTCGACCGCGGTAGTGCCCGACGCCTCGCCGAGACGCCAGTAGGCCTGGGGGCCGTCGGTCATGACGGTCGGCCCGTACAGGTCCACGGCACCAGTCGGAAGCGTGGTGGCGGCATCGGCGACGCCGGGGGCTTCCTCCACGTTCGCCGCGTTGTCTTCAGCACGCGTATACGAACTCGTAGTCGCCTGGACCTGCACCCAAGCTGAACGTGAAGGGCGAGGACTCCTGCGTGTCGGCGAGGGACCACGAACCCCAGCTCTCCCCGGGCGGCTGATGCCTCGACCAGAGCTGTACGCGGCAAATTCCAACGCCGGCGCCGTCATCCGTCGTAAACGGGATGGGCACCGTGGTTGCGGAGGGGTTCTGCTCGGCATCGATCAAGCCAACGGACGACGTCGGCGGACTCACGTCGGCTTCAATCAATTCGAGATTGCCAATCTTCCACCCGTCGTCGAAAACAAGATCAATCCCTGAGTCGTACGTCGCCTCGCACTGGTCCTTGCTTACTGTGATCGCGATTTCAGAATGTGCGATATCCCAGCCTGCGTCGTTGGCAGACAACAACGGACTACCCACTGTCACGACGGAGGTGAGCTCACCCTGAGCCCCAAAGGCCGTCTCCAGCCCATCAACAAATTCTCCCTCCGTAATGGACCCAGAAATGGTTGGGTGAAGACTCGCGTAGATGGCTTCCCAGTCCTCGTTCGCGATATTCGAGACCGCTGTCGCAATGGCTGTGGATGCACCACTAGCCGGATCGAGGTCATCGAGTTCGTATTCGGTCTCGTCCGCCGTAACCAATAAGGTCCCTGACGTGTGGTTTGCGTTGATGGTCCCCTCGATTTCGAGGTCGACTGCGGTGCGGGTGTTGCCTGCACTGAAGATCCAAGTTGTGGCGTCGAACGTCGCGTCGGGTGCTTGCCAGCCCGGCCCGGAGTACGAGACTGCAGAACTGATCCGTTCACCTGCGTCGTGATCTCGACCGGATCGTCCGACCAGAACAGACCGGCCTCTGCATCGATAAACAGCAGTCGAGCGGACGTCGGCGAGGCGCCGAATTCCACACGTGCGTAACGCTCAGTGGCGTGGTCCGCGAAGCTTGCAATCTCGACGTCGGCCCGAGCCGGTTTCGGGGCGAGCACGATCCAAGCAATGACGCCTAGCAATCCAATCGCGGCCGTACATGCCCTGGCCATGCGTCTGGTGATCAGTGGCCTTCATTCTTAGGTGCCCGGGTTCGGAACGCATAGATGGGGAATGCCTGTCATTCGTCCATCGATCACGTTCGTGACGGCCTTCAATAGGGAATCGACCACATGTGAGCGGCAGTCAGGCACCTGAATGATTTTCATGCTGCTCTACGAAATTCGCGTGGAATGCAGGCTCTGCAAGAAGCCAGCCAGTATCCGGAATTCCAAAATCTGGTTCGAACCGATTGAACGTCGTCGTGTCCGACAGGTTCCACTGCCAGTTCTGAGTGCCGAGGCTGCCATTCAGGAAGCGCGACCCGCCTCCGCTCGGCACGTCAAATGGACTGTTGGTCCCAGCTGGCAGGAGGCCGTCGCCGTATTCGATCCTTTCACCCAGAGGAACGCACGGACCGAAGAAGATACAAAATTCCGCTTGCGCGCCGAGGTCGCCGAACGCATTGAAAGTCGGAAGCGCCGGCAAACGCTCTGGGCCGGGATTGGCCCACTCGAACCAGGAACTCTCGGAGTTGAGTTCAGAAAGGGCCGGACGAAACGCCGAGCAACCGTTGGTCATCAAGCAGACTGCTGGCCCGAGTCCATTCAGTTGGGCCCACGCAATGCCATAGGCTGCGACATTGGCGAGAGGTGTCCCGTCATGTGCGCCCTCGAGGAATACCAAGCTGTCGACCATCGTGGTTGCCACGTCATCTTCCAGTTCGGCCGAATAGCTGAGGAATCCGCGCACGATCGCGGCGCCCATGCTATTGGCGACGATGACTACGGGACGCTCTGTTTCGAGGTAGATAGTTTGGATATCGGCGTGCAAGGCGACCGCGTTCAACCCGAGGTCGCTTTGGCTGTCGCAGATCTCAGTCGGAGTTCCCGCTGGAGTTGACGGGCATCCCACCGTTGGGGGTTACGGGCACCGGCAGTGCTCTAGGGGCGCACTCTGCTTCTTCGATACTCCCGAGATCCTGGTAGTACTCGAATAGGAGGACTCGTCCGATGCCATATGTGTCAATGATCGGGGAAAGAAGGTCGCCAAATTCGTTCGTGTTCTGATATGCCGCGTTGATGCCATGGACGAAGAGGAGCGTCGGGCCAACCGCGGGGTCGGTGGCAACCCGGCCCGGCTCGCCGTCTGGAGGAGTTGGCGACGCACTGACGGGCTGGGGATGGATGCCTGACAGCACGAGGCAAGCACTCACAAGAAGCCCGATGCCGAATCGGCGCCCAAGATCGTGGGCTCCCGACAATTGTCCTCTCGCCGCCATGTTGCCTCCCCGGCTGTCAGCCTTAGGGAAACCGTAGTGGTCTGAGCACTGCCGTGGCGTAGGACCAAGGGGGTAGTGATGGGGTTATTGGTCCGGCGGACTGCGAACTAGTTGCCGTGTTCCACCCGGCACCAGCCCACGTCATGCTCCGGGACCGCGTCGGCAAGACGAAAGTCGAAGGCGAGGTCGACTGGCGGATCGTCGGGGTGCCGGGCCTTGTACTCATCCATCTTCCAAAATGACAGCCTCGCCGTCGTAGTGTTGTTGTGCCAGCCGCATATTTGGGCCTCGGCAATCGAGCCTACGATCGACATGCCCCCGCCGCGCGACCAACCCATGGCAGTCAGCTGGCGGTCGTAATAGTCGATCACCTCGTCGATGCTCGACATGGTGGCGAAGCGGGTCGCTACGGCAGCCTCCGCGCCAGATGTTCCCTCATAGCCTGTGAGCGCGACCAAGCGCTCCGCCCCCGGGTACGCGAGCTGGGCCTCTGGCAACGCTAACAGTCGCGCTCGCCCCTTGGCCGGCTGAAGGGCAAACACTGAAATGATCACTAGGCCGACCGCCACAGCCGTCACGGCGGCAACGCGGTAACCGCGCCTGCCACCTACAACTCCCCGACCTTGTCCGTTTGCCATGTCGTCGCCTCTCAACCCGGCGGGCTTTCGCCGACGGGCCTGGGAACCGCAAGCGTACTCGGAAGCAAAGGGTTTGGCCCTTGACGCCGGGGCCGCCCCGGCTTAGCGCGGCCAGCAGGACGATCCCTGGGGAGTGGAGCCGACACTCGGACTTGAACCGAGGACCTGCTGTTTACGAAACAGCTGCTCTACCACTGAGCTATGTCGGCGCGACGGAGAGTGTACCAAGCCCTCGAATCAAGCCTGGAACCGGCGCGACGATGTTCGAACTCCCGTACGGCCGCCGCCGAAGTCCGCGAGGTCGAGCACTTCATCGGTTGCTACCGTGGTCGTACCGATGGTAGCATCGTGGTATGAAAGTCAGTGTCAGCCTGCCCGGCGAGGACGTCGAATTCCTCGACGGATACGCCAAGGAGCAGGGTCTGGACTCGCGGTCAGCAGCCCTGCATCGCGCGATCCGGTTGCTCCGAACCTCGGAGCTGGGCGCCACCTACGAGGCGGCATGGAAGGAGTGGTCGGACGACGCCGAGGGCGATGCCTGGGAGACCACCAGCGGCGACGGAGTCGGGAGCTGATGCGGCGCGGCGACATCTACGCGATCGACCTTGATCCGGTTCGCGGTTCGGAAGCCGCCAAGCGGCGACCGGCCGTGATCGTCAGCAACGATGCAGCGAATGCGACGGCGCTGCGCCTCGAACGGGGCGTCATCACGGTCGTGCCAGTGACCTCGAACGTGGAACGGATCTATCCATTCCAGGTCCTGCTGCCGGCCGCCCGGACGGGACTCACGCGAGACTCGAAGGCCCAGGCCGAGCAGATCCGATCGATCGCCGTCGAGCGGGTCGGTGAACGTCTCGGCGGGGTTCCCGCCGCGGTGATGGTCGAGATCGACGAGGCCCTGCGGCTGCATCTGGGTCTCTGACCGCGGAAGCTGGACGCTCGTTGTGGCGGCCGGACCGGCGGGATGCCAGTGCCAGCGGTGGTACCATACGTCCGTGGACAAGACGACGATCTACCTCCCGATCGAGCTCAAGACGGCGATCAAGCGCGTCGCCCGGCAGCGAGGTGTCTCCGAAGCCGAGGTCATCCGCGACTCGATCCGCCACGCTGTCGGCGATGACCGACCGCGCCCCCGCGGGGGCCTCTTCGCGAGCGGCGCTCCGATCGCCCGCGAGGCGGATGAACACCTGCCGGGATTCGGCGAGCGGTGATCGTCGATACCAGCGCGCTCCTGGCGTTCTTCGATACCGATGAGCCCGATCACGAGGCCGTATCGGCGGTCCTCGAGCGGGGCGGACGAGGCCCTCGTGGTCTCGCCCTACGTGATCGCCGAGCTCGACTATCTCGTGGCGTCCAGGCTCGGCGTCGCGGCCGAGGTGGCTGTCCTGCGAGAGCTGACCGGCGGTGCCTGGGACCTGCCCGCGATCGACGCGGCGGACCTCGTCGCCGCGCGCGCCGTCATCGAGCGCTATGCCGACCAGGGCATCGGCGTCGCGGACGCCTCGAACGTGATCCTGGCCGAGCGCTACCGGACGCGGACGATCGTCACGCTCGATCGCCGGCACTTCGACGTCCTGCGCCCACTCAGCGGCGGGCGGTTCCGGATCCTCCCCTAAGGCGACACGGCGCCGATCAGGCCGCCGCGTCGCGGATCCCGAGCCGGAGCGTTCCGACCCGCCCCCCACGCGGCAACGCTCGACCACCCCTTGCGCTCCGCAGCAATATACGTATACTCGTACGTATAGATACCTCGTACGACTGGAGTTACGATGTCGTGGTGCCGAACAAGACGATCTACGTCTCCGATGGAGACCTCCCCCTCTACCAGCGCGCCCAGGAGCTCGCCGGCGACAACCTCTCGGCGGCCATCGCCTCGGCCCTTCGTCGCTACGTCGACGTCGAGGAGGGCCGTCGCGAGGGCTTCGACGAGTTCATCGTCCGGGTCGGGCCCGGCAAGGGCCGCAAGGTCCGCTTCACCGGGGTCCTCCTCGGCGAGTGGGTCAACACCTCGTACAGCCGCGTCGAGTCCTTCCGCGTCTACCGCAGCCGGACGGGCAAGTACGTCCTGCACATCGAGCGCAGCCCCGATTTCTCGGTGCTCAACGCCGAGGGCAAGCCGGCCGGCTGGCGCGGCTACCTGGGGATCGGCGACATCAGCTACGGCAACGTCCCGGGCGAATCGACGCTCGAGGTCGTCGAGTCGCTCGACGAGCTCCGCGACCGCATCCCGCCGCAGCTCTTCGACAGCGTGGCCAGCTTCGCCAAGCAGCCGCCCGTGGAAGACCTCGACATCTGATCCCCGCCGCGCCGAGCGGCGCGGAGGTGCGGCATGACCGCCGTCGAGCCCCGGGTCGCGATCCACGCGGCCGGGCTGCGCAAGTCCTACGGGACGCTGGTCGTCCTCGACGGCATCGACCTCGATGTCGCCGAGGGAACGGTCTTCGCCCTCCTCGGCCCGAACGGTGCCGGCAAGACGACCATGGTCCGGATCCTCTCCACCCTGATCGCCGCGGACGGCGGCGAGGTCCGCATCGCCGGCCATGACATCGCCCGCGAGTCCGACGCGGTCCGCGGCCTCATCGGCGTCACCGGCCAGTTCTCCGCGGTCGACGGGCTCTTCACCGGCGAGGAGAACCTGCGGCTGATGGCCGACCTGCGCCACCTCGGCAAGGTGGAGGGCCGCCGGCGCGTGGACGAGCTCCTGGAGCGGTTCGACCTGGTCGACGCCGCGAAGAAGCCGGTCAACACCTACTCGGGCGGCATGCGCCGCCGGCTGGACCTCGCCATGACCCTCATCGGCGACCCGCGGATCATCTTCCTCGACGAGCCGACCGCGGGCCTCGACCCGCGCAGCCGGCGCGGCATGTGGCAGACGATCCAGGAGCTCGTCGCGGGCGGCGTCACGATCTTCCTGACGACGCAATACCTCGAGGAGGCGGACCGCCTCGCCGACCGGATCGGCGTCCTGGACCACGGCGTCCTCGTCGCCGAGGGGACGCCCGACGAGCTCAAGCGGCTCGTTCCGGGCGGCCACATCCAGCTGTCGTTCGCCGACAGCGTGCGCGCTCGATCGAGCGGCGGCGGCCTTCGCGGGCGCCGCCCGCGACGACGAGGCGCTCACGCTCCAGGTCCCGAGCGACGGCGGCGTCGGCTCGCTGCGGGCGATCCTCGACCGCCTCGACGCCGCGTCGATCGACGTCGGTGAGCTGTCGCTCCAGACCCCCGACCTCGACGACGTCTTCCTGTCGCTCACCGGCGACCACGACTCGCGAAAGGTGACCACCGCATGACTGCCTACCCGCTCGCCCTCGACCGATTCGGCGACCATGCTCCGGCGCAACCTCCGGCGGATGCGCCGCTACCCCTCGCTGACGATCTTCATCGCCGGCATCCCGGTCGTGCTCCTGCTGCTGTTCGTGTACGTGCTCGGGGGCACGCTCGGGGCCGGTCTGGGCCTCCCCGCCGGCGGCGGGCGCGACGACTACATCGCGTACGTCGTGCCGGGGATCCTGCTGATCACGGTGGCCGGCGCGGCGCAGGGCACCGCGATCTCGATCGCGATGGACATGACCGAGGGGATCATCTCCAGGTTCCGGACCATGGACATCGCCCGCAGCTCCGTGCTCACCGGCCACGTGGTCGGGAGCGTCATCCAGACGATGCTGGCCATCGCCATCGTCATGGTCGTCGCGGTGCTGATCGGGTTCCGCTCCACCACGGGTCCCGCGGAATGGCTTGCGGCGACCGGACTGCTGGCCCTGACGGCGTTCGCGATCTCGTGGCTGTCGATGGGCCTCGGCCTGTCGGCCGGGAGCGTCGAGACCGCCAGCAACACCCCGATGTTCCTGATCCTCCTGCCGTTGCTGAGCAGCGGCTTCGTCCCGACGGATTCGATGCCCGGCCCGCTCGGCTGGTTCGCCGAGCACCAGCCGTTCACGCCGCTGATCGAGACCGTCCGCGGGCTGCTGCTCGGGACGCCGATCGGGGACAGCGGCATCGTCGCGGTCGCCTGGTGCGTCGGGATCGCAGCGGTGAGCTATGTCTGGGCGCGCCGGCTGTACGACCGCGAGCCCAAGGCCTAGCGCAAGACGGCGGGCGGCGGTGCCCACGGGGGCACGCGGGTGCGCGACACTGACCACGTGCGGTTCGCATGCTGATCGTCGGCGTCTTCGCGGCAACCCTCCTGGGTTACGCGCTGGTCTCCAGGTCGCTGGGCGCATGGAGCGTGACCCCCCAGATCGCCAGCCTGGCGGTCGGGCTGCTCATCGGCCTCGTCTCGACCGAGATCACCGCGGGTGACGTCGTCAGCGGGCAGCTCCGCCTGGTCGGCGAGATCGCGCTCGTCCTGTGCCTGTTCACGGACGCCTCGCGCATCGATATCCGCTCCATCCGCGGGACCGCCAACCTGCCCGGGCGGCTCCTGCTCGTTGGCCTGCCGCTGACGATCGCCCTGGGCGTGGCGCTCGCCCTGGTCGTCGTGCCGGGGATCGGCCTGGCGGCGGCGTTCCTGCTCGCCGTGCTCCTGGCCCCGACCGATGCCGGGCTGGGCGCGGCCGTGGTCAACGACCGCCGGATCCCCGTCCGGATCCGCCAGGCGATCAACGTGGAATCCGGCCTCAACGACGGCCTCGTGACGCCGCTGGTGCTGTTCGCGGTCGCGATCGAGGAGACGGAGTCGGGCGGCGACGCTACGCACTGGCTTCGGTTCGCGGCCTCGGAGATCGGGGTCGGGGTCCTCGTTGGGATCGCGATCGGTGTCCTGGGCGCGCGGCTCGTGCGCTGGGCGAGGGACAGAGGACCACCTGGCGCCATCGTTCCGCTGGGCGGCCGCGCCGGCGCTCGCGGTCCTCGCCTGGGCGATCACGCCGATCCTCGGGGGAACGCGTTCATCGCGGCATTCGTGGCCGGCATGGCGGCGACGGCCGCGGGCGGGCGGCTGCCGGACGCGTTCACGGAATTCGGCGAGACGGCCGGCGAGGTGGCTGGCCTCGCCGTCTTCTTCCTGTTCGGGGCACTCGTGCCGCTGCTCGACGGGTACTCGCTGCCGATCGTCCTGTACGCGCTGCTGTCGCTGACCGTGATCCGCATGCTCCCGGTGGCGATCGCCCTGCTCCGCACGCGGCTATCGATCCCGACGATCGCATTCATCGGGTGGTTCGGCCCGCGCGGGCTGGCGTCGATCGTGCTCGCCCTCCTCGCGCTGGGCGACGCGCGCTCGCCGCACCTGGCGCCGGGCGTGGCGGCAGCGGTCGCGACGACCGTCCTGCTGAGCATCGTGCTCCACGGCCTGTCGGCCGGCCCGCTGGTGCGGCGCTACGCGCGGTTCACGGAAGGGCTTCCGGCCTCGTCACCAGAGCTCGACGATACGCCCGAGCTGGCGACGCGTCGGACGTCCAGCCACCCGACTAGCGGCTGATCCATTCGGCGAGGACGCCGTGGCGGAGGCCGCGGTCGCTGACGGTCAGCGAGGTCTGCCCGAGCTTGTCCATGACCGTCCGGACGATGCAGGCGCCCGCAAGGATGACCTCGGCGCGCTTGGGCTGGAGGCCGACGATCCCGCGGCGCCCGTCGGCATCCAGGCCGCGGTAGCGCTCGATCTGGCGATCGAGCTCGGCTCGGTCCAGGACCGTGCCCTGGACCACGGACGGGTCGTAGACGGCCATCGCGTGCTTGACGGCGGTGATGTTCGTGATGGCACCGCCCATGCCGACGAGCGCATCGGGTCGCGGTCGGCCGTCGAGGCTCGAGAGCTCGGCCGCGATCGCCGCGATGGCCTCGTCCAGCACGGCCTGGGTCACGGCACCGGCCAGCCCGTAGCGCTCGGTGAATCGCACCGCGCCCACCGGCACGCTGTACTGCTCGTCGACGTGGCCGTCGTGGCCGAACGTGAACTGCGAGCTGCCGCCGCCGGTATCGAAGACGACGAGGCTCCCGCGGGTCGTCCCGAGTCCTGCCTCGACCGCCTGGTACGCGAGCCGTCCCTCCTCCTCGCCCGGGATCACCCGGATGGCGACACCGGTCCGCTCGCGGATCGCCGCCAGGACCGCCTCGCGGTTG
Source organism: uncultured Chloroflexia bacterium (assembly GCA_963834915.1). Taxonomy (GTDB): domain Bacteria; phylum Chloroflexota; class Limnocylindria; order Limnocylindrales; family CSP1-4; genus SPCO01. The sequence goes on from CAWIDI010000006.1 coordinate 24,748, forward strand.
CCGGCCGCGCGCAGCCCGGCCGTCCCGACGGCCGACGTCGCGGTGACGCCGAGCGCGGCCGCCTCGTCGGCCATGCCCTTGATCGCGACGACGGCCCGCTCGAGCGCCTCCGGGACGATCTCGCCGCCGGCGTCGATGCCCTGGCCGAGGCGAGTGACATCCGCCCGGTCGACGATGGTCTCGAGCCGCCCGTCCGCCTCGAGCTCGCCGACGTGGAACTTGATCGAGTTGGTCCCGACGTCGATGACGGCATACCGCTCGGGCCGGCCGTCCAGCAGCGCGGCGAGCCCGCGCGGGTAGTTGGTGTTGGCGTAGCCCCCCAGGCCCACGGACCGGACGGCTTCGACGACGGCCGCCGCGTCGGTCGATTCGATCGCGATGGTCCGCGCGGACCGGCCGTCCGCGACGACGTCGGAGACCTCCGCCGAGCAGCCGCCGACCGTGTAGCGGACGCGGTGCTTGTGGACGGCGACCGCGCGGACCCCGTTCGGGGCGGCGATCTCATCGAGGAACTGCGCCAGCGTGGTGCTGTCGCGGGCCGGCTCCGGCGGCCGCAGGCGGAGCGCCTCGCAGACCTTCGCGACATCCGCGGCTGCCATCGGGAAGCCGACCTTCAAGACCGGCTCCCAGCGCTCGAGCCCCGCGTCCGAGGTCTCGCGCAGCAGCTTGATATCCATGAGGTCGAAGCGGATCTTCACGATCGCGGCAGGCGCATCGGCGCCTTCGACCAGCAAGTAGGTCTCGTCGCTGTCGGCGGTGCCGGTCGAGGGCAGCGCCTCGATCGCGGTCGCCGCGTCCCCGAGGTGCCTCCCGAACGTGCGCCACTCCCAGCGCGGGATGATGACGGCCATCTGTCTGCCTCGATCCTTGCGGCCAGAATGGTGACGCGCGCGGCGGCCGGAGAAGGCATGCTAGCAGCGAGGAGGTCGGTGGAGGCTGGTCGCGTGCGCGATCACGGTCCCGGCGCATCCTCTTGGAGGGTCGGTCATGGCCAGGAAGCCCGCCGCACCGAAGCCCCTGTCGGGCGAGCAGCTCATTGAGATCCTCAAGCTGCTCAAGGGCGCCGACTCGATCGAGCTGAAGCTCACGATCCCGGAGGGCGACCAGCGCTCGGCGATCCAGGCCCTCGGCATGGACCCGCTGGACGCGCAGATGCGCCAGATCGTGTTCTTCGACACGCCAGACCTCGCGCTGAACAAGGTCGGTCTGGTCGTCCGGGCGCGGCGCGTCCAGGGCAAGGGCGACGATTCGGTCGTGAAGCTCCGTCCGGTCGTGCCCGAGGAGCTGTCGGCGGAGCTGCGCAAGTCGCCCGACTTCGGCGTCGAGGTGGACGCCATGCCCGGCGGCTTCGTCTGCTCTGGTTCGTACAAGGCCTCGTGGGGGCCATCGGCGGTCAAGGACGTGCTGTTCGGCGAGCGTCCGATCCGGAAGCTGTTCTCGAGCGGGCAGCGCGCGTTCTACGCGGCCCATGCCCCTGAGGGGGTCGGCCTGGACGACCTGGAGCCCCTGGGGCCGATCACGGCGCTCAAGCTGAAGTTCGTGCCGAAGGAGTTCACGCGTCCGATGGTGGCCGAGCTCTGGTTCTACCCCGACGGATCGCGCATCCTGGAGCTCTCGACCAAGGCGCTGCCGAGCCTGGGGTTCCAGGTCGCCGCGGAGGCGCGTGCGTTCCTGACCAGCAAGGGCATCGACGTGTCCGGCGAGCAGCAGACCAAGACCCGGACCGCTCTCGAGTACTACAGCAAGATCAGCGCATCCAGCAAGTCGTGACGACGGACCGGGCCGGCGGCGGCCGGTGGTTCGCCATCCTCATCCTGGCGTCGGCCCAGTTCGTGATGGTGCTCGACAGCAGCGTCATGAACGTGGCGATCTCGCAGATCGTGGCCGACCTCGACACCACCATCCAGGGCGTCCAGCTGGCGATCACCGCCGTACACCCTGGTGATGGCCGCATTCATGCTCGTCGGCGCCAAGATCGGGGACATCTGGGGACGCGACCGGGCGTTCGCCGTGGGCCTCGCGATCTACGGCGTGGGCTCGCTGACGACGGCCTTCAGCCCGAATCTCGGGGTCCTGCTCATCGGCTGGTCGCTCATCGAGGGGCTCGGCGCGGTGCTGGTGATCCCCGCGATCGCCGCGCTGATCGCCACGAACTACGAGGGCAAGGACCGCGCGCTCGCGTACGGGATCATCGGCGGGATCGCCGCCGCCGCGGTCGCGGCCGGGCCGCTGATCGGTGGCTGGGTCACGACCGCGTTCACGTGGCGCCTGGTCTTCGCGGCCGAGACCGTGGTCGTCGTCGCCATCCTGCTCGTGCGTCGGCGGATGAAGGCCTCGCCGCGACCCGAGCGCCCGCCGAAGCTCGACCTGGTCGGGGCGGCCCTGTCCGCCTCGGGCCTCGCGCTCATCGTGTTCGGCGTGCTGCAGAGCAGCGCGTGGGGCTGGATCGAGCCGAAGGGCGCGCTGGCCATCGCCGGCCGCGAGATCACCCCACTCGGCATCTCGGTCGTGCCGTTCCTGATCCTGGGCGGCCTCGGGCTCCTGTGGGCCTTCGCGGATTGGGAGGAGCGCCAGGAACGGCTCGGTCGCGACTCCCTGCTGAAGCTGCCGATGCTCCGGATCCAGACCCTGCGCGCTGGCCTGTCGACGCTGTTCATGCTGCAGCTCGTCCTGCTCGGGACGTTCTTCGTCCTGCCGGTCTTCCTGCAGGTGGTCCTCGGCCTCGATGCGTTCGAGACCGGCGTCCGCCTCGTCCCGATGTCGGTCGCGATGCTGCTCTTCGCCATCGGCGGTCCACGGCTCGCGGCGCGGTTCTCCCCGAAACGGGTCTCGCAGGCCGGGCTGGTCGGCCTCGCGATCGGCGCCGCGATCCTGGTCGGCACGGTCGACATCGAGTTGGCGCGCCTCGAGTTCGCGGTCGGCCTGGCGATCTTCGGCGCCGGTGCCGGACTCCTCGCCTCGCAGCTCGGCAACGTGATCATGTCGTCCGTGGACCCGTCGCAGACCAATGAGGCCGGCGGGCTGCAGGGGACGGCGCAGAACCTCGGCTCGTCGTTCGGCACCGCGCTGATCGGCGCGATCCTGCTGAGCGGCCTGACCGGGGCGTTCATCGACCGCGTCGTGACCAATCCGGCGCTGCCGCCCGACGTCCGGACGGCGATCGCGGAGAAGGCTGCCGCCGAGGGGCTCCAGGTCGTGCCGGCCGCGGACGTGCAGGCCGCCGCGGTGGCGGCTGGACTGCCGGCCGACCAGGCCGCCGCGATCGCCAGCGATTACTCGGCCGCGCAGCTGGCGGGCCTGCGCAGCGCGTTGACCGCGGTCGCGATCTTCGCGGTCCTCGGGCTGTGGTTCACGCGCAGGCTGCCCACCGGGCCGCCTGGTGGCGTGGCGCCTGAGGCGGCCGCGGGCGCCAGCGCCTGAGCGGTCGCGCGCCCGCCCATCAGCGTGCGTGCCGGCCGTCACGACGGCCCATTCGTGCACGCGGTCCCGGGTCCGAGTGACAAGCGGCCCCCTTTTCATGTGACACATCGCCGTATCGACCGCATCGGCTGAACCGCCAACCTCCCGACATCAGTCCTGAGGGACTCGGCCCATCGGCCGGAACGGGAGAAGGAGGCATTCGAGATGGCGACGATCCGTCGGTACGGGATCCCCTTGGGGATCATCGCGACCGCGCTATTGATCCTGTTGTTCAATCCATGGGTCCTGATCGACGAGGGTCCGCTCCGCCAGGCGATGACGGTCGGCTTCTGGATCTCCTTCATCGCGCTGCTCGTGGTCCTGTTCCAGGCCCGGAAGGACCCGGGCGCCGAGGACGTCCAGATGGAAGGCCCGCGCTTCGCGCGATTCCTCTTCTACAACGCCCAGGCCGGGCTCTTCTGGCTGCCGATCCGCCTGTTCCTCGGGTTCGCGTGGCTCGAGGCCGGCTGGCACAAGCTCACCGGCGGCGGCTGGATCGACGGCGGCTCCGCGCTCGCCGGCTTCTGGCAGGCCGCGGCCAAGGTCCCCGAGGCGGGGCAGGGACGCCCACCGATCTCCTACGACTGGTATCGCGACTTCATCAACTTCCTGATCACCGGGCACCACGAGACCTGGTTCGCGTGGCTCATCACGTTCGGTGAGCTCGCCATCGGCCTCGGCCTGCTGTTCGGCGCGCTGACCGGCGTCGCGGCCTTCTTCGGGGCGCTGATGAACATGTCGTTCCTGCTCGCCGGCTCGTCATCGACCAACCCGGTCCTGTTCACCATGGCGGTCGGCCTGATCCTGGCCTGGCGCGTCGCCGGCTACTACGGCGTCGACCGCTACCTGCTTCCGGCGCTCGGTGCGCCGTGGCGGCCCGGAACGGTCTTCCACGGGGGAGGCACCCCCGCATCCTCGGCCAACCAGGCGTGAATCCCTCCTCCCCGTCCCAGGCCTCCTCCGCCCCGCAAGGGGCGGAGGAGGCAGCCCTCGCCGGGCCTCTCTCCCGGCGAGGGTTCCTTCGGGCCGCGACCGTCACGGGCGCGGGCATCGTCGCGACCACGGTCGTGGCCTGCACGCCGCCCGTCGCGGCCCGCGGCTGGACCTACGCCCCGGCGACCCCGGGGCCGTACGCCCCCAGCCCGGCAGCGTCGGCCGATGCGAGCGCGGCGCCGTCCGCGTCGGTCGCCCCATCGATGGATCACGCGTCGGGGTCGGCGTCGCCTGCGCCCAGCGCGAGCCCGCCCGTCGACCACGACGCGATGGCCCTGGCCGTGGTCAAGCGGTTCCTCGGCGGCGAGAGCGCCGCGATGGAGGGCAGCGGCAACCAGCCGCTCGAGCCCACGGTCGATGGCGACACCAAGGTGTTCGAGCTCACGGTCGACCCGATCAAGCACAAGATCGACGCCAACGCCAAGGACCTCGACGCGCTCGGCTTCAACGGGACATGGCCGGGACCGCGGATCACGGTCACCGAGGGTGACAAGGTCCGCGCCATCTTCAAGAACAACATGGCCGAGTCCACCGGGATCCATTTCCATGGCCAGCGCGTGCCGAACGCGATGGACGGCGTCCCGCACATCACCCAGGACCCGATCCCGCCGGGCGGCAGCTTCACCTACGAGTTCGTGGCGAAGATGTCCGGCTCGCACATGTACCACTCGCACCACAACGCCACCGACCAGGTGGGGCGCGGGCTGCTCGGGGCGTTCATCGTCGAGCCGAAGGACCCCGCCGAGCGCTACGACAAGCTGTACGGCGCGACCCAGGACATCGTCTGGATCAGCAATGACGCGCTCGGCGGTTTCACGATCAACGGCCGTGGGTTCCCCGCGACCGCACCGATCGTGGCGACCCTCGGCGAGACCATCGTCATCCGGTTCATGAACGAAGGGAACATGAGCCACCCGTGGCACCTCCACGGGGTGCCGATGCGGGTCGTGGCACGGGACGGGCATCCGCTCGGGACCGCGGCGTTCACGTGCGACACCCTGGGCGTCAACCCCGGGGAGCGCTGGGACGTCGTCATCAAGTGCGACGAGCTCGGGGCGTGGGCGTTCCACTGCCACATCCTCCAGCACGCCGAAGGCCAGAACGGGATGTTCGGGATGGTCACCGCGCTGGTCGTCCAGGAAGCCGCGGCCGCATCGACGGTCGTGCCGGGGACGACGGCCAGTGGCTCCGCCGTCGCGGCGGCCGCTCGGGCCGCTGGGTCGACCGCGTTCGCGTGTCAGGTGCCGCAGGTCAGCTAGGGTCTTCCGTGCCGTCGCCGGCGCCGGCGCCCGCGCCCGTGACCGCGACCGCGACCCGCCAGCGCCCGCGATCGGCGCACGAATCACGAATCACGACGCCCGGATCGACGTGGTCGACCCGGGCGTTCGATATGCACGATCTGCGCGACGGAAGTCGTTGGTGTTCGGGGTATCCATATCGGATGCATATGCATCCGAGTGGCATACGCCAGGCGTGTGCTCGGGCCAGACGGGCCAGACGGGCCAGACCGGGCCAGACGGGCCAGACCGGGCCAGACCGGGCCAGACCGGGCTACGGCAACCGGCCGAACCAGAGAGCGGACATGCCGGCCCCGGCCACGACCAGCACGAGCGCCGCGGCCGCGAACGCGAATGTGACCTCCTGCGTCTCCTGCGTGTAGCCGACGCGCGATTGCAGGTTGTCGTACACGGCACTGAGGTCGTTGGCGGTCGTGGCGTCGAACGCCGTCGCGCCGGTGATCTCCGCGATCTGCGCGAGCGTCTCGGTGTCGGGCGGCACGTCCAGGGTCAGGAGCTGACCATTGTCGTCGCGGACCTGGATGCGGCCCTCCGGCGTCCCCAGCGCGATCGTGTAGACGGGGACGCCCAGCGCGGCGGCGCGGTCGGCCGCATCGAGCGGCTGCGCTTCCCCGACGGAGTTGGCCCCGTCTGACAGCAGGATCGCGGCGACCAGCGGCTGGCCGGACGGCTCGTCAGCGGGCGCCCCACTCGCGGGAGGTGCCCCACTCGAGGACGGGGCAAGGGACGCTGACGCGTCGGGCGCGGCCGACGGATCCGCGGACGGGGCCGGAGCGGCCCCGGCCGACCCGTTGTCGCTGCCTTCGGCCTTGATGGCCTCGGCGATGTCGAGGACCTGCATCAGGGCATCGCCCATGGCGGTCCCGTCGCGCGGCCGCAGACCGTCGATCGCCTCGTCCAGCGTCGCGTGGTCCGCGGTCGGCTCGACCAGCGTCTCCGGCTTCGAGGCGAACGACACGATCCCGACCCGGATCCCCTCGGGCAGCTGTGCCACGAACGACTTGGCTGCGGCCTTCGCGGCATCGAGCCGGGTCGGTGCCACATCGGTGGCCTTCATCGAGCCCGAGATGTCGATGGCCAGGATGACCGTGGCATCTTCCCGGGGAGTGGCGAGGACCATGGTCGGGCGCGCGAGCCCAACGGCCAGCAGGGCGATGGCGACCAGGTAGAAGGCCGCAGGCACGTGGCGCCGCCACGCGGGTCGTGTCGGCGCCAGGTTCGCGAGCAGGTCCAGGTTGGTGAACCGGACCGCGTACCGGGTCCGCCGCCGCTGGACCAGCACGTACAGGCCGAGCAGGACCGGCACAAGAAGCAGGCCCAGGAGGAGCATCGGCGCGAGGAAGTTCATGCGGTTCGTCCAGTCGTGTCGAGGCCGCGCGCGAACGCGGTCAGCCAGGGTCCGTCGGTGGAAAGTCGAAGGTGTCGCACGCCGAGTCGGGCGAACTCGGCGGCGAGGGCCGCGCGCTCGGTCGCGGCGGCATCGGAGAAGGTGCTGCGCAGGCGTCGGTCGCCGGTATCGATGCGCACGGTCCGGCCCGTCTCGGGATCGATCAGGGTCAGCTCGCCGACGTCGACGAGGGTCTCCTCGCGCGGGTCGGTGATCTCGATCGCGAGGACCGTGTGGCGGCCCGCGATGGCGGTCATCTCGCGGCGCCAGTCCCGGGCGCCGCGGAAGTCCGAGATGACCACGACGAGGCCGGCGGTCGTCCGTGCCGCCGCGATGACGCGCAGGGCGCGCTGCATCGACGTCGGGCCGCCACCCTCCTCGGCCGGCTCGGCCGAGAGCGCCCGGATCAGGCCGGTGAGCCCGACCCGCCCGCCAGCGGGCGGCGTGATCGTCTCGCGCTCGCCCGAGCCGAAGGTGATGACGCCGAGCCGGTCGGTCCGTCGGGCGACGAAGCGGCCGACCACGAGCGCTGCGCCCTCGGCGACGTCCGCCTTGCGCCGGTCGGCCGTGCCGAACTGCATCGAGGCGGACTGGTCGAGGAGGACCCACGCGGTCATCTGGCGGTCCGGCACGTCCTCGCGGACCTGCGGGACCAGGCTGCGCGCGGTCGCGTTCCAGTCGATGCGGCGGACGTCGTCGCCCGGCTCGTACGGCCGGAGCCGGTCGAGGTCGAGGCCTTCGCCGAGGCCGCGGCCGCGGTGGTCGCCGGTCATCCGGCCGCCGACCCGACGGGTCAGCGACACCTCGAGCCGGCGGACGAGGTCGTCCGCGATGGGGCCGGGGCCGGGGCGCGCGGGGGTCCGTGCCCGCGCGGCCGAGGCGGCCGAGCCGATGGCCGGCCGAGCGGCTGCGCCGCTCGGCCGTACGGAACCCGTCATGCCGAGATCTCGCCCGCCATGTCGAGGTGCGGGGCGCGGACAAGGGTCAGCACCCGGGCGATGATCGCGTCGGGGGTGATCCCGTCGGCCAGCGCCGCGTAGCTGAGGATGATCCGGTGGCGGAGGACGTCGGGCGCGAGCTCGGCCACGTCCGACGGCAGCACGTAGCGGCGGCCGCGCAGGACGGCCAGCGCGCGGGCGCCGTTGACGAGATTGATCGAGCCGCGCGGGCTGGCGCCGTACGAGACGTAGTCGGCGAGGTCCGGCGCGCCCCAGTACTCGAGCTTGCGGGTGGCCTCGACCAGCCCGACGGCGTAGCTGATGATCCGCGGGTCGACGTAGACGTCGTTGACTCGCTCCTGGAGCTGGAGCAGCTCCTCGGTGTCGAGGACCTTGCGCGGCGGCAGCCCGGGGCGGAGCGAGCGGGCGACGATCTGCGCCTCCTCGGTCGCGCTCGGGTAGCCGACCAGGATCTTGAGCATGAAGCGGTCGACCTGCGCCTCGGGGAGCGGGTAGGTGCCCTCGGCCTCGATCGGGTTCTCCGTGGCGAGGACCAGGAACGGGGAGGGGACCTGGTAGGTCGTGTGGCCGATCGTGACCTGGTGCTCCTGCATGACCTCGAGGAGGGCCGACTGGACCTTCGCCGGGGCGCGGTTGATCTCGTCCGCGAGGAGGAAGTTCGCGAAGACCGGGCCGAGCTCGGTGTCGAAGGTCGCGGCGCCCGGGCGGTAGATGCGGGTGCCGACGAGGTCGGACGGCATGAGGTCCGGCGTGAACTGGATGCGCTTGAACGAGCCGCCGAGGACGTCGGCGAGCGTCTTGATCGTCAGCGTCTTGGCGAGGCCGGGGACGCCCTCGAGGAGGATGTGGCCCCCGGACAGCAGGCCGACGAGGATCCGCTCGAGCATCTGGTCCTGGCCGACGATGACGCGGCGGACCTCGAAGAGCACCGATTCCGCGACGGTGCGGGCGTCGGCGGTGTCCGGCACCGAGTGGAGGTCACGCGTGGTGGTGGCGGCAGGCTCCGCGGTCGCAGCCGCGGCAGGCGCGCGGGTCGGATCGGGGGACTGGGTCATGGCGGCACATCTCACGGTTCGGGTGGGTGGTCGGATGGCTCGAGTCGAGCCCGTTGCCGCCCACTATCGCGTCCATTTCTGAAGGCACGGTGAGAGGACCGGTTTGGAAATCTGAATATCGTCGGGGTGGCCGCAGCGGTCCGGCGGGCTCCCCGTCGCGTGCTCCAGCCCGGCACGCCGCCGGAATCCTTATGCATGTCGGATGCATATGCCCCCCTTGGCGATCCGTCCGCTCGAGCACCCGTGAATATGCATCCGAGGTGCATACCGAATCGGGTTGCCCCCCGGACGGGCGCAACCCCGTACGATGAGCGCGTGAAGCTCAACGTCGCCCTCGTCCAGCTCGACGCCACCGGTGACGTCGACGCGAACATCGAGCGCGCGACCACCCTCGCGGACGAAGCGGCCGCGGGCGGCGCCCGGCTGGTCGCGCTCCCTGAATACCTCCAATACCGCGGCCCCGACGACGGCTTCCGCGCCAGCGCGCGCCCGATCCCGGGCGAGCACACCACCGCCTTCGCCGAGGTCGCGCGACGGCATGGCACCTGGATCCTCGTCGGCAGCCTGGCCGAGGCCTCCGCCGACCCGCTCCGCCCCTTCAACACCAGCGTCCTGATCGACCCGGCCGGCGAGATCAGCGCCACCTACCGCAAGATCCACCTCTTCGACGTCGCGGTCGACGAAGGGCCGGCGGACACGGAGTCCAAGCGGGTCAGCGCCGGCGACTCGACGACGGTCGCCGAGGTGGACGGCACGAAGCTCGGGATGACCATCTGCTACGACGTCCGCTTCCCCGAGCTCTACCGCACGCTCGCGCTCGCCGGCGCCGAGATCCTCACCGTCCCTGCCAACTTCACCGAACGCACCGGTCGCGACCACTGGGAGGTCCTGCTTCGCGCGCGGGCCATCGAGAATGGCGCGTACGTCCTCGCCCCGGCGCAGACCGGCGGCGGTCCCAAGGCGCCGGCGTACGGCCGGAGCATGGTCGTCGATCCGTGGGGGACCGTGATCGCCCAGGCCGCCGACACGGTCGGGATCATCCGCGCGGAGCTCGACCTCGACCGCGTCGCCGCGGTCCGCCGCCAGATCCCGGCCCTCGCGAACCGCCGTCCGGAGACCTATTCCGTGGCGGGTTCGCCCGGGAGGTAGATGCTGAACGAGGCGCCCCTGCCCGGCACCGGCGGCTCCAGGACGAGGTCCCCGTCCATCGCCCGGCACAGCTCGCGCGAGACGTAGAGCCCGAGTCCGGACCCTTCGAGCCCCGACCCTTCGAAGCCGCCCATCGAGTCGGACGACGGTTGCGTGCCGCGCTGGAACCGGCCGAACAGCCGATCGCGATCGGCCTCGGAGACCCCGCGGCCGCCGTCGGTGATCGTCACCCGGAGCTGGGAGACGTCCGGCGACGCGGCGATGGTGATGAGCTCGACGGAGACGGGCTGCCGCTCCCCGTACTTCACGGCGTTGTCGAGCAGGGCCCAGAGGACCTGGTCGAGCTGGTCGGCATCGGCGATGGCCAGCCACCCGTCGGAGCGGTCGTCGAGCGTGAACGCGACGCCATCGGCGCCGAGCGCCTCCCAGGCCTTGCGCACTCGGCCGCCGAGCGCGACCACGTCGGCCTTCGGCTTGAAGGCACCCGACTCGAGCCGCGTGACGGTCAGCAGCTGGCGGACCATCCGTGACAGCCGCTCCGATTGCTCCGCGATGATCCCGAGCCGGCGGTCCGGCCGGTCCTCGTGGAGCTGCTCCGCGTGCGCGCGGATCGAGGTCAAAGGCGTCTGGAGGTTGTGGCTGACGCCGCGGAGGAACTCGTCCTTGGCCGCGTCGAGCTCGATGAGCTGCGCATTCTGCTGGTCGACCTGGGCGAACAGCTGCGCGTTGCGGATGGCGACGCCCACATTGCTCGCGAACAGCTCCAGCAGGTCCCCGTCGGCGCGCTCCCAAGACCTGGTCGCGGGCAGCCGACCGAACAGCACGCCCAGTTCCTCGCCGCCCGCCCGGAGCACCGCCCGCAGCGGCCGCGACTCCCCGGGGACCGCGTCCATGATCGGGATATGGGCGGGATCGCCCAGGTAGACCACCGCGTCGATCATCCCGAACGCGGCCTTCGCGTCGTCGGCGGCCCGTGAGGCCAGGAACTGGACCCCGTCCCGTGGCGAGACCGCCTCGATGGCCGCCAGGATCCGGCCCAGCTCCAGGTTTCGACGGAGCAGGTCGGCGGCCAGGCGATTGTGGCTCTCGGCGAGGTGCGCCAGCTCGTCGTCGCCCGCGATCTGGATCGGCTGCGAGAGATCGCCCGCGGAGACGCGGTCCACCGCCTGCGCGAAGCCCCGCAGCGGCGAGGTGAGATCCTCGACCAGCAGGTACGAACCGATGATCGCGAGCGTGATCACGATGGCCAGCGCGAAGAGCAGCAGCCGCGCGACGGTCGGGTCGAGCGGCCCGTCGACGAGCACGACCACGATCCCGAGGGCGATCAGGCAGAAGATCGCCAGCGGCAGGATCGCGCTCAGGAGGAGCGACAGCGTGAGCCGGGTCCGGAACGCGAATCGCGACGTCCGGCCGGGGGCGGTGGCGCGGACCGGGGCCGGGACCGGGACCGCCGGTCGGCCCCCCAGGCTCGACGCCGATGGCGCGACGGGCCGCGCCAGCACGGGCGACGTGGACCTCGGCGACCGGCCGGAAGCGCCGCGCTGCTCGTCAGCCATGTCCCTCAGCCTCCGGCCGGATCGTCCGCGGAGACCAGTCGATACCCGACGCCGCGGACCGTCAGCAGGTGGGCCGGCTTGTTGGGATCCATCTCCAGCTTCTGGCGCAGCCGGCGCATCGTGACCCACACGTAGGAGGGATCGGCGTCCTCGGTCTCGGCCCAGCCGCGGACGAGCAGCGTCTCGGTCGGGACCGTGATGCTGAGGTTGGCGGCGAGCGCGTACAGCAGCCGCGATTCGGTCGGTGTCAGCTTGACGGTCTGGGTGCCCACGGTCGCCTCGCGACGATGCAGGTCGAGGGTCAGGTCCGGCCCGAGGACCAGGCTCCGTCGCGGCACCTTGTCGCCGAGCCGGCGCAGGACCCGGTTGATGCGCGCCCGCAGCTCCGGGTAGTGGTAGGGCTTGGTGATGTAGTCCTCGGCCACCTCGTCGAGGAGGTCGGCCTTCGAATCCCCGGCATCGATCGCGGACAGCACGATGATCGGCAGGTCGGCCATCGCCTTGATCTCGCGGGCGAGGGACAGCCCGTCGCGACGGGGCATCATCATGTCGATGAGGAGGAGATCCGGCCACGCCGTTTCGAGGCGACGCGCGGCTTCCACCCCGTCCCGTGCCGTGGTGACGAGATACCCATCGTTCCGCGAGCTGGTTCGCGAGGAGCACCAGGAGATCGGCGTCGTCGTCGACGAGCAGGATCCGCGGGGCGCCCACGCCGTACCCCGTCGAGCCGATGGGGCCCATTCGCGCACCGCCATCCGAACCGCCGCCGAGCATGCCGGGAGGATAGCAGCGGCATCCCGGCCCGACGACGGGACAAAGGTCAGCCCGGTCGGTCGCCCTTCGAGCCGCGCCGCGCGGGGATGAGGAAGAGCGCCAGCACGATGAGCACGATCGCGACCGGGACGATGATCGCGGCATACAGCCCGACGTTCGAGCCGCCGCCGTCGGGCGCGGCCTGCGCCACGGACGCATCCGCGCTCGCGCTGGGCTCGACCGACGCCGCGGCGGGCGGGCGAGGTGGCGGCCGACGGCGAGGTGGCGGCCGACGGCGATCCGGACCCCGACGACGTGGCCGCGGTCACGATGACCTTCCCGCTCATCTGATGGATCGTGCAGTGGTAGGTGTACGTGCCGACCTTGTCGAAGACGACCCCGTACGTATCGCGATAGCCGAGGTCGTGGCTTTCGAAGCTGCCGCCGTCGGACGTGACCGTGTGGAGCAGATTGCTGCTCTGGATCCAGGTCACGGTGTCGCCGACGCTGACGGTCACCGTGGCGGGCTGGTATGCCGTGTCCATGATCGTGACGGTCTGGTCCTGTGCGACCGCCACCGGCGCGAGGGCCGCGAGCGCGATCGCGAGCGCGCCGACCAGGCCGGCGGTCGCCCCAAGGCGGCGCCGTCGCTCGCGGACGCGTCGGACGCCGTCGCCGGCGATTCGCTGGTGGATCACGTCGGGATTGTAGGGGCCGTCGGCGTCCGGTCTACGCATCAGGCCCGGAATCCGCGGCCCTGGTACTCCGATAGGACGATAGTCCGGTGCCGAGCAGTGGGGTCCGCTGCGAAGAATGGTGCTGGAGACCGTTGCGCCGAAGCGACGAATCTCTTGATTGTGGCCGCGGAGTCGGGTCAAATAGTCACATGCCACAGGAAGTGAACGACCTGGTCCACACGGCACTCGCCTCGCCGGCCCTGCTGGCGGCGGCCCTCCTGATCGCCCCAAGCACCGTCTGGGTCATCTATCGGATGACGTTCGGACGGGCCGCTCGCCAGGTGGCCTCGGTCACCGGCTACCTCTGGGTCTGCCAGGTCTGCCATTCCGCGAATCCCCCGGCCGAGAAGACCTGCTACGGCTGCGGCTCGGCGATCGACCGCTTCGACTCGATCAAGCTCGTCGACTCCGTGACCGGCCAGGTGATCGAGTCCGTCCCGGACGAGGCCACCGCGGCGCCGGCTGTTCGCGTCACCAAGCCGGGCGCGCTCCCCGAGGTCATCGCCGTGGGTCCCGGCCGGACGGCCGAACCGGTGGGCAGCACCGCCGCGAGCTCGGCCGTCGCGCCCGTCGCCGTCGAGGCTGACGGGGCGGCCACCACCCACGTCCCGCCCGAACGCTCGATGTCCGCGGTGGGTGCCCGGCGGCCGCACGAGATCGAGACCGCCCCTCGCGACTGACGCGAGACCCCGACTACAGGTCCGGCATGTCCTCCGGCGCGATGTCGCCGTGCCGCCCGACCTCGGACGCCGCGATCATCTGGGTCCGGTTGACCAGCACGAACTTGTAGTGGCTGATGATCCGCCGATCGGCGAGCGAGCGCGTCGTGACCTCGGTGAGGGCGATGAAGCGCGGGTCGTCCGAGTCGACGAAGCCGGCGAGATCCGTCCCGCCGTAGACGTGCGCCGAACCGGTCACGGTGTGGCCGGGCGTGAAGATCACGAACTGGCGCGGCGTTCGGGTGAGCCCGTCCTCCGCCTGGAATTCGGCCATGGCGCCCGCACCGGCCATCCCTGACGCTTCCGCCGGCGCGGGCGGGTCATCCTGGGCGATGAACGAGATCTCGTCCTTGTCGATCATCAGCTCGGGGAGGGTCAGCGTCGTCGGGTCGCCGTTGCGGCGCAGCAGGCGAGCGTCGTGGACGCGGATGTAGCCGCCCGTGGCGTTGATGAGGTCGGTCAGTCGCCCGAACCGGCCCAGCTGCAGGATCCCGGTCAGGCGGAGGTGCGTGCCGACGAGTTCGATCGTCTCCGCGCGTCCCTCAGGTTCGTCGCCCGCGAAGGCGTCGATCGGCATGTTCCAGCTCATCGGGACGATTGTATTCGCTCGACGGGCCGCTGACCCCCCGGACGGATGGCTGGTGGCCCGCTGGGACCCTTCGAGGTCCCAGCGCCGTGCCGATCGCGAACCTAGGTCGTCGGCCCCGAGGGCTTGGGGCTCGCGCCCGGACCGGTCTTGTCGACCCGCTTGCCATGCCCGCCGATCACGTCGGCGTCGATGGAGCCGTCGGCACGGAGCGCACCGCTGGCTGTGACCTTGTCGCCGACCGCGATGTCGGCCAGGGTCCCGGGGGTCTTGCCCTTGCCGGCCACGTAGACCTTGGTCGAGCTGTCCACGTGGAGCACGACGGTCTTCCCGGCGCGGGTCTTGATGGTCACGCTGGTCGATGTCTTCGCGGTGACCTCGCCCCCGACCGCGCTCGGGATGATACGCACGGACGAGGCGGTGAAGGTCTCGCCGCTGACGGTGCCCTGCGCGAAGATCTGCGAACCGACGACGATGTCGCCCTTGGTCGCGGCGTCCTTGCCGAAGTGGTAATCGGTCGCGCCGTTCACGGTGATCGTCCGCGTCTTGCCGCCGCGGCCCGCGATGGTCAGCGTGCTCGAGCCGATCGCCGTGACCTTGCCCTGGGCCGTCGGGACCGGGACGTTGATCGAGACGATCGTGTACGTCCCGTCGGCGTTGCGCTTCTGGCGGAAGGTGACCTTGTCGGCGACGTTCAGGTCGGCCACGGTGATGGTCTTGCCGCCCTTGGTGATCTTGGTGTCGGCCGTGACGGTGATCGTGCGGGACCAGCCGTCGGCGGTCTTCAGGCCGATCTTCGAGCCGTCGATGGACGCGATGGTGATGGCGCCGAACCCATGGCCGCCCCGCCCGCCGTCGCCCTTGAAGCCGTTCGGCTTGGTGGTGTCCGGCTTGGTCGTGGCGCCGGGCGCGGCCGTGCCCGCGGGTGCGGGTGCCGAGGCGGATGCGGAGGGCTCGACGGTCGTCGTCGGCTCCGCGGTCGCAGAGGGATCCACGGATGCCGAGGCCGTCGCGGTGGCGTTCGGATCGAGCGAGCCCGACGGCTCCGGTGACGCCGCGAAGACGGCGACCGGGACGAGGATGGCGAAGGCGACGAGGACGGCGAGTCCGACGCGGAATGCGCCCATCCGGCGGATCCGCTGCTTGGCTTCGGTCACGGCTGGTCCTCGCGCTGGACTGGATGCTACCGATGCGTCGAAACGAACGCTCGCGCGTCCGTCCCGACTCTAGTCCTTCTTGACCCTGCTGGGTGTTTGGATCGTATTCAGATGGTGCGCGGACGCATCACCAATCCACGGTCACGGGACGACGAGGTGGACCGGGTTGTTGTGCATGGTGACCTGCCACGTCGTCAGGTCGGTCGAGAAGTCGCTGCTGCTGCCACCCATGTTGTAGCGGATCTTCCACCACCCCTTCTCGCCGGAGACCGGGTCGACCGGGGCCGAGTAGTTGTCCGGGATCGCGACCTGGATCCGGAGCCAGCAGCCGTTGTAGAGACTGTTGCCACCCGTATTGGTCGTGACCGAGGTGGACGTGCCCGACCGGCTGTTGCAGTTCGAGGCGTCGCGGTTCGAGGTCCCCTGCGAACCCTGGTACTTGAACGACGTGGGGGACCAGCCGCCCGCCTGCGGGGCCAGGATCTGCAGGTTCGCCGACAGGTCGCCGGTGTCGCCCGGATCCCAGAGGTCGATGAACATGGTCTTGCCCGCGTTCACCGCATCGATCTGGGCGAGATAGAACTCCGAGGAACGGCCACCGGGAAGTCGGACGTACGCCTCCATCGCGCCGATGCCGTAGATGCGGGGTTTCGTACCGGTCGCGTTCGCGTAGAACGCATAGGCGTTCACGGCGGTCGAGTCGTTCTGGTCGGTCGAGGAGTTCGGATCCGTCGAGAACGCATGGATGCGGTACGTCCCGGCAGGCAGCGGCGAGCTGTTGAGCTGTCGCCAGCCGTAATGCCAGCTCTGACCCGAGCAGTCGCTCTTGTCCGTGTTCCGGTTCAGGACGTCGTAGACCTGGTGGTCCTGGTAGGAGAGCCGGCGATACGTATTGCCGGTGCCGTTGACGAGCGTGTCGTCGTCGTTGTTGCCCAGCGTCCCGTTGGTGTTGTAGAGGTCGAAGAAGGCGCTGATCGGCTGCTCATTGCTGGGGCCGTAGTCCTCACCGTTGCTGGAGGTGCCGCTCGACCAGTACTCGCCGAGCCCGCCCTCGGCGGTGGTGTCGCAGAACCCCGGGTCGTAGACGTAGATGTTGGCATTCGACGCGCCGGTAGGCACCTCGACCGCGTAGTTGTAGAACGAGTCCGGCAGGTAGTTGGCGTCCGGGTCCTGCCCAGGGTCCTTGTCGTTGAGCGTGCCCTTGCGGCGTTCGTACTTGGTCATGAACGCGTCGCCCTGGATGTTCGGCGCCCCCTGGCTCTGCATCGCCGCCCAGAAGTTCTGCGGGGGGAGGGTCTGGCCGTCCGGACTGACCACCGGCGCGTTCTGCTGGAGGGTCGTCACCGTGGTCGTCGTGGTCGTGGTCATCGAGTACCCGATCTCGATCCGGATCTGATCGACCCGGACCTCGGGATTGTTGCTGCAGTTCTCGTCGTAGGTCAGGCGGACGCGGAAGTTGGCGTTGTCGAAGTCGTCCCGCGTCCACGTGTGCCCGCCCCACGAGTTGCTCGTGGTCTGCCCGAGCGTCTCGTCGTTGTTGGAGCTCGTCGGCAGGCCGCCCGTCGCGAGGTCCGACGTCCAGCTGCCGGGCGCACCCCCGTCCCACGACAGGTCGGCCAGGAGCTGGCCCCGCCGGTTGAAGCCGCTGCACGAGGTCGACAGGCGCGTGTTGTCGAGGTAGACGCGGACGCCGCGGATGGTCATCGTCTGGTTCGCCGCAGGAGTCGGCAGTCCGCCGCTCCCGAACAGGTTGAAGGTGCCCCACTGCTGCTCGTCGCCACTGCTGCTCGTGCGGGCGTACTCGCTGTCGTCATTGTCGACGGACGTCGCGACGTTCCGGCCGAAGCCGGTCGGCGTGTAGGACCAATCGCCGGAGATGGCGGGATTGTGGGTGACGAATGTGTTGTTGGTCGTGAAGTTGCTCGTGTTCGTGTTGGTCTGCGTCGTCTGCTTCGGCTTCACCAGGTAGCCCACGCCGAAGAAGTTCTGCGGGCTGCCAAGCGGCACCGGCTGGACATACTCCGCCTTCGACGCGCGCGAGACGGTGACCGTGGGGATCCCGACGACACGCATGAAGTAGGTCCCGACCTGCGCCGTGATCGACACGTTCAGCCGGTTGGGGAACGTCTTGTCCTGCAACGGGATGACGGACGTGCCGCCCTGGCCGTTCACATAGCCGTTCTTGGCGGCTTCCTTGTACGCCAGGTCATACGCATGACCGGACCCGGCATCCGGATACTTCGGCAGCTGGACCGCGCCGGCGAGCGCGGCGGCATCGGCTGCCCGCTGCACGCGCAGCGCGTTCGCCCAGAACCACGAGACGTCGACCACGATGGCCGCGATCATCATCAGCAGGAACATCGCCCCGGCGAAGATGACGAGGACCTGGCCCCGGCTCCTGGGGTCGCGCGTGGTCGCGCGGGGCGCGACGGTGCGGACCCTGGGCACTGGCTGGCGTTCGTTGGATCGTGGCATCGGGCAGGTGTCCTCGTTCAGACCGGATCGGGGTTGAGCGCCATCACGGTGTGGTCGGACATCGGCAGCGTGGCTGCCCCGACGATCCCCATGAGCGACCCGAGGGGCGTGATGAATCGGTAGGTGTACTTGATGGAGACGCCGATCGAATCCACCGGGTCGAAGGTGCCCGAGGAAACGTTGTCCCGCGAGTTCCCGCAGGCGTCCCATCCATGCCGCGATTCCGTGAACAGCAGCGGCTGGCCACCAACGCTCCGGGAGGAGGTCCCGGGCACCCAGACGTTCACGGCCGAAGTCTCGGCACCGGTGGAGGTGGCTTTGAAGATGTGGATCTCCTCGACGTCGGCCAGCGAGATCTGCGAGCCGGAGCCCGTCAGGACGCGCTGGACGGCGGCGATGACCTGGTTGTCGACGTTGTCGTCGTCGATCCCGTTGCAGGCGATCTGGTCGGTCCCGTTGTTGAGGGCCGCTCCGGTGCGCGCGCCTTCGCGGGTGGCGTACTCGGTCGTCAGGTGATGGGAGAACGCGAACCCGAATTCGAGGACCCCGAGCAGGATCAACAGGAAGATCGGCACGGACATCGCGTACTCGACGAGGCTCTGGCCCCGCTCATCCCGGCGTGAGCTCACGCGCCGGCTCACAGGATCGGCTCCATGCGCATCGCGTTACCGGTCGTGAACAGGTAACCGTTCCCGCCCATCGGGAGGAGTCCGGGCAGCGGCGTCTTCCAGGTGTACTGGTAGGTCATCTCGACGCCGATGGTGTCGACGCTCTTCTGGCCAGCGATCTTGCAGCCGTCGAGCTGGTTGCAGCGGAACTTCTCGTCGTACGACATCTGGGTCCGCTGATACGGGACCTTGCCGGTGCCGTCCGGGCAGACGTACTGGTTGTTCGGGTTCGTCGTCCTGACGAAGATGTTCGCCTGGGGCGGCGATACGTTGTTGCCGTTCGCCAGGGCCTTGTAGATGCGCACCTGGATGATCGCGCCGCCGTCGTTGGGGGCCTGGGTCCGCGATTCGACGACCCTGAGGATGGAGCAGTCCGAGCCCGACTCGTTGCCGGATTCCGCGGCGGTCAGGGCCGCGTCGCGGGTCGTGTATTCGGTGGACAGCAGCGCGTTCAGCGCGAACCCGAACTCGACGACGCCGAACAGGATCAGCATGAAGAAGGGGAAGACCAAGGCGAACTCGGCCAGCGACTGGCCGTCCTGCCGGCGCCAGAAGCGGCGGCGCCGGCGGGTTCGCGATGGGGTGGTGGAAGGATCGGCGCGACCCGTGACGGGGTCCGCGCGATCGAGTGCGTCGATGTCAGAACTCCCCTTCGAAGTGTCCGCGGAGGCGGACTTTAGTCCTATGGGTCTCGGCTCACAAGTACCGCATACGAACCTTGCCTGAGACCTTACGGATATGGGGCTCCAAACACGGTTGTCGGGGCTCGGACGCACCACTCGGCGGTGCGGTCCGCGGGCGTCCGGGGACCTCGGTGGCGGACTTGGGTGGTCGCCCGGGATAGGCCGGAAGTCCGGGGTCGTTCAGGGCGCCTTCGGGTCGACGAAACGGCAGCGTTCGATGAGCGGGCAGAGCTCGTGGGCCGGGCGCAGGGCGTGGCAGACGACGCGGCCGTGGTGGATGAGGTTGACGTGCGCCTCGTACATCTGGTCCGGCTCGAGCATCGCGAGGAAGAGGTCGTGGGCGTCGTCCGCGGAGGTCTTCACCGGGATCAGGCCGACCCGCTTGGCGACCCGCTCCACGTGCCGGTCGACCGGCATCAGTGGCGTCCCGAACGAGAAGAGCAGCAGCACCGAGGCGGTCTTCTTGCCGATGCCGTCGATCTGGGTCAGCCAGGCCCGCGCCTCGAGCCCGGTCATCTCGCCGAGGAACTCGAGGGAGTAGTCGCCGCGCTGCTCGCGGATATGGCGGAGCGTGGCCTGGAGGCGGGGTGCCTTCTGGTTGGCGAGGCCGCCGGGCCGGATCACGTCGGTGAGCTCCTGGATTGGCGCGAACTCCACGGCCGACCAGTCGGGCGGCGCGCCCGGCGGCAGCCCGACGCCACCCCACCCGATCCCGGGCCGATGGACCTCGATCGGGAGGCCGGACGGGTATGCCTCGCGGAGCAGCTGGAAGGCGACCTCCGCGTTCGTGTCGGCGCTGTTCTGGGTGAGGATCGTCAGGATCAGCTCGCTCGTGGGGTCGAGGCGGCGGGACCACGGCTCGCGACCGTAGCGCTCGGCGAGGGCGTCGAGCACGAACGGGACCAGCCCCGGCCGGAGCCGCGCCAGCCGCTTCGCGTAGGTCGCCGCCGGGTTCGAGAACTTGCGCTTCTTCGGGCGCGGCTTGCGCTTGGGCTGGAGCTTGGGCTCGGGTGTGGGTCGGCTGGCGGGTCCGGGTGGTGGCGCGGCGGTCACCAGATGGTCTCGACGTCGTAGCGTGTGATCGCGGAGTCGCCCGTCAGCAGCGGGATCCCTTCCAGCTGGGATTGGGCGATGAGCATGCGATCGAATGGATCCCCATGGATCTTCGGCAGGCTCGCCGCTCGCACCGCATGGTGCTCATCGATCGCGAGCGGAGCCCATCGGTCGCGTCGGAGCCGGTCGGCGACGAAGGCATCGAGGTCGCCGGGCAGGTCCAGTCGCCCCTTCGAGACCTTGAGCGCCACCTCCCAGACGGAAGCGGCGCTCAGGAGCACATCCGAGCGGCCGTCGCGGATGATCTCGCGGACCCGATCCGAGAGTCGGTGATCATCGAGGCCCCACCACAGGAACGCATGCGTATCGAGGAGGACCTTCACGAATATTCCTCGAACTCCGGCAGGGGATCGTCGAAATCGTCGTGGATCACGATCAGGCCCTTGTCCAGGCCGGGGACACGGTCGGGAGGACGCTTCTCGGCGGGGGAAAGGATGGCGACTGGTTTTCCCGCGCGCGCGATGACGATCCGCTCACCGGCCTCGACACGCTCGAGCAGGCGAGACAGATGCGTCTTCGCCTCGTGGACGTTGAAGATCTCCATGCCGTCCAGAATGGACTTAGTCACCTGACTTAGTCAACCAAGACCGCCGTGCCAGCCGCTCCCCGCAGCGTTCGACCGGGGCTGCGCCGGCGGCCATGGCGTCTTCGATGCTGACGACCTGCTCTGAGACGGGGACCGCGGTCGCACCGACGGCTGCCAGGACCGCGATGCCCTCCGGCTCGACGCCGCCGCCGACCGCGATGCACGGCACGCCCGCAGCCTGGGCTCGCGTGGCGACGCCGAGGGCCGTCTTGCCGAACGCGGTCGAGGCGTCGATGCGGCCCTCGCCGGTGATCACCAGGTCGGCCCGGGCGAGCTTGGCGTCGAAGTCGGTCGCCTCCATGACGAGGTCGATGCCGGGGCGCAGCGCGAAGGAGTGGAACCGGTCCTGGATCGCCAGCAGCGCGAACCCGACGCCACCGGCGGCGCCGGCACCTGGGATGTCGCGGACGCGGCGGCCCACGCGCGTCTCGAGCTCGTCGGCCCAGGCGGCGTTGCGTGCGTCCAGGAACGCGACCTGTTCGGGCGTCGCGCCCTTCTGCGGGCCGTAGATGGCGGCAGCTCCGTTCGGTCCGAGGAGCGGGTTCGAGACGTCGCAGGCGATCTCGAGGTCCGTGGCGGCGAGCCCGGGCTGCCCGACGCCGAGGCCGTCGATGAGGCCCCGGCCGCCGTCGGTCGTGGCGCTGCCGCCGAGCCCCAGGGTGATGTGGCCGACGCCCTGGTCGATGGCTGCCCAGACGAGCTCGCCGGTCCCCACGCTGGTCGCCTCGATCGGGTCGCGCTCCTCCGGACGGACCAGCGAGAGGCCAGAGGCCTGGGCCATCTCGATGTAGGCCGTCCCGGTGCCGGCGGCGTCCCGCCACAGCCAATGCGCCTCGGTCGGTCGCTCGAGGGGGTCGTGGACGGTCGTCGACCTCCATTCCCAGCCGCCTGCAGCGTCCACCGCGGCCAGCGTGCCCTCTCCGCCGTCGGCCAGCGGCGACAGGACGATCTCGTCCTGGGGGCGGGCGCGCGCCCAGCCGTCGGCCAGGGCACGGGCGACCTCGACCGAGGTCAGCGAGCCCTTGAACGAGTCGGGCGCGATGAGGATCGTGCGGGGGCGGTCGGTGTCGGCCGCGGCGGGCTCGGTGGCGAGGGCGGGGGCGTCGGGCTCGGTGGCGCCTTGGTCGGTCACCGCAGGTCCTTCCAGAAGTAGGTCGTCGTGGAGAGCGTGCCATCGGCGAGCAACGCATGGTTCGGGACGACCCCGAACGCCTGCCAACCGAGCGCGTGGTACATGGCCTCGGCATCACTGCCGGTCTGGGTATCGAGGAGGAGCAGCCACCGACCATCCGCGCGGGCCGCCTCCTCCGCCGCGGCCATCAGGGCACGAGCGACCCCGCGTCGCCGCGCGGCACGGAGGACGATGACCTTGCCGATCTCGGCGCGGTGCGGGGAGTTGGGGTTCGTCGAGCGGATCAGGATCGTCGATCCGATGATGCGACCCGGGTCGTCGGGGTCGCGGGGGTCGTCGGGGTCGTCGGGGTCGCGGGCCACGAAGGCGGTGATCGTCCTGTCGCGGACGGCGTCGAGACGGTCGCGCCACCAGGCGGACGCCTCCTCCACGGTCACGCCGGCGAGGAAGTTGACCGAGGCGCCGCCCTCGACGGCATCGACCAGCAGCGCTCCGAGCGCCGGGATCGTTGCCTCGTACTCGGCTGGGTTCAGGGCGACGATGTTCACGGCAACACCAGGCCCGAAGGACCGCCGGTCGAATGGCCGACGGCCTCGCCGCCAGCGGGCTGCTTCCTGCTGCGGATATGTCGCTCATTCATAGAAGCGGGGTTGACCGACCCATAGGCGCCCCAGGCGGCCCCCATCTGGGGTCCGGTCGCACGTCGTCGAGCGTGGCCAGGAGCCAGGCGGGCTGTGCCTCGGGCCCGGCTGGCTCTGGATCCGGCCGCGGGAGCCACGTGCCATCGAACTTGTGCGTGGGTTAGGAATGGGCGACATAGAGCGGCGCGGAAGGGCCCGTGCGAGCCTGGCTGCGGCCCGTGCGAGCCTGGCTGCGGCTCGTGCGAGCTTGGGCGGCGCCACTCCCCGCCCGCGGGCCGCGGCGCCCCGACCCCGATCCCGGCACGAAACGCGTTCATCGCGACTGGCGGCGCTCCAGGTACTCGGGGATGCGGATCATCGGCGGGCGTTCCTGGTCCGCGAGCTCGATGACCTCGAGCGACAGGCGCCCGCGCCCGGAGCGCGGCAGCTTCATCGTCGATCCCATCTCGGCGAACAGGCGGGCCTTGCGGCGCTCCTCGAGTCGCTTCATCACGGCCTGGAGGATCACGAACGACATCCGGCTCAGGCCTTCGAGCTCCTGGTTGCGATGGATCCGGCGCTCCAGGTCGACCTGGCCGAGACCTTCGATGCCGAGGCGCTCGGTGACGTCGATCAGGTGCCCGATCTCGACGGCGTAGCCGGTGAAGAACGGGATCGATTCGAGGAGCGTCCGGCGGCCGGCGTACTCGCCGCTCAGCGGCTGGATCATGCCCGAGAGCTCCGGGTAGAACAGGTTGATCAGGGGCCGGGCGACCAGCTCGGTCACGCGCCCCCCGCCGCCCTCCTTGAGGACGCCGCCCTCGACGATCGGGCGCTGGTAGTAGCCCTTCACGTACTGCAGTCGAGGCTCGTGCAGCAGCGGGCCGAGCGTCCCGTAGACCATCCGGGGGTGCCAGTTCCGCACGTCCGTGTCGGCCCACACGACGATGTCGCCGGTGGTCTCGAAGAGCGACTTCCAGAGCGCCTCGCCCTTGCCGCGGAACGAGCCGTAGCGGGTGAGCACGTCGGGGTGCTGGACGACCCGGGCGCCCTCGGATTCGGCGATCTCGCGGGTCCGGTCGGTCGAGGCCGAGTCGATCACAAGCACCTCGTCGAGGAGCGGCACCCGGCCGACCATCTCGCGCATCGCCTTGCGGACGATGGGGCCGATGGTCTCCTCCTCGTCGAGGGTCGGCAGGACCAGGCTGATCGTGATGCCCTGCTTCTCCTTGAGCGTCACGAGGCGGCGGAGGTCGGCGAACTCGGCATGGTGGAAGTTGGCCTCGCCGAACCAGCGCTCGACGCGGGCCGGGACGGCGCGGGCCTCCTCGGCGGCGCGGTCGGCGGCGGCCAGCGTCTCGGCCCGCGACGCCAGTTGCTCGAAGGTGGTCCGGCCGATCGTCTCGCGGGTGCGGACCACCACGACCGAGGGCTTGGCCCGCAGCGCGATCGACTCCGGGAGCGCCCCGAAGAGGTGGCTCTCGGCACCGGTGCCGCCGGGGTTCGCGGACGCGCCCATCACCACGAGGTCGGCCTTCTCGGCCTCGCGCAGGATCGCGTTGCGGACGTTCGGGGCCTCACGGAGCAGGGCCTCGCCGCGGCCGCGCAGGTGCTGCTTGACGAAGGCCGCCAGCGCGCGCTCGGCCTGGGCGCGGACCGCGAGCGTGATGCCGGGCGGGACGAGGTGGAGGACCACGACCGTCGCGTCGTAGTAGCGGCCGATTGCGTCGGCGTAGCGGATCGCGAGCTCGGCATGGGGGCCGCCACGGACCGGGACCAGGATCCGCTTGATCTCCTTAGGCCCGCGCTGCTTGACGACCGCGATATCGCACGGGGCGTCGCGGACCACCTCGTCGATCGTGGGGGAGACGACCGAGGTGGCCGCGCCTTCGCGATGCGCCCCGGTGCGGCCGCCCCAGCCGAAGATGATGAGGTCGGCCTCCTGCTCGGCCGACGCCTCGACGATCCCCTCGGCCGCGTGCCGGCCGATGCGCACGATCGGGTGGATGGTCGTCCCGTCGGGGGCGTAGTCGAGGACGCGCTGGAGGAGTCGCCGAGCGTGGCGGGCGCGGGTGGCACCCTCGGACAGCGGCATCCCCTCGGGGACCTCGACGATGCCGAGCGCCGAGATCGCCCCGTGCTTCGGGTCGAGCATCGCGGCCCCGAGGCGGATCAGCTCCTCGGCGGTCATCGGGTTCGCGACCGGGATGAGGATCCGGCCGGGGAGCGGTGGTTTGGCGGCCATCAGGGCTTCGCCTCGGGCTCGGGAGCGGCGGCATCGTGCGCCGCGCCGGCGTCGGCGGCGTCGGCGGCGTCAGCGGCGAGCGTCGCTCCGACGGCGGCCCAGCGCTCGATCAGGTACGGCTTCAGCAGCTCGAACTCGCGCGCCTGGCGCTCGACCCGGTCTTCCGCGCCATCGGTCGGGACCGAGCGGTTCTCGATGACGAAGCTGCCGACCCGCCCGAAGTAGATCGGCACGAGTGCGGCGACCAGCGTCTCGACCGCGGCACCCTTGTCCGGCCCCTCGATCGACGCCCGCGCCGCCACGACCAGGTCGTACACGACGCGCGCCCACAGGTCGTCGGGGAAGTGGAACGTGGAGACCGCATCGGCCATCTCAAGGGTGGTGGCCGACGCTGACGAGACGTCCCCGCCGACCCCGAGCTTGGTCCGGGCGACGTCCGCGAGCTTCCCTGCTTCCTTGGCGAGGGTCAGGACGGTCTCCACGGTCGCTGGGGCGAGCATCTTCCGCCACGTGTCGGCGAGGGTCAGCGAGCCGGCCTCGAACTCGGCGAGGAGCCGCAGCGTGTTCACCTCGAGCGGGGGCGGGTCGATGATCCGCTCGAACCCGTAGGCCGGGACGTCGTGACTGCCACTGATGGGGAGCCAGTGGTCCGCGTAGCGGTCCGCGAGCCGCAGGATCGTGCCGACGACCTGGCGGAACATCGGGCCGAGGTCAGAGCCGGGGTCCTTCGGGTCATGGATCTTCGCCCCGAGCCGGGTCTGGCAGACCGCGAACCCGCCGGCCAGGGCCGAGGTCGTCATCCAGATGTCGATGCCGAACTTGCTGATGTCCGGCGTCCAGTCGTCGAGCTCGAGGTAGTAGCGGACCAGGTCGCCCGAGACGCCGAAGTCGCCGCCGATCGGCTGCCGGATGCGGTGGCCGTAGAGGGCGCGGGTCAGCGGGTACGTGACGGTGTTGGTGATGGTGCCGTCGTACTTGTACCGCGCGTAGAGCGGGGCCACGAAGTCATAGCCGCCCTTGAGGATCGGGCCGGCGAGGAGCTCGATCCACTCGGGGACGATGCTGCGCAGATCGGAGTCGACGACGACGAGCGCCTGGACCTCGAGGGCCGCCGCGATCTCGAAGATCGTGCGCAGGGCGGCGCCCTTGCCGCCGACCCCGTCGATCTCCGGGTAGGTCAGGCTGACCCGTTGGAGTCGCTGGCTGGGACGCACCAGGAGGATCTGCTCGATGTAGTCGGGCGGCTCCGTCTCGACGACGACACGGCCGGTGCCGTCCGGGGAGCCGGCGTCCGAGTTGACGACGACCGGGTGGAGGTCCGGGAAGTACTGGACCAGGCCGGCCTGAGCCGCCCGGACGACGTAGCCGATCGTCGCGGCATTCTTGAAGCTTGGGATCCCGACCATGATGTCGGCCCGGCCGATGCGCGCGATCTCGTCGCGGATGGCCGGCGTCAAGGCGGTTTGGGGCACGAGCCCACCGTACCATCATGGTCGGCTGTGTGCGGCGCCGCGCGGGCGTGGGCGCCGGCGCCGGGTCCGACGGCGCCAAGCGCCCGCCAGGCGTCGATCAGCAGGGCGTCAGGCGCCGATATGCACGAATCCTCCTGCCGGCCGTCGTTCTCCCGAGTATGCATGTCGGCTGCATATGCAAGATCGGCTGCATCTGCAAAGTGGTCGGGGTGAAGCTCGGCATCCCCGCGACACTCGCGGCGACTGAATATGCAGCAGAGGTGAATATCGATTCGGGGGTCGCTCGAGCCGGCCGATCGGGCATCCGCGGGAAACGGCAGCGCGCGCGGGTGGCCCCCGGCGCCGCTACCGCCGAGGGATCGTCACGGTCGCCCAGTCGTCGCCGACGGCCCCCGGCCGATACCGGCTGTTGGCGCCGCGGAAGCTCATCTCGTGGAATCCGACCGCGCGCCAGGATCCGATCCAGCTGTCGATGGGCGGCCGCACGTACGCCCCCAGCCGAATCAGCTCGGACTCCGCCACGACGCCCTCGAGCAGGCGCTTCCGCTCGAGGAGCGGCACGTCGAGCAGGGACTGGCCGTCGAGCCACAGCAGGTCGACGATCACGAGGCTCACGACGTCCTCGGCCGCGAAGACGTTCGCCGCGTCGATGCGACGCTGCTCCTCGAGCCGCTCGGCCGTCTTGGCGATCCGGCCGCCGACGAAGAACTGCGTCATCCGCGCATTGACCGAGAAGGTCGGGGCCTCAGGCCCGACATAGACGCCGACACCGTCGTGCGACACCTGCTTGGTGAGGTAGCCATCGACGATGAGGCTCCCCGCGCGCGCCGCGATCCCGAGTGCCGTCACGACCCCCGGCCGGTCGATGACGGGATCGCCGTCGGCATCGATGATCTCCGCCGCGACGCCCTCCGCTTCGCCGCCCGCCTCGCGATCGACCCCGGCGAGCACGCGCCAACCGACCCACAGCGGCTCGACGATCGGGTTCGCGACGTTCTTCGTGCCCTTCGTGCCGTGCGTCTCGGGCCGCCAGCCGCGCAGGGTCGAAAGGGTGGCCGACTCCGTCATGGCGCGCATCGTAGCGGCTGGTCCGGCGCCGGCAAGGGGCGGGGCCTCGGCCGCGGCGGCCGCGCCTGCCCTCAGCCTCCCGCCGGTCCCCCGCCGAGGCCCGGCTCGGTCATCGCCGCGGGGTCAAGCAGCCT
The DNA here is from genome assembly GCA_963834915.1 of uncultured Chloroflexia bacterium. Lineage (GTDB taxonomy): Bacteria > Chloroflexota > Limnocylindria > Limnocylindrales > CSP1-4 > SPCO01. The sequence continues at coordinate 52,752 of CAWIDI010000006.1, forward strand.
GTCGACCTCGACCTCGTCCATCCCGCGTTCGAGCGCCAGCTCTCGGATCGTGCGGCCGCTCTTCAACGCCTCCTTGGCGAGCTTCGCAGCGTCGTCGTAGCCGATGACCGGTGCCAGCGCGGTCGCGAGCATCAGTCCCTGTTCGACGAGCTGCGGGCCGCGCGCGGTGGCCGTCAGGCCCTCGATGCAGCGCTCGCTGAAGTTCGCCGCCGCGGCCCCGAGGAGCGAGACCGACTCGAGGAGCGAGACCGCGGTCACCGGCAGCATCACGTTGAGCTCCAGGAACGACCCGGTCTGGGCGAACGCCACGGTCGCATCGTTGCCGACGACCCGCGCGACCACCATCGTCAGCGACTCGACGATGACCGGGTTCACCTTGCCGGGCATGATCGACGACCCGGGCTGGGTCTCGGGGAGTGCCACCTCGGCGATCCCCGCGCGCGGGCCCATCCCCATCAGCCTGACGTCGCTGGCGATCTTCCACAGGCTCAGCGCGATCGTCCGGATCGCGCCGTGGGCCGCGATCGCCGCGTCGAGCGTCGACTGAGCGTGGAAATGGTTCGAGGTCTCGCGGACGTCCAGTCCGGTCAGCACCGAGAGCCTCGCGCACGCGCGCAGCGCGTACTCGGGATGGGCGTTGATCCCGGTCCCCACCGCGGTCCCGCCGAGCGGCACCGAGAGCAGCTCCGCCTGCGCTGCCTCGGCGCGGCGGAGCGACTCCTCGACCTGCCCGGCGTAGCCGCGGAATTCCTGGCCGAGGCGGATCGGAGTCGCGTCCTGGAGGTGCGTCCGCCCGGTCTTCACGACCGGCCAGAGCTCCTGCTCCTTGGCGACGAGCGCCGTGTGCAGCCGTTCGAGACCCGGGAGCAGGACCTCCTCGATGGCCATGGCGGCCGAAAGCTGCAGCGCGGTCGGGATCGTGTCATTCGAGCTCTGGCAGCGGTTGACGTCATCGTTGGGGTGGACTTTGCGTCCGTCGCCGAGCCGGGTGGCCGCCAGGTGCGCCACGACCTCGTTCATGTTGGTGTTGGTCGAGGTGCCCGAGCCGGTCTGGTAGATATCGATGGGGAACTGGTCGTCGTAGCCGCCGTCGGCGACGTCGCGGGCCGCCGCCGCGATCGCGTCCGCGACCTCCGCGTCGAGGAGCCCGAGCCCACCGTTGGTCTCGGCCGCGGCAAGCTTGATGAGCGCCAGCGCACGGATGAAGCGGCGCGGGAAGTGCTCGCCCGAGATCGGGAAGTTCAGCACCGCGCGCTGGGTCGAGGCGCCATAGAGCGCGTCCACGGGGACCGCCATCTCGCCCATCGAGTCGCGCTCGATCCGGGTGCCGGCGGCGGGTGGGGTCTGGTCGCTCATCGGGACGATCGTAGCAGTCGACCGGCCCGCGGACGCCCGCCCGGGCGGTAGCATCGGGCGACGATGCCGACGATCGAGGCCAACGGGCTGCGGATGGGCTATGGGGCCGCCGGCGACGGCCCGCCCCTGGTCGTGCTCCACGAAGCGGGGTCGACCGGTGCGGTCGACCTCGGCCCGGCGGTCGAAGGGCTGGCCGCCCGGTTCCGGCTCTACCGCCCCGACGCGCGCGGTCACGGAACGACCCGCTGGGACGCCGCCGACGGGTTCACCACGACCGACCTCGTCGCCGACGTCATCGCGTTCGCGGACGCGCTCGAGCTCGCGACTTTCCACGTGCTCGGCTTCTCGATGGGTGCCACGACCGCCCTCAACGTGGCTGCCGGCCACCCCGGGCGGCTCCGCTCGCTCGTGGTCATCGCCATCAGCCCGGAGCGCGAGCCGCGGGCCCGGGTCGCCCGGCACGCCCTGGATCCAGAGCGGATCGAGCGCGACGAACCGGCCTGGGCTCGGCGCCTCGATGCCCGCCACGACGACGGCCAGGGGCGCCGCGCATGGCACCGACTGCTGCCCGCGATCGCGGCCGACGTGGCCGAGCATCCCCTGCTGACCGCCGCCGCCATCCACGGCATCGCGGTGCCGACCCTCGTCGCCTGCGGGGATCGCGACCCCTTCACGCCCGTGGGCCAGGCAGCGGCGCTGGCACGCGAGGTGCCCCACGGCCGCCTCCTGGTCGCGTCGGCCTGCGGCCACGAGCTCCCACGCGAGCGACCGGCGCTCCTGGCGTCGGCGCTCGACGACCTGTACCGAAAGGAGACCCCACCATGACGACCCTGCTCGCGCTGTACCGCCGTCCCGAGGGCGGCCCGGAGGCGCTCGCCGAGTTCGAGCGGCGCTATGCCGCGGAGCACCTGCCGCTCGTCGCGGGCACGCCCGGGTTATGCGGCACCCGCGTGCGGCGGGTCGTGCAGGGTCTCGGCGCGGAGACCGACCTCGTGCTCGTCACGGCGATGTCGTTCGATGACCGCGGTGCACTGGACGCGGGGCTCGCGTCGGATGCCATGCGAGCCGCCGGACGGAATCTGCGCGAGATCGCGCCCGGGCTGGCCACGCTGCTCGTGCTCGAGGACGTGCCCGAAATGGACAGGGCCGCTTCCTCGGGTGTGGATACTGTCACCACGCCCAGCGAAGGAGCCGAGTGACGAACCCCGCCGCGGCCACGGCCGCGACCAGCACCACGACCCCTGTCGCGGTCGCGTTCCCCGCGCCGGCTCCGGCGTCGGCCGCGCCGCAGACGGCGCTCGACCGCGTCGCGCTGGTGACGATCGACCGGCCCGAGGCGCTCAACGCGCTCTCGTTCGACCTCCTGGACGCACTTGCCGATGCGCTGCACGCGCTCGACGAGGATCCGGCATGTCTCGCGATCGTGGTGACGGGCGCCGGGACCCGGGCCTTCGCGGCGGGCGCGGACATCAAGGAGCTGGCGGCGCAGACCTCGAGCTCGCTGGAGTCGGGGCACCGCTTCGACGTCTGGGACCGGCTCGGCGCGGTCCACACGCCGCTCATCGCGGCCGTTCGAGGGTTCGCCCTCGGTGGCGGCCTCGAGCTGGCGATGACCTGCGACATGATCGTGGCCGGCGACGATGCGACCTTCGGCCAGCCCGAGATCGGCATCGGGGTCATGCCCGGCGCCGGCGGGACCCAGCGGCTGACCCGGGCGGTCGGCCAGGCACGTGCCATGGAGCTGATCCTCACCGGGCGGTCGATCACCGCGGCGGAGGCCGAGCGGTTCGGGCTGGTGACCCGGGTCGTGCCGGCCGCGGCCACCCTCGACGCGGCCCTCGAGCTGGCAGGTCGGATCGCGGCGATGCCGCCGCTGGCAGTCCGTGCGGCGAAGGCCGCCGTCCGCGACGCCAGTGAGCGACCATTGAGCATCGGACTCGCCGCGGAGCGAGCGGCGTTCTTCGCGCTGTTCGACACCGACGATCGATCCGAAGGCATGAACGCCTTCACCGGCAAGCGCGCGCCGGTCTGGACTGGACACTGAGCGCGGGGACGCGAGGAGGAACGATGGAGCGCGACTTGCCCAACGGGAGCGATGTTGGCAGCGATCTGGGGCGGGAGTTCGGCGACGAACCGGCGCCCGCCTACCGCGATAGCGCGCCCGACTACCTCGCGCCGCTCGACGACACCTCCCCGGTGAGCGGCCACGTGCCGGCGCCCGAGGCGACAGAATCGCCGATGGACTCGCCCGAGCACGACTGGGAGCGGGCGAAGGAGCTCATCTATCCGGCCTTCCGCCCGGTCGGCACGCTGGGCCTCGACATCGAGTCGCTCGATCGCGACCGCCTCTCGACCCAGGGTGCCATCAGCCACGCGCAGCCGCTCCTCGATGTCGGTCCGGCGGGCCTGCCCGTCGTGTACACCCTCGACGCGGGCGCCTTCGACGTCGTCGTCAACGGCGACCACCTGCTGTCGTGGGGAGTCGAGCCGGCGGCGATCCAGGAAGCCGCGATGGCCAACCTCGCGCGATGGTCCGCCAGCGCCCCGTGGACCGACGAGATCTCGGGCGACCGGCGGCTGCTCAGCTCGGACACCGGCGATGGCTGGGACGCGGCCCGGATCCTGCTCCCCGAGGTGGTCGCGCACCTGACCGCCGAGCTGGCACCGCAGGGCCGGATCCTCATCGGCCTTCCCGAGCGGCACCTGCTGACCGCGGCCTCGCTCCGCCCGGACGACCCGGAGTTCGTCGGGCTCTTCGCCGACTTCACGGTCGAGCACTCCGGTGGCGCCGACGAGCCCATCGACCGCCGCGTCTTCGAACTGGTCGATGGCCGCCTCGTCGAGTTCGACGGGGGCGCCGCCGCCTGATGGCGGCCCAGGGCGGGGGGATGCCGGCCTTCGAGACGCTGCGCGTCGAGGTCGCCGATGCCGTCGCGCTCGTCACCCTCGACCGTCCCGCCGCGCTCAATGCGCTGACCGTCGGACTCAAGCGGGAGCTGCTGGCGGCCTTCCGGTCGATCGCGCGCGACCGCTCGATCCGCGCGGTCGTGCTGACCGGTGCCGGCCGGGCCTTTTGCGCTGGCCAGGACCTCAGGGAGCGGCAGGAGCCGGACGCGGCGCCGCTCGCGGTCGAGCTGCGCGAGCGCTACAACCCGATCATCCGCGCGATGCGCGCGCTCGACCAGCCGATCGTCGGGGCGATCAACGGCGTGGCCGCCGGAGCCGGCGCGTCGCTCGCGTTCGCCTGCGACATCCGGGTCGCTGCGACCGAGGCGAGCTTCCTGCTGGCGTTCGGGCGGATCGGGCTGGTGCCCGACAGCGGCGCGACCTGGCTGCTGCCGCGACTGGTCGGCGGCGCCAAGGCCGCCGAGCTGGCCCTGACCACGGACCCGTTCTCGGCGGCCGACGCCGAGCGGTTCGGGCTGGTCGCGGCGGTCGTGCCCGCGGACGAGGTCGTCGAGGCGGCCCGCACGATCGCGGTCCGGCTCGCGGGCCTGGCGCCGGGCGCCCTCGCCTCCACGAAGCACGCCCTGGACCGTGCCTGGGAGATCGATCTTGACCGGGCGCTCGAGGAGGAGGCCTACCGCCAGGGAGTGGCCGGTGCGAGCGCGGACCACGCCGAGGGGATGGCCGCGTTCCTCGAGAAGCGGCCGCCTCGGTTCACCGGGGAGTAGCCCGCCGCGGTTCGCCAGGGAGTTCCCGCCGGGCGCCTCGGACCGTCGCGGGCTCACCCACGGGGAGTGCCTCGGACGCCTCGTTCCGCCCAGGGTGAACAACGAGCCGGTGAACCGCCGCGAGGGATCCATCTACGACCGCAAATGGAGCCTTCTGTTCGCTGCAGGCGAACGGAACCGCTCCAAGCATCGCCCCGGCTCCCGATCCGGCTTGTTCAGCCTGCTTTCGTTCACCGACCGCGAACAGGGTCGACGACCGAATGACCGTGAACGCCGGCCGAGGACCGCAACGACCGCGAACGCCGGCCGACGACCGCAGTGGGCACCACCCCACCCAGCCCCGCGCCGATCCTCACCCTTGTCCCGGTTCGGCCGATGCCGTAGGCTGCGGCCTAACAAGCGTTAGTTAGGAGGTCGCCGGCCGTGGTCGAAACCACCCGTCGACGCGAGATCGAGGCCGCCGCGAGCACTCTGTTCCGGGAGCGCGGCTACTCGGGGACCAGCGTTCGCGACATCGCCCGTGCCCTGGACATCCAGGGTGCCAGTCTCTATGCGCACGTCACCTCGAAGGAAGAGGTGCTGTGGTCGATCGTCGAGCGGACGGCGACCCGCTTCGAAGCCGCCGCCGACGCCGCGACGGAGGGCATCGACGCCGACGACGCCGCGGGCCGCCTCGACGCGCTGGTGCGCGCCCATATCGACGTGGTCACCGAAGACGTCGAGCGCGCGAGCGTCTTCGTCCACGAATGGCGGTCGCTGGCGAGCGGCAAGCGGACCAGCATCTCGCGGCGGCGCGACGCGTACGAGGCGCGGTTCCGCTCCGTGGTCGAGCGGGGCGTCGCGACAGCCGACTTCGCGGCCGTCGATGCCATCGTGGCCGCGGCCTTCATCCTGACCGCTCTCAACGGCCTGGTGGCCTGGTATCAGCCGGGCGGCCGGCTGCGCCCGGCCGAGATCGCCGACACGTACGCAGGGCTGGCGCTGGGTGCGGTCGGCGCGCCGGCCCGATCCCGGCCCGAGGGAGCGGCCGGATGACCGACCCCCTGGCCCTCGATCCCATCCTGTCGCCACGCGAGCGGAGCAGCCCGGCGTCCAACGCCGAACTGCCGCATGACGAGCGGTTCGCGCTGTTCGAGGCGCATGTCGCGGACGGCGGCTCGGTCGAGGCCACCGACTGGATGCCCGACGAGTACCGGACCGCCGTGCTGCGCTTCGTCGAGATGCACGCGAACTCGGAGCTGATGGGCGTCCTCCCCGAGCGCGAGTGGCTCATGCGCGCGCCGACCCTGCGCCGGAAGCTGGCCCTCACGGCGAAGGTGCAGGACGAAGTGGGCCACGCCCAGCTCCTGTACCGGATCGCGGAAGACCTCGGCAAGCCGCGGGAGGCGATGTTCGACGACCTGCTGGCGGGCAAGACCAAGTTCCACAACGTCTTCCACTACCCGACGACCGGCTGGGCCGATGTCGGGATGATCGCCTGGCTCGTGGACGCCGCCGCGATCGTCGCCCAGCAAGCGCTGCGCGACTCGTCGTACGCGCCGTACGCCCGCACGATGCGCAAGATCTGTTGGGAGGAATCGGTCCACATCATGCATGGGCGCGACGTGGTGGTGACGATGGTCACCGGGACGGCCGCCCAGCGCGCCGCGATCCAGGACGCGCTCGACCGCTGGTGGGGGCCGCTGATGCAGATGCACGGTCCGCGCTCGCCGCGCGAGACCGACCGCGACCTCCATTGGCGGATCAAAGCCAAGACGTCAGAGGAGCTGCGCCAGGAGTTCCTGACCATCTACGTGCCGCGCATCCGCGAGCTCGGGCTGGTCGATCCCCGATCCGGACCTGCGGTTCGACGACGCGACCGGCAGCTGGGTCTATGGCGAGCCCGACTGGGCGGAGCTGCGGACCGTCGTGACCAACCACGGACCGATGTCGGAGGCGCGGCTCGAGTTCCGCCGCCTCGCCCGGGCCGAGACGCGCTGGGTCCGCGACGCGATCCTGGCGGCGCCGCGGGCGGCATGACGCGCAAGCAGCCGCGGGGGGACTCCACCCTCGAGCCCTGGGAGGTCTTCCGCCGCGAGAAGGAAGGCGACGCGATGCGCCACGGCGGCAGCGTGATGGCCCCCGACGCCGTCCTCGCGACCCATTACGCCCGCGAGCTGTTCGGCCGCCGCCAGGAGAGCGTCCGGCTCTGGGTCGTCCGCCGGGCCGACATCGTCGATCTCGCGGACCCCGACCTGCTCCAGCCCCCGCTCGACCGCTCCTTCAAGAAGCCGGGCGGATACGTGATGCGCGACAAGCTCGCCGCCGCGCGCGAGGCCGCGGGACAGGCCAAGCCGAAGGCGCGCTCCAAGTGAGCATCGCGGCGCAACCCGGCACGGGGGTCGACCTGGGCCTCGAGTCGCTGCTGCGCTCGATGGCCGACGACGAGTTCGTCATCGGCTACAGCGATTCCGAGTGGACCGGCATCGCGCCGATCCTCGAGGAGGACATCGCGATGAGCTCACTGTCGCAGGACGAGCTCGGTCATGCCGCCGCCCTGTACGGGCTGCTCGCCGGGCTGACCGGCAGCGACCCCGACGCGCTCGCCTACGACCGCGAGCCCGACGCCTACCGCCACGCCCGGCTGCTGGACCACGGCCGCGGCGACTGGGCGATGACGATCGCCCGCCGCTACCTCTACGAGACCGCCGATGCCGTCCGGCTCGCGGCGCTCGCCGGCGGGTCCTGGACGCCGCTGGTCGACCTCGTCGGCAAGATGATCCGCGAGGAGCGCTATCACCGGATGCACATCGACACCTGGCTGGACCGGCTCGCCTCGGACGACGGGGAGGCGCGGGTCCGCCTCATGGCGGCGTTCGAGACGCTCGCACCGGATGCTGCCACGGTCTTCACGCCACTCCCCGGGGAGCCGGCACTGGTCGAGGCGGGGGTCCTCGCCCTCCCCATGCGCGAGCTCGAGACGGTCTGGCGCGAGGCGATCACTCCCACGCTGCGCGGTCTCGGTCTGGCGCCACTCCCCGTCGAGCCGGCACCGGCCGACGGCCGCGAGGGCCACGGCGCGGCGTTCGAGTGGCTCTGGAGCGAGTTCACGATGGTTCGCGCCTCGGACCCGGGGGCGACCTGGTGAGCGAGGGCGGGATCCACCTGGCGGTCGCGCGGGCACGCGCCGGTCTTGCGCCGGGACCGGCGTCCCAGCCCGATCTCGCGGCCCAGCCCGACCGCGCGACCGTCCTCGCCACGCTCGCGGAGGTCGTCGACCCGGAGCTGCCGATGGTCTCGATCGTGGACCTCGGCATGGTCGGCCGGGTCGAGGTCGCCGCGTCGGCGATCCGGGTCGAGCTGCTGCCGACCTTCATCGGCTGCCCCGCCATCGAGCTGATCCGAGCCGCTGTCATCGAGCGCCTCGCGCCGATGGCCGTCGAGGGCCGGGCGGTCGAGGTGGTCGCCAGCTTCGCCGAGCCGTGGACCAGCGAGCGGATCACGCCCGACGGGCTCGCGGCCCTGGCGCGGGCCGGCATCGCTCCGCCGACCGCGCCGGCCGACGTGCGCTGCCCGCACTGCGGGGACGGCCGGGTCGTGATGGACAGCGCGTTCGGGCCGACGCAGTGCCGCTCGCTGTTCTTCTGCCGGGCCTGCCGCCAGCCGTTCGAAGCGATCAAGCCGATCTGACCGTGGGCGCCACGTCGTCGGCCACGGTCGGCATCGTCGGGGCCGGGCGGATGGGCTCCGGGATCGCGCAGGTCGCGCTCGAATCCGGCGATCTCGTGCTCCTCGAGGACGCGGACGCGGCCGCGCTCGAGCGGGGAGCCGCGGCGATCCGGGCCGGGCTCGGCCGCCGCGCGGCGCGGCTCGAGCTCGATGCCGACTCGATCGACGACTGGATCGACGGTCGCCTGGGACGGCTCCGGCGCACGACCTCGCTCGGCGACCTCGCAAGCGCGGACCTGGTCATCGAAGCGGCGATCGAGGACCTCGAGGTCAAGCGCGCGATCGCCGCCGAGCTCGACGCGATGCAGGCGCCCGACGCCATCGTGGCGACCAACACCAGCGCCCTGTCCGTCGCCGCCATCGCCGCCGCGACGGCGCACCCGGAGCGCCTCATCGGGCTGCACTTCTTCAACCCGGCCCCGCTGATGGCGCTGGTCGAGGTCGTCGCGACGCCGACGACGGACGACGCGGTCGTGGCCCGGGCGATGGCCCGCATGACGGCCTGGGGCAAGACCCCGGTCCGTGCCGCGGACACGCCAGGGTTCATCGTCAACCGCGTCAACCGGCCGTTCACGATCGAGGCGCTGCGGATGCTCGAGACCGCGGACGCGTCGGTCGAGGCGATCGATGGCGCGCTGCGCAGCGCCGGCGTTCCCGATGGGGCCGTTCGAGCTGATGGACCTGACCGGCATCGACGTGTCCTTCGCGGCGGCCCGGAGCATCTGGGATGGCCTCGGTCGCCCGGACCGAGCTGCGGCCGTCACCGATCCAGGAGCGACTCGTGGCGCGAGGGTCGTCTCGGGCGCTCGACCGGTGCCGGCTTCTATGGATACGCGGACGGGATCCGCGGGCTCGTCGACCCGGCGTTCGCGGGCGGGAACGACCGCCTGGGCTGCGGACGCGATCGCCATGCGCATCCTCGCCGCGATCGAAGCGGAGGCGCGACGAGCGGTCGCCGAGGGTGTCGCCACCGAACCGGACGTCGACCTGGCGCTGCGGCTCGGGGCGGGCCATCCCGTCGGTCCGTTCGAACGGGCTCGCGGGTCGACGCGCGCTACCATCGGCGGATGAGGGACACGAACCGATCCGTCCGCGAGGCGTGGATCGTCGAAGCCGTCCGGACGCCGATCGGACGCTACGGCGGCGCGCTCGCCAGCGTCCGCCCGGACGACCTGGCCGCGACCGTCCTGCGCGCCGTCGTGGACCGCGCCGGGGTCGACCCTGCGCTCGTCGAGGACGTGATCCTGGGCTGCGCGAACCAGGCCGGCGAGGACAACCGCGATGTCGCCCGGATGGCGTTGCTGCTCGCCGATTTCCCGGTCGAGGTCGGCGGGCTGACCGTCAATCGGCTGTGCGGCTCGGGGCTCCAGGCCATCAACACGGCGGCGCACGCGATCGCGGTCGGCGACGGCGAGGTGTTCATCGGCGGCGGCGTCGAGTCGATGACCCGCGCGCCGTACGTGCAGCTCAAGGCCGAGGGCGCCTACGACCGCGGGGCGCGCGAGCTGGCCGACACCACGCTCGGCTGGCGGTTCGTCAATCCCCGGCTGGCCGAGCGCCACTACCCGTACTCGATGGGCGAGACGGCGGAGAACGTCGCCGAGCGCTGGGGCGTCAGCCGCGAGCGACAGGATGCGTTCGCGCTCGAGAGCCAGCAGCGCGCCGTCGCGGCCATCGAGGCCGGCCGCTTCGACGACCAGATCGTGCCGATCGACGGTCCCGCAGCGGCGAGGGGATCCGGTGGTCGTCTCGCGCGACGAGCATCCGCGCGCAGACAGCAGTCTCGAAGCGCTCGCGAAGCTCAGGCCGGCCTTCCGCCCCGAGGGCGGGTCGGTCACGGCGGGGAACAGCTCCGGCATCAACGACGGGGCGTCCGCGGTGCTGGTCGTGGAGGCCGAACGGGCACGGGCGCTGGGCCTCCGGCCGATGGCCCGGGTGCTGTCCACGGCCGTGGCGGGCGTCGATCCGGCGGTCATGGGGGTCGGGCCGGTGCCGGCGACGCGCAAGGCGCTCGCCCGGGCCGGGCTCGAGGTCGGCGACCTCGACCTGATCGAGCTCAACGAGGCGTTTGCATCGCAGTCGCTGGTCTGCATCGACGAGCTGGGGCTCGATCCGGCGAAGGTCAACGTCAACGGCGGCGCGATCGCGCTGGGCCATCCGCTCGGGATGAGCGGCGGTCGCCTGGTGACGATGCTGGTCCACGAGCTGGCGCGGACCGGCGGTCGCTACGGTCTGGCCACGATGTGCATCGGGGTGGGGCAGGGGATCGCGACGGTCGTCGAGCGCATCGAGGGGTAGGGCCGCCCGGCGGCCCGCAGCGGGCACTCCGGCCCCCGGACCCGGGCGGTCACCATGCGCGATCTCGGGGTCCCATATGCACGTCTCCGGCGGAAGGCTTCCCGATCCGATATGCACTCGGATGCATATGCCGACGGATGCATATGCCGATGGCGCTCTGCGCGGCCGCACACGCAAATGAATATGCAGCCGACATGCATACGCCCGGAAGGACGCCGCCCGGGCGTGGCAATACAGGCAGGTTCGGCGCGGCGACGGTTCGGCGCGGCGACGTCGGCGCGGCGACGGCCAAGCTCCGGGCGGCGTCACCGCCGCGGCGTCACCATCCGGGCGCCTCAAGCGCCCGAGCGCCGGCCCCGGCGCGCTGCCGGCGTCGGCCGATCAGCCAAGCGACCAGCGCGACCAGCAGCCCCACGGTCGCCAGCAGCGCGGACTGGACGACCAGCAAGCCCAGGAACGCGTCGTACACCTCGCTCGCGGCCAGACGCCCGGTCTCGTCGTTGGGGATCGCCGCTACGTACCGGCCAGCCAGCCAGATCAGCAGGATCGTGAGGAGCCCGGCGAAGGCGAGGGCGATCCCGAGGATCCGCAGCGCCCGCAGCCGTCGATGGGCGAGGAGCAGGATCAGCAGCGCGACCGCGACCGCGGCGATCGGCAGGACGAGCTGCAGGGCCTGGAGCGTGTCAAGCGTCTGCTGGAACGCGGGCAGTGCCGGCACCGATGCCACGACGAACGGCGACGTCAGCCGACCGCCGGTGGCCGCAACGAGAACGGCGATCCGCCCGTCGGTGGCCTCCGCGATGCGGGCGACGAGCACCGTCGGGTCGAGGATGATGTCCGACCCACGGATCGTGACGCTGCCATCCCCTCGCTCCCCGGGCCGGAGGATGACGCGATGGATCGAGACGATCACCTCGTCCCGTGCCGCCCGGACCTGCGGGTTCGCGAACGCGACCCGCACGCGTGTCGCCAGCGCCGCCCGGACCGCCGCCGCATCGACCGGCGCCGCTATCCCGAGGACTTGCGTCCCGAGTTGCTCCACTGCTGCCGGCGCCAGCGCCAGCCGATCGACGATCGCGTCCGCGACGGCCGCTGCGACCGCACGTTCGAGGGCCGGGCTGTCGAGCGTCCGGGTCACGGTCGTCGTGAAGGCCTGATCGTCGAGGACCGCGCGCAGCGCCCAGGTCGACGCGTTCGTGATGACGAGGACCGGCAGGAGGACGACGAGCAGCAGCGCGGCCAGCAGCGTCCGGGGCATGCGCGCCAGTCTATCGGGGAGTTTCGGCGCGGGTGCTTGTCGAAACCGGTTGACGTGCGTACGATGGGCCGGACGCCAAGAGAGCCGGGCACGCCGGCAGACCCGACGGCGACATCATCGAGGACCTGCCCGCATGATCGACCAGCAGACGACGATCGACCCTCAGACGACGGTCGTGTCGCTCACCGATGCCGCGGTCTCGAAGCTCCAGGAGCTGACGGCCGCCGAGACGAATCCGGCGATCGGCCTGCGGGTCTACGTCTATTCCGGCGGCTGCTCCGGCTTCCGCTACGGGATGATGCTCGAGGACGCGCCGACCCCCGAAGACCGCATCCTCGACTCGAACGGGATCAAGGTCTACGTCGACGACGGCAGCGTGAAGCTCCTGACAGGGCGCGGAGATCGATTACGTCGACACGCTCATGGGTGCCGGCTTCACGGTCAACAACCCGAACGCGGTCGCGGCCTGCGGCTGCGGCTCCAGCTTCCGGACAGCGGACGATGCCGGGACCGCCCGGTCCTGCGCCCACTGACCACCGCCTTGCGCGGCGCCGAGGGGCGCCGCTGACCCTCGACTGATGCGATGGACCCGCCGGGCGACCGGCGGGTTCGTTCGTGCGTGGCGGGTTCGTTCGTGCGTGGCGCGATCGTCGGACCATCGCGCCGCGGCGCCGGTACTGTCGACCCATGGGGCGGGCCGGCCCGCTCCCCGACGCTAGCGGTGGTACGGACTTGGCCACCGAACGACGCTCCACGCCCCGCACCCCTCTTTGGGCGGCATATTTCGCGCTCGGGGCGCTGGCGGTCGCCATCCACCAACTGGCCTTCGAGAGCGGCAGCCTCCAGCAGAGCTGGTTCTACGACATCATCGGCGGCTCGGCCGTGCTGGTCGCCTTCATCGCGATCGCATGGTTCCGGCCCGAGCGCCGGCTCCCGTGGTGGCTCATGGCCACCGGACAGGCGCTCTTCGTGGCCGGCGACATCGTGTGGAACTGGTACGAGACGATCGGCGAGTCGCCGTTCCCGTCCACGGCCGACATCCTCTACCTCGCCGGCTACCCATTCATCGCGGTCGGACTGCTGCTGCTCATCCGCCGTCGCCTGGGCGACGGGGACCGGGGCGGCCTCCTCGACGCCGCGATCCTCACCACCGGCGTCGCCATCCTGTCCTGGACCTTCTTCATCCGGCCGCTGACCATCGACACCGAGCTTGATGCGCTCTCGATGGCGATCAGCCTGGCCTATCCGATCGCCGACCTCATCCTCATCGGCGTCGCGATGGGGCTGCTCACGACGCCCGGTGCGCGCACGCCGGCCTTCCGGATGCTCGGCCTCAGCCTCGTGGCGCTGCTCGTCGCGGACCAGATCTACGCGTTCCAGAACCTCGACGAGTCCTACGTCGCCGGCGGCCCGCTCGACAGCCTCTATCTGATCGCCTACGTGCTGTTCGGGACCGCGGTCGCCCACCCCTCGATGCGGCGGCTGACGGATCCGTCGCCGGTGTCGGTGACGTGGCTCGGGCCGATGCGGCTCATCTGCCTGGCGGCCGCGATGGTGACCGGGCCGATCCTGGTCACCATCGGCCCCGATGCCGACGGCGGCCTGGCGGTGATCGCGGGCGGGACCGCGCTCCTCTCCCTGCTCGTCCTGGCACGCCTGTACGGGCTGGTCGGGTCCTGAACCGCGACGTGGCCAAGCGGCAGGCCCTCGAGACCCAGCTGAGCTATCAGGCGTTCCATGACCCGCTGACCGGCCTCGCCAACCGGCGACGCTTCGTGGACCAGGCCGAAGCCGGCATCGGCCGTCGGGAGCGCGTCGGATCGCTGGCCGCCCTCTTCGTGGACCTCGATGACTTCAAGACCGTCAACGACAGCCTCGGCCATGCGGCCGGCGACGAGCTCCTCGTCGCCGTGGCCGCGCGGATCCGGGATGGCTTGCGGACCACGGACCTCGCCGCGCGCCTTGGGGGCGACGAGTTCGGCGTGCTGCTGTTCGGCATCCCCGACGTCGCCTACGCCACGGTCGTCGCCGAGCGCCTCCTGGCAGGGATCTCGGCCCCGCTCACGATCGGCGCCACGCAAGTCCACGTCAACGCCAGCATCGGCGTCGCCGTGGACTCGGCGTCCATGCAGAGCGTCGACGACCTGTTGAGCGACGCCGACGTGGCCATGTACCAGGCGAAGGCCCTGGGCAAGGGCCGCCACCACGTCTTCGACGGCAACCCGCACGGCCGCGCCGCTGACACGATGCGGTCCACCGATCACCGGACCGTCCGCCGTCCCGCCGTCAGGCCACCGCGGCTGGAGCCCGAGGTCGGCTAGGACCCGGCCATCGGACTAGACTCGGTACGGCGGCGACAGCGTCATGGCCGCTCCTGCGCAGGTCCCGGTCCGATGAGGATCCCGGTCCGATGAAGATCCCCCTCTTCCCGCTCCACACCGTGCTCTGCCCCGGGATCGTGGTGCCGCTGCATATCTTCGAGGAGCGGTACCGCGAGATGACGAGGCGCTGCCTCGACACCGGCGAGCCCTTCGGCGTCGTCCTCATCCGCGATGGCAAGGAGGTCGGGGCGCGGAGCGTCTCGACCCTGGCCGGCGTGGGCGCGTTCGCCGAGATCCGCCGGGCCGGCCGATACCCGGATGGGCGCTACGACCTGCTCGCGGCCGGGACCGGCCGGTTCACGATCGAATCGGTCGACACGGGGAGTGCCGCATACCTCGTGGCCGACGTGACCCCGCTCGACGACGAGGTCGGGGACGAGCCGCGCGCGGAACGGCTGGCCGCGACCGCGATCGGCCGGTTCGTGCGCTACCTCGAGCTGATGCGGGCGCGCGACGGCGAGACGGCGGACGTGCTGGACATCCAGGTCGAGGTCGAGACGGCCGTGGCCGACGACGACGTGGACGACGTGGACGACGCGGATGAGGACGCGGTCACCGACGAAGCGATCGGCGCGGCGATGGCCGCGGCCGTGGCGGAGCCGGTGGCGATCGGCCCGGGTGATGACGATGACGATGACGACGATGACGAGGCGCCGACAGCCGACCTCACGATCCCAGACGACCCGACCGTGCTCTCGTACCTGCTCTCGGGGATCGTCTCGATCGAGCTACCGCGGCGCCAGGCGCTGCTCGAGGCGGCGACCACGGTCACTCGCCTCGAGGGACTGATCCGGATCCTGGACCGCGAGATCCTGTTGCTCGGGGAGCGGCTCCGCCTCTTCACGCCGGACGTCCGCGTGCTGGGTGGCGTCCGCCGCAGCTGAGCGTCGCGGGCACACGAAACCGAGTCGGATCGGGCGTCCGAAGCGACGACCGCGCCGAAACCCTGCCGTACGCCACCGGGGCGGGCGTTCGGCGGCGCGTGACGCGTAGACGACTGGTGTGGAGGCCGGAAGTCCTGTCAAAACGCCGTTAGCGCCACCCGGGGTGGCGGCTGGCACGTTCGCTGGCGCAGGCTCGAGCTAATGCCACCCGCGGTGGCGTCCGGCAGGTTCGCGGTGGCGTCCGGCAGGTTCGCGGTGGCGTCCGGCAGTTTGCGGCTGGCGCCGGAGCTCGGAGCCGCCGCCCGGAGCCGGCGCTGGCGCTGGCGCTGGCGCGAGAGGTGCCGCCTTACTCGCTGAAGCGCTCTTCCTTCCAGGGATCGGCGTCGTTGTTGTAGCCGTAGCGCTCCCAGAAGCCGAGCTGGTCGTGGTCGAGGAACTCGAGGCCGCGGACCCATTTGCTGCTCTTCCAGAAGTAGCGCTTCGGGATCAGCATGCGGAGCGGATAGCCGTGCTCGAGCTCGAGCGGCTCGCCGCCGAACGTGTCGGCCAGCAGGACGTCGTCGTCATCGAGGATCGAGAGCGGGACGTTCGCGGTATAGCCCTGCTCGGCGTGCGAGACGACGTGCGTCGCCGACGGGCGGACCCCGGCCATCTCGAGGATCGTCTGGATCGGGACGCCCTCCCAGGTCGTGTCGAGCTTGGTCCAGCGGGTCACGCAGTGGATGTCGGTCTGGACCGTCTTGCGCGGGAGGGCCTTGAACTGCTCCCAGCTCAGCGTGAACGGCGAGTCGACCTCGCCCCAGACCTTGAAGTCCCACGTCGCCAGGTCGGTCCGCGGCACGGACCCGTAGTGGAGGACCGGGAACTTGTCGGTCTTGTACTGGCCGGGCGGGATCCGCGACGCGATGGCGGGATCCTTCTCGCCGGACCCGAAGAGTCGTTCGAACATGGGGCGGGCTTCCTCGAGCTGGGGGGAGGCCGATATCGTGCCACATCGGCGGTGGCGTTCCGGTGGCGATGTGGCCCGGACCATCGAGTGGTCCCGGGGCGTCGCGGCGCTGCGGTACCCTTCGCGCCGTGGACTCCCCGCCCAGCCCGACCACGCCGCCGAGCCCGCCCACGCCGCCGGCCGCCCTTCCGCGCCTGGTGATCGTCATGCCGGCGTACAACGCCGCGCGGACGCTGGAGCGGACCTACGCGGACATCCCGCACGACCTCGTCGAGCGGATCATCCTCGTGGACGACGTCTCCCGCGACGAGACCGTCGAGATCGCGAAGCAGCTCGGGCTCGACGTCATCATCCACAGCCAGAACCGCGGCTACGGCGGCAACCAGAAGACCTGCTACGACGCGGCCCTCGCGGCCGACGCCGACATCGTCGTGATGCTCCATCCGGACTACCAGTACGACGCGACACGGATCCCCGCCCTCATCGCGCCGATCGCCGCGGGCGAGCGCGACCTGATGCTCGGGAGCCGCTTCCTCGGCGACCCGCTGGCCGGCGGGATGCCGCGCTGGAAGTACGTCTCGAACCGGTTCCTCACCGGCGTCGAGAACGTGGCCTTCGGGCTCCACCTGTCCGAGTACCACACGGGCCTGCGCGCGTACAGCCGGCATCTGCTCGAGACGATCCCCTACCAGCGCAACAGCGATGACTTCGTGTTCGACCAGGAGCTGGTCGCACAGGTCGTGGCCGCGGGGATGCGCCGGCGGATCGGCGAGATCGCCGTGCCGACGCGCTACTTCGAGGAGGCGTCCTCGGTCGGCTTCAAGCGCAGCGTCGTCTACGGGCTCTCGACCCTCCGAGTCGTGGCCCGCTACCTGCTCCACCGGCTCCGGGTGCGGCGCTCGCCCAAGCTCGTCGCTCGCGACGACCGCGCGGACTGACGGGGCGCCGCAAGGGGTGCGGATCAGCACGAGCTCGCTCCTGCGCGGCGGCATCGGGATCGGGGTCAGCCTCGTCGCGATCTGGATCCTCATCGGGTCCGTCGACGTCCCGAAGGTCGTTGACGTCCTGCGCAGGGCCTCACCGGCGTGGATCGTCGTGATGCTCGCGACGACCCTCGTCGACATCGGCGCCCGCGGCGCGCGGTGGCAGACGCTGCTCGCCCCGATCGCGGCGGTGCCGTACCGGCGTGTCCTCGGCTACACGTACCTCGGCTACCTCGCCAACAACATCCTGCCGGCCCGGCTCGGCGAGCTCGTCCGGAGCCACGCGCTGGGCGAGGGCGAGGGGATCAGCCGGACGACGGTCCTCGGGACCGTGGTGGTGGAGCGGATCGTTGACACCGTGATGGTCGTGACCATCGCCGCGCTGAGCGTGCTGGTCCTGAGCGTCCGGGGCGTCATCACCAGCGCGGTGCTGCTCGGGCTGGCGTTCGTGACACTGCTCGTGGTCGCCCTCGGGCTCGGGATGGCGGCGCATCGCCTGCCGGGAGCCGATCGCGTCGCCGCGTTCCTCGAGCGCTGGCCGCGGATCGTCGAGCTCGGGCGCCGCCTGCGTGACGGGCTGCGCGTCGCGGGCCGGCCGCGGACCCTCGCCGCCGCCATCGCCCTGAGCGCGGTCGCCTGGGGTGCCTCGATCACGACGTTCCTCGCCGGCGGCCAGGCGGTCGGCATCGAGCTGAGCCTGGCGCAAGGCGCCCTGATCGCCACGGGCGTGGCGCTCGCGACGATCGTGCCGTCGGGGCCGGGCTTCGTCGGGACCTTCGAGCTGACCGCGGCGGCGATCGCGACGACGTTCGGGTTCGACCAGAACGAGGCGGTCGCGATGGCCCTGCTGGTCCACGTGACGATCCTGGTGGTCACCTCGGTCGGCGGGGTGGTGGCGATCATCGCGGGCCGTGGCCGGCGGTCGGCCGCGGGGGCCGCTGGAGGTGCCGGGGCACCGGACGTCGCTGCCAAAGCGGAGGCAAGCGGCCCCGTCGAGGCGCCCGGAATCGACGGACCCCCGGCCTGAGCCGAGGGTCCGAGCGGTCTGGCGACGGTCGGACCGGGGGTCCGACCGGATGGGTTACTTGACGATGCCCTGGGCCTGCAGCCAGGCCTTGGCCACCACCGCGAGGTCCTTCTTGTCGACCGGGACCTGCTTGTACAGGTCGGCGAGCGTCGGCGTGTCGATCTTGGCGGACACGTCGTCGAGGAGCTTCGAGAAGGCGGCCTTGTCGGTCTTGGCCAGGAAGTCGTCGCGCACGATCGGCGCGATGTTCTCGGCCGGCTGCGTCGCCTTGTCGTCCTCGAGCCGGACCCACCCGTTGACGATGATCTCGGGGCTGGTCGAGCACAGCTCCGCGAGGTCGACGGTCTTCTGGAGGAGCGCATCGGCCATCGGGCCGCTGCACGCGTCCAGGAGCGTGACGTTCTTGGGCTCGAGGCCATAGGCGGTCTTGAGCGCGGCCGCGCAGACCGGGTTGGTCGGGCAGTCGGTCGCAAGCGCCCACTTGAGATCGTCCTGGTGGGCGGTGACGTCGCTCAGCTTGGCGAGGCCGAACTGGTCGGCGGTCTCCTTGCGGACGACGAACGCGTTGGTGTCCTGCCCGGGCGTGTACGCGAGCACCGAGATGCCCTTGGGCGTGAGGGCCTCGGCGAGCAGCTTCGCGTTGGTCGCCGAGTCCGTCGGTCGTGGTGCCGGGCGCGTAGTAGCCCAACCCGCCGCCGAGGTACTCGGGCTTGAGATCGATCTGGCCGCTCTCGATGGCGGCGGCCGTGACCTTGCGCGTGCCGAGCCCGATCCCGGCCCGGTCGACCGTGTAGCCGTTGGCCTCGAGGACCTGGGCATAGACCTCGGCCACGACCCTGGCTTCGTCGAAGCCGTCGGAGCCGATCTTGATGGTTGGCTTGCCCCCACCCGTCGAGCAGGCGCCGAACAGCACCAGCATCGACGCCCCGAGGGCAAGCACGCGGGACAACCGCATGGGTTCCTCCTATACCGTCGCGCGGAAGACGCGAAAACCCGGCGACCTTATCACGATGTACGTGACAACCCGGTGTCAGGATCGACAGCGAGCGTGAGGGTTTCGGTGGCGGGCCGACGCAGGCCGGGGGAGACGGCCAGGCGACCCAGCATCGCGAACGTGAACTCGGTCGCGAGCGAGAGGGCGGCCACGAGCACCACCCCGCCGAAGAGCATGCCATCGTCGACCTGCGCGATGCCCTCGACGAGATAGCGGCCCAGGCCCGGGCCGCCGAAGATCGCCGCCAGCGTCAGCGTGGCGACGACCTGGACCGCCGCCGACCGGACGCCGCCGAGGATGACCGGCAGGGCGACGGGCACCTCGACGCGCCGCACCAGCTGCTGGCCGCGCATCCCCATGCCCTTGCCGGCTTCGACGAGGTCGGGATCGACCTCGGTCACGCCCGTCTGGGCGTTGAGCAGGACCGGCGGGATCGCCAGGACGACCATCGCGATGACCGCCGGGTAGATCTTGAACCCGTTCTCCGGATCGATGGCCGCGGTGATCGGCAGGACCAGGGCGATCACGGCCAGGGTCGGCAGCGCCCGGCCCATGTTGGCCACCTGGACGACGATCCGCGTCCCGCGGCGCGTGTGGCCGACCCACAGCCCGAGCGGCAGCGCGATGGCGATCGCGATCACGAGGGAGATGCCCGACAGGAGGACGTGCTGGGCCAGCCGGAGCGGGATGCCGTTCGGCCCCGACCAGTTCACCGGGTCGGTCAGCCAGGCGACGGTCTCGCTGAGGAAGTTCACGCCGCAGCCGCCGGTCGCGCCGGGTCGCCGGCCGGTGCCGTCCACGGGGTGATGCGCCGCTCCAGGCGGACGAGCACGAGGTCGATCGCGACGGCCAGGATGATCGACGGGATCGCGCCCATCAGGATCTCGGTCGGGAAGGTGTGCCGCCAGCCCTCGAAGATGAAGAACCCGAGGCCGCCGAACCGGTCGCCGAGGATCCCGGTGACCGTGACCAACCCGATCGTCGACACCGTCGCGAGCCGGATGCCGGTGACGATCAGCGGGATCGCCAGGGGTAGCTCGACCCGCCACAGGCGGCGGTCGCGCGGATAGCCCATGCCGTCGGCCGCCTCGAGGACGTCGCGCGGGACCGTGTCGAAGCCGGCCACCATGTTGCGGACCAGGATCAGCAGCGTGTACAGGATCAGCGGGATCTCCGCGGTCAGGATCGAGAGGCCGGTGATCGGCACGAAGACCGCGAACATCGCGAGACTGGGGATCGTGTAGGCCACGCCCGTGACCGCGACGATCGGACCGTAGACGCCGCGACGGCGGATCGACCAGATCGCGAGGCCGAAGGCGATCACGCACCCGACCCCGACCGCGATCGCGGTAAGCAGCAGATGCTGGAAGGTCCGGTAGGCCAGCTCGTCGAGGTGGTCCGCGACCCAGGCCCAGTCGATGGTCATCCCGCCGTCGCCCCGGACCCCTCGCTCCCCGCGACGGCCCGCTCGTGCGCTTCGGCGTCCGCCTCGTGGGCGTCGAGGAGCGCCGACGCGGGCAGGATCGTCGCCGCACCCGGCTCCGCCGTCTCGCGCATGAACCCGGCCACCTGGTCGACCGTGACGAGGCCGCGGACCTTCCCGGTCCGGTCCACGACGATCCCGGCCTGGACCGCGGCGTCGAGGAGCAGCGAGAGGGCGTCGCGGAGCGTGGTCCGCCGGTCGAGGAGCGGCGACATCGGCTCGGCCATCTCGGTCGTCAGCGTGTCCGTCCCCCGCAGGGTGTCGTCATCGACCCAGCCGATCGGCCGGTCGCCGTCGTCGATCAGCAGGGCGTAGTGGAACGGGTCCGCCGCGAGCCGACGGCGGACCTCGGCGGCGTCGTCACCGACGCGCGCGAGCACCGGCGCCTGGAGCTCCAGCTCGCCGACCCGTCGCAGGGACAGCCGCTTGAGGCCGCGGTCCGCCCCGACGAAGCGGGCGACGAACTCGCTGGCCGGCGCCGCCAGGATGTCCGCGGGCGGGCCGAACTGGGCGAGGTGGCCGCCGACCTGCATGACGGCCACGAGGTCGCCCATCTTGATGGCCTCGTCGATGTCGTGGGTCACGAACAGGATCGTCTTCGCGAGCTCCTCCTGGAGGCGCAGGAACTCGTTCTGGAGCCGCTCGCGGACGATCGGGTCGACCGCCCCGAAGGGCTCGTCCATGAGCATGATCGGCGGGTCGGCGGCGAGCGCCCGCGCGACGCCGACGCGCTGCCGCTCCCCGCCCGAGAGCTGGCTGGGGTACCGATCGCGGTACTTCGCGGGGTCCAGCCCGATCAGGGCGAGGAGCTCGTCCGCGCGTTCGCGCTGGCGCGCCATGGGCCAGCCCAGCAGGCGCGGAACCACCGCGACGTTCTCGCCGATGGTCTGGTGCGGGAAGAGCCCGACCTGCTGGATCACGTAGCCGATCGAGCGCCGCAGCTCGTCCACGTTGCGCGTCGCGGCGTCGACGCCGTCGATGAGGATCCGGCCGCCGGTCGGCTCGATGAGGCGGTTGACCATCTTGAGCGAGGTCGTCTTGCCGCAGCCGGACGGCCCGACCAGCACGCAGATCTTCCCCGCAGGGACCAGGAACGACAGGTCGTTGACCGCGCCCGGCGTGTCCTTCGCGTTCGGGTCGTAGCGCTTGGTGACGTGGTCGAATTCGACCGTCGCCGCGGTCGCGGTCACCGACCGGCCCCGGTGGCGGCGCCCGCCATCAGCCGGCGTCGATGAGCGGCTTCACCTCGCCGACGAAGCGCTCGAGCGTCTCGGTGTCGTACGGCGCCGGCTGCTCGGAGATGACGGTCCGGAAGCCCATCTCGACGTACGGGCGCAGGCGGTCGGCGATCTGCTCGGCGCTGCCGTTCCAGAACGTGTCGTCGTCTTCGACCTCCGCGAGGGGCGTCTTGTTGTGCGCCATCGCGGCGTGCTGGACGCGCTCGGCCTCGGCGGCCGAATCGCGGATCGTGAGCTTGACCCCGAGGGTGAACTCGATGTCGCCGATGTCGCGCCCGACCGCGTCGCAGTGCCCCTGGAGCACCTCGATCTTGTGGCGCATCAACTCGACGGTCCCCATGGCGTTCCACATGTCGGCATACGTCGCCACGGTCCGCAGGGTCTTCTTCTCGCCCGAGCCGCCGATCATGATCGGGAGCCGCTTCTGGAGCGGGAGCGGGTGGTGGCGCAGGTCGTCGAACTGGTAGTGCCCGCCGGGTTCCGAGGTGACCGACTCGCCGTCGAGGACGCCGCGCATCGCGCCGACCGCCTCGTGGAGCCAGTCGAGGCGCTGGCCGAAGCCGCTCCCGAAGTCGATGCCGTGCGCCTGATGCTCGGGCTCCATCCACGCGCCGCCGATCCCCAGGATGGCCCGCCCGCCGCTGATGTGGTCAAGGGTCGCGGCGGTCTTGGCGACCAGCCCGGGGTTGCGGAAGGTGTTGGCGCCGACCAGCAGCCCCACGCCGGGTCCGCTCCGTGGCCATCGCGAAGGCGGCGAGCGAGGTCCAGCCCTCGAAGATGGGCTGGTACGGGTCGCCGAAGATCGCGTACAGGTGGTCCCAGGCCCAGAGGTGGTCGTAGCCGAGGCGGTCCACGAGGCGCGCGGCCTCGAGCTGGTCGGGCCAGGAGGTCGCCTGGTTCCAGAGCAGGATCCCGGTCTTGATGTCGGTCATGAACGGCGCCTCCGGCGATGTCGTGGGGCCTCACAGTCTAGGGCCCGGCGGACACCCGGGAGATGGCGGGGACGTCCGCCTCGATGCCGCGCGGCTCAGGCCCCGTCGAGCTCGCGGTCGATGGCGCGCAGGATGAAGCGCGAGGCCTCGGCGCTCTTGCCGCCGAGCTTCTGGCCGTCGTCCTGCTCCAGCGCCCGCATCAGGTCGCCCAGGAAGAGGTCCATGGACGGCGTCCGCACGAGGTCGCCGGCCGCGAAGGCGGCTTCGAGCCGGTCGACGACCGCCCGGGCGTTGTCGACGGCGTGGCCCTTGGCGGCGATGAGCTCGCGGATCTCCGCGCGCGCCGCGTCCGACGCCGGTCCGCTCGTCGTCATCGCCAGCGCCCGATCGCGCGTCGCAGCCGGTCCGAGGTGCCGGCGGCGACCGCCTCACCGGCGGATGGCTCCGGAGCATCGTCGGGCGGCGTGGTCGCGTCGCCGTTCCCCGCGAGCAGGTGGCCGCGGGTCTGGCGCCAGTCGGACTGGAGGACGCTCATCGCGAGCTCGTCCCACCAGCGGCCGTCTCGCCAGATCGACTCGCGGGCGCGGCCCTCGACCACGAACCCGCAGCGTCGATAGGCGCGGACCGCCCGCTCGTTGAACTCGAAGACGAACAGCGCGATGCGGTGCAGGCCGAGCGTCCCGAAGGCGTGGTCGACCATGAGCTGGGTCGCCTCCGTGCCGTAGCCCTGGCCCCAGGCGTCGGATTCGCCGATCGTGATGTGGTAGAGCGCCGAGCCGTTCTCGGCATCGAGCTGGCTGAACGCGCAGGTGCCGATCAGCCGGTCCGTGGCGCGGACGTGGACGGCCATGGCCAGGGTGTCGGTCCCCAGGACGCGGGATTCGAAGAAGCGATCGATCTCCTCCTCGCGCATCGGCGTCTCCTGGTACCGCGCGAGCCGGGCGATCTCGCGGTCCGCGTACCAGCGCCGGAAGGCCGCCAGGTTGCCGGGGACGTGGCGCCGCAGGACCACGCTCTCGCCCGGCAGCGACTCGGGGAACCAGCGTCGATCGGCCATCGTTGGGGCACGGTATACCATCGCCGCCATGCGACGCTGGAGCGAGGTGGCGGAGCGCGTCGCGGCGACGACCAAGACCTCCGAGAAGACCGCCCTGCTCGCGGACTACCTCCGCGGACTCTCCCTCGACGAGCTGCCCGTGGCGGCCGTCTTCCTGACCGGTCGTCCCTTCGCGGAGGCGGACCAGCGGGCGACCGGGCTGGGCTGGTCGGCGATGGCGACCGCGATCGCCGAGGTCGCCGGCGTCGACCGGGCGGCGCTCGGGGCCGCCTACGACCGCTACTCGGACCTGGGCCTGGCCGTCGAGGACGTCCTGACCGCTGCTGGCCACGCTCCGCCGGTGGAGACGAGCCCGACCCTCCCCGAGGTGGCTGCCGCGTTCGCCGCGATCGAGGCGGCCTCCGGCCCGGCGAGGAAGGTGGCCATCCTGCGGCCCATCCTCGAGCGGTCCGACCCCGCGACGGTCAAGGCCATCGTCAAGGTCCTCGGCGGCGAGCTCCGCATCGGCCTCCGCGAAGGGCTGCTGGAGGCGGCCATCGCCAAGGCGTTCGACCGGCCGCTCGACGAGGTCAAGTGGGCCGGGATGCTGACCGGCGATGTCGGCCGCCTGGCGAACCTCGCCAGGGACGATCGCCTGGCCGACGCCGAGATGACCGTCTTCCACCCGCTCAAGTTCATGCTCGCCTCGCCGGCCGAGGACGCGGCCGAGATCATCCGCCGGCTCGGCCCCGAGGTCTGGGTCGAGGACAAGTACGACGGGATCCGGGCGCAGCTCCACAAGCGCGGCCGCGAGGTCCGACTCTTCTCGCGCGACCTCCACGACGTGACCGGCCAGTTCCCGGAGGTCGCGCTGGCCGCGACGGACCTGGCGTGGGACGGCATCCTCGATGGCGAGATCCTGGGCTGGAAGGACGGGGTCGTCCTGCCGTTCGTCGCGCTCCAGGCCAGGCTCGGGCGCAAGGCGCCCTCCGCAGCCATCCAGGCCGAGGTCCCGGTCATCTTCGTCGCGTTCGACGTGCTCGCGCTGGGGCCGGGTGGCGACGCGTCGATCGAGCCGCTCCTGCGGGTCCCGCTCGTGGAGCGCCGCCGCCGGCTGGACGCCCTCGACCTGCCGCTCGCGGGGGACGGCGGCCGGTTCGCCCGCTCGACGCTGGCGGTCGCGGCGGACGCGGACGCCCTGGAGGCGGCCTTCCTCGACGCCCGGGCCCGCCGCAACGAGGGCCTCATGGTCAAGGACCCGTCGAGCGGCTACTCGCCGGGGCGGCGGGGTCTTGGCTGGCTGAAGATGAAGAAGGCGCTGGCCACCATCGACTGCGTGGTCGTCGGCGTGGAGGTCGGCCACGGCAAGCGCCACGGCGTCCTGAGCGACTACACCTTCGCGGTCCGCGACACGGAGCACGACCGGCTGGTGACGATCGGCAAGGCCTACAGCGGCCTGACCGACGCCGAGATCGCCGAGATGACCCGCTGGTTCGAGGCGCACACGATCGCCACCTACGGGCGCTACCGCCAGGTCGAGCCGACGGTCGTGGTCGAGATCGGCTTCGACGTGATCCTGCGCTCGAACCGCCACAAGTCGGGCTTCTCGCTGCGCTTCCCGCGGATCATCTCGTTGCGGCCGGACAAGTCACCCGATGAGATCGACACCGTCGAGACCGTGACCGCGCTCTACGAGGGGCTCCAGCACGGCGCCGAGCAGCTGGTCACCGCGAGCGCCCGGCGCGGCCTGAGCGCGCGGCCGGCGGCCGCCGGGCCCTGCCCGTCAGCGGTCGACGGGGAGGTCCAGGCGGTCGCCCCACTCCGCCCAGCCGCCGTCGTAGACCGCGACGTCCTCGTGGCCGAGCAGCGTCAGCACCCAGGCGAGCTTCGTGGCCGAGACGCCGGAGCCGTCGTAGCAGACCATCCGGCGGCCGCGGCTGACGTTCGCGGCGTGGAGCTGGGCGCGCAGCTCGTCACCGTCGCGGAGCCGCTGCTCGCCCGGCCGGCCCATCGCGCCGACCGGCACGTTGACGGCCCCGGGGATGTGGCCCAGGCGCTTGGTGTTGCCCTCGAACCCCTTGTAGTCCGCCGCCGGCCGGGCATCGAGCAGGACCACGTCCGGCGAGCCGAGCAGGCCGCGGACGTCGGCCGTCGTCAGGCGGATCCGGCCGGGGCCGCGGAGGTCGAAGCCGGGACCGGGCGGGACCTGGACCTGCGCGTTCGAGACCGGGTGCCCGTCGGCGACCCAGGCCGGGTAGCCGCCGTCGAGGATGCGCACCGACGCGTGGCCGTAGGCGAGCAGGCTCCACCAGACGCGGGCCGCGTAGAGGCCCTGGGTGTCGTCGTAGACCACGACCGTCGTGCCGTTCGTGATCCCGAGGCGGGCCGCCAGCGCGGCCATCCGGTCCGGCCCGGCGAGCAGGATCATCTCGCCCTGCGGTGTCCTCGTCGCTGAGGTCCACCCGCCAGTCGATCGGCACGGCGCCGGGGATATGGCCGGAGGCATAGACCGCCGGTGCGCTGCCGTCCGGGCGCCAGCGCGCGTCGACCACGCGCACACCCGGGCGGCCCAGCTGCTCGGCGAGCCAGTCCGTCGTGGCGAGATGCTCTGGACGGGCGAGGCCGCTCATCGTCGATATGATACGGCCGTGGTCGCCCCGTTCTTGCCCGACCCGGAGCGACTGGCGGCGGTCCGCGAGGCGCTGCCGGCCCTCGCCGCGGGCATCTACCTCAATACCGGCTCGGTCGGGCCGCTCCCCGTCGAGGTCGCCGCGGTCATGGCCGACGCGTCGGCGCGCGAGCTGGCCCAGGGCCGCGGCCACGTCGACGACTGGCTCGAGTTCCAGGAGCGCCTCGCCGAGGCACGCGCCGCGGTCGCATCGCTGCTGGCCACGGACCCGGCGGCGATCGCCCTGATGCACTCCACCACGGACGCCATCAACGCCATCGTCCTCGCGCTGGGCCTCGGGATGGGCGACCACATCGTGACCACCCGTTCGGAGCATGCGGGCGTCCTCGGCCCGGTCTACGCCGCCCGGGCGCTCGGTGTCGGTGTCGAGCTCGTCGACGTCGGCGATGGCGGCGACGACGAGCGGACGCTGGCCGCGATCGAGGCCGCCATCACCCCGGCGACCCGCCTCGTCGTGGTCTCGCACGTCCTGTGGACCACCGGCGCGGTCCTGCCGATCGCCGCGATCGCGGAGCTGGCCCACGAGCACGAGGCGGTGCTGGTCGTCGACGGCGCCCAGAGCGCTGGCGCGATCCGGGTCGACCTCGAGGCCACCGGCGCGGATGCCTATGCGCTCGCGGCCCAGAAATGGCTGCTCGGCCCCGAAGGGATGGGTGCCCTGGCCGTCCGGCCATGGCTCGTCGAGCGGCTGACCCCGGCACTTGCCGGCTACTTCAGCTTCGCGCAGGTCGATTCGCTCGGGACGGCCGTCTTCCACGGCGATGCCCGCCGGTTCGAATGGTCCGGGATGCATCGTCCGTCGGTGGTCGGCATGGCCCGGTCGATCTCGTGGCTGCAGATGTTCGTCGGCCTCGACTGGATCCACGCTCGCGGGCAGGCGATGGCGCGCGGCGCCGCGGACCGGCTCGCGGCGATCCCCGGCGTGACGGTGCTCACGCCCACCCACCAGATGGCGACGCTGGTGGCGTTCCGGATCGAGGGCTGGCCGGCGGCGGCCGCGCTGGCCGAGCTCGGAAGCCGCGTCTTCGCCATCGCGCGGACCATCGACAGCCTCGACGCCCTGCGCATCAGCGTGGGCTTCTTCAGCTCCGACGAGGAGCTGGACCGCTTCGCCGACGCGGTCGCCCTGCTGGCCGCCCACACGCCCGAGACGATCCCGCCGCGCCGGACCCTGACCGTCCTGGACGGTGGCTGAATGACCGGGGGACCGGTCCCGCCGGCCCGCCCGGTCCCGCCGGCCCGCCCGGTCCGCCAGCGGTCGTGGGCCGAGGTCCGTTGGCGCCAGTTCCGCAACGCGCCGCGGCCGATCGTGCGGGCCGTCGCCTCGAGCCTGATCGTGGCGACGGTCCTCGCCGTGGCCTATGTCGCCTATGACGTCGCGCTGAGTCGCGGGGCGGACCTGCCGGGCGGCGACCTGCGGTTGCTGGCGGTGGCCCTCTACGCGGTGCTGGTGCTGCTCATCGGCAGCGTCGTCACGTGGCTCATCGTCCCGCAGCCGACCGGCTCGGGGACGGTCGTCCGGCGCAGTGGCTGGAGCGCCGCGCTCGGTTTCTTCGCGGCCGTGCCCATCGCCTGGCTGGTCATGGTCGTCGCGGTCCAGGTGATCCGGCCGCTCATCGGTTGACGGGACGCACCGGGTCCTGTCGACGCCGCGCGTGGGGCTAGGGTCATCGGTACTATCCGCTGACGGTCTTCGACGGTATCATCCGACAGGTCCGGCGCCCGAGCCGAACGCGTCGCCCGCAGTCCCGAGGTCCCGCGTGTCCATCGACGAGCAGCACGTCGCGCTCCCGAAGCTCTACGGAGCCCCGGCGTACGCACGTCCCGCTGCCCCGGTCGACGTGACGCCCCGGCCCTTCGACCCCGACGAGCTGCCCCTCGAGATGGAGCAGACGCCGGAGGAGCGCCGCTACGCGTCGTCCCTCCCGGCGCGAGCCTATGCGACCTCCAGCGGTTCCTATGCGATGGCGCTCGACGGCGGGTCCGGCAACGACGGCCTCCAGGGCCGACCGTTCAGCCTGCGGGCCATCGCCGGACGGCTGCTCGGCGGGGACTGAGCCTCGGATCGCACCCGGACCGATCGGTCGACGGGTGTAGCATCGCCGCGGGGGAGTAGCTCAATCGGTCAGAGCGGCGGGCTTATATCCCGCTGGTTCCAGGTTCGAGTCCTGGCTCCCCTACCAAGCCGTGTCGATGCCCGCGAGCATCCGGGCGAGCCGATCGCGCCGGCTGGTCGACAGGCTCCGCTGGGCCGGCAGGAGCGACAGCCATGACGGCAGCTGTTCCGGCGTCACCACGGCGCATGCCGTCGTCCGCGTCAGGTCGTGCGCCGGCGCGACGACCGCCGTGTAGAGGCGTACCACGAAGTCCTGCTCCTGGCGGTCGAGCCAGCGGCGGATCCGGTCGGTCTCGCGGGTCGCGAGCTCCACGTCCTCGACCGTGGCGTCGGCGACTTCGCGGATGACCGCGAGGCCGTACGGGCCGGCCACCAGGGTCGGGGCCGGGCGGCCATCACCGAGCTCGACCGTCCGCGATGCGTCCAGCCCGGCCGGCAGCATCGAGATCCAGTCCCGCCGCCGATGTCGCGCGCGGATCGCCGCGGCGACCCGGGCCAGCCGGTCGGTGCCCACGGCGAGGAACGAGAGCGGGAGGGCCATCAGGAGGGCGATGGCGATCGTGCCCTCCGGCGGGGTCGCCCCCGGGCGGAGTCGCATAGGTGAGCACGGCAAGGAACGGGGTGAGGAAGGCCAGGTAGGCCACGAGCAGCCCGCCGAGGACCAGCGTCGCCCCCAGGATCGTCCCGGCGACCACGGAACCGCCTCCACGTCGATCGCCCATCCGCATCGTGGATCCTTGCATGACCCGATGGTGCGCCCTCGCGCCACCGATGCCCATGGGCACTCCGGGCTATCGAGGACCGGCCGGTCGGACCACTCGCCACCCCGGACCCCAGCGGACCGAACCTGTCCCGCCCCGACCGCCGGTGGTCCCGTGTCGTGCGTGACCCCCGTACCATTGCCGGACCCCACCGGACGAAGCCATCCTCGCACGGGCATCAGACTGCCCGAGGCCGCAGGAGGCATTGCCAGCGTGCGCGTCACGCATCCGACGAAGGTCATCACACGAGCGTCCGCCCCGATGGTGGCGGGACTGGCCGCCCTCTGGCTGGTCGCGGTCCTCGCCGGCCCCGTCGCCGCGGCGGGTCCGACGCTGCGCGATGCGGTCATCGATCCGCGCGCCGGCGGCCCCTCGACCACGTTCTCGCTGCGCATCACCTACACCGACGACTCGTCGGCCCGGCGCTGGGCGCCCGTCTGGGTCCGGGTGCGGATCGACGGGACCGCCCACTGGATGTCGCGCAACGGCGACCGCGACTGGAGCGACGGCATCACCTATCGCTGGTCCGGCACGCTACCGCTCGGCACGCACGGCGTGACCTTCGAGGCACGGAGCGACCGGAACGTCCCGGTCAGCCTGGCGGCCGGCACCATCGTCGTCGCCGTCCCGGCCACCCCGAAGCCGACGCCCAGGCCCACCCCGAAGCCGACGGCCCGGCCCGACGCCGCGACCGACGCCGCGACCGACGCCGCGACCGACCGCGAAGCCGCCGGCCGCGACGCACCATCCGGATCCCACCGCGACGCCGCGGCCGGCGCGCACGGCTGCGCCGTCGCCGACGAGCACACCTACCGCCGGCGAGACCGGGACGCCGCCCGTCGGCGGGATCGACGGCTTCGGCCTCGGACCGACGCCCGGCACGACTCCGCCGCCGTGGCTCGTCCCGCTCCAGTCCTCGCTGCCGGCCGTCACGTCGACCCCATCGGCGAGTCCGTCTCCGGGCGCGGTCGCCGTGGTCCCGCCTCCCGGCGTGGGCTCGACCGGCGACGGCACGGGCGACCCGGGTCAAGACGGGCCTCCCGGCGGTCCGCGAGCGCCGCAGAACGGACCCGGGGGCGCCTCGCCGGTCGGGCCGATGGCGGCCGCGCTCGCCGTCTTCGGGCTGCCGCCGGAGCTGCCGGTCCTCCCGCTGGCGCCGACGCTGGTCACCACCACCGGCGTGATGACCGCTTCCATGGCGCTCGGGATCTTCGGCCGACGACGCCGCGACGAGCAGCAGCCCGGCACCGATGAGGAGCTGGCGGACCTGGCCGCACAGGGGATCGGCGTCGGGTCCGACGGGGCGGCCGGGGCCGCCGATGCCGAGCGAGGTGACGACGGCGCGCTCGAGGACGACCTGACGCCCGAGATGGAATCGCTGATGCCGCGCTGGCGCCGGCCGTCGCTGATGCTCGCCCGCAAGGCCGATCCCACCCGGCAGACCGACGAGGCGCCGCGGCTGCGGTTCGACGACGGCGTGACCGTCGCGCTCGCCGGGGAGCGGCGGCTCGTGCGCTACACGGTGGTCCGCCTGCTGGACGCCCCCGATGAGCTGCGCGCCAACGAGATCGGCGTCCTCGGGACCGGCGACGAGGTCGTGGTCACCGAGCGGCAGGGCGTCTACTGCCTGGTCCAGGCACCCAACGGCGGCCGGGGCTGGATCCACAAGATGACCCTCGGCGACGTCATCGAGCCCGCCGTCGCGCTGGTCCCGGCCGAGACCCCGAGCGCGAGCCTGCCGATCTCCGCCGACACCTGGACGATGGGCGAGTCCGATTCGGACATCGATGACGACGTCCTGGCCGCCTACCTCGCGTCGCGCGAGCGGACCAACTAGGTCAGGGTCGCTGCGGGTCCTTGCGCAGCACGATGATGTGCTGGTGGGCGATGTTGGGGACGAAGGCCCGGGGGTAGCCGTACGGCCGGAGCCGGGTCCCCGCCTGGTACCAGATGAGGTCGCCCTTGGGCACGAGGCCGGTCGCGGCCGCCCGCGCCGCGAGGTCCGCGGCGGTGAACAGGTAGCGGCCACCCTGGTAGGCGTCGCGGACGATGAACACCGCGTAGCGGCCCGGGCGGAGCACACGGTGGATCTCCGCGAACGCGTCGCCCATCCGGTCGAGGAAGGTCGGGTAGTCGGGGGCGTTGGCGAGGTCGGCGGGTGAATCGGTGACCATCGCGTAATCCGTGCGGCGGTTCGCGTGGGCCTCGGCGAGCCGGCCCCCGGCCATCGTGAGCGGCAGCTGGACGTTGTAGGGCGGATCGGTCGCGACGAAGTCGACCGAGGCGTCGGCCAGCGTCGGGAGGACGGCCAGTGCGTCGCCGAGTCGCAGCTCGCAGCCGGACGGGTCGAAGCCGCGCGGCCCGCCGGGATCCGTCGGCCCGAGGTCCGCGATCGACGGCCCCGCCCCGTCGCGCTCGGCGGCGAGGTCCCGTGCCACGGTCTCGTAGATCTCGATCCAGCGCGGCTCGAGCTCGATGCCGATCGCCCGCCGCGGCCCGCGCGCGATGGCCGCGCCCAGCAGCGTGCCGCCGACACCGGCGAACGGGTCGAGGACCAGCTCGCCGGTCCGGGTGAAGAACTCGATCAGCCGGGCCATCAGCCGCGGCGGCTTGTTCGCGCCGTGCGTGCGGCGCGCGGCGTGCCCGAGCTCCGACGGATAGGCCGTGGTCAGGACCGACTTGGTGAAGTAGAGCCATTCCTCGCCGGTCAGCTCGTTGAGCGTGTTGTCCGGGTGGGGGGCGGGTCGGCCGTCGGTCATCGCGGGCAGCGTAGGGCAGGCCCGGCCGCGGCGTGCGACGCCTGTCGTTGGCGTATGAAGGCCGACATAGAATGGGCCATGCCTGCCGGATACGTGAGCGCGCGGTACGTCGGACGCGAAGACGCCTTCGCGCGGCTCGCGACCGTGCTCGACGACGCCGTCCACGGTCGCGCGCGGGCGATGCTGGTCAGCGGGCCGGCGGGCGTCGGCATCAGCCGCTTCTTCGACGAGGCGACCGGCCGCATCGGCGGGCTGACCGAGCCGATGACCGTGCTCCGCGGCGGCGCGATGCCAGCGGGCACCGACGAGCCGTACGGCCCTCTCGTCCGGGCGATCGGGCCGGCCCTCGCCGCGCTCCCAGACGCCGACCTCGACGTCGTGCTCGGGCCGGCCGCGGTCGAGCTGGCGAGGCTGCTCCCACCGTTGCGTGCCCGGCTGGAGGCCGGCGGCATGTCGTTCGAGGGGATCCGCCCGGGGGCGCCGGAGCGTCGCCAGGCGCGGACGATGGAGGGCGTCCTCGGGATGCTCGGTCGACTCGGCGAGCGCCGGCCGGTCGTGCTCATCCTGGAGGACCTGCACCGCGCCGACGTGGCGACCCGCTCGCTGGTCATGTTCCTCGCGCGCATCGCCGCGGACCAGCGCCTGGTGCTCGTCGCGTCCGACCAGCCCGACATCATCCCGCACGACGATCCGTGGGTCGCCGCGGTCGCGACCATCACCGACTCCTCCCGGCCGCTCGAGCGCCTGGCGATGCCGCCCCTCGACCGTGGGGAGCTGGCCGCGCTGATCGAGGGGATCGAGGGCGAGCGGACGTCAGCTAGCCTGCTGCTGCTCGTCGCGGAGCGCTCGGGTGGGAGCCCGCTCGTCGCCGAGGAGCTCCTGGCGGCGCGTCGCGAGCTGCCGTCGGCGTCGCTCTCGGGCTCGCTCGACGAGCTGGTCGTCGGACGTCTCGGGATCCGTTCCGTCGAGTGCCGGCGGGTCCTGCGCCTGCTCGCTCCCGCCGGCCGGTCCATCGACCCCGCGCGGCTGGCGCGGATCGCGGCCGATTTCGAGATCGACACGTCCCGCCCGGCCCCGCGATCGGTGACCTCGCCGCGCCGCGGCCACGGCGTCCTCGACGCCGACGTCACGGCCGGGCTGGCCGAGGCGATCGAGCACGGCTTCCTGGTGGAGCGCGACGGCGCGGTCGGCTTCCGCCACGAGCTGATCGGCACCGCGGTCGAGCGCGACCTCCTGCCGCTGGCCCGGACGCGCCACCATGCCTCGCTGGCGGCGGCGCTGAGCGACGTGCCGGCCGCGGCCGCCCAGCACTGGGTCGAGGCCCACGACGCGCCCGCGGCGCGGCTCTCGGCGATCGAGGCGGCCGACCTCGCGGCCGCCAGGCACGCCGCGGCCGATGAGCTCGGCGCGCTCGAGCTGGCGCTCTCGCTCAGCGACCGCGCCGGCACGGTCGGCGCGGCCTCGCGCCGCCGGGTCGACGTCCGCAGCTCCGACCGGGCCGACATCCAGGAGCGGGCGGCCGAGGCCGCGTTCGCGATCGGGCGGACCTCCCGCGCGTCAGCCTATCTCGAGGCGGCGGTCGGCGCCCTCGACGCTCGGCGGGATCGCGTCCGCATCGGGCTGCTGTACGAGCGCCTCGGGGTCGTCCGCCGGGCGGCCGGCGATGCGGTCGGTGCGCGCGACGCCGCCAGGCGGGCCGTGGAGCTCATCGCGCGAGATCCCACGCCGGAGCGGGCCACGGTCCTCGCCTCGTTCGCGCAGATGTCGATGCTCGACGGGCTCTTCTCGGATGCCCAGCGCCTCGCGCGCGAGGCGATCAAGGTGGCCCGCGCCGTCGGCCCGGCGGCCCGCGATCAGGAGATCCACGCGACCACGACGCTCGCGGTCGCGCTCGCGTGGGGCACGGACCCGAACGCCGCCATCGAGCTGCTGCGCGAGGCCGAGACCGCCGCGCGCGAGGTGGAAGACCCCGATGCGCTCTTCCGGGTCACGGCCAACCTGACGACCGTGCTGGACCTGGTCGGCCGGCGGGCCGAGGCGGTCGAGGTCGCCTACCAGGGCATCGAGGACGCCCGTCAGGCGGGCCTCGAGGCCGTCTATGGCAACTTCCTCGCCGGCAACGTCATGGAATCGCTCGTCCTGCTCGGCCGCTGGCCCGAGGCGCGCCAGCTGAGTGCCCGCGCGCTCGCCTGGCGCCCGACCGGGGTCGCGTTCCTGATGGGGATCGTGCAGCTGGCCACGATCGAGATCGAGACCGAATCGGGCGAGCGCGCGGGCCGGCTGCTCGGCCAGACCGTGCTCGAGTTCGATGCCCTGCGGGAGCCCCAGCTGGCGGCCCCGTACTACCTCGCGGCCGCTTCGTACGGCCTATGGCGCGGCGACGTGGCCGACGCGGGCCGGTCGGTGGAGCGGGGCTGGTCGGTCGTGCGCACGACCGAGGAATGGGTCCTCGCGGCGCGGATGACCGCGATGGTCGCGCGGGTGGACGCCGCCGCCGGCGCGGAGGCTCGGGAACGCCGCCAGCTCGCGCCACTGGCGGCGGCACGGTCGCGGACCGCGGAGGTGCTGGCCATCGCGACCGGGCTGGTCGAGGCTGCCGGGGCGCCGCCGACCGCCGGCTCACGCCGGATCGCGGAGGCCTACCTCGCGACGGCGCGCGGCTACCAGCGGCGGCTCGAAGGCGACGACGACGCGGCGGTCTGGGCGAAGGTCGCGACGCTGTGGCAGGAGCTCGACGCCCCCTACGAGGAGGCGCTGGCCCGCTGGCGGCAGGCCGAGGCGCTGCTGGCGACCGATGGCGCCCGTTCCGGCCGGGCGGCGGCCCGGCGCGCGCTGCTCGAATCGGTCCGGCTCGCCATCGGGCTGGGCGCGCGACCGCTGGTCCGCGAGCTCGAGGAGCTTGCCGGTCGGGGCAGGATCGACCTCCCGGACGAGGTCGGGGTGATGCTCCGCGGCGATGCCCGCGATGAGGACCGCAAGGACGCGCCCGGCGCCGACATCGGCGCCGCGGCCTCGGCTCCGCCCCAGGCGGTCGATGCCGTCAACGGCAACGGCCGGTCCGCGCTGGTGCGCACGATCGCCGGCGATCCGCTCCCGACGACCCGACGTCCCGACCCCTTCGGGCTCAGCGGCCGCGAGCGCGAGGTGCTCGTGCTGGTCGCCCAGGGGCGCACCAACCGCGAGATCGGGGAGCGCCTCTTCATCAGCCAGAAGACGGTCGGCGTCCACGTCGGGAACAT
Organism: uncultured Chloroflexia bacterium; assembly: GCA_963834915.1. Lineage (GTDB taxonomy): Bacteria > Chloroflexota > Limnocylindria > Limnocylindrales > CSP1-4 > SPCO01. The sequence goes on from CAWIDI010000006.1 coordinate 88,517, forward strand.
CCTGTCGAAGCTGGAGGTATCGGGCCGCGTCGAGGCGGCGGCCGTGGCGATCCGGCTGGGGCTGACCGACCGGTCGTAGGGTCCTCGGACACCACGAAACCCGGAGGGAGGGTCTCCGGGCTTCGAGGGTCGCCTATCGCTTCGTTTCGGAATGGACTCCTGGCGAAGCAGCGAAATGAGACAGCGAGGTCAGTTCGCCTCTAGTGCCACTTGGTACCGGCAGCGAGGGCGAGGGCGACCGCGACGAGCGGTCCGACAGTGACGGCGAGCTTCCAGGCCCGCCCGGCGAAGTCCTTGATCATCGGGAAAGCTCCGATCCAGCATTGGGGTGCCATAGGCCACATCCCGGTCAAAGGGAGGTGGACAGCGAGACTAGGTCGTGGGCGCCGCGCGAGACAACCGCGACGATGGTCAGGGGCGGATAGCCCGGAAGTACCACTCGGCGCACTCGCGGCCAAGGGCGGCGCAGCCGGCCCGCGCGACAGGATGCCGCTCCGACGATAGATTCACTCAGGGCGGCGACGTTTTCGGCCCGCCCAAACCCACGAAAGGCCCCTGCCACCCATGCGTGTTCCCCCGCGTCTTCCGCTGATCCTGCTGGTCGCACTTGCGGTGACCGCCTGCACCAATGCGTCCGCCGGATGGACCTACACGCCCGCGCCGCCCGCGACGCCGGTCCCCAGCGTCGCGCCGTCGGCCAGCGCCGGCGCCTCCGGCTCCCCGGGCGCGTCGGCCTCGGCCGCACCGTCGGGCTCCGCCGCGCCGTCGGCGAGCGCCTCGGGCGGGACCGCCGGGCCGCCCATCTCGATCGTCGCCCAGGGGATCGCCTTCACGACCACCGACGTGACCGCCCCGGCCAACACCGCCGTTCCAGATCGACTTCGACAACGAGGACGCCGGGACCCAGCACAACGTCGAGATCAAGGACGCCTCCGGCGCCGAGGTGTTCAAGGGCGACATCTTCCCGGGGGTCGCGCACAAGACCTACGACGTGCCCGCCCTGGCCGCCGGGGCGTACACCTTCCACTGCATCGTGCACCCCAACATGATCGGCAACCTGACGGTCCAATGAGCCAGGGCACGATGACGGCCCGCGCGGCGTGACGGCCGTCGGCGAACAGCTCGCGTACTCGGACGCCTACCTGCAGCGGGTCGCGGCAAGGGTCGTGGCGGTGGAATGCCGGGGAGGCACCGCTCGTCGTGCTCGATCGGACGGTCTTCTACCCGGGCGGCGGCGGCCAGCCGGCCGACCGCGGCGTCATCCTGCGGACCGCCGACGGGCGATCCTGGACGGTCCGCGCCGCCCGCAAGGCGGACGGTGAGATCGCCCACGAGCTGGAGCCGGACGAAGGCGGGCCGCCGGAGGTCGGCGACGTCGTCGAGGTCGACCTCGACTGGGCGCGCCGGCTGACGCTGATGCGGACCCATACCGCGCTCCACGCGCTGTGCGGCGTCGTCTGGCGCGACTACGGCGCCCACGTCACGGGCGGCAACATGGAGCCCGGGACCGCGCGCATGGACTTCGAGTTCGAGCGCATGTCGGGCGAGCTCGTCGACGAGATCGAGGCGACGGTCAACCGCGAGCTGGCCGCCGAGCGCGAGGTCCGGGTCGACGTCCTGCCGCGCGCCGAGGCGTTCGCCATCCCGGACCTGATCCGGACCAGGGTCAACCTGCTCCCCGAGGGGATCGAGGAGATCCGCACCATCGAGATCGTCGGGCTGGACCTCCAGGCCGACGGCGGCACGCACGTGGCGAACACCCGCGAGGTCGGGGCGATCCGCGTCACCGGCTACGAGTCCAAGGGCCGCATCAACAAGCGGATCCGGATCGCCCTCGACGATCCGGCCTGACCGGCGGGTCAGGCTCGCGCGGCGATGGCGCGTGTGGCACGATCGTGAGCGATGGCCAGAGTCCCGATGCCAGTTCTCGCTACCCCGCTGATCCGGCGTGTCGCGTGGCACATCCGGCGGGTCGGCGGGTCGCTGGACCGGCGCTTCTTCCTGACGCTCGCGGAGGGCATCGTCGGGTTCGTGCTGGTCGGGGCGCTCTTCATCACGCTGTTCGAGAAGACATGGACGATCGAGTCCGTGTTCGACTCGTTCAACTGGGGGATCGCGACCGTCCTGGGTCAGGGCGACTCGGCGTTCGTGACCTCGCCCGGCGGGCGGATCGTCGGCTGGTTGCTCATCCTGTTCGGCGTCGCCATGCTCGGCATGATCACCGGCGCCCTTGTCGCGATGGTCATCGACTTCCTGCTCAAGGAGGGCCAGGGTTTGGGTGCGTCCGGGTTCAAGGACCACGTCATCGTGTGCGGCTGGAACTCGACCGCCCGCGACCTCATCGAAGAGCTGAAGGGCGACGACTATCACCTCAAGGTGGTGGTCCTCGCCGACGCCGACAAGAACCCAGCGGGGAACGGTGTCTACTTCGTCCGCGGCGACGCGACCAACGCCGAGGACCTCGACCGGGCGGGCCTCGAGTCGGCGGCCGCGGCCATCGTGTTCCCGGTCGACGGCAGCGACGCGGCCGACATGCAGTCGATCCTGACCATCATGGCGATCAAGCACACGGCGCCGGGCGTCCGCGTCGTCTCGGAGGTCAACAACCCTCGCCACGAGATGCACTTCCGCCGCGCCGAGGTCGACGAGCTGCTGGTGAGCTCCAAGCTGGCGTCGCACCTGCTCGCGCGATCCGCGCTGTACCCCGGGCTGACGTCCCTGGTGACTGACATCGTGTCCGGGGGGATCGGTTCCGAGCTGTACCGGATCGTGCTCCCATCCGACTACACCGGCTTGACCGTCGACGTGGCATCAGCTCGTCTTCGCGAGGAGCATCGCGCCACGCTGCTGTCCGTCAACCGCGCCGGACAGGCCTACACCAACCCGCCGGTCGAGTTCCTCATCGTCGACGGCGACGACGCGATCGTCGTCGCGGAGAGCCTGGGCGAGCTCGCCCCGCTGGAGCTGCGCGACGCGACGGTGCCACGCCCGGGCAGCGCCTCGGTGGTGCCGTCGGCCTAGACCCGGCCCGGGCATGTCGAAGCCCCGGCGGGGCCGGGGCTTCGGGTCCGGCGGGCGGGCCGGTCCTAGAGCGCCTTGACCGCCGCGGTCAGGGCTGCCAGGCCGTCCTTGGCGTCGGCGAAGAGCATCCCCGTCTTGGGGTCGCTGTACAGCTCGTTGTCGATGCCGGCGTAGCCCTTGCCCATCGAGCGCTTGATCACGACGATGGACTTGGCGTGGTCGACGTCGAGGATGGGCATCCCCGAGACCGGCGAGCCGGGTCGGCGCGCCGCCGGGTTCGTCACGTCGTTGGCGCCGATGACCAGCGCCACGTCGCAGCGATCGAACTCGGGGTTGATCTCCTCCATCTCCTTGAGCTGGGGGTACGGGACGTTCGCCTCGGCGAGGAGGACGTTCATGTGCCCCGGCATCCGGCCGGCGACGGGATGGATGGCGTACTTGACGTCGACGCCCTTGGCCTCGAGCAGCTCGGCGAGCTCGCGCACGGCGTGCTGCGCCTGGGCGACCGCCAGGCCGTAGCCCGGCACGATGATCACGGACTGGGCGTAGGCCAGCTGGATCGCCACGTCGTCGGCGCCGATCTCGCGGACGCTCGCGCCGGCCGCGCCGGCGGTCGCACCCGCAGCGTCGTCGCCGCCGCCGAACCCGCCGACCATGATGTTCATCACGGAGCGGTTCATCGCGTCGGCCATCAGCTTGGTCAGGATCGCGCCCGACGCCCCGACGAGGGCGCCGGAGATGATGAGGACCGGGTTGCCCAGGACGAAGCCGGCCATCGCCGCCGCCGTCCCGGTGAACGAGTTCAGCAGGCTGATGACGACCGGCATGTCGGCGCCGCCGATCGGCAGGACCATCGTGACCCCGAAGATCAGCCCGGCCAGCACGACGAGGCCCAGGAGCGCCAGGGTGACCGAGCTGTCGAAGGTCAGCGTGCCCACGGCGCCCAGGATCAGCGCGACGGTGCCGATGACCGCGACGACCGCCAGCAGGACCGTGACGATCTGGCCGCCCGGCACGTAGATGGGCCTGCCCGGGATCAGTCCCTGCAGCTTGCCGCCCGCGATGAGCGAGCCGGTGAAGGTGACCGAGCCGATGAGCGCGCCGAGGACGACGAAGATCGTCGTGTCGATCGAGGCGCCCGAGCCGAGGCGGATGAAGTCGTCGATGGCGACGAGGGCCGCCGCGCCGCCGCCGACCGCGTTGAACAGCGACACCAGCTGCGGCATCGCAGTCATCTTCACGGTCCGTGCGGTATAGAGGCCGGCGCCGCCACCGATGGCGAAGCCGACGACGATGATCCCGAGGGCGATCCCGCTCATCCCGCCCTCACGGGTGATCAGGTAGAGCAGGGTCGTGATGACTGCGACCGTCATGCCGGCCGCGCTGAGCCGGTTGCCGTCGCGCGCCGTGGCGGGCGAGTTCATCCGGTGGAGGCCCAGCACGAAGCAGGCGGCGCCCGCCAGCCAGGCCAGGTAGACGATGGTGTAGATCCACTGCTGTGACATCGGCGTGCTCCTCGACTAGGCGCCGGGGGCGTCGGTGACGCCCTCGGTCCCGGCCTTGGGGGCCGTCGGCTTCTTGCGGAACATCTGCAGCATCCGGTCCGTGACGACGTAGCCGCCGACCACGTTCATCGATCCGAACACCATCGCCACGAAGGCGAGCAGGTAGCTGACCGGGTTGTCGGCCTCGGCCGCGATGATCATGGCGCCCACGATGACGATGCCGTGGATCGAGTTGGCCCCGGACATCAGCGGCGTGTGGAGGGTCGCGGGGACCTTGCTGATGACCTCGAAGCCGACGAGGATCGCCAGCGTGAAGATCGCCAGCGAGGTGAGGAGTTCGTTGCTCACGCGGGCCCTCCTGCCGCCGGCGCGGCCGGCTCGAGCAGCTTCTTGACGGCGTCGGACAGGATCGCTCCGCCGTGGGAGATGACGGTCGACTTGGTGACTTCGTCCTCGAAGTCGAGGTTGAGGTTCCCGTCCTTGACCATCCCGAGCAGGAGCGCGGAGATGTTGCGGGCGTAGAAGGCCGATGCGCCGGCCGGCATCGAGGCCGGCAGGTTGTCGGGCGCGATGATCGTGACGCCGTTGTCGGTCTCGATGGTCTCGCCGGCCTTCGACAGCTCGCAGTTGCCGCCGAGGGCGGAGGCCGCCATGTCGACGATGACCGAGCCTGACTTCATCTTGGCGACGGCCTCCGCGGTGACCAGGACCGGCGGCTTGCGGCCGGGGACCTGGGCCGTGGTGATGACCACGTCCATGCCGCCGATGACCTCGTTGAGCTCGGCCTGCTGGGCGGCCCGCTCCTCGGCGGTCAGCTCCCGGGCGTACCCGCCGGCGCCCGTGGCGTCGATGGTCGTCTTGAGCTTCACGAACTGGGCGCCGAGCGACTCGGCCTGCTCGCGGGTCTCGGGCCGGACGTCGTAGGCCCTGACGACCGCGCCGAGGCGCCGGGCGGTGCCGATCGCCTGGAGCCCGGCCACGCCGATCCCGAGGATCAGCAGGTTGGCCGGCTTGGCGGTCCCCGCGGCCGTGGTCAGCAGCGGGAAGTAGCGGCCGTACGCGTTGGCCGCGATGAGGACCGCCTTGTAGCCGCCGACGTTGGCCTGGGAGCTGAGCGCGTCCATCGTCTGGGCGCGCGACAGCGTCCGCGGGATGGCGTCGAGGCTGATCGCCGTGACGCCCGCATCGGCGAGCGACTTCGCCAGCTTCGGGTCGATCAACGGGGCGAGGAACCCGACGACCGCCTGGCCGGAGCGCAGTCGGGCGACCTCCGCCTCGGACGGCTTGGCGACCCGCAGCACGACGTCCGCGTCCCTGTAGAGCGCATCGGTCGAGACGATGGTCGCCCCGGCTTCCTGGTAGGCCGCATCCGGGAGGGCGGACCCCGCCCCGGCGCCGGCTTCGACGAGGATCTCCAGCCCGGCCGCCTTCAGCTTGCCGAGCGCCTCGGGTACCAGGGCGACGCGCCGTTCTCCGGGCGCGCTCTCCTTGGCCACTCCGACCTTCATGGGCACCACCTTGACTTGGGCTGCGGGTGACGGGGCCGCGGACGGGGAAAGGGGTCCGCGGGTGACGCTTGGGGTCGATGGAAGTCTACCGCGAGCGCCCCCGCGGCGGTGGGCCGCCGAGGGTTGCGAATGGGATGCGACGCGGGCTGGTCGCCTCGTCGCGCAAGCGTTCTCGCCGCCCCCAAGTCACAGGCGGGAGCGGATCTCCCAGAGGTCGGGGAAGGCCGGGCGGAAGAGCGTCTCGCGCAGGTATTCCACGCCGCTGGACCCGCCGGTCCCGCGCTTCGTGCCGATCGTCCGCTCGACCATCTTGACGTGCCGGTAGCGCCATTCCTGGACGCCCTCGTCGAGGTCGACGAGCCGCTCGGCGACGAGCGCCCCATCCGGATCGTCGTGGTAGACGGCGACCAGGATCTCCTGGACCCGTTCGTCGGGGGCGGTGCCCGCCGACGCCTCCCGGGCGAGGACGTCGTCGGGGATCTCGTGGCCACGCTCGGACAGGAAGTCGAGGAACGACGCCCAGACCGACGGTGCCGCCTGGGCCGCCTCGATCGCCCGCCGCGCCTCCGACCCCGCGGGCTGCGCGGCCGGCCCGGCCGGATCGCGCGAGCCGAGCATCGCCTCGATCTCGCGGAAGCCCGCCGACTGGAACCCGGACGCCGAATCGAGCCGGTCGCGGAACGAGAGGAACTGGAGCGGGGTCATCGTCTCCAGGACGTCCACCTGGGCGACGAGGGTCTTGAGGATCTTGAGCACCCGGTTCAGCAGGTGCAGGGCGCGGTCGGTGTCGCCGGCTTCCATCGCCCCCTGGATGGCGCGCAGCTCGTGGCGGAGCTGCTTGAACCAGAGCTCGTAGACCTGGTGGATGACGATGAACAGCAGCTCGTCGTGCTCAGGCCCGTCCGGTCCGCTGGAGCGCTCGACCTGGAGCGAGAGGAGGTCGGCGATCCGGAGGTACGACGCGTAGGTGACGGCTCGACGGGTCACGCCGCCGATGGTACGCGCCGCCGGCGCCGGCGGCGGACCCGGGCTCGCCACCGGCGACCCGGACGTCGTCAGCGGGTCGACGCGAGGATGACCAGGCTCAGGATGTAGGTGTGCCCGAGCGATCCCCAGACGATCGATCGGGTCCGCCACGCCAGCCAGCCGTAGACGAGCCCGCCGCCGAGCGTCGAGAAGAGCTCGAGCTCGGGCTTGCCGAGGTGGCCGAAGACGAACGGCATCGTCGCGACCACGACGCCCAGCGGGCCGATCGTCCGGACCAGCGCCAGCATCAGGAAGCCACGCAGCGCGAACTCGACCGCCGTCAGCTCGATGGCGTTCGTGATGGCGACCTGGGCCGGGGAGCCGGCACTCACCGCGTAATAGGCCTGCGCATCGGGCTGGCCCGCGAACCACAGCACGACCGGGGTCATGACGAGGCAGCCGAGCAGGGTGAGCGTCGCGCCCCATCGCCAGTCGCCGAGGGTCACTCCGTAGCGTGACGGCCGGTCCCGGAAGCCCAGCACGACCACGAGGAGCGGCACGAACCCGAAGAGGATCAGCCGCTCGATCGCGGCGGCGCGGGCCCCGTCGGGCGAGCGGCCGAGGGCCACGACCTCCGACGGCATGAACGTCCGCGAGTAATCGAAGAGCAGCGCGAACGTGACGACCGCGATGGCGACGGTCGCACGGACCGGCAGCCGGAGGCCGACCAGGTCGACGGTCGCGCGATCCTGATGCGATGCCGGGTACGACGGCGCGGCCGTCAGGGCCAGCCAGGCGCGCCGGATCACCCGCTACCTCGCGCGGCGACGTCCTCGGCGTCGGGCCGGGCGAGGCCCGAGTCGGCCAGGGGCACACCTCGTCGGCTGCCGCCATCGCCCGGTCCAGCAGGCCGCTCGCGCCGGCGATCCCGGCGAGGATGAGCGCCGCGCCGAGCAGCTCGATCGTCGAGAGCCGCTCGTCCAGGACGACCGCCGCGATGATCGCCGACGACACGGGCGTCAGCAGGAGCGCCGCCGAGGTCCGACCCGCCGCGACACGCCGGACGCTGCCCATCAGCAGCAGGTTCGCGGTCGAGCTCGCCCCGAACGCGATCGTCAGCAGGGCGACGACGGCCGCCGGGTCGGGGTTCGCGGGGAGCAGCGTCCCCGGCGCGCGCAGCCACTCGATGGCGAGCAGGATCGGCCCGCGCGAGACGAGGTTCGCGATGGTGATGAGCGTCCCGTCGAGCGCGTACCGCCGCCCCCAGCGACGGGCCAGGACGATGTACAGGCCGAACATGACCGCAGCGGCGCCGCCCATCGCGATGCCGAGCAGGTTCGCGCCGTTCGGGTCGAAGCCGGCGAGGAGCGCCGTCCCGAGGATCGCCAGCACGAACCCGGCCAGGGCCGCCGGGCGCACGCGCTCCCCGAGGACCGGGACCGCGAACAGGGCCGCGGCCACCGCGTACAGCGGGGAGATGAAACCGGTGACCGTGGACCCGCTCAGCGCGACCGCGAGGTTGACCGCCGCGATGAACCCCAGGCCGCCGATCGTGGCCAGGATGCCCAGGCGGACCAGGCTCTCGCGGTTCGCCGCGGCGCGGGTGGGCCGGGGGATCAGCCCGAGGAGGAGGAGCGCAGCGACGAACGGCAGCGCGATCGTGCAGGCGAGTCCGGCGATCGCCAGCGGGGTGAACGAGCGGAGCGCGATCCCGGTCGCCGGATAGGCCGCGCCGTAGAGGATGGCCGCCCCGGCCGCGAGGAGCAGCCCCGTGCGCTCGTCACGGATCGGCGGGGAGGTGACCATCGCGAGAGCGTACGCTGCGTCCATGGCCGCTGCCTTCCCGTCCGACGGCATGGAACTGACCCACATCCTGGTGGTCGCCGACATCGCGCGGGCACGGACGTTCTATCGCGACGTTCTCGGCGCGACGGTGGTCCGCGAGTACGGCGGGACCTCGTGCGTGCTGCAGGCATTCGGGACGTGGCTGCTGCTGGTCACCGGCGGCGGCCCGACAGCCGACAAGCCCGCGGTGACGTTCGCCGAGCCGGCCGATCCCGACACCGTCAGCCATTCGATGACGATCCGGGTGCCGGACGCCCGCGCCGCCCACGCGACCCTGGCCGAGCGCGGCGCGGTCTTCCTCGCGCCGCTGGCCGAGTCCGAGTGGGAGATCCGCGGCTTCTTCCGCGACCCCGACGGGCACCTGCTGGAGATCAGCGAGGCGAAGGCCCCGGCCGGATGAGCGTGGACCCGCTCGGGCCGGAGGCCCTCGACTTCTGGCTCGGCGATTGGGTCGTGTCCTGGGCGGGCGGCGGGCACGGGACCAACACGATCCGGCGGATCCTCGACGACCGCGCGATCGAGGAGTCGTTCGAGGGCGCCGACGGGGACGGCACGTTGCTCGGCCGGAGCCTTTCGGTCCGCGACGCCACGGACGGCGGCTGGCACCAGACCTGGGTCGACTCGAACGGGTCCTATCTGGACTTCGTCGGCATCGAGGCGGACGGCCGCATCGCCTTCCAGCGGGAGGCCGTGGTGGGTGGCCTGCCCGTCGTCCAGCGGATGGTCTGGCTCGATGTCACGCCGGACGCATTCCGCTGGCAGTGGCAGCGCTCGTCAGACAGCGGGGTCACCTGGGACGTCGCCTGGGAGATCGACTACCGGCGCGCCTGAACGGGGCCAGGAGGATGGCCCGCCCGGAGGGATTCGAACCCCCGACCTACTGATCCGAAGTCAGTCGCTCTGATCCACTGAGCTACGGGCGGACGCCCGCGGATGATACCGCGTCGTCCCCGTCGGACCGACATCCGGAACGGGTGGTCAGCGGCCATCGTCCCGCTGAATAATGCGAACCCGCCTCCCGATGGCGGCCGAGATCGAAGGAGGACCCTGGATGTCGCACGCTGCTGCCCCGGATCCGGTCGACATCCGGCCCTTCCGGGTCGAGGTCCCGCAAGAGGAGATCGACGGGCTCCGAGCTCGCCTGCGCGCGACGCGCTGGCCCGAGAAGGAGACGGTCGCCGATCTGACCCAGGGCGTGCCGCTGGCGACGATGCAGGAGCTGGCCCGTTACTGGGCCGACGACTACGACTTCGGGCGGCTCGAGACGCGGATGAACGCCTTCCCGCAGTTCATGACCGAGATCGACGGCCTCGACATCCACTTCATCCATGCCAGGTCGCCGCACCCGAACGCCCTGCCGTTGATCATCACGCACGGCTGGCCCGGCTCGGTCATCGAGATGCTCGATGTCATCGGCCCGCTGACCGACCCGACCGCCGACGGCGGCGACCCCGCGGACGCCTTCGACGTGGTCGTCCCGTCGATGCCCGGCTACGGCTGGTCCGCGAAGCCCACGACCACCGGCTGGGGCCCGGTCCACATCGCCCAGGCCTGGATCGTCCTGATGCGACGGCTGGGCTACACGCGATACGTGGCACAGGGCGGCGACTGGGGCGCCCAGATCACGGACGTCATCGGCGCCACGGCGCCGCCGGAGCTGCTCGGCATCCACTCGAACATGCCCGGGACCGTGGCGCCCGATGTCTCCCGGGCGCTCACGTCCAACGTCTTCGGGACCGGGCACCCCGCGCCGACCGGCCTGTCCGCGGACGAGCAGCGTGCCTACGACCGGCTGAGCTTCCTGTTCACGAAGGGCGTCGGCTACGCACTCGAGATGGGCAATCGGCCGCAGACGCTGTACGGGCTCGCCGATTCGCCGGTCGCCCTCGCCGCCTGGATGCTCGACCACGACGCCTACAGCCTCGAGGACATCGCGGGGGCGTTCGCCGGGCACCCGGTCGGCAACCTCACCCGCGACGAGGTCCTCGACAACATCACGATGACCTGGGTGACGAACACGGGCGTGTCCTCGGGACGCCTGTACTGGGAGAACACGCTGGGCTTCTTCGACATCAAGGACGTCAAGGTTCCGGCGGCGGTCAGCGTCTTCCCGCGAGAGCTCTACCAGGCACCGCGGAGCTGGACCGAGCAGGCCTATCCCGACCTGATCTACTTCAACGAGGTCGCGGAGGGCAACCATTTCGCGGCCTGGCAGGAGCCGGAGCTCTTCACCCGGGAGCTGCGCGCCGCGTTCCGGTCGCTTCGAACCGCACGCTGATGGCCGACGTCGAGGAGGGCCGGCCAGGCGCGAGCGGCCAGCCGGGCTTGATCCGCTCGATCGCCCATCGCCTGGCGGGCGAGCAGCCCGCCCTGCCGGTCGAGGGTCGCCTGCCGTCGTTCGACGGCGCCACGGGCTGGCTCAACTCCGCGCCCCTGACGCCCGGAGGGCCTGCGCGGCCGGGTCGTCCTCGTCGACTTCTGGACCTACACCTGCGTCAACTGGCTGCGGACGCTGCCCGTACGTCCGGGCGTGGGCGGCGAAGTACGGCGACGCGGGCCTGACGGTCGTCGGCGTCCATACGCCGGAGTTCGGCTTCGAGCGCGACGTCGACAACATCGTCGCCCAGTCGCGCGCCTTCGGCGTCGAGTACCCGATCGCGATCGACAGCGACTACGGCGTCTGGCGCGCGTTCGACAACCATTTCTGGCCGGCGGCCTACATCGCCGATGGCGAGGGGCGGATCCGCTTCCACCACTTCGGCGAGGGCGAGTACGCGATGACCGAGATGGTCATCCAGCAGCTCCTGCTCGAGAACGGCGGCGGTGGGCATCGACCAGGACCTCGTGGATGTCGAGCCGGTCGGGCTCGAGGTGGCCGCCGACTGGCGGACGCTGCAGTCGCCCGAGACGTACACCGGGTACCGCCAGGCCAGCGGCTTCGCGCAGGCGGACGTGGCGCGGTTCGACGAGCCGCACGCCTACGACGCGCCCGGGCGGCTGCCGCTCAACGCCTGGGGACTCACGGGGACGTGGACGGTGGCCGCGGCATGCCGCGATCTCGGATGCGCCGGACGCACGGATCGCGTTCCAGTTCCAGGCGCGCGACGTCAACCTCGTCATGGGGCCGGCGTCGACGGGCGCGTCCGTCCCGTTCCGGGTCTTCCTCGACGGCCAGCCGGCGGGAGACGCCTTCGGCAACGACGTCGGCGCGGACGGTCGTGGCACCGTCGATGCCCAGCGGACCTACCAGCTGATCCGCCAGCCGGGCGCGATCGCCGAGCGCCGGTTCGAGATCGAGTTCCTCGGGCCTGGCGTCGAGGCGTACTGCTTCACTTTCGGCTGATCGGGGCCGGCAGGCCTATCGTGGCCGGAAAGGTATCGTTCGCCCATGCTCAGGATGGCCGTCGGGCACAGTGATGACGTCGACCTCGCGAGCGCGATGGAGGTCGTGCTGGCGCAGTGCGAGACGGGGCTCGCGGGTGCGACGCCAAAGGCCGGGCTCCTGATGAGCGCGTGGGGGGTCGACCACCAGTTCGCGATCGACCAGGTGCGCGGCCGCTATCCGGGGATCGAGCTTGCGGGCTCGAGCACCGCGGGCGAGATGTCCTCCGCGCTCGGCTATCGGGAGGACTCGGTCGCCCTCGCGGTGTTCGACGTCGGATTCGATCGACATGGTGGTCGGGCTCGGGCGGGGCCTGGTCGCGGACTGCCACGCGGCTGCCCGGCAGGCCGTCGCGGAGGCGCTCGCCAAGACGCCGCTCCCACCACGGCTGTGCATCGTGCTGTCGACGATCGGCGGCGTGGAAGCGAGCGTGATCCTGGGCGCCCTGCGCGCCGCGCTCGGACCGGGCGTCCCGATCCTCGGTGGCGGTGCGGCCCCCGGTGATCCCAGTGCTGAAGCCGATGGGGCTTCCAGCCGCGAGTTCGCGGGCGACGTCCTCACCGGCGACGCCCTCGCGATCATGCTGTTCGCCGGCCCGCTGGCGTTCTCGTTCGGTGTGGAGACCGGCTGGCGCGGCGTGGGTCCGCGCGCGACCATCACGAGGGCCTCCGACGCCCGCGTGCTCGACATCGACGGGCGCCCCGCGCTCGAGTTCTACGAGCGGTACGTCGGCGACGGCGCGCCGCCGATCGCCAACCCGCTGGCGGTCTTCGAGGAGGCGGGCTCGGAGCGCTTCTACCTCCGGACGCCGATGACCTATGACCGGGACGAGGGGTCGATCGCGTTCTTCGGGGCCATCCCTGAGGGTGCGACCGTCCAGCTGACGATGGCCGGCACCGACCAGATCTTCGACGGGGCGCGAGCCTCGTTCGCCGACGCGCTGGCGGGCTTCCCGGAAGGCGCCCGGCCGGACGGCGCGCTGCTCTTCTCGTGCGCCACCCGCAAGTTCCTGCTCGGGACGAGAGCCGGTCGAGAGATCGAGCTCGCGCGGGAGGTCCTCGGGGAGGCGGTCCCCATCGGCGGCTTCTACTGCATGGGCGAGATCGCCCCGATGGCGTCCGGCGACGGGACCCGGTTCCACAACGCGACGATGGTGTCGGTGCTGCTGGGATCCCCCGCCCCCGACGGGATGGGATCCGCTTGACCACGGAGCCCGCCGGATCGCGTCCATCCGAGGACCTGGAGAAGGAGAATCTCCGGCTTACCCGACGCCTCCAGCGGCTCGAGGCCAACGTCCGGCGCCTGGAGGAGTTCCAGGACTCGAACTCGACGCTCGCGTCGCGCCTGCTCACCGAGCTCGAGGAGGAGCGCGCCAAGTCCGAGCGGCTGCTGCTCAACGTGCTGCCGCAGCGGATCATCGACCGGCTCGAAGCCGGCGAGTCCCTGATCGCCGATGGCCACGACGCGGTCAGCGTGCTGTTCAGCGACATCGTCAGCTTCACGGAGACGGCCGCCCGCCTCACGCCCGCGGCGCTGATCGAGGAGATGAACGAGCTCTTCTCCGGCTTCGATGCCATCTGCCTGCGGACCGGCGTCGAGAAGATCAAGACCATCGGCGACGCCTATCTCGCGGTCGGCGGCCTTGACGGCGGGACGGACCATGCGGCGGCGGTCGCCGAGACGGCGCTGCAGATGGTCGAGCTGGTCGAGGCGAGGGCGGGCCACGGCGCCGATTGGCGGATCCGGGTCGGCATCCACCTCGGACCGGCGGTCGCCGGCGTGATCGGCACCACCAAGTTCGCCTACGACGTCTGGGGCGACACCGTGAACGTGGCCGCCCGCCTCGAGGCGACATCCGAGCCGAACCGCGTCCACGTCTCGGACACCCTGGCGGTGATGCTCGAGGATCGCTACGTCCTGACGCCGCGCGGCACCGTGGAGCTCAAGGGCAAGGGGCTCGTGCGGACCTGCTTCCTCATCGGCCGGCGCGACTCCTGAGGGCCGATCTCTCCGTCCCTGGTTCACCGGGCCGACTCGTGGCCACCTGGCATGTAATAATCGATGCGCCGGAGCCGACCAAGTGGAGGGGTGCAGGATGTTCGAACCGCTCGAAGGACTGCCTCCCGGCGTCATCGGGTTCGAGGCGGTCGGCGACGTCCAGGCGGCCGACTACGAGGACGTCCTGGCGCCGGCGGTCGCCGCCGCCGCCGCGGCCGGGTCCGTGCGGCTGGTCCTCGTCCTCGGCGAGCGATTCGCCGGATATTCGCTCGGCGCGGTCAGCCAGGACGCCGGCGTCCTGGCCCACGCCAAACGCTGGGAGCGAACGGCGCTGGTCAGCGACTTCGCCTGGGTGACGCACCTGGCGACGGTCTTCGGTTGGATGGTGCCGGGCCAATTCCGCAGGTTCACGCTCGCGGAGCGTGTGGCGGCCATCGATTGGGCGGCCGCGGAGGACTGAGGGAGCCGTGATGCTCGCGACACCGGCGCCAGGGCTGACCGCCGAGACCGCCATCCGCACCACTGGGCTGGTCAAGCGGTACGGGTCGCTGCAGGCGGTGCACGGGATCGACCTGACGGTGCCGCGCGGCCAAGTCTTCGGTTTCGTCGGTCCCAACGGCGCCGGCAAGAGCACGACGATCCGCTGCCTGCTCGACCTGATCCGACCGACCGCCGGAACGATCGAGGTGCTGGGCAGGGATCCGCGACGAGACGGCACAAGCGTGCGGAGCCGGATCGGCTACGTGCCGGGCGAGCTGCGGCTGCCCGAGCGGACGACCGGGCGGCAGCTCGTCGCTTCGATCGCCCGCCTTCGGGGCGCGCCCCCCGGCGATCGACCCGGTGAGATCGCCGGACGACTGCAGATCGACCTCGACCGGCAGGTCCGCGACCTCTCGACCGGGAACCGTCGCAAGGTGGCGCTCGTGCTCGCATTCGCATGGGATCCCGAGCTGCTCATCCTCGACGAGCCGACGAGCGGGCTGGACCCGCTGATGCAGCACGAGTTCCTCGCGATGGTCGCGGAGGCACGCGAGCGGGGGGCCACCGTGTTCCTTTCCTCGCACGTCCTGAGCGAGGTCCAGCAGGCCGCCGACCGGGTCGCCGTGCTGCGGGCGGGCCGCATCGTGGCCGAAGGCACCATGGACGAGCTCCGCCGGCCGCGCCCATCAGCGGATCGAGGTCTGGTTCGCGGCGGATGCGGTGCCCGACGACGCCCGCGCCATCCCCGGGCTGCTGAAGCCGACGGTCGAGGGCCGTCGCCTGTCAGCGATGCTGTCAGGGCCGATCGATCCGGTCGTCGCCGCCCTGGGGCGACACCCGCTGTCGAGCCTCGTCATCGAGGAGCCGAACCTGGAGGATGCCTTCCTCGACCTGTATGCCGACCCATGACGAACGAGCGCGCTGCCGAGCTGGTGCTCGGTCCGTTCCGCCAGCGGGTGCGCCCGCTCATCGCGTGGGGCATCGGGATCGCCAGTCTCGTGGCCGCGACCGTGGCGTTCTGGCCCGCGTTCAAGGGCTCCTCGGGGATCAGCGAGGCGATCGACCAGCTGCCGGCCGGCATCGTCGACGCCCTCGGCTTCCAGGACTTCGGCACGCCGGCCGGCTTCCTGCGCGGCAACCTCTATGAGTTCGTCGTGCCACTGCTCCTGTCGGTCGCGGGCGTGGCGATGGCGAACGGCCTGACAGCCGGTGAGGAGGACTCGGGCCGGATGGAGACCATCCTGAGCCAGCCCGTCATGCGTCGGTCCGTGCTGGTCGGGCGAGCGGCTGCGCTGACCATCTGGCTCGCCGTGATGACCGCCCTGATCCTCGCCGTGCAGCTGCTGAGCGATGCCCTCTTCGGCCTCGCGATCGACGACGCGAGGGTGCTGGCGACCGTGACCCTGTGTGGTGTCCTCGCCCTGTTCTATGGTGGCCTCGCCCTTGCCGTCGCCGGCTGGTGGCCCCGGCCCTCAGCGGTCCTGTCGGTGTCGATCGCGGCCACGGTAGGCGGCTACCTGGTCAGCGCCCTCCTGCCGCTGAGCGACACGCTCGAGCCGTTGAGCAACCTGTCGCCTTGGACGTGGGCGCTCGGCGGCGACCCACTCGTCAACCCGACGGAGCCCTGGCGCTATCTCGCGCTGCTGCTGTCCGCTGCGGTGTTCGTCGTCCTCGCGGTCATCGGCTTCGTTCGTCGCGACGTCCGCGCCGCCTGAAACCGGGGCGGGTCAGAACGACGACGTCTCGGCCTCGACCAGCGCGCACGCCCCGCCGATGACGGTCCACGCGATGGACCCTCCGCCGTCGCCTTCGGGCAGTCGGACCGTCGCCGTCACTCGGCCATCCACGACGGCCTCGAGGACGGAGCCGTCGATGATGAGCCTGAGCCGCACGCCGGCCGTCGGCCGTCTCGGGCAGGATCGCCGTCCCGTGCGGGTCTCGTCCGGCGACCGAGATCCGGCCCATCCTCGACACGGTGAGCCGTCGGGCGGGCGGGTCGTACCGGACCTCGGCGACGACGTCGGTGGGGCCGGCGATATCGAGGCGGATCGACGCGGCGCCGTCCGGCACCAGCGTGACCCGGTACTCGAGATGCGGATCGTCGAACCGATGGACCCAGCGATCGCCGTCGCCCATGATCACATCGGGGAGCTCGGTGCAGGGGCCGACCCGGTCGACCTCCGGCGCCAGCGCGATCACGGGCAGCCCCCGCTGATCGACGGAGACGACCCTCGGGAGGGTGAGCGAGCCGGCCCAGGTCCTCGACGACGTTTCCGCCGGTGGATCCTCGGGGATCCAGCCGAAGAGCAGCCAGCGCCCGTCCGGTGTCCTGATCGTGGATGGTGCATAGAAATCCGGTCCCATGCCCAGTCGCTCCGCGTGCTCGACCAGGAAGAGATCACCGGCCACGTGACCGACGAATGCCATGACGTGGGCGGGGCGGACCTTCGGCGAGCGATCGACGACCGACACGATGAGAAGGTCCACATCGTCGAGCCGCACCAACTGGGGGCATTCCCAGCACGGGCTGTCGACATCGTCGACGACGAGCGCGGGGTCCGCCATGACGGCCGCCTCGGTCGTGAGGAATGGCCCGGTGTAGCGCCACGCGACGAGATCGTCGGAGCGGTACAGGAGGATCGTGCCGCGGGCACCGACCGTCCCGGCACCGACGAGCATGGCCCAGCTCTCCGTGTCGCGCCACACGAAGGGATCGCGGAAGGCGTTCGGCCCGATCCCTGGCGGTGGCCCCGCGATGACGGGGCCTTCCGGCCGCTTCTTCCAGGTGGTCAGCTCACTGTCGCTGGTCGCGACACAGATGGACGGCTCGAGTCGGGGCGGGGCGCCGGTGATCCCCGAATAGAAGGCCGTCGGGACACCCGCGTCGTCGCTGACCAGCGAACCAGACCAGCATCCCAGGCGGTCAGGCCCCTCGTCGCTGGGCTCGAGGGCGATCGGGCGGGGCTCCCAGACGAGCAGGTCGTCGCTGACGGCATGTCCCCAGCGCATGTGCCCCCACCGCGGCCCGTCGGTCTCCGCCTGGTAGAAGACATGCAACCGCCCGTTCCGGTCGTAGGCCATCCCGTTCGGATCGTTCATCCAGCCGGACCGCGGCGTGAGATGGATCCGCGGTCGCCGGTCGGTCATCGTGTGCCTCCGAGGGCGCTGGTCAGTCGATGCAACGGATCGACCTGCCGTGACAAATCATTGCCAGTAGGCTAGCATCTTGCGTGACGGCCATGCGTCGGCGTCCGAGATCTCGTCATCGACGCCGATGGAAGGGAGTGACGATGACGAGACGACCCGCCGAACGCCTCATGATGATCTCGCTGCACGGGTACGTGTCAGCGCACGCGGAGCTCGGACTGCCCGACACCGGCGGCCAGGTGGTCTACGTCCTCGAGCTTGCCGCGAGCCTGGCCCGACTCGGCCGCAAGGTCGACATCTTCACCCGCCGGTTCGAGGGTCAGGATGAGATCGAGGACGTCGCGCCGGACGTCCGCATCATCCGGATCCGGGCAGGCGGCGACGGACTCATCCGCAAGGAGCAGATGTTCACGGTCGTGCCCGAGTGGGTCGCGGGCGTCGAGCGCTTCGTCCGCCATCGTCGCCTCGCCTACGCGATGATCGATAGCCACTACTGGGACGCGGGCCTGGCGGGGATGCTGCTGTCCGCGAGACTCGGCTCCCCGCATATCCACACCCCGCACTCGATCGGGGCGTGGAAGCGGGACAACCTGGAGGGCGACGACGCGGCGCTCGAGCGCCAATACAACTTCTCCCGGCGCATCCAGGACGAAGCCGCGATCTATGCCGCGGCCGATGCCATCGTGGCGACGACGCCGCAGCAGCACCGACTGCTCGTCGATCCGCCATACGATGTCGAGCCGCACAAGGTGGCGGTCGTCCCGCCGGGCTACGACGACTCGCGCTTCTTCCCGGTCTCGTCGGCGACGCGGAAGGCGATCAAGCGTGGAATGGGCGTCGAGGGGCCATTGATCCTGGCGCTCGGCCGGGTCGCGCACAACAAGGGCTACGACCTGCTCCTGCGTGCCATGCCGATCGTCGCCGAACGGATCCCCGACGTGCGACTGCGATTGGCGGTCGGATCCACGGAACCGACCGATGGCGAGATCAGACAGGTGGCGGACCTGCACCGGCTTGCCGCCGAGCTCGGGATCGCCGACCGCGTCGTCTTCGCGGATCACATCCCGAACGATGCGCTCGCCGACACGTATCGTGCCGCCGATGTGTTCGTCCTGAGCAGCCGCTACGAGCCGTTCGGCATGACCGCCGTCGAGGCGATGGCGTGTGGCACGCCCACCGTCGTCACGACCGAGGGCGGCCTGTGGGAGATGGTGACCTGGGGGACCGAGGCGCTGTATGCGACACCGCTCGACTCGAACGAGCTGGGTCTGGCGATCGCCACGATCCTTCGCTACCCGGGTGTCGCCCACCAGCTCGCCGAGGGCGGGGCCGCGCGGGCGCGCTCCGCATTCACCTGGAACGGGATCGCCCAGCGCATCACCGGGCTGCTGGAGGAGGTCGAGATCGCGAGGGCGTCCGGCGGCCACGTCGCACGCACGACGCCGGCTGCGCACGAGCACACGGGAGGCCACACAGAGCTTCGATGGGCGGCCGCCGCGTCCTCGTGACCGACCTGGACGGCACCGTCCTCGGGGACGACGCCGCACTGGGTCGGTTCCGCGAGTGGGCCGCGGGAAACCGTGCGGATCATCGCCTTATCTACGCGTCCGGCCGGCACGTCGCATCGATCTTGGGGGTCGTGCGCGAGGAGACGTTGCCGTTGCCGGACGCGGTCATCTCGTCCGTGGGCACCGAGATCCACGACGCAGAGGGGCGACCATGGCCCGGCTGGCTGGAGCGGTTCGCCGGCTGGCATGCGGAGCGGGTCAGGGAGCTCCTGCGTCCATTCCGGTGGCTCGACCCGCAGCCGGAGGAACACCAGACGTGGTTGAAGGCGAGCTACGTCGCCCGCGGGCTCGGCCAGCAGGACCTGGCGCTCATCCGCCAGACCCTGGTCGACGCCGGACTCGTCCCGGCCATCGTCTACAGCAGTGGCGTGGATCTTGACATCCTGCCCGGCGCGGCCGGCAAGGGTCGCGCCGCCAGGTTCCTGACCGATGGCTGGGGCGTCTCGCCGCGAGACGTGCTGGCGTTCGGGGATTCCGGTAACGACGCCGAGCTCCTCGGCGTGGGGTACCGCGGCACGATGGTCGGCAATGCCCTGCCCGAGCTGGACCGGCTGGTCGCGGCGGACGTCTACCGCTCACCGGCGGCGTTCGCCGACGGGATCCTCGACGGCATCCGCTACTGGTCGGGAGCTGCTGCGCTCGCCGCGGCCGCGGCCCCGACCGCACACCACCGCTGAGCGCATGACCTTCCCGTCGCTCGGCCGGCTGCGCCGTCGCGTCCGGACCACCGCCTACCTGCGCAAGTGGGTGGTCCTCGGGGCCGTCATCGGTGTCATCGCGGGGCTCGGGGCCGCGGCGTTCTTCATCGCCCTCGAGGCATCGACTCGCTTCTTCCTCGGCGTCCTCGCCGCCTTCCAGCCGCCGTCTCCGGCCGGCGAGGGCGGCGCGCCCATCACCGAGATCGCCAACGCGTGGGCGATCCCGCTCGTCGTCGGCCTCGGCGGCCTCCTCTCCGGGATCATCGTCTTCCGCCTCGCGCCAGAGGCGGAGGGGCATGGGACCGACGCGGCGATCGCGGCGTTCCACCATGGGCCGCGGAGTGTCCGCGCCCGGATCCCCGTCGTGAAGCTGGTCGCCTCGGCCATCACCATCGGATCCGGCGGATCGGGTGGGCGTGAGGGACCGACGGCGCAGATCGGCGCGGGCTTCGGGTCCTACCTGGCGAGGGTCCTCGACCTGGATGCCCGCGATGCACGCATCGCGGTCGCCGCCGGGATGGCTGCCGGGATCGGCGCCATCTTCCGCGCCCCGCTCGGCGGGGCGGTCCTCGGGGCGGAGATCCCCTATCGCGAGGACGTGGAGTCGGACGCGCTCGTCCCGTCGTTCGTGGCATCGGTGGTCGCGTTCTCGGTCTTCGGCGCGATCATCGCCTTTTCGCCGATCTTCGGCCGTGTGGTCGGCGCCGGATTCGAGGACCCGCGGCAGCTCTTCTACTACGCCCTGATCGGGATCGTGGCGGGGGCGGTCGGCCGGCTGTACATCCACTCGTTCTACGGGATCACCGACCGCTTCCACCACCTGTCGCTGCCACGCGAGATCAAGCCCGCGATCGGTGGCTTCCTGGTGGGCTGCATCGCCATCGCCATCCCCGGCGTGCTGGGAACCGGCTATGGCTGGGTCCAGGCGGGCCTCGACCGGCAGTCGCTGTTGGCGATCCCGCTGTGGATGATCGTCGCGCTGCCGTTCGCGAAGATCCTGGCGACCTCGCTCTCGATCGGTTCCGGTGGATCCGGCGGCATCTTCGGTCCGGGCATGGTGGTGGGCGGCCTGCTCGGCGCGGGTGTCTGGCGCGTGCTCGAGCCGATCGCGCCGGCGGTGCCGCTGGACCCCGCGCCGTTCGTGATCGTGGGGATGATGGCGCTCTTCGGGAGCGTGGCCCACGCGCCCCTGGCCGTCATGCTGATGGTCGCCGAGATGACCGACAACCTCGCGATGCTGGCGCCGGCGATGATCGCGGTCGGACTGGCGACCCTGATCGTCGGCGACCGGACGATCTACCGCAGCCAGCTGAAGAGCCGTGCCGAGTCGCCGGCACACCGCTTCCGGTCCGCGATGCCATTGATGTCATCGATCGTCGCCGGCGACGCCGCGCGGATGGCGACGCTCGTCCTGCGCGACGGAGCAACGGTCGCGGACGCCCGAGTGCGACTCGCAAGCAGCGATGTCCCGGGTGCGCCCGTCGTCGATCGCGACGGGACCTACCGGGGGACCGTGAGCGTCGACCTCCTCGATGCCGCCGCTGATGACGCGATGCTTCGGGACGTGGCGCAGCCCGGGCCGACCGTGTCGGCCGATGACGGGCTCGACGACGCGCTCGGGACGATGGTCGACCGGCATGCCGATTGGGCTCCGGTGCTGGCGGCGGGACGCCTCGTCGGCATCATCTCGGTCCGGGACGTGATGCGCGCCTACCGGAACGCGCTCGCCGGCAACGTACGCCAGGTGCGCGGGCTTGGCGGGGGCGGGATCCTGCTCGAGGCGGACCTCACGAGCGAATCGCCCATCGTCGGGCACCCGGTGGCCGACACCCGCTGGCCCACCGACGTCGTCCTGGTCGCGATCGACCGGAAGGGCGCCCTGATCGTCCCGAGCGGCAGCGTCGTGCTCGAGGCGGGCGACCACGTCTCGATGTTCACGGCGCCCGCATCCGAGGGCGAGGCGCGGGCACTGCTCGGAGAGCGACCTGGCGGGCCGCTCGGCGCGGCCGTCGCGGAAGGTTGACCCGCGCTCGTCAGGTGACGCTCGCGCCCTCCGTCCGGCCTGTGTCCTCCGCCCCGTCGGTCGCGGACCGCGGCAGCGTCCCGAGCCGGGGTCGCCGCCGGCGCACCACGAGGCACGGCCGCTCGCCGGTCCGCTCGATGTCGATGGTCCCGGCCTCGAAGAGGTCCGCGGCGCTCGGCGCGACGAGGACCGCGATGGGTCCCGGGTCCACGAGCCGGTCGCCGGGCAGCGGCCCGTCCGCGAACGAGAGGGCCAGGCGGCTGGAACGACGAGCAAATCGGGGCATGGCGTCCCGATCGAGGCCACGCTCGTTCCGGACGAGTCGCAGGTGGTCGGCGGCCTGCGGGGTGATGTGCAGCATCGTCAGCCTCCGAACGGCGGCGCCGCGACGGTCGTGAGGGAGCGGCGTCTGCCCACGATATCATAGCCTCCTGGCAACTGTATCTGCAGGGACCGCGGTGTCGGCCTAGACTTCCCGGGACATCCAGTGGAGCGAGGACGGACGTGACGGAGACGGATCTCGTCGACGCGATCGAAGCCATCGTGATCGCCGGCGTGGCGATGACCAACGCATCCCTGTCAAGGGCGCGACGCGCACCGGAATTGACGTTCCCGCAGTGGCGCGTGATGGTCGTCCTCGGGCAGCAACCGGACGGTCTTCCGGTCCACGAGATCGCGCGCAGCATCGACGTGACACTGCCGGCGACCGGACGCCAACTCCGGCGGCTCGAACAACGGGGCCTGCTCGCGCTCGAGCCCGACCGAGCGGATCGGCGCGTGACCCGCGCGAGGCTCTCGGACGAGGGCGCTCGGGTTCGCGCCTCGATCATGGCCGACCGACGAGCAGCCATCGCCGCCGCGCTGGAGCGGTCCCCGATGGATCGCCGCGTGATCGACGGGCTGCAGGCGCTGGCGGTCGCGCTCCGACAGGACGACGGGCAGCCCCGCCGGCGCTTGGTCGTCGAGCGCCCAGCCCAGGCCCATCTCGAGCCGGGATGACCCGACCCGCTGGCCAGGGTGCCGCACGTCAGTGGTGACCCGGAGCCTCGAGGTCCGTGCCGTCGAGGAGCTGACCGCGGCGATCGAGCGATTGTCGTTCGGGCTCGTGGCCGTCACCGCCCTCGCGATCGACGGCGCGACCACGCGCCATACCCTCACGTTCCAGCAGTGGCGGGCGCTCGTGGTGGTCGGTCGAGCCGATGACGGCGTGCGCATCACGCAGCTCGCGACGCGGATCGGGGCCTCCGCGCCATCGACGAGCCGCCTGGTCCGTCGGCTGGCGACCAAGGGCATGCTCACGGTCGTGCCCGACCCGGCCGACGGACGTGCGATGCGTGTCCGATTGTCGACCGCCGGGGAGGAGCTCCGTTTCAAGGTGATCGAAGGTCGCCGGGCGCTGATCGCATCGACGCTCTCGGGCGGGATCGCGCCCGGGGTGCCGGCCGATGCGATCGAGACGCTGGCCGACGCGTTCGAGACGTTCGTCTAGGGGAGCCGTCAGCGCGGCGTCTTGGTCGGCTTGGGCGTCTTCGGGGGCTTCGGCGTCTTGGTCGGCCTGGGCGTCTTCGTGGGCTTCGGCGTCTTGGTCGCCTTCGGCGTGGCCGTCGGCTTCGGCGTGGCCGTCGCCTTCGGCGTGGCCGTCGGCTTGGGCGTGGCCGTCGGCGACGGGGTCGCCTTCGCCGAGGGATCGGCTCCGCCGCCCGCGCTGGTCATCGAATCCCCGGTCGTGGTCAGCGCATCCGTGACGGCGCCGCCCAGGGAGAGACACGCGGCGACGGCCAGGACCGAGACCAGCGCGAGGACCAGGGCGTATTCCACGAGTCCTTGAGCGGATCCGCTCCGTCCGTGCCGGGATGAATGCCGAAGTACGTGTCGCATGACACATATCTTGGCCATCGACGAAGGCGTCGCACCCCCTCGATGGTCCTATGCACGGATGGCACCCGCCGGCCAGGTGTCCTGTCATCGAACGGTCACACCAGCGTCATCGACCATCCGGCATGGTGGGTGTCGAACGTCGAATCCCGATGAGGAGGCCTGCCGATGCCACGAATCCTTCGCCCCATCGTTCGCCCGGCTGCCGTGGTGGTCGTCGCCGTCGCCCTTGCCGTCGGCGCCTGCAACGGCCCCGCCAGCAGCGTCGCGCCGACCGACCAGATGATGGAGCACAGCGCCGCCCCGTCCGACCAGATGATGGAGCACAGCGCCGAGCCGTCCGACCAGATGATGGAGCACAGCGCCGAGCCGTCCGACCAGATGATGGAGGAAAGCCCGTCGCCGTCGTGATCCCTTCTCTGCGGCGGCGCACGGCGCGGTCGAGACGATGATCGTCCTCCTGGGGGCGTTCGTGGCAGGGATCCTCACGATCCTGTCGCCCTGCACGCTCCCGGTCGTCCCGCTGATCCTGGGTGCGTCCATGACGGGTCGCGCCCGACGCCTCGCCTGGATCCTGCTCGGGTTCGTGGCCTCGTTCGTCGCGGTGACCGTCGTGCTCGCGTCGGCGCTGGCGGCGTTCGACCTCACGACATCGACCGCCCGCGTCCTCTCGGCCATCGTGCTCGGCGTCGCCGGCGCCACGGTCGTGATCCCGGCGTTCGGCACCGCCGTCGAGCGCCGTCTCACCCCGGTCGCGGACCGCGCGACACGGATGACGAGTGCCAGGTCGGCCTCAGGGCCGCTCCGGTCGCTGACCCTTGGCGGCCTCATCGGTCTCATCTGGGCGCCGTGCGTCGGCCCGCTGATGGCCGCGGTCATCGTGTCAGCGGCGACCGTCGGTCCGACACTCAGCGGGACGAGCATCGCCCTTGCCTACGCGGCCGGTGCCGCCGTCGCCATCGGCACGGTCGCCCTGCTGGGCCAGCGGGTCGTGCGCCGGATCCAGCCGCGTCAGCGAGCGACCATCCAGCGATCGGTCGGTCTCGCCATGCTGTTGACCGCGGCGTTGGTGGCGACGGGGCTCGACCTCACCATCCAGGCACGCGTGGCCGAGATCATGCCCGGAGGCGCGGGCACGGTGTTCGCCCTCGAGGCGCCGTCGGCCAGCGCATCACCCGCCGGCGGCGGCGCCCCGGGCCGCCGGGATCCCGAGGCGATGCCTGCCGTGCATCTCGATGACCTGGGCGTGGCGCCCGAGCTGGCGGGGATCACAGACTGGATCAACAGCCAGCCGTTGACGCTCGCCTCCCTTCGGGGACACGTGGTCCTCGTCCATTTCTGGACCTTCGGGTGCATCAACTGCATCCACGTCCAGCCGTACGTCAAGGCCTGGTACGACCACTACGCCGCCGCTGGGCTCGTCGTCGTCGGCGTCCACACGCCAGAGCTGTCGTTCGAGCGCGACATCGGCAACGTTCGCGCCGCTGTGCAGGACCAGGGCGTCCGATTCCCGGTCGCCTTCGATCCGGGGTACTCGACATGGCAGGCCTACGGGAACCATTACTGGCCGGCGTTCTACTTCATCGATCGCACCGGCCACATCCGCCACACCCACTTCGGGGAGGGGGACTACGACGGATCCGAAGCCGTCATCAAGGCGCTCCTGGCCGAGCCGACCTGACCAGCGAACCTTGGGCGAGACCGCCACACACCTAGACATATGCCCGGTCCGAGGGCACACTTCCTCGATATGGACCCCCCGTCGAGCAACCTCCTTCGACTCGGCCAGGCCGCCGAGATGCTCGGCGTCACCGTCGAGACGCTCCGTCGCTGGGAGGCGGATGGCCGTCTCACCATGACCCGCTCGGATGGCGGGCAGCGACTGGTCGAGATGGACCAAGTCGCCCGGCTGATGGACGAGCGCCGCAAGGGCGCCACGGACCGTCCCATCGTCGCGCAGTCGGCGCGCAATCGATTCCCCGGGATCGTCACCCGCATCGAGAAGGACCGCGTCGCCGCGGTCGTCGAGATCCAGGCCGGACCGCATCGGATGGTCAGCCTCATGACCGCGGAGGCGGTGGAGGAGATGGGCCTGAAGGTCGGCGACGAGGCCGTGGGCGTCGTCAAGGCCACCAACGTGATCGTCGAGATCCCGTCCGCCAGGGAGACCCGATCCTGACCTCGCGGTCCATCGGCCTGCTGGGCGTCTTGCTCCTGCTCGTGGTCGCGTGCTTCAGTGGCCCGCCGTCGGCGGCACCCACCGCGGCCGTCCCGACCCCCTCGGCCGCCGCCGGCTCGACCTCACCGGCCAGCGCTGCTCCGGTCTCGCTGACGATCTTCGGTGCGGCCTCGCTCAAGGGCGCACTCGACCAGGCCAAGGTGGCCTACGAGGCGGCGCACGCGGGGACGACGGTCACGGTCTCGACCGACTCGTCGTCCGCGCTCGCGACGAAGATCGAGCAGGGTGCTCCCGCCGATGTCTTCCTGTCCGCGGACACGACCAACCCCAGGAAGCTCGTCGAGAAGGGCCTGGCAGCCGGCGAGCCCGTGGACTTCGCGGGCAACGAGCTGACGGTCATCGTCCCGACCGCCGACCCCGGCGGCGTGACGACGCCGGCGGACCTCGCCAGGGCCGGTCTGAAGGTCATCGCGGCGGGCGACGACGTGCCGATCACGACGTATGCGAACCAGCTGGTCGCCAACCTGGCCAGGGAGCCGGGCTACCCGCCGGACTTCGCGGCCGGGTATGCCGCCAACATCGTGTCCAGGGAAGACAACGTGAAGGCCGTCGTCGGCAAGATCGAGCTCGGCGAAGGTGACGCCGGCATCGTCTACGTGACGGACGCGACGGCATCGATCAGGGTCGTGACGGTCGACGTCCCTGACGCCGCCAACGTCCCGGCCACGTACGCCGGCGTGGTCGTCAAGGGGTCCGCGAACGTCGATGACGCGACCGCATTCCTGACCTGGTTCGCCGGTCCGGACGGTCAGGCCATCCTGGCCGGCTTCGGGTTCCTGCCGCCCTCATGATCGACGGCGTCAGGGCAGCGACGCCCATCCCGCGCGTCGAACGAGCCCGGCCCGGCCACCGCGGGGAGCCCGCACCGACGCAGGACCTCGCTGGGCGAGTGGTCGATCCGCGCGATCGCGGGGCTGACCGCGCTCTTCCTGGGCCTGCCGGTCGCCGCCCTCGTGGCCCGCGCGGTCGTCGATGGCGCGCTCGCCCACGCGCTGACGACCCAGGTCGTGCTCGATGCCCTGGCGCTCAGCCTGGTGACGACGGCGGTGAGCCTGGTGCTGACCGTCAGCCTCGGCCTGCCGATGGCGATCGTCCTGGCGCGCCGGCGGTTCCGCGGCCAGTCCCTCCTGGAAGCCATCGTCGACCTCCCGATCGTGCTCCCGCCATCGGTCGCCGGGATCGCCCTGCTGCTCGCGTTCGGCCGCAACGGGCTGCTCGGCGGATCGCTCGAGGCGTTCGGGATCGCGATCCCGTTCACGACGGCCGCGGTGATCCTCGCCCAGACGTTCGTGTCGATGCCGTTCTTCATCCGCTCCGCGCGCACCGGGATCGCCGGGGTCGACCGCGATCTCGAGGACGCAGCGCGCGTCGACGGCGCGTCCGAACGGCAGGTCTTCCAATCGATCACCGTCGCCCTGGCGTCGTCGGCCCTGGCCGCCGGGCTGGTGATGAGCTGGGCCCGGGCGCTGGGCGAGTTCGGGGCCACGATCATGTTCGCCGGGAACCTCGAGGGCTCGACCCAGACGCTGCCGCTCCTCGTCTACAGCGAGTTCCAGGGCGTCAGCCTGGATTCGTCGATCGCCGCCGCGACGATCCTGATCCTGGCGGCCTTCGGCGTGCTCATCGCGGTCCGCGTCTTCCATTGGGGTCGCTTGCTCGATTCGCGCGCGCTCACGTGAGCCGTCGCTGTCGCCTATCCGCGTTCGACGGCCGCGGCACCGCGCGTCCCGCGATGCCACCATGAGTGGCGACCCACCGCCGACCGCCATGGAGGGATCGAGAATGAGGATCAGCGCCCGCAACCAGCTGCCGGGGACCGTCAAGACCGTCATCGAAGGGGCCGTGATGGCCGAGGTCACCGTGGAGGTCCAGGGCGGCCACCAGATCGTCGCCGCCATCACCGCCGAGTCCGCCCGCCAGCTCGAGATCCGGGTCGGCTCACGGGTCGTCGCCGTGATCAAGTCCACCGAGGTGATGCTCGCGGTCGAGGACTGACCGGCATCATG
This sequence comes from uncultured Chloroflexia bacterium, assembly GCA_963834915.1. Taxonomy (GTDB): domain Bacteria; phylum Chloroflexota; class Limnocylindria; order Limnocylindrales; family CSP1-4; genus SPCO01. The sequence continues at coordinate 116,778 of CAWIDI010000006.1, forward strand.
ACCGCCATGCCAGAACGACCCGAAGACCACCAGCCGCCCACGCCACTCGACGGGCTCGTCCACGCGCCCGAGACCGAGCGCGCGCTGGCCGAGAACGCGGGCTACGCCGCGACCTTCGACCGCCCCGGCGAGATCCGTTCGCCAAGGCGGGGACTCGCCGTCGTGGCCTGCATGGACTCGCGGCTCACGGTCGAGGAGGTGCTGGGCCTCCGTTCCGGCGACGCCCACATCATCCGCAACGCCGGCGGCCTGGCCACCGACGACGCCATCCGCTCCCTCGTCATCAGCCAGCACCTCCTGGGCACCGGCGAGGTCATCGTCATCGAGCACACTGGCTGTGGGCTGTTGACCTTCGACGACGAGCAGGTCCGCGCCCGGCTCGCGGAAGCGACCGGCACGGTCGTGGACCTGCCGCTTCAGCCGTTCGCCGACCTCGAAGCAAATCTCGTCGCCCAGGTCGAGCGGATCCGGGCGCACCCGTGGATCAAGGACGTCCCCGTGAGCGGCCTCATCTTCGACGTCGAGACGGGGCAGCTGCACCGCGTGGTCTGACGGTCCACGGCCGGACGGGGCATCGACGCCGCGGCCCGGCCCGGTTCATGGCTCCGCGAGGACCTGGCGGTCGAGCCACTCCCCGGGCTCCTGCCGCGGCCGGACGAGCGCGGCCCGGCCGCCCCGCGCCACGACCTCGGCCGGGATCGCATGGGACAGGAAGAACGGCATCGACTCCGTGAAGCCATAGGCGCCGACGTCCAGCACGGCCATCAGGTCGCCGACCTCCGGCGTCGGGATGATCGCGTGCTGGCTGAAGACGTCCAGCCCGGAGCAGAGCGGACCCGCCACCGTGACCGGTCCGAGCCGACCCGGCGTCCGGCCCGAGACCGGCCGGACGCGGTGCTCCTGTCCGACGAGGACGGGCCGGAGGACGTGGTGGACGCCGCCATCAAGGACCACGACGGTCGAGCCGTCGACGGTCTTGCGGTCGACGACCCTGGCCAGGTAGGCGCCGGCCGGCCCGACCAGGAACCGCCCGGGCTCAAGGAGCAGTCGCGCGTCGGCGAGCATCGGGTCGTCCGGCCAACCGGCAACGATCGAGGTGATGCCGCTCCCCAGCCGGACGAGGTCGAGCGACTCCTCGTGGGTCTCGTAGGGGATCCCGAGGCCGCCGCCGGCGTCCACGACCCGCACGGTCGTGCCCGCCGCGCGGGCGAGCTGGACCGCGGCCCGGACGGTGGTGGCCACGTGGTCCACGAGAGCGGGCGCGTCGAGGACGTTCGACGCCCCGAAGGCGTGGAGGCCGAGCAGCTCGAGGTGCGGGGAGGCGGCGGCGCGCCGCGCGGAGGCGACCAGGTCGGCCGCGTCCATCCCGAACTTGCCGGCGCCGTCGTCGCCGACGAGGCGGACCCGCTCCAGCCGCGCCCCCTCGGTCACGGATGCGCGGAGGAGGACCGGGACCCGGCGGCCGGCCTCGGCGGCGATGGCTTCGAGCCTCGCCAGCTCCCCGGGTGATTCCACGGTCACCGCGCGGATCCCGGCTGCGACCGCGGCGCGGAGCTCCTCGTCGCGCTTGCCGGGGCCGGTCATGACGATCCGGGCGGGGTCGATGCCGGCCCGGAGCGCGGTGGCCAGCTCGCCGGCCGAGGCGACGTCGGCCCCGAGCCCGAGACGGCCGAGATGGGCGACGACCGCCAGCGCCGGGTTCGCCTTGACCGCGTAGGCCAGGTCGACGACCGGCGGCAGCACGGCCCGCAGCGACTCGACCTGGCGGTCGATGACGTCGAGGTCGTAGACGTACAGCGGGGTGCCGAACCGCTGGGCCAGCTCCTCCGGGGCCAGGCCGCCGAGGCGGCCCGCCCGGAGGATCTCGTTACGGGCGGGGGGCCGTCCGCGGCGAGGAGCGGGGTCGTCGTCCCTGAGAGCTGGACGCGGCACCGCCGGGGGTAGTCGGACGAGGCTCATCGAAGCGCATCCTCGAGCGCCACGCGTGCCGAGGTGCGGGCGTCGCGGTCCTTGACGAGCAGGGCGACCGAGGCGGACAGCCCATGGGTCGCGGCGAAGGACCCCGCCACGGACCGGGCGCCTGGCACGACCACTGCCCCGCGCCGGGACGACGAGCGGACGATCGGCGGTCCCCTGGATCACCCGCTCGCGGACGAGGTCGTAGAGCCGCGACGTCCCAGTGAGGGTGACCCCCGCGCCGATGACGGCGCCGGTCCGGACGAGCACGCCCTCGAGCAGGGCGCTGCCGGCGCCGACGAACGCGTCGTCCTCGACGATCACGGGCCGTGCACCGGCTGGTTCGAGGACCCCGCCGATCGACACACCCGCCGAGAGATGGACGCGCGCCCCGATCTGGGCGCAGGAGCCGACCAGGACGTGCGAGTCGACCATCGTCTCGTCCCCGACCCACGCCCCGATGTTCACGTAGGAGGGCGGCATGACCACGACGTTCTCCCCGAGGTGGGCGCCGCGCCGGACGGCCGTGCCGCCCGGCACGATCCGCCACGGCCCGTCGGCCAGGTCGCGCGGCGGGACCGCGGCCCGGTCGCGGAAGCTCATCGGGCCGGCGGACCACGTCGCGACCGTCCGGTCGGCGAAGCAGGCGAGGATCGCGGCCTTCACCTCGGGTCGGACCCGCCAGCCGTCCTCGCGCTCCAGGTCCGGCTCGGCCGCGCGGAGGCGGCCGGCCTCCAGGTCGTCGAGCAGCGTCCCGACCGAGCGGTCCGCCTCGAGCGTGGCGGTCATGCCACGGCCTCGCGGGCCGTAGCGGAGCGGGCCGAGATCCGCCCGCCGGCCGCCTCGCTCAGGCCGAGCGAGCGCAGCGTCACGGCCATCGCGGCCCTGGCGTCCGGGTCGAGCGGCAGGAGCGGCGCCCGGACGGCGTCGGTGTCGAGCAGGCCCATGAGGACCAGCGCGGCCTTCGCCGGGACCGGGTTCGGGCCGCCCCGGAAGTTGCCGAGGAACAGCGGCAGCCAGCGCTCGTGGGTGCGGCGCGCCGCCTCCCAGTCGCCAGCCTGCGCCGCGGCGCAGAGCGCGACCAGCTCGCCGGGGATCTCGTTGGAGGCCACGGACACGACCCCGTCGCCGCCCATCGCGAGGACCGAGAGGGTCCAGGCATCGTCCCCGGCGAGCACGGCCACGTCGCGCGGCCGGTCGCGGCAGATCCGGGCGATCTGCTCGAGGTTGCCGCTGGCCTCCTTCACCGCGACGACGCGCGGGTGCTCGGCCAGGCGGAGGAAGGTGTCGGTGTCGACGTTCGTGCCGGTCCGCGACGGGACGTTGTAGACGACGATCGGCAGGTCGCCCTCGTCGGCGATCGCGCGGTAGTGCGCCTCGAGCATCCGGCCGTCCGGGCGGTTGTAGTAGGGCGCCACCACGAGCGCCGCGTCGGCGCCGAGCTCGGCGGCGCGCCGCGTCGCCCGGATGGTGGCGGCGGTGTCGTACGAGCCGGTGCCCGCGATGACGTGCACACGCGATCGCGAGGCCCGCTCCGAGGCGATCTCGACGGTCGCGGCGATGAGCCGCTCGCGCTCGTCCTCGCTAAGGGTCGGCAATTCGCCGGTCGTGCCGCACGGCACGAGCCCGTCGATCCCGGCCAGGATCTGCCAGCGGACGAGCCGCCGGAAGGCGGCCTCGTCGAGGGCGCCGTCGGCCGTGAACGGCGTGACCAGCGCGGTGAATGCCCCACGCAGCATGGGCCGGGTCTGGCGGGTCGTCGTCGTGGACCGGGTCGTGGTCGAGGGGCGGGCGGTACGAGTCATCGGGTCTGCTCCTTTCGGGGACGGGGTGGTCAGGCGGCGATGGCCGGACGAGCAAGGAGCTCGTCCACGATCGGATCGAAGGGGTGGAGGCCGGCCGGCCGCGGCGCCCGGTCGAGCCAGTCGGCGGCGGCGAGGATGCCGGCCGCGTAGGCCGACCGGTCGCGCGCGGTCAGCCGCAGCTCGACGGTCTCGCCGGCCGCATCGAACCCGACGAGGTGCATCCCGGGCGAGGCGCCGGCTCGGATCGACACGACCTCGAGGTCGTCCTCGGCGGTGAGCCGCGGATGGCCGTCGACGATCCGCCCGGTCAGCTCCCGGGCGGTGCCGGACGGCCGGTCGAGCTTGGTTCGGCGGTGCCATTCGACGAGGTACGGATCGAATGCATCGACCGGCCCGAAGAGGGCCACGGCCGCGTCCACGAGCCGTCCGAAGAGCGCGACACCGAGGCTGAAGTTCGCGGCGGCGACGGCCGCGGCGTCATGTCCCGCGAGCAGTCCCTCGACGAGCGCCCGGTCCGAGGTCCAGCCGGTCGTCGCGATGACGACCCGCCGGACTCCGGCGTCGAGGGCATCCGCCAGGTTCGTCGCGACGGCGTCCGGTCGGGACGCCTCGACCACCAGATCCGATCCCGCGAACGCGGCGGGCAGGTGGCGCCCGACGTCGGGCCGGCCGAGGACCCGGGCGGTCAGGCCGCGTCCGCGCGCCTCCGCGGCCACGGCCTGGCCCAGGCCGCCGTCGCCAAGGATGGTGATCGTCTGCATCTCGTCGGTCCCTCGTTTCGCGTGGTGGAGGGCCGCCGGTTCGGGAGATCCCAGGACATGAAAAGACCGCGGTCACCGTCGTTGGTGCCGCGGCCCCTGGAGCCTCCGTTCCCTGGAGGCCCCGGTTCGTCGTGTCGGACGCGCCGTCTAGAGCCCCAGGGCCCGTGCCTCCCGGCAGGGCCGCCAGAGCTTCTTCTTCAATTCCTCGGAGAAGGGATGACGGTTCATAACGAGAACCATACGCATATTCGCGATCTCATGCAACCATTTCCTCGGCGACTTGCGACCGGTGTCCCGCGGTGGTACACATCGCCGGTGCCGCCACCCACCAGTCCCCGGACGCCGGGGCCCCTGGCCAACCTGCCGCGTCCGCTGGATGAGCGCGGGCGCCGCGGTCGGCGCGGGCGGCGGGTCGCCAGCGTGCTGGCCATCGCAATGCTCGTGGGGACCACCGCGGTCCTGGCGCGCGCCCTCGTCCCGGCGGTGATGTCGCCGGTCGCCGAGGTCGCCGGTGCCGCAGCGACGGCCCGGCCGGATGCCGCCGCGGGGAACCGGACGCCGCTCCCGTCGTCAGAGCCCGCCACTTCGGCGCCGCCGTCCGGGGTCCCCTCAGCGGACCCGTCCGCCGCGCCGTCCGTCCCGCCGACGCTGCCGCCGACCGGTCCGCACGCGTCGCCCCCGGCCGCGGTCACCGCCCAGGACCGGCCTGACGGCTACCGTGCCCCGGTCGTCATGCCGATGGCACCGGCCCTCCTGACCGGCTACCGCTGGCCACTCGCCCATGGCCGGATCACGCTGCCGTTCGGCCCGACTGCGTGGGGCACGCGCGTCGTCGACGGCAAGCTGTTCCACGACGGCATCGACCTCGCGACCTTCTGCGGCGACCGCGTCGTGGCGGCCCATGCCGGCCGGGTCCTCGTCGTCGGCCGCCATTTCGACGACGACATGGGCTGGGTGGGGGACCTCCAGCCCTACTACGACCGCCTCGACCAGAAGCACCTCTGGTATGAGCTGCCGATCGTCGTGATCATCGCGGACGGCAACGGCTACCGGAGCATCTACGCCCACTTCAGCGACGTCGCGGTCAAGCGCGGCCAGGTGGTCAAGGCCGGCCAGTTCCTGGGGCACGAGGGCCGGACCGGCCGGGCGACCGGCTGCCACGTCCACTACGGCCTGTTCAGCCCACTCGAGACCGCGAGCTTCAAGGTGGAACCGGCGGTGGTCAGGCGGATGAAGGTCCCGAGCCGCCAGACCGCGCGGGTCGACCCGCTGCTGGTCCTCCCGGACCGCGCCACGCCGCCCGCCTCCTCGGCCTCACCCGGGACCGACCAGCCGATCTCGCCCTGATCAGCCGGCCGCTTGGCGCCGATATCGTCGGGCGATGAGCCAGTACGGCGGGATCGAGCCGAGCGCGACCTCGAGCGGGATCGTCTCACCGTCGCGCCCCTCGATCGCCAGTGCGCGACCGGCGGCCTCCGCGTCGGCGGGTCGGGCATCCACCTCGGCCAGGTCGATCGCGACCCGGCCCGGCTCGGGCGGCCCCAGCGCGGCGATCCGGTCGTCGGGCCGCCCGCCCGATCCGTACTGCGCCCGGAACTCGGCCTCGGCGCGCCAGGTCGGCCGGCGCAGCAGGATCGCGCGCCACGCATCGGCGACGGCCCGCGTCACGGTGCCGTCGCCGGCGGCCGGGCGATGCGCGAGTGATTCCCCGCGTGCCCATCGCGCGGCCTGGTGGAGGAGCGCGTACTCGTCGAGGTCGGCGTAGGCGCCGAGGTGGTCGGCCGGGGACTCGTCTCCGAAGATCGCCCGGACGGACGGCCCGAAGACATCCCGCAGGTCCAGGTCGATGGCACGGACCGTGCGGTGGTAGTAGACCTGCTGGTAGATGAACCGGCGAGCCGTGAGGAACATCTCGAGCGCCCCGATCCCGGAGCCATAGAGCGTCAGCCCGCGGTCCGAGATGAAGGCGTAGCGGCGCAGCCGCTCGACATCGACCGGCCCGATGGCGACCCCGGTCAGGTACGCGTCGCGGCGGACGAAATCGAGATTGTCGACCGTGAAGACTCCCGACAGCAGCGGCTGGAGCCAGCGGACCCAGCGCGGCATCCCGGCGTCGGCGAGGGCCGGCTTGGAGATGAGGAACGCCACCCAGCGCGGATCGACCGACTCTCCGGTCGCGAAGCCGTCCCGCTCGGCGACCGCACCCGGCGCCCGGCGGAGGCCGCGCAGCAGCGGCCCCAGCTCGTCCTCGATGATCCGCCCCGACAGGTCCTCGTGGGTCAGGCGCTTGGCCCCTGGCCGTCGTGGATCGGACGGGGCCTCGAACCCGGCCAGCACGTGGTCGTCGAAGAAGTGGGCGAATGGCCCGTGGCCGACGTCGTGGAGGAGGCCGGCCATGCGCAGCGTCTCGACGACGAGCCCTTCCGACGGGATCGGTTCGCCGGCGTCGGCCAGCGCGGTGCGCAGGCTCGGGTAGAGGGCGCGGGCCCAGAGACCGGCTTCGTGCATGACCCCGAGCCCGTGCGTGAAGCGCGAATGCTCGGCCGTCGGGAAGACCCAACGGGCGCTTTGGAGCTGGCTGATGCGACGGAGCCGCTGGACCCAGGCGGAGTCCAGGAGGTCCTCTTCGGCGGTCTCTTCGTCCGGCAGCCCCGCAGCCGCCGACTCGTCATGGGCCAGTCGCTTGGTCAGCTCCACGTATCCGTGGATCGGATCGCTGATGAGGTTGACCGCGGCGAACGGCTGCCGGCGCACGTTCGTCAGGGCATCCAGATCCGCAGCTCGGAGGACCAGGGTCCGACATTCCCGTTCCTGTCGGTGGCGCGGACGCGCAGGCCGTACCAGTGACCCGTGGCGACGGCGACCGTCCTCGACGTCGTCGTCGTCCGCGGGCGGACCGAGGCCCACGCGCCGTTGTCGCGGCGTGCCTCCACCCGGAACGTGGCCAGCCCGGAGGTATGCGTCTGGAGCGGCAGGTCGGCGCCGCTCCATCGCCAGGTCACGGCATGGCCGGACCGCGAGACGTCGACCAGCGATGCCCGCGGCCGCGAGATGTCGCGCGCCTCGGTGAAGACGATCGACCCGAAGGTCTGGCCGGTGCTCGAGCGGAACGCGAGGCCGATGCCGACGTAGTTGTAGCGGGAGCTCATCATCAGCGCCCAGTGGTCGGGACTCGCCCGCCAGAGGCTGAACAACTCGTTGGTCGACGCGATGCCCCGCTCGGCGGTGCTGTAGCCGATGTCCTCGCCGTAGGCGTAGCGCTGGATGTGGCGCGCGCTGAGGGAGCTGCCCAGACTGCCGGCCACGATGTGGCTCATCACCCCGGTGCTGGCCATCCGCGTCGCGCGGTCGCCCGCGAGATCCCACAGGCGCGTGTCGCTGTACAAGGGTCTGAGACCGCGGGCGGCGCGCTCTTCGTTGATCTGGGCGAGGATCCGGCGCTCCTGGCTATCGGTCGACGTGGCCGTCGCTGGGGCGACGACGGCGAGCAGGGCGAGCAACGCCAGGCACGTGGCGAGCCGTCTCACGATATTCCACCTCCGCGTAGTGCTCTGCAGCCCGCCGGTGGGTCGCCGCGACGTCATCGCGGAGGCCCGGGGGTGCGAGGACCTCCACCTCGTCGCCCCACGACAGGATCCAGAGCCGGACTTCGATGGTTCCGGCAACGGTCGCCCGCCATTCGAGCGACCCATCGGCTGCGACATCCACACGCTGGGTGGGATGCCAGGTGGTCTCCTGGACGCGGGCTGCGACGTTCGGGGTGAATCGCAGGATCACGTCCACGGGCGCCTGGTCAGCGATGATGTCCCAGGCCCGCCGGAGTTCCGACTCGATGGTACCCGACTCTGGCGGATCGAATCGCCGCGGCGTGACAGCCACGTCCCGGATGCGCTCGATCTTGAAGGTCCGCAGGGCGTCGCGCGTCTCGTCCCAGCCGATCAGGTAGAGGGCGTGCGTCTGGAGCGACGGCTCGATCAGGTATGGCCGGACGACGGCGCGCCGCGCGGCCGCATCCGGCGCGTAGCGGGCCGGCTCGTAGTCGATCGTCACCACGCGGCGGTCCGCCCACGCCTTGGTCAGCTGGCGCACGTGGGCGTTGAAGCGCTCGTCGCGCGGCGCCTTCGACAGGACGTCGATGGTGCCCTCGACGTGCTCGGCCAGCGCCGCCGGCAGGACCTGGGCGAGCTTCTCGAAGGCGCCGGCGAGGTCCGGGTCGTACTTGTCCGCGTAGCGCACCATCAGCCGAGCGGACAGGACGACCGCCATCGCCTCCTGCTGGGTCAGCTTGAGCGGCGGGAGGAACGCACGCTCCTGGTCGACGCCCCAGCGACCGTCCTCCGACCACAGCGGGACGTCGAGCTCGCCCTCGATGGCGCGCAGGTCGCGGTAGGCCGTCCGCACCGACATGCCCACCCGCTTGGCGATGTCCGGCGTCCGGATCCCGTCAGGGTGGGCCTGCAGGATCGCGACCAGCCGCAGCAGGCGCGCCAGGCGATCGCGCTTGGCCGCGTACCGGTCGTCGTCAGGGGTCATGGGTCACGGAGGATAGATGACGTACGCGCCGTCGCGTTCGGTCGCCGTCAGTTTGACGTTGATCGTCGCGAGGATCGCGCCAGCCACGATCTCGATGGCGTCGCCGCTCGCGCCGCCGACGACCTGGCCCAGCTGGCCGTCCATGAAGATCCAGTAATCCAGCTCCCCGCGCCAGCGATGGAGGTCGGCGTCGCCGACGAGCCAGCGGATCTGCGGGAATGCGTTCTGGAAGGTCGTCCCGTCGATCGCGACCACGCAGTGCCTCGCCCGGGCGCCCTCGATCACGTCGACGCCGCGGTCCTCGGCCGTCGTGCGGTTGACGGTGGCCAGGGCCGTGACGATGACCTGGAGGTCGATGGCCTGGGCCTGCACCGACTCGGGCGCGGCGGTCGCCCATGGCCCGCCGGGCGCGCGGACCCAGGCCTGGTCGCCGAGCCGGATCGCCCCGGCCGTGCCGAAGATGCGATCCGTCGCGACATAGGCGTCCCAGCGGAAGTCGGCACCAGCGCGGACGCCGTCGATGTCGACCGAGCCGATCGGACGCAGGTCGACGACGCCGTCGAGCGTCTCGGCCAGCCGGGCGGATGGCCCAGCGAGCAGGGGACCGTCGCACAGCGGCGGCTGCCCGGTCGGGTCCGTCGGGCCGTACGGCGAGGTCGCCGGGACGGTCTCGCGGATCGCGTACGCATTGGCCAGCGTCGCGCCGGCGAAGACGGTCGCCGACAGGACGGTCAGGGCCGCGCCGATCAGGACCCCGTCGGTGAACCGCCGACGCCGGTGGGCGCCTCCCCCGCGCAGCCGGCGGGCGATGCCAAGGCCGCTGAAGAGGCTGGTCGCCGCGAGGGCGAGGAGCCATGGGTAGGCGGCCTCGAGCGATGGCACCAGCGTCCGTGACCCTGACGCCTGGAGCTGCTCGACCACCCCCATGATCGAGGGCACGAGGCAGAGCATGGCGATGATCCCCAGCCAGACCATCAGCGGGAAGGCGCGGGTCCCCCGGGCGACCGGCGGCCAGACGAGCCCCGCGACCGCGACCGCGACCGGCGCGAGCATGGTCAGCCCGACGACCAGGTCGAGCGGGCCGCCGGGCCGGTAGCCCACGAGCACGAGGATCGCGCTGACCGTCCAGCCGAGGACGAGCGCGGCCCCCACCACCCGCAGCTCGAACCGTCGGACCCGCATGCGCCCGAGTCTAGCGAACCCCCGTCCGTGGCCCGTCCGCACCACCGGAAGTACCGGGGTGCCCCGGACGGCCGGGTCATCGCTGGGGGCACCCGGTTGTCGTGGACTTGGACCACCGCACGGACCGACCGGGCGGACAGGGATCGAGGGATCGAGGACACGTGGGTCATGGCCGGACAGGAACCTCGCGGGTCACGGGGACGCGGGCGACCGTCTCGCCGCGCCTCGTCCTGGGCAGCCCCCGTGGCGCCCTCCGAGGTCGCGCCTGGGGCCGTCTCCACCCGGCCCCGATCGACCCCGGCTCGACTCCCGGAGGCGAGCCTGGCACCGCGCCCGACCTTCCGGAGCCTGATCAGCCGGGGCCTCACGCCTGAGGAGGCCGCGACGCTGACGGCCTACCTGGCGGGGATCCCCATCGCCGATGCGCACTGGTCCCTGCGCCAGGTCAACGATCTGCTCTTCCTTCGCGAGCTCCAGCGGACCGGCCGGTTCGGACCGGCAGACGGGCGGACCCACCGGACGCCCTGACCTCGAATTCCTCCCGGCCTTGGCGGCGATCCCTCCTCCCGTCGTCACGGCCGAACCGTCGAAGCGGCGCCGAGCCTCCTCCCGGCGCCGCTTCGGCACGTTCGGGACCGGTCGCGCGGCGAGGGTCGCGCGACGCAGGACCCCCGCCCGACGCCTCTGAGCTCAGCCCGGCGGCGACGCGGTGGGCGGCGCGCTCGGCGGTCCCGGGGTCGGCTTCGGTGTCGGCTTCGGCGTCAGGGTCGGCAGGTTCTCCGGGTCGACCTCCTCGCCGGGCAGGAGGAGCAGCGTCCAGCCGACCTCCAGGCGGTCCGGCTGGTACTTGGCGGACTCCGGGTCGAGCGACGGGTAGGTCACTCGGTTCCAGTAGGCGATGCTCCGGCCGCTCGTGTGGAACCGCCTGGCGATCCCGACCAGGGTGTCTCCCCGCGCGACCGTGTAGACCGCGAAGGTCGGCTCGGGTGTCGGGGTCGGCCGGATGAACGAGAGCGTCGGCGTGGGACCGGGCGGCGTCGGCACGGCGGTCGGCGCCGGTGTCTCGAGGGCCGCATCGGTGCCGCTCGCGGGCGCCTGGCCGGGCGGGTTCGGCACGCAGCCGAGCAGGGCGAGCGCGACGAACAATGGCGCGTGGAACGTGCGGACGCGCATCTCGGCCATATGGTGCCCTATCCCCGTCGCGGGACGTCTCCGGCTATTCGGCCCGGCTCGGGGAGTCGACCGGTGTGGGCTCCTGGAGCGAGACCGGCGGCCTGGGCCAGGCCGTCGGCGGCGGTGGCGATCTGGTCGCGACCCCCGCGCTTGGCTACGAAACAGGCGCGGTCCGCGGCGAGGAGCACGGTCGAGGCGGTCGTGCCGTCGACCGGGAAGGTCGCCACGCCGATCGACGCACTCACCCCGCCGCCGGCTTCCCGGATGGCTTGGCGCGTGCGCTCGGCCACCAGCATCGCCCCCGCCGCGTCGGTGCCTGGGAGGAGGATCGAGAACTCGTCACCGCCGTAGCGGAACGACTGGTCGCTGTCGCGGCCGGTCCGTCCTTAGGACGGATCGAACACCTCGTCGGCGCGCCTGACGCCCGCGTCAGCTTCGCGGCCGCGTACGCTCGGACCGCGTCGCCGTTGGTCACGATCAACGCGCCGTTGGACCAGATCGGGGTGCTGAAGCCGGCGAACTCGCCGACGTCGTGCAGCGGGGGCGTACGAGTGGCCGTCGGTACCGGTCAAGAGGACGGCGTTGAACGTGTCGTCCCAGTCGGTGGTCTGGCACGCGATGAGCGAATCCTGGCCGTTCAGCGAGCACGCGCCGAGCACGCGTCGCGGGTTGGCGACCTCCACAGGGGCTTCGGCGTGGTGCCGAGAGGTCAGGCCGGTGGCGGGATCGAGCTTGCGGGTCGCGCTCGGGCTCGCGGTCCCGCCCGACGGGACGCAGAGCGGCCAGGAGTATCCGGACGACGAGGTCTGGGTGGTCTTGGTCCAGCTGCCGTCGCGATGGTGTCGTTGCCGGTGACGTAGAGGTACCGTCCGTCCCAGATGCCACCGCTGAGGCGGACAGCTCTCCGTAGGGTGTGCCCAGGCCGACGTGGACGGCCCACACCGGCCTCATGGTGTCGGTTCTGATCGCGTAGAAGTTGCCGTCCTTGTTGCAGGCGCCGGCCATCTCCGCGCTGGTCCCGCCGAGGGGGCCCGGAACATCACCGCGCCCGATGCCCAATCCGGGTCGCCGACATTCGCCGGCTTCGGCGCGGCGAACTTGCCGGTCTTCGCGAGCGTCGTCGGGTCGAGCTTGATCATCGAGTACTGGTCGAAGTTGTTGTTGTCGAGCGGGGGGTGCGCCGCGTTCGTGTCGTCGTAGGTGCTCCCGGTCGTGACGTAGACCCCACTCGACAGCACGGCCGGCGCCGTCGTCCACACCCCGCCCCCGACGTAGAGGTTCGTCGGCGGCACCGGGCGGTGCTGGGCGTAGTACGGGTCGACCTGATTCGGCATCGTCGAGTAGCTCGCCCGCGAGCGCGCCCGTCTTCATGTCGTACGCCTTCACGCCACTGGGCACGAACGGCGCGTCGCAGTACGAGCTGATCCCGATGTACACCAGCCCGGTCTCGTCGCTGTAGCTCGGCGAGGACCAGCTGAAGTAGTCGTTCTGGTTGTCGGCCGGGAGCGCGTACACCTGGCTCGACCAGAGCACCGAGCCGTTCCTCCCATCCAGCTCCTGCAGGGTGCCCTGCGGCGTGTAGACGTACAAGAACGGGTTCCCGTCGGCGTCCTCCCGTACGGCCGGTGTGCTCACCAGCCCGACCGGGTTCCGAGGGCACGCCGCCTGGCACCGACGCCGTAGTCTGCGGGACCAGGCCACGGATGGAGCTCCGTTGACGATCTTGCTCGTGTCGAGGGCGTAGAGCACGCCGTCACCGCCGGCCAGGTAGACGTATCGACCGGACGTGACCGGCGTCGACTGGATCGCGTAGCCGGGATGGAAGCGCCACGCCTGCTTGAGGTTCGCGAGCTGGTCGGGGCCGAAGCCCGGATCGACCGCTCGGCCCCCGTTGCGGCACCGGAGTGGATGAACGACCAGTCACACCCGCTCAGGCTGAGGGCGACGAGGAAGATCAGGACGATCCGCGCGACGTTGCGCCGCCGATTGTCGGTCATGTCCGCGCTCCCTTGGCGTCGGTCCCCGCCGCCCATGATGTTCGCGTATCGGACGGCCCAAACGCAGTCATCCGGGTCAGGTCCGGGGTCCGCGGCGCATCGGGGGACGCCTTCTAGCGTGAAGCGATGCCCGACCGGCCCCGAATCATCCGACTCGAGCTGGCCCGCGCGACCGACATGTTCGAGACCCCGGTGCTCGAGCTCGGCTCCGAGCTCGGCGGCACGATCGCCGGGGTGGAGTGGGTCCTCGGGGAGCTCACGGCCGATCCGGCCAAGGGCCCCGTGCAGCTCGAGGTGGTCCTGCCGCCGGCCGAGATGACGCCCGACGTGGGCGAGAAGCTGGGCGTCAGCCTGCGGCGATACTGCGAGGACCACCGGCGCCAGAACGAGAACGAGGTGCGCGCGATGAAGCGCACCGGTTGGCGAGCCCTGCGGATCGGCTTCCCGATCACGCTGCTCGGTCTGGTGATCGTGGGGATCACCGGGCAGTTGGGCCCCACCAACGACCCGGGCCAGGACATCGTCGAGATCGTGGGCTGGGTCCTCGCCTGGCTCGGCCTCTGGTACCCGTTCGACAAGGTGTTGTTCTACCCACTCGACCTCGTGCACGAGAACCGCGTGCTGGTGCAGCTGCGCGACGCCCGCATCACGATCGACGAGCTACCGGTCAGGCGTTGATCAGGGTCGGCGTGGCGGGGGCGGAGTCCGGGCCGGCGATGCGCTTGGGACCGATGTTGAACTCATCGCGGATCTCGACGAGCGGGCGACGGGCGTGCGCCCAGTGGTCGAGGTCGAGGAGGTCGACGCCGCTCTCGCTCCCCCGCCGCAGCGCGTCGGCGACCTGGTGCGCGTTCTGCGGGATCGGAGCCGATCGTGCCGACCGCGCCCGGTGACAGCGGCACCTTGATCATCCCGCTCTCGTAGATGCTCCACGCGAAGAACAGGATCGAGAGCGCGGTGTCCTCGGGCATCTGGGCGGCCATGAACGCGCTCACCTGGAGCTCGCCGATCGGCGTCGCCTCGTAGCCGGACGCGACGTGGACCCAGTCGTGATGGCGTGGTGAGCATCGGCACCGAACCCTGCTGGCCGGGCAGCGGCCAATGGTGTCGGGCGTAGAAGTCCGACACGGCGCGACCCCAGCTGTCCTCCGGGTAGGATGCGAGCTCGGCGAAGCGAGCGACCGTCTCCTCGTCGTCTGCGCCGTGCCCCTTCATCGCGAGCGATCTGCTCGGCGAAGGCGCGGATGCCGTCGGTCCTTCACCTCGTGCTTGCACCTCGTCACCGACCCAGCTGTGCCGGGCGAAGTCCGCCATCATCCAGTACCGGTGTCCTTCGAGGCTCCGTTCGAACGCGCCGAGCAGCGGCTCGTCGACGCCGAGCGCCGCGGCCAGCTCGCGGGTCCGCGTCGCGACCGCGGGATCGGATGGGTGGATCGTCAGACCGAGCGCGACCGCCGCGCCGACGAGCTGGCGACGGAAGACCGGATCGGGAATCAGGTCGGAGACCTCGTCGAAGCCGATCGGCTCCAGCTCGGCGGCGACGACCGGTCTGGCCGAACACGTCACCGGCGACGGCTTCGATGACCCCGGCGGGTGCCGGATCGAGCGCACCGCGGCCGGCGAGCACCGTCCGCAGGGCACGGGTGCCGGGCTCGATCAGCTTGGGTGACGGGATCCGCAGCACGCGGCGCCTAGAACTTGCCGATGGACACGAGCAACGCGACGAGCGAGATCGAGATGCCGAAGTCCCAGATGAGGATGAGGGTGTTGTTCGGCGCGTAGTTCTGCTTGCGCACGATCTCCACGACGTGGTTCACGCCGGCCAGGAACAGGAACGCGACGATCGGGATCGACACCGTCGTCATCGCGGCGATGCCGTTGTAGACGGAGTAGAAGCACGCGAGTCCGAGACCGAGGGACACGGCGGCGAGCTCGCGTCGAAGCCGTTGGTCTTCCACCCGATCGACGCCGCCGTGCTCTTCGCGAAGACCGAATGCATGACCGACGAGAAGATGAAGACGAAGCCCGCGAAGTAGAGGATCCAGTGCAGGTTCGCCAGCGTGGATCCGTCGATCGTCTTCGAGCCCGGCGCGGTGGCGCCGCTCGAGCGCCCAGCCCCAGGCGACGACGAACAGCGGGGAAGAACGACCGCAGAGCCCATCGAGCTCTTCTTCGCCTTGGTCGGTGCTTCGACCGGCGTGCCGGCTTCCGGTTCGGACGTGACAACTGCCATGGTCACCGACTCCCTCAGAGCGATAGTGGTGAGACATCGGCGACCGAGAACCCTGCCTGTAGCGATTCGCTGCGGCAGGGTTTCTCGGGATCAGGCCGGCCGCGGCGGCGTCCGGTGGCGGCCGCGGATCGGCGAGATCGGGCGCGGCGAGCCGGCCGAGGACGAGCGTCGCCCAGACCATCGTGACGATCGACGCCAGGAGCAGGAGGTCGCCGACTCCACCGATCTTGAGCGTCTCCTCGTAGATCGTGAGCCCGAGCGCCATCGCCACGAGCGGCTTCAGCACCGTCACCGCGGGCAGGCTCGTCTGCACGTCGCCGGCCTGGTAGCTCGACTGCTGCCAGAACGTGCCGAGCGACGCGGTGAGCGCCATCGCCCCAGAGCTCCCAGTCGCAGATCCCGGCCCAGAACCCGTCGTCGAACCCGGCGATCGCGCGTCTTGGTCAGCGGGGCCGACACGCCGAGCAGCACGCCGGCCGCGACCGCCAGCACCAGGGAGCGCCGGGTGCCGTGCGGGAGGCCACCGGCGGCGAAGACGCACGCGGCGACGAGCGGGACGACGACCACGATCGTCGGGATCCAGGCGCGGAACGACGGGGCGTCGCGACCGGCGGTCGGCTCCCCCATCACGACGAAGACGATGAGCGACACGGCCAGCAGACCGGCCCACCGCCACTCCTGCTCGGTCAGCCTCCGGTGCGCGACCCGCGCCGCCATCGGCAACGCGAACAGCAGCGTGGTGACGAGCAGCGGCTGCACGAGGAGCAGGCTGCCGACCGCCGAGCGCGGCGGCCTGCACCCCGAAGCCGGCGATGTCCGCGGTGATGCCGAGCAGCCAGATCGGCCGCCGGACCAGCGTGGCGACGAATGCCGGCGCCGAGCGCGTCGTCGTCGGAGATGCCGGCGGTGCCCCGCTGCTGGAGCACCGACGCCGCGGCGAACAGGAGCGCCGCGAGCAGCGAGAGCGCGATGGCCAGGCTCACGACCGGCGCCCTCGAGCGTCGGGCGGTGGGTCACGAGATCGGCTCGCCGTCCCAGCAGACGTCGAAGAACTGCGCGGCGGTCAGGTCCTCGCGCGACTTGTGGTCGAGCCCGAGCGACTTGCGGTACGCCTTCACGTGCTGCAGCGAGAGCACCGTGTAGAGGAGCGGCAGGTGGTCGTGGGGCTGCGCGTACACGTCCGAGCCGCCCTTCGCCGCCTCGTAGTCGGAGCGGAAGCGACCGAGGTGCTGGAACATGTCGCGCAGCACCGCTTCCTTGATCTCACGCTTGCGACCGGCCGGGCACGACGACCGGCGTCGCCGGCCGTGCGCCGAACAGCGCGGCGTCGAGCTCCTCCGGCGTCGCGAGCGTGCAGCCGTCCGTGGGGCGCGGGTTGCACTCGACGAGATGGTGCACGCCGTCGGCGGTGCGCAGGAAGTCGAAGCTCACCTGACCGTGTCCAGCCCAGCGCGCCGACGATCTTCTGCGCAGCCGCGAGCGTCTCGGGTGCGTCGACCGACTCGAACACGATGCCGCCGCGGTCGTCGATGGTGAGCGCGTGCTCGTAGGTCGAGTGGAGCGCGACCTCGCCGTCGTGCACGACGCTCCAGCTGCACATGTCGACGCCGTCGAGGTACTCCTGCACCAGCCACGGGTCGTCCGGCGTCGGCTGCCGCGTCGTCGACGCTGCCCTCGCCCGCGAGCGGACCGGTGTTCGTCAGGACGTTGAGCCCGCCGCGCCCGTACGCCGCCCGCGCGAACCAGTGGTCGAACCGACCGATCGCCTCCGTGAGCTCGTCGGGCGAGGTCGCGGTCACCGACTCCGCGACGGGCAGGCCGAGCTCGCGGCACAGCGCCGCGAACGACACCTTGTCGTGCACCTTGGCCAGCGTGGGGAAGTCCGGGAAGAACAGCTCGCAGC
Source organism: uncultured Chloroflexia bacterium (assembly GCA_963834915.1). Classification (GTDB taxonomy): domain Bacteria; phylum Chloroflexota; class Limnocylindria; order Limnocylindrales; family CSP1-4; genus SPCO01. The sequence goes on from CAWIDI010000006.1 coordinate 134,321, forward strand.
TGCCCTCGAGCCGATCGCGGTGCGCGGCGAGGTAGAAGACCTCTTCGAACATCGGGAGCAGCCACTCGATCTCGCTGGTCGTCGATGATCGCCGACGATCGCGTCGATGAACTGCTCGGTCTCCTGGGTCGGCGCCGGAACCTCGATGTGACGGGCCGCGCCGCGCGAGTGACTGCCGGGCGACGCCTTGAACGTGTCGACCGCGGTGACGTCGTTGCCCGGTCTCGCCGAGCTTGCGGATCTCGTCGACGGCGAACGGCATCCGTGACGTGGTGACCAGCGTGCGCACTGCGACCTCCGGTTGGCTTTTCGCTATCGGCACGCTACTGACGGTCCTGGAGTGGTTGACGCATGCACGCCGCCTTTCGGAGCCGGTCACGGAACCTGCAGCGGTGACCCTCGCCACGCGCGGCCGCGCTCAGAGGCTGACGACCAGCCGGCCGACGGTCTCCCGCCGCTCCATGGACTCGAGCGCTTCGGGGATCTCCTCGAACGTCAGCTCGCGACCGATCGTGGTGCGGATCGTGCCGGTGCGCAGCAGCTCGAGGAGCTTGGCGTGCGCGACCTGGCCTTCGGCGCGTCCGAGGCCAGTTGAATCCCATGGTGCGCCGGGTCCCGAGCGGATCGCTGACGTAGACGAGGCACACGCCGCAGATCGAGAAGTTCCCGTACGCGATCGGCCACGGCGTGAAGTAGCTCGCGTGCTCGAGCTGGATGTTCTCGCTCCACCCGGCGATCAGGTGCCGCCCGTTGAAGCCCATGCACTTGAAGGTCTGCACCGTGACGTCACCGCCGACCGCGTCGAACGCGACGTCGACGCCCCGTCCGTACGTGAGCTCTTCGATCTCCGCGACGAAGTCGCCGCTGCGGTAGTTGATCGCATGGTCCGCCCCGAGCCCCTTGCAGTACTCGACCTTCTCGTCGGTCCCTGCGGTCGCGATGACCTTTGCGCCGAGCGCCTTGCCGATCTGCACCGCCCCGGATCCCGTCCCACCCGCACCGGCGTGCACGAGCAGCGTCTCGCCGGGCTGCAGCCGCGCCCGCTCGTGGAGCGCGAACCAGCCGAGGTGGAACGGGTAGTGCATCGCGGCGCCGTCGACGCTGCTCATGGACGCCGGGATGCCGAACGCCGTCGCTGCGTCGACGATCGCGTGGGTCGCGTACCCGCCGTGGGCCATCACCGGGATGCCGACGATCCGCTGGCCGAGCAGGTGCTCGGCGCCGGCACCCACCGCGCTCGACCACCCCCACCGACTCCATGCCCGGGACGAACGGCGCCTCGAGCGGCAGGCAGGTACCGGGTCGGGTCACCGAGCTCGGTGACCACCCATGCGTCGCACAGCAGCGGTCCGTCCGGGTCGCCCATCCGCCGTTCCCCCTCGTCGTCGACCATTCCGCGACCCTACCGAGGTCCGATCGAGTGCCAATTTGGGTGTCCCGCAGAAGGCTGCGGGACGAAGAATGGAGGAATCCTTCCGGCCCGTGTTTGCGGCTTCGAGATCCGGGGTACCTCCCAGTCGCCTGGCTGCCCCCCAGTGGCAAGGCAAACCTGAGCCATCGCCTTGAGGCCCCGACCCCCTGCCCGAGTCGGGGCCTCGGCGTGCTCGGGCACGTGCGCCACCGCTGACCGACCGGGCAGACTCCGTCTCCGACGCGCCACCCCGAAGGTCACGGAGACGATGCATGGGCACGAACCAGCGTTCACAGATCACCATGGACGACGACGAGATCGTCGCGTTCATCGACCGCAGCCGCACCGCGACCATGGCGACGATCGGCCCGAACGGCATGCCGCATCTCGTGGCGATGTGGTACGCCGTGATCGACGGGCAGATCTGGTTCGAGACCAAGGCCCGCTCGCAGAAGACGGTGAACCTTCGCCGTGACAACCGCATCACGTGCATGATCGAGGACGGGCTCACGTACGACTCGTTGCGCGGGGTGTCGATCGAGGGCACCGGCGAGATCGTCGAGGATCCCGACGCCGTCTGGAAGGTCGGCGTGAACGTGTGGGAGCGGTACAACGGCCCTTACAGCGAAGAGGTCAAGCCGCTCGTCGAGCTCATGCTCCACAAGCGCGTCGCCGTCCGGGTCGATCCGACCCGCACCCGGTCGTGGGACCACCACAAGCTCGGGATGGATCCCATGCCCGTCGCCGGCTCGACCGCCGCCTACCTGGACGCAGGCTCCGGATGAGCTCCACACCATCCGGACCGAATCACGACCCGGCCACCGACCTGTGCCCGGAGGAGACGCCCGAAGCTCAAACGGCGTCGAACGCCGCTTCGATGCCGCCGAGGGCCTGACGCCACTCCACCGGAGCCGCTGCGTCGAGCGGCACCCGCAGGCTCAATGCTTCGGTCAGCTCGACCGCGTCACCGCGGAGGCACGGGATGTCGGGGTCGACCGATCCATCGCGGAGCACGACGCAGTCGCTCACTTCGAGCACGAACCGGACTGATGGGTCCGTCGCATCGACGGCGAGAACCGCCGCGCCCGAACGGTCCAACCCGATGCCGAGCGCGGGGCTCACCGCGGCCGCGTACTGCAGGCACGACACGACCTCGTCGGGCTCGGCGACCGGCTGGAGGCCGAGCGGGAGCGCGACATCGCGTTCGTGCACCCAGCTGTCCCAGATCCCGTGCTGCACGAGCAGGCGAATCGGCACGTGCCCGGCCGGAGACTCCGCCGTCATCGACCACTCGTCGCGCGTGAACCCGGACAGCGTCTCGAGGAGCGCGGTGTTCGAGTCCACGAACCCCTCGAGGACCTCCTGCGACGACAGCGCACTCATCGTGCTCACCATGGCCGGTGGTGTCGCCGCGGGATCGAAACCCCTCAGGATCCGCGTCGGGTCCCCCGCCACACCGGCGACGACCGACGCGTTCCAGAACTGGTTCACGGTGATGAGATGGGCAACGACGTCACGCACGACCCAGCCGTCGCAGCGGCTGGGCTCGTTCCATTGCTCCGGCGCCAGCCCCGAGAGCAGCTCCTGGAAGCGCAGCCGTTGGCGCGTGAACGGCGCCAGCTGGCAGTCCGGCTCGGCGTCGATGATCAGGATCGAGGGCCCGTCGTAGCGCGGTGCGAGCTTCATCAGGCGGGGAACGACTCGCCGACCAGCTCCTCGGAGCAGGCCCAGAGGGCGGTCGCGGCGTCGGGGTCGAGCGCGTAGGCGAACACGCCGGCGCGACTCTCGGGTCGTCCGTCACCGGGGCAACCTGGCAATCCTGGCAGTACCGGCCGCCGATCGCGTCGGCGTTCGGCGACGAAGCCCGCCCACACGCTCGTCGCCGCGCCGGCCGGCATGGACTTCCAGATCGTCTCCTGATTCGCCCGGGCGGCGGGGAGCGCGGCGAACGTCTCTTCCGTCAGGTGCCGCCCGAGCTCGGTGATGATCGTCCCTGGGTGCACCGCGCACGCCCGCTGCCCCGCGGCGCGGCCGCGCCGGTCGAGCTCGACCGCGAAGAGGATGTTCGCGGTCTTCGACCGGCCGTACGCCTGCCACGGGTCGTACGGGCTCCGTTCGAAGTTGATGTCGTCGAGCACCACGTCACTGAAGCGATGGCCGGCCGACGAGAGGTTGACGATCCTGGCCGGTCCGCCCGCGAGCAGCGGCCGGAGCCGGTTGACGAGCAGGAAGTGGCCGAGGTGGTTGGTGCCGAACTGCAGCTCGAACCCGTCGGCGGTGCGGCCTTCCGGCGTGGCCATCACCCCCGCGTTCGCGATGATCACGTCGATCCGGTCGTAGTCGTCGAGTACCCGGTCAGTGAAGGTGCGGATCGATGCGAGTGACGCGAGGTCGACCGCGCGCAGCTCGACGGCCGCGCCCGATCCGGCCGCCGCCTCGCGCACGGGCGCCGCCGCACGCTCGCCCTTCTCCAGGTCGCGCACGCCGAGCACGAGGTCGGCACCATGCGCGGCGACCGCCCGCGCGGTCTCCTGGCCCAAGCCGGCTGACGCACCCGTGATCAGGACGCGCAGACCGGACAGGTCGACGCCGTCCAGGACCTCGTCCGTGGTCGATTCGCTCCCGAAGGTCATGGACCCAGCATCGCGCGCCGGTCCCGTCGGACACCCGTGGGTCCGGACCGCCCGCCCGGGGTTCGTATGCTCACGGCCGAGCTCCGCTGGTGGTCAGATCTGGGGGAACCGATGCGCAACCCGCACGCCGGACAGCCGTTCACGACATCGGACGAGGACATCGCCGCCGCACTCCTGGACGTGAGCATCCCGACGCTCATGCTCTCCCTCGTCCACATGAGCGGGGATCCGGAGCTGATCCGGGGCCGGCTCAAGCCGGAGGGCCTGTTCCTCAACGAGGTCCAGGGCTACATGACCGAGGACGCCAAGGCCGAGGTCCGGACCCTCGCGCTCGAGGTCATCAAGGACTACCGGGACCGCGGCTGTCCCGAGCCCGAGCCGATCTCCGCCGAGCTGCTCCACGAGATGATGTCGTGGCTCGTCGTCGAGGACGTCCCCGCCGAGTACGTGCCGATGCTCATGGAGGAGATGGAGCTCGACGGCACCGACGCGCGCCGGATCGCGGCGCCGGCGGACGTCGCGGCGCGCGAGGCGTTCCCCGTCGTCGTGATCGGCTGCGGCCAGTCGGGGCTCCTCGCGGGGATCCGCCTGCAGGAGGCCGGGATCCCCTTCACCATCATCGAGAAGAACGCGGGCGTCGGCGGGACGTGGTGGGAGAACTCGTACCCCGGTGCCCGCGTCGACGTGGGAAACCACTTCTACTGCTACAGCTTCGAACCCAGCGACCAGTGGACGGAGTTCTTCGCCCAGCAGCCCGAGCTGCAGTCGTACTTCGAGAACGTGATGCGCAAGCACGGCATCGAGCGCAATGTCCGTTGGGAGACCGAGGTTCTGGGCGCCGAGTGGGATGACGCGTCGAGCAGCTGGTTCGTGCGCGTCCGCGCGGCCGACGGCACCGAGGACACCCTCGTCGCGCGGGCCCTGATCTCGGCGGTCGGCCAGCTCAATCGTCCGAGCATCCCCGACATCCCCGGCCAGGGTGACTTCGAAGGGCCGTCCTTCCACTCCGCGCGGTGGGACCACGACGTGGACATCACCGGCAAGAAGCGTCGCGATGATCGGTGCCGGAGCGAGCGGCTTCCAGATCGCGCCGACGATCGCCGAGGAGGTCGGCCACCTCACGGTCTTCCAGCGCACCGCGCAGTGGATGTTCCCGAACCCGAACTATCACGAGACCGTGGGCCCGGGTGTGCGATGGGCGCTGAAGCACCTGCCGTTCTACGGGCGCTGGTACCGCTTCCTCATCTTCTGGCCCGGGCTGCGACAAGGGTCTCGAGGCGGCACGGGTGGACCCGGACTACCCCGACCCGCAGCGGGCGGTGAGCGAGATGAACGACCTCACCCGGATGATGTTCACCGACTGGATCACGAGCCAGGTCGGTGACGATCCCGACCTCATCGCCAAGGTCGTGCCCGACTACCCCGCGACCGGCAAGCGCACGCTGCAGGACAACGGCAGCTGGCTGAAGACGCTGACCCGCGACGACGTCGAGCTCGTCCGCACCGGCATCGACCACATCGAACCCGACGCGATCGTGACCGTCGACGGCGAGCGCTACGAGTGCGACGTCATCGTCTACGCGACCGGCTTCCACGCGAACCGGGTGCTGTGGCCGATGGAGATCATCGGCCGTGACGGTCGTCGACCTGCGCACGCTGTGGGGCGAGCGGCCCGGCGGCGTACCTCGGGATCACCGTGCCCGGGGTTCCCGAACCTGTTCTGCATGTACGGCCCCGGCACCAACCTGGCCCACGGTGGCAGCCTGATCTTCCATTCCGAGTGCCAGATGCGGTACATCTCGCAGTGCCTCGAGGAGCTCATCGACGGTGGCCACCGGACGATGGAGCCGCGTCGAGGACAAGTACGAGGAATGGCACGAACGCTCGCAGGCGGAGATCAAGAAGCTCGTGTGGTCGCAGCCGTCGGTGAAGCACTCGTTCTTCAAGAACGCGTACGGCGAGATCCACGTCCTCAGCCCGTGGCGCATCGTCGACTACTGGGCCTGGACCAAGGAACCGGTGCTCGCGGACTTCGACATCGAGTGACCGGCCAACGGGCCGGCAGGACCGGCCCGGGTTCACATCGCGACTACGCCTTCTTCGCTCGGCTCGGGGCGACGCGGGGCGGCTCGCCGGGCATCTTCGGATAGACGGGCGGCCACGGTGCGTCCTGCATCCCGTTGGCGAGGTCCCGGTCGTACAACTCGAGGAGCGGTTCCAAGCGATTGGGGCTGCGCGTCGAGGCGTTCCCACGGATCGCCCTGCTCCGCCACGCGCGCCGGGACCGTGTTCAGTGTGAGCGCCTCGTGGTCGATCTCGTCGAGCTCGTCCCACGCGAACGGCGTCGACACCTGGGCCTCGGGCCGCGCTCGCACCGACCACGCACCGAACACCGTCTTGTGGGGCGCGTTCTGGTTGAAGTCGATGAAGACCCGCTCGCCGCGCTCCTCCTTCCACCAGGCGTCGGTGATCAGGTCCGGCCGGCGTCGCGCGAGCTCGCGCGCGACCGCGACCGCACCCGCGCGCACCTGGATCGGTGACCAGAGCCGATCGAGCCGGACGTAGACGTGGATGCCACGGTTGCCCGTCGTCTTCGGCCCCGACTCGATGCCGAGCTCGCCGAACAACGCGTGCACCTCGTGGGCGGCGGTCCGGACGTCGTCGAACGTGACGCCGGGCTGCGGATCGAGATCGATGCGGAGCTCGTCCGCGTGCTCCTGGTCGCTCGCGAGGCTCGGCCAGACGTGGAACCCGAGACACCCGAGGTTCACGGCCCACGCGATGTGCGCGAGATCGCATCACGACGAGTGCTTCGGACGTCGTCCCGTTCGGCGTGCTGACGGTGGCGGTCTCGAGCCAGTCCGGCGCGTTGTCCGGCACCCGCTTCTGGAAGAAGGACTTCTGCCCGACGCCGTGGGGGAAGCGCTCCATGAGCACGGGCCGACCCCGCATCGCCCGCATCAGCGGAGCCTCGACGGACTCGTAGTAGCGGACGAGGTCGAGCTTGGTGATCCCCGGCTCGGGGAACATCACCTTCTCCGGGCTGGAGAGCCGGAACGTCCGGCCGGCCAGCTCCAGCTCGACCTGCTCGCTCTTGGCCATGCCCGAACGCTAACTGACCGGTACGCCTGCTCCCCCGACGTCATAGCCTGCGCGGTCATGCGGCTCGGGATCATCACGCCGATCGTCATCCTGCTGCCACGCGCGCACAACGCCTGGGAGGTCGACGCGTCGGTCGAGGACCTGGTCGCGATCGCGCAGGCAGCGGACCGGCTCGGATACCACCACCTGACCGCCAGCGAGCACATCGCGGTGCCGGTCGACGTGGAAGCCCGCCGAGGGAAGCGCTACTGGGACCTGTTGTCGACCCTGTCCTACCTCGCGGCCGTCACGGACCGGATCCGGCTCGCCACGAACATGGTCGTGCTGCCGTACCACCATCCGCTCGAGGTCGTGAAGCACTACGGGACCCTCGATCGTCTGAGCGCCGGGCGCCTCGTCCTCGGCGTCGGGGTGGGATCGCTCCAGGAGGAATTCGCCATGCTCGGCCGCGATCTCGTCGGCCGTGGTGCGTGCTCCGACGACGCGATCCGCGCCATCCGCGCGGCCTGGGGACGCACCGAGCCGCGCTACGACGGTCCCTACTGGTCGTTCGACGACGTCGTCGTCGATCCGAGCGGGATCCAGGACCATCTGACGATCTGGGTCGGCGGCCGCACGATGCCGTCCCTGCGCCGCGCGGTGGAGCTCGGCGATGGGTGGGTGCCGTTCATCATCGGCCCCGACGAGGTGCGCGCGATGCTCGACCGTGCGAGCGACACGCCGGCGTGGGGGCAGCGCGCGACCGCGCTCGATGTCGCGCTCTGGCCCGAGCCCGTGCTGGACCCGATGCTCGAGCCGGACCGGGTTCTGGAACAGGCACACGAGCACCTCGCGAGCGGCGCGACCATCCTCAACTACCGGTTCCCGAGCCGGTCGGTCGCGCACCACGTCGAGCAGATGGAGGCGCTCACGACGGTGCTCGACCCGAGCTGGACGACGCCCACGGTCTGAGCGGCGTGCCGCCGGGCCCGACGCCTCAGCTCGGCGTCGCCTCCGCCGTCGCCCGGGCGATGCGGAGCTGCTCGAGGCCCGGGTTGTCGTGACCGGTCACGCGTGGCTCGTCGTGCCAGATCCACCACTCGTACGGTGCCGTCTGCGGGGTAGCCCTCGGGCGAGTCCTCCCAGCTCCTCCTGGCGCCCGAGGGCAGTGATGTCGAGGTAGCTCCAGGTGCTCCCCATCGCCTCGTCGCCGCGGGCATTGACGAAGTAGGTGCGGAACACGCGGTCGCCGTCGCGGATGAACACGTTCGTGCCGTGCCACTCGTCCACGCCGAAGTCGGCGTCGAAGTCGTCCGTCATCGTGTACCAGGGCATCTCCCAGCCCATCCGCGCCTTCACCCGCTCGATGTCCGCCTGCGGCGCGCGGAGGCGAAGACGAGCGTGGTGTCCCGCTCGTTCAGGTGGGCGACGTGCGCGACCTGGTCGGCCACCATGGAGCAGCCGACGCACGCATGATCGGGCCAGCCGTGCACGCCGGGCTCGAGGAAGGCGCGGTAGACGATCAGCTGGCGGCGGCCTTCGAACAGGTCGAGCAGGCTCGCCGGTCCGTTCGGCCCGACGAACTCGTACTCCTTGTCCACCGCCGACCACGGCATCCGCCGCCGCTCGGCGGCCAGCGCGTCACGGGCGCGGGTCAGCTCCTTCTCCTTCACCAGCAGCTCCTGGCGTGCGGCTTCCCACTCCTGCGGCGACACGATCGGGGGTGTCTTCATCCCGGACTCTCTCGCTTGTCCGTCTCGTCGCGTACGACGAACAGGGCGTGCCGGGCCCGCGAGGGACGACGGCATCAGCCATTCCTCGACGGCATCCCGCGATGTGGGCGAGCATCACGACGTCGCGCCGCGGGTACTCGTCGTGCCGATGGAACCAGGACAGGTCGCCCTCGTTGCGGCCCAGGGCGCGCGGTCGAGCCACTGCCACATCGGCCACAGCCCGTCGAAGCCGCGGAGTACGCGGAGTACGTGTGGAACACGTCGTCGCCGTCACGCGAACGCGCTCATGCCGGGTTGCTCGCCCGACCAGTCGCGCCAGGCGACGTTCTCCGCCTCGAGCTGCGCCTGGTCCTTGTAGTTGTACTCACGGGCGCGACGTCGGATCGATCGTCGCGTGGAAGTCGTAGTTGAAGCTGCTGCCGAACGACGAGACCCAACGGAGGTCCCAGCCCATGCGCTGCTTGTACGCGACGATCTTGTCGAGCGGCGCGCGACGACACGACGACGAACGCGACGTCGTGGTGCTCGAAGTGCGGGATGCTGCCGGCGAAGCCGTCGGCCATCGCCGAGCAGCTCGGGCAACCTCCCTCCCAGCCGGGCCCAACATGAAGTGGTAGACGAGCATCTGCGAACGCGCCGAACAGATCGCGCAGCGACGCTTCGCCGTCCTCCGTCGCGAACCGGTAGTCCTCCTCGACCGGCACCCAGGGCAGCTCGCGTCGCCGTCGTGCGAGCTCGTCGCTGCGGCGCGTCAGGTCCTTCTCGGCGTGCGAGCAGCTCGAGGCGAGCGGCGAGCCATTCGTCGCGGGTGCCGACGGTGTGCGTGGGTCGTCATGTCTCCTCAGCCCCTCTCGGTGTCGAGCTCGCGCAGGATGTCGGCCCATCCCTGCGGTGTGACCCTTCCTGTGCCCCCTCGTCGGGAAGCCCGACCTGATGGATCTCGACGAGCGTCGAGACGTCCGACGCCGGCTTGAAGGTGACGGTCACGACCGAGTCCCGGAACTGCGTCGCCGGCGACGACCAGGTGAAGACCAGGCGGTGGGGCCGGTCGATCTCCCGGTAGGTGCCGGTGTGCAGCATCGAGGATGTCGTCCGTCGACCATGACGATGCGGAACGTGCCGCCGACCCGCGGATCCGTCTCGACCCGGGCTCCTGCGTGCCCCGACGGCTTCAGCCACGTGCCGAGGCTTTCGGCGTCGAGCCAGGCGTCGAAGAGGTCTTCGGCCGGGGCGGCGATCTCCCGCCGGACGGTGACCGAGTAGTCGTCGGTCACGATGATCTCCTCGGGTCGTCGCGGCCGGTGACGAACGCGTCGAGCGCGGCGAGCTGATCGCTCCAGAACCGGCGGTAGTGCTCGATCCATGCCGGCCGCGTCGGCGAGCGGCGCCGCGTCGAGGCGCAAGATGTGCTCCCGACCCCGCACGGTCCGGTGCACGAGGCCCGGCGCCCTCGAGCACCCGGATGTGCTTCGACGTCGAGTTGAGCGAGATCGGGAACGCAGCTGGCGAGATCCGTGACCCGCGCGTCCGACTCCGCCAGCCGGGCCAGGATCGCCCGGCGGGTGGGGTCGGAGACGGCCGAGAAGACCCGGTCGAGCGTGGCCGTGGTCGAATATTCATCCATAAGGGTGAATGTTAGTGGAGGTCGTGCCGGAGCGCAACCCGGTGTGCCGCCGCGTCAGGCCGCGAGCCGCGCCCAGTCCCCGACTTCGTGCACCGTGCCGTCGTCGGCGACGAGCAGCCCGGATGCTCCGTTGGCGGTCAACAACGCGGCACCACGACCGGTCCCGCGAGGAACGCGGCCTTGGCGAGCACCTCGGCCCGCCAGCCCTCACCGCTGACCACGGTCACGCCGGCGAGGCCGGTCGCTGCCGGCAGCACCGGTCGCCGGATCGATCAGGTGGTGACGCGGGCGTGCCGTCCGGCGCCTTCCAGGCGCGCTTCGTGCGCCAGCTCGACGCCACCGCGCCCGCTTCGAGCGCGATCGTGCCGACGCACGCGGTCGGGATCGTTCGGGTCGTCGATCGCGATCGACCCAACCCTCGCCTTCGGGCGCCTCGCCGGCGGCGCGCAGATCGCCCCCGACGTTCACCAGGGCGCCGCGCGCACCTTCGGCGAGCAGGAGCTCGACGACGAGATCCGCGGCGAGCCCCTTCCCGATACCGCCCGGGTCGATCGTGACCTCGGGCCCGAGCGCACACCGAGCCGACGATCGGGTCGAGCCGGATCTGCGTCCGGACCCGCACGCTCCGACGCGACGGCCCGGAGCCGGTGCTGTCGCCCGGTGACGCAGGAGTCGCGCGGTGCGTCGGGCGAGCCGATGAGCTCGAAGGACCGGTCGTAGCCGGCGGCGCGCACCTCGTGCAGCAGCGTCGGGTCGAACCGACCTTCGGTGAGGCGCCAACCCTCGACGGCGCGCTCGATCAGCTGGTAGGTGTCCTGGGACACGAGCACGGGGACGCCGGCGCGCTCGTTGAGCCGGCTGATCTCGCTGTCGCGTCCGGAACCGGCTCCAGCGAGCCTCCAGCTCCTCGAGCCGCTCGACCGCCCGATCGGCGAGACCGGGTCGGCCCTCCGGTCACGATCACGTGCGCCGTGGTTCCCATCACTTCGACGATCCGCTCTTCGCTGTTCATGGCACCATCCAACGCCTCGCGGCGTGAAGCCCGCGCGACCGGCCGGATGAAGGTGCCGTGAAGGATCACGCCGGCGTCGGGTCGCTCCCGGTGGGCCATCGGGAGCGTGAGGGTGAAGACCGAACCGGCGCCGACACCGGGGGACGCGGCCTCGATGTCGCCGTGATGCGCCCGGGCGAGCCCCCGGGCGATCGTCAGCCCGATGCCGCTGCCGCCCGCCGGGCGCACCGGGCCGTGCACCCGGTAGAAGCGGTCGAAGACGAGCTCGCGGTCCTCGGGCGACAGGCCGATGCCCGTGTCGCTCACGGTGATGGTCGCCGCCGTCGCGCTCGCGGCTCGCCCGCACCTCGACCCGGCCGCCGGCCGGCGTGTAGGTGAGCGCGTTCCCGAAGAGGTTGGTGAGCACCTGCGCGATCCGGTCGGGATCGACCTCGACGGGGAGCGGCGGTCCCGCCGCGACGGAGAGGCTCACCCCCTTCTCGTCGAACTGCGGCCGCAGTCGCTCGGCGCTCGACGCCGCGAGCTCGCCGAGATCGACGACTCGCAGATGGAGCTCGGTCGCGCCTTCCTCGGAGCGGGAGAGCTCGGCGAGATCCGACGCGAGCCGCTGCAACCGAGACGTCTCCTCCCCGACCGCGACCAGCACCTCCTCGCTCGGCTCGAACACGCCGTCGAGCATGCCTTCGACGTACCCGTCGATCGTCGTCAGCGGCGTGCGCATCTCGTGGGCGACCTCGGAGACGAGCCGCGCCCGTCGCCGTTCCGTCGTCTCGAGCTCGACCGCGAGCCGGTTGACGTCACGGGCCAGCTCGGCGAGCTCGAGCTCCCCCGGCTCCGCGACCCGCTCGTCGTAGTGCCCGTTCGCCAGCCGGCGGGTCGCGTCCCGCACCTGCGCGCACCGGGCGAACGATCCGGCGGGCGACGAGCGTGGACACGATCGCAGCCGCGCCGAGGCTCGCCGCCAGCGCGACCCACAGCGCGGCGTCGAGCGAGTCGACGAACACGTTGTGCGACTCGCTCTCCTTGTCCCCGCATACCGCGACCCTCTTGATGTCATCGTCGAAACGAGCCGAGCGCGACGACGCGGACCGTCACCGCGAGCGCGGCGAAGACGACGAGCGCGACGAGCGCGTACGACGCGAACAGGCGGACGTCGAGCCGGCGCCAGGCCCTCATTCCGGCGTGCCGAGGAACTTGTAGCCGACGCCGCGAACCGTGCCGATGAGCTCGGGATCGTCGGCGCTGTCGCCGAGCTCCTTGCGGATGCTCCGGATGTGGACGTCGACCACCCGCTCGTCGCCGAAGAAGTCGAAGCCCCAGACCTGCTCGAGCAGCTGGCGCCGGGAGAGCACGCGCCCGGGCGCGCGAGCGAGGGCGGCGAGCAGATCGAACTCGAGCGTGCTGAGCGAGACGTCCCGGCCGTCCCGCTCGACCTCGCGAGCGTCGACATCGATGACGAGCCCGCGAAAGACCAGTCGGTCCGCTGCTCTCGCGCGTCGTGCGTCCCGCGGCCCGACGCAGCACCGTCTTGATGCGGGCGACGAGCTCGCGGGGCCGAAACGGCTTCGTGACGTAGTCGTCGGCGCCGACGGAGAGCCCGACGAGCGTGTCGACCTCCTCGGCGCGAGCCGTGAGCAGGATCACCGGCACCTCCGACGTGGTCCGCAGCCGGCGCAGCACCTCGATCCCGTCGGTCCCGGGCATCATCACGTCGAGCACGACGAGGTCCGGCGATGCCAGTCGCGGGCCGCCTGCAGCGCCGCGTCTCCGTCGCGCGCCTCGGTCGACCTCGAAGCCCTCGCGCTCGAGGTAGCTGCGGACGATCTCCCGGATCTTGTCTTCGTCGTCGACGACGAGAACTCGTTTTGCCACGGCGGCCAGGGTACGCCGACCGTCTTCGGACGCCCGGGGCTGCTTCATCGGACACTTCACGGGCGCCGCGCTCGGGCCTTCATGCCGCCTCCTGTTGTCTGACTACCACGAAGACCGGATGCGCACGAGCTCCGGACCGACGACCGAGAGGAGCAGCGATGCAGCGGAAGACGGCAGTCGCCGCCGCAAGTGCGGTCTCGATGAGCCTCGCCGCCGCGGCGATCGCCATCGGGGCCAGCTTCGGCGCGCTGGGCTTCGGCGCCGCCACGCCCTCCGCCGTCGACCCAGCCGACGCCGGCGGTCGTCGTCGGCATCGGCGACCCGCGCCGACCTCGAGCCCGAGCGCCACCGGCGAGCGCGAGCACGACGGCCGATCGACCGGCGCGGTCACGACGACCGGCGCCACGCACGAGAAGGGACATTCCGATGACTGACCGCAGCAACGACATCGACCCGGCCGAGCGGGTCCGGCAGCTCCAGGACCGCCGCGCCGCCTCCGGTCGCACGCCACGCGACCGGCAGCCGCGCGCCCGCGTCGCGCCGGATCGGCCGTGAGCCGGCGGCAGCGTCGACCGCGACCCCGGTCGCCGCGACCGAGGCCGCGTCGCCGTCACCCGGCGGCGGCGACCCGCTGGCTGCTCGGCGGGCTCAGCATCGTCTCGTTCTTCGGGATCGCCGGGACCGTCGCGGCCGCGAATGCCGGCTCGGTCGCGACCCCGACGCCCGGCGCGACGGCCAGCGCGCCCGCGACGAGCACCGGACGGCGACCGCGCACCGGTCGCCGCCACGCCCGTCACGTCGAAGGCGACGAGCGCCACGAGCAAGCCGCCAGCTCGCGAGGTCGCCGCACACGACGACCCGCGGCAGCTGAACACATACGTCCGTAGGCTGCTGCCGGTGCGCTCACAGACGTGGTGGTACGTGGCCCGAGCCGGTGGGATCGTCGCCTGGGCGCTCGCGTCGCTCGCCGTCATCGGCGGGCTGCAGCTCTCGACCCGGCTGGTCCGCAAGCCGGCGCCCAGCTGGGTGCTCGACGTGCACCGGTTCCTCGGCGGACTGACCGTCGCGTTCGTCGCGGTGCACATCGTCGGTCTCGCCGCCGACCAGTTCATCGGCTTCGGGCCGGTCGAGCTCCTCGTGCCGTTCGCCTCGAGCTACAAGCCCGCGGCCGTAGCGCTCGGCGTGGTCGGGATGTACCTGCTCGTCGCGATCGAGATCACCTCGCTCGCCATGCAGAAGATGCCGCGCCGGACCTGGCACGCCGTGCATCTCACCAGCTTCGTGCTCTTCGTCGTCGCAACGGTGCACGGCATCACCGCCGGCACCGACCGGCACAACGCGGTGTTCCAGTGGGCCTGCCTGCTCACCGCGGCGCTCGTCCTCATGATGACGCTCGTCCGGATCTGGTCACCCCGACGCGCCGCACGGTCGGCCGCGGGCGTCGCGACCGACCCGCCGTGAGCTGACGACTCCCCAGCGCCGAGCGACGCGGCGGCCCTCGTCTCGCTGCTGGTCCGGGGCCTCGGCGTTCGTCGTCGTGCGGCGCGGACTCGCGCCAGTGGTCGACGCCTTCCTTGATGGCGAATCCGGCGACCAGGAGCGCGGCGGCGGCGTCGGTCCACCACCAGCCGAGCCAGGCGTTGAGCACCAGCGCGGTGAGAATGCCCGTGCTCAGGCACCCGTCGAGGAAGGTCAGCGCGGCCTCGGCCTGCAGCGTCTCGCTGCCGAGCTCGCGGGCGGTCGAACGCTTGAGCCCGGCGAGGCCGAACATGGCGACGGCGGTGACGGCGAGGTAGGCGACGCCGAGCGGTGAGCTGTCCGGCCGGTCGCCGCGGACCAGGCCTCGGACGCTGATGGCGACGAGGAAGGCGGCGAGGACCCAGAAGGCCACTGCGATCAGCCGGAGCGAGCGGTGCACCCGCCGGTCTCCGGGGTCGGTGCGGTCGTCGCGGAGGTTCCGGATCACCACGGTGGAAGCGAAGATCTCGACGACGGAGTCGAGTCCGAAGGCGATCGAGCGCGAGCGAGCCCGGCCTGCACGCCCGAGCGAGATGGTGACGCACGACCTCCATGACGTTCCAGCCGTTGGTGGCCCACTCGAGGTGGACGCCGCGCCGACGCAGCCGCTTCGGGCGGTCCGGGCTTGGTCACAGCACCATTCTGGGCCACGCCGTCGCGGCAGACGGGCTCCGGGGCTCCGGGGGACCGTGAGGCATGATGCTTCGATGCGGCCATCGCTGGCTGAAGCGCTCGACCTGCAACCGCATCCCGAGGGCGGTTGGTACCGCCAGACCTGGCAGGCCACCGAGCGGGTCCGCACCCGCGACGGTCGTGACCGAGCGACCGCCACCTTGATCCTGTTCCTGCTCCCGGCCGGCGAGTGCTCGGCCTGGCACCGCGTCGCCTCGGAGGAGATCTGGCTCGCGCATCTCGGTGTGGTCGCGCTCGAGCTCGGTGGCGACGGGCCGTCGCCGGTCCCGGGGACCGTCCAGACGGTCGGCGTGGATCTCGCCGCCGGCCAGCGGCTCCAGGTCGTCGTTCCTGCCGGGGTGTGGCAGCGGACGCGGTCCTCGGCGACGCGGACGCGCTGGTCAGCTGCGTCGTCTCCCCCGGTTTCGACTTCGACGGACTTCGAGCTCGATCGGGACGTCTGACGCCGGGAGGCCGGGGCGTCGGTCAGCCGGAATTCGGGCTGCCGTCGGGCAGGTACTCGTTCATCTGCTCGGCGAGCGGACCGCCGGAAGGGACCACGTACCAGGTGCGGATGTGGACCTCGCGGTCCTCGGTGAAGGTGTAGTTCTCGATGCTCGCCGAGCGGACCTCGGTGCCGTTGTCGTCGAAGATGTTCTCCATGACCCAGGCGATCTCGTTGGCGCAGACGAAGAACGTCTCCTTCGGGACGTTGAACTTGACCACCGGCTGCCACAGGTCGAAGGGGTTCAGCGCGCACTCGACCAGCCCGCGCTTCATGGGCGTGCCGACGGGGTCGAACATCTGGAAGCCGTCGTCACTCGCCAGGAACTGGCGCCAGGTCGCGGCGAAGCGCTCCTTGTCGCCGGAGTTCCACGAGTCGACGTAGTCCTCCCGGAACTGGACGAGCTGGTCGAACGTCGGTGTCGGCATGGCTGGCATCCCCCGGTGTCGTGAAGGCGTCATGGTCGCGCACCCTGCCGGCCGCGTGCTGGGGCTGTGAGGGCGTGGTTCGTGTTCATGGAGGCCGGATCCCGGGTATTCCCACACGAGGATCTCCAACGCCAGCGACGGAGCCGGAGCCGATCCGGGAAGGTCGTGCTGACCCCCTGAGCGAGGTCGGGTGATCAGTCCATCGGGAGCGCGGCGAAATCACGCTTGGTGTTCCGGTACCACTTCATCCCGGACACGGGATGCATCCAACGCCCCTTCATCGCCGCCAAGGCGTGCTTCCATGCAGAGGAAGACCGATACCGGCTCGAGCTCTCAGCCGGCCGAGAGCTCCGCGGAGAGCCGGTAGCCACGACGGGGAACCGTGACCACCAACGCACCCGCGGCGCCGAGCTTGCGGCGGAGGCGACCGACGGTCACCTCGACGAGAGCCGGCTGGGGGTCAGCCGTTCTGGTCCTGGTTCTGGTTGTCGTTCTGCTGGTTCTGGTCGTTGCTCTGCTGGTTCTGGTCGTTGTCGTTGTTGCCGTCGCCGTTCTGGTCACCACAGCTGTCGTTCGACTGCGCACCGGGCCAGCTGCAGACGTTGACGTAGGTCTGGCCCGCGTTGGTCCCGGCCTCACCTGCACGTTGGCCGCACCCTTGGTGGCGCCGAGGCCACCACCGCCGTAGCCGCCCCAACCGCCACCGCCACCGCCATGGACCGTCCAGCCGGCCGCTCGCATGGACGACGTGCACCGGGGAGCACGCCCTGGTATCCCTCGTCGGTCGTGTAGTCGGACTCGGTGCCGCTCGCTCCGAGCGGTCGGGTTCCGGTGAGGTCCGCGCCGGTCGGGACACATGGCTCTGCAACCGAATCGGTCCGTGCGGATCTCGGTCGCACTCGCAGTCGACCTGGTGGTGTGCGCCGGTCGTGTAGTCGAACTGGTGGCGTCCGACGAGCTCCCGCCGCCACACGCGCCGAGCACGAGCGTGCCGCCGACGATCGCGATGCCGACGAAGGAAAGGTGACGACTCATGGGACCCCTGTCTCCCGTTCTCCCGGACACGACCGTCGCGCCGATGGTCGATCTGACGACAGGTCACCGCGACGGCTTGAGCGATTCGTCGTCGGTGCCGGGTTCGGCGAGAGATCCCTGGTCAGGAGGTTCGACGGCGCAAGCCCGCACCACGGTCGATCCGGCTACCGTGCCGCCCGATGACCGAGCCGCACCCCGACTGGATCGAGATCACCCGTCGCAACGCCCGATCGGTGCAGACCACGATCGGCTG
Source organism: uncultured Chloroflexia bacterium (assembly GCA_963834915.1). Taxonomy (GTDB): domain Bacteria; phylum Chloroflexota; class Limnocylindria; order Limnocylindrales; family CSP1-4; genus SPCO01. The sequence continues at coordinate 152,098 of CAWIDI010000006.1, forward strand.
GATCTTCTGGGATCCGGGCGCGGTCGAGCGCTACGAGCGCGCTCGGGCTGCCGGGCCCGCTCGGCTACATCGCCGCCCGCGCCGCTCCGCTTGCGCCGGCCGGCCCCGACGCGGTGATCGCCGCGTTCGGCTCGATCAGCCCGCCCGGCATCCGGCTCGCCTTCGACCTCGTCGCGCGACACACCACGCTTCGAGCGGTGTGGGCGGCCCGCGACGAGGCCGTGCTCGAAGGGCTGCGCCGCGTACGCGCCCGCGATCCTCGACCCGCTCGCCGAGCTCGGGCCCGCGCTGTGGCCGGTGGTCGACGCAGCTCCCGACGCGTCGGGCCGGGTGTTCTTCGCCGCGCACCTGCGGATGCCGCGGCCCGCGGATCCGGTGCTGTCCGGCTGGCACGCGGTGAACTGCCTGCGCGAGTGGCGGGGCGACACCCACTGGGCGCTCGTCGCGGCGGCGGGGCTCACGGCGTCGAGGCGTCGATCCTGCACAACGCCTGGCTCGGCTACGAACGCGACTGGCTGCCCACGTCGCGCGGCACCGAGCCCCGAGGAGCTCGACGCCGGCGTGGGCGTCCTGGAGCCGAACGGGTCTGGCCCGCGCCGGCGAGGTGACCGCCGACGGGATCGCGCTGCGCCAGCAGCATCGAGGACGACACCGACCGACTCACCACGCTGCCGTGGGAGCTGCTCGGCGAGGACGCGGTCGCGGCTTCGCCGAGCGAGTTCGAGCCGCCGTGCGAGCTGCTGCTGCCCGGGTCGACGTGACGGCCGGGCCCAACTACCAGCCCGCTTCTCGCCTCCGTCCTCCCGCTGAGGGTCCGTCACCGCCAGAAGTCCGGTCGGGACGTTCTCCTCTGTTCGGGGCGGGACCGCGGGACCATGCTGGCGCCATGAAGAAGTTCCTGATCGTGGTGGCGTGGGTCGTCGGTGTGTCCGTCCTGCTCAAGGCGATCGGGCCGAAGATGCAGAACGTCGACTGGGAGAAGCGGTTCGAGAAGATGCCGGACAACGCCCCGCCGAAGTGGATGTTCCGCAACATCTCCGCCATCCACGAGAACATCGACCGGATCCTGGAGCTGCTCGGCGACGAGCAGGCATCCACGAGCCCGCCCACCGCTCCCGACGCCTGAACCACTGCATCGCTACCAAGGAGCTCGCATGTCACTCCCGGCCGCGGCCAAAAACCATCACCACCGCGTGGGTGTCCGCAGCGGGTCGACGGCCCACCCGGTGCTCTACGCCGTCGACGGAGATCGGCTCGTCTGCTTCGGCGACGAGAGCCTCTTGGAGGTTCCCGACCACGCCCACGTCGCGGTGTCGATCCACGAGATCGCCGGTGGGCAGGTGATGGCGCAGTTCGGTGCCTCGTTGCACCTTCTCTTGGCCTGATGCGGTGACATCGGCGCGCTCGTAGAGCTCCTCGAGCACGTCCCTCGGCCACTCGCTCGGAGAGGTCGGGGTGATCTCGACAGGCGCGGGCCGACCGCAATCGTCGAGCTCGGCCCTAAACGCGCGCGGCGCCGAGCGGCGCCGATGTCGAACACCCGGCGGCGGACGCGATCGATGCTTCCCGTGCCGTCGCGATGCCGACGGAGCACGGAGGTGGGGGCTCGACGCTGAGCCGGGCTCCTCGGCCTCCTGCGTCGCGCCCAGCCTGCGCGGCGTCTGCCTCGCCGGCGCCGCAGTGGCCGCCCCGCGGCCCGGACGCCACTCAAGATCGCGCTCGATCGACCGTCGCCGCGGGCGTCGGCCGCCGCCCCGCCTGGCCCGGCGGGTCGCCACGCTCGAGCTGGTCGTCCTGGTCACGCTCGTCATCGGTGCGGTCCTCCTGGCCCGCGCATCCGTTCTGGGGTCCGCGGTATCGCGGCGCCGTTGATCCTCCTCGAGTCGTGCGTTCGACGACATACGGTCGCGTCGCCGCCGCTCGTCCCCGAGCTCCGCGGGTGCGGCGGGTGTCTGCTCGGTCAGCCACGATGATCATCCTCGCTGGGATCGGCGGCGGCGGGCGGCTCGCGGGGGTGAGGGCAGTGCTCGTCGCTCGGCTCGTAACGTCGATCCCTGCCGTCCGTACGCAGATGGCCGCTCCACGTTTTCGCACGTCTCGTCGGCTCGCCGGTGTAATCGCTGGTACGGCTTCGCGCTGCTCGTGGCCCACGGGCGCGGTGGCATCTGGACCGCGACTCCTCGCGGCCGGCGCGTTCGCATTCCTCGCGGTGGTGGTGATCCAACGGGTCACGGCCCGTGGCCCCGGTTCCGCGCCCGGTCGTGCTCGGGATCCGGCAGCTGGCGATGGGGTTCGGCGTCGTTCTGGTGACCACGCTCGGCGTGCTCGCACTCCGTCGAGCTGAACGCGCGCCCGAGGATCGACCTGCGCGACCGGAGCTGCGGCCTAGCCTCGCCCGGATGAGCTCGGCCCCCGTGACCCGAACCGGCCCGTGACGCTCGTCGCGACCGGCCTCGGCCTCTTCATGATCTTCCTCGACGCGATGATCGTGAACGTCGCCATTCCCGACATCCAACGCAGCTTCGGCACCGCGAGTCGGGGATGCAGTGGGTGGTCGCGGGCTACAGCTTGACCATGGCGATGTTCATATGTCGGGCGCGACGTTCAGCGATCACTACGGGCGCCGGCTCGGCTACATCGTCGGGATCGTGATCTTCTGCGTCGCGTCGCTGGGCTGCGGGCTCGCGCCGGGATCGGCGTCCTCATCGCCGCACGCGGCCTCCAGGGGATCGGGGCCGCGATCGTCGACGTCACGTCGCTGGCGCTGGTGGGGGCGGCGTACCCGGACCCGAGTGCGAAGGCCCGAGCGATCGGGATCTGGACCGGGATCGCCGCGGTCGGTCTCGCCATCGGGCCGACGTCGGCGGCGTCCTCACGGAGCACATCGGCTGGCGCAGCATCTTCCTGTTCAACCCGCTCATCGGCGTCGTCGCGATCGTGCTGACGCTGCGTGCCGTCAGCGAGTCGCGCGACCCCACGAGCCGCAGCTTCGACGTCCCGGGCCAGGTGCTCTTCATCGTCGGCATCGGTGCGCTGACGTACGCCCTGATCCAGGGCGGTCACAGCGGCTGGCTGTCACCGCCGATCGTCGGCTGCTTCGCGGTCGCCCTCGCGGTGCTGTACCCGTTCGTGCGCTACGAGAGGCGGGCGCAGGACCCGATGATGGACGTGGTGTCTTCGGGCAATCGGGTGTACGACGCGGCGATCTACGTGGTCTTTGCCACGCTGTTCTGCATCTACGGGACGTTGTTCGTCATCACGCAGTACTTCCAGAACGTACGCGCCTACAGCCCCGAAAGACCGGCGTGCTGATGCTGGCGATGACGATCCCTACGATCATCCTGTCGCCCGTCACCGGCCGGATCGTGGCCGCGGCGGGGGCCGCACGCCCACATTGATCGGGCTCGGTTCCGTCGTGATCGGGACTGGCATCCTCGCCGCGAGCAACGGCGACACGCTGTGGGTGACCTTGGTCGCGCTGGGGTTCGTCGGAGGGGCCGGTGGGTTGTCGGTCGCGGCCGCGACGAGTGAGGCCATGGGTTCGATCCCGCCCGAGCGGTCCGGGATGGCTTCGGGCATCCTGAGCTCGCAGCGGGCCATCGGATCGACGGCCGGGTTCGCGGGA
>CAWIDI010000007.1:0-50702 GCA_963834915.1 uncultured Chloroflexia bacterium
AGATAGATGTCGCTCAGAGTCTGATCTGATGAACCGTCCGAGGTGCGCTTCACCTGGCCTTCCTCATCGACCGCACGAAGCGGCCACGACTGCTCGAAGTCCCTCAACGCCTGACCAAGCTGATGAACGCCATGAAGCGAGCGTCGCATTGCATCAAGTACCTCGCCCGGCGTGCGTCGGTCTGGCTGGTCATTTCCGGACGATCCCCGGTCAGCATTGAGACGCCCGGACACGACCAGAGGATAGGAAGCGCGAACCGCGAGTTCGAGCGATGCCGGACCCGGCTCTTCATATCCCCATTGCCGATCGACTCTCGGACTTCAGCGAGCGCCTGATCCACGAGCTGCTCCGTTGGCCGCCCGTCGCCTGCCACGCAACACGATGCGTCGACTTGCTGAAGGCGTGGCGCAGATAACGGCGGACCTGATCGACCTTGCCGCGGTCTTCGGCCACCGCCCGCAGGATCAGCGCCGTCGCCAACTCGTTCATCAGCTTCGAAGTAATGCGCTTACGCGTCGACTGGCTCGTCACGGCTACGCGGATCGCTTCGTCGACGCGTTCATCCTTGCTGGTGAACAACCGCAGCAACTGCGGCCCGCTGCACCGGGTCATCGGGCAGATGCGCCGCACGCGCTTCGGCGCGAGTGCACGAGCCAGCATAGTAGTCGCGCTCCGTCTGGGAGATCAGGTCGCGCCGATAGAGCTCGTCAAGCACTTCGTCGGCCAGCAACTCATTCTGGCCCTTCGCCCCAGGGCTTGGGCGGATCGACGTGGCGAAGCGAACGAGTGACTTGACCGCCGTGGGGAAGCCGGTCGCGCCTTCGGTGTGCGGGCGAATCCACAAGGATCAGAGCGGGAATCCGCTCGCAGCGCAGCGAAACCAGGGTCTCCCGGTCGCGCTCGCCGCGCTCATACGCCTCGTTCAGCTTGCGGATATGCGCGCGCAGCTTGGCGTCGCTGTCATCATAGGGGACATCCGCAGAATGTACGCCCAGAATGCGATGTACTGCAGTGTCGCGCGACGAGCCCTCGACCGTGGTCAGCGTCGTCGCTCGCGCCGAGCCGTCGGCGTGCTGATAGGTCGTGGCGACGAGCCAGACCGCCTCCATCACGCCCTGCGACTCGATTGAGGCACGCCAGTCGTTCTCGGCGAGAACGAAGGCCGCCGCCTGTTGCGCCGCCCAGGTGAGGTGATGACGGTTTTCGATGTCCACCGCCAACTCGGCCTTGTGTCGCTCGTCCGGATCAAGAGAGCGCGGCTCGGGGACCGGACGGAACTTCGAATCCTCCCCCCCCGTACCGGGGTCAATAGCGAAGGGGTGACGCCACAACGGCAGCGTTCGAGGAATTCGCCGATGGGCGTCGTCCGGCGCGCCCGACGCTGGTGCGGATACCAAGCAAAGTGCCGCCGGGGACAGGAATCTTCTCCACGTCGGGATCGGTCGTATCGCCGATTGACTTGCGCACCACGCTAGGGTCGACGACCGCATTGGCAATTGCCGACGCTGACGCTTCGGCGAGTCCGAACGCGTCGACGATCTTTTCGGCCAAGGTCTGTCGCGCCTTCGCATGCGCGTAATCCGGCAAGCGCTCAACAGGTCGGGGAAGGACGTGGTCGTCCGACATCAACTTGATCATTTTGATTCCTAGGCGACCTCAGCGCTCCGCGCCGCACGCCATCGTTTGATTGAGCAAAAAGGGGGCCGCCCACCTAAGGCGGCCCAAGTGGTCAGCGTGTGCTAGTTGTCGTTGGCAGGGCGCATCTTGCGCCGCAGCAGCGCCATCAGATTTTTTACGCCGCGATGATCAGACGGCGTATCAGGCGCGAACACTGGCCCACACATCTGCGGATGGTCGAAACGCCAATGACCCCCGCGCGTCTTGGTCGTGGTGAAGCCAGCGCGCGCAAGCACACGCCGAACTTCCTTCATCTGTGAGCTTGCAGACATTTACTTCGTTCCTTGGCAGGCGGCCGACAGCGCGCAGCTTTCCCGACCGCAACACGTGGTTGACGATCCGAGGTGCCAAGGAGGTTTTTGGAGACTCCGTGCGCATCCTCCCTCCGCTTACCGGACAACCGTCCGGCGTCACCGAAGGCGGCGACAGCTTCGACAGGCAATCCCAAGACATACGGGGCGATCGGGCGAACCGATAATCCCCGCGTAGTCGCCCCTCACCTTGTCGGGGAGGGTGAAACGCCCGCATCGCTGCGTCGCGGTACCTTCCGCATAGACCAACAAGCGCCTAAATTCAAGAGGGGGCGAGCATGACCATTGGAAACGTCAGATGTTGGCCCGACCCGGACTATCCATTGCGCCCGGCGCGAGTTTGCTGTTCGACAGTAAAGCGGACTTCGCGCGGAAACGAGCTAACAGCCGCCTGTGACCGAGGTCGTGTGAAAACTCAGCAAGCCCATGATCAACTAGAATAGCTTTTCGTCAGGCGGGGAAAGCCAACCCGCTGAAGAACTTTTTCTGACTCAAAAGCGGGTTAAGAGGAAAACCTGTCCTATCGCGCTGGCTCGCTTCGGTGTTTTCACACAGCCTGGACCCATGACCGACATGGTCGTTTCGAACTCGTCGAGGCGAGCAGGGCCCACCGGGCGCCGCGCAGCTTGATTTACATCAATTCCTTTCAATGGTTCGCGTGGCATTGGTTTCTGGCGTGGCTGCTTAAATGGGTTCTTTTTGGAAGTGTCTGAGTGCTGGCGAGGGCGCAAAACAATCGATGAACCGTTCTCCGAATCTGGGTTCCCAGCCAGTTCAGAAGAGGGACTACCGTTCACCGTTAATTCGAGGTTCAACCCCGGGACAGCATCAGTCATGAACATCAACATCGCATTACTCGCTTTAGCGACGGCGTTAGCCGCGATGGTCGGTTCGGTGCAACCAACCCTCGCGCAGACCTATAACAAATCTGGCGGAAGCGACGAGAATCAATCGCAGCCAGCCCGGCGGCTGGATCAGCGGCAGCAAGATCAAAGTTCGGACCAAGCGCGGCGCGGATGGGGACGACGTGGCATGGGACGCTGCGACGGCGTTCAATTCCATTTCGCGCGTGGCAATGAGCGCATCGACATCCAGTGTCCGGCAGACCAAAACGTCGAGAGCTGCGTCAGCGCCGCCAGCCAACTCATCGACAAGGTCATGGGTTTGGCCAACAGGGGCGATGCGAGGCTCGATGGCGCCAACGGGTCCGGCAGCGAAGGCGGCAACATGATGCGCGCGCCCGGGAAGAATGACGGCGGCACCAAGCCGAATACGCCACGCGACCGGATGTAACGGCCGCTACGTCAGCGGCGTGCGCTAAGGTCCCATTTCTGCAATTGGCCCGTTGCTTCCGTTAGTAGGAGGGCAGAGCGGGTCCGCTCTGCCCAGGTAGTTCAGACGTCCACCTGCTCGGCAATAGCGAGCGCGTCATCGACCTCGATCCCCAGATATCGGACCGTGCTGGCCTCGCGAGCGGCTTGTTCGCGACACGCCACGTAAAGCGCGTGATGAATGTGGTCGAGCGTGCCGTCCCAACTCCACAGGTCGAAATACATACAACACCGTGCTCGTGGGCGGAAGGTCTTTTGGAAGCGCGGCCCACTGGCAGCCCGTGCTCAAAATATACATCAGCCCCGTTGACCACCTCGCGCATGACGACCCTGCGCTTGCCACCACCGGGCTTGCCCGGAGGGATCAATGGCTCAACGAGATTCCATTCTTCATCTGTCAAATCGCTGGGATAGCGCAGCCGGCTGCGATCATAACGCTCGCGATTTTCCGTCGTCCACATCGGCGATCCCTCCACGAATCAGACCGCCTTCCTTGAATCACAAACGATTCTAACAATTCAAGAACCCTCCGGATGGGCTCTAAGGACTCGCGAAATGTCACATTGAATGGAGCGTATTCATTTCCGACTGATCATCTTACGATTGGTCGCTCCTGCGATTACCCGATATTGCTCGATGGGTATCATCGCACTGCGCTCTTCTGGAAATTCGGCCCACCAGACGGTAAGCTGACCGCATACGTGCCACACGAACTCTTGAAATAGGGCGCGACTCATCGGGACGGGCCTCCCGGCGCCCTTCGAACGCGACCCGCGCAACCCGCTCGACCGTCGCGCCCGGGGGATGCCGACCGACCCGGAGCACGATCCGGACGAGCCCGCGAACCGTGACACGCTAGCTGTCACGGAGGTCGACGAGATTCCCCTCGACGACGCTTGACATCGAACGCCTGTTCGGTCTAGTCTCGTCTCGCAATCGAACAGACGTTCTGTCGGACGAGTGCCCCGGACGACGATCCAAGCGCCCCCTCGAAAGGAGCCATCTCGCATGGCCTTCACTCGTGTCGATCCGGTCTCCGTCCATGTCCGCACCGACTGGTTCGACGGTCGTCCCCGCGAGGTCACCTGGGGTGACCGGCGGATGCCCGTCACGCGCCTCGCCGCGATCCGCGAGGAAGCCGCCGCGTATCCGGTCGTCACTGGCCCGCGGACGTTCTTCGAGGTCGAGACGCCCGGCGCGCGCCTCTCATTGACCTTCCACCACCGGTCGCGCCGCTGGACCGTCACCGGCTTCGACCAGGAGCGTCGCGCCGCCTGAGCCTCGGTCCCACCGCCTTCTGTCGCGCCGCCCTCGGATCCCTCCCCCGCACGGCGGCGATGTCGGTCACGGGGCGGGTGCGCCGGTACCGCGCCCGCCCCGTTCCCGATTTCGTCCGACGCAGGACCGCCCCATCTGACGCCTCGCCCGGCGGTCCGTGCCGTTGACGCCGCGCCGCGACACCTACAATCGAACCGTGTCCACATCCGACCGCTTCCGCGACCTGACCCTCGGCTCGTTCGTCGGGGCCCTCGCCTCGGCGGAGCCCGTTCCCGGCGGCGGCAGCGCATCGGCCGTGGCGGCCAGCCTGGGCGCCGGGCTCGTGGCGATGGTCGCGGCCCTGTCCGAGGGGCGCCCGAAGTACGCCCAGCACGCCGATCTGCTGGCCTGGGCGAACGGGACCGGGACGGCGCTGGTCGACCGGTTGCTGACCCTCGCCGACGACGACGCCGCGGCCTATGCCGGCTTCTCGGCGGCGATGAAGCTCCCCCGCGCGACCGAGGCGGAACAAGCCGCCCGCACGGCCGCCCTTGGTGCCGCGGCCCGCGAGGCCTCCCTCGTGCCACTCGCCTGCGTCGAGGCCTGCGTCGAGCTCGTCGGCGCCGCGGAGGCGCTGGCCGGCCGGAGCAACGTCAACGCGTCGAGCGACCTCGCCGTCGCCTCGCTCCTCGCCGAGGCGGCCGCGCGCGGCGCCGCCGCGAACGTCCTGATCAACCTGCCCTCGGTCGGGGACCCGGCCTTCGAAGGCGAGATGACGGCGCGGGTCGATGTGCTCCTCCACGAGGTCGAGCGCCTCGCCGCCGCGACGCGCGAGACGGTCGGGGGCGGCCAGGCGCGCGAGCCGATCCCGGCCGCGGAGGCGTGACCACGACCGCCCAGGGTGGCGCGCGACTGCTCGAGGGCGGGCCGATCGCGGACGAGATCCGGCTCGCGGTCGCCGAGGACGTGGCCCGCTTCCGCGACACCCGCGGCCGACCGCCCGGACTTCGGGTCCTCATCGTCGGCAAGGACGCGCCCTCGATGGTCTACCTGGAGCGGATCCTCCGCGGATGCGCGAAGGTCGGCATCGACGCCGGCTTCGTCGAGCTGGACGGCGAGGCCACCGAATCGCGGGTGACGGCCGCCGTCGGGTCGCTCAACGACGACCCGGAGGTCGACGGGGTCATCGTCCAGATGCCGCTCCCCCCGACCGTCCGGCTGCGCGCGGTGATCGATGCCATCGACCCGGCCAAGGACATCGACGGCATCCACCCGCTGAACGCCGGCCTGCTGCGCCTCGGCTATGACGGCTTCCTGCCCGCGACCGCCCACGCCGCGGTCGAGATCCTGCGGCGGTCCGGCATCGAGATCGAGGGCCGCGACGCGGTCGTGATCGGGCGCTCGGCCATCGTCGGGATGCCGGCCGCGTTCCTCCTCGTCAAGGAGGACGCGACGGTCACGGTCTGCCACTCGCGGACGCGCGACCTACCCGGCCACGTGGCCCGTGCCGACATCGTGGTCGTCGCGGCCGGACATCCCGGTCTCGTGACCGGGGCCATGCTCAAGCCCGGCGCGGTCGTCGTCGATGTCGGCATCAACGTCGTCGAGGGACGCATCGTCGGCGACGTCGATTTCGCGTCGGCTGTCGCGGTCGCCTCCGCCATCACGCCGGTGCCCGGCGGCGTCGGCCCGCTCACCAACGCGATCCTGCTCACCCACCTGATCCGCGCGGCCGAGCGCCAGCCGATCCGACCGTCGGCGCCGGCACCCTCGACCCGCCCCGTCACCTCCGGAGGAGACCGATGAGCTTCCCGTCCGACCTCGAGATCGCCCGCTCCGTCACGCCGCGTCCGATCGCGCAGATCGCCGCCGAGCTGGGCATCCGGGACGACGAACTGGAGCTCTACGGGCCGGTCAAGGCGAAGGTCACCCTCGAGGCGATCCAGCGGCTGGAGGCCGAGCGGCCGCGCGGCCGGTACGTGGTCGTGACGGCGATCACGCCGACGCCGCTCGGCGAGGGCAAGTCGACGACGACGGTCGGACTCGCCCAGGGCCTCAACCGGATCGGCCGGAAGGCCTCGGTCAACATCCGCCAGCCATCGCTCGGACCGGTCTTCGGGATCAAGGGCGGCGCCGCCGGCGGCGGCTACAGCCAGGTCATCCCGATGGAGGACTTCAACCTCCACCTGACCGGCGACGTCCATGCCATCGGGGCCGCCCACAACCTGGCGGGCGCCTTCATCGACAACAGCCTCCACCACAAGAACCCGCTCGGGATCGACCCGCACGGGGTCCTCTGGCCGCGGGTCGTGGACATCAGCGACCGGGCGCTGCGGCACACGGTCATCGGCCTCGGCGGCCGCGAGGACGGGATCCCGCGCGAGACCGAGTTCGTGATCACGGTGGGCTCCGAGGTGATGGCCGTCCTGGCGCTCGCGACCGACCTCTTCGACCTGCGCGCCCGGCTCGGGCGGATCGTGTTGGCCACGCGGCCCGACGGTTCCGCGGTGATCGCCGAGGACCTGGGCGTCGCCGGCTCGATGACCGTCCTCCTCCGCGATGCCATCAAGCCCAACCTGCTGCAGACCCTCGAGGGCGGGCCGGCCTTCGTCCATGCCGGGCCGTTCGCCAACATCGCGCACGGCAACAACTCGATCATCGCGGACCGTCTGGCCCTCGTCACCAACGACATCGTGTGCACCGAGGCGGGGTTCGGCGCGGACATGGGTGCCGAGAAGTTCTTCGACATCAAGTGCCGTGCGTCCGGGCTGGTGCCGTCGGCGGCCGTCGTGGTCGCCACGGTCCGGGCGCTCAAGATGCACGGCGGGGTCGGCAAGATCGTCGCCGGCAAGCCGCTCGACCCGGCGCTCCTCGAGGAGAACGTCGCGGCGGTGCGGGCCGGTTCCCAGAACCTGGCCAAGCAGATCGAGAACGTGACGATGTACGGCATCCCGGCGGTCGTCGCCATCAACGCGTTCCCGCAGGACACCCCCGCCGAGGTGGCGGCCATCCGCGAGGTCGCCCTCGCGGCCGGCGCCCGCGATGCCGTCGTCGCCACGCACTTCGTGGACGGCGGGGCCGGGGCCACGGACCTCGCCGAAGCCGTCTGGGCGGCGACGGAGGACGCCGGGGCGGGCTTCCAGCTGCTCTACCCGGACGAGATGTCGCTCACCGAGAAGATCGAGACGATCGTGACGCGCGTCTACGGCGGCGCCGGCATCGAGCTCCTGCCCGCGGCGCGCAAGTCGCTCAAGCAGTTCGAGGACCTGGGCTACGGGAACCTGCCGATCTGCATGGCCAAGACCCAGTACTCGCTGAGCCACGACGCGGCGCTGAAGAACCGCCCGACGGGGTTCACGGTCCCGATCCGCGAGCTCCGGCTGTCGGCCGGCGCCGGGTTCGTCACGCCCATCTGCGGCGAGATGCGGACGATGCCGGGCCTGCCGTCGGTGCCGGGCGGGACGAAGATCGACATCGACGCCGAGGGGAACGTGGTCGGCCTGTTCTAGGACCTCGCGTCCGACGTCGTCGGCGGATGCCTCAGGCGGCGCCCCCGAGCGCGCCCGTCGCGAGCGCGAAGCAGACGATCATGACCGCGGCGACCGCGACCCCGAGGAGGCCGGCGCCCCATGCGGCGAGGTCGATCGGCCCGAGCGGCTCCTCGACGTGGGCGTGGTCGTCGTGCCCACCATCGTCGCCGTGATCGCCGATGTCGTGGTGCAGGCCGGCGGATCCGGCGTGGCCCGGCTGGTCGTCGCCGTGGGGATCGTCGTGCATCGTCGGTCGGGACCTCCGGCGGCATCATCGCAGACCGCGGGCCGGGTCGCCCGCCCGTAGACTCGCGGCGTGACCGCCGCGCCGCCGGACCCCGGGCTCATCCCCAGCCTCATCGGGCTGCCGCGCGACGCGCGCCTGCTGTTCCTGATGCGGACGCTGCGGATGTTCGGTTACGGCTTCCTGGCCGTCGTGCTGGTCCTATACCTGGACGCGCTCCACCTGGACGCGCTGACGATCGGGATCGTGCTGACGCTGACCCTCATCGGCGACACCGTGATCTCGCTGTGGCTGACGACGAATGCCGACCGGCTGGGCCGGCGCCGGATCCTGATCGCGGGCTCGCTCCTGATGGTCGTCGCCGGGATCGTCTTCGCGGCCACGGACTGGGTGCCGCTGCTGATCCTCGCCGCGACGATCGGCGTGATCTCGCCGACCGGCAACGAGGTCGGGCCGTTCCTCGCGATCGAGCAGGCGTCGCTGTCGCAGACGGTCGCCGACACGCGCCGGACCTCGACCTTCGCCTGGTACAACCTCGCCGGGTACGTGGCGACCGCCACGGGGGCGCTCGGGGCGGGGCTGCTGAGCCAGGCCCTGCTCGACCTCGGTGCGCCGCCGGCCGATGCGTACCGGGCGATCGTGATCGGCTACGCCGTCATCGGGCTGGCGATGGCGATCGGGTTCCTCCGCCTCGGTCACGCGATCGAGGCGCCGCCCCAGGCCGCCGCCACCGACGGGATCCGCCGACGGCTGGGGCTCGGGCGGTCGAAGGGGATCGTCCTGCGGCTGTCGCTCCTCTTCTCACTCGACGCGTTCGGCGGCGGGTTCATCCCGCAGAGCCTGATGGCGTTCTGGTTCCACATCCGGTTCGGTGTCGACCCGGCGCTGCTCGGGGTCATCTTCTTCGCGGCGAACCTGCTGGCAGCCGTCTCATCGCTGTCCGCAGCGCGTCTCGCGGCGCGGTTCGGCCTGATCAACACGATGGTCTTCACCCACCTGCCGTCCAACATCCTGCTGATCCTCGTCCCGCTGATGCCGACGCTGCCGCTGGCCATCGGCGTCCTGCTCCTGCGCTTCGTGCTGAGCCAGATGGACGTGCCGACGCGGCAGTCGTACGTGATCGCGGTGGTGGACCCGGATGAGCGCTCGGCGGCCGCGGGCGTGACCGGCGTGGCGCGGACGACCGGCGCCGCGATCTCGCCGTCGTTCTCGTCCGTGCTGATGGCGAGCGCCGGGCTGATGTCGCTGCCGTTCTTCCTCGCGGGCGGCTGCAAGATCCTCTACGACCTGCTGCTCTACCGCCAGTTCCGGAGCGTGCGGCCGCCGGAGGAGCGTCGCGAGCCGGCCGCGCCGGGCCGCGCCTAGGCAGCCGTGGTCGGCGGCTCGTCCGGCTTGGAGCGTCGGGGCCGTCCCGGGGTGCCGAGGCGCCACCAGATGAACAGCACGACCGCCGCGACCACCGCGACCGCGATCAGCAGGTCGAAGGGCTGGAGGGCGTGGCGGATGTCCTCCCAGTTCGCGCCGAGGACCGTACCCGCGTAGACGAGCAGCGCGGACCACAGGAACGCGCCCGCGGTCGAGTAGAGGATGAACGGCGTGAGCGGCATCCGGGCGACGCCCGCCGGGAAGCTGATGAAGGTCCGCACGATCGGCAGCAGCCGGCCGATGAACACGGTCGCGCTGCCGTGCTGCTGGAAGAAGCGGTCGGCCAGCTCGATCTCGTGCTCGCGGATCAGCAGGTACTTCCCGTAGCGCTGCAGGAACGGCCGGCCGCCGTACGCGCCGATGGCGTAGGCGACGAGCGACCCCAGCGTGTTGCCGATCGTGGCGAAGACCACGACGATCCAGAAGTTCCAGGGCGATCCGGTCAGCGGCTCCAGCTGGCTCGGGTCCGAGACCAGGAACCCGGCGTACGGGAGGATCAGCTCCGAGGGGAGCGGGATCATCGCCGATTCGATCGCCATCGCGAACATGACGCCGACGTAGCCGACGGCGCCGTACAGGCTGTTCAGGAACGGGATGACGATCTGGTCGATGAACGCGAGCAAGCGGACCTCGGCGTGACGGGGAGTCGGGCGCCCCGGAGGATACCCGACTATCCTCGCAACGGTGAGTGAGCCGGAGGTCCCGCACTTCTACCCGGACCGCCGGCGAGGCGGCCCTGGCGACGGCGCCGGCCGACCCGCCGACGGTCGTCCTGACCGGCGCGGATCTCACCATCGCCGATGTCGAGGCGGTCGCCCGGGCCGGGGCCGCCGGTCGCCCTGGACGTCCACGCCCGCGAGCGGATGGACGAGGCACGTGCCGTGATCGCCGCCCTCGTCGACGAGGGAGCGGTGGTCTACGGCGTCACGACGGGCTTCGGCGACCTGGCCACGACCTTCGTCGACCCGGCGCGCTCCGCGGAGCTCCAGCGGCGCCTGCTGATGAGCCATGCCGCGGGCGTCGGCCAGCCGTTCCCGCGCGAGATCGTGCGGGCGATGCTCCTGCTGCGGGCGAACACGCTCGCCCTCGGCCACAGCGGCTGCCGCCCGCTGCTGGTCGACCGGCTGCTGGCGTTCCTCGACCTCGGGATCCATCCCGTCGTCCCGGAGCAGGGGAGCGTCGGGGCATCGGGCGACCTCGCGCCGCTCGCCCACCTCGCGCTGCCGATCATCGGCCAGGGGCACGTGGAGTTCCGCGGCCAGGCCGTGCCGGCCCTGCTCGCCCTCCGCGAGGTCGGCCTCGAGCCGCTCGAGCTCCAGGCGAAGGAAGGGCTGGCGCTCCTCAACGGGACCCAGCTGATGAGCGCGATCGGGGCGCTGCTCCTCGCCGACGCGGACCGGCTGACCCGCACCGCCTCGGTCGTCGCGGCGATGAGCGTGGAGGCCCTCCTCGGCACGGACGTGGCCTACGCCGCGGCCTACCAGCTGGCCCGACCGCATCCCGGGCAGGTGGCGGTCGCCGCGGAGCTCCGCCACATGCTCCGCGACAGCGAGCTGCAGCACAGCCATCACGCCTCGGCCCACAAGGTCCAGGACCCCTACTCGCTGCGCTGCGTGCCGCAGGTCCATGGCGCGGTCCGGGATGCGCTCGACCATCTGCGCCGCGTGCTCGACATCGAGCTCAACTCGGCGACCGACAACCCGCTCGTCTTCCCGGGCGGCGGCGTGGCCGACGTCGACACCATCGCGACCGGGGGCGGCCGCGTCATCAGCGGCGGCAACTTCCACGGGGAGCCGATCGCGCTCGCGCTCGACTTCGCCAAGCTCGCCCTGGCGGAGCTGGGGTCGATCAGCGAGCGGCGGACCGCGCTGCTGGTCGATGCGCGGCTCAACGGCGGGCTGCCGCCGTTCCTGGCCGCGGCGTCCGGGATCGACTCCGGGATGATGATCTACCAGTACACGGCCGCGGCCCTCGCGTCGGAGCACAAGGTCCTGGCCCACCCGGCGTCGGCCGATTCGATCCCGACCAGCGCCAACCAGGAGGACCACGTGTCGATGGGCGCCACGGCGGCGCGCCACGCGCGGATGGTCCTCGAGGGCGTCGAGCGGATCCTCGCCATCGAGACGCTGGTCGCCGCACAGGCGCTCGACCTCCGGCTCGCGCCGGCCGACTCGCCGGCGCCCGGGATCGGGGTGCGGGACGCGCTCGCGCGGGTGCGCGCGCGTGGTCGCCCATCTCGACGGGGACCGCGAGCCCGGTCCGGACCTGGCGGCCGCGATCGAGCTCGTCCACGGGGGTGGGCTGGCCGACCTCGCCGGCTGAACGAGCGGGCGGTCGCGGACCGCGCTGCGACCCCGTGCGTCGCGTGTCAGTCGGTCAGCGGCGCTTCTTCTGGGGCGGGAGGCGGTCCTCGCGGAAGCCGATGCGGCGCAGCGTCGCGTCGATCTCCTCGAGGTACGGCCGCCCCTCGCGGCGCTCCTCGAGCCAGGTCAGATAGCCCGGGTCCACCCGGGCGATCTCGCCGATCGACCAGCCGATGTGCCGCCCGAACGTGAGAACGCTGCCCGGACGGTCGGCCCGGTGGCCGGCCGGCGCCGCCGGTCCCGTCGCGCCCAGAGGAATCGTCGAACTCGTGATACGGCGATGGCGCGCGGTGGTGCTCGGGCTCCTTCGGTTGCTGCGGCGCTGCCGTCGTGGTCCGCGATCGGACGCGACCGCCGCGGGGTCGGCTGCGCGCGCGCGCCGCGCGCGCCGGGTCGATCTCCTGCAGCTCGTCGTCGTACTCGCGCCGGCGTCTCGGGTCGCGGACCCGGTCGAAGGCCGCGTTGACCACCGACATCTGGTGCGTGGCGCCGTCGCCCGCCACGTCCGGATGGAGCCGCCGCGCGAGCGCGCGATACGCCGCGGCCACCGTCTCGTCATCGGACGCGGGGTCGACGCCGAGGACCGCGTAGGCGTCCAACTCTCTGGATCCGGACACCCGTCCCTGCCCTTCACGTCTTGTGCGGCGACGCCTGTCGCCGCTGGTCGCGCGGGCCCGACTGTAGCAAATCGGACAAGCCCGCCGACCGGCTTCCCGCCGTAGACTCCGAGGCGCCATGACCGAACCGCGCATCCGCATCGCCGACGTGACGGACGAGGCGGGATTCCACGCCCTCCCGCCGTGCGCGGATCCGGCCTTCGATCACCGGACCTGCGACTACTGGGAGGACGCGGCGCGGGGCTCGAAGGCGTCGCGACCGGCCTGGCTCGCGGCGACCGCCCCGATGCCGCCAGCGATCAGCCGCGCCCATCCCGGCCAACCCGTTCCTCGCCGACGCGGCGGGTCGCGACGCGCCCAACCCGTTCGCCCGGCCGGCCGATGGCCGCCTGGCCGCTCCGTTCCTCGACGACGACCGGCCCTCGCTTCCGAACCCGTTCGCCCCGCCGCCTCCGGCCCCGCCTGCCGCTGACCCGGACGCCCCGCGCAAGTGGCAGCTCCTCGGCCGCGGTCTGAAGGTGACCGGCAGCTACGCGAAGGTCCTCTTTCGCGACGACGTCGCGGCGGCCTACTGCCAGTTCGGCCCGCTCACCGCCTATCCCCGCGCACAGCACACCCGCGAGCTCTACCCGGCCCTCCCGGATGCGCCCCTGCCGGCCGTCATCACCTGCATCGCGACGACGGCTGAGGCGCGCGGCGCCGGGTTGGGCCTGCATCTGGTCCGCGCCGTCTGCGACGACCTCGCCGAGCGCGGGTTCACGGCCGTCGAGGCCTACCCGGAGGCGGCCGCCGACCCGGACACGACGAGTGCGGCCACGCCCGCCTTCTGGCTCGCGGCCGGGTTCGCGCTGGCGGTGCATGACGAGCGCTATCCCGTGATGCGCCGGGAGCTGGCCTGATCCGCGCGGCCGGATCCCGCGACGCGCGGCTTCGCACCGCCGGCGCCGGCGCGTCGCTTCGGGGGTTCCTCGTCCTCGCGGTCGTCGCGGCGACCATCGTGGGATGCGTGACGGTCAACCGCGTGCCCGCCGACCCGACGCCGACCCCCACCGCGACCCCGACCGCGACCCCGGTCCCCACCCCGACGGCATCGTCCGGCGGATCGCCGGGGGCGTCCGGCAACGTCGTCGAGGTCGATGCGGGCCTGCTCGATCACCTGCCCGCGGCGGTCGGCGGCTTCCCGCTGGCCCCGGACCCGACCACGGCCGCCGCGGTCGCCCAGGACCCGACGCTCGCGGCGAATGCCGAGGCCATCGCGATGGCCATCGTCGTCGCGCCGGGCGCCTCGAACGGGGACGACCTGGCGGTCGCCAGCGTGGTCAGGCTCCGCCCGGGGGTCGACAACGACCTCTTCCGCGCGATCTGGCGCGGCGCCTACGACCAGGTCGCCTGCGAGCAGGCCGGTGGCACCGGCGGATCGGAGGACCGAACGATCGCCGGTCGCGACGTCGTCGTCGGCACCTGCAAGGGTGGTGCCCAGACCTACCACGTCCATCTCGCGGACGGTCTGCTCATCGCGGTGACGTCGCTGGGCTCGCGCGGGCTCGGCGAGCAGATCGTCGCGAACCTGCAGGAGTAGGCTCGGCCCGATGTCCGGACCCCGCCCCGTCCGAGCCCCTCGCGGACCCGAGCTGACCTGCCGCGGCTGGCAGCAGGAGGCCGTGCTCCGGATGCTCATGAACAACCTCGACCCGGAGGTCGCGGAGGACCCCGACCACCTGGTCGTCTACGGGGGCACCGGCCGCGCCGCGCGGAGCTGGGACGCGTTCGACGCGATCGTCCGGGAGCTGCGCGCACTGGGGGACGACGAGACCCTGCTGGTCCAGTCGGGCAAGCCCGTCGGTGTCCTTCGGACGCACCTTTGGGCGCCCCGCGTCCTGATCGCCAACTCGAACCTCGTGGGCAAGTGGGCGACCTGGGAGCACTTCCGCGACCTTGAGCGCCGCGGCTTGATGATGTACGGCCAGATGACCGCGGGGTCCTGGATCTACATCGGGACCCAGGGGATCCTGCAGGGCACGTTCGAGACCTTCGCCGAGGCGGCCCGCCAGCACTTCGACGGGACGCTGCGCGGGACCGTGACGCTGACGGCGGGGCTCGGCGGGATGGGCGGCGCGCAGCCGCTCGCGGTGACGATGAACGACGGCGTCGCGATCGTGATCGAGGTGGACGAGGCGCGGGCGCGGCGGCGGCTCGATATCGGCTACGTGGACCGGCTCACGCACGACCCCGTCGAGGCGCTCGCCTGGGCGCGCGAGGCGGCGTCGCGCGGCGAGGCCGTGAGCATCGCCCTCGTCGGGAATGCCGCCGAGATCGAGCCGGCCTGGGCGGCCGCCGGCGAGCGGTTCGACCTGGTGACCGACCAGACCTCCGCGCACGACCCGCTGGGCGGCTACGTGCCCGCGGAGATCGGGCTGGCCGACGCGCTCGAGCTGCGCGGCCGGCTCCCGGAGGAGTACGAGCGACGCGCACGCTCGTCCATGGCGGCCCACGTCCGCGCGATGCTCGCCTTCCAGGCCGCGGGAGCCGTGGTCTTCGACTATGGCAACAACCTGCGCGCGGTCGCTCAGGAGGCCGGGGTCGCCGACGCCTTCGACTACCCGGGGTTCGTGCCCGCCTTCATCCGGCCGCAGTTCTGCGAGGGGCGCGGGCCGTTCCGCTGGGTGGCCCTGTCCGGCGACCCGGCCGACATCCGGCGCACCGACCAGGCGGTCCTCGAGCTCTTCCCCGACGACGCCGGCCTCCGCCGCTGGATCGAGATGGCCGAGGCACGGGTGCCGTTCCAGGGGCTGCCGGCACGGATCTGCTGGCTCGGCTACGGCGAGCGGGCGCGGGCCGGTCTCGCGTTCAACGAGCTCGTGCGCACGGGCGAGGTCGCGGCGCCGATCGTGATCGGACGCGACCACCTCGACTCCGGCTCGGTCGCGTCGCCCAACCGCGAGACCGAGGCGATGGCGGACGGCTCGGATGCCGTCGCCGACTGGCCGTTGCTGAACGCGCTGGTCAACACGGCCGCCGGGGCCACCTGGGTCTCGATCCATCACGGTGGCGGCGTCGGCATCGGCTACAGCCAGCACGCCGGGATGGTCGTGGTCGCCGATGGCACGCCGCTCGCGGCGGAGAAGCTCGAGCGCGTCCTCACGACCGATCCGGCGATGGGCGTCCTCCGCCACGCGGACGCGGGCTACGATCGAGCACGCGATGTCGCGCGCGAACGGGGGATCCACATCCCGATGCTCGACGGCTGACCCTCGCGCCGCGGGCGTTCCGCGACCCGGGAAGAGGCTTAGCATCGAGGCGTGCTCATCGAATCGGTCCCCAACGTCTCGGAGGGACGGCGGCTCGACGCCGTCGACCGCCTCGCCGAGGCCATCACGGCGGTGCCCGGCGTCTTCCTCCTCGACCGGACCAGCGACCCGAGCCACAACCGCTCGGTGTTCACGATGGCCGGCGAGCACGACCGGGTCGTCGAGGCGCTCGAGCGACTGCTGGCGGCCGCGATCCACGAGATCGACATGGACGACCACACCGGGGAGCACCCGCGGATCGGTGCGGTCGATGTCATCCCGTTCGTGCCGCTCGGCGACACGACCCTCGACGATTGCGTCGGCCTCGCCCGCGACTTCGCCGCGCGCGTGGCCGACGCGGTTCGAGCTGCCGGTCTTCCTCTATGCCGCGGCCGCGCGGCGCGACGACCGGGTCAAGCTCGCCGATGTGCGGCGCGGCCAGTACGAGGGCCTCAAGGCCGACATCGCCGAACCCGGGCGGGAGCCGGACGCGGGGCCGGCGCGGATGCACCCCTCGGCCGGTGCGGTCGCGGTCGGCGCCCGGCCGTTCCTGATCGCCTACAACATCAATCTCGACTCCAGCGACGTCGACCTCGCCAAGCGCATCGCCCGCCGCATCCGGGAGTCCGGCGGCGGCCTGCCGCGGGTCCAGGCGAACGGCTTCTGGATCGAGGAGCTCGGCCGGGCGCAGGTCTCGATGAACGTGCTCGACTTCGAGACGACCCCGTTATGGGTGGTCTGGGAGACCGTCCGCGAGGTCGCCGCCGAGGACGGCGTCGAGCTCGCGGAGTCCGAGCTGATCGGGCTCGCGCCGGTCGCCTCGTTCCTCGCCGTCGCCGACCATGCCGACGCCACGCGCGACGCGCCGGTCGAGGAGCGGCTCGCCGCCGCGGCAGCCTTCCTGCGCCTCCGCGACTTCAGCCCGATGCAGGCGCTCGAGCTGCGGCTGCAGGCCGCCCGCGCAGGGTCGCCCCGATGACGGCCGGTCCCGCATGAGCGGCGGGTTCCGGCTGATCTACGGGGGTCGGTCCGACGAGACGCCGCCGGGCCTGCTGATCGTCGGCGCCGCCGAGATCGCGACGCTTGCCGGCGGGACCCGCTCGGGCATCCACCAGGGCGATGTCGCCCGGCTCCACGCCGATCCGTCGGCCGGCCCCGAGAGTCCGGGCGCGCCCGTGGTCGCGTGCTGGGAGGGCCGGATCGCGGCGGTCGGGACCGAGGGCCGACGTCGAGGCCATCCTCGAGGCGGACGGGCTGCCGCTGGCCCGCTTCGCCCGGATCGACGCGCGCGGCGGGTCGGTCACGCCCGGGCTCATCGACCCGCACACCCATCTGCTCTTCGGCGGGTCGCGCGAGGGCGAGCTGGTCCTCCGCCAGCGAGGCGCCGGGTACCTCGAGATCCTCGCGGCCGGCGGCGGGATCCTCTCGACCGTCGCCGCGACGCGGGCGGCCACGACCGACGACCTGCTCGCCCACGGCCGGCGCTGGCTCGACGAGATGCTGGCCCACGGGGTCACGACGATCGAGGCGAAGTCCGGCTACGGCCTGGACCTCGAGACCGAGATCCGGCTGGTGGATGCCGCCTTCCGGCTGGGCGACCGAGGGCCCGATCGAGGTGGTGCCGACCTTCCTCGGCGCCCATGCGGTCGCCCCGGAGTTCCGGACGCGGCCGGATGGGACCGAGGCTTACGTCCGCTCCGTCATCGAGGAGCAGCTGCCGGGGATCGCGGCCCACGGCCGCGCGCGCTTCTGCGATGTCTTCTGCGAGGAGGGCGTCTTCGACGTCGACCAGTCGCGCCGGATCCTGATGGCGGCCGCCGGCTACGGCATGGGCGTCCGGCTCCACGCGGACGAGCTCGCCCCGTCCGGTGGCGCGGAGCTCGCGGCCGAGCTCGGGGCCGCTTCCGCCGACCATCTCGCGACGCCATCGGCGGCCGGGATCGATGCGCTGGCGGCCGCGGCCGAGTCGGGCGAGCCCGTCGTCGCCACGCTCCTCCCGGTGACGACCTGGTTCCTCATGAAGGACCACCACGCCCCGGCGCGGACCCTTCTCGACCGCGGCGTGCCCGTGGCGATCGGCACCGACTTCAATCCGGGCACCTCGCCGACGGCCAGCCTGCCCCTGGCGATGACGGCCGCCTGCGTGGGGCTGGGGATGACGCCGGACGAGGTCCTGACCGCGGTCACCATCAATGCCGCCCAGGCTCTCGGCCTGCAGGACGAGATCGGGTCGATCGAGCCGGGCAAGGCGGCGGACCTCACCGTCTGGCGGGTCCCCACGACCGCGCAGATCCCGTACTGGCCGGCCGCCGACCTGGTCCGGACCGTGGTCAAGCGCGGGCGGGTCGTCCTCGAGCGGTCCTGACGCCCGGACCGGTCCGGTCCAGACCTGCTTGGTTCAGACCTGCTTGCCGCGGGATTCGAGCAGGACCACGGTCGTCTCCGCGGGCAGGCTGGAGAAGCTGACCGACAGCTTGGGCTGGGTCGTCGGCTCGGCCCCCATCTCGTGGAAGAACTTGCCGAGCGCCTCGGCGCATTCGGCGTCCTCGTCGCACAGCGGCATCGGCACGACGATGCTGGGGTCGAGCTGCGCGACGATCGCGGCGGCGCGGGTCGGGCTGAGTGCCCCGCCGAGCGGCACGCACACGATGTCGACGGATCCGATGTCGCCGAGCTTCTCCTCCGAGAGGAGATGGCCGATGTCCCCGAGGTGGATGGTGTGCAGGCCATCGAGCTCGACGACGAAGGCGACCTGCTTGCCGGCCTCGGTGCCCCTGGCGTCGTCGCGATAGGTCCGGACCCCGGTCAGGAGCACGTCCTTGACCTCGTACTCGCCCGGTCCGTCCAGCACGAACGCGGCGTCCAGGCTGGATGGCAGCAACGTCAGGCCGTCACGCGACGGCTTGCCCTTGGCCCGCGGGAGCTTCGTGTCGTCCGGGTGGCTGAAGGTGACGATGTCGCCGGTGATGCCCCGGCCGGTCGGCCCGACGACCGATTGATACGGGTCCGCGACGACGACCGCGTCGCGACCGCGCAGGCGGACGCAGCTCCGTCCATACCAGGTGATCTCCATGCACCGATTCTGACACAGCGCCCTGCACGGCGACTCGCGGTCCCGAGACCTGCCCCGGACATGGGATGACCGGAGGCGCCTGCCCAATCGGCGCCTCCGGTCGGAGGGAGGGAGGATGGAACCTTGTGGGTTCGTCCACGGCTAACGCTACGGCGCCCTGATTCAGCATCGAGGGGCCAAGCGATTAAGAAAGCGACACGTCCCGCGGGCGCCTCGTCCAACGTGCCGCCGCCGGTCGTCCGCAGGACCATCGTGTCATCCGGGCTCGACGCCATCCCGTGCGAGAATGCCGCGATGTCCCGACCCTCCGCCACCCGCTCTGTCGTCGTCGTCCTCGCGCTCGCCGCGCTCGTCGCCGCCTGCGACCCGGCCACCGCCAGCCCCTCGCCGTCGGCGAGCGCCTCCCCGTCGGCCTTGCCGTCAACGGTTGCCACGCCGTCGCCGTCGGGCGCGTCGCCCTCAGCGAGCCTGGATGCGGCCGAGACCTTCGACCGCATCGAGGGCCAGGTGGTCAAGCTCCGCGAACTCACGGCGGCCAAGAAGATCGACCGCGAGGTCATCGACGAGGCGCAGCTCCGGACGATGCTCGCGGCGGAGCAGACCAAGCAGACCCCGCCTGAGGTCGTCGCCGCGAACGAGCGCCTCTACAAGGCGCTGGGCCTCCTCCCACCGGACGCGGACCTCAACGCCCTGACCCTCGAGATGCTCGGCGCCGGCGTCGCGGGCTTCTACGACGATGACCAGCAGAAGATGTTCGTGGTCTCGCGGTCCGGCGGCGTGGGCGCCGCCGAGCAGGTCACGTACGCGCACGAGTACACGCATGCGCTCCAGGACCAGCACTTCACGGTCTTCAAGGACCAGAAGGACGTCCGCGACCAGAGCGACTGGTTCCTCGCCCGCCAGGCCGTCTTCGAGGGCGACGCGACGCTGCTCATGTCCTACTGGGCCATCGGGAACCTGACCCAGGACCAGCTCGCCGAGTACGCCAAGACCGCGAGCGATCCGGCCACGCAGGCGCTGCTCGCCAAGCTGCCACCGATCATGACCGAGACGCTCACCTACCCCTACACGACCGGCGCCTTCTGGGTCCAGGCGAAGCAGATGGGCGGCGGCTGGTCGGCGGTCGATGACATCTACGCGCGCATGCCGGTCTCCACCGAGCAGATCCTCCATCCCGAGAAGTACACGGCGAACGAGCCGGTGGTCGACGTCGGGCTGCCCAAGGACATCGCCACGCGCCTGGGGAGCGGCTGGAGCGTGCCCCTGTTCGACTCGTTCGGCGAGCTCCAGACGGGGATCTGGCTCCGCCTCGACGGCGTCGCCCGCGCCGAGGCCGATGCCGCCGCGGCCGGCTGGGGTGGCGACCGCCTGGCCGTGATCGACGGCCCCGGCGACACCTGGGCCGTGGCGATCAAGACGGCCTGGGACACGACCGCCGACGCGGCGCAGTTCGAGACGGCGGCGACCACCGCGCTGGCCAAGGCCGACGGGCTTGCCCAGGTGCTGCCGGGGGAGGGCGGCAAGGTCCGCTGGGTGCTCGTCGCGAGCGACGCCGACACCATGGCCCGCGTCGCCGGCGCCCTCGGCCTCGCGGGGTAGGTCTCGCCGGGTGGGCCCCGGGACGTCCCGCGGCTACATCGACTCGGGTGCGGAGATCCCCAGCAGGCCGAGCGCGTTGGCCAGCGTGATCTGGGCGGCTCTGGCAAGGGCGAGGCGGCCCGCCGAGCGCTCGGGCTCGGCCGCGTCGACGACCCGTGCATCCCGGTAGAAGCCGTGGAAGGTGGTGGCGAGGTCGGTCGCGTAGGCCGTGATCCCCTGCGTCTCCTCGACGGCAACGGCATCCTCGACGACATCGGGGAAGCGCGCGATCGCCCGGACGAGGGCGGCTTCCGGCTCCCCGGCCAGCAGCCCACTGACCGTGTCGGCCGGCATCAGCCCGGCATCGGCGGCCTTGCGCACGATCGAGGCGATCCGGGCGTGGGCGTATTGCACGTAGTAGACGGGGTTCTCGTTCGACTGCTTCTTCGCGAGCTCGATGTCGAAGTCGATGCCGGTCGTCGCGGCGCGTGACGCGAAGAACCAGCGCGCCGCGTCGACACCGACCTCGGCGAGCAGCTCGTCCAGAGTGATGAACTCGCCGGCGCGCTTGGACATCGAGACCTCCTCGCCGTCGCGCACGAAGCGGACCCACGAGTAGAGCTTCATCTCCACGTCGTCGCGCGTGTAGCCCATGGCCTCGGCGGCATTGCGCACCCGGGCGACCGTCCCGTGGTGGTCCGCGCCCCAGATGTAGATGAGGTGGTCGAAGCCGCGGCTGAACTTCTCGGTGACGTAGCCGATGTCGGCCGCGAAGTAGGTCGGCTCGCCGTTCGAGCGGAAGATCACCCGGTCCTTGTCGTCGCCGAACGTGGTCGAACGGAACCACGTGGCGCCCTCGGACTCGTAGACGTGGCCGCGCTCCTTGAGTCGCTCGACCGCGCGCTCCACCCAGCCCTCGTCGTGCAGCCGGCCCTCGCTGGTCCACACGTCGAAACGGACGCCGAGCGCGGTCAGGCTCTCCTCGATCCCTTCGCGCACGCGGCCGGCGGCCCAATGGCCGACGATCCCGTCCATGTCGGCGCCCGGCGCCGACGCCTCCACCCACACGGCATCGGGCAGGAGCGCCACCAGGTCGTGCACGTAGTCGCCCTTGTAGCCGTCCTCCGGGACGGGATCACCGCGCCTGAGCGCCGCCACGGACGCGCCGAGGTTCCGGATCTGGCCGCCCGAATCGTTGAAGTAGTACTCGCGCGTGACGCGCTGGCCGCCCGCCTCGAGGACGCGGCTCAGCAGGTCGCCGATGAAGGCTCCGCGGGCATTGCCGACGTGCAGGGGACCGGTCGGGTTCGCGGAGACGAACTCGACGTTCACGGCCCGCGGCGTGGCGGCCTCGATCCGTCCCCAGCGCGCGGGCGCGACCAGGATGCGGCCCACCATCCGCTCGAGGGCGGCGTCGGCGACGCGCAGGTTGAGGAACCCCGGGGCCGCGACGGTCGCCGCGGCGATCGTGGCGGTGGCCGGCTCGTCGGCGGCCACCTGCTGCAGCACCGCCGCGAGCGCCGTGGCGATGGCCAGCGGGGCCATCCGGTAGGGCCGTGCCAGGCGCATGGCCAGGTTCGTGGCCAGGTCGCCGTGCTCGGGGTTGGACGGCCGCTCGACCTCGACCTCGACGGCGGCCGCGTCGGGCGGGAGCGCGGGTAGGGCGCCCGCGGCGATCGCTGCCTCCCAGGCGCGGGCGATCTCGGCCCTGGCCTGGGTGCGGATCGAGCTCGAGATGGGGTCCGTCGGCGTGTCGGTCACGGCGCGAATGGTAGCCGCGCGAACCCGTGGAGCGCCTGCCGGCAGGCTGGCAGGACGTGAGTACCCCTCCAGGCAGGACCCTTGGTGTCCGGGTGCACCGCGACGTGACTGGCGTCTGGTACATTGCGCGATGGACTGGTGTGGTCAGGTTCATCCGGCGGTACTGGACGAGTACTAGTCGCCAGTGACACCATCAGCCCCAGTCGGAGCAAGGGCATCGGGGATCGTCGCTCTCAGTCCGGCAAACCATTCATCCGAGGCCATCGTGCCTCCGTCTTGGGGAACAGATCCATGAGTTCACGCACCGGCCGAGGTCTATCGACCCGCAGAGCCTCCTTGTTCGTCATCCCGCTGTTCGCGCTGGCGGTCCTCGCCGGCCCGGCGTCGGTTGCCGCGCATGGGCATCACCATCCGTGGCCGACGCCGAGCGTCGAGCCGACCGCCAGCACCGAGCCGACGCCGTCTTCGAGCGTCGAGCCGTCTGCCAGCACCGAGCCCACGCCGAGCACCGAGCCGACGCCGAGCGTCGAGCCCACCCAGAGCACCGAGCCGACGCCGAGCGTCGAGCCGACCGCCAGCACCGAGCCCACGCCCAGCACCGAGCCGACGCCGAGCACCGAGCCGACCCCGTCGGATACCCCGGTCTGCGAGTTGCCCCAGGTCCCCAACGACCAGGGTGAGTGCGTGACGCCTCCGGGTCAGGTCGAGGCGGAGACGTCCGGCCCGAATACCCCGACCCTGCCCCCGACCGACACCCTTGGCTCCACTGACTCGTCGAATGGCAGCAGCGCGGCCCTCGTGCTCCTGCTCATGGCGACCCTGAGCGCCGCCATCCTCTTCATCACCCCCGTCCGCAGCGCCCGCCGCCGGGACTGACCCGACGAGCGCCGACCATCGGTCGACGCATCCAGTGAACGGTGACGGACCGGGCCTTCGGGCCCGGTCCGTTCGATTCAGGCGCCGACGGTGAAGCGCATCCCCGGATCGACCAGCTCGACCGGCCCGTCGTAGACCGCGCGGACCGAGGCGACCGTGGCGTCGCGGTCGAACCCCATCTGGAGATGGGTCAGCAGTACGCGTGCGACCCCGCTTCGTGCCGCCAGCGCGCCGACGGCCGGCCCGTCGAGGTGCTGGGCGTCGACCGGGACCGGACCGGCCCCGAAGCTCACTTCACTGAGCAGCACGTCGCCGGGATGGATGAGCGCCTCGAGATCCTCCGCCCGGCCGCAGTCGCCGGAGTAGACGAGGCCCTGGCCGGTCCCGGCCGCAGCGGTCACCCGGAAGCCGAAACTCGGGTCGAGGTGGGTGACGTGGCGCGCCTCGACCAGGAAGCCGTCCGGGCCGCCCACCGCGAACGTTCCATCGGCCAGCGTCTCCACGTCGAGCGACGCGGCGGTGAAGCCCGGCTCGGCATGCAACGCATCGATCCGGTCGGCAAGGCCGGCGGGGCCGACGACCCGGACGCGGCGGCCGCGCGGCGGCTCCCAGCGCAGGTAGATCCGCAACGAGACAAGGTCGATGAAATGGTCCGGGTGCAGGTGGCTGACGAGCACGGCATCGAGATCGGCCGGGTCCATGAGACCCGCCAGCCGCGTGAACGAGCCCTGCCCGAGGTCCAGCAGGAGGGCGTGGCCGTCACGTGCCAGCAGATACGACGCGCCCGTCGCGCCGGGGCGGTCCGTGTAGGAGGGTCCGGCGCCGATGACCGTGCAGTCCACGGTCGGTAGCCTAGCGCGGCGGCAGCGCCCGTTCCCCGTCGCGGAACGCCAGGTGGTCGAAGCCCGCCGTGCGCGGCGATCTCATAGCCGTCGCCGAGTGCCCACGCGAAGTGCTTCGCCCGGTGGGCATCGGACCCGATCGTCAGGCGCTCGCCGCCGAGGGCGCGGTACCGGGCCACGATCGCGGCCGGTGGATACGTCTCCGCCGGCGGATGGCGCAGGCCGCTGGTGTTGACCTCGAGGGCCGTGCCGCTCTCGACGAGGGCCCGCAGGATCGGCTCGTACAGCTCGGGCTGCTCCGCGAAGCGCTCGGGGAGCACGTGCGGGTGCAGGTAGCGCTTCACGACGTCGATGTGGCCGATCGTGTCGAAGAGCCCGGAGCGAGCCGCGGCCTCGACCTCGTCGAAGGATGGCGCCACGATCTCCGCGAGCGACCGGCCCGCGACCCAGCCCGCGACGTTCGTGGCGTGGTATGGCGACACCACCCGGTCGTGGACCGACCCGATGGCGAAGTCGTAGGCGTGCCGCCGCAGGTGCTCGCGGATGTCCGCCTCCCACGAGCGGTCGTAGGTGAGCTCGATGCCGAACCGGATCGTGACGCCCTGCGGACCCCAGCGCTCCGCGGCGTCGCGGACGATCCGCTCGCGGTCGGCGAAGGTCGAATAGCCGAACGCCGGAGCCCCGGGCTCGAAGTCGAGGTGATCGGTGATCGCCAGCTCGCGGATGCCGAGGTCGACCGCCTGCTGCGCGTAGACGTCGATCGGGACGTCGCTGTCGGGCGACAGGTCGGTGTGGAGATGGGCGTCCAGCGGGAGGCGGCGGCCGCGGCGGTCCTCGGTCACCCGCCGATGAGGCCCAGCTCGTGGCCCACCCGGTCGAACGCCTCGAGGGCGAGGTCGAGCTGCGAATCGGCGTGCGCCGCCGTGACGATCGTGCGGATCCGCGCGCGGTCGATGGCCACGGTCGGGAAGACGACCGGCTGGGCGAAGACGCCCTCCTCGATGAGCCGACGCCGAGAAGCGCCCGGCGGTGTCGGGGTCGCCCATCATCACCGGTGTGATCGGCGTCTCGGACCGGCCGGTGTCGAAGCCGAGCCGGGCGAGCTCCGCCTTGAAGCGGCGCGTGTTCGTCCAGAGCCGCTCGAGGAGCTCCGGCTCGTCCTGCATGACCCGGATCGCCTCGCGGCAGGCGGCGACGACCGCCGGGGGGATGGCTGGTCGAGAAGAGGAACGGTCGAGACCGCTGGGTCAGGATCTCGCGCAGGGCGGTGCTGCCGGCCACGTAGCCCCCGAGCGCCCCGACGGCCTTCGAGAGCGTCCCGACCTGGACGGCGACCCGGCCGTGCAGCCCGAAGTGGTCGACCGTGCCGCGGCCGTCGCGGCCGAGGACCCCGGAGGCGTGGGCGTCGTCGACCATCACGGCGGCCCCGAAGGCCTCGGCCGCCTCGACGACACCGGGGAGCGGCGCGATGTCCCCGTCCATCGAGAAGACGCCGTCGGTCACCACGAGGATCAGGCGGTACGGCTCGCCGGAGCCGTCGCGGCCGCGCTCGACCGCGTCACCCAGGATGTCGTGGAGGGCCTCGACGTCCGCGTGCGGATAGACCTTGCGCGGTGCCTTCGACAGCCGCATCCCGTCGATGATCGAGGCGTGGTTGAGCTCGTCGCTGACGATCAGGTCGGTCTCGCCGGTGATGGTCGGGATGACCCCGGTGTTCGCCGTGAACCCGGACTGGAAGGTCAGCACCGCGGGCGTGCCCTTGAACTCGGCCAGCTCCGCCTCGAGCGCCTCGTGCATCGCCATCGTGCCGGCGATCGTGCGGACCGCGCCGCTGCCGACGCCGAACTCGCGGACGGCCGCCAGGGCCGCCTCGCGGAGGCGCGGATGGTGGGTCAGGCCGAGGTAGTCGTTCGAGGAGAGCGAGATCAGGCGGCGGTCGTCGATCGACACGATCGGCCCCTGGGCGCTGCTCATGACCCGGAGCGGCGCGGTAGAGGTGGCGCTCGCGCAGGGCCGCGAGCTCGTCGTCGAGGAAGGCGAGCGGGATCCGAGCGACCGGCCGGCGAGGTCATGCGGTCCAGTCCATGACGACCTTGCCGGCGTCGCCGTCGCGCGCCGCGGCGAACGCGGCCTCGAAGTCGCGGAACCCGAATCGATGGGTGATGGCCGGCCGGATGTCCAGCCCGGACTGGAGCATGACCGTCATCTTGTACCAGGTCTCGTACATCTCGCGGCCGTAGATGCCGCGCAGGCTCAGCGACTTGAAGACGATCTCGTTGACGTCGAGCGCGATCTCGCCGGTCGGGATGCCCAGGAGCGCGATGCGAGCCGCCGTGGGCCATCGCGCCGATCGCGCCGCGCAGCGCGGACGCGTTGCCCGACATCTCGAGCGCGACGTCGAAGCCCTCGACCATGTCGAGCTCGGCGAAGACGTCGCGCAGGTCGCGCTCGCGCGGGTCGACGGCGATCGTCGCGCCCATCCGCATCGCGAGCTCGCGCCGGTAGGGGTTGGGCTCGCTGACGACGACGTGCCGCGCCCCGGCATGGCGCACCACCGCGGTCGCCATCAGCCCGATCGGCCCGGCCCCGGAGACCAGCACGTCCTCGCCGAGGACCGGGAAGGCGAGCGCCGTGTGCACCGCGTTGCCGAACGGGTCGAAGATCGCGGCGATCTCCTCGTCGATGCCGGCGCGTGATGCCAGATGTTGGTCATCGGGAGGGCGACGTACTCGGCGAACGAGCCGTCGCGACCGACGCCGAGGCCGATGGTGTTGGCGCACAGGTGGCGCCGGCCGGCGAGGCAGTGGCGGCAGCGCCCGCAGACGACGTGGCCCTCGCCGCTCACGAGGTCGCCGGCGCGGAAGTCGACGACGTTGCTGCCGACCTCGACGATCTCGCCGACGAACTCGTGGCCGACGATCAGCGGCGGGTGGATGGTCTTGGCCGCCCACGGATCCCACGACTCGATATGGAGGTCCGTGCCGCAGATCCCGGTCTTGTGGACGCGGATCAGGACGTCGTTGATCCCGATGGCCGGCTGCGGGACCTCGCGCAGGACGAGCCCCGGTCCGGCGCTCGGGCTTGACCAGGGCGAGCACCGGCGGGTCAGCTCGGGCTGGCGGACGGCGAGGCGCTGGCCGGGGCCGACGGGCTGGCCGACTCGCTCGCGCTCGGGCTCGCGGACGGGGCCGCGCTCCCCGACGGGCTGGCGCTCGAGCTCGGCTCGGGGCTCGGGGTCGGGCGCACGCAGCCTGCCGGCGTGAGCTCCGGGTTGAGCTGCTCGCCCCATTGCGCGTAGAAGGCGAGGATGGCGTCCTTGTCCAGGGACTCCAGCGGCATCACGCGGTCCCAGACCAGGGCGGCGAACGGCGTCTTCATGCTGTCGAAGCGGGTGAAGACCGGGCCGACGATGGTTCCCGGTGGCGTCTGGCAGATGGGGCTGGCCGGGAAGACCGCGAAGAAGTCCTTGAGCGCCTGCTGGCCCTCGGGGGTCGCCCCGGCGCTGTCGCCGCGGTAGAGCAGGACGAGCGCCCCGTGCTCCAGGTTGTGGATCCAGCCCTGCGGCACGGTCTTGTCGTTCGGGCCGTAGACCCGGGGCTGGATCGGGCCGAGGCCGCTCGCGTTGTAGTGGTTGCCGCTGGCCGGCGGGCAGAATGTGTAGGTGATCTTGGTCCCGCTGGCGACGTGGGTCTTGCCCATGTCGTCCTGGGCAAAGCCCAGGCTCGGGGACTGCCCGGCCGAGGGGCTGGCGGTCGGCGCCGGATCGAAGAGCGTCGAGCAGGCGTAGGCTGGCGCCGCGGCCGAGGAGAACACGAAGAGCCCGATCAGGGCGACGCCGGCCACGGCCGCGATCCCGATGATCCACCCGCGATAGCGCTCGGTGAACGGACGCCGCTGGCGGGTCACCCGCGACGCCGGACGACGCCCGGTCCGGCTGGTGCCGGACGGTCCCTGGCTGGGACGCGTCGACTCGCCACTCGTCCGCGAGGTCGTGCCGGCACCGAGCGCCGCGGATGATGCGGCGGCGCTCGGCGGCGGGGTGCCCGAGGGCGTGGTCGGGGATGCCGCGGGTGCCGGTCGCGGGCCGGGCTGCTGGCGCCGGCGGGAAGCCTTGCTCACGTGGATGCCTCAGTGCGGTCGAAAGGGTCGGGGATCCCGCGGGATCCGGTGGGGGACTCGTGTGCCCGGCGGCGACGGTGGCCGCGCGCCGAGAGGGTACCCCATCACGCGGTTCAGGCCTCGCTGAGGTACGCCTGGACCTCGGGCCGGAGCAGCCCCCGGAAGAGCAGGATCGAGAGAGCCGCGACGAAGATGGTCTGCGGGACCAGGCTGCTGAGCAGGAGAAGCGGGATCAGCGGCACCGTCAGGCTGGCCAGGCCGAGCGCGAGGATTCCGGGCAGCCTGCTTCCGCTGGAGCACGAGCGTCGTGGTGAAGATCGTGTAGGCGAGCAGGACCATGACCACCACCCCGGGCAGGCTCACCGGCGCATCGATGGCCTGGTCGATCACGTAGCGCAGGCTCAGGCCGATCCCGGCCAGGATCAGGAATGCGTAGGCGAGGAACAGGCGGATGCCGCCGGGCATCTCGCGGATGCGGTCGAACATGGGCGCCGATCGTACCGCAGCGACGGTCCGGACCCGGCACACTTGGCCGCATGCCTGTCGACACGCCGGCCTGGGTCCGCGACGCGGTCTTCTACCAGATCTTTCCCGGACCGGTTCGCGGCGAGCGAGCGGGTCCGCAAGCCCGGCGCGCTCGAGCCGTGGGACGCGCCGCCGACCGACAACGGCTTCAAGGGCGGCGACCTGCTCGGCATCGTCGAGCGGCTCGCCTACCTCGAGGACCTCGGGATCGACGCGCTCTACCTCAACCCGGTCTTCGCGTCGGCCTCGAACCACCGCTACCACACGTACGACTACCTCACGGTCGATCCGCTGCTCGGCGGCGAACGACGCCCTGCGCGAGCTGCTCGACGCGGCCCACGGCCGCGGGCATGCGGGTCGTCCTCGACGGCGTCTTCAACCACACCGGCCGCGGGTTCTGGCCGTTCCACCACATCCTCGAGACCGGTGCCGCGTCGCCCTATCGCGGCTGGTTCCACTTCGACGAGGGCGCGCTCGACGCCGGGCCGGCCCATCGCTCGCCTACCCGCCGTCCGGGCACGCCGGCGCAGCGCGCATCGGCTACGAGGCGTGGTGGGGGATCTCCGGCGCTGCCGAAGCTGAACATCGACGAACCCGGACGTCCGCGAGTACCTGATGACGGTGGCCGAGCACTGGCTCCGGTTCGGCATCGACGGCTGGCGCGCTGGACGTCCCCGACGGAGATCGACGACGAGGGGTTCTGGCAGGAGTTCCGGACGCGCTGCCGCGCGATCCGGCCCGATGCCTACCTCGTCGGCGAGATCTGGCACGTGGCGCCCGAGTGGCTGGCCGGCGACCGGTTCGACGCGCTGATGAACTACCCGCTGGCCGAGGCGATCCTCGGGTTCGCCGGCGGCTCGCACCTCGACATGGGCGTGGTCGGCGGCGCATCGCGAGTACCGGCGCCAACATCCGCGCGATCGACGGCGCCGGGTTCGCGGCGCGGCTCGAGCGAGCTGCTCGGCGCCTACGACCCCGACGTCGTCGCCGTCCAGCTCAACCTGCTCGGGTCGCACGACACGCCGCGGATGCGGATCGATCCTCGGCGGCGACCGCGACGGCGTCCGCCTGGCGACGCTCCTGCAGGCGACGCTGCCGGGCGCGCCGTGCATCTACTACGGCGACGAGGTCGGGCTGACCGGTGGCAACGACCCCGGCTGCCGGGGCGGCGTTCCCGTGGGACGAGTCGGCGCTGGGACGCGGGCATGCCGCGACTTCGTCCGCGACGCTCGTGCGCCTGCGCGCGCGCGGAGCCGGCGCTGCGCGACGGGCCGCTGCGACCGTGGTCGCGGCCGAGGGACGGCGCGCTGGCCTTCGAGCGGCGGCTCGGCGACGTCGCGGCTCGTGGTCGCGGTCAACGCCGGCGACGAGCCGGCGCCGGCTCGAGCTCCGGCTCGACGGCGTCGGCGGCGCCCGGCGGCGCCTCGAGCCGATCGACGCCGGTCCGACCCGGGTCGGGGACCGATCGGGTGGCACGCGTCGATCGACTCGGCCGCGGCCGCCGGTCCGGATCGCGCTCGGCCCGCGCAGCGGGTCGGTGCATGCGTCTCGCCTGACCGTCGCGATCCTATACTGCCGCCCTCGTGGCAGACTACCCGATCGAGCTCGGACGCTGCTCTCGCCGGGCGACTTCGCCGCGCCCTCGACGTCGAAGGCAAGATCCCGCGCGCGCTCGAGACGCTCGGCCCGGTCGGCGGACGCGACGTCTCCTCGTCGACGCGCGCACGACGGGGTCCGCGCCGCGCAGCTCGACGGCGCTCGGCGCGCGGGTCGTCGCGGCGGGCCGCTGGACGGACCGGCCGCATCGACGGCGTCGCCGACGCGTCGGCCGATGTCGTGGTCGGCCTGCTGGACCCCGTTCCGTGGCGTCGCTCGAGTCCGAGATCGCCGAGGCGCGCCGGGTGCTGCGGCCCGGCGGGCGGCTGCTGGTCGTCCACGACTACGGCCGCGACGACGTCTCGCGCCTGCGCGGCGACCGACCCGAGTACGGGCAGTGGAGCCGCCGCGACGGGCCGTTCCTGCGCGAGCGGGTTCAAGATCCGCGTCGATCCACTGCTTCTGGACGTTCGACTCGATCGAGGACGGCCAGGGCGTTCCTCGGCCGGCGTTCGGCGAGCCGGGCGCGGAGGTCGGCGCGGCGCATGACGCGGCCCGCGCCTCTCGTACAACGTCGCGGTCTACCACCGCTCGTTCGGCGAGGCCGGACGCCGACGACGGCCGCGACACGCGGAGCTGCGACGCAGGCCGCCGGCGAGGCCCGAGCGCGTCCGCTGGTAGGCTTCGCGGCGATGACCTCCTCGCGACAGACTCGCCGGGACCCGCGCGGCTCCGCCGCGTCCGACGACGCGCCGGCACCGGCCGACGGATCTCGCCCGGCGTCGTGATCCTCGCGATCGCGCTCGTCGGATCGGTCGTCTACCGGTCTTCGTCCTGACCGTCCGCGACGCCTCGCAGATCCCGCTGCTGGTCGTCGGGGCTGGTGCGTGCTCGCGATCGTCTTCATCGCGCTGGCGGTCTACTGCGCTGCGGGCGGTCTGGCGGGCCGAGCATCGACGGCGGGACGCGCGCGCCTTCGCCCTCGGCCTCGGCCGGTGGCATCGCGGCGATCATCGGCGCCGGCTGCGTCGCGGGCGCGATCATCCTGTTCCTGCTCTCGCAGACCGGTCGGGCTGACGGCGGGACCCTCTGCTAGACTCGGCCCGGTCCGTGCGCCCGCGCCCCCATCGTCTAGAGGCCTAGGACGCCACCCTTTCAAGGTGGAGATCAGGGGTTCGAATCCCCTTGGGGGTACCACTTCCCGCAGGCCCGTCATCGATCGCCGATGGAGACGCCCGATGCGCCTTCGAGCTCGGTCCGTGCTGCTGATCCTGGCGATCGCCCTGGCCGCAGGCGCTCGCCGGCTGCAAGGCGCTGCCGAAGCCGCATCTCCCCAGCGCTCGGCGGCTCCGTCATCTCGTCGTCCGCGACCCGCTGACGGCCGCACCCCTGGCCGCGTCGCGTCGAGCCGGCGCCGCCCCTGCTACCATCGCCGCGATGGAGATCATGGGCGTCCACGATCCGCACGATCATCAAGGACAACGTGTCGACGCGGTGCGACGGCTGCCTCGAGGTGATCGAGGGCACGCCGTGGCGGATCAACCTCCTCGACATCGTCGCCGCGGAGACGCCCGTGTCGTGGGCCGGCCGCCCGGCCATCAACCCGGGCCGTTCCAGTTCCATGGCGACCCGCCTGCGTCCGCCGCTGGATGGCCGCGCAAGGGCTACCTGTTCTGCCGCCGGGGCGAGGTCCGCGAGATCATGCGGCCGGTCCCGCTCACCGGCGCCGACGGCGCCGCGCAGCTGGGGCCTGTGCGACGGCATCCATCGCGACGACCACGAGTTCGTCCCCGCCTGACGCGGGTTTGACACGGCCGTCGGACCGGCCCTATCCTGCCGCCCGCTCGGGCCGCCGAGCCGTCCCCAGATTTGCATAGATTCCCATGTCGTCGGCGACCCCTTTCTCGGACCCGGCCCGGCCCGCGTCCCGTCTGCGAGCCCGATGCCGTCGCCACCTCGACCGTCGCCATCGCGCCGATCCCGCACGCCGCGGGCCGGTCGCTGGCTGTCGCTCGGTCCGGCGAGCCGGCTGCTCGGCGTGGATCCCGACACGCTGCGCCGCTGGGCGGACGAGGGCCGGGTCGCGGTCTACACGACGCCGGGCGGCCACCGCCGGTTCGACCGCCGCGCCATCGAGCGGCTCGCCTCAAACGACGTCCCGGCATGGGCCGCCGGGCGACACGGCCCTCGGCCGCCCGCTGGCGAGCCTCGGCGCCACGCCGGAACGGCTGCAGCGCGTCTATCGCCGAAGCTACAGCGCGAGCGATGCCCCTGCCGACCTGGTGCGCACCGCGGTCGACGACGATGACCGCGCGGCGCTACCGGCAGCGACGGCCGCCGGCTCGTCGCGGCGCTGGTCGCGCACCTCGACGCCGATCCGGGCGACGGCGCCGGCACGGGCCGCTGCCGAGGCCGATGCCGAGGCCCTCGTCGACGACCTGCGCCCGGCGGCTGGCCGGCGCCCACGTCAGCCTGACCGAGGCGGTCGCGCTGTTCGTCGCCGCCCGGCGCCCGTTCCTGGCGGAGCTCGCCGGGCTCGGCCGTCGGCGGACCGCTGGACCCGGCGCGGCTCGGCGGCGCTGTACGAGGACGCCTCGGCGCTGCTCGACCGGTTGCTCCTGCGGCTCATCGCCACGCCACCAGGCCGCGACGCGCTGACGATGGACGCCGCGCATCGTGCTCCCGACCCTGACCGCGATCCTCGCGCTCGTCTTCTCCCTGCTGCTGTTCGACCAGTGGCGCGTCCGCCGCGGCGGGTTCCAGCTCATCTGGGCGATCGGGATGCTGTTCTACGGCATCGGCTCGGGCTGCGAGGCGATCGGCGGCGCGGGCGGCTGGAACGAGGCGCTCTACCGGACCTGGTACCTGACCGGCGCGGTCTGGACCGCCGGCTGGCTCGGGCTCGGGCACGGCGGTTCCTGCTCGGGCGGACCCGGTTCGGCTACAGCTTCGCGCTGTGCCTCTTCCTGGCGGGCCTCTTCACGTTCCTCGTGCGCAACAAGCCCGAGTACGCCGGCGCCGGCAGCCTGCCGCTGCTGTACTTCATCGCCGCCGCCCTGCTGGCGCTCGCCGTCGCCGTCGAGACCTACTTCCAGAACGACCGCTGGCCGATGCTCGCGGTGGGCGCGGTCGTCGGGGCGACGGCCCTCTCGGTCGTCCTGATGGCGGTCGCGACGCTGCCCGCCCCGGGCTACGCGCTCGATCCGGCGACCGGGGTCCCGGTCGCAACGCTGCTCCCGCCGCAGCTCCGCCTGCTGACGCCGTTCATGAACATCACGGGCGCCTTCGCCCTGATCCTCGGGGCGATCTTCTCGGCCTACGTGTTCATGCCGAAGCGCCGCGTCCTGGCCTACTCGCTGGACCCGAACCAGCCCGGCGACGAGTTCCTGTTCAACCTCCTGATCGCCCCCGTGGCCATCACCGTCAACCTCGTCGCCTCGCTGCCCGAAGCGGTCCGGGCGCTCGTCACCGGGCGGATCCACAGCCGGGTGCCGGCCACGATCCTGATCGCCATCGGCGCGCTGGTCGCCGCGACCGGGGACATCCTCAGCCGGTTCGGGGTGACCGGGCTCTTCCAGTCGGGCAAGTTCGTCGGGCGTGATCTTCCTGTTCGCCGGGTTCCTGGTCTCGATCGACGTCTTCCGCGAGTTCCGCATCCCGTTCACCTCGATCGGCCTGGGACGGGCGCGTCACGAATCGCCCGGCCGCGGAGCGGCTCGCCGCCCTCGACGAGACGCCGCCCGAGGCCGCGACCGATCCCGCCCCCGGCTGACGCCCGGCCCGTCAGGCCGGCGCCGGCCCGGCGGCCCTACCATGGCCCGATGTCGCCGCCGCCCGTGACCGGGACCGCCGCACCGCCGAGCACCTCTGCCGCGCGTCCCATCTCGCCCGCGACGGGGATGGCGATCGTCATCGGGTCGGCCGCGCTCTTCGGCACGCTCGGGCCGCTCTCGCGGTTCGCGTACGAGGCCGGGATGGAGCCGCCAGCGTGCGTCACCTGGCGCGCCCTGATCGGGCTGCTGGCGACGGCGGCCTTCGTCGTCTGGCGCGTCCGCCGCGGCGACATCGCCTTCGCCCGCTGGTCGACGCTGTCGGGCAGCGTCCGAGGGCTGCTCCTGCTGGCCGCGCTGATGGGCTTCACCCTCAACCTCGCGATGTTCTTCGCGTTCGACCGGATCACCGTCGCGCTGGCGCTGCTCGGCTTCTACACCTACCCGGCGATGGTCGCCGTCGCGAACACCGTCCTGGGCCGCGACCGGCTGGACCGGCGGCGCGTCGTCGCGCTCGTCCTCGCCCTGGCGGGCATGGTCGCGGTCGTGGCCTCGCAGCTCGATCCCGCGGCCGGGATCCGGTTCGACGCGCTGGGATTCGGCCTGGCCCTCAGCGCGGCGCTGAGCCAGACCGTCTATGTCGTCGTCAGCCGGGACGGCTACCCGACCGTCCCGACCGAGCAGGCGATGGTCGTGGTCATGGGCGTGACCGTCGTCTGCGCGACGCTGGTGTCGCTGGTCCTCGGCACGCGGCCGCGCTCGTCGAGCCGCTCCGCTCCCCGTCGATCCTGCCCCTGCTGCTGGTCACCGGCATCTTCGCGGCGGCCATCCCGTCGATGGGCTTCCTGGCCGGGATCCGCGCCATCGGCGGGACGCGGGCCGGGATCCTGATGCTCTTCGAGCCGGTCGTGGGGGTCGCCCTCGCCGCCCTGCTCCTGGGCGAATCATTGGTGCCGCTCCAGGCCGTCGGTGCGCTGGCGATCCTGGCCGCGGCGGTGATCCTCCAGCGCGGGTCCGCCGGCACCGTCGGCGCGGACGCCGATGCGCTCGCCGACGACGCCCGCCCGCTCGTCGTCACCCGGCGGGCCCTGAGATGGCCGACCGCATCCGGATCCTGCTGGCCGACGATCACGCGATGGTCCGCCGCGGCATGCGCGACTTCCTGGCGCTCCACGAGGACCTCGAGGTGGTGGGCGAGGCCCAGGATGGCGTCGCGGCGCTGGCCGCGGTCGAGACGTTGCGCCCCGACGTGGTCGTCATGGATCTGCTGATGCCCGTCATGGACGGCATCGCCGCCACGGCCGAGATCAAGGCGCGCTTCCCCGGGGTGGAGGTCGTCGCGCTGACCAGCTTCGTCGACGAGGACCGGGTGACGGCCGCCATCGAGGCCGGGGCGAGCGGGTTCCTGCTCAAGGATGCCGAGGCCGACGACCTGGCCGCCGCGATCCGCGCCGCTGTCGCCGGCGAGGTCCATCTCGACCCGGCGATCGCCGGGATCGTGGCCCGCAACCTGCGCGACCGGTCGGCGACGGGCGGACGGCCGGCGACGTCCCGGGTTCCGATGACCGGTGGTCCTGCGGGTCCCGGTGATGGTTCGCCGCCACGCGGACGGGGGAGCGCGCGGCCAGCCTCGCGACGCTGACCGGCCGCGAGCGCGACATCCTGGCCGGGGTCGCGCGCGGGCTCTCCAACCGCGAGATCGCCGACGAGCTCGGGATCGCCGAGCGGACCGCCCGGACCCACGTGTCCAACATCCTGGCCAAGCTCGGGCTCGCCGAGCCGCACGCAGGCGGCGCTCTTCGCCGTGCAGCACGGGTTGGCACCCGGTGCGGGTCCGCCGTCGGGCCCCGGCCCGCGACCGGGGGCCGGCCGATGAGCGACGACGCGGCGCGCTCCGGTGAGCGACGACCCCGGTTACAGCGTCGCCGGGCCGGTCGGGGCGCCGACGCTGCTGTTCGTCCATGGCACGCGCCTGACCCGCGCCGCGTGGGGGCCGCAGGTGGCCGGACTGTCCGATCGCTACCGGACCATCGCGGTGGACCTGCCGGGCCACGGGACGCGAGCCGGGCAGCCCTTCACCCTCGATGCCGCCGTGGACCACCTGGCGACGACGATCGACGCGGCGGCCACCGATCGCCGAGCCGTGGTCGTGGGGCTCTCGCTCGGCGGCTACGTCGCGATCGAGCTCGCCGCCCGCTCGCCCGAGCGCGTCCGCGGGCTCGTCCTGGCCGGAGCCACGGCGGAGCCCACCGGACCGAAGGTCCTGCCGTACCTCGCACTCGCCCGAGTCATGTCGTCGGTCGACAGCGCCCGCCTGGACGTCCTCAACCGGTGGTTCTTCCGCAGGCGCTTCCCGGCCGCCGTCGCCGACCCGATCGTGGCCGGCGGGTTCTGGTCCGCGGGTGGCGCCACCGCCCTGCGGGCCGTCGCCGGCCACCGGTTCCTGCCGCTCCTGGAGGCCTATCCCGGCCCGACCCTGATCATCAACGGGGCTCTGGACCTGCCGTTCCGGCTGTCGGCCAGCAGCTTCGCTCGCTCGGCCCATGGCGCGCACCGCGTCCGGATCGCGGGCGCCACGCACCTCTCGAACCTCGACCGCCCGGCTGCCTTCAACGAGGCGATCCGGCGGTTCGAGGCCTCGCTGGAGGTGGTCCCCGGCCCGGGCGCCTGACCGGGCGGAACGGCACCGGGCGGTATACTGCGCCGACCGCCCCCCGTCGTCGCGAGGTTCGATTGCGCGTCCGCAAGGCTGTCTTCCCCGCCGCCGGGTGGGGAACCCGCTTCCTCCCCGCCACCAAGGCGCAGCCCAAAGAGATGCTGCCGCTGGTGGACAAGCCGATCATCCAGTACGCGGTCGAGGAGGCCGTCGCCGCCGGCATCGAGCAGGTCATCATCGTCACGTCCAGCCAGAAGCGGGCGATCGAGGACCACTTCGACCTGTCGTACGAGCTCGAGCACCTGCTCGAGGAGAAGGGCGACATCGAGATGCTCCGCCAGGTCCGCCACATCAGCGACCTGGCCCAGGTTGCCTACGTCCGCCAGAAGGAGCAGCTGGGCCTCGGGCACGCGGTCCTCATGGCCAAGGACCTCATCGGCCACGAGCCGTTCGCGGTGATCCTCCCCGACGACGTCGTCATCGCCGACCGCCCGTGCATCGGCCAGCTGATCCACGCCTACACTCAGACCCACGGATCCGTGGTCGCGGTCATGGAGGTTCCCCCGGAGGAGACGGGCCGCTACGGCGTCATCGGCAGCGAGCCGTCGGAGGACCCGTTGGATCATGGCCGGCTGCACCGCGTGACCAGCCTCGTCGAGAAGCCGGCCGCCGCCGACGCCCCGTCGAACCTGGCGATCATCGGCCGGTACGTCCTGACGCCCAAGATCTTCGACAAGCTCGAGCAGACCCCGCGCGGCGCCGGCGGCGAGATCCAGCTGACCGACGCGATCTCGGACCTGATGCAGGAGCAGGCGGTCTTCGCCTACGAGTTCGAGGGGATCCGCTACGACGCCGGCACGACGATGGGCTGGCTCAAGGCATCCGTCGAGCTGGCCCTCCAGCGGCCGGACCTCGGACCGGAGTTCCGGGCGTACCTGCAGAGTCTCGAACTTTGAGGTGACCCTCGAGGTCATCGTCATCGCGGCGATCCGGATCCTCGGCTCGCTCCCCGTCCTCCGCTGGCCACTCCTCGGCGGTCTGCTGGCCATCGCGATCGATCTCGGCGACCTGCTCCTGATGGGCCTGCTGGATCTTGGCGGCGTCCCGGACTACCAGAGCCTCGACAAATGGCTGGACCAGGTCTACCTGGCCCTGTTCCTCATCGTCGCTCTGCGATGGTCGGAGCCGGCGCGCTCGATCGCCGTCGGGCTCTATGCCTTCCGGCTGGTCGGCTTCGTCCTCTTCGAGCTCAGCGGGGAGCGGGCGCTGCTCCTGCTCTTCCCGAATGTGTTCGAGTTCTGGTTCATCTTCGTGGCGGCCGTCGGGGATGCACGCGTCGCCCGCTGGCCGCGCGGCCGGATCGTCCTCGCCCTCGGCTCGCTGACGCTGCTCAAGGAGATCCAGGAATGGGCGCTCCACGGGGCGCGCCTCTTCGATTCGATCAGCGCCCTCGACGCGCTCGACCTCGTGTGGCGGCGGCTGACCGGCGGCTGACCGGCCGGGGGCCGGGAAACCGGTCCCCATGCGGTACGATGCCCGTCGCACGCGATGGGCTCGGACGGCGATCGATGAGGAGCGAAGGTTGGCGGAGATCGGCACGGTCCTCGGCGGTCGCTACCGATTGGTGGAGCTGCTCGGCCAGGGCGGCATGGCGACCATCTTCCGCGCGGTCGACACCCAGCTGGGTCGTGATGTCGCGGTCAAGCTCCTGCGACCCGAGTACCTGCGCGACCCCGACTTCTCGTCCCGCTTCCGCCAGGAGGCGCAGGCGGCCGCGTCGCTGACGCACCCCAACGTCGTCACCACCTATGACTACGGCGAGGACCCGTCCGGCCCGTACATCGTCATGGAGCTGGTCGACGGGGAGGACCTCGCGACCATCCTTCGCCGCAGTGGGGCGCTCCCGCCGCGCCAGGCGGCCCGGATCGCCGCCGCGGTCGCCCGGGCGCTTGCGG
The DNA here is from genome assembly GCA_963834915.1 of uncultured Chloroflexia bacterium. Lineage (GTDB taxonomy): Bacteria > Chloroflexota > Limnocylindria > Limnocylindrales > CSP1-4 > SPCO01. Next base: position 38,794 of record CAWIDI010000007.1, read on the forward strand.
CGTCGCATGCCCGCGGCCTCGTCCACCGCGACATCAAGCCCGGGAACGTCCTGATCGGACGGGACGGCCAGGTCAAGGTCGTGGATTTCGGCATCGCCCGCGCCATCGCCGAGGCCCAGATGACGCTCCCCGGCACCACCCTGGGATCCGTCCACTACTTCAGCCCGGAGCAGGCCCGCGGCGAGACCGCGACGGCCGCCTCGGACATCTACGCCCTGGGCATCGTCCTCTTCGAGATGCTCACCGGCGTCCGGCCGTGGGAGGGCGACAGCGCCGCCGCGGTCGGGCTGGCCCGGCTCTCCGGGCCGGCGCCGGACCCGATGGCGATCCGCGCCTCCGTGCCGCCGGATCTGGCCGCGATCACGCGCAAGGCGCTCGCCCCGGATCCGACCGACCGGTTCGCCTCGGCGACCGCGATGGCCGATGCGCTCGATGGCGCCGTCGCCTCGGGTGCCGCGGGTGCCGCCGCCGCCGGCGCCGCCGTCGGCATGGCTGCGGCAGGCGCGACGGTCGCGATGAGCGGCGTCGCGCGATCGAACCCGTCCGCGCTGCCCTACCCGGCCGACGCCTACGCGAGCGCCGACGACGGCGGCGCGGCCTATGGCGCCTCTGGCCCCGGCGGCCCGATGCCGCCGACGACGGCCCGCCCGCCCGACGACGAGCCGGAGGGCACGAGCCCCATCGTCTGGATCGCGGGCATCGGGGCGATCATCCTGCTCGCCCTTATCGCGTTCCTGGTCTTCCAGCTGGCCTCGGGCGGCGGCGGCACGCCGTCCCCCTCGCCGTCCGCCTCGCCCTCGCCGTCGGCAGTCACCGTCCCGAACTTCGTCGGCCGGCTCATCACCGATGCGCAGCGCGACGCCGACGCCATGGGGATCGTGCTGGTCGTCACCGGCGAGCCGTCCGACCAGCCGGTCGGGACCATCCTCGCCCAGGACCAGCCGGTCGGCACGATCCTGCCGTCCGGGAGCACCGTGAACGTCACGGTCGCGGCCGGCGTCGACACGACCCCGGTCCCGGACATCCGGACGCTGCCCGAGAACGAGGCGATCCAGGCGCTCAGCGACGCCGGCCTGCGCATCGGCGCGCGCACGGATGCCTTCGACGCGACCGTGCCGCTCGGCTCGGTCATCTCGCAGAGCCCGTCGCCTGGCCTGATCGTGGCGAAGCAGACGCCGATCGACTACGTGGTCTCGAAGGGGCCGGAACCGACCCCGTCGCCGACGCCGACCCCGACGCCCACGCCGACGCCCACGCCGACCCCGACGCCCACGCCGACCCCGACGCCAACGCCGACCCCGAGCGCCCACGCCGACCCCGACGCCGGCGTCGGAGCCGCCACCCCCGGCGCCCTAGACGGTCGAGTCCTCCCAGAGGCTCCAGCGCGGCTCATCGGCCGCGATCGGATGCGCCGGGTCCGCGGGCAGGTCCTCGGCGGCGGGGCTGCCAGGGCCGCCGCCCTCGGTCGGACCGGCGGTCACCTCGACGAACTCGATCCGCTGAACGGGCGTTCCATCGATGACCGCCAGCCTGGCCCGCGCCGCGGGGATCGTCGGGGCCATCGAGAAGGCGCCGCCTTCCCAGCATGCGCGGATCTCGTCACCGATCAACGGGGCCCGTCGCCGGTCGAGCCCGCAGTAGCCCACGTTCGCGGCGACGGAGCCGCGGAAGTTCCGGCAGGTCAGGCAGGCCGTGCTGGACCGTCGGCAGACCCAGCACCTGGCCGTCTCGGCCTGGGGCGTCCCGCAGTGTGGACATCGCCACATCGGCATGCGCGGATGGTAGCTGCGAGTCCTCGCGCTGTCGAACGGGCCGTCGATCCGCCTACTTGACGATCGCGACCACGGTGTAGTCCTGCGTCGATCCGAACTGGTCGCTCGAGACCAGGACGGTCGCGCTCCCCTGGCCGACCGTCGCGCCCTTGGGGATCGTGGTCGTCCATTCCGCCCGCCCGTTCGAGCCGGTCTTCATGTCCTGCGTGAGGGTTCGGATGCCCGGGATGCTGAGCGTGAAGGTGACGTCCGCGCCCTTGAGGGGATTGCCGTCGGGGTCCGTCGCCGAGGCCATCAGCCGGATGGATTCGGGCAGTGACCGGCGCGAGACCTGGTAGGCCGACGCCCCCAGCGAGACCGTGAGCTTGCCGGTCCCCCGCCGGACCGTCAGCGCCACGGTGCCGGCATTCCCGGCCGGATCGGTCGCGTCGATGGTGATGGTATTCGAGCCGGTCCCGAGCGGCAGGCTCAGCGTGAAGGTCCCGTCGGCCTCGGCCGTGCCGGCGCTGGTGGAGCCGTTGTTGTCGTTGCGGGCCAGCAGCGTCGAGCGGGCCTGCACCTTGCCCTTGATCGTCACGCTCTTGCCGTTGACCACGGCGTTGGCCTTCGGGGAGGTGATCGTCACCTTCGGCTTCGCGGTGTCGAGGACATAGCGGACGATCGCGGACGTCTCGGATTCGGTGCCGTCGCCGACGATCGAGACCGAGAAGTCGTTGATGCCCTTGGTCAGGTCCACCGGTACCACGGTCTTGGCCGTCGGGCCGATCGGCACCTCGGTGATCGCGGCCGCCTTCTGGTCCTTGAGCGAGAGGTAGACGCGGATCCGATGGGTGGTATCGCCGACCATCGCCGAGGGGACCGTGACCACCAGGTCGACCCGCGCCTGGTTCGTGTACGGCTCGTCGGGCGACTGGATGGTCGGGATCCCGATCGCGACCGGGATCGACGGGATGGGGCTCGGGGTCGCGGTCACGTCGTCGACGAACCCCGCGAGCGTCCCGCCGAGGCTGCCGGCGACCGTCTTCAGACCACCCGCCCCGACGTACACGATCCCGGCCCCCAGGGCGATGATCGTCAGCGACAGCGCGATCCGCCCGATGAGCGGCATCCCGCGGCCGCGCTGGATGGGCCGATGGGTCGCGAGGCGTCCCGGGGGCGGTCGGTGCGAAGCAGTTCGGCGCGCCGGACAAACAGGCTGTGGGGCATCCCGGCAAGGCTGGCGTGCAGCGCATGCAAGCGTTCGTCGAGTGGCCGTTGCGCCAGGAGCGCCTTGCGCATATTTGCGCGGGAATCATGGCGATCGAGTCCGAGCGCTTCGCGCAAGTCGTCGTCGGCGATCCAGCGCGCACTGTGTGGTCGCCACTGGTCGCGCTCTCGATGTTCTTCAAGCTCGATCCATCCGGTCTCCAGCAGAGCCAATTGCAGATCCACTGCCGTGGTATAGCGTTCATTGCCGGCGATCTTCAGCCATTGACGCCAGCGTGGACGCGCCGCGCTGCTGCGTAGCCACTGGCCAAGCAAGGCGCGCCAGTCGATGGGCCATGCCGAGATAGTGAGTGGTCCGGCGGCCGCGCGGAGCGTCGCAGCCTATGCCGATGCTGCCGGTCGAGCACGCACGACTGTATGCCCCCGGCATCGGCCGTTGACCAGTCGGCGGTAGGCTGCGGCATCGTCATGCCACCTCGGTGCGCCGGCGCAGCACCGCCAGCGGCTGCGCCCAGGTGGCGCCGGGGCGGCGCTTGCTGGTGACCAGGGTCAGGTCGCTGGGCTGGAACACGTTGACGTTGTGGGTGGCCGGGGTGGTGAGGATGTACTGCGCGCGGGTCGACTTGAGGAAGGTGCCGACCTTGTCGATGTTGAAGATGTCCAGGTGCGCGAACGGCTCGTCGATGAAGACGAAGCCGCCGGGATGGTCCTCGTCGCGCATCAGCGCGACCAGCAGCAGCAGCGACTTCATCACCTGCTGGCCGCCGGAGGCCTCGCCGTCGTCCATGCCGATCCAGCCCTTCTTGTCGAACTCGAAGCGCACGGTGAGGCCGGCCTGGGCCAGTGCCAGGTCCTCGTTGACCAGCTCCGGCTGCTCCACGTCCACGCCGATGCCGGCCAGCTCGGCCAGTGCCTTGAGGTTCTTCGCGTAGCGCCGCACCGTGTTGCGCAGCACGTTGAGGTAGGCGGCGCGCGCGTCGCTGGTGATCCCGGCGGCGCGCTGCAGGTGCTGGCGCCGCCGTTCCAGGTCGTGCTTGAGGCCGTCGTGGTCGGCGGCAAACTTGTCGCGCAGCGGCACACAGCTGGCGTCGGTTTCCCAGTGGCCCTCGTCCAGCCGCTCCTCGATCGCGGCCCAGCTCGCGCCGCGCCGCCTGCGGCGACTCGTAGCGTCGCGCAGTGCGGCCATCGCGCGCAGGCTGCGGTGCGCGGGCCGCACCTGGCCGCGCTTGTGGCGGAACGCCTTCAGCCGCTCGACCTGCTCGCGCGGTGCTGTGCGTGCTGGCGTGCGCTGTCGGCCAGCTGGCCCTGCACCTGGCGGTGCTCGCGGGCGTCGTTGTCGCGCTGGCGCGAGTTCTGCTGGCGCTTCTCGCGCATGGCTTCGTAGTGCGCGTCGGCCGCGGCGTAGCTGTCGGCGCCGCGCTGCACGTCGCCCTGCAGGGTCTCCCGGGCCGCGTGCGCGGTGGCGAATTCCTCGGCGCGGTCGGCCAGCTGGCCGCTGGCGTTGGCGCCGCGCAGCACGCTTTCGGCGTCGCCGATCTGCCGCTGGCACTGCGCGCGCTCTTCGGCGAGGGCGCGCAGCTGCTGCTCGATCGCGCGCTGGCGTCGCCTCGCCGTCGTGCAGCTGGCGTTCGCGCGCGGCGCTGCCGAAGTAGACGTCGTCGACGCCGAGGTGGCGGCCGCCGCGGCGTTCGCGGAAGTAGCCCTGCGGGGTGATCCAGTCCTGCTCCTTGCCGAACCTGGCGCCGTCGGCGACGTCCTCGACCCGGCGGATGCGATCGAGCTGGCGCAGCAGCCACTCAGGCGCCGCGGCGCTGAAGTCGACCACCTCCAGCAGCGAGCCGCGGCTCGGCGGGGTGGCCGGGCTGCGCTCGGCCACCACGAAATGCTTGTAGCGATGTTGCTCGCCCAGCCGCCAGGCGGCCTCGCGGTCGCGTGGGTGATCGAGCAGCACCACGTGGCGGTAGCCGGCCAGCACCGCTTCCACCGCGCCCTGCCAGCGCGGCTCGGCGATCTCGACGATCTCGCTGAGCATGCTGTGGCCGATCCCGGCCTGGTCCAGCGCGCGGCGGAAGCTCTGCTCGAATTCCGGCGTGTAGCGGCGGCCGCTGCGCCAGGCGGCGAGCTGGCTGCCGAGCGTGGACAGCTCGCTGCGCAGCTGGGTTTCCCGCGCCTGCAGCTGGCCCAGCTGCGCCCGCGCCTCGAGCAGGCCGTTGGCCAGCTTGGCGTGGTCGGCGCCAAGCTGGCTCGCCACCAGTTCGCGCAGCCGGGTTTCCTGCTTCAGCAGCACCTCGTTCTCGGTATAGCGCGGCGCGGGCCTGGTCGAGGTCGCGCTGGGCCTGCTGGCGCGCGGCCTCGGCGGCCTGCTGCTCGCCGCGCAGCGCTGCTCGGCATGGTCGAGCTCGCCCAGCTGGCGGGCCAGCTCGGTGTCGCGCCGTTCCAGCTCGGCGCGCTTGCGCTTGAGTCCGGTCAGCGGCGCGCGGGCGCCGCGGATCGCCGCGCGCAGCTCGGCCAGCTCGGTGCGCGGCAGGATCTCGGCGACCAGTTCCTCGCGTTCGCGCTTGAGCGCGTCGAACTCCTGCCAGGAGCGCACCCGACCGTCGGCTTCCTGCAGGCTCACGCCGATCAGCGAGAGCTGGTGCTCCAGTCCTTGCAGCTCGCGGTCGGCTTCGACCTGGTCGTTGCGGGCGCGCTGGTAGTCGTCCAGCACGCTCTTGTCGCCGAACACGTCGAAGACCAGCTCCAGCAGCGCCTTCGGCGGCAGCTGGCAGAGCTTGTCGGTGGCGCCCTGCTCCAGCGTCAGTACGCGGCGGATCGCCTGCGACAGGCCGGCGCCCTCCAGCCGTACGCGGTAGTCGCGCAGGCCCAGCCAGTCGCCGCGCGCCTCGATCTCCTCCACGCTGACGTCGCCGCCGAGCACGGCGTACTGGCGCTGCCATTCGCCGCCCTTCTTCTGGATCCGGCAGGCCAGCGTGACCTCGGCCTCCATCAGCGGGAAGAACGGCCGCTCGCCGCGCGGCCCCGGCCGGTTGCCGACCCGCGCGCGCAGCCAGGCGAACGGCTTGCCGTTGTGGCGCAGGTAGCTCTTGTAGTCGCGGTTGCCGGCGCAGTCGATGGTGAGCAGGGTGCGCAGGGCGTCGAGCAGGGTGGTCTTGCCCGAGCCGTTCGGGCCGACGACGGTGACGATGTTGGTATCCAGCGGCAGGCTGAAGCGCTGCCAGTAGTCCCAGTGGACGACCTCGATGCTGCGGAAATCAAACATCGGCGGTGTCCTCGGCCAGGCTGTCATCGTCAGTGACGGGCGACAGCCCGTCCTCGTCCTCGTCGACCGCGGCGTGACGGGTGGCCCGCCGACGTCGGAGGGCGCGGCGGTGCCGGCGAGCAGGTCGCTCAGCGCGCCGTCGAGGATGCGCCGCGCGGTGCGCTCGTAGTCGAACGCGAGGTCCAGCAGCGGGCCTTCGGCGAGTTCGCCCTTGCGCCGCAGGATGAAACCGTGGCGGGCGAGCAGGCCGAGGTTGACGTTGATGCGCATCTTGCCGCCGAGCTTGTCGCCGAAATCGGCCAGCAGCGTGCGCTCGGCGACCACCGGGGCCAGCCCGGCGTCGCGCGAGATCGGCTTGCCCTCGGCGAACATCTGCGTCTGCGAGGCGTCGGCCTCGGCCTGCTGGCGCTCGAGCTGGCGCTGGCGCTTGGGCAGCACGATCAGCGCCCACAGCACCACCAGCAGCGCGATCGCGTCGCGGTCCAGCTGCAGCGTGTTGGAAATCCAGCTGTCGCTGCCGCCGAACACCGCGCGCTCGCTGTCGCGCGCCGTCGCCAGGGCGATCCAGGCGCTGTAGGGGTGTTCGCGCAGTTCCAGGCCGACGCTGGCCAGGCGGCGGTCGAGCTCGTCGCGAAAGCTCTCGTCGAGCAGCGCCTTGCGCGCCTGGGCGTCGTCGCGCGGCAGCCAGCGCTGCGCCAGCAGGCGCGCGATCGGAGGGGGGCGGGTTCGTCATGCATGGGTGGTGCTCTTGGGGTTCTTGGCCGTAGTGCGCGGCGCAGCTGGCCGGCGCTGACCTGGGCGATCTGCGGAAGGTCGAGGTCGAGCAGCCGCGGTTCGACCGCCAGTTGCAGCGGCAGCCGCGCCAGCTCGGCGGTGGGACCTTGCAGTGCGGCGGATTCGGGTCGCCGAGCAGGCCCAGCAACGACAGCCGGTAGGCGCTCAGTGCGTAGTCGTCACCATGCAGCGTATCGGCCAGTTCGCGCGACGCGGTGATGTTTGCCAGTTCGCCGTGCCAGGCCAGCAGTTGCGCCAGGTCCTCATCGGCCACCGGCAGCTCGGCGCTGCCCGGGGTGGCCTCGGCGGCGGGCAGGGTGGCGACCTCGGCGGCGGCGCGCTCGCGTTCGAGCAGTTCGAATTCGGCCACGTCCAGCGCGATCTGGTCCTGCACGAAGGCCGGCTGCAGCGGCAGCAGCAGTCGCCCTCGGCATGCCGGGCCAGCGCGTCGGCGTCGCAGGCGCGCAGCCAGGCGATCAGGTCGGAGGAGGACAGCCCCGAGCGGCCCAGGTGCACGCGGTGCTGGTCGATCTTGTTGAGTTCGCGCTGGAACACGCTGGCCTGGCGCAGCAGCGCGCTCTGCGCCCGCCCCACCGCCTGGGCAAGGCGGTGCGTGGCGGTGTCCAGTTCGTCCTGCCTCGGTGATCGCGCGGATCACCTCGGTGCCTTTCTCGATCCAGCTCCAGACTGACTCCAGCCGTTCGGCGGCGCGGCGGATGCGATGCTCGGAGCCGGACAGCACGGCGCGGTCGAAGTCGTCCTTCAATTCGGACAGGCGCGACAGCAGGTGCCCCAGCTCGTCGGCCGAGACCCGGCCCAGCGCCTGGCCGGCGGCCAGCTGGGCGGTGATGTAGCCGAGGCCGTCGAGGTCGTCGTGCTCGAACTCCAGCAGCGCGGCGATCGCGGCCAGCGCCTTGCGGCCGAGCGCGCTGATCCGGTAGCGCTGGGTCTCGCCGTCCCACACCAGCAGCTCGTGTTCCTTCAGCCGCTGCACCACGGTTTCCAGCTTCACCGCATCGACGAAGGCCAGCTGTTCGCGGATCTCCGCCGGCGCCCACTCCGGTGCGTGCGCGCGTGCGCCCAGCGTGCGCAGCACCAGCAGGCGCAGCAGCACTTGCGCCTCGCTGCCGTGGAACAGCGCGCTGAAGCCGCGCAGCAAGCCGCGCCCGCGCAGCAACGGGAACACCGCGGGCAGGTCCTCGGCGACGATGCCGTCGCGCAGCACGTCCTGCAGCCGCTCGTCGGCGTCGCTCGGTTCGATCGTGGCCTGGAGCGCCGAGGTGCTGCCGGTCAACGCGTACCGCCGTGGATGCCGATGAACTGCAGGAACTCGGCGCGGGTGCGGGCGTCGTCGCGGAACGCGCCGAGCATCTGGCTGGTCACCATCGACACGCCGCGCTTGTGCACGCCGCGGGTGGTCATGCACTCGTGGCTGGCGTCGATCACCACGGCCACGCCGGCCGGGTGCAGGGTTTCCTGGATGCAATCGGCGATCTGCGCGGTGAGCTTTTCCTGCACCTGGAAGCGGCGCGCGAAGCCTCCACCACCCGGGCCAGCTTGCTGATGCCGACCACGCGGTTGGTCGGCAGGTAGCCGACGTGGGCGCGGCCGATGATCGGCGCCATGTGGTGTTCGCAGTGGCTCTCGAACTCGATGTCGCGCAGCACGACCATCTCGTCGTAGCCCTCGACTTCCTTGAAGGTGCGGCGAGGTAGTCGGCCGGATCGTCGTCGTAGCCGGAGAACCAGTCGCCGTAGGCTTTGACCACGCGCTTGGGCGTGTCGAGCAGGCCCTCGCGCTTGGGGTCTTCACCGGCCCAGCGCAGCAGGGTGCGCACGGCCTCCTCGGCCTGTTCGCGGGTGACGTCGTGACGCTGTGCGTGGTCGCTCATGCGTATTCCTGCAATCAATCAAGAGGTAAGTTTACCGGGACGGCGCCTTCGCGGCCGTCCGTGCCGTGCGGTGCCTTGCAGCGGGTGCGCCGCTGTAGGTGCGGCCAAGCGGGTGCGGCAAGCGATCGGGCATCGAGTGCCGGGTGCGCCGGTGCCGTTGCCGGGTCGGCGCTGGCCGACTCAATCCTCGCCCGGCTCCTCGTCGTCGGTCCGGCGCTCAGCTCGGCGAGCAGCGGCGCCGTCGCTCGCCCGGCAGCGATTCCACATCGCGCAGCCGGCGCTCGATCGCGCGGGTGCGCACGCCGGTCGCGTCGATGCTGTTGCGACCGGTCGTCGAGCTGCTTGCGGTCTTTTCCAGCACCGTCGCCGAACTTGCCGAACTCGGTCTTCACCGCGCCGAGGATCTTCCACACCTCGCTGGAGCGCTTGGCGATGGCCAGGGTGCGGAAGCCCATCTGCAGGCTGTTGAGCAGGGCGCTGAGGGTGGTCGGGCCGGCCACGGTGACGCGGTGCTCGCGCTGCAGGTTCTCGAACAGGCCGGGGCGGCGGATCACCTCGGCGTACAGGCCTTCGGTGGGCAGGTAGAGCACGGCGAAATCGGTGGTGTGCGGCGGCGCCACGTACTTGGCATGGATGCGCTTGGCCTCCTCGCGCACGCGGGTCTCCAGCGCGCGGCCGGCGGCGGTGGCGGCGTCGACGTCGGCGATCTCCTGCGCGTCGAGCAGGCGCTGGTAGTCCTCCACCGGGAACTTGGCATCGATCGGCAGGTAGACGTGCTCGCCCTCGTCCTGGCCGGGCATGCGGATGGCGAATTCGACGCGGTCGTTGCTGCCGGGCACGGTGATCACGTTGGAGGCGTATTGCTCGGCGGTGAGCATGTCCTCGAGCAGGGCGCCGAGCTGCACTTCGCCGAAGATGCCGCGCTTCTTCACGTTGGTCAGCACGCGCTTGAGGTCGCCCACGCCGGTGGCCAGGTTCTGCATTTCGCCGAGGCCGCGCTGGACCGCTTCCAGCCGCTCGGAGACCAGCTTGAACGACTGGCCGAGGCGCGTTTCCAGCGTGCTCTGCAGCTTTTCGTCGACGGTGGCGCGCATCTGCTCCAGCTTGGCCGCGTTGTCGGCCTGCATGGCGCCGAGCTTGGCCTCCAGCGTGGCGCGTACTTCGCCCATGCGTTTTTCGTTGTCGGCGGTCAGCGCGGCGAGGCGCTGCTGCTGCTGTTCGCCGAAGCGGGTCAGCGCGAGGGTGAGCTCTTCGCGGCTGCGGTGTGCATCGCCGGCCAGCCGCTCGGCGAGCTACTGCAGGCCGGTATCGGTGCGTTCGGTGAGCTGGGCCAGGCGCTGGCCGAAGCCGTCGATGCGCTCGGCCTGCTGCTGCGAGACGCCGCTCAAGCTGTTCGCCGACATGGGCGCGGAAGCGGTCGAAGCTCTGCTGCAGCTCCTCGCGGCCGGCGCGCTGTTCCTCGCGCAGCGTGCGCTGCAGGCGCTCGCCGTCGTCCTTGAGCGCATCGAGTCGGGTGGTCAGGCCGGCGTCGCCACGGCCGCGCAGCAGCTGCACGACCTGCAGGGCGAGGCTTGCCAGCACGGCGACGACAAGGACGAGCAGGAGCAGTGGGGTCAGGGGCATGACAGGTTCCGTGGCAAGACCGCGCCATTCTACGGCCTGCCGTCTCAGTGCTTCGGATCGGCCGCTCGACGGCCACCGCGCAGCGCACTATGGTCGGACGCGCTGCCCGGCCACGTCGTGCCCGGGACAGGCCGCCACGCGGCCGGCGTCGCTCGGACGGTTCCGGGCGCTTACGTAGACGAGGCCAGCATGAGCGAGCAGGGTTCCCCGCGCCGTTTCGCGCGTATCGAGCGTCTTCCCCCCTACGTGTTCAACATCACCGCCGAGCTGAAGATGGCCGCGCGCCGTCGCGGCGAGGACATCGTCGACTTCAGCATGGGCAATCCCGACGGGCCGACCCCGGCGCACATCGTGGAGAAGCTGTGCCAGGTGGCGCAACGCCCGGATACCCACGGCTACTCCACCTCCAGGGGCATTCCGCGGCTGCGCCGGGCGATTTCGCGCTGGTACGCCGATCGCTACGACGTGGCGATCGACCCGGAGAGCGAGGCGATCGTCACGATCGGTTCGAAGGAGGGCCTGGCGCACCTGATGCTGGCCACGCTGGATCGCGGCGACACCGTGCTGGTGCCCAATCCCAGCTACCCGATCCACATCTACGGCGCGGTGATCGCCGGGGCGCAGATCCGCTCGATCCCGATGGCGCCAGGGATCGACTTCTTCGCCGAGCTGGAGCGCGGCATCCGCGAGTCGATCCCCAAGCCGAAGATGATGATCCTGGGCTTTCCCTCCAACCCCACCGCGCAGTGCGTGGAGCTGGATTTCTTCGAGCGGGTGGTGGCGCTGGCCAGGCAGTACGACGTGCTGGTGGTGCACGACCTGGCCTACGCCGACATCACCTACGACGGCTGGAAGGCGCCCTCGATCATGCAGGTGCCCGGCGCCAAGGACATCGCGGTGGAGTTCTTCACCCTGTCCAAGAGCTACAACATGGCCGGCTGGCGGATCGGCTTCATGGTCGGCAATGCCGAGCTGGTCAGCGCACTGGCGCGGATCAAGAGCTACCACGACTACGGCACCTTCACCCCGTTGCAGGTGGCGGCGATCGCCGCGCTGGAAGGCGACCAGCAGTGCGTGCGCGACATCGCCCAGCAGTACCAGCTGCGCCGCGACGTGCTGGTCAAGGGCCTGCACGAGGCCGGCTGGATGGTCGACAACCCGCGTGCCTCGATGTACGTGTGGGCGAAGATTCCCGCGCCCTACGCCCGGCTCGGTTCGCTGGAGTTCGCCAAGAAGCTGCTGGCCGACGCCAAGGTCTCGGTGTCGCCGGGTATCGGCTTTGGCGACTACGGCGACGACTACGTGCGCTTCGCCCTGATCGAGAACCAGGACCGTATCCGCCAGGCGGTACGCGGGATCAAGGCGATGTTCCGCAAGGACGGCC
>CAWIDI010000008.1:0-16098 GCA_963834915.1 uncultured Chloroflexia bacterium
CCGCGCGATCGCACGGGCGATCCGGTGGAGGACGTCGTCGCCGGCCTGGTGGCCGAGCTCGTTGTTGACCTCGCGGAAGTCGTCGAGGTCCAGCATGATCAGGCTGAAGATGCCGCCAGCGTGGACGCTGCGATCGAGCATGTCCTCGAAGGTGCCGTGATTGAGCAGGCCGGTCAGGTCGTCCGTCTGCGCGCGGAGCTCCACCGCACGGAAGACCTCCGCGTTCTGGAGCGCGATCGAGACCTGTGCCGCGAACAGCTGGACGAGCTCGAACTCGTTGGCGGAGAACGCGTTCGCCTGGCCGAGCCGTTCGATGGTCAGCACGCCGACGGCGCCATCGCGGCCGCGCAGCGGGACCACGATCAGGCTGCCCTCCTGGGAGTCGAGCGAGCGGAACTCGTTGACCCGCGGGTCCGCCCGCTCGTCCTCGATGTAGGTTGGCTCGTTGTGCTCGACCACCCAGGTCGCGATGCCGGTCTCGCCCGGCTCCCACGGCTCGAGGTACTCCGTGGCGTGGATCCCCCGGGCGGTGAGCGGCGTGAGCAGCCCGGTCCCCGGATCCACCACCTCGATGGCGATGTTGTCGCAGGCGATCAGCGCCCCGAGGCGCTCGGTGATGCTCTCGAGCACGACGCGCCCGTCGAACTGGGTGAGGATCGACTCGGTGATCTGGAGCAGCTCGCGCTGGCTGCGGACCTGCCGCTCGAGCGCGGCACTCTGCTCGCGCAGGCGCTCGGTCGTGTCGGCGTTCGCCATCGCCTGGGCCGCGAAGCTCGCGTAGATGACCAGGAGCCGGAGGTCGTCGTCGGCGAACTGGTCGAGGCCCAGCTTCGAGAGGACGAGCACGCCGAGGACGCGGTCGTCGAAGGTCATCGGTGCGAGGAGCATCGACTCGTCGAGGTCGGCCTCGGTCCCGGGGATCGTGTCGGCGCGCGGGTCGCTCGCGGCGTCGCCCAGGTTCTGGGCGATCCCGTGCTCGGCCACCCAGCCCGTGATCCCCTCGCCGACCGAGACCTTCAACTGGTCGGGGGTCTCGTCGACGTACTCGCCGACCTGGCCCTGCATGGCCACCGGGATCAGGTCGTGGCCATCGAGCCGGTAGACGCGGACGTTGTGGTAGTCGATGAGCTGGCGCAGCTCCGTGGCGATCGCCATGCCGATCTCCTGGACGCCGGAGAGGCGGCTCAGCCGGGTCCCGAGCTGCTGGATCGACTGGAGCTGCGCGGCCCACGTCGCCATCCGCTCGAAGTCCTGGGCGGCGCGGATCGCCACGCTGGCCTGGGTCGCGAGGGCGGCCATCGTCTCGAGGTCGTCGTCCGACCAGGGATGCGGTTGGTCGTGATAGACGTTGAGCAGGCCGAGGAGGGTCGCCCCGTCGAAGAGCGGCGCGGTGCAGATCGTGTCGAAGCCCTCCTGGACGACCGCCGCGCGGACGCCCGCGCCCCGTGGGTCGTCGCGGTAGCGGACCGCGAAGAGCGGGCGGCGCTGGGCGACCGCCTCGCCCGGCAGGGAGCGGGACGGGAAATCGCGGACGTTGGCCAGGTATGAGGCGGACAGCCCGCGGCTGACGGGCGCGGTGGCGGTCCCGTCGTGATGGCGCAGGAAGACGGCCCCGCGGTCGGCCTCGAAGAGGACCATGGCGTGGTCGACGAGCCCGGAGAAGATCCGGTCGAGGTCCAGCCGGCTGCCGATGTCGCCCGAGACGCGATGGAGGGCCTCCGCGCGATGGAGCTGCCGCTCGACGGCCTCCTCGCGACGGGACGCGGCGACCATCGCGCCCAGGGTGCGGGCGATCACCGCGGCCACCTCCGATGCCAGCGGCGCGAAGGACGACGGGCGCTCCGCGACGAGGTGGAGCACGCCCCACGGCCCGTCCGGTCCCACGATGGCTGCGGCGAGCTCCGGGCGGTCGCCGGCCAGGATCGCCAACGGGCCGTGCTCGCGGTCGGCGGTCGCGATGGCGAGCTCGTCTCCGGCAGCGGCCAGGGCGAGTGCGTGCCCGAGGACCCCGAAGGTCTTCGGCCGGTCGACCAGGCGTTCCCGGGGCGTCCCGTCGACGGTCGCGACGGCCCTCGCGATGAGCCGGTCCCCGCGCAGCTCCCAGAGCGCCACCAGGTGGTGGTCGTAGCTGTCGCGGATGAGGGTCGCCGCGCGTTCGATGTCCGTGTCCAGGTCGGTGGCCTCGCTCGCCAGGCGGGTGACGCCGTCGATCACCATCAAGTCGAGCGCGTACCGCTCCGGGGTCCGCTCCGTATCCGTGTGGCGCGACGGGCGGTGGCGGGTCGCGCCGCCGGGCAAGGCCGTCGCGCCGGCCGACCAGCGGCGGCCGCCAGCGGGCAGGAGCGGCGTCGCCGCCGCGGGGTCCGCGTGGCTGCTCTCGGCGGCCGCCAGGAAGCGCTGGAGGTCACCGAGCCGGTAGCGTCGATCGCCGCGCTGGTTGATGCGGTAGTACCGCAGGCGGCCAGCATCGCTCCAGGACCGGACCGTGTTCGGGTGGACGCCAAGGAGGCGTGCGGCCTTGGTGACGGTCAGGGTCGCGTCGATCGGGCGTGACGGGATGGTTGCGTTCACGACTCTTGGAGGAAATGTGAGGTTGGCGGTCCGAGCCTACCAATCTCACACTTCTTGCCAATAGGCCGATGGTCCCGGCGGTGTTCAGGTGCGCCGGCCACCCGTCATCCGGACGTAGGCGAGGGTCGCGAGGACCGCGCCGGCGCCGATCAGGACGACCGCCAGGATGGCGAACGCCGGGTCGCCGACGAGCCCGGGTCCCTGGCCGGAACTGCGGGGGTCGCCGCCCGCTGCCGGGCTCGGTGTGGCGGCCAGGGCCGGCGCTGCGAGGGCGAGCAGGAGCAGGACCGCGGCGACGACGCCGATCGCGTGCCGGACGCGGATCCGGGCGGATGTCACAGCAGCGCGTCCAGGGCCGCCCAGGCGATGCCGACGGTGAGCAGGACGAACCCGGCAGCGAGGCAGATGGCCGCGGCAAGCACGCGCCGCGAGCGGTCTCCCGCGAGGACGCGCATCGCTTCATCGGGGGCGAGCGTCGAGAGCACGAGCGGCCGCCCGAGCCCGGCGGTCATCCGCGCAAGGCCATCCGATCCGGCCTGCGGCACCCCCACCACGATGGCGTGCTCGACCGAGGAGACCTGCTCCACCAGCATCCGCACCGTCGTCTCGGGCGGCGTCCCGGCCGGGACGCGATCGGGCAGGTCCGACGCGGTCCCGACCGACTCGCGCGGGATGACCACGAGGCCGTCGCCGAGCGCGTCGCCGTCGATGGCGATCCCGTCGAGACCGTCGCGGACCTCGAATGGCCGCAGCTCGCGGCCGTCCTCGACCGTCCGCCAGCCGCCGCCGTCCTGGACCTGCACGCGCGAGCGGCGCAGGACCAGCGGCCGGTGCGCGTGGTCCTCGAAGGTGTCCTCCGCGTCGATCCGGCCGGCGATCCGCACGTAGCGCGCCGGCCCGCCGGAGAGCGCGATCGCGTCGGCGACGCTGACCTCAGGGGTCGAGCCGATGAGCCGGCCGACGCGATAGCTCGGGCCGAACGAGCGCAGCAGCAACGCACCGGCGACGAGCGCGAGCAGGCCGACGACGACGGGGATGAGGGGGGTCACGGCCGCGATGATAGCGCCGGGCATGGAAAGGCCCGAAGGAACCTACCCGACACGTGGGCGTTGATGCGATCGCCGCCGTTAGTGTCGCTCGACCCCTCCGGGCTGGTTCGAACGGTACGGTGCGCGGTCACGCCGTGGCAAGGGGGCCTATCCACGAATCCCGGGTCGGGGCCGCTGGTTATCCACAGGGTGTCCACATCGGGGGCGTCCGCGCCAGGTCGGTCAGCCTCGGTTTCAGTTCGCCGACCGCCCCGTCGCCGGGTCCAGCGCGTTCAGCTGCCCGGCGTAGCCGGTAAGGACCAGCCGGCCGCCGACGAGCGCCGCGGCCGTGACGACATCCGAATGGGCGACCCGCCAGGCGACCAAGCCGTCGGCTTCGATGGCGAAGGTCTCGATCTCGGCCTGGACCACCACGTGGGCGAGGCGCGAGGATCCGAGCAGCGCGACGATCGGCGTGGCCGAGCGGTGCTCCCAGGCGGCTTCGCCGGTGGCGACCCGCAGGCCGAACGTGTGGAAACCGTAGCTCACGACGAGCAGGCCTTCGCTGTCCCAATGGAGCCCGCGAGGCTCGTCGCTGATGGTCGAGGCGAACCGTGCGGTCCACGCCCCACGCGGACCCTCCAGGCGGAGTTCCGCCCGACACAGCGGCGCGGGGTCGGCGGCGACCCGCTCCCCGAGGTCGACGAGTTGGCCGCCGGCCTCCGACAGGGCGAAGACCTCAGGACCCTGGCCACTGCCGCCCCAGCGCCATCGGGCGCGCAGTCCGCCGGGATAGGTGACGGCCGCGTTGCGGGGTTCCGGTGCCATGTGGTGGTCGGTGGTCGAGGACTGGTCGGACGCGCCGACCGTCAGGCCGGGGCGGCGCCGGGCGCGCCGCCGGGCGCGCCGCCGGCCACGGCCTGGACCTCGGCGATCGGCGCGACGGTCGCGTTCGCCAGGATCCGCAGCGTGCCCGGCGGGACCGGGAAGACCGCGGTCGGGAGGCCGGCCGCGGCCCAGACCACCTGGTACCGGCCGAGGTCCGGGTCCATCACCACACGACACGGTCGAGCGTGGCCGATCGGCGGGATGCCGCCGATGGAGTAGCCGGTCAGCTCGTTCGCCTCCCGCGCCGTCGCCCGGCGCACGTCGGCCGCCCCGGTGACCGCCGCGAGGCGGGCGAGATCGACCCGATTCGGGCCGGAGACGAGGGCCACGATGGGCTCGGGGCCGTCGGCGCCGTCGGTCACGAAGACCAGCGATTTCACGATCTGGCCGAGCTCCGCACCGACCGCCGCGGCCGCCTCGGTGGCGGTGTGGGTCGACTCGTCGAAGACCATCACCTCGATGGCGACGCCCTTGCGGGCCGCGGCGTCGATGACACGCCGGATGGCGGGATGGTCGAGCGGGTCGGGCACGGCGCGGAGTCTAGCATCGGCTAGCATCCGGCCACGATGCAGGCGATCGTCCTTGCCGATGGCGATGTCGCGCCGCGAGACGTCCTCGACGCCGCGTGGCCGGGCTGGGCCGAGCCCGGTGCGTTCGTCATCGCCGCCGATGGCGGCGCCCGCCATGCCGAGGCCCTTGGCCTGACCATCGACCTGTGGGTGGGTGACGGCGATTCGGTCGACCCCGGCCAGCTCGCCAGGCTCGAGGCGGCCGGGATCGAGACCCGCCGTGTCGCGGCGGCCAAGGACGAGTCCGACACCGAACTGGCCGTCCTCGCCGCCGTGGAGCGCGGCGCCGGCTCGGTCTGCCTCGTCGGGGCGCTCGGCGGACCGCGCTTCGACCACTCGCTCGCGAACGTCGCCCTCCTGGCCCATCCCGTCCTCGTCGGCCGGCGGGCGGTGCTCCTCGACGGGTCGACCCGGATCTCGCTGGTGCGGGCGCCCGAGGCGGACGGGACACCGGCACGCCACTCGCTCGCCGGGGCGGTCGGCGGGCTCGTGACGCTGCTGCCGTTCGGCGATGGTGCAGAAGGCGTCACCACCGCCGGGCTCCACTACCCGCTCCGCGACGAGCCGCTGACCGCCGGCCCGGCGCGCGGCCTGTCCAACGTCCGCGACGCCGCCGATGCCGATGTCGTCGTCCGGCGGGGCTTGCTGCTCGTGATCGAGACCGCGGGTACCATCCCGGCATGAGCATGCCAGTCGCCGGTGACCCGGCTCCCGATGTCAGCCTGCCCGACGAGACGGGCACCATCCACCGCCTCAGCGACCAGGCCGGCCGCTGGACGATCCTCTACTTCTACCCGACCGACGACAGCCCCGGCTGCACGGTCGAGGCGTGCGAGTTCCGCGACGCGAACGCGGTCATCCACGAACGCGGCGCCGACGTCTGGGGGGTCAGCCCGCAGGGTGCGAAGAGCAAGAAGGCGTTCCGCGAGAAGTTCGACCTGCCGTTCGTCCTCCTCGCCGACGAGGGACACGAGGTCGCGGACGCGTACGGGACCTGGGTGGAGAAGCAGAACTACGGCAAGACCTACATGGGGATCGCGCGGACGACGTTCCTCATCGACCCCGAGGGCCGCGTCGTGCGGACGTGGCAGAAGGTCAAGCCCGAGGGCCACGCTGCGGAGGTCCTTGCCGAACTGGACACGCAGCAGGCCGCGCGCGGCCGGTGACATCGGCGGGGCTGCGCCGGGCAGCGAAAGAGACTTCGCTCGTGGGGGGAGACGAGCGAAGCCTCGGCCGGAAGGGTACTGCCGGGATGGATGCCGCGCAAGACATCGGCTTGCCCCTCGCGTCGCGAGGCCGGCCGGCCGCCACGCCCCGCCGATGAGCGATCCGCTGGCCGCGGCGGACCGGTCCTCGTCGACACCGCACGGGTGGCGTCCGGCGAGGTTCATGGTGATCACCGCGCATCCGGACGATGCCGAGTTCGGCCCCGCCGGGACCGCTGCCGGCTGGATCGCAGCGGGCTCCGTGGGCTGGCTCGTGTGCTGCACCAGCGGCGACCAGGGCGGCGAGGATCCCGACGCCGACCCACTCGCCCTTGCCGCGCTGCGGGAGACCGAGCAGGAGGCCGCCGCGGCGATCATCGGCTACGAGGGGGTCACGTTCCTGCATCAGCCCGACGGCGCGCTCGCCAACGACCTGGCCCTCCGCGAGATGCTCGTCCGCGAGATCCGGACCTTCAAGCCCGACGCGGTCCTCGCCACCGACCCGGAGGCGCTCTTCTACTCGGATGGCGGCATCAACCACACGGACCACCGGGCGGCGGGATTCGCGGCGGTCGATGCCGCCTATCCCGCCGCCCGCAACCCGATGGCCTTCCCGTCGCTGGCGCGTGGCGGCCTGGCGGCCCATCGCGTGCGGCGGCTCTACCTGTTCTGGTCGACCCGCCCCGACGTGCGGGTAGACATCTCGGCGACGCTCGAGCGCAAGATCCAGGCCCTCGCCGCCCATGCGAGCCAGATCCACGAGCCGGAGCAGCTGGCCGAGCGCATCCGATCGTGGGCCGGCGAAGAGGGCGCTCCGATCGGGGTCAAGGCCGCGGAAGCGCTGCGCCTGATCGTCATCGACGACGATGAGGCCGAAGGTCCGGGCTGAGTCGCTCGCTCAGGCGCCCTCGAGCAGCAGCGGGCGGACGTGGCCCCACTCGTTCCAGAGCTCGGCCAGGGGGTCGGCACGGCGCCCCAGCAGCGCGATCAGCTCGCCCAGGCTGAGGTCGCCGGCGGTCGCCGCCAGGTGCTCGTCGGCAGCCACGGAGACCTCCGCATAGAGGGCGGCCATCTCGGCGTCGGTCGGCCAGTGACGGATGCGCATCGGGTCCAGGCCGGCATAGCCGAGGGCCAATGACAGGTCGCGCTGGGTCGGGACCCGGTCGTCGACGAACCCGGCCAGGCCGTCGAACCGGTAGCCCAGGGACGACAGCGCCTCGGCGATCTCGCGGTCCTGGGTCGCGGTGAACATGCCCCAGAAGACGTGGTCCGGCGGGAACTCCAGCGAGGTGGCCTCGATGGCGACCGCGACGATGGCGTCGACGAGCCGGCCGATATCCAGCTGCCAGCGACGCTGTTCCGCGGGGTCGGAGCCGCCCAGGCGAACGACCAGCGCCGTCATCGCCTCGCGGTCGCCGCGCAGCAGCCGGAACATCGTCGGCGTTCCCCCAGTGCTCAGCGCGGCTGCCAGCGGCTCGTCCTCCTCGACGGCCGCGCCGGGACGCTCGACCCACGGGGCAGGGGCCACGGCCGGAGCGGGCTGGACCTGGTCGGCATCGACACGCTCGTCGCAGGTCGCCAGCGCCTGGCGGGCCATCAGGCAGGCCGCCTCGGCGGTCTCGGCCGCGATACGCGCGGCGTCGGCCTCGAGCGACAGGTGTTCCAGGGTGGTGCCGATCTTGGTGGCCGCCCCGCGCTCGCGGGTCGCCGCGGCCGCCGCCGTGCGGGCCGCGTGGTTGACGTCGTTGATCTCCTCGAGCCAGACGCGCGCCGCGGCCTCCGCGTCGTCGGTCGTCGCCGAGGTGGCGTACGCGGCGCGGAACCGGCCCTGGGCCGCTTCCTTCTCGCGGCGGACCGCCCGAGGGTCGGAGACGGCGGCGGCGGCATCGGCCCTCGAGACATGCTCGTCGTAGGCGCGCTGCGCTGCGCGCAGCGTCTCCTCGGCCGCGCCGGCGCCGGCGCGGGCTCGGACGGCCAGCTCGCAGCGCTCGGAGGCGGCGCGGCGCTCGTCGGCGCAGCGGTCGATGGCGCCCGGACCGGTGGTCGCGACGTCGCCGGGCGCGGCCCCTTCATCGGCGCCCGGACCGGTCGGGCCGGCGGCGGGCGTCGTGTTCTCGTCGACGGTCATGGACGAAGCATGCACCGGATCGGGCTCGTCCGGGCGGTCCGGAAGGGCGATCGCGGTCCTCGGACGCACCACTTCCCGCCCTCGCCGCGTTCGCGGACCCACTGTGACCGGGGGCCGGCGGGGCCGACCCGGTTCAACGGTCGGGCTCTCGCTCGTCGGTCAGCAGCGAGGTCACCGCGCGCATCCGCAGCGCGGCCATGATCGGATCGGTCCCGGACCCGACCGGGATCGCGACGCCTGGCCCGTGGGCCGTGCCGTTCGCGGCCTCGTTCGAAGCCGGGACGGTCCAGGTGTCGCCGTCCTGGAGCGCTGCGGTCAGGCCTGCCCCTGACAGCGGCGGGCCGAAACGAACGGCCGTTCGACGTTCCGGGCCGGAGACGGGCATCGGCAGCTCCTGGATCCGACGGTCGGCCGGACCGCCGCGCGCCGGCTCGCCGCTCGCCATGGCGAAGGCGTCGTCGGAAAGCGTGGCCGCGCGGCGGCGCGGGACGGCATCGGCCGTCACGGTGACGCGGACCACATGGCGTGCGTGGGAGCGCCCGCGGAAGACTTCGACGAGGGCCGCGCCGGTGACGAGGCCGAGGATGGCGCCCAGCGCCAGGAAGGCGAGTTCGCTCGCGATCACGCTACCCGCAGCATCGGGATCGGACTCCTTGTGGGCGGCGGCGCACCTTGCCGGCAATGTCGCTGCGGGCGCACTGACCGTCAACTCGCGTCGAGCCTGGGCAGGACCGCGGGTTTTTGCAGGGCTTCGAGCGCGGATGGTAGATTCCCGGCCATCGGTGACCACCGACCCTCCGCCTGCCTCCGAGCCAACCCCGAACCGGAAAGGCACGACCCCGCTTGGCCATCGAACCGCCCCAGGAATTCCTCGTCCAGCCCGTCGATGCCTCCTGGCTCCAGTGCAACATCGAATGCCAGGAAGCCTGCCCCGTCGGCACCAACTGCCGCGGCTATCTGAATCTCGCCGCTGAGGGCCGGTTCGAAGAGGGCTACATCCTGTCGCGCGACCCGAACCCGGTCGCCGCCATGTGCTCGTATGTCTGCTCCGCGCCGTGCGAGCGGGCCTGCCGCCGCGGCGATATCGACCGCCCGCTGGCCATCCGGGCCATGAAGCGGTTCCTCGTCGAGTGGCACGAGGCCTCGGGGATCCCCGACACGATGCCGCAGATCACCGCCCGCGAGGAGCGGGTCGCGGTGGTCGGCGCCGGGCCGGCCGGGATCGCGGTCGCCCGCGAGCTCGCCACCAAGGGCTACCAGGTCACCGTCTTCGACAGCCTGCCGTTCGCGGGCGGGACGATGCTCATCGGCGTCCCCGCCTTCCGTCTGCCGCGCGAGGCGATCGAGATGGACGTGAAGCTCGTCGAGCGGCTCGGGGTCACGTTCGTCTACGACACGACGATCGGCGTGGACATCACCTTCGAGCAGCTGCGCAAGGACTTCGACGCCGTCGCCATCACGGCCGGCGCGATGGACGCCGTGGCGCTGGACATCCCGGGCGCCGAGCTCGAGGGAGTCGACTATGGCGTCGACTTCATGAAGAAGGCGAACCTTGGCCAGCCGCTCGAGGTCGGCACGGACGTCGTCGTCATCGGCGGCGGGTACACCGCGATGGACTGCTCGCGCACGAGCCTCCGTCACGGCGCGGACCGCGTCTCCATCGTCTACCGGCGCACGCGGTCCGAGCTGGTGGTCGACGAGGAGGAGCTGGGCGAGACCGAGCGCGAAGGCGTGCGCATGGAGTTCCTGGCCAGCCCGATCGAAGTCCTCGGCGAGGACGGCAAGGTCACCGGCGTCAAGTTCATCCGCAACCGCCTCGGCGAGCCGGACGCCTCGGGCCGGCGCTCGCCGGTGCCGATCGAGGGCTCCGAGTTCGTCATCCCGGCCCAGACGGTGATCCCCGCGGTCTCGCAGGCGGCGGACCTGACGTTCCTGCCGGTCGAGGCCAAGTTCGAGATCAACCGCGGCCGGGTCAAGGTGGACCCGGCGACCTACGCCTCGAACGTCAAGGGCGTCTTCGCCTGTGGTGACTTCGTGACCGGCCCGACGACGCTGATCGAGGCGGCCGGGCACGGCAAGAAGTGCGCCTACGCGATCGACCGCTACCTCGCCGGGCGGACGGACGTCACGGTCGACGCCAACGTCAAGATCACCAGCTCGTGGCGCCACGAGATGCCCGAGTTCTACGACGTCCTGCCGCGCCAGCACATCCCGATGGTGCCGCTCCAGGCGCGCATGCCGTCGACCGAGCCGGTCGTCAACTTCAACACGCCGGTCGAGCTGGGCTATGACGCCACGGCCGCCGTGGCCGAGTCGACGCGCTGCCTGATGTGCAACTACAACATCTGGTTCGACCCGTTCCGCTGCGTCCTGTGCGGGGCCTGCGCGGACGTCTGCCCCGAGGGCGTCATCCACATGGTCGACGTCAACACGCTCAAGTCCGAGGGCCTCCTGCCCGAGCTCGAGGAGGCGTACGGCTGGGATCAGGGCGGGGCGATGATCCTCGACGAGGAGCGCTGCATCCGCTGCGCCTTGTGCGTCAAGCGTTGCCCGTTCGACGCCATTACGATGGAGCGGTTCGAACTGCAGGAGGTCTCGACCGACGGTCGGCTCTACAAGGAGTCCTACCGTGACGCGCAACTCGCCGGCACCCCCGGCGTCGCAGGAGGAGCCCGGTGAGTTTCCTCGAGCGGGTGGACCAGACCATCCGCCGGAGCCCCGTATGGCGGTCGCTGTTCCGCCAGCCGTACCCGCGCGACGAGCGTTCGCGTGCGTACGCGGTCATGAACAACGTCTTCCTGCACATCCATCCGGTCCGCGTCCGCCAGCACGCGGTCAAGTTCGCCTACACGTTCTGCCTGGGCGGGCTGTCCTTCTTCCTGTTCCTCGTGCTGACGATCACCGGCGTCTACCTGATGTTCTTCTACGTGCCGTCGGCGAACCAGGCCTACACGGACATCCTGAACATCCAGAGCTCGGTCACGTTCGGGCTGCTGACCCGGAACATCCATCGGTGGGCCGCCCACCTGATGGTCTTCTTCGTCTTCCTGCACATGATGCGGGTCTTCTACCACGGGGCCTACAAGCCGCCGCGTGAGTTCAACTGGGTGGTCGGCGTGATCCTGCTGTTCTGCACGATCATGCTCAGCTTCACCGGCTACCTGCTGCCGTGGGACCAGATCGCGTTCTGGGCCATCACGATCGGCACGAACATGGGCGGCTACGCGCCGCTGTTCAACACGCCGGTCAACCGCCTGCTCCTGGGCGGCCTGGAGGTCGGCCAGAACACGCTGCTGCGCTTCTACGTGGTCCACATCATGTTCCTGCCCCTCATCGTGGCGATCTTCCTTGCGGTCCACTTCTGGCGCATCCGCAAGGACGGTCGGGATCATCGCGGGCCGCTGACTGATGTCTGACGTCGAAGTACGCCGCCTGAGACCGAGCGGCGGAGTGTGCTGCCGGTCGACCCGACCCGGCGGACCGAGATCGACAAGCAGCGCGTCCCGATGTCGGCGCGGCC
Organism: uncultured Chloroflexia bacterium; assembly: GCA_963834915.1. Lineage (GTDB taxonomy): Bacteria > Chloroflexota > Limnocylindria > Limnocylindrales > CSP1-4 > SPCO01. Next base: position 11,910 of record CAWIDI010000008.1, read on the forward strand.
GTACCGGCTGCTCGCCCTGGTCAAGCAGGACGCCGTCGTCCGCGTCCAGAAGGAACCGGACGACACGGTCATGACCTGGCCGCACCTGCTCTCGATCGAGTTCCTGGCCGCCGGGATGATGAGCATCTTCCTGCTGCTGATGGGCCTGTTCATCAACGCCCCCTCGAGGAGCTGGCCAACGGCAACGTCACCCCGGCGGTGGCCAAGGCGCCGTGGTACTTCCTCGGGCTGCAGGAGCTGCTGGCCTACTTCCACCCGACGGTCGCGGGCGTGCTGGTGCCGACCTTCGTGCTCGTCGGGGCCGCGCTCATCCCGTACATCGACCGCGGCGACATCCTGGCCATCCGGCCGTCCCAGCGGAAGACCGCGGTCATGCTGTTCACGCTGTTCTGCATCCTCGGCCTGATCCTCACCTTCGTCGGGATCTTCTTCCGCGGCCCCGGCTACACCTTCGTCATCCCGTTCGTGACCAGCCCCCGGCGTCCATTTCGCCCTGTGATGCCCGCGCGAAGGATCCACGCCCGATGAGCAACTACCACGTCGAACCGATCGACAAGCCCGCCGCCCTGACCAAGGAGGCGATCAAGTCGCTGCGGTAGCAGCAGGTGCAGGGGCTGTCGCGCCGGCAGCTGATGCGCGGCGCGATCGGTGCCGGGCTCGGCCTGTGGATGGTCGAGGTCCTCGCCGGGACCATCGCGTTCCTGTGGCCGAACCTCACCGGCGGCTTCGGCGCGCCGCTCGAGATCGGCGACGCTCGACACCATCAAGCTCCAGAACGCCTCCCTCCCGATCGAGCAGGGGTTCCCGGCCTACTACCCGGAGGCGCGCGCGTTCGTGATCCTGTACGACCCCGGCCAGCAGCAGTTCCTGCCGGGCGAGGACACGACCGGTGACGGGGAGGCGCTCAACGTCCGCGCGCTCTACCAGCGCTGCCCGCACCTCGGCTGCAAGCCCAACCCGTGCCTCAAGAACTTCTGGTTCGAGTGCCCGTGCCACGGCTCGCGCTACGACCGCCTCGGCATCAAGGCCGACGGCGCGCAGTTCGGGCCGGCGCCGCGGAGCATGGACCGCTTCTCGATCACGGTGGACGCCAGGGCGTCCTGACCATCAACACCGGCAAGATCACCCTCGGGCCGCTGCCCGTCGCCCTCGGTCAGCCGGGGCTGATCCCGCCGCGGACGCCGACCGGGTGCATCTGATGCGTGATCCGCCGCTCGACCGCACCGATGGAGCGCGATGAGCGACACGCCCCGAGCGCGAGCCCGGGCAGAATCTGCCCGTCGCCGCGCCCGCCGGCCGAGCCGGCGCCGGTCGAGCGCTTCTCGGCGTCGCCCTCGGTGCTGGCCGACGAGCTCTCGCCGGAGCGGGCGGCGCAGGTCGTCCGCCAGTCCTCGAACGCGCGCTGGGTCGGCTTCCTGACCGTCGTCGTGGTGGTCCTGTTCATCGCCGTCTACTGGTTCTACGAGGTCGGCGGGCCGCTCGGGGTCACCGAGCCGCGTCTCGACGCCGAGCTCAACGCCCAGCAGGTCACCGCGGTCGAGCGGGGCTACAACCTCTTCGAGGCCAACTGCGCGCGCTGCCACGGCGCGAACGGCGAGGGCGGCATCGGTCCGACCCTGAACCGCCAGGACAAGCTGTTCGCCCACCTCGACGTCGAACTACCTCAACAACGTGATCTCGACGGGCGGCCGCTACGTCTGCGGCAACCCGAACTCGCTCATGCCGGTCTGGTCGAACCAGGGCCACCCGCCCGGGCCGCTCAACTACATCCAGATCGACGACCTGATCGCGTTCATCCGCGCCACCAACGACCGAGACCTACACGGTCCGCGACCCAGAGCTCGGGAGCCCGGTCAACGGACCCGCTGACCGGCAAGGTCAAGACGTTCACCGGCTGGCGTCGATCCGAACTACAAGCCGGCCCCGGATGCGACGCCGTATCCCGGCCTGCTGGAAGAGCGAGTTCGCGACGCCGTCGGCCGCGCCGGCGCCTCCGGCTCCCCGGGCGCTCGGCCTCGCCGCGCCGTCGGCTCGCCGCGCCGTCGGCGAGCGCCTCGGCGGCGCCGAGCCGCCCATCTCGATCGTCGCCCAGGGCATCGCCTTCACGACCGCCGACGTGACCGCCCCGGCCGAACACGGCCGTTCCAGATCGACTTCGACAACGAGGACGCCGGGACCCAGCACAACATCGAGATCAAGGACGCCTCCGGGCGCCGAGGTGTTCAAGGGCGACATCTTCCCGGGCGTCGCGACACAAGACCTACGACGTGCCCGCGCTCGCCGCCGGGACGTACACCTTCCACTGCATCGTGCACCCCAACATGACCGGGAACCTGACGGTCAAGTGAGCTGACCACCGGCCGGGGACGGTCGGCGGTCGAGGATGGAGGACGATGGCCCAAGCGGCGCTCGACACCCGGGACGACCGTTCCGCGCAAGCGGGCCCTGTTCGGGCTGCTCGACGCGGATGGCTGGGGCGTGGGCGACGGCCAAGGCCTTCGGCTGGCTCGTCTTCATCATCCTGATCCTGGGCTACATCCCCGACCGGGCCTACTACCTCACGGTCTCGCGCACCGTCGACCTCGGCGTCCTGGCCTGGTCGCCGATCAACCTCTGCCCGCCCGAGAACAAGACGCTGCCCGTGCCCGGCGCCCGTCGGGGCCGTGGTCCCGTGGGACGCGTCGCCGAAGGAGCTCGACCTGCCCGCGCCGCGCACCGACGGGGCCGTGGTCCAGGTCGGGACGCGATCCTGCTACATCGGCGGCACCGACGGCACGACCGCCCAGTCGACGGTCTACGTCGCCAAGACGGTCGGGACCGGCAACTTCGACGCGTGGGACGCACGGTCCGGCGCTCCCCGAGCCGCGCGACCGATGCGGCCGTCGCGTTCGTCGCCGGCAGCATCTACGTCCTGGGCGGCAAGGACGCCGACGGCGCGCCGACCACGACCGTCTTCGTCCTCACCCCGGACGGCCGACCGGCGAGCTCGGCGAGTGGACGACGGCCGACGACCTCGAGCTGCCCGAGCCTCGCGCGCGGGCCGCGGCCGCGGCGATCACGACCGCGGACGGGATGCTGCTGATCGGCGGCCGAACGCGAACGGGCCCGGTCGGCACGACCTTCAAGTCGCTGTTCAACACGCAGGGCGTGCTGCAGAAGTGGGCGGAGGAGAAGGCGCTCGGCACGCCGCAGACCGATGCCACCGCGGCCGTCGTCGGCGACTACATCTGGCTGTACGGCGGCAGCGACGCCGCCGGCCCGGTCGCGACCGTCCAGCGCGGCACGATCTCGAAGGCGGCGGCTGCCGGGCCTCCCCGTGAACCCGACGCGGGCAAGGTCGTCGAGTGGAAGTCCGACGCGACCTGGAACCTCCCCGGCCAGCGCTCGGGCGGCGCCGACTGGGCCGTCAACGGGGCGATGTACGTGGCTGGCGGCACGGACGGGTCCGCGCTGCGCCGCGAGGTCTACTGGGCGACGCCGACCAACGACGGGCTGATCACGGAGTGGAAGCACCTCGACGTCAGTGATCTCCCGGTCGGGCTCGCCGGTGGCGCCCCGGTCGTCTCCGGTCCGGACGCGATCATCGTCGGGGCGGACGACGGATGCCGGCGTGGTCGCGGCGAGCGTCCGGGCGAACACCGCGCCACAGGCGCCGTTCTTCCGGCTCGGCCTGGTCGGGGCGACGGTTCCCGGTCTGACCATCCAGGGCGAGATCGGCCAGCAGCTGGGCTACCTGAACGCGGCCGGCGCGGGGACCCTGGACTTCATCATCCTGATGCTGATCGGCTGGGCCTTCGCGCACAAGGCGCGCGCCCGCGAGCTGATCGCCAAGGTCGTCCGCCGGCGCTGAGCCCCGCCGGGGCGCTGGAGGCGCCCGGCCCGTCAGCCGGGGAGCGCATCAGCCCGGGAGCTCGCCCTCGCCGGCCGCCAACGGCCCGCGCCTGACCGGCAGGCCGGCCCGCTCCCAGGCGTCCATGCCGCCCGCGACGTTGGTCACGTCCGTTCGCCCGGCACGGATCAGGAAGCCGGCCGCGGCCGCGGACCGGCCGCCGAGATGGCAGATCAGCAGCAGCGGCCGGTCGGTCGGCAGGTCGGCGACCCGCCCCGCGAACGCCGACATCGGGATGTGCAGCACGTCGGGCGCGCGGACCTGGACGAACTCGACCGGCTCGCGGACGTCGACCAGCAC